>NZ_JAUEQY010000006.1 GCF_030406325.1 Actinomadura sp. DC4 | reverse complement strand
CGCCGCGCGGCAGCACCGCGGGCCGCAGGCCGTGCGCGGCCAGCGCCGCCGCGAGGGCGTCGCGCCGCCGCCGCAGCGCCTCGCCGATCGTCCGCAGGTGGCGCGGCCACGCGGGCGAGCCGACGAGCTCCAGGGCGGCCTCCTGGAGCGGCCGGGCGACGAAGAACGAGTCGACGAGCTGGGTGGCGCGGATGCGCTCGGCCACGGGACCGCGCGCGGCGATGGCGGCCACCCGAACGCTCGGCGCGGTCGCCTTCGTCAGCGAGGAGATGTGCACGACCCGGCCGTCGCCGTCGGCGGAGATCAGCGAGGGCGGCGGCGGCTCGATGCCCAGGTGCCGCGCGAAGTCGTCCTCGATCACGAACGCCCCCGCCGCGCGCGCCACGTCGAGCACCTGCGCGCGGCGCGCGGGGGAGAGCACGGTGCCGGTCGGGTTGTGGAAGGTCGGCTGGCAGTACACCGCGCGGGCGCCGGAGGCGGCGAACGCGTCCGCGAGCAGGTCGGTCCGCAGGCCGTCCTCATCGACCGGAACCGGTACGGGCCGCAGCCCGGCCGCCCGCGCCGAGTCGATCGCGCCCGGATAGGTGGGCGACTCGACCAACAGCGGCGCGCCGGGCGGCAGCAGGGCGCGCAGCGCGATCGTCACCGCGGCCTGCCCGCCGCCGGTGACCGTCACGTCCGCCGCCGTCACGTCGCCGCCCGCCGTACGGGCGAACCACTCGCGCAGCCCGCGCAGGCCGTGCAGCGGCGGGCGTTCCCACACGCCCGGCCGCCGGACCGCCCGTGCCGCCGCGGTCGCCAGCGCGTGTACGGGCTGCAGCTCGGGCGCGAGGTAACCGCCGCTCAGCGCGATCACGCCGTCGGGCGGCGGGGACAGCAGCGCCACGACGCCGCCGGCGTCGACGGTGCGGTCGGCGAGCGGCACGGCCTGCCAGGCGAAGGCGAGGCCGGAGTCGCCACGTGCGCGGGCGCGCTCGGCGACGTAGGTGCCGCTGCCCGGCCGGGTGACGACCAGGCCCTCGGCGCTGAGCAGTCCGATCGCCCGCGCCACCGTGACCGGGCTGACCTGGTGCCGCGCCATGAGCACGCGGCTGGAGGGCAGCCGGTCGCCGGGCCGCAGCTCCGCCACGGCGCCCCGCAGCTCGGCGGCGAGGACGGCGATACTGCTATCGTCATTCATGAGAGATCAGGATAACGCTACTCCCATCGGCCGGATAGCGCTGCCGCCCGGGCTCGGCGCCGCCGCGCTCGGCGTGCTCGCCTTCTCCTTCACCGTCCCCTCCACCTCCTTCGCGCTGCGCGCCTTCGGCCCATACACCATCGGCGTCGGCCGGGCCGCGATCGCCGCCCTGCTCGCGGTGGCCGCGCTGCGTCTGACGCGGGCGGCCCGGCCGCGCGGTACCCAGTGGATCTCTCTCGCCGTCGTCGCGGGCGGCATCGTCTTCGGCTTCCCGGTGCTGTCCACGCTCGCGCTCAGCCACGGTTCCTCGGCCTCGCACGCCGCCGTGGTGACCGGGCTGCTCCCCATCACGACCGCTGCCTTCGGCACCCTGCGTGCGTGGGGGCGGTGGGGCGTAGCCACGGGGGTGGAACGCGAGAGGCCGTCGTGGGCGTTCTGGGTCGCGAGTGTGGCCGGGGCGGCGTGCATCGTGGCGTTCACGCTGCGGAACGGTCCCGGGCGGTTCTCCGTCGCCGACGTCTTCCTGTTCGGCGCGCTGGTGACCGCCGGGCTCGGGTACGCCGAGGGCGGCCGGCTCGCCCGTGACATGCCGGGCCGCGCGGTCGTCTCGTGGGCGCTCGTCCTCGCCGCGCCGATCACGCTTCCGGTCACGGCCGTCCTGCTGGTCGCCGAGCCCCCACGCTGGAACGGCCCGGCGGTGGCCGGTCTGGCCTATCTCGCGGTCGTGTCGATGTTCCTGGGTTTCTTCGCCTGGTACGCGGGGATGGCCAGGGCCGGTGTCGCGCGGGCGAGCCAGGTGCAGCTCGCCCAGCCCCTGCTGACCCTGCTCTGGTCGTGGCTGTTGCTCGGCGAGCACGCGGGACCGAGCACGGTGGTGGCCGCGGCCGGTGTACTGGTCTGCGTCCTGTTCGCGCAGCGCGCCCGGGTCTTGCGCGATATGACACCATCCAGCACGATTCGACGTACGGTGTCACAAGAGGGTGTTTCTCAGAGCCCGGTCTCACGACGAGGAGCGGTGGATGGCTGACAAGAAGCTCACGATCCCCGAGGGCGGCTTCTGGCCCGCGCCGGAGGTGCCGCAGCCGAACATCTACCCGATGGAATGGCACGTCGAGACCGACAAGCTCGCGGCGATCTACGAGAAGTCCAAGCGCGTCGTCTGGAACCCCGCCGACCTGCCGTGGGACGGCCTGCGCGCGGAGGACTTCACCGTCGAGCAGCGGCTCGGCATCATGTACTGGTTCTCCGTGCTCGCCAACTTCGACGCCTCCGGCCCGGCGGTCTTCGCGCGCGCCACGATCCAGGCGTTCGAGAAGCACGAGGAGGACCCGGTCCGCAAGTGCTTCTTCTCGATCACGCGCGACGAGATGAACCACGAGGAGTGCTGCCAGCGCACGATCGCCAAGCTGTGGCCGGGCGGCCCGCTCGACTGGGAGCCCAAGACCGACCTGGAGAAGGCGGCGCACAACAACATCGCGTGGCTCTATCACAACGGCGGGCGCTACTGGACCGGCTACAACACCGCGGTCGGCCGCTACACGCTGCCGGTGCTGTTCACCAGCTTCATGATGGGCGAGATGGCCGCCTCCACGCTGTTCCGCGGCATGGCGTCGGGCACCGAGCACCCGGTGTTCGGCGAGATGTTCCAGCGCATCGGCCGCGACGAGTCCCGCCACCTGCAGATCTGCATGACCATCCTGGAGAACGAGTGGCCGGGCCTGACCGACGACACCCGTGAGTTGATCACCAAGCAGCTCCGGGCCGGTTTCGTGTTCCTGTCGATGATCCTCTGGGAGCCGCCGGAGGGCTTCTGGGACCTGCCGCCGTACTTCCTGGCCAACCACCGGGTGCTGATGTCCTACGCCCGCGACGCCGGCCTGGGCGTGCTGTCGTTCGACGAGCAGGCGGAGAACTGGCGCGTGGCGATGGCACGCGTGCGGGCGATCGTCGAGCGCTGGGGCATCGCCTTCCCTGCCATCCCCGAACTCGACATCGACGGCGTCGACGTCTCCGACATCGACCCTGAGGACATCATCCCGGTCTTCTGATGTCTCCGGCGATCAAGGCCGTCCTGTTCGACCTCGACGGCACCCTGGTCGACCACGACTCCGCCGCGGCGGACGCACTCACCGGGGCCCTCCCCGCCGTGTACCGGACCGAGGGCGTGGTGCGCCGCTGGAGGGAGCTCGAAGAGGCGGCGATGGAGGGGTACCTGTCCGGCGACCTGACCTTCGCCGGACAGCGCCGCGTACGGGTCGCCGCCCTCTTCGCCGAGCTGGGCCTGGGCACGTGTGACGCCACGCGGGCCGACGCCTGGTTCGCCGGCTACCTGCGCCGCTACGAGTCCGCCTGGCGGGCCTACCCCGACGTACGGCCGGCGCTCGACGCGCTCGCGGGGCGCCTGCGGCTGGGCGTCCTGACCAACGGCGACGCCTCGCAGCAGCGCGCCAAGCTCCGCCGCGTCGGCATCGCCGCCGACCTGCCCGAGGTCGTCGCCTCCAGCGAGGCGGGCGCCGCCAAACCGGACGCGCGGATCTTCCACGCCGGCTGCCGGCGGCTGCGGCTCGACCCGGATGAGGTGGCCTACGTCGGGGACCGGCTCCGTACGGACGCCGTCGCCGCGTCGGACGCCGGGCTGCTCGGCGTCTGGCTCAACCGCGCCGGCGACCCCGCCCCCGCCGCGCTCCCGGCCGTCCGCACGCTCGGAGAACTCCCGGCTCTCCTGTACGGGTGGCGAGCCGCCCGCTAAATGATCATGATTGGCGGATGTGCGGGAGGGGTAAAGGTCAGGGCACCGGACGTCGTCACTCCGGTGCTTGGCTCCAGGGGATGCCGGGGGAGGCAATGGCCTGCTGGACACGTCATCGCAGCGCGAACATCCGTCGGTTCGGCCGCGAACGGGACCGTGACATCGGCCCGCCCGCGCCCGGAGGTGGTCGCCCCTCCTCGCGAGGCGCGGCGTAGTGCCCGCCGTGTACGTGGCCGCCCTGTCGCGCGTACGGGCGTGGTTCGCCGCCGTCCTGAGATGGGTGCACCCGTTCGTACACGGGTTGCCGCGCGGGCGGGCGTGGTTCGCCGCCGCCCTTCCTGAGCGTGCTCCGGGGCGCGGTGTGGTGCTTCCCGGCGCGCACGCGTTCGTACGGGGCCTGTCGCGCGGCCGGGAGTGGCCGGCCGCGGTCCGCTCTGGGCGTGCGCTGACGCGTCTCCTGGAGCGCGGGCCGGTGCTGGGGAGGCGGCGGGTGCCGGACGCCAGTCCCTTCATGGACTACGGGCCCGACTGGCCGCCGGCGCCGAGGCCCGCTCCGATCCGCCATCCGCTGCTACGCCGGTGCGCCGCCGCCGTCGTGTTGTACGCCCTCATCTGGGCGGTGGGCTCGGTCCTGCTCGAAGTGCGCCTGCACCAACTGCGCGACCCCGGCGGCGTACCCGTCACGACTTACACGACCGTCTCGCCGCACCGCGGCCACCACTGAGCCGGCCCGTACGGCGAGCGACTCGGGCGCCGGGTCCATGGTCATCGAATCGGTCGTACAGCGCGGCCGATGCGGACACTCTGAGCGTCGTTTCGGCCGGAATAGAACGACCGTTCCGGATGTCCGGGGCCGCACGTTCGGAGTGGTGTCCCGTGGACGGGACGGTCTGTGACTCATCTATGCTCTGACCTGCCACGACGAGTCCCCCAACGGGTCGTGCGGCGGGGCCTGTAGTGGACCCTGCAGTGAGTCTCGCAATGGAACTTGCACCGGGCCTTGCGGCTGACGGCTGGATCGCCTCTCAGATCGCAAGGACAAGCACTTGTCACGATTTAGTTACATCACCCACGAATTGCCTGGACTTTGGCGGGCCATGCCATCGTCTTGCCCGCGGAGATGATCATGCAAGCGTGCGCGACCGTTTTCGTGCGATCAAACCCCCGTCTCCGGGGGAAGGAATCCGGGGACCCGCTGCGCTGGTCGCGGCGGATGGCGGTGTAGGGAGGTTCGGAGAGAATGAGCATGAGGCACATCGTCGACCGGGCGGACGGTCGGCTTCAGGAACTCGCGGCGGGCTACTCCGGATGGCGGTTCGGGCTGGGCGGCTCGGGCCACTACTGGGCGGTCCGCGGCAATGAGTTCCTCCGCGCTCTGAGCCCCGATGAGCTCAAGACGCGGCTCGATGAGCACATCGCGGGACATGAGGGCTGAGAACCCATGAGGATGCGCCCGCCCTGGTAGCCGGCTGACCGGACAGGGCAAGGAGAACGCGCGGCCGCGCAGGCGAGCTGATGTGTGCCGAGAGCATGCGCGGCCGGGCAGACGACAGCAGTTCCCCCACGGTCGGTGAGACACCCGGCACGGCCCCAGGACGGATCGAGAGAGCAGGGCCGCCCGGCCGGCGCACGGAGGCGGTGGGCCGCGGAGCGCGCGGCCGTACACGCGATGAACGCAGACCCGCGATCGGTGAGGCGACCCGACGCTGCCCGGTCCCGGGTACGGGACCGTCTGGCCGGCGCGTTCTGGCGCCGGGGGCGGCGTGGTCCGCAGAGTGCGCGGTCGCGCGGCCGGAAACCCAAGACCGCGATCGGTCAGGCGCGACGCGAACCGGTCCCGGGATGAGGCCGCTCAGTCGGTGCGGCGAGTGATCTAGGTGTACTGACCACTGAGGTTGGTAACGGCGACACGGGTGGATGATCTTGATATAGGTGAGGGCCTTCTGGCTCGGTGTGGATTGCGACATCTGCACCGGCGACCAGAAAGGCCCTCATGCCGCACCGTAACGCACCCCTGACCGAGACCGGACGTCTTCGCCTGGCCCGCTGTGTCGTTGATGACAGCTGGCCGTTGCGGCGGGCCGCCGAGCGTTTCCAGGTCTCGCCGACGACGGCCAAGCGATGGGCGGATCGCTACCGCCAGTACGGGTCCGCCGGCATGAGGGATCGCTCCAGCCGCCCGCACACCAGTCCCCGGCGCACCCCGACCCGCACCGAACGGCGCATCATCAAGGTCCGGGTCCTGCGACGCTGGGGCCCGGCCAGGATCGCCGGCCTGCTGGGCCTGAACCCCGCCACCGTGCACCGGGTCCTGGTCCGTTACCGGCTCAACCGGCTGACCTGGACCGACCGTGCCACCGGCCACGTGATCCGCCGCTACGAACACGCCGCACCGGGTGAGCTGGTGCATGTGGACATCAAAAAACTCGGCAACATCCCCGACGGCGGCGGCCACAAGATGATCGGCCGCCAAGCAGGCCGCAAAACCCGCTCCGGCGCTGGATACAGCTACATCCACACCGCCGTCGATGACCACTCCCGCCTGGCCTACAGCGAAATCCTCACCGACGAGAAGAAAGAAACCGCCACCGCGTTCTGGACCCGCGCCCACGCGTTCTTCACCTCGGCCGGGATCACCGTCCAACGAGTACTGACCGACAACGGCTCCTGCTACAGATCCCACCCCTGGCGCGACGTCCTGGCCACCGCCGGGATCACCCACAAACGCACCCGCCCCTACCGACCACAAACCAACGGCAAGGTCGAACGACTCAACCGCACCCTGCTGGAGGAATGGGCCTACGCCCGCCCCTACCGCACCGAAACCGAACGACGCCAAGCCTTCCCCGCCTGGCTACATGCCTACAATCACCACCGCGGACACACCGCGCTCAAAGGCCAACCACCCGCCAGCCGCGTCCCCAACCTCACGGGTGAGTACATCTAGGACACAGTGGCGTGGTCGTGCGATCGATGAAGCGAGCCGCCACGGGCTGATGCGGGCCGGGGGCCGCTGCTCCGCCATGTTCGGTCCCGAGGCCCGCCGCGCCGGCAGCGGTCGTTCGATGGACAGGCCGTCGCGTCTCTGCGGTTCCGGCGGCAGAACCTCCTGGCCGGCGCGGCGCGTGTCAAAAGAAAAAGTTATCCGGAACGTGGCGGCCGCCGGTGCGTACCTTGAATCGGCCGATCCCGGCCACGCCGCCGGAATCCTGACATTTCGGGCGGGGTGGGAGGGTGCGCGCGCCTCGGCCGCGGGTGCGCCGATCGGGTGGGTGATCGGCGCGAGAGAGCCCCAGACCCCGGCGACCGAGGCGCGCATCCTCCGCCGGGAGAGGCTCCGCCAGCCCCGCCAGACCCCGGCGGAACCTCATCCCACTCTCTTCAACGCACGAAAGCCCGCCAAGGTTCACCGGTAACGCCGGATTTGTGGCAGACGATTGATCAGAAGACGCCGTCAGAACATGTACCCCCGAGCGTGTTCTGGCGGCGTCACCCTTATTAGGGGAGTTCACAGGCGTAAGAAGACGACACGGGGGTGCCCGCGGGTCCCCACCGGGGGCGATGCCCGGTAAGTTCGGAACATGGCACCCAGCACGAACCCTGTGCCGCAGGAGCGCGACGGAGCGGCGCCCTTCGGCCGGATGCTGACCGCGATGGTCACCCCGATGACGGCCGACGGCGCCGTCGACTACGACGGAGCGGCGCGGCTCGCCGCATACCTCGTCGACCAGCAGCGCAACGACGGTCTCGTCGTCAGCGGCACCACCGGCGAGTCCCCGACGACCACCGACGCGGAGGACGAGCGGTTGCTCCGTACGGTCATCGACGCGGTCGGCGACCGCGCGACCGTCATCGCGGGCGTGGGTACCAACAACACCGTGCACACCCTGAAGCTGGCCCGGCAGGCCGAGCAGGTCGGCGCGCACGGGCTGCTCGTCGTCACGCCGTACTACAACAAGCCGCCGCAGGAGGGACTCGCGCGCCACTTCACCACGGTGGCCGACGCGACCGGCCTGCCGGTGATGCTCTATGACATTCCAGGTCGTACCGGCACGCCCATCGCGCCCGAGACGCTGATCCGTCTCGCCGAGCACCCGCGGATCATCGCGGTCAAGGACGCCAAGGGCGATCTGTTCGCCTCGTCCCGAGTGATGGCCGAGACCGACCTGGTGTTCTACTCCGGAGACGACGCTCTCAACCTGCCGTGGCTCTCGATGGGCGCGGCCGGGTTCGTGAGCGTGGTCGGCCACGTGGTGGGCGCCGATCTGCACGAGATGATCGACGCGTACCTGGCGGGAGACACCGAGCGAGCCCGGCGGATTCATCGCCGGCTGATCCCGGTGATCACGGCGATCATGACCCGGACCCAGGGTGTGATCGCGACGAAGGCCGCGCTGTCGCTGGTCGGCCAGCCGGGCGGAGCCGTACGGCCGCCGCTGGTCGACGCGACGCCGGAGTTCACCGCCGCGCTGAGGGAGGACCTCATCGCCGGCGGAGTCAAGATCTTGGAGGGTCCGTGAGAGGACCAAAGGCACAAAACGGCATCGCCGGAGCGGCGAGCCGCTGAACAGGCTAGGAGGGCGCGTGACAGACGCGCATGAGCATGCCCCCGTACCGCTGGACGAGGGGCGGGACAACCGATGAGTCATCCGCATCCTGAGCTGGGCGCGCCGCCGGCGCTGCCCGCGGGCGGTCTGCGCATCGTGCCGCTCGGCGGCCTTGGCGAGATCGGCCGCAACATGACGGTCTTCGAGTTCGAGGGCCGGCTGCTGATCGTCGACTGCGGGGTGCTGTTCCCCGAGTCCGAGCAACCCGGTGTGGACCTGATCCTGCCGGACTTCGACTACATCAGGGAGCGCCTGGACGACGTCGTGGGCATCGTGCTCACGCACGGCCACGAAGATCACATCGGCGGGGTGCCGTACCTCCTGCGGGAGCGGCCCGACATCCCGCTGATCGGCTCGCGGCTGACGCTCGCGCTGCTGGAGGCCAAGCTCACCGAGCACCGCATCAAGCCGACCACCGTGCAGGTACGGGAGGGCGAGAGCCGGAGCTTCGGGCCGTTCGACTGTGAGTTCCTCGCGGTCAACCACTCGATCCCGGACGCTCTCGCGGTGGCGATCCGCACGCCGGCCGGCCTCGTGCTGGCGACCGGCGACTTCAAGATGGACCAGCTTCCGCTCGACAACCGCCTGACCGACCTGGGCGGGTTCGCGCGGCTCGGCGCCGAGGGCATCGACCTGCTGATGTCCGACTCCACCAACGCCGAGGTGCCCGGGTTCGTCACGAGCGAGCGCGACATCGGCATCGTGCTGGGCGACGTGCTGCGCATCGCGAACAAGCGCGCCATCGTCGCCTGCTTCGCCTCGCACGTGCACCGCGTCCAGCAGGTGCTGGACGCCGCGCACCTGTGCGGCCGAAAGGTCTGCTTCGTCGGCCGGTCCATGGTGCGCAACATGGGCGTCGCCCGCGACCTCGGCTACCTTCGCGTGCCGGCCGGCATCCTGGTCGAGCAGAAGGAGATCGACGACCTGCCTCCGGAGAAGGTCATCCTCGTCTGCACCGGCTCGCAGGGCGAGCCGATGTCCGCGCTGTCGCGGATGGCGGGCCGGGACCACCAGATCCGGATCGAGCAGGACGACACGGTCATCCTCGCCTCGTCGCTCATCCCCGGGAACGAGAACGCCGTCAACCGCGTCATCAACGGGCTGACCCGGTGGGGCGCGAAGGTCGTGCACAAGGGCAACGCGCTCGTGCACGTCTCCGGCCACGCGCCGGCCGGTGAGCTGCTGTACGTCCTGAACATGACCCGCCCCGGCAACTTCATGCCGATCCACGGCGAATGGCGTCACCTCAGCGCCCACGCGCGGCTCGCCGCGCTCACCGGCGTGCCGGACGAGAACATCGTGATCGCCGAGGACGGCGTCGTCGTCGACCTCGTCGACGGCCAGGCCGCCATCGTCGGCGCCGTACGCGCGGGCTACGTCTACGTGGACGGGCTCTCGGTCGGGGAGATCACCGAGACCTCGCTGAAGGACCGGCGCATCCTCGGCGACGAGGGCTTCGTGTCCGTGGTCATCGTCGTCGACTCCTCCAGCGGCAAGCTGCTGGGCGGCCCCGAGATCCACGCGCGCGGAGCCGGCATCGAGAGCTTCGACGCCGTCATCCCCCGCCTGGAAGAGGTCCTGGAGACGGCCGCCGCCGACGGCATCAACGACGCCCACCAGCTCCGCCAGCTCGTACGCCGTGCGGCGGGCCGCTGGGTGAACGAGTCGTTCGGCCGCCGCCCCATGATCATCCCGGTGATCGTCGAAGTCTGACGGACGCGCACCGGCCGTGTCGCGCCCCGCCGCGGGCGCGACACGCCGTGCGCGCAAAAGTAACCCGTGCGACATAGCCGTTAGTCTCGCCATCATGGCCACACGTACGCCGGGGGGCGCCAAAGGCTCCTCCACCACGCGTGGCAACACCCGGAAGGCCTCCGCGCGCAGGCCCGCACCCGCCAAGTCGGCCGGCCGCAAGCCCCCGGCGGGCCGGCGCCCGCCGGCGAAGCGGACCGCCGCCAGGAGCGCGCCCAAGAAGCCGGATCCGATCGGCCGGGTCGTCATCGGCGTCTACCGCCTCGTCAGCGGAGTGTGGGTGCTCTCGGCCCGCGGTCTGGGCGGCGGGGTGCGCAGGTTCGGTGACAGCGCCCGCGACCTCGACGAGGACCACCGCCGCGACGGCATCGGCCTGGCCTACCTCGGGCTGGCCATCGTGCTCGCCGCCGGAACCTGGTGGAAGCCGCAGGCCCTCTTCATCAGAGTCTTCGGACGCCTCGTCAGAGACGGTTTCGGGACGCTCGCCGGTCTGCTGCCGGTGATGTTCGCGCTGCTCGCCTGGCGGATGCTGCGCCACCCCGGGCACAACGGCGAGGGCGACGGCGGCCGTCTCGCCATCGGCTGCGGCGCGCTGACCGGCGGCATCCTCGGCATCGTCCACATCGCGCACGGCACCCCGTACCCCAGCCTGGGCGAGCACGCGCTGCAGTCCTCCGGCGGCCTCGTCGGCTGGCTGCTGTCGGCTCCGCTGACGAGCACCGTGACCGCCTGGGTGGCCGTGCCGCTCCTGCTGCTGGTCTCCTCCTTCGGGCTGCTGGTCGTCACGGCGACGCCGGTGCACCAGGTGCCCGAGCGGCTCGCCGCGTTCCGTGACCGCGTCCTGCTCCGCGAACCGCTGATCCCGGAGACGGACGAAGAGGCGGCCGAGGACGAGGGCCCGGCGCGCAAGAAGCGCGGCCGCAAGGGCGACGTCGAGGTCGGCGAGCACAAGAAGCCCTACGACACCCCGGTCGTGGCCGCCCCCGACGTCCCGCTCCCCGAGGACGACGGTCCCAGCCTCGCGGACGAGCTGCTGTCGCCGCCGGACTTCACCGAGGAGCTCGAGCCGCCTGAGCCGCCGGACCACACGCCGCCGCCGAAGAAGACCGAGCAGCTCACCCTCTCCTCCTCCGGCGCCGCCGGGACCTACGCCCTCCCGCCGGCCGGCAAGCTCAAGCCGGGCTCGGTGGTCAAGCCGCGCACCAAGGCCAACGACATCGTGGTGAACGCCCTGTCGGAGGTGCTCGACCAGTTCGGCGTCGACGCGCAGGTCACCGGCTTCACGCGCGGCCCGACGATCACGCGGTACGAGATCGAGCTGGGGCCCGCCGTCAAGGTCGAGCGCATCACCGCGCTGACCAAGAACATCGCTCTGGCGGTCAAGAGCGCCGACGTGCGGATCATCTCGCCGATCCCCGGCAAGGCCGCGATCGGCGTCGAGATCCCCAACACCGACAAGGACATCGTCAGCCTCGGCGACACGCTCCGCGCCTCGGTCGCGGTCAACGACCACCACCCGATGGTCGTCGGCCTCGGCAAGGACGTCGAGGGCCGTACGGTCGTGGCCAACCTCGCCAAGATGCCGCACATGCTCATCGCGGGCGCCACCGGCGCCGGTAAGTCGACGTGCATCAACGGGCTGATCACCTCGATCCTGATGCGGTCCACGCCGGACGAGGTGCGGATGGTCCTGGTCGACCCCAAGCGCGTCGAGCTGACCTCCTACGCGGGCATCCCGCACCTGATCACGCCGATCATCACCAACCCCAAGAGGGCGGCCGAGGCGCTGCAGTGGGTCGTGGGGGAGATGGACCGCCGCTACGACGACCTGGCGGCCTCCGGCTACCGCCACATCGACGACTTCAACAAGGGCGTCGTGGCCGGCAAGCTCACCGCCCCGCCGGGCAGCGAGCGCGTCTACCGGCCCTACCCGTACCTCCTCGTGATCGTGGACGAGCTCGCCGACCTGATGATGGTCGCGCCGCGCGACGTCGAGGACTCGGTCGTGCGCATCACCCAGCTCGCCCGCGCCGCCGGCATCCACCTCGTGCTCGCCACCCAGCGCCCGAGCGTCGACGTCGTGACCGGCCTGATCAAGGCGAACGTCCCGTCCCGGCTGGCGTTCGCGACCTCGAGCCTGGCCGACAGCCGCGTCATCCTCGACCAGCCCGGCGCGGAGAAGCTCGTCGGCCAGGGTGACGCGCTGTTCCTGCCGATGGGCGCCAGCAAGCCCATGCGGCTGCAGAACGCCTTCGTCTCCGAAAAAGAGATCCACGACGTCGTCGAGCACTGCAAGAAGCAGGGCGAACCGGACTACCGCGAGGACGTCTCCGTCGCCGAGCAGCGCAAGAAGGAGATCGACGAGGACATCGGCGACGACCTCGAGCTCCTCGTCCAGGCGGCCGAGCTGATCGTCTCGACGCAGTTCGGCTCGACCTCGATGCTCCAGCGGAAGCTGCGGGTCGGATTCGCCAAGGCGGGACGCCTCATGGACCTTCTGGAGAGCCGTTCCATCGTGGGTCCCAGCGAAGGGTCGAAGGCACGCGATGTGTTGGTCAAACCCGACGATCTGCCGGGAGTGCTGGCATCGCTGCGCGGCGAGTAGCGACGGAGATCTTGGGTAGCTGACATATACAGCGTTGCACGTCGCTTCTCACGATCGCCCTTCGTAAACTCAGCGCGGAAGTGAAGACGAGGCGGGCGGCGTCGCACGTGTTCGACGCCACGAGGTTCCGGGAGGCGCTGTGACCGAGCGTAGCGAGGGAACCCGCACACAGCACCTGCTGCACGGTGCCGACGAAGGAGGTGCCGTGACGATCGGTGGCACCCTCGCGAAGGCACGCAAAGAGGCCGGTCTCACCGTCACACAGGTGTCCGGCCGCACCCGGATCCGCGAGACCGTGATCAAGGCCATCGAACGCGACGACTACTCACTGTGCGGCGGAAACTTCTACGCGCGCGGGCACATCCGCAGCATCGCGCGGGTGGCCGGGATCGACCCCGAACCACTCATCGGCGAGTACGACGACGCGCACGGCGGTTCGCCGCAGGCGATCCCGGCGCGGCAGGCGTTCGAACCGGAGACCCCGGTCCGTTTCCGGGAAAGACGCGCGCCCAACTGGAGCGCCGCCATGATCGTGGCGCTCGTCCTCGTCGCCGTCTACGGCATCGTCCGGGTGGCGACCGGCCACGACGAGCACCGTTCCGTACGCCGCGCCGCGGCACCCGCGACCGCCCGGCCCGCGCCCTCGCCCAGCGCCGCCGCGGTGCCGGCGCCGCGCAAGGACGTCACGGTCCGTGTCAAGGCCAAGCGCGCGAGCTGGCTCAACGTCCGTGACGCCAAGGGCAAGCAGCTCTTCAGCGGGATCATCCGCGCCGGGCAGACCGAGCAGTGGAAGTCCAAGAAGCGCATCCGGCTCCTCATCGGCAACGGCGGCGGCGTCCACGTGACGGTCAACGGCAAGGACATCGGCTCACCTGGGGAGACGGGACAGGTGATCCGTCTCAGCTACGGCCCGCACGATCCGCTCAAAGGCTGACCGCCGGCCTCCTCGCCCGGGCCAGTACCGTATGGGGCATGCCCACCCGCCGTACTGAGCCGTGCCCCGCGCGAGGGGAGCGCTCCGCGTGACCGCCGCCGACCACTCCGCAACGCCGGCGGACCGCCGTTCCGTCTCGCTCGTCACCCTCGGGTGCGCGCGCAACGAGGTCGACTCCGAGGAGCTCGCGGCCCGGCTCGAAGGTGCCGGCTGGACGCTCGACGAGTCCGGAGACGCCTCGGTCGTCCTCGTCAACACCTGTGGTTTCATCGACGCCGCCAAAAAGGACTCCATCGACACGCTCCTGGCCGCCTCCGACTCGGGCGCCAAGGTCGTGGCCGCCGGCTGCCTCGCCGAGCGGTACGGCTCGGAGCTGGCCGAGTCGCTGCCCGAGGCCGACGCGGTCCTGAGCTTCGATGACTACTCCTCCATCGGCGACCGGCTCGACGACGTCCTGGCCGGCCGGGGGCACCGCTCCCACGCCCCGCAGGACCGCCGCAAGCTGCTGCCGCTCAGCCCGGCCGAGCGGACCGGCGCCCACGTGCACGTGCCCGGCCACGGCTCGGCGCCCGACCTCCCCGAGGGCATCGCGCCCGCGTCCGGCCCGCGCGTGCTGCGCCGCCGGCTCGGCGGCGGGCCGGCGGCGCCGCTCAAGCTGGCCTCCGGCTGCGACCGGCGCTGCACGTTCTGCGCGATCCCGGCGTTCCGCGGCGCGTACGTCTCGCGGCGGCCGCACGAGGTGCTCGACGAGGCGCGCTGGCTGGCCGGCCAGGGCGTCCGGGAGATCATCCTCGTCAGCGAGAACTCCACCTCGTACGGCAAGGACCTGGGCGACCTGCGGCTCCTGGAGACCATGCTGCCCGAGCTCGCGGCGGTGGAGGGCATCGAGCGGGTGCGGGTGAGCTACCTCCAGCCCGCCGAGCTGCGGCCCGGCCTGATCGAGGCCATCGCCGCCACGCCCGGCGTGGCGCCCTACTTCGACCTGTCCTTCCAGCACTCCAGCGGGCCGCTGCTGCGCCGGATGCGCAGGTTCGGCGACACCGAGCGCTTCCTCGGCCTGCTGGAGCAGGCGCGCGCCCTCGCGCCCGAGGCCGGCGTACGGTCCAACTTCATCGTGGGCTTTCCCGGGGAGACCGAGGAGGACGTCGAGGAACTGGCCGGCTTCCTCACCGCGGCCCGGCTCGACGCGATCGGCGTGTTCGGCTACTCCGACGAGGAGGGCACCGAGGCGGCGGGCTTCGACGGCAAGCTCGACGCCGAGGAGGTGGCCGCCCGGGTCGCCGACCTGTCCGTGCTCGCCGAGGAGCTCACCGCGCAGCGCGCCGAAGAACGCCTGGGCTCCACGGTCGAGGTCCTCGTGGAGGAGCCGGGGGAGGGCCGCGCTGCCCACCAGGCGCCGGAGATCGACGGCATCGTGACCCTCAAGGGCGACGCGCCGGTCGGCGCGTTCGTCTCGGCCCGCGTCGTGGAGTCGATGGGGGTCGACCTGCTCGCCGTCGTGGACGAGCGGTGACCGCCGAGGGCGAACCCATCCCGGCGAGCGGTGATCCCATCGCGACCCCTGCCGTGGCGCAGGCCGGGCTGCTCAACATCGCCAACCTGCTGACCGTCGTACGTCTCCTGCTCGTCCCGGTCTTCCTGTGGCTGCTGTTCACCGACGGGACGGGGTGGCGGATCGCGGCCCTCCTGGTGTTCGGGGTGGCCTCCTTCACCGACCGCGTCGACGGGCAGCTCGCCCGCAGCCGCAACCTCGTCACCGACTTCGGCAAGATCGCCGACCCGATCGCCGACAAGGCGCTGACCGGGTCCGCCCTGGTCGGCCTGTCGCTGCTCGGCGACCTGTGGTGGTGGGTCACGGTCGTGATCCTGGTCCGCGAGATCGGCATCACTCTGCTGCGGTTCGTGGTGATCCGGTACGGCGTGATCGCGGCGAGCCGCGGCGGCAAACTCAAGACCATGCTCCAGGTGATCGCCATCGGGTTCTACGTGATGCCCGGCCCGATCGATCCCCTGCGCTGGGTGACGATGGGCGCCGCCCTGGTCGTCACGGTCGTGACCGGACTGGACTATGTCCTCAAGGCGTGGAGGCTGTGGGCGGATGGGCGTGCGGGTCGAACTTCTGACGGTCGGTGACGAGCTGCTGCGCGGCGACACCGTCAACGGCAATGCCACCTGGCTGGGGCGGCGGCTGACCGAGGCGGGTGTCGAGGTCACGCGCGGTGCGGTCGTCCCCGACGAGCTCGACGTCATGGTCGGCGCGCTGCACGACGCCCTGCGGCGTGCCGACGTGGTGATCGTGACCGGGGGCCTCGGGCCCACCTCCGATGACATGACGCGTGAGGCGCTGGCCCAGGCGGCCGGCGTGGGTCTGCTGCGCGACCCGGAGGTCGAGCGCCGGCTCCGCGAACGGGCCGCCGAGCGGAGCGTGCCGCTGCGCCCGGACGCCCTGCGCATGGCCGACGTGCCCGAGGGCGCGACGCTGCTGCCCAACCCGGCCGGGAGCGCGCCCGGGCTGCGGCTCACCCTGCCGGACGGCGTGGTGTACGCGCTGCCGGGCGTGCCCTCGGAGATGCGGGCCATCACCGACGAGTCGGTGGTCCCCGAGCTGCGCGGAGACAGGGTCTGCGCCTGCGTGCTGCACACCGCGACGGTCTGGGAGTCGGTGGTCGCCCACCGGCTCGCGCCGGTCGAGGCGATGGAGGGGGTCAAGCTCGCCTACTACGCCTCGCCCGCCGAGGTCCGCGTACGGATCGAGGCGGAGGGGGCCGGCCTGCTGGCCGAGGCGCGGGAGACGGCGCGTGAGCTCCTGGGCTCGGCCTGCTACGGCGAGGGCGAGCTGAGCCTCGACCGGGTCGTGCACGGGCTGCTGGCCGACCGGAACGCGACCGTGGCGGTGGCCGAGTCGCTCACCGGCGGCCTGCTCGGTGGAGAGCTGACCGCGATGCCGGGTTCGTCCGCGACGTTCGCGGGCGGTGTGATCGCCTACGCCACGCCGCTCAAGCACACACTCCTGGGCGTTCCGGACGATCTCCTGGCCGCGCACGGCGCCGTCCATCCCGAAGTGGCCGCCGCGATGGCACGTGGCGTACGCGAACGTCTGGGGGCCTCCTACGGCCTCGCGGTGACCGGTGTGGCCGGTCCGGAGCCCCAGGATGGCTATCCCGTGGGTACCGTTCATGTCGCCGTGGCCGAATCCGGCGGGGGCGCCACGACGCGTTCTCCAGGTCTTCCCGTGCCCGCCGACGGTGCCCGCGCCCGCGTCGCGGTCCGCCAGATGACCGTCGTTCATGCCCTTGACCTGCTACGGCGTGTCCTGCTCGGACTCGAGACGGACGATCCGTGGCCCGGCTGGGCGGAAGATCGGGAAGAAGCAGGGTGATTACAGCGTTACGTCGGAAGCGAACACGAAAGCTTCGGTCTGCCACCTGCCTCGTCAAGACAGGTACGGTGGAACCACAAGAACGGTCAGGACTCATCGGAGGGAGCGAGACATGGTCCTGCTTCGTCAGCTGCTCGGCGACGTACTCCGGCAGCTGCGGCTGCGCCAAGGCCGTACCCTCCGGGAGGTTTCGGCGGCGGCGAGAGTGTCGCTCGGTTATCTGTCCGAGGTCGAGCGTGGGCAGAAAGAGGCCTCCTCTGAGCTGCTCGCCTCGATATGCAAAGCGCTCGGGGTCCCCCTCTCACACGTCCTGCGCGACGTCTCCGACCAGCTCGCGCTGGCCGAGCTGCAGCAGGAGCCGGTGATGGCGGGAGCGCCGCAGCACGAGCGCCTCGACGGAGAGCGCATCTCCGCCGACAGCATCCCGGCGACTCCGGAGACGATCGAGAGCGCACTTCGCGCCGACATGGTGGCCGCCTGAGTCCGAGGCCCGCCCACGGCACCTCGCGAATGCCTCGCCCGCGGAACCCCGCAGGCGGGGCATTCTGCGTTTGACCTGCGGTTTACGTTACCCGGATCACGCTTATCCGCTTCCTTGAGGGGAATTTTGGCCAGTAGCGAGCTCATCACCCTCGAAAGGAGACCTGGCGATGACGATGGTCAAGACTTCGCTCACCGACGACGCGCGCAAGGCGACCGGGACGGTGTTGCAGGAGGCGCTGGTAGATCTGATCGATCTGCACCTGCTGGCCAAGCAGGCACACTGGAATCTCACCGGCCGCAACTTCCGCTCCATTCACCTCCAGCTCGACGAGGTCGTCGACCTCGCGCGTGAGCACGCGGACGAGGTGGCCGAAAGGGCGGCCGCGATCGGCGTCAACCCGGACGGCCGGGCGCGTACGGTCGCCGAGCACAGCAAGCTGCACCAGCTCGAGACCGGCGACCTGCCCGACGACAAGGTGGTCGCCGCCGTGACGGACATGCTGGCGGATGTGAGCCGGCGCTTCCGCGACCACATCGAGACCACCGAGGACACCGACCCGGTCACCCAGGATCTGCTGATCGCGGCGGCGCAGGACATCGACAAGCAGCACTGGATGTTCGCGGTCCAGCGCTGAGTTCTACGATCCGCGGGGCTGGCAGGCCGGGCACCAGAAGGTGACACGTTCCTGGGTCTGCCCGCCCTGGTCGGCGCGGCTGATTCGGCCTCCGCAACGCCGGCAGACGTGCCGCCCGTACACCCAGGCCGTCTCGCCGGGACGACGCGAGCCCGTGGTGCTCTGGTCGACGCGTTCCTTGTTCGCGTCCAGGAGCGACCGGGCGAGTTCGACGAGCGCGTCCAGGTCGGCGACCTCGCCGACGGGGCGCCAGGGGTCGACGCCGCGCAGGAAGAGCGTCTCGGCCTTGTAGTAGTTGCCGATGCCCGCCAGGAGGGTCTGGTCGAGCAGGGCCTCGCCGATCGGCCGTTCCGGCGTCTCGCGCAGCCGCCGGAGCGCCTCCGCGGGGTCCCAGCCGGGCCCGAGCAGGTCGGGGCCGAGATGGCCGACCACGCGGCTCTCCTGAGAGGTACGGACGATCTCCACGACGCCCAGGGAGTAGCCGACGGCCTGCCATTCGGCGTTGGCCAGTACGAGCCGGATCTTGTGGCTACGGGGGAGCGGCGCGCTCGCCCGCGAGATGCGCCAGCTGCCCTCCATGCGCAGGTGCGTGTGCACGGTGACGTCGCCGTCGACCCGGGTCAGCATGTGTTTGCCACGCGGGACCACCTCGCGTACGGCCCGGCCGGTCAGGTCGGCGGTGGCGGCACGCGGCACCCGGAAGTCGCTGCGGGTGAGGACACGCCCGGCGAGCGCGTCGTTCAGGCGGCGCGCGGCCGCCCAGACGACGTCACCCTCGGGCATCGCTCATGTGCGGAACGCGGGGGAGTCCCAGGCCGCGGGGTCCTCGGTCAGCACCTGCACGCTGGGGGGCAGTTCGCCGGAGGCGACGTCGGCCAGGCTGACCTGCTCCAGGATGAACCGCTCACTGGCGCGCAGCGCGATCCAGACCAGTTGCAGGGACTTGGCCGGCCCGGAGTAACCCAGGTCCTCCGGCCGCTCGCCGCGGACGCCGACGAGAGGCCCGTCGATCGCCCGGATGACGTCGGCCAGGAAGATCTCCGATGCCGGGCGGGCCAGCCAGTAGCCGCCCTCAGGGCCGCGCTGGCTCCGGATCAGGCCGGAGCGGCGCAGCTGGCTGAGGATGTTCTCCAGGAACTTCGGCGGGATCTGCTGGGCCTCGGCGAGCTGGACCGCCGTGATGGGACGATCGCCACCAACGGCCAACTCGGCGGCGGCGCGAAGTGCGTAGTCGACCCGGGCGGACAGTCTCATGGGTTGATTATCCCGCCTCGGATGACGTGATCGTGCCACCGGCCTCCGATTCTTCTCCGATCAGGCCGAGGATCTCCGCGGCGGCGCGGGCGTTCGCGCGGGTCGCACCGTAGGTCGCGACGTACGCGGAGGCCGCCGGACGCCAGACCGGCAGTCCCATCTCGACGAGGACGGCGTCGGGCCGTACGGCCAGCAGCGCGTCTACGAGGTCCTGGTGATCGGGGTAGCGGTGGGCGTCCCGTACGACGATGACCAGGGGTTTCCCGGCGGCGCGACGCAGGAGCCCGGCGGGGTCGGCGGTCTCGGCGTCGACCGGCACCGCGTCCGGCGCCCACGGCGAGAACCCCCAGGGCACCGGCCCGACCGCGATGTTGGACGGCGCCTGCAGCTCCAGCACGACCGGCGTGGCG
Source organism: Actinomadura sp. DC4 (assembly GCF_030406325.1). Classification (GTDB taxonomy): domain Bacteria; phylum Actinomycetota; class Actinomycetes; order Streptosporangiales; family Streptosporangiaceae; genus Actinoallomurus. The sequence continues at coordinate 385,873 of NZ_JAUEQY010000006.1, read as the reverse complement.
GACACGGACGGCGAACCGGTGACACGGACCGCCCGGCGCGCCGCCTCCAGCCCGACCGCGCGGTCGACCTCGGCCGTCCGCGGTACGGCGAGCCACGCCTTGAGCCGGGCCACGCGCTCCGCGGACCGTTCGAGCCGCTCGGCGGGCAGCCGTCCCTCGCGAACCGCCTCGATGATCCGCTCGCGGATGGCGCGCACGCTGTCCTCGTACTCCTTCGAGCCGAGGCAGAGCAGGTCGGCGCCGGCGGACAAGGCGCGTACGGCCGCCTCGGGGATGCCCATGGCGCCGCTCGCCGCGCGCATGTCGAGCGCGTCGGTCACGACCACCCCGTCGTACCCGAGCGTGCCCCGCAGGAGACCGGTGATCGCCGCCTCTGACAGCGTGGCCGGCGCCGCCCCCGTGAGCGCCGGCACACGGATGTGGGCCGTCATGATCGACTGCACTCCGGCCGCGATGGCGGCGCGGAACGGCACCATCTCCCGGCGTTCGAGCAGCGCCAGGTCGGCGTCGACCAGCGGGACCTCCAGGTGGGAGTCCTGAGAGGTCGCGCCGTGGCCGGGGAAGTGCTTCGCGCAGGCGGCGACGCCGGCCTCCTGGAGCCCGTTCACCGCCGCGGTGATGTGCCGCGCGACCAGCTCGGGGTCCGAGCCGAACGCCCGCGTGCCGATGATCGGGTTGTCCTCGGCGGTGTTCACGTCGGCGGACGGCGCGAAGTCCAGGTTCACCCCCGCGCCGCGCAGCTCGGCGCCGAGCGAGCGGTGCACCCGCCACGTCGTACCGGGATCGTCGAGGGCGCCGAGGGCGGCGCTGCCCGGGTAGGGGCTGCCGGTCTCGTGGGCCAGCCGCGTGACGTCACCGCCCTCCTCGTCGATCGAGACGAGCGCCTCCGACACCGCGCGCAGCTCCGCGGTGAGCGCGGTGAGCTGGCCGGTGCCCGGGACGTTGCCGTTGATGGCGAAGAGGGTGACGCCGCTGACGCCCCGTTCGAGCCCCTCCAGGACCCAGCGGGGGGCCGCGGCGCCCGGGAACGGCACGAGCAGAGTCGCGTTCACAAGCCGTTCGAGGGATGGGTCGGTCATCGGTGTCTCACCTGGTCTCTGCTCGGCGTTGATCGCTTACGTGCTGCCCGGGGATCGCCCGGAGCCCAGGGGCCGGTCATCCCTTCACCGCCCCCGCGACCAGGCCGGAGACCATGCGGCGCTGGACGAGGAGGAAGAAGGCGATGACCGGGAGGGTGAGCAGCGTGGATGCGGCCATGATCGGGCCCCAGTCGTTGCCGGAGCGCCCGAAGAAGAACTGCAACATGATCGGCAACGTGGCCTTGTCCTGGTCCTTGAGGAACGTGTACGCGAAGATCAGCTCGTTCCAGGCCGTGATGAAGGAGAAGATGCTCGTCGCCACCAGGCCGGGCGCGACGAGCGGCAGGAGGATCCGGAAGAAGATCCGGATCGGCCCGGCGCCGTCGATCGCGGCGGCGTCCTCCAGGTCCTTGGGCACCGCCGCGACGAACCCGCGCAGCATCCAGGTGCCGAACGGCAGCGCGAACCCCACGTACACGGCGGTGAGCCCGACGAGGCTGTTCAGCAGGCCCAGGTGCCTGAGGTCGACGAACATCGGGATGACCAGGGCCTCGGCCGGCACCATCTGCACGACCAGCAGCAGGACCAGGAACGTCGTACGGAACCGGAAGCGGAACCTCGCCACCGCGACGGCCGCGAGCAGCGCGAGCAGCCCGGACACGACGACGGTGCCCAGGGCCACGGCCAGGCTGTTGACGAAGTAGTGCCAGAACGGGACCCCGGCGATGCCGCCGTTGATCACGTAGTCGAAGTGGTGCAGCGTCGGGTGGAACGGGACCGGATGCGGGGTCGAGCTGAAGATCTCCTGGTTCGGCTTGAACGCCGTGGAGATCATCCAGAAGACCGGGAAGGCCGAGACGACGAAGACCGCGATGCCCGCCGTGTTCAGCGCGATCTTGCGGAGCCTGCGCGCGTTCATGCCGCCTCCTGCTGCCGGACCATCATCCGGGTGTAGACCGCCGTCACGACCAGGACGATCAGCGTGAGGACCATCGCGATCGCCGACCCGAGGCCGTACTTGGCGTTGAGCGAGCCGAACGCCGTCGAGTACGCGTACAGCGACAGGTTGAACGAGTCACTGTTGGCGAGCCCGGACATGATGAACAGCTGGGTGAAGACGCGGAAGTCCCAGATCACCGAGAGCACCAGCACCACGCTGAAGATGGGCTTCAGCATCGGGAAGGTGATCTTCCAGAAGGTGTTCCACGCGCTGGAGCCGTCAACCTTGGCCGCCTCGTACAGCTCGATGGGCACGGTGCGCAACCCGGCCAGGACCGAGACGGCGATGAAGGGAAAGGACATCCAGACGACGCAGATCGTCAGGACCGTGTAGTCCGGCAGCGGCGAGGAGAACCAGTTGTAATTCTGCCAGCCGCCGCCCACGAGCCAGTTCGGCAGCAGGTCGAGCAGCCACCCGACGAGGCCGCCGGTGGTGCCGAACAGCCAGGAGAAGATGACCGCCGCGGTGACGGGCGGGGTCGCCCAGGCGATGAGCACGCCGCCCGCGACGAACGAGGACATCCGCCGCCCGAGCTGGCCCAGCAGCAGGCCGACCAGCGTGCCGATCAGCAGGGTCCCGGCGACGGCGACGACCGCGAACAGCACGGTGTGCCGGACCGCGGCCCAGAACGCGTCGTCGGCGAAGATCTGGCGGTAGTTGTCGAGGCCGACGTTCTCCGCGGGTTCGCCGCGGAGCTGGCGCAGGCCGACCTTCTGGAACGACATCTGGCCGATCTGGACCACCGGCCAGATGAGCAGCACGCCGATGGTCACGAGCGCGGGCAGTATCAGGAGGTACGGCCCGAGGCGCGGGCGGCGGCGGGCGGGCCTCGCCGGGCCGGACGACGTCCGGCCCGGCTTACGCCGCACCGCCTGAGCGGTGTCGAGCATGCGGGCGGTCCCCTTACTGGTTGAGGAGGGTGCCGGCCTGCTCGTCGGCCTTCTTCAGCTCATCGTCGGCGGACTTGCCCTGCATGATCGCCTTGACGGCGTTCGGCAGGATCTTCTTGGCGCCCTCGTAGTCGGCCCAGCCCTTGCTCGTCGGGGTGAACTTCACACCCGACGCCGCGGCCTGCGCGAACGCGCCCATGATCGGGTCGCTCTGGTACGAGCCGCCCTGCAGTACGTCGGTGAACTGCGGCAGGAACTTCAGGGTGTCCGCGAAGGTCTTGGCGTTCTTCTTGCTGTCCAAGGTGGTCAGGTAGTCGAACGCGACGTCCTGGTACTTGCTGTCCTTCCACACGGCGAGGTCCGAGCCGCCGGAGAAGACCGGTGCGATGCCGCCGGTCTTGCCCGGGATCGGGAAGACGCCCCAGTTCTTCGCGTCCTTCTTGTTGACCTTCGTGAGCTGCGGGAGCGCCCAGCTGCCGTCCATGTACATGCCGACCTTGCCGAGGGCGAAGTCCTGCTGCGGGCCCTGCAGCTCGTTCTTGCCGACGTACTTGTCGGGCGCGACCTTGTCCTTGTTCACCAGTCCGGCGTAGAACTGGATGGCCTCCTTGGCCTGCGGCTGGTCGAGGGTGCCGACCCACTTGCCGCCCTGCTTGGTGGCGACGTCGCCACCGTTGGCCCAGACGAAGCTGAGGATGCCGTTCGTGAAGTCGCTAGGCGCGGCGATACCCGGCACGCCCTTCTTGTCCTGGATCTTCTTTGCCGCGGCCTCCAGGTCGGCCCACGAGGTCGGCGGCTGGATGCCCAGGTCCTTGAACCAGTCCTTGTGGTACCAGACGGCCCGTACGCCGCCGTACCACGGCGAGGCGTACGTCTTGCCGTCGAGCTGGTCGTTGGCGAGGGCGCCCTTACTCAGGGTCTTGCCCTCGGCCCAGGAGCTCATCTTGGCGGAGATGTCGGCGAAGGCGCCCTGCTCGGCCCAGGACTGCACATCGGTGTTGCCGACCTCGGTCACGTCCGGGCCCGATCCGCTGGCGATCGCGGTCTGGAACTTCTGGGTGGCCTGCGGCCAGGGGATGTACTGGACCTGCACCGCGGTGTTCGGGTGCTTCTGGCGGAACTCCGCGGTCACCCCGTCAAGGAACTTGGTCTGCTCGGGACTGCCGTCGCCCATCTGCCAGACAACGATCTTCGCGGGGTCGGCCGCCTTCGCGGAGTCGCTCTTCTTCTTGTCATTGCTGCCACAGCCGGTAACGGCCACAGCGAGTGCGACGGCCGCCGCGGCGGCCCTGGTGTACCTCACAATGGAACTCCCTTCGGTACCGCCCGACCGGCTTACTGGTATTGATGCGGCATGTCGTAAGCACGGTCGCTGGGCGCCTGCCTACAGTCGGGGCTGTGGATTATGGGGTGGCGGACTGCTTGGACTAAACTAACAGGAAAGTTTCCTAACCAAGAAGACCCGTTAGCGGATCGAGATGGAAGGTGGCCGGAGATGGCGAGTCGCCCGGGGACGCCAAGACTCCTGCGCGAGCTGAACGACCGATCCGCACTTGATCTTTTGGTGAGTTCGGGCCCGCTGACGCGTACGCAGATCGGCGAGCGCACGGGCCTGTCGAAGGTGACGGCGTCGCAGTTGCTGGCGCGTCTGGAGGACCGCGGCCTGGTCGCCGTCGTGGGGGAGCAGGCGGGCGGAAGGGGCCCGAACGCCGCGCTGTACGCCGTGGTGCCCTCCAGTGCGTACGTCGCCGGTCTCGACGTCGGCCCCAACTCCGTGACGGCCGGCATCGCCGACATCACGGGGCACATCGCCGCCGAGATCACGGTCTCGCCCGGCGACACCGAGGACGCCGTCACCCTGGTGCACAACGCGGTCGTGAAGGCGTGCAGGTCGGCGAAGGTACCGCTGTCCCGGCTGCGCGCCCTGGTGATCGGCACCCCGGGCGTGGTCGACCCGCGCAGCGGCGACGTGGAGTTCATCTACGACCTGCCGCACTGGCACGCCGGCATCCTGGAGGCCCTCCGCCGCGACCTGCGGATGCCGGTCACGATAGAGAACGACGTGAACCTGGGCGCTTTGGCGGAGAAGGAGTGCGGAGCCGCCCGGGACGTGTCCGACTTCGCCCTGCTGTGGGCCGACCGGGGCCTAGGCCTGGCGGTGGTTCTCGGCGGCCGGCTGCACCGCGGCGCCTCCGGTGGCGCGGGCGAGATCGGCTACCTGCCGGTGCCGGGCGCCGCGCTGCCGGAGAAGGACACCGAGTCGGTGACGTGGGGAATGCCGGCGCTGGCGGGCGGCCTGGGAGCACTGGCGGGCGCGGACGCGGTCCGCGACCTGGCCCGCGCGCACGGCTTCGACGAGCCGACGGCGACGGAGTGCGTACGCGCGGCGGCGTCCTCGGGCAAGTCGGGCGGGCCGTTCCTGGACGAACTGGCGACGCGGCTGGCGTACGGGGTGGCGTCGGTGACGATCGTGCTGGACCCCGAACTGGTCTTGATCTCGGGTGAGCTGGGGAGAGCGGGGGGAGAGCGCTTGATCCGCCGCATCCAGGAGGCGGTGGGCCGGATCTGCCCGACCCGCCCTCGGGTCGCCTTGAGCGAGGTGGTGGGCAATCCGGTGCTGAGGGGGGCATTGTTCGCGGCCTTGGACCACGCCCGCGACGAGGTATTCTCCAGCTCAAGCTGACCTGTCCGGACGCCGGACCGCCTCCGGTGAATACCCCAATGTGTCCGGTAGATTTCGGCGGCGTTTCTTGGGGTTTTGGTGTTTGCCATTCCAATCCTTTGAGTCCTATACTCCGTCCATGAGTCCGGATCCAGCATTCTTGCAGGTCAGGCGCGATGCGCTCCTTGATGCGAGTAAGATCTTCGCCGGGGCGGCGGCCGATATGAAGGATGCCGAGAAGGCCTATGAGGGCGCGGACGCCAAAGACGCCCAGGGCTGTTTCGGGCTGGTCTCGGGCGCCTCCGATGAGCTTTATAAGGAGTACGAGGCCTTCTATGACGCCATGCGTCAGGCGGTGGCCACGCTCCACCAGACCCTGGGATACGCGTCTGAGGCCTTCGCGGCCAATCATGCTACGTACGAGGATGCCGAATGGCAGTCGCTACTCGCCAACCATTGACGCGTGATGCCCCGGCTCACCGTGAGGAGTAACTAATGGGCGTCCCCCCGGTCATCAGAGCCCCCGCCATGAGTAGCTTGGCCTTGGGGGGGCTGACGTATGGCCTCTTCATCTACGAAGACTGGGACTCCATCGAGATGCTGTGGCGTGCCCACCGCAGCGCGACCGTGGACATCAACAAGCTGACGCAGATGCGCCTGGCCACCGGCTTCGCGACGAAATCCGGTGACGCGCCGGCCGGTCTGCAACAGCAGCTCGAGACGTTGTGGTCGCCCATTGACGGGGCCTACGCGAAACTCGTGCAGCAGGACACATGGGATGGACTTACGGCGCGGACCTTTCAGGACTGGTTCAATCGGCATAATCTCGGTGCCGAATACAAGAAATATCTGACCGCCCGATGCGAGGCAATGGCCGAGTTCCTGGACCTGGCCATCAAGCAGTCCAAGGAAACCCAAGAGGCGCTGCGGCACCTCATTCAGTTCCTCATCGCCTACCTCGCACTCCTTTCCGCGATGATGATGATCAACGCCTTCGAGGGCATGCTCGCCCGGCGGGAGGCCATCGCTGCCGCGCTTCGCGCCGGCGGCCGCATCATGCAGGCATGGAAATGGTTCTGCGATCGGTGCATACGGATGTTGCGCCTCGCCCGGCCGGCGTTCAAGCCGTTCGTCGTCGAGGACGTGGCAGGTCAGCCCACCTTCTTGAAGGCAATGGCGCGGCTGGGAGTCAGTCAGGCGCGGTCCTCCAGCTGGGCCATCGGCGGGGTCATGTGGGGCACCACCGCAGCCAAAGAGGTCTCCAGCAATTTGATCCACCATGAAGGTATAAACCCCTTCGAGAATTCACCGGCCGCCCTCGTGGACACCGTGGCCATATCCGTAATGGGCGCCGGGCTCAACGTTCCAGTCGCCGATGCCGCATGGACCAAGCCCTTCTCTGATCCGACCAAGTACTTCCTGGGCACTCGGCTCAGCACGGCTTGGGACGTCGGCGTGGTCGTTCCGGCCACGATCGGCGCTCCGGTGCTCTACGCGAACCATTATTGGGATGGCAAGTCATGGGGCCAGTCGCTGGCAGCCGCCGGCGTCGACGTCGTCACCCTTGGCGGTTATCTGGGCGGCCTCGGAAAAATCCTTCCGCGAGACGACGTCGTCGCTGCCCGAGCGATGGAGAATCCGCAGAAGTTCGGCGTGTGGCACAATCCGCTGACCGGGGAGCTGGTCCCGGTCAAGGTCGATCCCAGGCAATGGCGGGCCGCCGATCCGATGCGCGTGGCGAAGGCGCCGGACGGCTCCGTGGTGCCGTCAGACTCATTCGGCTGGCGTAAGACCTCTCAGAACGGGACGGTGTACACCCCGCGCAGACTCGAGGTCATCAGCGACCCGGCGGCGGCGGGTTACCAACGAGCGGAGTCCGGTCTCTGGGTGAAGTCGCAGGCCCCGCCGTTGGTGGCGAAATCCATCGACGCGGTGCAGAGCGTTCCGGGGGTCGGTCAGTTCGTGCAGATGGTGAAGAACTTTGATGGCTATACCAAGGTTTCCTTTCTGGACATCGGCCACACCACTGCCTACCGGGCGTTCTACCCGTTCCCGCAGGATCACGCCGTCAGCGTGGTTCCGCCTCAGCAGTTCACGCCACCCGCCACGACGTCGCTGTACGGACCGCCGGGAGGTCTGCCGGGCAACCTGCCACCCGGCCATCCGGCCGGCCGGCAGACGATGCCGTTCGATTCGCCGGTGACGCCTCCGCTGCCGGTCACGCCGGCCTCACCTCCGCCGCCACCACCGCCTCCGCCTCCGGCCACCCACTACATCGGCGGCTGGGATCCAGCGCGAGCCGAGAAACCGATCATCACGACGAAGTGGCACGACGGCGTCTATGACTCGCTGTCGGACATCGCCCGCACGGTCTACGGCGATCCAGATCTGTACCCCTACATCGTCAACGATCCACGCAACGCGGCGCTGTTCAACGGCGACCCGGGCGCCATCGACCGTATCGACCAGGGCGAACCCATCTATGTCCCGGCCGTCCCTGGAAAGGCGCCGGACCGCCAGACCCACCGTCCTGAACGCTGAAACCCAGCCTGCGCGGGATGCCGTTCCTGAGCTGGGCTCGGGGTCACTCACGGGTGAGGGTCGATGCGCCGCTCGTCGATGATTACGCCGCCGCCCGCTCGCTCGGCCGTAAGACGGCCCTCCATGCGGACGGCCGACGCCGGCGCATCCACGGCAGGCGACAGCTCCGGTCCGCGCCGTGGTTGCGGGGGTCTTTCCGGCCGCACGCCGCGTCAGCTGTCCTTCCGCGCACGGGCGTGCCGGGCTTCCTCGGCAGCGGGCTGGTCGAAGATCGTCCGGGCCGGCGTGGCGACCCGCCGGTGAGCGGACTCGGGCACCTTGGCCAGAAGGTTCTCGCAGGTGATGCGTTCCTGAGCAGACACGCCCCGATCTGCTCGGCGAGCCACCCGGCAGGGTCAAGATGGTCACCACCACGTTCGGGACGAGGTCTTTGCCCCGGGGCTCAGGTCCGTGGCCTGCTCGTTGACCGGGCCGAGAACTCAGGCCGTACGGTCACTTGCACAGTGGCTCCAGCCGCTCGTCCACCTGGCTGTTCTCGATGAGCCGCCCCACATCACGCACTTGCCCCTCGCGGGGAGGCGTATCGGGCCCGCGTAGAACGGATATGCGCCGGAGCGGCTCCCCCGGCCGCCGCCTTTGACCGCGAGGGACGTGCTCAGGGGAACCTTTCCGCTCGACCTGGGGACCATCGTGACAACGCAGTTGGCGCCCGCCTTGCTGTTGTAGAGCAGGTAGACCCTGGCCCCACCCAAGCCGTGCCGGTCGACGACGCGGTAGCCGCCGCCGCAGAGGCGCTGCGGCGTGTACGGGTTGGTCTTGACCGGCATCGACGCTGCCGGGTGGTGCGACGCCGACGGCGTGCGGTGCTCGACCGGATGGTGCGCACGCTTTGGCGAAGGCGGTGGGGCGGCTGCCGTTCCGCCCTTTCCGCCCTTTCCGTCATCCTTCGACGCGGCGAGCACGGAGATTCCCGCGACCAGGGCAACGAGTACGGCGGCCACGACCGCGACGATCAACACCGCACGACCCTTTCGCCGCGCCGGCGGTCCGGCCATCGGCCCAGGGGCCGGCGAGCCTGGATATCCACCGAAGGAGGGCGGGCCTGATACGGGCATACGCCTGGTGCCCGCCTCCCCAGACGCAGCCGAGTCCGGCAACCCGGCGAACGAGGCCGAGCCGTCCAGAGGCAGCCGCATGGTCGCGGCCTCCCGCGTACCGGAGCCCGTTGCGTCGGAGCGTCCCGCTCCGCTGGGCGAGTTCGCCGATGCCGTGCCGGCAGGTGGGTGGGCGGATGCCGAGCCGTCCAGTGGCAGCCGTGTGGTCGCGGTCTCCCGTGTATTGGAGCCCGACGCGTCGGAGCGCCCCGCTCCGCCGGCCGAATTCACCGATGCCCTGCCGGCAGGCGGATGGGTAGTCGCAGTATCCGGGGAACCCGGCGCCCCCCACCCACCGGCCGCCATACCCGCCGGAATGTGCGCCGTCGCCGCCTCCGCCGTACCGGCTCCTGCACGAGCGCCCGATCCCGCGCCCCAGCCCGCCGGATACCCCGCAGACGGGTGCGCCGCCGCACCAGCCGAGTTCCCCGCCCCGTACGGACCGGGTACGTCGCTGAGCAGCGAACCGCCGGGTGGGCTCCCGCCCGTCCCAAAACCGGCCTCGCCAGAAGGCGATCGGCCCGGGAGCGAGGACGCGCCCGTGGCGGTGACGTCCCGCTCACCAGAGCCTGTCTCGAGGTCCCGCCGTCCGGCTGCGCGACGCCGGGACGGCGCCTCGCCGCGTTGTCGTCGGTCGCCGGCCGAATCGGGCCGACCCCCTTCTCCGCCTTGCGGCGCGTCGCTGAGATATGAACCATCGGGTCGGCTCACGCCCGCCGCGCTGTTCGAACCGGCCGCGGCCCCCCAGCCGTCCGAGCCCGGCATGCCGACTGGGCTTGCGCTCTCCGCCGACGAAGACGGATCGTCGGACCTGCTCGCGTCCGGCGCGCCGTCAGTGTCCGCCGGCCTTGCTGCCGCAGCTGCGGCGGCCAAGCCGGACCTGCCGGACCTGCCGGGCCATGCTGAGGAGGCACCGGCGGCCGGACCGGCCGGAGCAGCCGGTGCGCTCGGGGGGTGAGCGGCGGGTGAGATGGCCGCCTCGTGGTGGCCCATCAGCTCGTCCATCAGGCTGCGTGCCGTCGGCCGGCGAGACGGGTCCTTGTTCAGGCATGCGGCGACCACCGGGCGCAGGCGGCCGTCCAGGGCGCCGAGGTCGGGCTCCTCGTGCAGGATCCGGTTGATCACCTGCTGGATGGAGCGGTGGCCGAAGGCCGGCACGCCGCTGGCGGCGAAGACCATGGTCACGGCCCACGCGAACATGTCCGTCGGGGGCCCGATCGGGCCCTCCGAAAGCTGCTCGGGCGCCATGAACGCCGGCGTCCCGACCACCTGGCTCACCGCGCTCGCCATGGCCCCGGTCGTGTCGAGGGCCCGGGCGATGCCGAAGTCGATCACCACCGGGCCGTCCGGCCCCATCAGCACGTTGCCGGGCTTGAAGTCGCGGTGCACGACGCCCGCCTGGTGGATCGCTGCCAGCGCCGTCGCGGTATTGATCGCCAGGCGGTCCAACGCCGAGCCGTGCCGCGGTCCCTCCTCACGGAGCTGCTGGTGCAGCGAAGGCCCCGGGACGTACTCACTGACGATGTACGGCCGCCCCTGAGCTGTCCCGGCGGAGAGCACCTGGGCGGTGCAGAACCGCGCGACCCGCTTGGTGACCTCCACCTCCCGTACGAAGCGTGCGCGGGCCGGCTCGTCCTCGATCAGCTGGGCGTGCAGCAGTTTGATGGCGGCCGAGCCGCCAGAACCGCTGCCCAGATAGACGACGCCCTGCCCGCCCTCGCCCAGCCGTCCGGTCACGTCGTAGTCCCCCAGCCGACGGGGATCCCCGTCACTGAGCGGCTGGACGTTCACCACGGCGGCCTCCCGATCACATGACAGCGGACGCCGCAGAACCTATCAACGCAGGAGGAATCCGCCACCTTCGACGAGGCACGCCACGCATGTCAGGCCCAGGACGACCCATGCTGCGACTCGGCACGGCGGGCGAACCACTGCCGCGCCCATAGGCGGAGCAGCGGTCCAAGGGAAGACCTCACGGGCTACGCCGAACTCGACCACACGACGAGCGTGCCCGTCTCGGACCCGCTCACGCAGCCGTGCCGGAGGGGGACTCCGTCCGCGATGCCGGACTCGGCCGTGCTGAGGGCGTGCCCTGTCTCGGGCCCGCTCGCGCGGTCGTGCCGGAAGGGAGGCTCCTGCCCACTGCTCCGATGCCGACCGTGCGGTAGGCGTGCCCTGTCCCGGGCACGCTCGCCCGGCGGTATCGGAGGGGAGCTCCCCGTCTGCTGCACCGGATTCGACTGCGTGGCGGGCGGCCGTGTCCCAGGCCCGTACGCGCGGCCGTACCAAAGCAGCGTCCTCCAGGACGCGGGCGGTCTACATGCGCGCCACCGCGCATTTGGTGTGGACCCAGGTGAGACCGAGGCGGGCGATGTACTGGCCGATGAGTACCGGAGCACGGCACAGGGGACACCAACTGCTGCGGCGCGCCTTACGTGTCCTTCGGGCGAGGATCATCTGTCCACCCTCCATGGCGCCGTACGGCCGTGCCGGGCTTTGCCATCTGGAGGAGGGCCACCGCACTGGGGCGGCGTGGGACGTGTCGCTGGACCCGACGGTGAGGGTAAGTCGCCCCTCTTGGGGTCGATTGACGGACTCGCGGTCGCGGAACCGATGTGAGGACCCTTGAGTACACCTTGACCTGGGTGAAGATGCTGACAACCTCACCGTAACCAGGACCACTGACAGTCCGGAGGCGGCGGAGAGCCGGTCGCGGGGGCCCTACCCGGGCGACTACGAGGACCGCGGCGCGCCGATCGTTTCCCCTCCCGGGGTAACTACGAGGACGCGGTACGCCGACTGGGCGAGCGCGCCGCGGAGAAGTTCGGGCCCGGTCGGCTGACCATCAGCGGCGAGCCGGGCCCGGCCGGACAGTCCGCGGAGGTGCAGTTCGCCAGATCATCGCATCCGGCGGCCACGACGGCCGCGAGCGCGGTACGAACGGCGGCGAGACCCACGATCTCCGCGTCCACCTCGGCCATTTTGGCGACGGCCTGGGAGCGCAACCCCGCGCGCCGGTGACCCGCGGCGAGCAGGGCCCTGATCTCTCCAAGACTGAACCCGAGCCGCTGAGCCCCCTTGATCGTCCGCACGAGCGTGACCGCGTCCTGCGGGTACGCCCGATGCCCTCGGAACTCCGCTCCGGCCGAGGCAACAATTTCTGCCGCTCGTAGTATCGCAGGGTCTGGACGTTAACCCCAGCCAACCTGGCAACCTCTTCGGTACGCAGAGTCCGTTCTGCCACTATTGCCCCATTTCAGAGAAGGGTTGGATCGACACAGCACGCGGGCGGCGTCCGAGATCAGCCAACCGTCACGCGCCGCTTCACCGTCGCGAGAGGGGAGGCTGGAGGACGTTCCAGAAGCACCCTGCCCGGTGATGCGAGGTCGTCTCGGTTGTACGTCGAAGAGGGCGTCGTCGTGTCCGAAGGGGGGCCCGCGGCGTGCAGGAAGCCGCGGCCGTTCCGGTCGTAGGGTCCCAACCTGCGTGATGCGCTCCGGGATGGGTGGCGTTGTTTCCGGACGGGAGAGCCGGCGGCGTGCGGGAAGTCTCGGTGCCGCCCGGCCGTTGCCGTCATACGTCCCGGCCTGCGCCATGCGTACCGGAGTTGACGTCGGAGAGTGCGACGGCAGTCGTTGGCGGCGGGCTGTCCCCGCGCTCCGGTTCGGCCGATTCCGCTCCGCGCGGGCGCTCGGCGCCGGTGCTGACCGCCGCCGTCCAGGGCCTGGTCCGCAACGGCATGGCCGAGGTCGACTACGTCACGCCGCGCGACGGCACCGACGTGACCGGCGCGCTGGAGGACGCGGCCGAGGGCCTGCCGGTCACCCGTCGTGGGCTCGTTCCGTCCGTGAGTCTGGTGGCGAGCGCGTCCAGCACCGGCTTGTGCGCTGTCGGGACGGAGATTTCCAGGGTCAGAAGGTCCTTCTCCGTACCGATGGTGAACGTGAAGAACGAGCAGCAGGTCGTCTCGCGCGTGGTCAGGTCGCGGAGTTCGGCCTCGTGACCCGGGTCAAGGGACAGTCGCAGGCGCCGCGCGCCAGGTCGTTGCCAGGAGCGCAACGCTCTGGTGAACAACGCGTCGAACTCTGCCACGCGTAGCGGGCGTTCCCTGGAAGGCAGGGTGCACGCCCTGGGCACCCAGGTCGGTTCGGTCATCGAACACCTCCAGCGGCGTTGGTGACTCGACGGTAAGCCTGTACCGGGGGACCGGATTCCACCAGGCCGGGAGCTTTCGCAGCCGATCGGCACCAGCCGTCTGGCGGCTTGTGAGGGCCGGTGGTGTGCTTTCAGTCCGCTCGCCGCGCGTGCGGGCGTAGGTCGTTCGGAGCCGGGTCGAAGCTTGTGCGGGAGCCGGAGCGGCGGCAGTGGTACCGCTATCCGTCCGCTCGGTCCCCTCGGAACGCAACCGCAGTCCACACGGAGTCCGCAGGTCAGCGGGCCTGTGGTGAGCCGGTGTGTCGATGGTCGCACCGGTGTTCGTCGGCCGGGCCGGCTGGGGCGTCGAACGGCACGGTCGTCCATCGACCCGATCGGCGAGGGCGTGCCGGCCCACCACCGGCGCCAGCGGGGGCCCGTGGCTGGACGGCTATGACCGGGCGACCGGCCGCGGCGACGGGCCGTGGTGGTCTGTGCGGTGCGGGACTTTGCGATGGAGCCGGTGCGTCGATGGTGGCACCGTTGTCCGTTCACCTCAGCTCGCAAGGAGGGCGTCCGGCGGCCCGCGGGCGGACGTCGACAGCGTCTGCGATCCGTCCGCTCAACCCATCTACGATCGCAGCCGCAGGCCGCGGGGGGTTGGGTGGAAGCCTGCCGCCTCCAGGGCCGCCGCCATGGGCGAGTCGACGATCGCGCCGCCGTCTGCTCGTTCGACCGTGAGGCGGCCCAGTGCGCCCTCCCGGACCGCGAGTGCCAGCGCGTCCACAGCCGGCTGGAGGTCCGTCTCTCCCCACGACAGCAACGTCTTCCCGCCGCGTTCCACGTACACCACCAGCTCGCCCTCCACCAGCACCACGAGCGCGCCCGCCTTTCGGCCCGGCTTATGACCGCTGGCCGCCTCTCCAGGGCGTTCGGGCCAGGGGAGGGCCGCGCCATACGGGTTGGCCGGGTCCGTGGCCGCGAGCACCAGGGCCCGTCCGGCATCAGTGCGTTCCGTCGCGCGCAGGCGGTCCACGGCGCCCGGTAGGGCGAACTGGGCCGCGCCCAGGCCCTCCACGAAATAGCCCCGTCGGCATCGGCCGGTCTCCTCGAAGGCTCGCAGCACCGGATACACCCCGGCGAAGCCGCCCGGGGTGCGTTCGGCCATGACGGCGCCGCGGATCACCACGCCGTGGCGGTCGAGCAGTGTCTCCGCCAGCGCGTGGCTTCGGCGGGTGGTGTCCGAATCCCGCGCGGGCAGGAGCCACCAGCGGCCCGCGACCGTCGGGGGGCCCGTGCGGGACGGCATGACCGGACGGCGGCGGTGGGTGCGCGGGCGATGGGTGGTGCGGCTGGAGCCGAGCTTGGAACGCAGCGGGGCGAGCGTGTCGTTGGTGAGCCGGCCGGCCCAGACCAGGTCCCACAGTGCCGTGACCAGTTCCTGGTCGTTCAGCGAGCCCACCCGGTCGGACAGCGTGCGGAAGAACACCGCGCCGCCGTCGCCCAGCGCCGCCAGGATCTGTTCGTGCAGCGGGGTCAGGGTGATGTCCGCCGGCTCGGGCATGAGCAGGGGAGCGGTGTCGGCGAGGTACAACGACACCCACCCGTCGCCGCCCGGCAGGCCGCCCTGGCCCGCCCACACGACCTCACCAGAGGCGGTCAGTTCGTCCAGCATCGTGGGGGAGTAGCCGGGCACCCGCACGGGCAGCACCAGTGACTCCAGCGCCGACGCCGGCACGGCGGCGCCCTGCAACTGCTCGATCGCCTGGACCAGCGCGTCGAGACCGCGTAGCCGGGTCGAGCCGATCCCGTGCCAGGCCGGCAGGAAGCGCGCCAGGGCATCGCGGGAGGCCGGCTCCACCTCGGCGCGCAAGCGGGCCAGCGACCGGCGGCGCAGCATCCGCAGCACCCCGGCGTCGCACCACTCCGTGCCCCGCTCGCCCGGCGTGAACTCGCCCTCCGACATCCGGCCCTCCGCCGCGAGCCGGCGCAGGCCCTCGTTCACCACCGCCACCCCGAGGCCGAACCGCGCGGCGACGTCCGAAGCGTGGAACGGCCCGTGCGTGCGGGCGTGACGGCTCAGCAGGTCGGCGAGCGGATCGGCGACCAGCTCAAGGAACGCCTCCGGCACGCCGACCGGCAACGGCACGCCGAGCGCGTCGCGGAGCCGCCCGGCGTCCTCGATCGCCGCCCAGCGCTCCTCACCGGAGACGCGCACCCGGATGGCCCGGTGCGTCTCCTCCAGCTCGGCCAGCCAGCGGGCCGTCGCGCCCCGCGCGGTCAGCTCGGGCGTCGTCAGCGGACCCAGCTCGCGCAGCAGGTCCGCCGCTCCTTCGACAGAGCGGGCGTGCCGGTCGGCGGGCAGCCGCTGCAGCTCGCGTGAGGCCTCGGCGACCACCTCGGGATCGAGGAGCTCGCGGAGGTCGGCCTGGCCGAGCAGCTCGGCGAGCAGCGTGGAGTCGAGCGCGAGCGCCTGCGCCCGCCGCTCGGCGAGCGGCGCGTCGCCCTCGTACATGAACGCGCCGACGTAGCTGAACAGCAGCGACCGGGCGTACGGCGAGGGCACCGGCGTCTCGACCTCGACCAGCCGCGCCTTGCGGCCCGCCAGGTCGCGCATCAGCGTGACCAGCCCGGGCACGTCGAAGACGTCCTGCAGGCACTCGCGCACGGTCTCCAGCACGATCGGGAACGAGGGATATTTGCCGGCCACCGCCAGCAGCTGCGCGGCCCGCTGACGCTGCTGCCACAGCGGCATGCGCTTGCCCGGACGGGCGCGTGGCAGCAGCAGCGCGCGCGCCGCGCACTCGCGGAACCGTGAGGCGAACAGCGCCGACCCGCCCAGCTCGTCGGTGACGATTTGGGCGATCTCCTCGGGGTCGAACAGCGCCAGATCGCTCGCCGGCGGAGCCACGTCGGACTCGCCGGTGTCGGGAACGCGCAGGACGATGCCGTCGTCGGAGTGGGCGGCCTGCGCGTCGACGCCATAGCGCTCGCGCAACCGGGCGGTCATCGCCAGCGCCCACGGCGCGTGCACGAGCGCCCCGTACGGGGAGTGCACGACGATCCGCCAGTCGCCCAGCTCGTCGCGGAACCGCTCGACCACCAGCGTGCGGTCGTCGGGCACGTAACCCGTCGCCTCACGCTGCTCGGTGAGGTAGGCGAGCAGGTTGCCCGCCGCCCACTCGTCCAGCCCCGCGGCCCGTACACGCGTGCGCGCCTCCTCCGGCGGCAGCGCGGACAGCTCGCGGCTGAACGCGCCGAGGGCACGGCCCAGCTCGGCCGGCCGCCCGGGCGCGTCGCCGTGCCAGAACGGCAGCTTGCCCGGCCGGCCCGGCGCCGGGGAGACCAGCACCCGGTCGGGCGTGATGTCCTCGATGCGCCACGAGCTCGCGCCGAGCACGAACACGTCGCCGACCCGCGACTCGTACACCATCTCCTCGTCCAGCTCGCCGACCCGCGAGGACTTCTCGCCCACGAGGAAGACGCCGAACAGGCCGCGATCGGGGATGGTGCCGCCGCTGGTCACGGCGAGCCGCTGCGCCCCGGGGCGCCCCCGCAGGATCCCGGCGACGCGATCCCACACCAGCCGTGGGCGCAGCTCGCCGAACTCGTCGCTCGGATAGCGACCGGCGAGCATGTCGAGCGTGGCCTCCAGCACCGAGCGCGGCAGCGTCGCGAACGGCGCCGCCCGGCGTACGAGCGTCTCCAGCTCGTCGACCGGCCACTCGTCCATGGCGACCATCGCGATGACCTGCTGGGCGAGCACGTCGAGCGGGTTGCGCGGGTAACGCAGCTCCTCGATCTCGCCGTCGCGCATGCGCTCGGCCACGATCGCGGTCTGCACCAGGTCTCCCCGGTATTTGGGGAAGATGACGCCCTTGGAGACCGCGCCGACCTGGTGCCCGGCGCGGCCGATGCGCTGCAGGCCGCCCGCGACGGACGGCGGCGACTCGACCTGGACGACGAGGTCGACCGCGCCCATGTCGATGCCGAGCTCCAGGCTGGAGGTGGCGACCACGCCGGGCAGCCGCCCGGCCTTGAGCGACTCCTCGATCGCGGCCCGCTCCTCCTTGGAGACGGACCCGTGATGCGCGCGTACGACGTCGGCGGGCGCCCCGCGCGAGGCCCCGGCCTGGGCCATCGTCTCGGCGGGCGCGTGGTCCTCGGGAAGCTCCTCCTCGGCACGCTCGCGGGACAGCTCGTTGAGCCGGCCGCTCAGCCGCTCGGCCAGGCGCCGCGAGTTGGCGAAGACGATCGTGGAACGGTGCGCCTCGACCAGGTCGAGGACCCGCGCCTCGACGTGCGGCCAGATCGAGGCCCGGTTGGGCTCTCCGGCGGCCGCCCCGGACAGGTCGTCGGTCGGCCGGCCGAGCTCGGTCATGTCCTCCAGCGGGACGACGATCTCAAGGTCGACCTCCTTCTGGTGCGGCGGCTGGACCACCGTCGCCGGACGGGTGCCGCCGAGGAACGTCGCGACCTCCGTCACCGGCCGTACGGTCGCCGAGAGCCCGATGCGCTGGGCCGGCCGCTCCAAGAGGGCGTCGAGCCGCTCCAGGGACAGCGCGAGATGCGCGCCGCGCTTGGTCGCCGCGACCGCGTGCACCTCGTCGATGATCACGGTCTCGACGCCGCGCAGCGCGTCGCGCGCCTGCGAGGTCAGCATCAGGAACAGCGACTCGGGCGTCGTGATCAGGATGTCGGACGGGTGTGCGGCGAACCGGCGGCGCTCGTCGGCGGGCGTGTCGCCGGAGCGTACGGCCACGCCCACGTCGGGCTCGGGCAGGCCGAGGCGCTGCGAGGTCTGCCGCAGACCGGTCAGCGGGGCGCGCAGGTTGCGCTCGATGTCGACGGCCAGGGCCTTCAGCGGGGAGACGTAGAGGACCCGGCAGCGCCGTTTGGGATCTTCGGGCGGGGGAGCGGTGGCGAGCCGGTCCAGCGACCAGAAGAACGCGGCCAGGGTCTTGCCCGAACCGGTCGGGGCCACGACCAGGGTGTTGTCGCCCTGGGCGATGGCCTCCCACGCGCCCTCCTGCGCCGCCGTGGGCGCGGCGAACGCCCCGGCGAACCACGCCCGGGCGGCGTCGGAGAAACGGTCCAGCGGCCTCATGCCGACCATCATGCCTCGCGGCACTGACAGAACCCGTGGGCCGGTAGCGTTGGGGGGTGCGACTGACCGTGTTCTGGGCTCGGATGAACGAGCAGTTCGGCGAGGGTTACGCCGAGAGTGTGGCCAAGGACTACGTCCTGGCCGAGCTCGGCGGCCGTACCATCGACCAGGCGCTCGCCGAGGGCGCCGCCGCCAAGACCGTCTGGCAGGCGGTCTGCGCCACCTTCGACGTTCCCCAGAAACTGCGGTGAGCGTCGACCGGCTGCTGGCCGGGGCGCGGTCCGGCCTCTTGCGGCTCAAGCCCCACGACGCCGCCGAGGCCGTACGCGCCGGAGGGTTCCTGGTGGACACGCGGCCCGAATACCAGCGGCGCGCCGACGGCGACATCCCCGGCGCCATCGTCGTCGAGCGCAACCACCTCGAATGGCGGCTCGACCCCCGCAGCGGCTCCCGTGTCCCCGAGGCCGCGCACGAGCGGGTCCACTGGATCGTGATCTGCGACGAGGGCTACTCCTCGTCGCTGGCCGCCGCGTCGCTGCGGGCGATCGGGCTGGTCAACGCCACGGACGTCGTGGGCGGCTTCCAGGAGTGGCGGGCGGCGGGCCTTCCCGTGACGCCCGGCGGCGTACGCCCGCGGCTCGCCCCGTACGACCTCAGATGACGGCGACGGCGGTGATCAGGCCGACCGTGACCTGCGTCGCGCCCAGCAGGATCGCCGAGGGCTCGAGCTTCTCCTTGGCCATCAGCCCGGCCACGTCGATGCTCAGCAGGTAGCGGACGATCATCGTGGCGATCTGCTGGGCCACGATGCCGACCAGGCCCCACACGAGTGTCGCGATGAGCCCTTCGAGGAGCTTCCCGCCGGAGGCGAAGATCGAGGAGGCCACCACGAGGCCCACCCCGACCATGCCGCAGACGGCCAGCAGCGTCGCGTTGCCGTTGCGGTTCGTCCGGATGATCGCCGTGAGCCGGCCCGGCGTGGCCAGGTCGACCGCGAAGAAACCGATGATCAGCAGGACCAGGCCCAGGGCCGTGTACGCGGCGATCGCGCCGGCGCCCTTGCCCAGAGCCGTGCCGAAGCCTTGCGAGAACGCCATGTACATATCGGTCTCCCTGTGATGACTCAGTCGTCGATGCGATGGGGTACGAAGGATGAGGTGTCATCGGTGATGAGACCGGTGGTCTCACGGATGCCCAGCCCCGCCGACTCGTCGCCGACGACCCAGGCGCCGAGGACGGGGTGCTCGCCGTCGAAGTCCGGCAGCGGGCAGAACTCCTGGAAGACGAACCCCTCGGCCCCGTACTCACCGGACGTCCTGGTCTGCACGCCGTCGGGCGTCACGATGCTCATGCTCGCCCCCTCGCGGCCGAGCAGCGGCTTGCTCACGTACGACGTCAGCGAGGCCGGCGTGCCCAAGAAGGTCGGCAGCAGGTTGGGGTGGTTCGGGTACAGCTCCCACAGCACGACGAGGAGCGCCTTGTTCGACAGCAGCATCTTCCAGATCGGCTCGATCCAGGACGCGCGCGAGACGTACCGGCCGAACGGCTCGGCGACGAGCCACTCCCACGGGTAGAGCTTGCAGAGCGTGCGGATCTCCGCCTCGTCCAGGTCGACGAACCGTTCGTCCCGCGCGTGCCAGCCGACGTCCTCCATCGCGATCGCGGTGCCGCGGAAGCCGGCCTGCTCGGCGGTCTCCTGGAGGTACGCGACGGTCATCAGCTCTTCGCCGCTCTCGTCCTCGGTGGTCCAGGCGAAGTGCACCGGGCCGGGCGGGGAGATCTCCTTCCAGCGGTCCACGAGCCGCTCGTGCACGGAGTTCCACTGGTCGTCATCGGGATAGACGTCCTGCAGCCAGTACCACTGCACGATGGAGCTCTCGACCAGGGCGGTCGGGGTGTCGGCGTTGTACTCCAGCAGTTTGGCCGGGCCCTCGCCGTCGTACCAGAGGTCGAACCGCCCGTACAGGTGCGGGTCGCGCCGCCGCCAGGACGCCTCGATCAGCGGGCGCACCCAGGGCGGGATGCCGAACACGTCGTACCGGCCGGTCGTCACGACGTGCTCGACCGCGGACAGGCACATCCGATGGAGTTCCTCGACGACCGTCTCCAGCGCGAGGACCTCGTCCATGCTGAAGACGTAGTGCACCGACTCGTCCCAGTACGGGCGGGTCAGGTGCTCGGGGTGGGAGGTGCGGTGGTACGCGAGGCCCTGGGACTCGATGATCTGGGGCCAGTCCCCCCGAGGGTCGGAGAACTCCCGGCGCACGCGCTCAGCCCCCGTGCGAGCCGGAGTGACCGCCGAAACCGCCGCGGGAGATCACCCGGCCACCTCTGGAGGTGATCTTGCTGCCTCGCGGGCGGATCGTGCTGCCCCGCGAGATGTACCCGCCGTGAGTGCGGCCGCCGTAGTACCAGTAATAACGGCCGTACGAACCGCCGTTGTCGCAGTAGTAGTCGGGTACGACGCGGTACGAACCGGAGCGTGGGGCCTGGCCGTCCACGCAGGACGCGCTGGTGCTCGAGGAGCAGGAAACGAGGCTCAGTGACAACACGCTCATCGCGCTGAGCTGTACGGCGCTGGAACGCATTCGGCGTCTGGCCTTCTGGGGGTGCATTGTCCCGACGCCCTCCGATTCCGGGGTAGATGCCCGGTCAGTGTAGAGGGTAAACGATCAGGTCAGCAGCCCTATCGTATGGGGAAACTCAGGTAGAGGTCGGCGGGCTCGGCGCCGGCGGGGAGGTCGCTCACCTGTCCGTCGCCGATCTCGACCACGCGCCAGGTCCCGTCGGCGCGGCGCGCGAGGTCGGTCGTGATGAACCGGCAGCCCAGCGCGCGCACGCAGGGCGCGGTGGGCTCGGTACGCGGGCGCGGGTGCCGGTCGGGGGTGTCCGGATGGGGCCCGACCAGCACGGGCTCGCCGTCGACCCACCACACGCGCGCCTCGCCGCCCTCGTACGTCTCGTACTCGCGGATGACGATTCCGCCGGTCAGGGAGTCGCCCTGCAGCTCGACGAAGCGCGAGACGACGGCGTGCAGGCGCTCGGTGTCGGTGACGTCCGGCACGAAGCACGCCTCGTCCCACTCGTGCTTGCGCGACTTGACGTAGTCCTTCACGATGACCGGCCCCTTGGGCAGGGGGCGTACGAGCTGGGTCAGCCGCTTCTCGCTCGGGGGCGTGCCGGGGATGAGCGGCAGCCACACGCTCGCGGGAGTGACGCCGGCGAACGTCTCGTACCAGCCCGGCAGCTCGTGGGCCTTCTGGTAGCCGTCCGGCGGCACGGCCATCGTTACCCGCCGGGCGTCGAGCGCGGAGGTCAGCGCGGCGTACTCCGCGGCCGTGAGCATCCAGCCGCGGTACCAGACCGTGCCGAGGTCGCGGGGCACGCGGTGGACGGCCATGGCGGCCTCACCGCGCTGGAGGGCATCATGGTCGACGAGCGCGATGGAGCCGCCGAGCGCGCGTACGGCCTCGGCCTCCCGCGTGAAGTGCTCATCGACCCGCCGGGGACTGAGCGGGTCGGCGCACATGAGAATGGTCACCGGCATGATCCTGCGCTCAGCGTAAGCCAAGTCGCTCGAGGTTTCGGAGTGTCTTAGCATGATCGAACACGTGTTCGGCTAGAGTTGGACGCAACGAGCGGCGTAATCCACAACGGTGGCCCGGGCTCTCGAAAACTGTCAGTGCAGCCCCGTAACGTCGCACCCGATAGCAACAGTCACCGATTTCACAGGGACACCTCACATGGCAGCAAACGATCGCGAGAAGGCCCTCGAGGCGGCGCTCGCCCAGATCGAGCGGCAGTTCGGCAAGGGTTCCGTCATGCGGCTGGGCCAGGAGGGGCGCCCCCCGGTCGAGGTGATCCCGACCGGTTCGATCGCCCTCGACGTGGCCCTCGGCATCGGCGGTCTCCCGCGCGGCCGAGTCGTCGAGATCTACGGACCGGAGTCCTCCGGTAAGACCTCCCTCGCGCTCCACGCGGTCGCGAGCGCGCAGAAGAACGGCGGCATCGCGGCGTTCGTCGACGCCGAGCACGCGCTCGACCCGGAGTACGCGAAGAAGATCGGCGTCGACGTCGACGCGCTCCTCGTCTCCCAGCCGGACACGGGGGAGCAGGCACTGGAGATCACCGACATGCTGATCCGCTCCGGCGCGATCGACGTCGTGGTCATCGACTCCGTCGCGGCCCTCGTGCCCCGTGCGGAGATCGAGGGCGAGATGGGCGACAGCCATGTCGGCCTCCAGGCGCGCCTCATGTCGCAGGCCCTCCGTAAGCTCACCGGCGCCATCAACCAGACCAAGACCACCGCGATCTTCATCAACCAGCTGCGGGAAAAGGTCGGCGTCATGTTCGGCTCGCCCGAGACGACCACGGGCGGCAAGGCGCTGAAGTTCTACGCCTCGGTCCGCCTCGACATCCGCCGCATCGAGACGATGAAGGACGGCACGGACGCGGTCGGCAACCGCACCCGCGTCAAGGTCGTGAAGAACAAGATGGCGCCGCCGTTCAAGGTCGCCGACTTCGACATCCTGTACGGCGTGGGCATCAGCCGCGAGGGCGGCCTCATCGACATGGGCGTCGAGCACGGCTTCGTCCGCAAGTCCGGCGCCTGGTACACCTACGAGAACGACCAGCTCGGGCAGGGCAAGGAGAACGCCCGCACGTTCCTCAAGGAAAACCCGGACATGGCCAACGAGCTGGAAAAGAAGATCAAGGAAAAGCTCGGGGTGGGCCCGAAGCTCGACGCCGACCCGACGTCCCCGGCCGCCCCGCCGGCCGAGCCGGTGGCCGCGGCAGCGGCATCGGGCAAGTCGACGTCGGCCAAGCGCGGAGCCAAGACCCCGAAGCCGGGCGACGTCTGACCTCTTTCCTCATCGAGCCCTCCTGGCGGGCGGCGGCGCCGCATCCCGCGCCGGACCGAGACCGGCGCGGGAACCTTCCCCGGTGGCGTCGCCCCCGCCCAGGAGTCATCCGGCCGACGGGTCCGCCGGCCGAGCGGCCGGTCCGAGCGGCCGGTCCGGGCGGCCGTTCACGGCACCGTACGGTGCGATCGCCGCGTTCACGGGCTGCCTTGGCCTTGGCCTTGGTCCGGCCGGGAAGCGGTTCGTCTGAGCTTGGCGCTGCGGAGCCGGGTATCTGGTTGCTTCAGGCCTGTGGCCTGCCTTGTTGGTCCTGGTCGTTGATCTCGATCCGCCGGTTTCGGCGGGAGTTCGGAGGTGTGATGACGAGGCGTAGGAGTGCCGGCGGATTCGGAGGTACCGGCTCGGCCGGAGAGGGCCGCCGACGATCTCGGGAATCCGGGGGCGTTCGGGAGCCGGAGGGACCGCCGGCCGATCCGGAGGCGGCGGCACGGGACATCTGCCTGCGTCTGCTCAGCTTCTCGCCCCGCACACGCGCCCAGCTCGCCGACGCGCTGCGTCGTAAAGGGGTGGATGACGAGGTGGCCGAGCAGGTGCTGGGGCGGTACACCGAGGTCGGCCTGATCGACGACGAGGCCTTCGCCCGGGCGTGGGTGCAGTCACGGCACAACGGCCGCGGGCTCGCTCGCCGCGCCCTCGCCGCCGAGCTGCGCCAGCGCGGAGTGGCGGACGAGACCGTCAAGGACGCGGTAGAAGAACTCGCCCCCGAACAGGAGGAGTCCGCCGCCCGCGAACTCATCGCGAAACGCATGGCCGCCACCCGCGGCCTCGACCCGACCAAACGCACCCGCCGCATCGTGGGCGTACTCGCCCGCAAGGGCTACCCCGGCAGCCTCTCCTACCGCCTCGTCCGCGAAGCCCTTGAAGCCGAAGGCACCGAAGAACTCCCCGACATCCCCGTGGACGACTGACGACCACCCCGACGGCCCGACGCCACCACCCCGGCGAACAGCCGACCGTCTCTGCCGCCCGGCGCGGGACGGGGTCAAGGTGGCGCGGGGTCCGGGCCGCAGAGCCGCGCGCGTCCCCGACCGGCACCCGAGCCATGCGCCCTGCGGCGACCACCTTGGCGGTCGCCGCAGGGCGGGTCGGCGTGTGCGGTCCCGGTACCGGTTCGCTGTGACATCGGCCACACCGTTCCATAGCACATGGCGGCTTGGCTCCCACCTGCGGCAGGGGTGAAATGAGTATCTGCTTGCCGCATGCAACGAATCGTCCGGAACGCGGAGTCTTTCCTTGCCCATTACCTCCCCGACGCTTACGGTTACGGCAGTGAGGAGTTACTCCGCGCAGTGCGGATTGCCATACGACCGCAGACTTTGACGACCTGAAAGGTGTCCTGACCGGCTCCCCCATAGGCCGGTCGGTTCGGAATGCAGGGTTTCGGGGAAGTCCGGAGCCCTGGATGGTTGTGCCCCGGCTGGCATCCGTCGGCGGTCCGGTGGGATCGTGGCGCGTCGTAGCCCCTCGCGCGCTGCCTTGGTGTTGGGCGGCGGTCTACGCGTCGAGGAAAGGGGTCAGTGCCGTGATCTTGGTTGTCATTGGAGCGGCACTGCTCATCATCGTCGCGCTGGTCATCCTCGGGATCGTCGCGCTCCGGCGGATTCTCGGCCGGGTGGTCGCGGCGACCAAGAGCACCGTGCGGAGCGAAGAGGAGACCAACGCTCATCGGGACGCGGACGAGATCGTAGCGCGGGCGAAGGCCCAGGCGCAGGAGATCGTTCTCGAAGCCGAGGGCAAGGCCAAGGACGTCTCCACGAACGCACGTGCCGATGCCGAGCGGGAGGTCAAGGCGCTCAAGGACGACCTCCGCCCGGTACGTGAGGATCTGGAGCGCCGGGAGATCAGGCTCGCCGAGCGTGAGCAGCGGCTGGACGACGAGGTGCGGCGGCTCGAGGAGCGCAGCCAGAAGCTCGACGAGGTCAAGCAATCGCTGAAGGAGCGCAAGGCCGAGCTGGAGCGCGTGGACGAGGAGCGCCAGCAGGTCCTCGAACAGACCGCCGGGCTCACCGCCGACCAGGCCAAGACCGAGCTCGTCGCCGTCATCGAGAACCAGGCCAAGCGCGAGGCCGCGCTGATCGTACGAGACATCGAGACCGAGGCCCGCGAGCAGGGCGAGAAGCGCGCCCGGAAGATCGTGACGCTGGCCATCCAGCGCGTGGCGACCGAGCAGACCGCCGAGTCCGTCGTGTCCGTGCTGCATCTGCCGAGCGACGAGATGAAGGGCCGGATCATCGGCCGCGAGGGCCGCAACATCCGGGCGTTCGAGACGGCCACCGGCGTCAACCTGATCATCGACGACACCCCCGAAGCGGTGCTCCTGAGCTGCTTCGACCCCGTACGCCGCGAGGTCGGCCGGCTCACGCTCGAGAAGCTCGTCCTCGACGGCCGGATCCACCCGCAGCGCATCGAGGAGATCTACGAGCACAGCAAGACCGAGGTCGAGCAGCTGTGCGTACGGGCCGGCGAGGACGCTCTCGTCGAGCTCGGCATAACCGAGATGCACCCCGAGCTGATCGCCCTCCTCGGCCAGCTGAGGTATCGCACAAGTTACGGGCAGAACGTCCTGAAGCACCTCATCGAGTCCGCCCACATCGCCGGGATCATGGCGGCCGAGCTGCGCCTGCCGACCGTTCTCCTCAAGCGTTGCACCCTCCTGCACGACATCGGCAAGGCCCTGACCCACGAGGTCGAGGGCAGCCACGCGCTGATCGGCGCGGAGATCGCCCGCAGGTACGGAGAGGAGGAGGACGTCGTCCACGCCATCGAGGCGCACCACAACGAGGTCGAGGTCCGTACGGTCGAGGCCGTCCTCACCCAGGCCGCCGACTCCATCAGCGGCGGTCGGCCGGGCGCCCGGCGCGAGTCGCTGGAGGCGTACGTCAAGCGGCTGGAGCGGCTGGAGGAGATCGCCACCGAGCGCGAGGGCGTGGAGAAGGTCTTCGCGATGCAGGCCGGGCGCGAGATCCGCGTCATGGTCCGGCCCGACTCGGTGGACGACATCCAGGCCCAGGTCATCGCGCACGACATCGCCAAGCAGGTGGAGGAGGAGCTGACCTACCCCGGTCAGATCCGCATCACCGTCGTACGGGAGTCGCGCGCCACCGAGTTCGCCCGCTGACCGGCAGCCTGCGGATCGGCAGCACGGTACGGCCGCCCGGCCGTACCGTGCCATGAGATCACTCCTCGGGAGCGGCGGCCGGCTGCGGAGCGGCAGGCGGGGCGGGCGGCGGAGGCGGCGGTATCCGCCGGCGCTCCACGGTCAGCTGGACCGGCGCCACGTCCTTGGGGTCGAACCCCAGCGTCTGCCCGTAGAACGCCAGCTCGGCCTCCAGGCAGGCGATGACCGTCTCGGCCCGCCGGAAGCCGTGCGACTCGCCCTCGAACGTCAGATAGGCGTACGGGATGTTCTTGCCGGCCACCGCGTCGGCGAAGCGCTCGGACTGCGGCGGGGAGACGATCGGGTCGTCCAGGCCCTGCAGGAGGAGTACGGGGCAGGCCGTCGAGGAGGCCCGCGCGACCGGGGACCGCTCCTCGTAGGCCCGCTCGAACCCCGGCATCGGCCCGATCAGCCCGTAGAGGTACCGGGACTCGAAGTCGTGGGTCTCCTTCAGCCAGTTCTGCGGGTCGGCGATGCCGTAGTAGGACGTGCCCGCCTTGAACAGCGTGCTCCCCGTGATCGCGCACAGAGTCGTCCAGCCGCCCGCGCTGCCCCCGCGGATGGCCAGGCGCCCGGGATCGGCCACGCCACCGCGTACGAGCGCCTCGGCCGCCGCCACGGTGTCCTCGACGTCGACGATGCCCCACTGCCGCCGGAGCCGCTCGCGGTAGGAGCGGCCGTAGCCGGTCGAACCTCCGTAGTTGACGTCGATGACGCCGAGGCCCCGGCTGGTGAAGTAGGCGATCTCCATGTCGAGGACGCTGGTCGAGTGCCCGGTCGGCCCGCCGTGCACGAACACGATGTACGGCGGCAGCTCGCCCTCGGGCGCCTGGGCGGACGGGTTGGACGGCGGGTACACGAACGCGTGCACCGGCCGCCCGAACGGCCCCTCCAGCTCCTGGGCGCGCGGCAGAGGCAGGTACGCCGAGTCGGGCAGGGACTCCATCTCGCTGCGCAGCACCTTGGCCTCGCCGCTGTCGGCGTCGACCGCGACGACGGACCAGGGGATGTCCGGTGCGCCCGCGACCCCGACGATCGTCGTCCCGTCGGCGGACAGCTCCAGTTTCCAGTCGGTGTAGGGCAGCTCGAAGTCGGTCAGCTCGGCGGTCTCGGGGTCGTACAGGCCCAGCCGCTGGTCGCCCTGCCCGTGCAGCACCGCGATGCGCCCGTCGTCCAGCACGGCGTACGGCCGGCCGCCGAGCTGCCACAGCGGCCCGGCGAACTCCTCCTCGGCAGGGTAGAGCGCCTGCGGCGACCCGCCGGCCAGCCCGACCTCATAGAGGTTCCACCAGCCGGGCCAGTCCGAGACGACGTACAGGCTGGAGTCGTCGATCCACGTGGGCGCCAGCGCCGACTCGCTCAGGCCGCCCTTGACCGTACGGGGGCGTTCGATCGTGCCCGCCGGGTCGAAGTTGGCCACGCGCAGCTCCGTGCCGTCCCAGGGCATCCGGGGATGGCTCCACTGCACCCAGGCGAGATGGCCGCCCCCGGGGGACGGCGTCGGGAACGCGTAGAAGTCGGCGCCGCTGACCAGCTCGCGGATCGCGCCGGGGTCCTGCGCGGCGGCGCCGGTGACCGGGATCGCGACGATCGCGCGCCGTACGGCGCCGCCCGCGTGTGCCTCCTGGACACACCACAGGTGCTGCCCGTCAGGGGACAGCGTGAGATCGGCGTAGCGCAGGCCCGCCGGCTCGGCGGGCTCCGGGGTCAGCGGGAGCGGCGTCTGCCCCTCGGTGAGCCGGTAGAGCCGCTGGTCGGCGTAGTTGGCGAAGACGAGGTCGCCGTCGGGCAGCGGGAGGTAGGCCCGCCCGCCGTACTCGTGCACCCGCGTACGGGCGTTCCACGGCGCGGGCAGCAGGTCGGTACCGGACCGCACGATCGTGGTGCGCCCGCCCCTCTCTGGTCGCGTCTCCTGCCACCACACCTGATCGCCGTGGATGGTCGGATAGCTGAGGCGGAGGCGTGCCCTCGCGACGTCGGCGGCGGAGATGGGAGAGGGCCAGGAGCCATAGGGAGCGGTCGCACGAGCGGTCATATCGGAATCGTCTCGCATACCGGGGGACAATGGGGCCACGAACCGTCACTTGAGGTCGCAAAAGATGTGAGGCCGGGAACCCTCCGGTCCCCGGCCTCGCGGATCACAAAGAGCCCATGCCGACGGCCGGGGGAGCGCCCGCGCCCGTACTCAGAGTGCGAGCCGAAGTCTTGCGGCTTCGCCGGCTGCGCTTCTCCAGCCACGTCGCGGCCAGGCCGAGCAGGATGTTGATGATGATGTAGATCACAGCGATCACGATCGCCGACGGGATGATGTTGCCGAAGTTGCCCGGGATCACGCGCAGACCCGCGTTGAGCAGGTCGGAGTAGGCGATGATGTAGCCCAGCGCGGTGTCCTTGAGCAGGACGACGAGCTGGCTGATGACCGCCGGCATCATCGCGGTGACCGCCTGCGGCACCAGGATGCGCAGCATGACGCCGCTCCGGCGCATGCCGATCGAGTAGCCCGCCTCCGACTGGCCCTTCGGGATCGAGTTGATGCCCGAACGGAAGATCTCCGCCAGCACCGACCCGTTGTACAGCGTGAGCCCGATGACGAGGGCCAGGAACGCCGACACCGGTGGCAGGACCCGTCCGAACGAGTCCATGATCGCCGGTGGGCCCGCCTGGGCGAAGAAGATCATGATCAGCAGCGGGATGGCACGGAAGAACTCCACGACGGCCCCGGCGGGAACGCTGATCCACTTGTGTTCCGACAGCCGGCCGAGGCCGAGGATCACGCCCATGATCAGGGCGAACACCGCGGCGACCGCGGCGGCCTTGAGGGTGCCCCCGAGGCCGGGGATGATCAGTCTGGTCCAGACGATCTTCCTGGTGAACGGCTCCCACAGCTTGCCGGCGAACTGGTGCTGCTGGCTCAGCCGCGCGATCAGCAGGTAGGCGACGACCAGCAGTACGACGGCCGCGGCGAGCGTGAGGATGTTGTTGCGCAGCCGGGCACGCGGGCCGGGGGCGTCGAACAGGACCGAGGGCTTGTTCTTGGTGGGCCGCCGCGCCGGAGCGTCCTGGGTGTCCGTCATCGTCATCGCGCCACCGCCAGTCGCTTGGAGAGCCAGCCGAAGAAGAAGCCGGTCGGGAGGGTCAGCACCATGAACCCGACCGCGAACCCGACGAAGATCGGGATGGTGCCGCCGTACGTGTCGAACATCTGCTTCATCTGGGCCGACGCCTCGAAGTAACCCGCGGCGAGCGCGATCGTGGTGTTCTTGATCATCGCGATGTAGACGCTGCCGAGCGGCGCCACGACCGCGCGGAACGCCTGGGGCAGCACGACCAGCCGCAGAGTCTGGGTGAAGGTCAGGCCGATCGACCGGGCCGCCTCCGCCTGTCCGATCGGGACGGTGTTGATGCCCGCCCGCAGCGACTCGCAGACGAAGGACGCCGTGTAGACCGTCATGCCGATGGCCGCCAGCCAGAAGCCGTTGGTCCCCGGATCCTGGGAGATCTGCAGGTGGAGCGTGTCGCTCAGGCCGAGGCTGCAGAACAGCAGGATCAGCGTCAGCGGGGTGTTACGGAAGATGTAGACGTACAAGGCGCCGGCCGCGCGCAGCACCGGGGTCGGCGACACCCGCATCGCGGCGAGCACGGTGCCGAAGATCAGCGCGCCGACGGCGGTCACGAGGGACAGCCGGATCGTCCCCCAGAACGCCTTCATGATCGTGCCGAATTCTTGCTGCAGCGGACTGAAGTCCAACAGCGCGTGGAAATTCATGGGTCTCCACCGGATCGAGACGGCGCCGGTGAGCCCGGAGGCTCACCGGCGCGCTATCAGCGGGCTTCGGCTCAGCTGCAGCCCTGGAAAGCCGGGGGCTTGCTGGTGTCGAACGTCAGGTGTTCCGGCGTGAACCATTTGTCGATGAGCTTCTTGGCGGTGCCGTCGGTGTACATCTCGGTGATCGCCTTGTTGACGGCCTCGCAGGTCTTCGTGTCGCCCTTCTTGATGCCGACGCCGTACTTCTCGTCGGTGAACGGCACGTTGTCGACCTTCACCGCGCTGCCCTCACGGGCGGCGTAACCGGCGAGAATGGTGCTGTCGGTGGAGACCGCGTCGAGCGAGCCGCCCTTGAGCTTGGTGATGCACTCCTCGTACGCGTTGGCCGGCACGAGCTTGACCGCGATCTTCTGGTTGAACTTGTTGGTGCCCTCGGTGAGGTTCTTCCAGGAGTTGGACCCGGAGACCTGGCACACCCGCTTGCCCTTGAGGTCCGCGAACGTCTTGATCGACGTGTCGTTGCCGCGGACGAGGATGTCCTGGTGAGGGATGATGTACGGGCCGCCGAAGGTGACCAGGGGGAGGCGCGCCGCGGTGATCGAGTAGCTGGCGAGCACCAGGTCGTCGCTGCCGTTCTTCAGGAACGACTCGCGGTTCGCGGAGATCGTTTCCTTCCAGGTGATGTTCTTCTCCGTCACGCCGAGCTTGCCGGCGATGTACTTGGCGACGTCGACGTCGAAGCCCTCGACGGTGCCGTCCGGCTTCTTCAGGCCGATTCCCGGCTGGTCGAACTTCACGCCGATCGTGAGCTTCTTGTCGTTCTTGGCCTTGTCGACGACAGAATCGGCCTTTTTGGCGCCACAGCCTGAAAGGCCCATCGTGGCGACGGCCAGAGCGGCGACGGCAACGCCGAAATGACGTACTCGCATGATCTTCCTCTGCTATCAAGCCGGCACCGAGAAAAAGCCGGCGAGTTCATTACATTCAGTGCGTCAGGATCTTGGAAAGGAAATCCTTCGCGCGATCACTTCGGGCGTTTGTGAAGAACTCTTCCGGGGTGTTCTCCTCGATGATCTGACCGTCGGCCATGAAGACGACCTTGTTGGCCGACGCCCGGGCGAATCCCATTTCGTGGGTGACCACGACCATGGTCATTCCCTCGGCGGCCAGATTGGTCATGACATCGAGCACTTCTTTGATCATTTCGGGGTCGAGCGCGGAGGTGGGCTCGTCGAAGAGCATCACCTTCGGCCGCATCGCGAGCGCGCGTGCGATCGCGGCCCGCTGCTGCTGTCCGCCGGAGAGCTGCGCCGGGTACTTCTCCGCCTGGCTGGCGATCCCGACGCGCTCGAGGAGCTCCATCGCGTGCTGCTCCGCCTCCGCGGCGCCGACCTTGTTCACCTTTGTCGGGCCGAGGGTGACATTCTGGAGAATCGTCTTGTGCGCGAACAGATTGAACGACTGGAAGACCATGCCGACGTCGGCTCTGAGCTTCGCGAGTTCCTTACCGTCTTCCGGGAGCGGCTGCCCGTCGATGCGGATGCTGCCGTCGTCGATCGGCTCGAGCCGGTTGATCGTGCGGCACAAGGTCGACTTGCCGCCGCCCGACGGGCCGATCACAACCACGACCTCGCCGCGGTGGATGGTCAGATCGATGTCCTTGAGGACATGCAATTCACCGAAGTACTTGTTGACGTTCTCAAGCACCACGAGCGGTCCGCCGCCACTCACCTCGGCCTCCTGGGCCGCCTTGCCGCTGTCGGTCATGCCCGCAAAGCGTACGTCATCCGAAGAACACAAACAGTCATCTGGTATACCGATCCGATCACGTTGCGCTCAGGTCTAAGGCCTGATGGGGTGATTGCCGGATCGGCGATGGCCGTACGGGCGCCGGGCGCGCGTACCCTTTCTTCTTGAGATGAACGCGCCCATGACATTCGACGCCGCCGCCCGTACCTATGAGATACGCACGTACGGGTGCCAGATGAACGTCCACGACTCCGAACGACTCGCCGGCCTGCTCGAAGACGCCGGTTACGCCCGCGCCGGCGACGACGCGACGCCCGACGTCGTGGTGTTCAACACCTGCGCGGTGCGCGAGAACGCCGACAACCGGCTGTACGGCAACCTGGGGCACCTGCGGCCCGTCAAGGAGGGCCACGCCGGCATGCAGATCGCCGTCGGCGGCTGCCTCGCCCAGAAGGACCGCGACACGATCGTGAAGCGCGCGCCCTGGGTGGACGTGGTGTTCGGCACCCACAACATCGGCTCGCTGCCGGTCCTGCTCGAACGCGCGCGGGTGCAGGAGGCAGCCCAGGTCGAGATCAAGGAGTCGCTGGAGACGTTCCCCAGCACACTGCCGACGCGCCGGGAGTCCCCGTACGCCGCGTGGGTCTCGGTATCGGTGGGCTGCAACAACACCTGCACCTTCTGCATCGTCCCGTCGCTGCGCGGCAAGGAGACCGACCGCCGCCCGGGGGAGATTCTCGCCGAGGTCGAGGCGCTCGTCGGCGAGGGCGTCCTGGAGGTCACCCTCCTCGGCCAGAACGTCAACTCCTACGGCGCTGAGTTCGGCGACCGGGGGGCGTTCGCGGACCTCCTGCGCGCGTGCGGCCGGATCGAGGGCCTGGAGCGGGTGCGCTTCACCTCGCCGCACCCGCGCGACTTCACCGACGACGTGATCGCCGCGATGGCCGAGACGCCCAACGTCATGCCGTCGCTGCACATGCCGCTGCAGTCCGGTTCGGACACCGTGCTGAAGGCGATGCGCCGCTCCTACCGCCAGGAGCGCTACCTCGGCATCATCGAGCGGGTCCGCGCCGCCATCCCGGAGGCGGCGATCACCACCGACATCATCGTGGGCTTCCCCGGCGAGACCGAGGAGGACTTCGAGCAGACCCTCCACGTCGTACGCGAGGCGCGGTTCTCCGGCGCGTTCACCTTCCAGTACTCCAAGCGCCCCGGCACGCCGGCGGCCGACATGGAGGGGCAGGTGCCCAAGCCGGTCGTGCAGGAGCGGTACGAACGGCTGGTGGAGCTGCAGGAGGAGATCTCCTGGGCGGAGAACAAACGCCAGCTCGGCCGTACGCTCGACGTCCTGGTCGCCGAGGGCGAGGGCCGCAAGGACGGGCGTACCCACCGGATGTCCGGGCGGGCGCCCGACAACCGCCTCGTCCACTTCACCGCCGCCGAGACCGCGCGCCCCGGCGACGTCGTCACCGTCGACGTCACCTACGCCGCGCCGCACCACCTGGTGGCAGACGGCCCGGTGCGCGGCGTACGGCGTACGGCGGCGGGCGACGCGTGGGAGCGGCGTGCCGCCGAACCAGCCGCGTCCGCCAAGGGAGTCTCCCTGGGCATGCCCGGCATCGGCCGGCCGGTCGCGGCGCCGGCCGCGCCGTCCTGCCGGTGAGCCCCGCGCCGTGCTGAGCGCGGCGGCCGTCTGCCCGCATCCGCCGCTGCTCGTCCCCGAGGTCGCCTGTGGCGCGGCGCCGGAGCTCGACTCCCTGCGCGCGGCGTGCGCGGAGGCCGTACGCCGCCTGGCCGGGGCCTGTGACGCGATCGTGGTGGTGGGCTCGGGGCCCGAGACCCGCGAGTACGGCCCGGACGCCGCGGGCGGCCTGCTGCCGTACGGCGTGGACGTCGTGGTCGGGGACGGTCCCGCGGTGCTTCCGCTGTCCCTGACGATCGGGCGCTGGCTGCTCGGCACGAGCCCGGCCGGCTACCGGGCCGTCGCGCAGGACGCCCCGGCGGAGTCGTGCGGCCGGCTCGGAGCCGAGCTCGGCGCGTCGGCCGGCCGCCTGGGGCTTCTGGTCATGGGCGATGGCAGCGCCTGCCGGACCGAGCGGGCGCCGGGCTACCTCGACGAGCGGTCGGCCGGCTTCGACGCCGAGGTGGCGCGCGCGCTGGCCGGGGCCGACGCGAACGCGCTGGCCCGGCTGGACCCGGCCCTCGCGGCCGAACTGCTGGCCGCCGGCCGGGCCCCCTGGCAGGTGCTCGCGGGCGCCGCCCGCGACGGTCGCTTCGCCGGAGAGCTCCTCGCCGACGAGGCCCCGTACGGCGTGGGCTACCTCGTCGCGAGCTGGACGCGCCCCTAGGGGTGGCGGCCCTCCTCGCCCCACTTGTCGGCGGACCTCTTGGCCTGCTCCTGGGCCTTGTCGACCTTGTCGGCGTACTTGCCGCCGGTCTTCTCGTCGACCATGTCCCCGGCCTTCTCGACGACCTTGTCGACCTTGTCGCCGTGCTGGCCGAGGAATTCCTTCATCTTGTCCACAATGGACATCGGACTCCCCAATCGGGCCACACGGGCACCGGGCACCGGTGCCCGTTGTGCGAAGCCATACCCGGGGTGGGGCCAGAATTAAGCCTGTGAGCGCAACGATCAGGCATGGCGACCTGGCCGGCATGGCCATCGTCGCGGTCGTCGGGCCGACCGCGGCGGGAAAGTCCGACCTGGCGGTCGAGCTCGCGCTGCGCCTCGGCGGCGAGATCGTCAACGCCGATTCCATGCAGCTCTACCGGGGCATGGACGTCGGCACGGCGAAGATCGACCTCGCCGGGCGCCGGAGCGTTCCGCACCATCTGCTGGACGTCTGGGACATCACGCAGACCGCGAGCGTCGCCGACTACCAGCGCGCGGCGCGGGAGACGATCGCGGAGATCCATGGGCGTGGCCGGATGCCGCTGCTGGTCGGCGGCTCGGGGCTCTACATCCGCGCCGTCATCGACGATCTGGACTTTCCCGGCACCGACCCGGAGGTGCGGGCGCGCCTGGAGGCCGAGCTCGGCGAGGCGGGCTCCGCGGTGCTGCACGAGCGGCTCGCCGGCCTCGACCCGGTGGCGGCCGCCACGATCC
Organism: Actinomadura sp. DC4; assembly: GCF_030406325.1. Classification (GTDB taxonomy): domain Bacteria; phylum Actinomycetota; class Actinomycetes; order Streptosporangiales; family Streptosporangiaceae; genus Actinoallomurus. The sequence continues at coordinate 350,606 of NZ_JAUEQY010000006.1, read as the reverse complement.
TGCCCGGCAACGGGCGGCGGATCGTCCGCGCGCTGGAGGTGATCGAGATGACGGGGCGGCCGTTCAGCGCGTCGATGCCCTCCTATGAGGACGCGAAGGAGTACGCCACGCAGCTCGGTCTCACCGTCCCGCGCCCCGAGCTCGACGAGCGGATCGCGCTGCGGGTGGAGCGGATGTGGTCGGCGGGGCTGGTGGAGGAGGTGCGGCGGCTGGAGTCGCAGGGGCTGCGCGACGGCCTGACCGCGAGCCGCGCGCTCGGCTACGCCCAGGTGCTGAGATTCCTGTCGGGGGAGTGGACCGAGGACCGGGCCCGCGAGGAGACCGTACGGCTGACGCGGAGGTTCGCCCGCCGCCAGGAGTCGTGGTTCCGCCGCGACCCGCGCGTACGCTGGATCGATTATCGCGCGACCGCGGACCAGGCCCTGGATACGATCGGTCCATGCGATTCGTGAAGGGGCACGGCACCGAGAACGACTTCGTGATCCTGCCCGACCCCGAGGGGTCGCTGGAGCTGACCCCGGCCATGGTCGCCGTGATCTGCGACCGGCGCGCCGGCATCGGCGCGGACGGTGTCCTGCGCGTCGTACGGTCCAAGGCGCTCGGGCACGACGGCGCCCCGGAGTGGTTCATGGACTACCGCAACGCCGACGGCAGCGTCGCCGAGATGTGCGGCAACGGGGCGCGGGTGTTCGCCCGCTACCTCGTCGAGGCCGGGCTGGCCGCCCCCGGCGACCTGCCGATCGCCACGCGCGGCGGCGTGCGCGACGTCCACCTCGGTCCGAGCGGCGACGTCACGGTCGACATGGGCGCGCCGGCGGTGCTGGGCGAGAGCCGGGCGGTCCTGGGCGGGCGGACGTACGAGGGGCTGGGCATCTCCATGGGCAACCCGCACCTGGCCTGCGTGATCACCGAGCCCGTGACCGGGCTCGACCTGACCCGCGCGCCGGAGATCGACGCGGGCGTGTTCCCCGACGGCGTCAACCTCGAGCTGTTCCGCGCCGTCGGCGAGGGCCGGGTCGAGATGCGGGTGCACGAACGCGGGGTCGGCGAGACCCGTTCGTGCGGCACGGGGGCGGTCGCGACCGCGGTCGCCGCGGCGCACGCCGAGGGACGGACCGGGGGCACCTGGGAGATCGCCGTGCCCGGAGGCGTCGTCACGGTGATCCTGGACGGCCGGACGAGCTTCCTGCGCGGCCCGGCGGTGCTGGTCGCCGAGGGAGAGCTGCGCCTCTGAGCGTCAGCGCGCGCCGCCGAGCGCGTGGAACCCCGCGCGGATCGTGCGGGCGTCGATGTCGCCGTTCAGCATCCGCTGCAGGACGAAGCCGGGCATCGTGCACATCAGGGTCACGCCCACGGCCTCCGGGTCGGCGTCCTCGGGCAGCCGCCCGGCGTCGCGCATGCGGGTGGCGAGCGCGGCCCACGAGCCGCGTACGCCCTTGAACAGGTCGGCGACGATCGCCTGGTAGACCGGGTCGTGCAGGGCCTCGGCCCAGACCTGCGGCGCCACGCGGAGCGCGCCGTCCTCGTCGAGGATCGTCTGGACGAACCCGAAGAACCGCTCGATGATCTCCTCGAACGGCGGGAGGGGGTCCTCCTTGACGATCGTCTCCAGGAGCTTGATCGCGCCGCTCTGCCGCTCGGTGGCGATCGCGTGGATGATCTCGTTCTTGCTCTTGAAGTAGCGGTACACGGCGCCCGCCGACAGCCCCGACTCCGCGAAGACGTCCTGCATCGACGTCCGGTGGAAGCCCTTGCGGAGGAAGCAGATCCGTGCGGCGTCGAGGATCTGCTGCCGGCGGCGTTCCAGGTGGTCATCGGTGACTCGAGGCATGACCTCAAGCTAAAACGGATGTTCGTTCTTGACAAGTCGGCGGGCCGGTGCGAGCGTGAGGGACAATAAATAGAACGAACATCCGATTTACGGAGGTCCTCGTGGAACCCACGAGCCCCACCCTGGAGAAGGCCCCGGCCGAACCGGCCGTCCGCCGCCCCTGGATCGCCCTCGTCTTCATCTGCCTGGCCCAGCTCATGATCGTCCTGGACGCCACGATCGTGAACATCGCGCTGCCCTCGGCCCAGCGCGCCCTCGACGTCTCCGACGGCGGCCGCCAGTGGGTGATCACCGCGTACACGCTGGCGTTCGGCGGCCTGCTCCTGCTGGGCGGGCGGATCGCCGACTACACCGGGCGCCGCCGCGCCTTCCTCGTCGGCCTGTTCGGTTTCGCCGGCGCCTCCGCCCTGGGCGGCGCGGCGCCGGGCTTCGGAGTGCTGCTCGCGGCGCGGGCGCTGCAGGGCGCGTTCGGCGCGCTGCTCGCCCCGGCGGCGCTGTCGCTGCTCTCGGTGACCTTCGTCCGGCCGGCCGACCGCGCCAAGGCGTTCGGCGTGTTCGGGGCCATCGCCGCCGGTGGCGGCGCGATCGGGCTGATCCTCGGCGGGCTGCTGACGGAGTACCTCGACTGGCGCTGGTGCCTGTACGTCAACGTGCCGATCGCGGTGATCTCCGCGCTCGGCTGGTACTTCCTGCCCGCCGACCACCGCACCGGGACCCGGGCGCGGTTCGATTTCGCCGGCGTGATCCTGGGCGGGGGCGGGCTCGTCGCGATCGTGTACGGGTGCAGCCGGGCCGAGTCCGACGGCTGGAGCTCGGGGCCGGTCCTCGGCCTGCTCGTCGGGGGCGTCGTCCTGCTCGCGGTGTTCGCCGCGGTCGAGAGCCGCATCGCGAGCCCGCTGCTCCCGCTGCGCGTGGTGCTGAACCGCACGCGCGGCGGCGCGTACCTCGCCGTGGCCATCGCGATCATCGCGATGTTCGGGCTGCTCCTGCTGCTCACGTACGACCTGCAGGTGGTGAAGGGATACTCCCCGGTGCGCACCGGGGCGGCGTTCCTGCCGCTGACCGCGTGCGTGCTGGTCTCGGGCGGCGGCATCGCCGCCCGGCTGCTGCCTCGCGTGCCGCCGCGCGTCCTCGTGGCGCCCGGCCTGCTCGTGGCCGCCGCCGGCCTGGCCTGGCTGGTACGGCTGGACGCCGGCTCCTCGTACGCCTCGGGCGTGCTGCCCGCCCAGATCCTGATCGGTCTCGGTATGGGTGTGGTGATGGCGCCGGCGATGAGCTACGCGACGCACGAGGTGGACCGGCGCGACGCGGGCGTCGCCTCGGCCATGGCCAACACCGCCCAGCAGATCGGCGGCTCGATCGGCGTCGCCCTGCTCAACACGATCGCCACCGGCGCGACCGCCGGATACATGGCCACGCGGCAGCGGTCCGCTCTCAAGGAGGGGCTCGTACGGGGGTTCACGCACGGGTTCGCCACGGCGGCGGTGATCCTCGCGGTGGGCGCGGTCGTCGTCGGGGTGGTGATGAACACCGGCCGCCCGGAGCGGGGCTGATCCCCTGGCTGATGACCGAATCGGTTTCGGTTACGATGTCCCGGTGACCGAGGTCAGGCGCCAGGCGCGAGCGGAGCGCACCCGAGGTGCGCTCCTTCGCGGCGCCCGCGAGGTGTTCGAGGAGCGCGGTTTCCTCGACGCCAAGATCAGCGAGATCTGCGACCGGGCCGGCGTCGCGTACGGCAGCTTCTACACGCACTTCGCCGACAAGGACGCGGTCTTCGCCGAGCTGATCGACGAGATGCTGCGGGGGCTGCTCGCCGTGATGCGCGCCGAGCCGCTGCACGGCGACGGGCCGCGGGCGCTCATCGCGAGCGCCAACCGCGCCTACCTGCGCGCGTACGAGCGGAGTGCCCGCCTGATGGCGGTGTTCGAGCAGGTCGCGACGTTCTCACCGGCCATGCGGGAGACCTACCTGCGGGCCTGGGGAGTCTTCTACGACCGCCAGGAACGGGCGATCCGCGGCTGGCAGGAGGCCGGGCTCGTCCCGGCCGACGTCGACCCCCGCATGGCGGCGGTGGCCCTCTCCACGATGATCGGGCGCACCGCGTACACCTGGTTCGTGCTCGGCCGGCCGCATGACGACGGCGACGTGGAGCAACTCACCCGGCTCTACTGCCGGGCGATCGGGATCTAGTCGGGTTCTCTTATGGGAGGTCAGTGTGGACTTTCACGACACACCGGAGGAGGCCGTGTTCCGTACGGAGCTTCGCTCCTGGCTCTCGGAACACTGGTCCGGCCGGCCGCTCGAAGGGGGCCGCGGCGACTTCGACGCGCTGCGCCGCTGGGGCGGTGAGCTGTACGACGCCGGGTACGTCGGGCTGACCTGGCCGGCCGCGTACGGTGGCCGCGGGCTGTCGCCGACGTTCCAGGCGATCTTCCTGGAGGAGATGTCGCGTGTGAACGCCCCGGGCCACCCCGGCGTCATCGGCCTCAACATGGCCGGGCCGACGATCATCGCGTGGGGCACCGACGAGCAGAAGCAGCGTTACCTCAAGCCGCTGCTGGACGGCACGGAGATCTGGTGCCAGGGCTTCTCCGAGCCCGGCTCGGGCTCCGACCTGGCCGCGGGCCGTACGAGCGCGGTCCTCGACGGCGACCAATGGGTGGTGAACGGGCAGAAGGTCTGGTCCTCTTACGCGCACAAGGCCGACTTCTGCATCCTCGTGGTCCGCACGGACCCGTCGGTGCCCAAACACGCCGGGCTCTCCTACCTCATCGTCGACATGCACGCCCCGGGTGTGACCGTACGGCCGCTGCACCAGATCACCGGCGACCCGGAGTTCAACGAGATCTTCTTCGACGACGTACGCGTGCCGCGCGACTCGATCCTGGGCGAGCCGGGCGACGGGTGGAAGGTCGCGATGACCACGCTGCTGCACGAGCGCGGCACGCTCGGTTTCGCGCTCTCCGCCGAGCTGGAGCGCATGGTCAACCAGCTGATCGCGCTGGTCAAGCAGCCCGGGCCCGACGGGCGCCGCCCCGCCGACGACCCGGTGATCCGCGACGCCGTCGCGAGCGAGTGGATCGAGATGCAGTCGCTGCGCTTCACCAACTACCGGTCGCTGACCGCGCTGCTGGAGACGGGCATCCCGGGCCCGGAGGGTTCGGGCGTGAAGCTCGCCTGGAGCGAGGCGAACCAGCGGCTGACCTCACTGGCCCAGTCGGTGTTCGGCCTGCACGCGCAGGTCACCGGCGACGAGGCGCCGTGGAACGGCTTCTGGCAGTACTGGCAGCTGCGGTCGCGCGGCAACACGATCGAGGCGGGGACGTCGGAGATCCTGCGCAACATCATCGCCGAGCGCGTCCTCGGCCTGCCGAAGGGACGTTGACCCCATGGACTTCGCGTTCTCCGAAGAACAGTCCGAACTGCGCGGTTTCGCGCGTTCGTTCCTCGCCTCGCGCTATGACGACGCGGCCCTGGCGTCGTACGCCGACGCCGGCGGCGACCCCTCGGTGTGGCCCAAGCTCGCCGAGATGGGCTGGCTCGACGCCGAGCTGACCTTCCTCGACCAGGCCGTGCTGTTCGAGGAGACCGGCTACCGGCCGCTGCCGGCGCCGTTCTTCTCCACGCTCGCCCTCGCGGCCCCGGCGCTGGACGAAGAGGCGGCCAAGCGCGTCGCCTCGGGTTCGCTGAAGGCGACGCTCGCGTGGGCCGAGGCCGGACGGCCGCAGGGCATCCTGGACCCGGTGGCCACGTCGTTCTCCGATGGGCGGCTGCGCGGGGACAAGGTCCTCGTGCCCGAGGGGGCGTCGGCCGACCTGTTCGTGGTCGTCGCGGACTCCGGGCTGTACGCGGTCGAGGCGGCGGACGCGGTCGTGACACCCCGCTCGACGCTGGACGGCACGCGGCGGGTCGCGGACGTTCGTTTCCCGGACGCGCCGGCGCGGCTCCTGGTCTCCGGCGAGGAGGCGCGAGCGCTTCTGGGCCGCATCCGTGACCGCGCGTACGCGGCACTGGCGCTGGAGGGCGTCGGCGTCGCCCAGCGGGCGCTGGACCTGCTCGTCGCGTACGCGAAGGAGCGGGAGCAGTTCGGCAAGCCGATCGGCGTGTACCAGGCGGTCTCGCACAAGGCGTCGAACGTCTACGTACGGCTGCAGGAGGCGCGGTCGCTGGCGTACTGGGCGGCGTGGTGCGTGTCGTCGGACGATGAGATGGTGCGCCAGGCGTGCCTGGCCGCCAAGTCCTTCGCGGGCGACGCGGCCGTCTTCGCCTGCGAGAACGCCATCCAGGGACACGGCGGGATCGGGTTCACCTGGGAGCACGTGCTGCACCGCTACTACAAGCGCGCGCAGTGGCTGGCGGCGTTCGACGGGCCCTCTCGTAGCCAGCGCGCGGAGGTCGCGGCGTTCCTCTTGGATTAGGGATGAAACCGGCGGACGTTGTTGGCACTCGGGTCTCCGATCACTACGGAGATCTGCCATGCCGCCGTCATCTGCACAGCGGCTCGACCGCCAGGCACGGCGACGCCTGGCGGTCCTTCACCACGCTGGGGAAGTCACCGGCAACGTTGGGCTGACCTGCCGCTACGACGGGATCAGCCGCTCTCAAGACGACGGCATCGACGGGCTGCGTGACCGCTCCAGCCGACCCCGCCACAGCCCGAACGCCACCCACGCCGAGCGCCACCACATCGGCCACTCCGCGGTCTGAAACATCCTCAAACGCCTCGGCTCGAACCCCATGCCGCCTCCGCTATATCCGCCGCGAACGCGCGCCGCATCCCGGTCACCGGCCCCGACGCGTACACCGTCACCGCTCCTCAGCGACACCGCTCGCCACGGAGACCAGGCGTCAGGTTTTCCACAGAGTGCTTCCGGATCTGGTTACCTGACGTGACTTTGCGATAACTTTCCGCAGTCGGTTGCTGGAGGTTGATCGCATGGTTCTGCGGTTGCTGCTCGTGGTGGCGGGGGCGAGTCTCGCCTACCTGCTGGCCGCCGTGGCGCTCGACCCGCGCGCGGCGTTGTCGGATCGGAGCCCGCGCCCGCCCCGGGCCGCCGTCGACGCCCGGCTGCGTGAGCTGGGGCTCGCGGGCTCCGTCCCGCGGCGTTACGCGCGCTGGGTCTCGGGCGTGGCGCGGGGCGACTTCGGCGAGACGCTCTCGGGCGCTCCGGCCGGTGACGAGCTGTGGCGGCGGGCCGGGGTGAGCCTGCGGCTGGTGGCGTGCGGTTTCGCGCTCGGCACCGCCGGGGGAGTGCTGCTGGGGTCGGCGGCGGCGGTCGCACGGCACGGTCCGGGCGACCGCCTGCTCACCGCCGCGACGCTGGCCCTGGTGTCGATGCCGGTCTTCGCCCTCGCCGTCCTGCTCCAGGCCGCCGCCCAGTGGGCGAACGCCCGCGCGGGCATGCGGGTCTTCGACTGGACGGGCGAATACACCCCGGGCGCACCGCCCGGCCTCGGCGGGCGGCTGCGGCATCTGGTGCTGCCGACCGCGACGCTGGCGCTCGGGCAGGCGGCGGTCTGCGCCCGCTACCAGCGCGGCGTGATGCTCGACGTGCTGAACGCGGGCTACGTGCGCACGGCGATGGCCAAGGGCCTGCGGCGACGGCAGGCGTTACTGCGGCACGGCCTGCGGGTCGCCGTCCTGCCGATGCCCATGTTCGCGGCGTACTCCCTGGCGGGCCTGCTGGCGGGCGCGGCCATCACGGAGAAGGCCTTCGCCTGGCACGGGCTGGGGGAGTGGCTGATCGACTCGATCCAGGCCGACGACGTGAACGCCGTGGCGGCCTGCGGCTGCGCCGCCGCGATCGCGATCGCCCTGGCCGGCCTGCTGGCCGACCTGTGCCGCGTCGTGCTCGACCCGCGGGTGCGGTCGTGACCCGGGCCCGTCTCGCCGTGGGGACCGGAGGTCTCGTGTCGCTGCTGGTCCTGGCGTACGCCGGGCCGTTGTGCGCACGGTGGAGCTGGGCGGGGGTCGACCTGAGCGCCTTCCGGCAGCCACCGTCCGCGGGTCACTGGCTCGGCACAACGCCGACCGGGCGCGACGTGTACGCGCTGACGCTGCGCGGTCTGCGATTCTCGCTCGTGAGCGGTCTGGTGGTCGCGGTGTGCGCCACCGGCCTGGCGGCGGTCACCGGCACGGTCGCGGGCTACCTCGGCGGCCGGACCGACCGTTCACTGATGTTCCTGGCGGACGTCCTGCTGGTCCTCCCGCCGCTCCTCGCCGTGGCGACCGTGTCGCCCGCCCTGCGCGGGGTCCTGGTGCTCGCGGCGTTCCTGTGGATGGTCACCGCGCGGGTCGTCCGGGCGATGACGGCGTCCTTGCGGGAGCGGGAGTTCGTCGTGGCGGCGCGCCACCTGGGAGTACGGCCGCCGGCGATCGTGGTCCGGCACATCGTCCCGCACCTGGCCTCGCTGCTGGCCGTCGACGCGACGCTCAACGTGAGCACGGCAGTGATCGGCGAGACCAGCCTGTCGTATCTCGGCCTGGGCGTCCGCCCCCCGGACGTGTCCCTGGGCACGGTCATCGCGGACGGCGCGTCCTCCGCGACGACGTTCCCGTGGTTGTTCGCGCCACCCGTGGCAGCCCTGGCCGCGGTCGTCGTCGCCGCCAACCTGCTGGGCGAGGGCCTGCGCGACGTGCTGGGTCCGGCCGCATGAACGTTCTGGAGGTATCGGGCCTGCACGTGACCTTCCCGGGCGGAGTGCGAGCCGTCCGGGGTCTGGACCTGGCCTTGGAGCCGGGGGAGGCGCTCGCGGTCGTGGGCGAGTCCGGCGCCGGAAAGTCGGCCACGGCCCTGGCCATGGTCGGCCTGCTGCCCGGGGGTGTGCGGGTCGAGGGATCGGTGAGGCTCCGGGGCCGCGAGCTCCTCGGCCTTGGCGACCGGGCACTCGCGAAGATCCGCGGCGGAGACCTCGCCCTGATCTGCCAGGACCAGGAGTTCACCCCGGTCTACCGAATCGGCCCCCAGATCGCCGAGGCGATCCGCCTGCGAGCCAAGATGTCGCGCCGCGAGGCCACCGGACGCGCGATCGGCGTGCTACGCGCCACCGAGATCCCGGACGCCCCTCGCGTCGCCCGCGCCTTCCCCCACGAGCTCTCTGGCGGCCTCCTGCGAAGAGCGATGATCGCCATGGCCATCGCCGGAACCCCGGCGGTCATCCTCGCCGACGAGCCCACCGCCGGCCTGGACCCCCCGACCCAGGCGAATGTTCTTGAGTCCCTGAGGTCCTACCGAAGCCGCACAGGCGCGGCCCTCCTGCTGATCACCCACGACCTGGGCATGGCCGTCAACTACGCCGACCGCGTGCTGGTGATGCGCGAAGGCCGTCTCGTGGAGACCGGCCGCACCGAGGAGGTCTTCACCCACCCGAACGAGCCGTACACCCGAGCCCTGCTCACCGCCGCCCCAACTCTGACGCGCCCCCGCCCACCCGACCGTCCGCCGGCGGCCGAAGCGCGCCAACCCGGCGAATCCGCAGGCGGCCCGAGTCTCGATGCCACGCGTCCTCCGGCGCTCGGGGCGGGGCGGACCGATTCCTCGGCCGGCCCTCTGCTTTCATCCGGACGCCCGACCGTCGCCGGAAGGTCCCACGGCGGCGAGTCCCCCAGAGACCCTGAACGCCGTGCCACCTCCCCTTGCACGCGGCCGGCCGGGACCGGCGACGCTCCGGTCAGCCCCCTCCCAGCGCCCGATCGCCCGCCCATCGCCGGTGGGCGTCGTGCCGACGAGCGTTCCGGCGTCCCAGGTCGCTGCGTCGCGTGTCCTTCCACACGGGCGGCTGAGGGGCACGTTGCCGGGATCGGGTTGCCGGAGGTGGCGGGTGACCTCCCGCCCGATGCGCGTTCGGGCCGGGCGGTGGTGCTGGAGGTGGGCGGGCTCGTCAAGCACTACCCGCTGCGCGGGGGAAGGCCGGTCCCGCGTCGGCGCGGTGTGGTGAAGGCCGTCGACGGGGCCGGCCTCGACATCCGCGCGGGCGAGACGTTGGGGCTCGTCGGTGAGTCCGGATGTGGCAAGACCACTCTGCTGATGGAGATCCTCCGGCTCGGAAGTGTCCAGGGCGGGCGGATCACCGTGTTCGGCCGGGACACCGCGACGCTGTCCGGAGCCGAACGCCGCAGGCTCCGTCGCGACCTGCAGTTCGTCTTCCAGGACCCGCTCGCCGCGCTCGACCCGCGTATGACGGCCGGCGCCCTCATCGCCGAACCCCTGCGTGCCCACCGCCGGCCCGGCATCGCCGCCCGCGTGCAGGAGCTGCTGCGCCTCACCGGCCTGGAACCCGCACACACGAACCGCCGCCCGGGCGAGCTGTCCGGCGGCCAGCGCCAGCGAGTCGGCATCGCCCGCGCGCTGGCGCTCGAACCCAGGCTCCTCCTGATGGACGAACCCTTCTCCGCACTCGACGTCTCGGTCCAGGCGGGCATCATCGCCCTGCTCCAGGAGCTGAAGACACGCCTGGGCCTGTCGTACCTGCTCGCCGCGCACGACCTCGCGGCGGTACGGCGACTCGCCGACCGCGTCGCCGTCATGCGCCTCGGCCGGATCGTGGAGATCGGTGACGCCGACGCCGTCTACGAGACACCCGCCCACCCCTACACCGAGACGCTGCTCGCCGCCGTCCCCCTGCTCGACCACCACGAACGAACCCCGCCGGGCTGCCGACAGGCGGCGGCGCCGCGGCGCCGCACGGCGGTATCGATCGGACCCCGTCCCGCCACACCGCTCCCGTCCCCACCCCGGGAGGTCCTGGACGCCCAGGACCGGCCCGGCTGTCAGTTCCGCACTCGCTGCCCGGTGTTCGCCACCCGCCCCGCCCGGGACCGCCACCGCTGCACGGACGAGCAACCCGAACTCCACCCCGTCGGCCCCGACCAGGCCGTCGCCTGCCACTTCACCCTGAGGAGCCCCTGATGAGGCCGCACACCGTGTCACCGGCCGGTGCGACCACGCCGCCCTGTTACGGACGGCCGACCCGAACTCCGGTGAGCCCCTGAGACCGCCGCTTCCCTCCCAAGGAGTCCCTGATGAGGTTGTTCGCCGCATTACTCGCGATACCCGGCGTCAGTCGGCTGCGCGGGCGAACCGCGTCCCTCGTGCCCAGAGCGGACCGTCCCCGCGACGGATCCCTGATGAGGGCGTACGTGACGTTGCTGCGGGCGGTTCTGACGTGGCTGTGTCGTTGGCGACGGACGGTCGCGGCGTCGTTGGCAGTGAGGCGCCCGATACCCGGCGTCCGCCGGTCACCGGGCAAACGAGGCGCCTCCCGATCGGGACGTCGTCCCCCGAAAGAGTCGCTGATGAGGCTCTACGTCGCCCTGCTGGCGGTGCTGTCGCTCCTGAGCGGATGCGCCGGGCCGAAAAACGAGACACCACATCGCGACGCGACGGCACAGACCATCGCCGCGTACGACATCGCGCCCATACCGTACGAGCGGGTGCGAGACGGCGGCACGCTGAGGCTCGCGACCACGGAGTTCCGTACGCAGTGGAACTACTGGTACCTGGGCGGCGCCGACCTGGACACCGCCCGGATCCTCGGCGCGATGATGCCGTGGCTGTTCCGCAGCGACCAGAACGGCAGAGTCACTCGCGACCCCGCCTACCTCACCCGCGCCGCGGTCACCCGGGCCGGTTCCCGGCAGGTCATCACGTACGACCTCCACCCGAAGGCCCGCTGGTCCGACGGCACGCCGCTCGGTTTCCGCGACTTCCAGGCCCTCTGGCGCGCCTGCCGTGGCCGCGACCCCGCGTACCCGATCACCACGTCGGCCGGGTACGAGCGCATCGAGAGCGTACGGCGAGGCACCAGCGACCGGCAGGTCGTCGTGACCTTCGCCCGGCCGTTCGGCGAATGGCGCGGCCTGTTCAGCCCGCTGTACCCGGCGAAGGGGATCGGCGGCCCGGCCGCGTGGAGTCACGCCTGGGTGGGCCGCATCCCGATCACGGCAGGCCCGTTCCGGCCCGAGCGGATCGACCGGACCGCGCGTACGGTCGCGATCGTCAGGGATCCGCGCTGGTGGGGGCGGCCTGCCAGGCTCGACCGCGTCGTGTTCCGGTACCTCGCTCGCGACGCCATGCCCGGGGCGTTCGCCAGCGGGGAGATCGACTCCTTCGACACGGGGGCCGACGCCGCCGCGTACCGGCGGGCGCGGCAGGTATCCGGCACCGTGGTCCGCCGGGCGGCCGGGCCGAACTTCAGCCAGCTCACCTTCAACGGCGCCGCGCCCGCGCTGGCCGACGTGAACGTCCGCCGGGCCGTCGCGATGGCCGTCGACCGTCGCGCCATCGCGCGTTCGTCGCTGGCCGGCCTCGGCTGGCCGGTACGCCTCCTGAACGACCACGCTTTCGTGAACACCCAGCAGGGCTACCGGGACAACGCGGGCGAACTGGACGCCTACGATCCCGTACGGGCCGGGCGCCTGCTCGACCAGGCGGGCTGGCGTTCCGACGGCTCCGTCCGCCGCCGGAACGGCGCGCCGCTGACGCTGCGCTACGTCTATCCGCTCAGCGCGGCGGCGAGCCGGCAGAGCGGCGAGCTGATGGGGGCCATGCTCGGACGGGTGGGCGTACGGCTGGAGCAGCGGCCCGTTCCGGACAGCGAGTTCTTCGACCGGTACCTCATCCCGGGCGCGTACGACCTAGCGCCGTTCTCCTGGATCGGCGGGCCCTTCCCGATCTCCGGCCTGGAGCCGATCTACGGGCGCCCGCGCGGCGGCGACCCGCGGCAGAACGTCGCCCGGATCGGCTCACCACGGCTCGACGCCGTCCTCGGCCGGGCCACCGGCGAGCTGAACGCGGCGCGGGCACGCCGGTACGCGAACGAGGCGGACCGGATGATCTGGGCGGAGGTGCACTCACTGACGCTGTACCAGCGTCCCGAGATCGTGCCGACCCGCCGCACCCTCGTGAACTGGGGCGCCTTCGGGCTCTCCACGCCGGTATGGACCGACGTCGGTTTTCAGGCGGTCACCAGAGGCTCGGCGAGCCGTACGGGCCCCGCCCGCCGGTTACGGCCTCTTCGGCTGTGACCTTCATCGGGGTGTTGCGGAGCGCGTCCTCGGCGGCTTGAACGATGCTGATCAGCGCCCATCTGAGCTGCCGGCGCTGGGTGTCGACGTTGCCCGGATAGCCCACGCCCGGCTGCGCGTGTTGGGCCACGTCGAACGAACTGTTGAGCATTCGTTCAAGATCAATGGCGTCCTTCCTGACGCCATTTACCGCTTGGGCGAGCTTCCCGTAGAACGGGTTGTCAAACAGCACTCCCGCCATCGCCGGCACCCTTCTGCCCACGCTGTTCAGTGGCTGTGATGCTAACCAGCATTCCCCATGGTGAACAGGCCCCAACGGCAGGAACTTGCCCCCCAGGCGTCGCTGCGCCGTGGGGCGTGGCGAGCGCTATACCGCGACCTGGCTGGTTCTGACCGTGTACAGCCGCAGAAACGCCATGATCGTCGTCTTTCGGGCCACCGATTGGCGGGGGACAAAGGATCGGGCCCGCCGGGGTAAACCGCCGTGACGGGCGTGCCGGGATTGCTGTCCGACCGATCCGATTCGATACGGAGAGAGAGTGGGTGATTACTATCAATGACCAAGGCGACGAGCCGGAACCCGGCCATGAGGCCGGGTTCCGGCTCGCTGAGTGAGGAGTTTCGCTACGCCGTCGGGTGTCCTCCTTCCGCTCGGCGGGGCGGGTTCTCAGCCGCAGCGGTAGACGGTCTGGCCGGTCTGGCCGGTCTGGGTGGAGGTCGTGAGGCCGTAGGTGGCGGGTTTGACGGCCGTGCAGTTCTTCGTGACCCACGAGGTCACCGCCGAACTGCCGCCACCGCCCGGGCCGCCTCCGAACCCGCCTCCGCCGGTCATCACGTAGTGCAGCTTCCCGGCCTTGACGTACGCCTGCAGCTTCGCGACGGTCATCGCCGGGTCGCTGCCGGTGAAGCCGCCCATGGCCATCACCGCCTGCCCGGTCTGCAGGATGATCGAGGACGCGTTCTGGGCGCTGGGGACCGCGAGGAGCCAGGTCGCGCCGCCACGGTTCTTCTCCAGGTACGAGATGAGCTGAGAACTGACCTGGCCCATCCCGTCCGGCCCGCCCCCACCGGGCCCGCCAGGCCGACCACCCGCCCCGGACCCACCAGGCGCGCCCGACCCACCAGGCGCGCCCGACCCGCCGGGAGCGCCCGAGCCGCCGGGAGCGCCCGAGCCGCCGGGAGCGCCCGAGCCGCCGGGAGCGCCCGTGCCGCCGAACGGGGGCTGACCGCCGGGGAAGCGCCCTTCCCGCATCATCTCGCGGACCGCCGCGGGCATCTGTCCACCGCCACCCGGCCGGCCACCGGGCCCGCCCATCCCGAAGCCACCGCCCGACGACGGACCGGCCAGCGGATTGCTGCCGTTCGTACCGCCGGACGAGGCGGCCGAGACCGCGTACGCGGCCGGCCCGGCCAGCCCCGCCAGCAGACCGACCCCCGAGGCCACGAGCATCACTCGCCCCATCCGCGAGGCCGCAGGCCGCGTGCCGGAGTCACCGGACCGCCCCGACGAGGCCCCGGATCCAGGCGGCGCCGAGGCCGTCCCACGCTTCAGGTGCCCCAGCCGGGAGGCTTTGGGCTGCGCCTCAGCGGCATCTGAGCGCTCCGACGACGAAACCACCTCGTCCGGGGGCCCGTTATCGGCCGTCGTCATGGCCGCCGAGCGGGCGTTGTCGCCGATGTCGCGCCCGAAGCGAACGGCCAGCAGGCCGGCCACGGCCATCACGGTGAGCGCAGCCACCGTCCATGGCAGCCAGCCGTTCCACGACGGTGTCCGGCGCAGGAGTGCGAACGACCAGGCACCCGTCACCGCGACGCCCAGCGGCAGGACCCACGCCCACGCGCCGGAGCGGCGGTACGCGTCGAAGAGGAGCACCGCGCCGATGCCCGTCAGCGCCCCGATCGCCGGAGCCAGCGCGGTCGTGTAGTACGGGTGCATCGTGCCGTTCGAGAAGCTGAACACCACGAAGTGCACCACCAGCCAGCCGCCCCACAGCACGACCGCCGCCCGTGCAAGGTCCGTGCGCGGACGCCGCCACAGCAAGATCAGGCCGGCGACCAGCGCCAGCCCGGCGAACGGCAGCAGCCACGAGATCTGGCCCCCCACGACATCGTTGAACAGCCGGCCCGGCCCCGAGGCGCCCGCGAAGCTCGCCCCCTGGCCCCCACCCCCCGGTCCGCCGCCGTTCTCGCCCGTCACCCGGCCGAGGCCGTTGTAGCCGATGACCAGGTCCCAGACCGTGTTGTCCGTGCTGCCCCCGATGTAGGGCCGGTCGGAGGCCGGGATCAGGTCGACCACGACCATCCACCAGAAGCTGGAGACCGCGAGGACCGCCCCCGCGGCGAGCAGGTGCAGGACCCGCCGCAGCCAGGTGCCCTGCCCGAACAGCAGGACGGCGAAGAACAGCGCCGGCAGCAGGACGTACGCCTGGAGCATCTTGGTGTTGAAGCCGCATCCGAGGAAGAACGCCGAGGCCAGCAGCCACGACAACCGCCCCGACTCGAGCGCGCGCTGCGCCGCCCACGCGGCCAGCACGAGCAGCAGCACCAGCAGCGTGTCCGGGTTGTTGTCCCGGTTGATCGCCACCGTCATCGGCGTCAGCGTCATGACCAGCGCGGCGATCAGGCCGGCCACCGGGCCGAAGGCGCGCCGCACGGTCGTGTACAGCAGGCCGACCGCGGCGACGCCCATGAGGACCGACGGCAGCAGCAGGCTCCACGTCCCGAAGCCGAAGACGCGCGCGAAGATCTCCTGGACCCACAGCGCCATCGGCGGCTTGTCCACCGTGATGAAGGACCCGGAGTCCAGCGAGCCGAAGAAGAACGCCTTCCAGCTCAGAGTGCCGCTCTTGACCGCGGCCGAGTAGTACTCATTGGCGTATCCGGACAGGCCCCACGCGTAGAGCACGGCGGCCAGCGCCAGGATCGCGGCCAGCGCGGGCCGTGCCCAGCGCGGGTCCGGACCTGGCGCCACCCGATCCACGGGCCGGGCCGAAACGGGCGCCGAAAGAGTCGTCATCGGGTCTGCTCCTCAAGGACGGCGACGCGGCGCGGGTGGAACACCCAGGCGCGCAGCAGGACGAACCGGATCACGGCGGCGAACAGGTTGAGCCCCAGCAGGGCGGCCACCTCGGCGAGCCGCGGCGCGCGCGGCGACAGCGCGTGCAGCGCCGCGAGCCCGCCCGTGCTGACCGCGAGGCCGACGAGGAAGGCCACGCCGCCCTCCAACTGGTGCCGTACGGCACGCCGCTTGCCGATCACACCGAAGGTGAAGCGCCGGTTCGCGGCCGTGTTCGCGATCGCGGCGAGAAAGTAGGACACCACGTTGGCGAGGATCACCGGCAGCAACAGCCGCAGCAGTGCGTACAGGATCAGCTGCGCCACGGTGCTCACCACGCCGATCACCGCGAAGCTCGGCACCTGCGAGCGCATCCCGGCCGGCAGCCGCTCCGGGCGCGACGGGACCGGTACCCGCAGCGCGCCGGACAGCAGCCGGCGGCCCATCCGGGCCATGCCGCGCAGGTCGTCCAGGGCGGTGTGGAACACGTCGACGCGGCTGTCGGGGTCGTCGATCCAGTCGACCGGCACCTCGTGGATGCGCAGGCCGTTCTTCTCGGCGAGCAGCAGCAGCTCGGTGTCGAAGAACCACGCCTGGTCCTCCACGGCCGGCAGCAGCGCGCGTACGACCTCGGCCCGGCCCGCCTTGAACCCGCACTGCGCGTCGGAGAACCGCGCCGCGAGCGTCGTGTGGAGCAGCAGGTTGTACGCACGGGAGATGATCTCGCGCCGGGGCCCGCGGACCACCGCCGAGCCGCGCGACAGCCGGCTGCCGATGGCCAGGTCGCTGTGGCCCGACACGAGCGGGGCGACCAGCGGCAGGAACGCGTCCAGGTCGGTGGACAGGTCGACGTCCATGTACGCGACGACGTCGGCCTCGCTGGTGCCCCAGACGTGCCGCAGCGCCCGCCCGCGGCCCTTGCGCTCCAGGTGCACGGCCTCGACCTCCGGCAGTTCGAGCGAGAGCCGTTCGGCGACCTCCCAGGTCCGGTCCGTGCTGGCGTTGTCCACGATCGTGATCACGAACCGGTACGGGAACGTCTCGATGAGGTACGTGTGCAGGCGCCGTACGCTCGCCGCCAGAACATGTTCTTCGTTGTAGGCCGGAATCGCGATCTCGATGAGGGGACCGCGCGGCTCGGAGAGTCCCTCGATCACGCGAAACCGCATCTGCGGTCCCGGTGACAGGGAAGTCGTCAGCTCGCTCATACCGACCAAGGTCGTCGCCGACCGTGGGAGTGGAGTGAGCCGTTTCTTAACCGCCCATGAGAAAAGTCGGCTCGGCCGGAGCGGGCGTGCCCGGCAGCCGCAGCCACGCCGACGTGCCGCCGCCCTCGGCCGCTCCCAGCCGGATCTCGCCGCCCGTCTCGCGTACGGCGCGCGCCGCGATCGCCAGCCCCAGCCCGGATCCGGGCAGGCCACGCGCCGACGGGGAGCGCCAGAACCGGTCGAAGACATAACGCAGGTCCTCGGCCGGGATGCCCGGCCCCTCGTCGGTCACGGTCAGCTCGCCCTCGTCGAGCCGTACGGTCACCGTCCCGCCGGGAGGGCTGAACTTCACCGCGTTGTCCAGGAGGTTCACGAAGGCGCGCTCCAGCGACGCGGCGTCGCCGCGCACGTACCAGGGCGAGACCTCCGCGTCGATGCGGATCGAGGGGCCGCGCGGCCGCGCCCGGCGCACCGCGTTGTCCACGACCTCGTGCAGCGCGACCTCGCCCAGGGACGAGGCGGCCTCGGCGCGGGAGAGGTCCAGCAGGTCGCCGACGAGGCTGGACAGCTCGACGAGCTGCGCCTTCACGTTGACGAGCAGCCGTGCCTTGTCGCCGGGAGGCAGCGGCCGTCCGGTCGTCTCGCTGCGGAGCATCAGGTCGACGTTGGTGCGCAGGCTGGTCAGCGGCGTGCGCAGCTCGTGTCCGGCGTCCACGATGAGCTGCTGCTGGCGGTCGCGGGAACCGGCCAGCGCGCGGGTCATGCTGTTGAAGGACCGGCTCAGCCGCGCGATCTCGTCCTTGCCGCCCTCGGGGATCGTGGTGGCGAGGTCCTCGGTGCGCGCGATGTGCTCGACCGCGTCCGTCAGCCGGTCCACCGGTTTGAGCCCGGCGCGCGCGATGAGCAGGCCCGCGACGGCCGCGCCGAGCACGCCGACCGCCGCGACCGCGACGAGCAGCAGCGCCAGGCTGTTGAGCGAGTCGGTGACCTGGGTGAGCGGCCGGGCGGTGGACACCGCCACGCCGGCGGGGTCCGGGCGGGTGAACACGCGCATCGGCGTGCCGTCCGTCGTCTCGCCGTCGCGGAAGGTGGCCCCTCTGACTCCTTGCGCGACCTGGATGTCGGACGGGGCGACCTTGAGCGTCTGCGTGGCGCCCTGCGCGCTGCAGGACGAGCCGTCCGGCTCCACGACCTGCAGCGTCGGCAGGAACTGGCGGAACCGGTCGTCGCCGCCCTGGGAGGGCTTGTCACAGATGTCGCGCGCGCCCCCGAACCCGCCGCCGCCCGAGGGCCCGCCGGCGCCCGGACGGGACAGCGACTGGTCGAGCTGGTCGATCAGCCGGCCGCGTACGACGAACCAGCAGCCGACCGCGCAGGCCGCGACCGCGACCGCGACGGCGAAGCTGGTCAGGACCGCGAGCCGGGCTCGCAGTGACAGGTGGCGCGTCACGGCCCCCTCCTTCGACCGATCATGGGGTCCGCAGCACGTACCCGACGCCGCGCACGGTGTTGATGAGACGCGGTTCGCCGGTCTTGCGGCGCAGGTACATCACGTACACGTCCAGGGAGTTGGACGAGGGCTCGAAGTCGAAACCCCACACCGCCTTGAGGATCTGCTCGCGGGTCAGCACCTGGCGGGGGTGGGTGAGGAACATCTCCAGCAGCGTGTGCTCGGTACGGGTGAGGTCGAGGGGCCGGCCGTCGCGGGTGACCTCGCGGGTGAGGGTGTTCATCCGCAGCCCGGCGTACTCCAGGATGTCGCCGCCGCGCGTGGTAGCCAGGCTGCGGCGCAGCAGCGCGCGGACGCGGGCGAGGAGTTCGTCGAGCTCGAACGGTTTGACGAGGTAGTCGTCGGCGCCCGCGTCCAGGCCGGTCACCCGGTCGCCGATCGTGTCGCGGGCGGTCAGCATGAGCACCGGGAGCGTCTCCCCGCGGGCGCGCAGGCGGCGGCACGTCGTCAGCCCGTCCATGCGCGGCATGAGGACGTCGAGGATGGCCAGGTCGGGGCGCGTACGGTCGAGCTCGTCCAGCGCCGCGAGGCCGTCGGTCGCCGTGACCACCTCATAGTCCTCGAACTCCAGGCTGCTCGCGAGGGATTCACGGACCGCGGGTTCGTCGTCCACCACCAGAATGCGCACGTCACCGACGGTATCCCGCGATTCGACCGGAACGAGCTGACGTACGGCCGTTCTCATTGAAATCTCAGGGGATGGGCACCTGGATCGCGCGCCGGTCCGGGGTGAAGCGCGGGTTCCAGACGTACAGCCCCAGGTCGCGCGCGTCGGTGGAGTCGCTCACCGGCAGGTCGGTGGCGACCCGGACCAGATAGCTGGCCCCGGCGGGGATGTACTGGTCCTCGTCCTCGGTATGCGGCGCGGCGAAGCCGAGCGTGTTGACCACGTCGGTGTGGTCCGGGAGCGTGCACATGTCCGACGGGGCGCCCGGTTGCGGCATGCAGCGGGTCTTGGCCGTGCCGACGGTCAGCGACCGCTTGACGAACAGGTCGGCGGGGAAGTCCAGCAGCGCCGGGGCGGTGCCCGTGTTGGTGATCACGTAGTCGACGTACCCGAGCGTCGCGCCCTCCGGCGGCGGCGTCTTGGTGCTGGCGAGCGGCCGGTCGTCGGTCCCGGCCTTGACCGCCGCGAGCGAGTAGGAGTAGCCGTCCGGCGTGGTGACGTCGAGCTTGGTGCCAGTTTTCAGCTGCGACAGGCGGCGGACGCCGCCCTTCGCCGCCGTGGCGCTCGTACGCGCCGCCACCGAACGCGGGATCGGCTCGGACCCGTTGTGGTGAGAGCGGACCATCATGATCAGGCCGGCGACCGCGCACACGCCGAGCACGCCGGTCACGCCGCCCGCTATGCCGAGGCGGGCGGCGTGACCCGACTGCTTGTTCCGTCGATGCGAATGGTGACTGGGTGCCATGGCTTCACGTCCGAGTCGGGTGCCGGTCACGCTGCCTCACGTTGTCGCAGGCAGCCGCGGTCCGACGCTGATCGAGTCCCATAACGTAGCAAAGCACTCGGAGGGAATGCTGCCACTGGGCCGATGACTCCTGGTCAGGGCACCATCCACGACAGGACCGCCACCGACTGCAACAGCGCGAGGACGCACATCCCGGCGAGGAAGACGAGGCTCCAGACGATGACCCGCCGGAAGATGTCGCCCTCCTTGCCGTCCATGCCGACGGCCGCGGCGGCGATGGCGAGGTTCTGCGGGGAGACCATCTTCCCGAGCACGCCGCCGGAGCTGTTCGAGGCCGCCATGAGCAGCGGCGACAGGTCCGCCTTGCCGGCGGCGGCCACCTGCAGGGCGCCGAACAGGGAGTTGGAGGAGGTGTCGGAGCCGGTCACCGCCGTGCCGAGCCAGCCGAGCACGGGGGAGAGGAAGGCGAAGAACCAGCCGGCGCCCGCCATCCAGGTGCCCAGCGTGATCGTCTGGCCCGAGGCGTTCATCACGTACGCGAGGCCCAGCACCGCCATGACGGTGACGATCGCCCAGCGCAGCTGCACGAGCGTCGCCCAGTACGCGCGGAGCGCCCCCGCGACGCTGACCTTGAGCGCGATCGCGGTCAGCAGGCCGGAGACCAGCAGCAGGCTCCCGGCCGCGTTCAGCCAGTTGACCTTGAACTGCGGCAGCGTCGAGGCCTTGCCCGACGCGCCGGTGATGTGCAGGCCGGGCCAGTTGACGATCTTGGTCGGCTCGTCCAGCCAGCCCTTGATCGGCTCGATCTGCGCGAGCACGAAGACGACGATGATGATCGCGTACGGAGCCCACGCCCGTACGATCTCGCCACGGGCGTCAGGGCGTGCGACCCGCCCGGCGAACTCCGGCGTCGGCTCGTCGGCGGCCCCTCCGGCGACGACCGGCGTGGCCTCGGTGCCACCGAGCGTCTCGCCCGGCTGCCAGACCCGCAGCAGCGCGACCAGGACGACCACCGAGAACAGCGACGCGACGATGTCGGTGAGCGGCACGGACAGGTGGTTCGAGGTGATCCACTGGGCGACGCCGAACGACACGCCCGCGGCCAGCGCCGCGACCCACGTCTGGGCGACGCCGCGGCGGCCGTCGACGATGAAGACCAGCACGAGCGGGACGAAGATCGCCAGGATCGGCGTCTGGTGGCCGACCATGGCGCCGAGCGTGTCGCTCGACATGTGCGTCACGCCGCCGAGCGTGATGATCGGGATGGCCATCGCGCCGAACGCCACCGGCGCCGTGTTGGCGACGAGCGCGACCACCGCGGCCTTGAGCGGCTTGAAGCCCATCGCGATGAGCATCACCGACGTGATCGCCACCGGGGTGCCGAATCCGGCGAGCGCCTCCAGCAGCGCGCCGAAGGAGAACGCGATGATGATCGCCTGGATCCGCTGGTCGTCACTGACCTGGGCGAACGTCCGGCGCAGCACGTCGAAGTGCCCGGTCTCCACCGTCATCGTGTAGATCCAGATCGCGTTGATCACGATCCACAGGATCGGGAAGAAGCCGAACACCGCTCCCTCGCTGCCGGCCAGGAAGGCCTGGCCGACGGGCATGCTGTACGCCCAGATCGCGATCACGAGCGAGACGGCGAGAGCGATCACCGACGCCAGCCACGCGCGCATGCGCAAGAGGCCGAGCAGCACGAACAGGGTGATCAGTGGGAGCGCCGCTACGAGCGAGCTCCAGGCCAGTGAGTGGGCGACGGGATCGAGAACCTGGCGGTACAACGGGGGTCACCTCCGGGTGGACACGAACTCCTTGCCGATCCCCCGAATGGACGCGTCGAGTACTTCAGCGGTGTGGGCCACCGCGATCTTCTCGCCCCGGCGCCCCAGCGCCGTGGCGATCTGCAGAGAACAGCCGGGGTTGGCCGCCACGAGAAGGTCCGCGCCGACCGCCGAGACGTTCGCGGCCTTGCGGTCGCCCAGCTCGCCGGCGGCCTCCGGCTGGAGAAGGTTGTAGACGCCCGCCGAACCGCAGCAGATGTCGGGGTCGGCGATCTCCCGTACCTCCAGGCCGGGAATGCTCTTCAGCAGGTCACGGGGCTGGGCGCGGATGCCCTGCGCGTGCGCGAGGTGGCACGCGTCGTGGTAGGCGACGCTCAGCTCCAGCGGGTGCCGGGTGGCGCGCGGGCCCAGCTCGGCGAGGTATTCGGCCAGGTCACGGGTCTTGGCGCTGAACTCCCGCGCCCGCTCGGCCCACTCCGGCTCGTCGGCCAGCACGTCGGCGTAGTCCTTCATCGCCGACCCGCAGCCGGCCGCGTTGACCACGACCACCTCGACGTCCGCGAACGAGGCGATCGTGGCCTTGGCGAAGTCCTTCGCCTCGGCGGCCCGGCCGCTGTGCAGCGACAGCGCTCCGCAGCAGCCCTGGCCCTTGGGGACGAGGACGTCGCAGCCCTCCATCGACAGCACGCGGGCGGTCGCGGCGTTGACGCCCGGGAAGAACTCCCGCTGCACGCAGCCGGTGAGCATGCCGACGACGGCACGGCGCTCGCCGCACGCCTCGACGCGTTCGGGCAGCTTCACGTGCCGGGCGCGCGGCGGGGCGAGCCGCTCCATGGCGGCGAGCGTGGGGGAGAGGCGTTCGAGCAGCGGGCTCAGGTTGATCCTGGACGCCTGGTACGCGCGGAGCGGCAGGCGCAGGGCCCGCAGCCGCTTCGGGTACGGGAAGACCGCGAAGATCGCCTCGCGGAGCAGCCGGTCGGTGCGCGTGCGCGGCCTTTCGTCCTCGACCCGGGCGCGGGTGACCTCGATGAGCCGGTCGTACTGGACGCCCGACGGGCAGGCGGTCACGCAGGCCATGCAGCCGAGGCAGCGGTCGAAGTGCTCGACCATCGAGCCGCTGAGCGGCTCGCCCTTCTCGAGCTGTGTCATCAGGTGGATGCGCCCGCGCGGGGAGTCCATCTCCTCGCCCCACAGCTCGTACGTCGGGCAGGTCGGCAGGCAGAACCCGCAGTGCACGCAGTCGTCGAGCAGCTTGGGGAAGTCGTCCATCAGATCCCTCCCGCGAAACGTCCCGGCGACAGGCGGTGCCCGGGGTCGAACTGGTCCTTCACGCGCCGCATCAGCGGCAGGGCCGGGATCGGACCCCATCGGTCGAGCGCCGTGCCGTCCGGCGCGGCGAGCACGACGGCGGTGGCGTGCCGCCGCAGCCGCGTAAGAGCCTCCTCCGCGCCGTCCACGGGCAGCGTGACGTGCCAGACGCCGCGCCCGGCCGAGCCGCGGACGTGCCCGGGCTCCGAGTCGAAGATCGCGGGAAGCCGGGACGGGGCCGCGCGCACCTCGGCGAGGACGTCTCCTTCGGGCAGCCGTCCCCACCAGGCGGGCGGCGCGTCGGTGATCTCGCCGCCGATGAGCTCCCGCGCCGCCTCCGCACGATGGGGCACCGCCTCGGCGACCCCTTCGAGCAGGACGGTGACGTTGATCGGACCCGGCCCGTCGACCTCGATCGCGGCCGGTACGAGCGGCGAGCGCAGCAGCGCGCGCGTCAGCTCCAGTGCCTGCGCGGCGTCCCCGGCGGTCGCGGTGACGTACGCGCTCGCCTGCGGCAGCGGGTGCAGGCGGAACGCCGCCTCGGTGATCAGGCCGAGGGTGCCGCGCGACCCGGTGTAGAGCTTGCCGAGGTCATAGCCCGCGACGTTCTTGACCACCTTGCCGCCGGCGTGCGCGACGACGCCGTCCGCGCGCACGACCGTGATGCCGATGAGCAGGTCGCGGGCCGAACCGTAGAGCAGCCGCCGTGGGCCCGCGGTCGCGGCGGCGACCGCGCCGCCGACCGTCGCGCCCGGCACGAGGCCGTCCAGCGCGAGCTGCTGCCGGCTGTCCGCGAGGACCTCCTGCAGGTCGTCGAGAGGAAGGCCCGCCTCGGCCTTGACGACGAGGTCGCCCGCCACGTGCTCGATCACCCGGGCGAGCCGCCGCGTGTCGACGATCAGGTCGCAGCGCTCGGGCGGGGCGCCCCAGTGCAGCTTGGTGGCGGCGCCGCGCGGCACGATGGTCAGCTCGTGCTCGGCGGCGGCGCGCAGCAGGTCGCTCGCCTCGGCCACGGTCGACGGCGCGGCGACGTAGGAGGCGGCGATCCCCTGGATCGCGTCTTCGGGTTCGGCGGGACGCGCGTCGCACGCCTTCGCGAGGGTGTCGAGGGGAGAGGCCATCAGAACAGGTCCGCCTTTCCGCTCTCCACGAGCGGGTGGACCTTCGTACGCCGCCCCGGCACCTCGCCGCACAGCCGCGGGGTGGGATACACCTTGCCGGGGTTGCACAATCCGTCCGGGTCGAAGGCGCACCGGACCATCTGCATGGTGTCCAGGTCCTCCTCGGTGAACATCCGGGGCATGTGCTTGGCCTTGTCGACGCCCACGCCGTGCTCGCCGGTGATCGACCCGCCGTGTTCGATGCACAGGTCGAGGATCTTCGCCGACACGAGCTCGGCGCGCTCGCCCGCGCCCGGGACGGCGTCGTCGAACAGCACCAGCGGGTGCAGGTTGCCGTCGCCGGCGTGGAAGACGTTGGCGACGCGGACGCCGCTGTCGCCGGACAGCTCGTCGATGCGGGCCAGCACCTCGGGCAGCGCCGTACGGGGGATCACGCCGTCCTGGACGATGTAGTCGGGGCTGATCCGCCCCACCGCGGCGAACGCGGACTTGCGGCCGCGCCAGATCAGCGCCCGCTCGATGTCGTCGGCGGCCACCCGGATCTCGAACGCGTCGCCGCACAACTCCTTGGCCTGCGCGAACTGGCGTTCGACCTCGGCGGCGGGGCCGTCCAGCTCGACCACGAGGACCGCGCCGGCGCCCGCGGGGTACTCACAGCGCACCGCGGCCTCGGCGGCCTCGATCGACAGGGCGTCCATCATCTCGATCGCGGCGGGCACGACACCGGCCGCGATGATCGCCGAAACCGCCTCGCCCGCCTGCTCGATCGAGGTGAACGCCGCGAGCAGCGTCTCGACGGCCTCCGGCACCCGCGTCAGCCGTACGGTGATCTTGGTGGCGATGCCGAGCGTGCCCTCCGAGCCCACGAACGCGCCGAGCAGGTCGTAGCCGGGCCCCTCGGTGAGCTCCACGATGTCGCCGTCGGGCGTGACGATCTCGCAGGCCACGACGTGGTTGACGGTGAAGCCGTACTTCAGGCAGTGCGCGCCGCCGGAGTTCTCCGCGACGTTGCCGCCGATGGAGCAGATCTGCTGGCTGGAGGGGTCCGGCGCGTAGTAGTAGCCGTGCGGCCGCGCGGCCTTGGAGACGTCGAGGTTGATCACGCCCGGCTCGACGACCGCGCGCTCGTCGTCGACGTCGATCTCCAGGATGCGGCGCATGCGCGAGGTGACGATCAGCACCCCGTCGGTGCGGGGGAGCGCTCCCCCGGACAGGCCGGTGCCGGAGCCGCGCGCGATGAACGGGACGTTCTCGGCGGTGCAGGCCCGTACGATCTCGGCGATCTGCTCGGCGCCGTCGGGCAGGACCACCACGCCCGGCGTCGCCCGGTGGTAGGTCAGTCCGTCGCACTCGTACGTGCGGAGTTCGGCGGGGTCGGTGATGACGTTCTTCGCTCCGGTGATGACCTTGAGTCGCTCCGCGAGCCCGTCGAGCCCTGCTGTCACAACACCCATCCTTGACCTTTCTGGACAGATCCAAACTAGTCGGAATCAAGGCGTGACCTGGCACCTCCGGGCAAGGCGTTGACCTGCTGAAGGGCGGACCGGAATCCTGCGCTGGTGAACTCGAACGCCTGGCTTGACACGGACGACCGGCTCATCCCCGGCACGGAGATCTTCCGCAGCGACCGCCGGTTCGCCCTGTGGGCGTACGCCGGCGGCCGGCTGCTCCTGCGCAGCACCGGCGAGACGACGGTGGACCTGCTGTTCCAGCCGGTCGAGGCCGTCAAGATCCGCGACGGGCTCGACCGGCTGGTGATCAGGTGCGCGACCGCCGAGGAGGCGGAGCGGATCGGCGGGCGGCGCGTCTTCCTGCTGGAGACCGAGGGGCGTACCGACCACGTCGTCGCCGCGGCGGTCGGCTGGCAGGAGGGCGTCCTGGAGCCCACCCGGCACAGCTTCTTCGACGCCGGCGACGCCTACGCCTGGCCGACCCAGCCGCTGGGCGGCGCCGGCGCGGGCTTCAACATCGCCTCCGGCCGCGACCTGATCGCCGCCCTCGGCACCTCCGAGGACGGCGATCGGCCGCGGCGCGAGACGTACCGCATGGTCTACGTCGTCATGACCGGGCCGCGGCTCGGCAGCGAGTCGGGCACCGGGGTGTTCCTGTCCCGCGCGGACGCCGAGGAGGCCTGCGCGCGGATCGCCCCGCGGGTGCCGGACTGCTGGATCGAGACCCTGCCGATCGCGATCTGAGCGGTCAGAGCATCCGCTCGTAGGCGGGCACGGTGAGGAAGTCGGCGTAGTCATCGGCGAGCGCGACCTCCTTGAACAGCGACACGGCGTCGGCGAACCGCTTCTCGTCGAAGGCGTCGCCGTAGGACTCGCGGATCTTGCCGAGCTCCTCGTCGATGAGCCGCTCGACCAGGTCGGGGGTGACCTTCGGGCCGTCGGCCAGCTCGACGTCGTTGTGGATCCACTGCCACACCTGCGAGCGGGCGATCTCGGCGGTCGCGGCGTCCTCCATCAGGTTGAAGATCCCCACCGCCCCGTTGCCGCCCAGCCAGGTGGCGATGTACTGCAGACCGACGCTGATGTTGTTGCGCAGGCCCGCCTCGGTGATCTCACCGGGGGTCTTGTCGACCGCCAGCAGGTCCGAGGCGGACACCGACACGTCCTCACGGAGCCGGTCGCGCTGGTTCGGCCGGTCGCCGAGAACGCCGTCGAAGATCTCGCGGCAGATGTCCACCATGCCGGGGTGGGCGACCCAGGACCCGTCGAAGCCGTCCTCGGACTCACGGGTCTTGTCCGCCCGCACCTTCTCGAAGGCGGCCTTGTTGACCTCTTCGTCGCGCCGCGAGGGGATGAACGCGGCCATGCCGCCGATCGCGTGGGCGCCACGCTTGTGGCAGGTGCGCACGAGAAGCTCGGTGTACGCGCGCATGAACGGCGCGGTCATCGTGATCGCGTTCCGCTCGGGCAGCAGGAACTGTCGCCCGCGCGAGCGGAACTTCTTGATCACCGAGAAGAGGTAGTCCCACCGGCCGGCGTTGAGCCCCGCGGAGTGGTCGCGCAGCTCGTACAGGATCTCCTCCATCTCGAACGCGGCCGGGATGGTCTCGATCAGCACGGTCGCGCGGATCGTGCCGCGCGGGATCTCCAGGAGGTCCTGGGCGAGGTTGAAGACGTCGTTCCAGAGACGGGCCTCGTGACGGCTCTCGATCTTCGGAAGGTAGAAGTACGGTCCCTTGCCCTTGTCGAGCTGGCGGCGCGCGCAGTGGAAGAAGTAGAGGCCGAAGTCGAACAGCGAGGCCGACATGCGGTCGCCGTCCACGAGGACGTGCTTCTCCTCCAGGTGCCAGCCGCGCGGGCGCACGACGATGGTGGCGAGCTCCTCGTCCGGCTTGAGCGCGTACGACTTGCCGCCGGTCTCGAAGTCGAGCCGCCGGTCGAGGGCGTCGCGCAGGTTGAGCTGGCCGCCGACCATGTTCTCCCAGGTCGGGGTGTTCGCGTCCTCGAAGTCGGCGAGCCAGACCTTGGCGCCGGAGTTGAGCGCGTTGATCGTCATCTTCTGGTCGGTCGGGCCGGTGATCTCGACGCGGCGGTCCTCCAGGCCGGGGGCCGGGTCGGCCACCCGCCAGGTGTCGTCGTGGCGCACGTCGGCGCTGTCCGCCGGGAACTCCAGCGTGCCGCCCTGGGCCAGCTCCTCCTGCCGTTCGGCGCGCAGGCCGAGCAGCTCACGCCGCCGGGCGCCGAACTCGCGCTGGAGGGCGGCGAGGAAGCCCAGCGCATCGGGCGTGAGGATCTCCTCGAAACGCCCCTCGACGGGGCCGGTCAACTCCACGCCTGCGGGTCCAGCCATGTACCTGCCCTTTCGTATAGCGAAAAACCACTTCTGCTTAGCGGAAAGACTAATAACGTGTTCGCGGACCGGTCAAAGCGGGGTCCGCCTTCCCCTTACCCCCGTCCAGGTCCGGTGCCCCGTACGGATATCGAGGTGTGCGAATCGGCCACTCGTGGCAGCATCAAGGAAGATCCGGGGATGTTCCGGCGTTGACATGGGGGAAGATGTCTACTTTTTCCTACGAAGAGCCAGAGCCGCTGACCGGTGAGCTCGACCTCGAGGACCGCCAGGCACTGCGGCGGGTCGCGGGGCTGTCCACCGAGCTCCGCGACGTCACCGAGGTCGAGTACCGGGCCCTGCGGCTCGAACGCGTCGTCCTCATCGGCGTCTGGACCGAGGGCGACGAGGCCCACGCCGAAAACTCCCTGCGCGAGCTCGCGCTCCTCGCCGAGACCGCCGGTTCGGAGATCCTCGAAGGCCTGATGCAGCGGCGTTCGCGGCCCGACCCGGCGACCTACGTCGGTTCCGGCAAGGCGCTGGAGCTGCGCGACGTCGTCATCTCCTCGGGCGCCGACACCGTGATCTGCGACGGAGAGCTGGCCCCGAGCCAGCTGCGCCGCCTGGAGGAGATCGTCCAGGTCAAGGTCATCGACCGTACGGCCCTGATCCTGGACATCTTCGCCCAGCACGCCAGCAGCCGCGAGGGCAAGGCCCAGGTGGAGCTGGCGCAGCTCGAATACCTGATGCCGCGCCTGCGCGGCTGGGGCGGCAACCTGTCCCGTCAGGTCGGCGGCCGTGCCGCCGGCGGCGTGGGCATCGGCGGCCGCGGCCCCGGTGAGACCAAGATCGAGCTGGACCGCCGGCGCATCCGCACCCGCATGGCCAAGCTCCGCCGCCAGATCGGCGAGATGGGCAAGGCGCGCGACACCAAGCGGTCCCAGCGGCGCACCCGCGCGGTGCCCGCCGTCGCGATCGCCGGCTACACCAACGCCGGCAAGTCGAGCCTGCTCAACCGCCTCACGGGCGCGGGAGTGCTGGTGGAGAACGCCCTGTTCGCCACCCTCGACCCGACGATCCGCCGCGCGCAGACGCCGAACGGGCGCGCCATCACGCTCGCCGACACCGTCGGTTTCGTCCGGCACCTGCCACACCAGCTCGTCGAGGCGTTCCGCTCGACGCTGGAGGAGGTCACCGACGCCGACCTGATCCTCCACGTGGTCGACGGCTCCGACGCCGACCCGGAGGCCCAGATCGCCGCCGTACGCGAGGTGCTGCGCGACGTCGGCGGCGCCGACGTGCCCGAGCTGATCGTCATCAACAAGGCCGACCTCGCCGACGAGATGGCGATCGCGCGGCTGCGCCGCCAGGAGCCGCACAGCGTCGTCGTCTCGGCGCGCACCGGCGCCGGCATGGAGGAGCTGCTCCAGGCGATCGAGGACGGCCTCCCGCGCGCCGAGCGTGAGCTGCACGTCCTGGTGCCGTACGACCGGGGTGACCTGGTCGCGCGCGTACACGATCTGGGAGAGGTGCTCTCTCAGGAGCACACCGCCGAGGGCACCGCGCTGCACGCGCGGGTTCCGGAGCGGATGGCGGCCGAGCTGGAGCCGTACGCCTCCGCACAGGTGTGAGAACGTCCCCGGCCGGGGCCGACGTGTTCGGCCCCGGTCGCCTTTCTGGTACCCGCCGTCCTCGGGGCCTTTCTGAGGTATCGTCAAAGCGCCTGTAGCAGTCGGCCGTTGGGGCGGTTGAGGGTTTGGTTAACCGGTCAAAGGCTGTACAGGGGGGCGTCGGTGCACTACCGTGACGAAACCGAGATTTCCGGGTTCGTTGCTCCGGATGGTCGTCTGACCATCTCCTTAACCGCACTTGGGTCCGTCGGCAGCGTTGCCGGCGTCAGTCGAGCGAGAGCAGGTGACCCGCTGCATGGCGTCCGGACACCCTTCACCGGCGCGCGATCGCAAAGTCGGGCGGTGACGCAATGACCGTACGTTTGCTGACGAACATCGGTCGGTTGTGGACCGGTGCGGACGTGTGCAGCAACGCCGCGATCCTCGTACACGACGATCGCATCGTCTGGGCCGGACCGGCATCGGACCTCCCACAGAGCGTCCCCGGCGTCATCGACGACATCGTCGACGTCGACCACGTGGAGAACCTCGGCGGCGGGCTGGTCACACCCGGCCTGATCGACGCCCACTCCCATCCGGTCTACGCGGGCAACCGCTGGGCCGAACTCGCCATGCGCACGAGCGGCTCGACCAACAACGAGATCGTCGCTGCGGGCGGCGGCGTGGCGTCCACGGTGACCGTGACCCGTGGCACCGACCCCTGGACCCTGTGCAACAACGTCCGTGAGCGGCTGCGGCAGTGGATCTGCGGCGGCACCACCACGATCGAGGCGAAGACCGGCTACCACCTCACCCGCGACGGTGAGCTGGCCGACATCCGGATGCTCCGCTCGCTCGAGGACGAGCCGTCGATGCCGCGCATCCACGCGACCTTCCTCGCCGCGCACGTCCTCCCGCCCGAATACTTCGGCCGCCGCCGCGACTACATCGAGGCCGTACGCCTCTGGGCCGGCGACGCCGCCGCCGCGGGCGCCGACAGCATCGACGTCTACTGCGACGAGGGCCACTTCACTCCGGACGAGGCTCGCGTCCTGCTGATGACCGGCCAGCGCGTCGGCCTCAAGGCCCGGCTGCACGCGTGCGCCAACGAGCGCGTCGGCGCGGCCCAGGTCGCCGCCGAGGTCGGCTGCGCGTCCGCCGACCTGCTCACCGAGGCCAATGAGGACGACATCAAGGCCCTCCACCACGGCGGCGTCGCCGCGGTGATCTGCCCGGGCAGCGCCCTGCACAACGGCCGCACGCCGCCGGTACGCGCACTGCTCGACCGCGGCGTCACACTCGCCCTCGGCACCGACCACAACCCGGGCCAGTGCGGCATCACGTCGATGCCGCTGGTCGTGGGCCTGTCGGTGGCGATGTTCGGGCTGTCGGTCAACGAGGCACTGCGGGCGGCGACACTCGGTGGCGCGGCGGCTCTGCGCGTCTCCGACCGCGGCGCTCTGGCACCGGGCATGTACGCCGACATGGTCCTGTGGGACGCCGACCACGAGGGCGCCTTCGCATGGGCCTTCGGCCTCCGCGCCCAGCGCGTGTGGCGCGGCGGCGTTCCGGTCCAGCCATAGGCCGCGTCTTCGCGGTTCCGCTGTGGGGCGCGTTGTTCTCTCAGCCGACGGCCGGCCAGGCCGCCTGCGCTCGGGGCACCTGCTGGACGCCGCTCGCCGCGGACGGGGAGTGCGCGACAGACTCCAGGGCACCTGCCGCCACCCGCGTACCGAACCCTGCTGACGGGAGTGATCGACGTCTACGTACCGGTCACCGTCGACGGGGCGATCGACGTCGGGGTGGGTACGAGGTCGGCTGCGGCGAGGCGTACGGCGTGGGTGTGAAACGCCTCGGACGGCCGTGACTTCTCTCCCCCCGCCCCGCCGGAGATCGCCTGGCTAGAGTCCCGCTGTCGGGCCAGTGCCTCGCGGCGTCGTCGGATCGAGCACGCGCTCGGCCTGTCGCCGACGCCGAGCCTGCACGCGTTTGGCGACCCGCTTGTGCAGCATGAACTCCCGACCTGCCGACCGCATTGCGGACCGATTCCTCAGAGGAGCTCTGCGCGTAGGGCGATGTCGAAGCCGGCGCCGGTGCGTGCCAGGCCCACCAGGAGGCGGCTGACCAGGCCGCGTCTCTTTGTCCGCCGTGTGAGGCGGGGTCGTCGAACTCGGCCGGCAGCCGGATATGCGGCCGGCCGAGCGCGGCGCCGAAGCCGCCGGTAGGGAGGGGGCCGCTTGCCGGCCGCGTGATGAATCGCGCCGGTGACGTGTTCGTTGTTCGCGAACCGTAGTGCGCCGGAGCCCCCGGTGGGGAGAGGGGCCGCTTGCCGGCCGCGGGGATGATTCGCGGCGGTGACGTGTTCGTTGTTCGCGACCGCAGCGCGCCGATATCGCGCGCCGGATTCCCGCTGTCCTGCCGCGCGGCGCCTCGTGGCGTTGTTCCCGGTCCACCCAGGCTGCCACCTTCGCCCGCCTTGTGAGGCGCCACCTCGCTACGGACGGGGACTTTGCGACAGGCCTCAGATCGCCCTGACGGGGGTCGGACGGGGAAAGAGCCCGACGAACCGGGCGGCGGCCTTCTCATCGCCCTCGATCGTCGCCGTACCGTCCCGTACGGCCTCGGTCAGGCCCTTCCCGGTGAAGACCAGGGCGCGCAAGGTGGAGGCGTCGGTGTGGAACACGGCGTCGGGACCGGCTGCCTCGCCGCGTGCCAGCTCCAGCCGGCCGTCCGCGACCGTGGCGCGGAACCGGTCGTCGCCGAGCCGGATCTCATAGCGCGCCGCCAGCCCGGCCGCCGCCTCCGGGGCGAAGCTCGTCTTCAACGCGAACATCAGCGCGTCGGCGCTGAGCTCGTTCTGCGAGGCGATCGGGCCCCGGCTGCCCCACCGCGCGAGATGGAACAGCATGGGTTCGAGGTCCCGGCCCCGCTCGGTCAGCTCGTACACCGAGGCGCCCGCCGGCGGGCCGAGCCTGCGGCGCCGTACGACGCCGGACTCCTCCAGCTCGCGCAGGCGCTGGGACAGGACGTTCTGGCTGGCCGCGGGGAGGCCGTGGTGCAGGTCGGTGAAGCGTTTCGGGCCGAACAGCAGCTCGCGGACCACGAGCAGGGCCCAGCGTTCGCCGACCACGTCGAGACCCCGCGCGATGCCGCAGGGGTCGTCGTAACTGCGCATGCCGCCCAGCATACCTTGCATCTCAGGAGTAGTTACTCCTAAAGTAGGAGCAACTTACCGGGGAGGACGTTGTGACCGAGACGATGAAAGCGCTGCCCCAGGGCGACGTACGGCTGCTGGAGCACCCCGTGGCCGAGCATCTGCTGGCCTCCACCGAGCTGGCCCGGCTCGCGTACGTGGCAGGGGACGGCACGCCGCGTGTGATGCCGATGCTGTTCCACTGGACGGGGGAGGAGCTGGTCATGTCGACGTTCGCGGGCGCACGCAAGATCGCCACGCTGCGGGCCCGGCCCGACGTGGCCATCACCATCGACACCGCGGGCGCGCCGCCCGAGGTGCTGCTCATCCGCGGCCGGATGACGGTCACCGACGTCGAGGGCGTCGTGCCGGAGTACGCATCGGCCCAGCGCCGCTACTACGGCGACGAGGCCGCGGCGGCGGGCCTCGCCCAGGTCGACCAGCCCGGTCTGCGGATGGCGCGTCTCGCGGTTCGCCCGTCGTGGGTGGGCGTCCTCGACTTCCAGGCGCGGTTCCCCGGCGGCGGCGGAGCCGAGGACTTCGAGCGGAGGGGTCGCTGATGGCTACATACGCCCTGATCCACGGTGCCGGCGACGCCTCGTACTGGGACCTGCTCGTCCCCGAGTTGCGGGCCCGCGGGCACGAGGTCGTCGCGCCTCAGCTGCCGAGCGACGACGAGGCCGGGCTCGCCGGGTACACCGACACCGTCGTGTCGGCCATCGGCGACCGCGACGACGTCACCGTGGTGGCGCAGTCGCTGGGCGGTTTCACCGGGCCGCTGGTGTGCGACCGGCTGCCGGTGCGGCTGCTGGTGCTGGTCGCGGCGATGGTCCCGTCCCCGGGCGAGAGCGCCGGCGAGTGGTGGGAGAACACCGGTTCGGAGCCGGCGCGGCGGGAGAACGAGATCCGCGAGGGAAGGCCGCCCGAGTTCGACCTGATGACGGCCTTCTTCCACGACGTTCCGGAGGACGTGGTGGCCGAGGCGGCGACGAGCGAGCAGCGCCGCGAGTCAGAGGCGATGTGGACCGATCCGTGGCCGCTGAAGGAGTGGCCGGACGTGCCGACTCGGTTCCTGCTGTGCCGCAACGACCGGTTCTTCCCGGCGTCGTTCATGCGCAGAGTCGTACGGGAACGGCTCGGCATCACACCCGATGAGTTCGACAGCGGTCACCTGCCCGCCCTGAGCCGCCCGAAGGAACTCGCCGGCCGCCTGGAGTCCTACCGCGCCGAGCTCTGACGCGTCAGGTGTCGAGTCTCACCAGGAACAGCCAGGCGTTGATGACGCCACCGGTGACGGCAAGGATGATCGCGGCCGCGAGGAAGTAGATGCCGCCTCTCCATCCGGCCAACGCGGACACACCGGTGGCGAGCACGAGAAAGCAGGTCAACGCGCTGGGCGTGACCGCGGACAGGATCGTGCCCAGCGACCTGCCGTCGTTCGCGCGTTCCGCCTTGCGCTCCATGGCCACCAGGACGAATGCCGCCAGGAGGCCCAGGACCGTCATCAGCAGGCCGAAGACCCACAGCGGCTGCGCGGGTATGCCGAGAACGGCGGCGGCCAGGAACGCCATGAGGAAGAGGACCATGGTCTGGGTCGCACGGGCGCGCAGCGTGATGGAGCGCCCGATGACGTCGACCTTGATCGAGATGGCGACGAACAGCAGGCCGAGCAGTGCCGCGGCGGCGCCGCCGGTGATGACGGCGAAGTCGCCCCACTCTTCCATCGTGTTACCTCAGCCGTCGATCGTGTGCCGAGGGAGATCATCCCGGAGATCGCGCCACCGCACCACCGCCGCGCTCAGGGGGTTGCGCCCTTCGTCCAGGCACGCGTGAGGATCTCCTCGGCCGTCTCGGCGGGGGCCTGCGCCGATGTGTCGAGCCAGAGGCCGAGCCGCGTGGTCTCGCGGCGCAGCACGCCGTCCAGCAGGCCGATCGTGAACCGGCCGTACGCCGCCTTCCCCCGGCCCTCCTCACGTGCGATGGAATCGGGGGAGGGTGAGAGGACGACGGCGAGCAGCGGACGGCTGCCGATCGCCGTGGTCATCTCGGTCGGCGCCGCCGTGCAGCGGTTCCTCGCGGCGATCGGCTTGCGTGCGGGCGGACGGTTTCTGGTTCGGTGGCGTGTGCGCCCTGGACGGCGGGCGGCTCGCGCACGCGTGAGGTGCTCGCTGAACCTGGTCGAGTGCCACGTGCTGTTCGCCGGCGGCTCGTGCACGCGCGAGGTGTTCGCCGAGGACGACGTCTTGGGCGACGGCCTGAAACCGCCCGGCCTGAACCGCCCTCGTAGTACGCGTCGCAGGTGGCCGCTGTCAGCCGGTGGCGCACGGCCTCCTGGAGGGCTCGGGCGTCATGCCGGCGCGGCCGCTCACGATCATGCGCCGGAACAGGTCACCCCCGACGTGGACCGACCGGGCAGACCGTTCCGGCCAGAAACTGCGCGACGGTGGACTTCCCGGCCGCCTGGACGCCGCTGATCACGATGACCGTTCGTTCCCTCATGAAGGTATAGTCCCGGGGTATTCGCCCGGGTAAGGCCGCCGGGCGCGTCGATGGCCCGCGTCCGCCGCTGAAGGGCGCCCTGCCGATGATCCACACGACGAAGGGCGTACGAGCCCGGCTGCCGTGAGCGCCCGGTCGATCCGGGCGAGCTCCCGCCGTGACCTGCGCCGGGTCCGCCGTCCGCGATCCCACCGCTGCTGGGACCACCTGATCGTCGCTCCGCTGTGGCCACTGCACGGAGCCAACCTCGGCACCCTCCTGCGTACGTGCGACGCCGTCGGCGCGTGCCTCGCGGTGCCCCGT
Organism: Actinomadura sp. DC4; assembly: GCF_030406325.1. Lineage (GTDB taxonomy): Bacteria > Actinomycetota > Actinomycetes > Streptosporangiales > Streptosporangiaceae > Actinoallomurus. The sequence goes on along the minus strand of NZ_JAUEQY010000006.1, from coordinate 314,966 downwards.
CACTCGTGGGTGCCCGAGGCCCTCGCCCGCGGCAACACGCTGCGGAGCCGGTCGTGCGTCCACTGGGTCAACGATCCGCTGCGCTGGCTGGCCGGCCAGGAGCACACGCACGTCCTCGGCGTCGAACTCGCCGAGGACGCCGTACGCCTCGCCGACCTGTCGCTCGCCCGCCGCCGTACGGTCGCGGTCCTCGGCCACGAGCAGTACGGCATCCCGCCCGAGGCGCTCGACCTGCTGCACGAGGTCGTCGAGATCCCGATGATCGGCACCGGGGTGAGCCTGAACGTCGCCGTGGCGGGATCACTCGTCCTGTACAAACTGGCCGGGATGGCATGAAGACCGGGAGAGCCGCCGGTCACGCTTCGGGGGAGGGGCCTCCCCGACCGAAGCGCGCCGCTCGCGACGATCGCAGCCCTCGCGTCGGGCATCCCGCACAGTGGCCGACTCCGCACCGTAAAGGTCCGCCCTCGCCACCTCGTGCGATGGCGGCCTACACGGTGGCCACCCTGTGCCGGCGCGCCGAACGACCTCGCAGGGGTCGGCCCGCACCATAGGGTCCGCCTCGTGATGGCCTCATGCGATGGCCACCTGGCGGTGGTCGTTCCGCGGTGGTGTTGTTCTCGTTGCCAGGGTGGGTCTCACTTTCGGGTTACGACGGCTGGGCCTGTTCTCTTGCGGATGACGGCCACGTCGCCGTCGCGGTCGGTGCGGTAGACGTGTTCGCCGAGAGCGGTGAGTTCGGACATGGTGGACGGCGCCGGGTGGCCGTAGTCGTTGCCGGCGCCGACGGACGCGATGGCGATCCGGGCGTGTACGGCGGCGAGGAAGGCCGGGTCCTGGTGGGCGGAGCCGTGGTGGGGAATCTTCAGGATTTCCGCCCTGGGCACGCCCGCCGCCAGGAGTTCTCGCTGTGCCTCGATCTCGACGTCGCCGCACAGGAGGACGCCCAGGCCCGGCCAGTGGGCGAGCATCACGATGCTGGTGTTGTTGACGGTCGTGCCGCTGTCTCCTTCCGTCACGTGGGTGGTGGTCAGGGGGCCGAGGACGGTCAACGTCATGGGGCCGACGGTCCACACGTCGCCGACGGCCGCCGTACGTGTGGTGCGGCCGGGGAGTAATCGGTGTTCCTCTCCGTCGCTGTCGGGGCTGATGACGACCGTGCCGACCGCGCGGCCGCGTAGGACGCCCGGTATGCCGTCGATGTGGTCGGCGTGCGGGTGGGTGAGGACGAGCAGCGGGACCGTACGGACTCCAAGATCGTGCAAGCAGCGGTCCATCGGGCGCGGGTCGGGTCCCGTGTCGACCACGACGGCCTGCCCCTTTCCCGCGAACAGTGCCAAGCCGTCGCCCTGGCCGACATCGCAGGTCACGAACAGCCAGCCGCGCGGTGGCCAGCCCGGCGCGAGCAGCCGTACGCCGATCGTGATCGCCACGACACCCGCGAGTGCGGCGGCGGCGATCCTGCGGGGTAACGGCCGGCGGAGTGCCATCAGCGCGACGGCGACGGCCGCGAGCAGCAGGGCGACGCCGACCAGGCCGGTGGGCCACCCGATCGCGGCGTACGGCGTCCCGGCACCGAGGCGCGCGACGCCTGTGATCCAGCCGACCGCGAACCCGGCCGGGATGACGATCACCCCTGCCATGGGCAGGGCGAACGGCGCGACCATGGCCGCGAACACGCCCAGCAGTGTCGCGGGGCCGACCGCCGGTGCCGCCAGGAGGTTGGCGGGGATGGCGATGAGGCTGACGCCGGCGCCCAGCATCGCGAGTACCGGAGCGCAGGCGGCGTGCGCGGCGGCGGACACCGCGAGGGGTTCGGCCAAGCCCCTTGGCATGCGCCGGCTCAGCCGGTCGCGCCAGGGCGGAGCCAGGACCAGGATCCCCGCGGTGGCCAGGGCCGACAGCGCGAAGCCGTACGACCGGGCCAGTTCCGGGTCGACGAGAACCAGGATGAGGACGGCGGCGCACAGCGCCGGGACGCCCTGCCGCTCGCGTCCGCTGACGAGCGCGATGAGGGCGATGCTCCCCATGACGGCCGCGCGCAGGACGCTCGGCGACGGCCGTGCCACGATGACGAAGCCGATGATCGCCGCGCCGGCGAGCAGCGGGCCCGCCCTGCGGCCGAGGCCGGTGATCCTGCCAAGGCCGAGTACGGCGCCGAGGATCAGTGAGAGGTTCTCGCCGCTCACGGCCATGAGGTGGGTGAGGCCGGCCCTTTCGAAGGCGTCGGCGAGGTCGGGTTCGAGGAGGGAGGCGTCTCCGTCCACGAGTCCGGGCAGTACCTCGCGCTGGTCGTTCGGCAGGCCACTCGCCGCCGTCCGCAGCCGCAGCCGGATCGTCTCCGCCGCTCGCTGGATGGCCGACGGTGTGCCGAGAAGGCTCGGTGGCCCGCGTACCAGGGCGACCGCCGCCAGCAGTTCGCCGCGTCGTGGGGTGGTGAGGTGGGCGGTGAAGCGGATCCGCTGGCTGGGGAGTACGCGTTTCCAGGCCGGGGCGTCGGCGAGGACGAGAACGGGGACTCGTACTCGCTGGTGATCGACCTCTTCGGCTCGTACGGGGACGAGGACGGTTTCACGGTGGTGGATCGCGCCGGTCCGTACGATCGCCTTCGGGTCGGCGGTCACGACCGCTTCCAGGCTCAGGGTGCTGTCCCGCACGGCGAGCGCGTGTACCGGTCCGGATCCGACGGCGGTCAGGCGCAGCGCGACGCCCAGCGCGGAGGCGGCGACGCAGATGAGCGTGGCCACCACGCCGAAGCGGGTGCCGCCGGCCTTCCGCGGATCGGGCGTCTCGCCGGGGGAGCGCCCGCGGGTGAGCTCTCGTTGTGGAGCCGGTGGTCGGGACTCGGGTCCCTGTCGCCGTGATGTCGGTGCGCCACCTCGGGTGAGGATTCTCTGCGGTGGGCCTCCGTTGGATTCGTCCGGTTCCGGTGGTGGGTGAATCGGTGGATCTGTATCGGCTTCGGGGCCGGGTAGGCGTTCGGTTTCGATCTGTGGGGCCGGGTGGGGCGAGTCGGCGCCGCCGGGGGGCCGGCGCGCCAGGCCGTGGCCGGGCCGGGGCGGAGGCCAGGAGGAGCCGGTCCCGGTCGACGTCGGTGATGGGGCTGGGCGGGTCCGGGGCAACGTGCGTGCGATCGGCTGGATCAAGAGGGCGGCTGTTGCGATCAGGGATATGGCGACCGTCGTGTACGCGATGGTGGGGGCTGTGCCGAGCAGGATCAGGGCCGTCAGCCAGGCGGCTGTTGCCGGGACGACGAGTCGTAAGTCCGCAGGTATCGCGAGCCTCGGGTCGCGAGCGCGTTTCACCGCGGTCTCCGCGCGTCGGGGGTGACAGGGCCGGGCGGTTGCGGCTCTCGGCGACGGGACGGCCGCCGCCCTGAGTGGTCAGGTGCACGGACGTCAGTGGTTTCGAAGGGGGTATGCGTCGGGGCCCTGCGTGGCGCTGTCGGGGTCGCCGGAGCCGGGTTCGTGGTCATACTCGGACCAGGTCTTTCAGGTCGGCGAACTTTGCGTCGCCGATGCCGGACACCTGGCGGAGTTCGTCCGTCGTGTGGAAGTTGCCGTGTTGGGCTCGGTAGTCGACGATGCGTTGGGCCAAGACCGGGCCTACGCCTGGTAACTGGTCGAGTTGGGGGACGGTCGCGGCGTTGAGGTCCAGCGGGGCGCCGGGGGCCGGGGAGCCTGCCGGCGCCGTTGGCGGGACTGCCGGGGCCGGGGTGGCGTTGACGCCGACCAGGATCTGTTCGCCGTCCACCACTCGGCGGGCCAGGTTGAGGGTGCCGGTCTTCGCGCCCGGGCGGACGCCGCCCGCCTCCTTGATCGCGTCGATGACCCGCGCGCCCGAGGGCAGGCTCACCACACCGGGGCGGCGGACCTTTCCGGCCACGTCGACCACCACGGCGGCGGTCGGCGACGAGCTCGGGGCGGCCGACGCGACCGCGGCCGGTTGGGCGGCCGGGCGGAGGACCGGCTGCGGTGCGGGCTGGGGCTGCGGGCGCGACCACCAGAAATAAGCGCCGGCCAGGAGGGCCGCCAGCAGTCCGGCCAGGGCCAGGACGCGTACGCCTGGAAAGCCCGGATCGATGCGTAAGCGTCGGCCGCCGTCGAGCCACGCCTCCTCGGGGCCCGCCCGGCCAAGCTCGTCTTCCGGCGGTGACGGCACGGCGCCGAAGGACTGGGGCGGGCGGAAGGCCTCACGCAGCCGATCGAAGGCGGAGGCGGACACGGGGCGCTTCATGTCGCACGACGGTAATCGGCGATTACCCGGAGCGACAGATGGAACGCGATCTGTGGATAACCGCTGTCGGTGGAGGGTCGGAGACGTAGGGAGGGCGAGTGCATCCGCGCCGCTACGCCCGAGAGCACAGCGGCACGAGGACGCCGCCGACACGGGACGACCGACCAACGACGGCCATGGGGCAGAGGTCAGGTCACAGAGGTGACCGTCAGCAACGGCGCTCAGCAGGTGACCGGCGAAGAGCGCGGGAGAAGCCTTACGGTACGGGCGCAAACGGACTGTTCCGCACGGGCATCGGGCCGACCTCGGTGGGAGGTGGCGCCAAGGGGCCCGAGTGACTCCTTGATCCGAACCGCAGCCGCGCTCGCGCGGCGTACGGGTGACTCTCCGGCATCGTGGAGCTGATCGCCGGGGCCGATGCCTCCGCGTCCCGTGCCGGGGGCTCCCAACGCGGATTGACGGGCGCCGACGTCGCCGTCCGTCGCGCGGAACGGCGGTCCGAGTCGGGAGCGGGGCCCAGGAGCGGACACCTCCGGGGTGGTGACAGGTACACCGATGAGCGCGCCGCAGCCCCACTGACGGTCGCCGCCCAGTGCCGGAAAGTCGTCATCAGCGCACAGAAGACACAAGCGGAGGGCGCGGCATGGACATGCGAGCAACCAGAAGACGGTCCGTACGGATCACCGCGGCGGTCGGGCTCGCCGGCGCCGTCGCGGCGGGGCTGGCGGCGCCGGCCACCGCGGACCGCATTAACGGCGTAACGGCCGACGACACCGTCCACACCACCGACGACACCGTCCACACCACCCGAGGCACCGTCCGCGGCACCGTCGCCGACGGCTACCGGACCTTCGACGGCATCCCCTACGCCGCACCCCCGGTCGGCGGCCTCCGCTGGGCCTCGCCCCGCCCCGCGAAGCCGTGGAGCGGCACACGCGACGCCACCCGACCCGCCAGCGAATGCCCGCAGACCGCCGGATTCCTCGGCGACGCGCCCAGCGACACCGAGGACTGCCTCTACCTCAACGTCACCACACCCCGGAACACCCGGAACAAGAAGCTCCCCGTCATGTTCTGGATCCACGGCGGCGGCTTCTACTCCGGCTCCGGCAGCCTCTACGGCGCCCGGCGCCTCGCCGAAGGCGGCAACGTCATCGTCGTCACCCTCAACTACCGGCTCGGCGTCTTCGGCTTTCTCGCACACCCCGCGCTCGACGACGGCGCGGACAAATCCGGCGACTACGGACTGGAGGACCAGCAGGCCGCGTTGCGCTGGGTGCGGGACAACGCGGCGGCGTTCGGCGGCGACGCGGGCAACGTCACGCTGTTCGGCGAGTCGGCCGGCGGGATGAGCACCTGTTCGCACCTGGCCGCTCCCGCCTCGGCCGGACTGTTCCAGCAGGCGATCATCCAGAGCGGTCCCTGCACTGTCGCGGGTCAGTGGCCCTACCCCGAGGGGAACTGGACGGTACGGCCGCGGGCGGTCGCCGAGCGGCAGGGCGAGGCGACGGCGGCCGAGCTCGGCTGCGATGACGTCGCCTGCCTGCGCGGCAAATCCGTGCAGGATCTCCTGGAGGCCTCCGACGGCGGCCAGGGGTTCGGCCCCGCGACCGGCGGCGTGCTCCCCAAGTCGCCCGCCCAGGCGCTCGCCACCGGCGACTTCGCCCACGTACCGGTCATCCAGGGGACCACCCGCGACGAGCACCGTACGTTCGTCGCCGCCATCGAGGCCTTCACCGGGCACACGGTCACCGGCGCCGACTACCGCCAGGACATCGAGGACTTCTTCGGCCCGGTGAAGGCGAAGAAGGTCCTCGCGGAGTACCCCCTCACCGGCGACCCCAGCATCGCTCTCTCCACCGTCTGGACCGACTCCGCCTTTTCGTGCACGGCACTCGGCACCGACCGCCTGCTCAGTGAGAAGGTCCCGACCTACGCGTACGAGTTCGCCGACGAGAGCGCACCCTGGGCCAGTGACGGGTCCGCACCGAGCTTCCCGACCGGCGCGTTCCACGCCTCCGAGCTGCAGTACCTCTTCGACGACTCACAGTTCCGCACCCCGCTCACGGCCGCGCAGCGGCGGCTGTCCGACCAGATGATCGGCTACTGGACGAGGTTCGCCCGCACCGGGAACCCCAACGGCGGCGGCGCGCCCGGCTGGCGAACCTTCGACGGGAACGACGTCCAGCCGCTCGGCGGCGAACGTAGGAACTTCGCGGACGAGCACCGCTGCGGCTTCTGGCGGTCGCTCGGCCGATGACCGAGATCCCTGAGTACGGCGGCGCCCCGGCCGCCGTGCTCAGGCGTCCCGGCGCGAGACCACGACCCCGAGCATCCCCGGCCCGACGTGCGCGCCCACGACCGGGCCGGCCTCTCCCACGTACAGCTCGAAGAGGCGCGGTACGCGTTCGCGCAGGTGGGCGGCCAGCGCGGCGGCACGCGTGGCGGCCGCCACGTGCTGCACGGCCACGTCGACCTCACGGTCGCCCGCGAGCTCGACGGCGAGTTCCTCGAGGCGGGCCAGCGCCCGCGACGTCGTCCGTACCTTCTCCAGCGGCGCGATGCGCCCGCCCGTGATGCGCAGCAACGGTTTGATCATCAGGGCCGAGCCGAGCAGGCTCGCCGCCGCGCCGATGCGGCCGCCGCGGCGCAGGTGCTCCAGCGTGTCGACATAGAACAGCGACCGGGTGGCGCGCAGCCGGCGCATCGCGGCCTCGGCCACCTCGTCCAGACCCGCGCCGGACGCCGCGACCGCGGCGGCGGCCACGACGCCGAAGCCGAGCCCCATGCCGATCGATCGGCTGTCCACCACGCGTACGGGGATCGGGGATTCGTCGGCGGCCATCCGCGCGCTGTCCAGAGTGCCTGACATCTCCCCGGACAGGTGGACCGAGGCCACCGCGGTCGCGCCCGCTCCCGCGGCCTCCTTGTAGGCCTGTCCGAAGCGCTCCGGAGAGGGCCGCGACGTCGTGACCGCCCGCCACTCGCGGACGGCTTCCGCGCGCCCCCGGCCCTCCTCGCGGACGTCCTCGCCGATCGCGACCTGGAGCGGCACGACGGTGACGCCGTGCTCGGCGACCACGTCGTCCGGCAGGTAGGCGGTGGAATCGGTGACGATCGCGACCGCTGCTGTCATGCCGGGGAGTCTAGGCCGCGACCGCCTGGAGTGACCATCCGCAGGAAGGGGCCGTCGCGAAACACCGCAGAGCCCGATAATGCCTACAAGCTCTGCCCTCGGGAGGCCTGGATGATGTTGGAGTCCGCGGCGGTCGCCGTCGGGAAGGCCCTCGGGAAGCATCTCGCGCAGGCGTGGCTGGCCGGGCGTTCGGCCGAGAAGGACGGGCGCAAGGATCTCGTCGAGCTCACCCAGGCGCGGTTCCCCGACCGGATCGCGCGCCGGCGGTTCGAGCGGCAGGTGGCCGACGTCGCGGACCAGGTGGCCGAGCGGCTGCTCACGATGTGCGGCCATGAGTACGGCGGGCTGAGCGACAACGACAAGGCCGCCGCGCTCGCCGAGGTCGCGCACACCTTCGCGAGCGCCGATCTGTCCGACCGGGCCGTGTTCGACGCGGACCTTGATCCCGTCCGTCTCGCCGCCGAGGTCCGCGCGGGACTGCCCGGTATGGAGAGCCAGCTCGGCGAGGCCGGGGCACGGCTGTACGACGTCGTGCTCGACGAATGCTGTGGGTGCTTCGTGCGCATCGTCCAGCAACTGCCGCAGTTCGGGCCGCGAGCCTCCACCGAGGCGCTCGCCCGGCTCTCCGGCGTCTCCGAGCAGGTGTCGCTCCTCCTCGCCCGCCTCCCCGTCCGTACGCTCGACGCCCCCGAGGGAACCGCCACCGACGAGGCGTTCCGGCGGCGCTATCTCGAGCACGTCAGCGTCACCCTCGACGTCCTCGAACTCTTCGGCGTCCGCGTCGAACGCTACCGGCCCCGTACGACACTCAGCGTCGCCTACATCAGCCTCAACGTCTCCGCCGGCGAACACTCCGCCGACCGCCGGCGCGACCCCGGCCGGGCACTTCACCTCGACGAATGGCGCACGGGCGGGCAGGAGCCGGAAGAGGCCACCCTCCGGGTCGAGACGGCGCTCGGGCGGGCGCCGCTGACCCTCATCCGGGGCGAGGCGGGATCCGGCAAGAGCACGCTCCTCCGCTGGCTGGCGATCTCCGCGGCCCGGGGCACCTTCACCGGGGCCCTCGCCGACTGGAACGGCCGGGTCCCCTTCCTGATCAAGCTGCGCAGCCATACCGGCCGTACGCTGCCGCCACCCGAGCGGTTCCTCGACGGCGTCGCCGACCTCATCGCCGGGCTGATGCCCGCCGGCTGGGTGCACCGCCGGCTCCAGGAGGGCCGCGTCCTGCTGATGGTCGACGGCGTCGACGAGCTGCCCAGCGTGCAGCGCCGGTCCGTACGCCCCTGGCTCGCGAGCCTCATCGCCGAGTACCCGGGCATGCGCGTCATCGTCACCTCACGGCCCGCGGCGGCCGGGTCGGACTGGCTGTCGGCGGAGGGGTTCGCGACCGCGCTGCTGGAGCGCATGACCCCGGCCGACATCAAGGAGCTCGTCCGGCACTGGCACGACGCCGTACGCGAGGCGGGCGACCTTCCCTGCGCCCCCGAGCAGCTGCCGGGCTTCGAGGCGGCGCTGCTCGCGCGTCTGGAGTCGGCGCCCCACCTGCGAGCACTCGCGGGCAGCCCGCTGCTCGCCGCGATGCTCTGCGCCCTCAACCTCGACCGCGAGAAGCAACTGCCCCGCGACCGGATGGGCCTGTACGCGGCGGCGCTCGAACTCCTCCTCGAACGCCGCGACGTCGAACGCCAGATCCGCGCCGACGACGAGATCACCCTGGAGCGCGCGCAGAAGCTGCGGATCCTGCAAGAGCTCGCCTGGCGGCTGTCGATCACCGGCCGTACCGAGCTGCCGAAGGACGCCGTCATCCGCCGGACCGGCGAGAAGCTCGCCGCGATGCTCGGCGCGCCCGGCGACGCCGGCGCCGTCCTGGACCACCTGCTGCAGCGCAGCGGCGTCCTGCGCGAACCCGTGCCCGGCCGCATCGACTTCGTCCACCGCACCGTGCAGGAGTACCTCACCGCCAAGCAGTTCGCCGACGACGGCGACCTCGAACCCCTGATCGCCCAGGCCCACAAGGACCAGTGGCGCGAGACGATCATCATGGCGGCGGGCCACGCCAACGCGCCGCAGCGGGCCGAGCTCCTGAACGGCCTGCTCGCCCGGGTCCGCGACGAGCCGCGTCACGCGCGCCGCGTCAAGCTGCTCGTCGCCGGCTGCCTGGAGACACTCCCCGCCATTCCCGGCGAACTCCGCTCCGAGGTCGAGACCTGCCTGAACGACCTCGTCCCGCCCCGCGACCTCGCCTCAGCCCGCTCCCTGTCGAACGTCGGCGAGCCCATCCTGAGCCGCCTCCCGCGTGCGACGGACGGCCTCACCGCCGCCTCCGCGCGGGCCGCCGTCCGCACCGCCTGGCTCGTGAACGGCCCCGACGCCCTCGACCTGCTCGCCGCGTACGGGGAGGATCCCCGCGAAGAGGTGCAGAAGGAGCTGATCAAAGGCTGGGAGTACTTCGACGCGGACCTCTACGCCCGGAAGGTCCTGGCGAACACCCCGCTGGCCGGAGGAAACCTCCGTGTGGAGGAGCCGAGGCTGCTCCGCGCGACCCGGCACGTCAAGCACGTGAGGCGGCTGTTCCTGGCGGCAGACGTCGCGACGGATCTGACGTTCCTGCGCGATCTCGACCAGCCACTGACCGACCTGGTAGTGCCGAGACTCAAGTCCGGCGAGCTGTCTCCGTTGGCCACCCTCGCGGAGACCTTGGAGTCCCTGAACCTCACCATCGCCGCCGGTGTCGAAAGTTTCGCACCCTTGCACCGACTCCATAGGCTCACGCATCTCGTCATGGAGGCCGCCGGCACCACCGACCTGGAATTCATTCGGGGTCTGCCCCAATTGCGCTATCTGCAGCTGGGGGGCCTGGAAGGTGTCACCGATCTGTCCCCGATCAAGACACAGAGCTCGCTGGTCTCCCTGGGAGTCAGCCAGTGCCCCGCCTTGACGGACCTCCGCGGCCTTCCGCCGCTGGACGATCTCAAAGGCATGTCTCTGGTTGAGTCATTCCTCACCTCAGGGCTGCCGGACCTGGTGGAGCGGGCCCCAGCGCTCAACGTGCTCTATCTCAACGACTCCGCCTGGGTGAAGGACGTTCGGCCGCTCGCCGAGCTGCCGCTGACCGTCCTCGGCGTTTGGGGTTGCCGTGGAATCACTGACTTCTCGCCGCTGGCCGAGCTGACCGGACTCGACTTCCTCGATCTCGAGGACACCAATATTGGGGACCTCTCGCCGCTCGCGGTGCTCGGGCAACTCGAGACGTTGTGGCTCCGCAACTGTGAGAACGTCACCGATCTCGCGCCGCTGGCGTCGCTCGGCAATCTGCGAAAGCTCTACATCGCGGGCGTGGCACCCGGGGCCGACCTGGCTCCTCTCGCCGGAAACCGCGGGCTTAAGGTCTACGTCGAGCCGAACCAGGAGCTGCGGAACCGGAAGCTGCTCGGCAACCGGGTCCAGGCGAACTAGCAGACGAGGACGACGATGACGGTGCTGAACGACGCGGTACGCACGATGGTCGACGGCGCGAACCCCGCCGTCCTCGCCACCATCAACGCCGACGGAAGTCCGCAGACCTCCGTCGTCTGGGTCGGCCGGGACGGCGACGACGTCCTCATCTCCACCGCCGAAGGCCGGCGCAAGGACGTCAACCTCCGCCGCGACCCCCGCGCCAGTGTCAGCGTGATCGACAAGGACGACCCGCTCCGCTACATCGAGATCCGCGGCACCGCCACCGTGACCGAGGACGCCGGCAGGGCGCTGGCCGTCCGGCTCGCCGAGCTCTACGAAGGCCCCGGCGCGGGCCAGGAGTACCTCGACCTGCCGCCGGAGGTCGTCCGCGTCGTGGTCCGGATCAGCCCGAGCCGCGTGACCGGCAACGCCGCGGGCTGAGAAGAGGTCACAGTTCCTTGGCGATCTCCGCGACGATCTCGTACGAGCGGCGCCGCGCGACCGGGTCGCCGATGTTCGTCGAGACCATGAGCTCCTGCGGCCGGGTGCGTTCGAGGAGTGCGAGCAGCCCCTTGCGTACGGTGTCCGGGCCGCCGACCACGTGCGACTCGGTGAACGAGTCGATCGCCTCGCGCTCCTGCGGCGCGTAGTCGTACGCGAGTGCCTCCTCGGGCGTCGGCAGCAGTCCCGGGTGGCCCGAGCGCAGCCGCAGGATCGACAGGCCCTGCGGCGCGGCGAGCCGGCGCGCCTCCTCGTCGGTGTCGGCCGCGAACACCGCGGCGGTCACCATCGCGTACGGCCGCTCCAGCACGTCGACGGGCTCGAACGTCTTGCGGTACAGCGCCAGCGCCGGGTCGGTGAACCGCGCGCTGAAGTGGTGCGCGAACGCGAACGGCAGGCCGAGCATGCCCGCGAGCTGGGCGCTGAATCCGCTGGAGCCCAGGAGCCACACCGACGGCGGGCTGTCCGGCGTCGGCACGGCGCGGATCCGCGGGTACGTCCCGCCGAGGAACGCCCGGACCTGGGAGAGGTCCTCGGGGAAGGCGTCGGCGCTGATGTCGGGGGTGCGGCGCAGCGCGTACGCCGTGGCCTGGTCGGTGCCCGGCGCACGGCCGATGCCCAGGTCGATGCGGCCCGGGTGCAGCGCCTCCAGCGTCCCGAACTGCTCCGCCACCACCAGCGGCGCGTGGTTCGGCAGCATCACACCGCCCGAGCCCACCCGCAGCGTCGAGGTGGCCTCGGCGAGGTGCGCGATGAGCACGGCCGGGGAGGAACTGGCGATACCGGGCATGCCGTGGTGTTCGGCGACCCACAGGCGGTGGTAGCCGAGCTGCTCCACGACCGGCGCCAGGTCGACGGAGGCCCTCAGGGCCTGAGCGGGGGTCGTCTCCGTGGTCACCGGCACGAGGTCCAGCACGGACCAGCGCACATCACTGAATTCGGGCATGTAACGGGTAACCGGCCGCGTAAGCGCACGATTCCCACCGGCGGGCGAACGGCGGGGACGAATGCGACGGAGGCGGTTTCTGGTCTCCACATCCCCCGAACCCGGGCATTATTGGACGATGAGCCGAGTAGCGTCCGGCGCCCGCAGGCCTGAGGGGCTTCTGCTCCACGCCATGCGAGCGCCGTCGTGGGTGTACCGCCGTAATCTGGGTTTTCTGCTCGGCAAGCGATTCTTGTATCTGGCCCACCAGGGACGCCTGTCCGGACTCCGCCGGGAGACCGTGCTGCAGGTCGCCCGCCTCGACCACGAGACCGGCGAGGTCGTCGTCATCGCGGCCTGGGGGAACCGCGCCGACTGGGTGCGCAACGTCCGCGCCGGCCATCTCCGGTTCGCCGAGCCCGATCACCGGTTCCTGCCCGCCGAGGAGTGCCGTTCGCTGCTCGTCGCGTACCGCGAGGCGAGGCCCTTCGGATGGCGGCTGCTCACGACGGTGTTCCCGCTGCCGGCCGACCCGAAGAACGACGATCTCGGTCTCGTACGCGCCGTCGCCTTCCGTCCGCACATGCCGCCCGGGATCGACTGAGCGCACCCGCGGCACTCCGGTGACATGGGATGCTGCAGACGTGTCCTCCGAACGTCTCACCCTGATCGTCGGTGACGAGGAGTTGCTCATCGACCGGGCGATCGCCGATGTCGTCACCGCCACCCGTGCACGCGAGTCCGAGGCCGAGGTGCACGAGCTGACCCCGGCCACGCTCACCCGCGGGGGCCTCGCCGAGCTCACCTCGCCCTCGCTGTTCGGCGGGGGACGGGTCGTCGTGCTGCGCTCGGCGCAGGACTTCGGCAAGGACCTGATCGCCGAGATCGGGGCGTACGCCGCGAACCCGGCCGACGACATCGACCTCGTCGCCGTGCACGCGGGCGGCGCCAAGGGCAAGGCGCTGGCCGACGTCCTCACCAAGGCGGGCGCGCGCAAGGTCACCTGCCAGAAGATCACCCGGCCGGGGGAGCGCGTGGCGTTCGTACGGGCCGAGGTACGGCGGGCCGGCGGCAGCATCGGCGAGGACGCGGCGCGCAACCTGCTCGACGCGGTCGGCAACGACCTGCGCGAGCTCGCCAGCGCCTGCAGCCAGCTCGTCGCCGACACCGGCGGACGGGTCGGCGACGCCGCCGTCGCGCGATACCACCGGGGACGCGCCGAGGTCAGCGGCTTCAATGTCGCCGACCGCGCGGTCGAGGGCAAGCTCGCCGACGCCCTCGAACAGCTCCGCTGGGCCCTGGCCACGGGAGTGGCCCCGGTCCTGATCACGAGCGCGCTCGCCCAGGGCGTCCGCTCCCTCGCCAAGGTCGGCGGCGCCCCCCGTGGCCTGCGCGGCGCGGGCCTGGCCAAGGAGCTGGGCATGCCGCCGTGGAAGGTCGATCGCGTACGCCAGCAGCTGCGCGGCTGGACCCCGGAGGGCGTGGCCGAGGCGCTCCAGGTGGTCGCGGAGACCGACGCCCAGGTCAAGGGCGCCGGCGCCGACGCGGCGTACGCGCTGGAGAAGGCCGTCGGCCGCATCGTCGCCGCTCGCGGCGCACACTGATCCCCGCCTCGGTGGAAGGGCTCTGGGAGGAGAATCCGCGGTTCGGCGAGGTCTGGCGCGGATACGACCGGAACCAGGTCGAGAAATACCTGCGGCGGCCGCAGGACTCAGACGCGCCGCCCCGGTTCGACGTGGTGCTCCGGGGCTACGACCGCGAAGAGGTCGACCGCTACGTGGGCCGGTGAGCGGCGAAAATGTGTTTCCCCCGATTCGGGACATGCCTCACCCTGGTGACGTGAACACGACGACAGAACCGCGTCTCGGAGTCGACTTCGGCCGGGTGATCCACGGCGGCGCGGCGGTATCAGGGGAGGAGGACACGGTCTTCCTCAGCGGAGACGCCGAAGAGGCGATGCGGTCGCCGGCGACGGAGGGCATGTTCGAGACCCTCCCAGGGCTGGTCGAGCGCTTCGGCGGACGGGTCTGGGTGATCTCCAAGTGCGGCCCGCGCATCCAGGACCGGACGCTGCGGTGGCTCGACCGCAACGACTTCTACCGCCGTACGGGGATCGCGGAGGGCAACGTCCGCTTCTGCCGCAAGCGTGCCGACAAGGCCGGGCACTGCGCGAAGCTCGGGATCACGCACATGATCGACGACCGTCTCGACGTGCACGTCGCGCTGCGGGAGCTCGTGCCGTACCTCTATCTGTTCGGCCCGCAGCCCGGGCCGGCGCCCGAGTGGGTCCGGCACGTACGGACCTGGACGGAGGCGGGGGAGAGCGTCACGGCCGCCTGAACGCGGACAGCACAAACGACGCCGCGCCCGCTTCGGGGCACGGCGTCGTAACGCGTGAACCTACTTGGCCTGCAGCTCGGCGGCGCGCTTGGCGATCGCCGACTTGCGGTTGGCGGCCTGGTTCTTGTGGATGACGCCCTTGCTCGCGGCCTTGTCGAGCTTGCGCAGCGCGACACGGAGCTGAGTGGTGGTCGCGTCGGCGTCGCCGGAGTCGGCGGCCTCACGGAACTTGCGGATCTCGGTCTTAAGCTCCGACTTGACCGCCTTGTTGCGCAGGCGAGCCTTCTCGTTCTGCTTGTTCCGCTTGATCTGGGACTTGATGTTCGCCACGAAGGAAGCCTCAGGTTTTAAGTCGATGGAATGGGGCGCGGGACCTAACGCGCCCACACGCAGTGGAACAGCCTACCAAGCCCTCAACCCAGGCCCAAACCGAGCCGATTCGAGGAGGCGTGCCGCACCCGGCGTACGCACGCCGGGAACCGAGCATGCCGTCCGGCATGGGACGATGGATAACGCTAGATCCATCACTCCACGAGGACTCCGGTGCCGTCCGTACCGAACCACACCGATCCCGCGGTGATCCGCAACTTCTGCATCATCGCGCACATCGATCACGGCAAGTCGACGCTCGCCGACCGCATGCTGCAGCTCACCGGCGTGGTCGAGGGGCGTCAGATGCGTGCCCAGTATCTCGACCGCATGGACATCGAGCGCGAGCGCGGCATCACCATCAAGAGCCAGGCCGTGCGCCTGCCGTGGAGAGACCACGTCCTCAACCTGATCGACACCCCCGGCCACGTCGACTTCTCCTACGAGGTCTCCCGCTCGCTGGAGGCGTGCGAGGGCGCGGTGCTGCTCGTCGACGCCGCCCAGGGCATCGAGGCGCAGACGCTCGCCAACCTCTACCTCGCGCTCGAGGCGGATCTGCACATCATCCCGGTCCTCAACAAGATCGACCTGCCGGCCGCGCAGCCCGACAAGTACGCGGAGGAGATCGCCGGGATCATCGGCGTCGATCCCGCCGAGGTCCTGCGCGTGTCCGGAAAGACCGGTGAGGGCGTCGAGGAGCTCCTCGACAACATCGTCAAGACCGTCCCCGCGCCGCAGGGCGACCCCGACGGGCCCGCGCGGGCGCTCATCTTCGACTCGGTGTACGACACCTACCGGGGCGTCGTGACCTACGTCCGGGTGATCGACGGGCATCTGTCCCGGCGCGAGAAGTCGCTGATGATGTCCACCGGCACCGCGCACGAGACCCTCGAGGTCGGCGTGATCTCGCCCGAGCCCAAGCCGACCGACGGGCTCGGGGTCGGCGAGGTCGGCTACCTCATCACCGGTGTGAAGGACGTGCGCCAGGCGCGCGTCGGCGACACGGTGACCGGCTCGGCCAACCGCGCGACCGAGGCCCTGGCCGGCTACCGGCACCCGCGCCCGATGGTCTTCTCCGGCCTCTATCCGCTCGACGGCGACGACTACCCGGAGCTGCGCGACGCCCTCGACAAGCTGCGGCTCAACGACGCCGCGCTGGTGTACGAGCCGGAGACCTCCCTCGCGCTCGGGTTCGGGTTCCGCTGCGGCTTCCTCGGCCTCCTGCACATGGAGATCGTGCGTGAGCGGCTGGAGCGGGAGTTCGGCCTGTCGCTGATCTCCACCGCGCCGAACGTCGTCTACCGCGTGGTGATGGAGAACGCCGAGGAGCACCGGGTCACCAACCCGAGCGAGTTCCCCGAAGGCAAGATCGGCATGGTGTACGAGCCGATCGTCAAGGCCACGATCCTGTCGCCGAGCGACCACATCGGCGCGATCATGGAGCTGTGCCAGGGCCGGCGCGGCGTGCTCCTCGGCATGGACTACCTGTCCGAGGACCGCGTCGAGATCCGCTACACCCTGCCGCTCGCCGAGATCATCTTCGACTTCTTCGACCAGCTGAAGTCGCGCACCCGGGGCTACGCCTCGCTCGACTACGAGCCCAGCGGCGAGCAGGAGTCCGATCTGGTCAAGGTCGACATCCTGCTCCAGGGCGAGTCCGTCGACGCGTTCAGCCAGATCGTGCACAAGGAGAAGTCCCGCGAGTACGGCCTGATGATGACGGCCAAGCTCAAGGAGCTCATCCCGCGCCAGCAGTTCGAGGTGCCGATCCAGGCCGCGGTCGGCGCGCGGATCATCGCCCGCGAGAACATCCGCGCCATCCGCAAGGACGTCCTCGCCAAGTGCTACGGCGGTGACATCTCCCGTAAGCGCAAGCTGCTGGAGAAGCAGAAAGAGGGCAAGAAGCGGATGAAGACGATCGGCCGCGTCGACGTCCCGCAGGAGGCCTTCGTCGCCGCGCTCTCCACCACCGGGGGCACGGAGAAGGGCAAGAAATAGGTCGGCGCCCCGCCGGGTTGACACGAAGTCAGGACGTCGACCCACAGGGAGCGGACATGGACCTCGGCCAGATCGGCATCTGGAACACCGGCCTTCGCGACGAGAGCCCCGACGCGGCGGGACAGATCCGCGAGGCCGCGGCGGAGCTGGAGGAGCTCGGGTTCGGCGCGATCTGGCTCGGCGGCAGCCCCGGCGTACGCCACGCGGTGCCGCTCCTGGCCGCGACCTCGCGCATCGTGGTCGCCACCGGCATCCTCAACATCTGGGAGCACGACCCGGCCCAGGTCGCCGCGGAGCAGGCGGCGCTCGCCGCCGAACACCCCGGCCGCTTCCTGCTGGGCCTCGGCGCGAGCCACGCCGTGCTGATCAAGGAGTACCGCAAGCCGTACTCCGCGATGGTGGACTTCCTCGACGGTCTGGACGCGGCCGGATCGCGGCCGGAGGACCGCGTCCTCGCCGCGCTCGGCCCGCGCATGCTCGCGTTGTCCCGCGACCGCGCCGCGGGCGCCCACCCGTACCTCATCACCGCCGACCACACGGTCAAGGCCCGCGAGATCCTCGGCGCGGCCCCGCTGCTGGCCCCCGAGGTCAAGGTCGTCCTGGAGGAGGACCCCGCGCTCGCCCGCGCCGCGGCGCGCGGCCACCTGTCGTTCTACCTCAGCCTGCCGAACTACACCGGCAACCTGCTGCGGCTGGGTTTCGGCGAGGAGGACCTCGACGACGGCGGCAGCGACCGGCTCATCGACGCGGCGTTCGCCTGGGGCGGCCCGGACGCGATCCGCGAGCGCGTCGCGGCCCACCGCGCGGCCGGCGCCGACCACGTCGTGCTGCAGGTCGTGACCGCCGACAACACGCCCCTGCCCCGTGAGCAGTGGCGCGAGCTCGCGTCGATTCTCACGCCCGTTTCCTGAGAAGGGCCTGATCAGCCCCCCTTTAACGGCCCGGGCCATGGCAATGCCGGGCGAGGCCGGAACCGAGCTTCCGTGTTTTTGCGTCACACGGGGGTAGACACGCCGTGCCCGCCGTTCATGGGGAGGAACATTGGACGCTGCTATGGCGGGGCCGGGGGCTCGCCGTGACATCGCCCTGCGCGAGGAGGAAGACAAGGGGGACTCCGCGCTGATCGACACCATCACTCTGCCCGGCGTGGAGCGCTCGGTAGCGAACGGCCGTCGCTTCGTACGCCAGACGCTGGGCTCACGGCATCCCGCGCTGGACATGGTCGCGCTCGGGGTGAGCGAGCTGGCCACCAACGCGATCATGCACACGCCCAGCGGCGACGGCGGCCAGATCACGATCGGCCTCACCGCGCGCGGGCAGCTCGTACGGGCCGAGGTCACCAACGACGGCACGACGACCGGCAAGCCGCACGTACGCCGCGACGCCGACGCCGAGCACGGGCGGGGGATCCTCATCATCGACGCGCTCGCCGAGTCCTGGGGAGTCATCCAGCACGCCGGATCGACGACCGTGTGGGCGGAGTTCCGCACCGCCTCCTGGTCACGCGCCGAATAGGGTCCGGGCATCCTCCCGGACCCGGCACACTTGAGGCGTGCCATCAACGCTGCCCGACGGAGATCCGGTCCCGCGCGACGGGGCGCTGCCGGCCGGCGCGCTCGACGGCCTGGGCGGCCGCCCGTTCGGCTTCTACGTGCACGTGCCGTTCTGCGTCACCCGCTGCGGCTACTGCGACTTCAACACCTACACCGCCACCGAGCTGCGGGGTGCCTCCCGCGAGTCCTACGCCGACACGGCGATCGCCGAGATCCGGCTGGCCCGCCGCGTGCTCGGCGACGCCGACCTGCCGGTGGAGACGGTGTTCGTGGGCGGGGGCACGCCCACGCTGCTGCCCGCCGGCGACCTCGGCCGGGTGCTGGAGGCGATCGACAAGGAGTTCGGCCTGGCCGCCGGCGCCGAGGTCACGACCGAGTCCAACCCCGAGACGGTCGACCCGGCCTACCTCGCCGGGCTGCACGAGGCGGGCTTCACCCGCATGTCGTTCGGCATGCAGAGCGCGCGTGAGCACGTCCTGGCCGTCCTGGACCGTACGCACACGCCCGGCCGGCCGCAGCAGTGCGTCACCTGGGCGCGGCAGGCCGGCTTCGAGCACGTCAACCTGGATCTGATCTACGGCACGCCGGGGGAGACCGACGCCGACTGGCAGGCGAGCCTCGACGCGGTGGCCGAGGCCGGGCCCGACCACGTCTCCGCGTACGCGCTCATCGTCGAGGACGGCACGCGGCTCGCCGCCCGCGTACGCCGGGGCGAGCTGGCCGCGCCCGACGACGACGCCATGGCCGACCGCTACCTCGCCGCCGAGCGCACGCTGGGCGGGCACGGGCTCGGCTGGTACGAGATCTCCAATTGGGCGGCGAGCGAGGCCGCCCGCTGCCGCCACAACCTGCTCTACTGGACCGGCGGCGACTGGTGGGGCGTCGGCCCCGGCGCGCACAGCCACGTCGGCGGCACGCGCTGGTGGAACGTCAAGCACCCCGCCGCGTACTCCTCCCGTCTGGCGGAGGACGTCACGCCCGCGCACGCCCGCGAGGTGCTGGACGCCGCGGATCGCCGGTTCGAGCGGATCATGCTGGAGCTGCGGCTCGCCGAGGGCTGCCCGCTCGACCTCTTCGACGACGCGGGCGCGGTGCGCCGCGCGGTCGCGGACGGCCTCCTCACCCCGGAGGCGTACGAGGCCGGCCGCGCCGTGCTCACGCTGCGGGGACGCCTGCTCGCCGACGCCGTCGTACGGGACCTGACCTGATCACTTGATCATGTTCCAGGAGATCCACGCGGGCAGCCGGTACGTCTCACGGCGGCCGGCCTTGACCGCCGCGACGATGAGGTAGACGGCGTTCGTGATGCCGTAGGCGAAGATCACCAGGATCGCGAAGACCAGCGCGACGGGTGCGCTGGCGACCGCGACGGCGATGCCGGCGGCCAGCACGCCCACGAAGATGATCAGGTGGGTCAGGCACGCGTTGAGCGCCTGCGCGCCGTGGAAGCGGACGAACGGCGACTGGTCCTTGCGGGCGAAGTAGACGACCAGCGGCGCGACGAACCCGATGACGAACTGGCCGAGATAGCCGGCGATCGCCCACGTCGTGTCGTCGTCGGAGATCCCCTGCGGTGGCTGCGGCGGCGGCCCGTAGCCGTACTGGGGCGGAGGCGGGGGACCGCCGTACGGCGGCGCGCCGGGAGGGGCGGTCCAGCCGTGGTCACCGGGTTCGGTCATGAGGCTCTCCTCAGCGGAAGATCCGCCAGGCGACGATCGCCGGCAGGCGGTACCACTCACAGCGGTTGGCGCCGATCGCGGCCTTGACCACCACGAAGCAGTCGGCGGCCAGGACGGCGAAGACGAGCGGCAGCCAGCCGGGCCCCTTGAAGTAGGTCAGCAGCATCGCGACGAACATGCCGGCGGCCGCGACGACGAACAGGTTCAGCGCCTGCACCGCGTGGAAGCGCGCGAACGGCGACGTGCGGCCCTTCGCGGCAAGGACGATCGCCGGGGCGACGAAACCGGACACGAACATCCCGACGTACGCGGGCACCGCCCACCGCTCGTCCTCGTCGGTGACCGGGCCGCCGATCGGGGCCTCGGCGCGCCGTCTCCGTCCCTGGACCGGAACATCGGCGTACGGGTCGTACTGCTGCGGCGGAGCGTACTGCGGAGGTGGCGCGTTGTACGGGGGCGGAGGCCCGTACTGTGGCTGCCCGCCGTACTGCCCCTGGTAGGGCGGTCGTCCGTACGGCCCGCCGGGCTGCTGCCCGTAACTCATCGTGCCCCCTCCGGCGGCATATGCCCCCTGCGATGTGGTGTCGCAGTTTATGAGACGTAAGCACGCCATGAATGGTTGCTTCGTCACTCGTCCTGATATGGGGCTGTGACGAAATCGATGAGCTCCTCGACCCGGCCGAGAAGGGCGGGTTCGAGGTCGGCGTAGGTGCGCACCCGGCCCAGGATCGACTGCCACACCTCGCCCGGCTCGCCCTTCCAGCCGAGCGCGGAGATCACGCCCTCTTTCCAGGAGATGCCGCGCGGGACGTCCGGCCAGGCGCGGATGCCCAGCACGGAGGGCTTGACCGCCTGCCAGATGTCGATGAAGGGGTGCCCGGTGACCAGGACGTACGGCGAGTCGACCTGGGCGGCGATCCGGCTCTCCTTGGAGCCGGTGACGAGGTGGTCGACGAGCACGCCCAGCCGGCGTTCGGGCCCGGGGCCGAACTCCTCGGCGATCGCGGCCAGGTGGTCGACGCCTTCGAGGAACTCCACGACCACGCCCTCGACCCGCAGGTCGTGACCCCAGATCTTCTCCACCAGCTCCGCGTCGTGCTTGCCCTCGACGTAGATGCGGCTCTCCTGCGCCACGCGGGCACGGAGGTTCGGCACCGCGATCGAGCCGGACGCCGAGAGCGTACGGCCGGCCGCGGGCGCGGGACGGACGAGCGTCACCGGCTTGCCGTCGATCAGGAAACCGGCCTTGGCGAGCGGGAAGACCCGGCGCTTGCCGAACCGGTCCTCCAGCGTCACCGCGTCCTTCGCGCACGCCACGACGGCGCCACAGAAGCCGCTGGAGGGGTCCTCGGCCACCAGACCGGACTCGGCCGCGACCTCGGGGATCTGGCCCTTGCGAGGGCGTCGCCAGTCGCCCGACAGCACGTCTTTGGCGTAGTTCTTGCTCCGCACGGGTCCGCACCGTACCGGGACCAACCCGGCGGAGAGGGGATCAACACGCACTGAGGCGCAAGACGGTACGCTTGCGCGCCGGCGCACCGGAATAACCGGTACCGGAAACGGTGTTGCGCCACACGTGGCGCACGGGCACCTTGGGCGGGTCGCGCCAGGTCGTGTGAGGTTCTGCTGGCGGGCTGTTCTCGCCGACACGCCGCTTCGGTCGCCGATCGGCCTACACTTGGCACTCAAGAACGCTGAGTGCCAGGCTCGGACCCTGGGAGGTGAGTGCGTGCTCGACGATCGGAAACTCGCGGTGCTCCGGGCAATCGTTGAGGACTACGTGTCCACCAACGAACCCGTGGGCTCCAAGGCGCTGGCCGACCGGCACAACCTCGGCGTCTCACCGGCCACGATCCGCAAC
Source organism: Actinomadura sp. DC4 (assembly GCF_030406325.1). GTDB lineage: Bacteria > Actinomycetota > Actinomycetes > Streptosporangiales > Streptosporangiaceae > Actinoallomurus. The sequence goes on along the minus strand of NZ_JAUEQY010000006.1, from coordinate 292,930 downwards.
GACATGGCCGTGCTCGAAGAGCAGGGCTACATCGCCCAGCCGCACACGAGTGCCGGCCGCGTGCCGACCGACAAGGGCTACCGCCTTTTCGTCGACCGGCTGTCGACGATCAAGCCGCTGTCCTCCGCGGAGCGGCGCGCGATCGAGACGTTCCTGGCGAACGCCTACGACCTCGACGACGTCGTGACCCGTACGGTCCGGCTGCTCGCGCAGCTGACCCGGCAGGTCGCCGTCGTGCAGTACCCCTCGCTCACGCGGTCGGCGGTACGCCACGTCGAGCTCGTGCCGATCGCCCCCGAGCGCCTCCTGCTGGTGATCATCACCAACACGGGCCGGGTCGAGCAGCGGGCCATCGAGATGCCCGAGGGCGTCTCGGAGGACTCCATCGCCCATCTCCGGGCACTGCTCAACGCCCACCTCGACGGGTGCTGGCTCACAGACGTTCCCGGCGTCGTCGCCGAGGTGCCCGAACGCGTGTCGCCCGACGAGCGCCCGCTCGCCGCGACCGTCCTTTCGGTGCTGCTCGAGACGCTGATCGAGAAACACGAAGAAAAGATCGTCATCGCCGGCGCGGCGAACCTCGCCCGCGCCGACTTGTCCCAGAGCCTCCGCGACGTGCTGGAGGCGTTGGAAGAACAGGTCGTCCTTATGCGCCTGCTCGGTGAGGTGACCGATCCCACGAGTCTCACCGTGCGGATCGGCACCGAAAACCCCCACGAGAGCCTTTTCACGACCTCCGTGGTCGCCACCGGATACGGTGCCGGCGACCAGGCCGTGGCCCGGCTCGGCGTGCTCGGCCCGACGCGGATGGACTACCCCGGCACGATGGGAGCGGTACGGGCAGTGGCACGTTACGTCGGTCAGATTCTGGCGGGGTCGTAAGTGGCGAACGACTACTACGCGACCCTCGGGGTCCGCCGTGACGCGGGTGCGGACGAGATCAAGAAGGCTTATCGCCGGCTCGCCCGCGAACTCCATCCGGACGTCAACCCCGACCCTGAGACCCAGGACCGGTTCAAGGAGATCACCCAGGCGTACGAGGTGCTCTCCGACCCCAAGAAGCGCGAGATGTACGACCTGGGCGCGGACCCCTTCGCGTCCGGGGCGGGGGCCGCGGGCGCCGGCGGGTTCGGGGCGGGCTTCCCGTTCAGCGACATCATGGACGCCTTCTTCGGCACGCAGGGCCAGCGGGGCCCGCGCACCCGCGCCCGGCGCGGCCGCAACGGCACGATCCGCGTCGAGCTCGACCTGTCCGAGACCGCCTTCGGCACGACGCGCGAGCTGACCGTCGACACCGCGGTCGTCTGCACCAACTGCACCGGTACCGGCACCGCGCCGGGCACCCAGCCGGAGAACTGCGACATGTGCCACGGCCGCGGCGAGGTGCAGCAGGTCACCCGGTCCTTCCTCGGCCAGGTCATGACCTCACGCGCCTGCCCGCAGTGCGGCGGCTACGGCAGCGTCATCCGTACGCCCTGCACCGAGTGCTCCGGCGACGGCCGGGTCCGCACCCGCCGTACGATCAAGGTCCGCATCCCCGCGGGCGTCGAGAACGGCACGCACATCCAGCTCGCCGGCGAGGGCGAGGTCGGCCCTGGCGGAGGCCCGCCCGGCGACCTGTTCCTCGAGATCGTCGAGCGCCCTCACGCGATCTACGAACGCCAGGGCGACGACCTGCACTGCACGGTCCAGGTCCCGATGACGGCGGCGGCCCTCGGCACGTCGCTGACGGTCGAGACGCTCGACGGGCCGGAGGAGATCGACATCCGGCCCGGCACCCAGTCGGGCCAGCAGATCCCGATGTACGGGCGCGGCGTCAAGCACCTCAACGAGACCGGCCGCGGCGACCTGATGATCCACGTGAACATCGAGACGCCGACCAAGCTGGACGAGGAGCAGGAGGGGCTGCTGCGCCAGCTGTCGGTCCTGCGCGGTGAGGAGCGCCCGCCGGGCAAGTTCACGCCGGGTCAGCAGGGCTTTTTTTCCCGGCTGCGCGACGCGTTCAACGGCCGCTGAGTGAGCCCTCCGGTCTTCCTGTGCGCGAGTGATCGGCTCTCCTCGGACGCGATCCTGCTGGAGGGCGCGGAGGGCCGCCACGCCGCGGCCGTACGCCGGCTGCGGCCGGGGGAGCGCGCCGACCTGACGGACGGGGCCGGGCTCGTGGTCGAGTGCCTGGTCACCTCGGCGGGCCGGGACAGCCTGTGGCTCGAGGCCGTGTCACGTACGCGTGTCCCCGCGCCGTCGCCGCGCGTCGTGGTGGTCCAGGCCCTGCCGAAGGGCGACCGCGGCGAGCTCGCGGTCGAGACGATGACCGAGGTCGGCGTGGACGAGGTCGTCCCGTGGGCGGCGGCGCGCTGCGTCACGCAGTGGCGCCCGGAGCGCCGGGCCAAGGCGCTGAACCGCTGGCGGGGCACCGCGCGCGAGGCGGCCAAGCAGTCCCGGCGCGCGTGGCTGCCGGAGGTCGCGGAGCTGGCGGGTACCCCGGAGGCGGCGGAGAGAGTCGCGAGGGCGACGCTGGCCGTGATCCTGCATGAGGAGGCGGAACGGCCGCTGAGTGCCGTGAGCGTGCCCGAGAAGGGCGAAATCGTGGTGGTGGTCGGTCCTGAGGGCGGTCTGACGGAGGACGAGCTCACGATGTTCCAGGACGCGGGCGGCGTCCCGGTGCTCCTGGGCCCGACCGTCCTGCGCACGTCCACGGCCGGCGTCGCCGCCACGTCCGTACTCCTCAGCCGTACCGGCCGCTGGTAACGCGGGTACGGACGCGGCGCGCGCTCTACCTCAGGGGGAGAGGTTGGGGTCCGGGGCCGCCTCTGAGGTGGGGTTGTTGCTCGGCGGCGCGTCCGGAGGTGAGGTCGGCGGTTGCGTCGGCGGGCCGTCGGTGGACGTCGGCGGTGTCGTGTCGCCGCCCGGAGGGGCCTGGCAGGTGACCTGGGGCGTGGCCGCGTCGCTGGACGGGGAGACCGGCGGGGTGACGGTTCTCTCACCCGGCGGGCAGGTGGTGCCGTTGACGACGTGCTTGCCGGTGTTGGTCGGATGGATGGCCGTCGGACTCGGGGAGCCGCTCGGCGCCGGAGTCGTGGAACCGCCGGGCACGATTTCGCCCTGGGAACGGCCGTCCTTCGTCGAGGAGTTGTCGCCGTCGCCGCCCGCGTCGGGGCTGAAGTGGCCGGTCTGGACGAAGTTCGCGAGGGCCGGGGTGACCGAGACGGTGACGACACAGACGGCGAGAGCGGCGGCCACCGCCGCAAAAGGGCGCAGCCACGGGGTCGAGTAGGAGAAGAAGCCGAAACGCCGTTCGTGCTTTTTGTTGATCTTGGAGCGGATCCGTTCAAGTCCCTCCGCAGAGGGCGTGACCGCTTCCGCTTCCGCGTGAAGGGCACGGCGAAGACGGTCGCCGTGCTCGTCGTCGAAGGGTTGGGTCATTACTGCTGCTCCAGGACGCTGCGTAGCGCGGCCATACCGCGCGCGGTGTGGCTCTTGACGGCCCCCCGGCTGATGCCCATGGATCGGGCGATCTCCGCCTCGGACAAATCACCGTAATAGCGGAGCACCAGTGCTTCGCGCTGCCGGTTGGGCAGCGCGCTGAGCGCCTTGACGACGGCGGAGCGCTCGAGCTCCACGATCGCGCCGTTTTCCGCGCTCGGTGCGTCGGGAAGCCCCTTGGGAGCATATTTCTCCACGACGGCACGGTGCCGCAATACTGATCGTGACCGGTTGACCACGGACTGTCGAAGATATGACAGTGCCTTATCCGGCTCGCGAAGGCGCCGCCAGGCCCCGTGCATGGCGACGAACGCGTCCTGAACCACTTCTTCCGCCGTCGCGACGTCGCGGACGAGCAGCGTCGCGAGGCGTACCAGCGAGCGATATTGCGCGCTGTAGAGCGCGGTAACCGCCTGATCTGCATCCCAGGCGACCGCCACGGCTCCTGCTGTGCTCCTGGCTACGAGGGCTTCGGTCACATCAGTGGGACGCGCGCCCTCGCTGTGAGGTTTACGAAAGGGCATACCTCTGTCTCGCCTTTTCCCGCCCATCAGTGCGACCGCCATGTGCCTTCTCTGTTCGGACGGCACACCGGATCTGCAAGTTCATGCGAAATTTGTCCGGTTTCGGGCGGCTAGGGGATTGGAGGCTGGGGGCCCGAGCGCCGGGGGTTCGCGTAGCAACCCTAACCAGAGGAAGACGGTTATTGGCGGCCGCCGAGCCGACCGGTCGTAACGATTCGCAGACGAGCGCACCCGGGAGCGCCCCCGGACCGCGATAACATGCGCTGACCATTGGGGCATGAGGAGGGCTCAGTGACAGAACACGACTGCTTGTTCTGCAAGATCGTGTCCGGTGACGTGCCCGCTACCGTGGTCCGTGAGTCCGCCCGCACGCTGGCGTTCCGCGACATCAACCCGCAGGCGCCCACGCACGTCCTGGTGATCCCCAAGGACCATCACGCGACCGTGGCCGAGCTGGCCGCCGCGGACGGCGACCTGCTCGCCGAGCTGGTCCGCGAGGCGCACGAGGTCGCGGCCGGCGACGGCGTCGCCGAGTCCGGATACCGCATGGTGTTCAACACGGGTCCCGGCGCGGGCCAGACCGTCTTCCACGTGCACGCCCACGTGCTCGGCGGGCGCGGCCTCAACTGGCCGCCCGGATGATTTCCGCTGGTGAGTGACTTGTGAGCGAGCCGAAAATGATTGGTCCCGGCCGGTAGCATGGACCCGAAGACCGAACGTGACCGGAAGGCAGGGACGAAGAGGCCGCAAGGCCGGGCTATGGCCGATTCAACACATACCGCTGACGCCGCACCGGACAGCGCGCGCACGCAAGTAAAGATCGTGATTCCGGACGACCACTCGATGGTCGCCCTTCTCGGCTCACGCGACGAGCTTCTCGACGTGGTCGAGCGGACCTTCGCCAGCGACGTCCACGTCCGTGGCAACGAGATCACGATCACCGGCCCTGCCGAGGAGACCGCGCTCGTCGCCAAGCTCTTCGAGGAGCTGCTCGACCTGCTGAAGACCGGCACGCCGCTGGCTCCCGACGTGATCGAGCGCAGCGTGGCGATGCTCCGCGCGGAGACCACCGAGCGGCCCGCCGAGGTGCTGACGCTCGACATCCTCTCCTCGCGCGGCCGCACGATCCGCCCCAAGACGATCAACCAGAAGCACTACGTCGACGCCATCGACAAGCACACGATCGTCTTCGCGATCGGCCCGGCGGGTACCGGCAAGACCTACCTCGCGATGGCCAAGGCCGTGAAGGCGCTGCAGGCCAAGGAGGTCAACCGGATCATCTTGACCCGGCCGGCCGTCGAGGCGGGCGAACGCCTGGGCTTCCTGCCCGGCACGCTCTACGAGAAGATCGACCCCTACCTCCGGCCCCTGTACGACGCGCTGCACGACATGATCGACCCCGACTCGATCCCGCGCCTCATGGCCGCCGGCACGATCGAGGTCGCACCCCTGGCATACATGAGGGGCCGCGCTCAACCTGTGTTCACGAAGGTCCTCACGCCGGACGGCTGGCGCCCCATCGGAGACCTTCGGGTCGGTGATCTGGTCATCGGTTCGAACGGTGAGCCGACCCCGGTCCTCGGCGTCTATCCGCAGGGCGAGAAGGACATCTACCGCGTCACCGCCCAGGACGGGGCGTGGACCCTCTGCTGCGGCGAGCACCTGTGGACCGTCCGGACCGTCGCGGACAAGCGCCGCGACAAGCCATGGCGGGTCCTGGAGACCCAGGAGATGATCGGCAACCTGCGCACGGCGCACGCACGGCGTTACGAGCTGCCGCTGCTCAGCGCCCCGGTGTGCCTGCCCGAGCGCGAGGTCCCCCTGGACCCGTACGCGCTGGGCCTGCTGCTGGGCGACGGCTGCCTGACCGGCTCCACGACACCGTCCTTCGCGACGGAGGACCCCGAACTCGCCGCCGCACTGGGCGAGTTCCTGCCCGGAGTCAAGGTCCGCCACAAGGGCGGTGTCGACTACGTGCTGAACCGCGTGACCGAACCCGGCCAGGTCATCATCATCGCGAACCCCGTCACCGCGGCCGCTCGCGAGCTCGGGCTGTGCGGTACGAGGTCGGCGTCGAAGTTCGTGCCGGACGTCTATCTCCACAACTCCGCCGAGGTCAGGCTCGCCGTGCTCCAGGGTCTCCTGGACTCCGACGGCGGGCCGGTCACCCAGACGGACCGCACCTGCCGCGTCCAGTTCACGACGACGTCGATTCTGCTCCGCGACGACGTCATCGCGCTGGTTCAGTCGCTGGGCGGGGTCGCCTACACGCGACGTCGCCTCGCCGAGGGCCGCGAGCAGGGAAGCGCGCTCGCAGGCTTCAAGCGCGACGCCCACGTCGTCGACATCCGGCTCCCGGAAGGCGTCGAGCCCTTCCGCCTCACCCGCAAGCGTGACAAGTACCACGCGGCGGCCGGAGGCGGCGGGCGGCCGATGCGTTTCATCGACTCGATCGAACCCGCGGGCCGCGAGGAGTGCGTCTGCATCCAGGTGGCGGCCGAGGACTCGCTGTACGTCACGCAGGATCACCTGCTGACCCACAACACGCTGAACGACTCCTTCATCATCTTGGACGAGGCGCAGAACACCTCGCCCGAGCAGATGAAGATGTTCCTCACCCGGCTCGGGTTCGGGTCCAAGGTCGTGGTCACCGGTGACGTCACGCAGGTCGACCTGCCGTCCGGGCAGCAGAGCGGACTCCGGGTCGTCCAGGACATCCTGGACGGTCTCGACGACATCAGCTTCCGTACGCTGACCAGTAAGGACGTCGTACGCCACAAGCTGGTCGGGCAGATCGTCGACGCCTACAACCGGCACGACCTGCAAAACCAGCCGCAGGAGCTGAAGCAGAACGGCGCCGGGCGTGGCTCACGCAAGCGGGGGCGGTGATCGAGCGATGAGCGTCGAGGTGCTCAACGAGTCCGGCGACGTCGTCGACGAGGCGACGCTGTCCACCCTTGCCACGCACGTGCTCGACCGGATGAGCGTTCACCCGCTCGCGGAGCTGTCCATCGTGCTCGTCGACGAGGCGGCCATGACGGAGCTGCACGAGAAGTGGATGGGCGAGCCGGGCCCGACCGACGTGCTCGCCTTCCCGATGGACGAGCTGCGGCCCGGCCACGTGTCCGGCGGCACCGAGGACGCGCCGGTCGACCCGGCGCTGCTCGGCGACGTGGTGCTCTGCCCGGTCATCGCGGGCAAGCAGGCGGCCAAGGCCGGCCACAGCGCCGAGGACGAGCTGCACCTGCTGTGCACGCACGGCATCCTCCACCTGCTCGGCTACGACCATGCCGAGCCCGAGGAGCACAAGGAGATGTTCGGCCTGCAGGCGGAGCTGCTCGCCTCGTGGCGTGAAGTCCGCGCGCAGCCCTCCTCATGACCGCGGTGATGATCTGGCTGGTGATCCTCGCCGCCGCGCTGGTGGCGGTGGCGGGCCTGTTCGCGAGTGCCGAGACGGCGCTGGCCCGGATCTCCCGCGTCCGGGTCGAGGAGCTCGTACGCGACGACGGCCGGCGGGCGCGCATGCTCGCCGAGGTCGTCGCCGATCCGCCGCGCTACCTCAACCTCGTGCTCCTGCTGCGGGTGAGCTGCGAGCTGGCCGCCACCGTGATCGTGGCGGCGGTGTGCACGACCTGGCTGGGGGAGAACTGGCGGGCGTACGCCACGGCGGCGGCGGTGATGATCGTGGTGAGCTACATCGCGGTCGGCGTCAGCCCGCGCACGCTCGGCCGGCAGCACGTGGACCGGGTGGCGCTCGTCGGCGCCGCGCTGATCCACCCGCTGGCGCGCGTGCTCGGCCCGCTGCCCAAGCTGCTCATCCTGCTCGGCAACGCCCTGACGCCCGGCAAGGGCTTCCGCGAGGGCCCGTTCACCTCCGAGGCGGAGCTGCGCGACCTGGTCGACCTGGCCGAGCAGCGGCGGCTGATCCAGCCGGACGAGCGCGAGATGATCCACTCGGTGTTCGAGCTGGGCGACACCCTCGTACGCGAGGTGATGGTGCCGCGTACGGACATGGTCTTCATAGAGCGTGACAAGACGCTGCGGCAGGCGCTGTCGCTGGCCCTGCGCAGCGGGTTCTCCCGCATTCCGGTGGTCGGGGAGAACGAGGACGACGTGGTGGGCATCGCCTACCTCAAGGACATCGTGCGCCGCAGCCACGAATACCGCGACGGCGAGTCGGTCGAGCGGGTCGAGTCGATCATGCGCCCGGCGACGTACGTGCCGGACAGTAAGCCCATCGACGAGCTGCTGCGCGAGATGCAGGCGCGGCAGACGCACTGCGCCGTGGTCATCGACGAGTACGGCGGCACGGCGGGTCTGGTCACGATCGAGGACATCCTCGAGGAGATCGTGGGCGAGATCACCGACGAGTACGACCAGGAGGCGCCGCCGGTCGAGCAGCTCGCCGACGGGCGGGCCCGCATCACCGCGCGGTTCCCGGTCGAGGACCTGGCCGACCTGTTCGACGTCGAGATCGACGTGGACGAGGTCGAGACCGTCGGCGGCCTGCTGGCCCACGCGCTCGGCCGGGTGCCGATCGCCGGCTCGCAGGCGACCGTGGCCGGCCTGCGGCTGACCGCGGAGAACCTCTCCGGGCGCCGCAACAAGATCGGCACGGTCCTGGTCGAGCGCGTCGAGCCCGAGCCGGAGGACGAGCCGGCCGAGGACCGTGAGAACGCCGACGCCTGACCCGGCCGACTACGCTGAGCGGCGTGAGCGATCTCGATGCCGAAGACCTGAAGATCATTACCCTGGCCCGGTCCACGCGCGCGCGTGCGGGTGCGGCCGAGGGGGCGGCGGTGCGCGACGAGACCGGCCGCACGTACGCCGCCGGTCCCGTGGAGCTTCCCTCGCTGCGGCTTTCCGCGCTCCAGGTGGCGGTGGCGATGGCCGTCTCCAGCGGCGCGCAGGACCTGGAGGCCGCCGCGGTGGTGACCGACTCCGACGCTCCCGACATCGCCGCCGTACGCGACCTCGGACCCAAGGCGCCGGTCCTCGTGGCGGCCCCGGACGGCTCACTCCGTACGGTGCTCCGGGACTGACCGGCGCAATGAGCGCCGCGAGTACGCCACAATCGAGGGTGTGACCTCGCCCCAGACATCGACCGGCATGCGTTTCAAGTCGGGTTTCGCCTGTTTCATCGGGCGCCCCAACGTGGGCAAGTCCACGCTCATGAACGCCCTCGTCGGCACCAAGGTGGCGATCACCAGCAGCAAGCCGCAGACGACCCGGCGCACCATCCGTGGCATCGTCCACCGGCCCGACGCCCAGCTGATCATCGTGGACACGCCGGGGCTGCACAAGCCGCGCACACTGCTCGGCGAGCGGCTCGACAGCCTGGTGCGCTCCACGCTCACCGAGGTCGACGTGATCGGCTTCTGCGTGCCGGCGAACGAACAGGTCGGGCCGGGCGACCGGTTCATCGCCGCCGAGCTGGCCCAGGTCAAGCGGACACCGGTCGTGGCGATGGTGACCAAGACCGACCTGGCGAGCCGCGAGCAGGTCGCCCAGCAGCTCCTCAAGGTGTCGCGGCTCGGCGAGTGGGCCGACGTCGTGCCGTGCTCGGCGGAGTCGGGATTCCAGCTCGACGTGGTCGGCGACGTGCTGGTCGACCGGCTGCCCGAGGGCATGCCGCTCTACCCGGAGGGCGAGCTGACCGACGAGCCCGAGCAGGTGATGGTCGGCGAGCTGATCCGCGAGGCGGCCCTGGAGGGCGTACGGGACGAGCTGCCGCACTCGATCGCGGTGGTCGTGGAGGAGATGAAGGCCCGCGAGGGCCGCGACGACCTGATCGACGTGCACGCCTGGCTCTTCGTCGAGCGGCCGAGCCAGAAGGGCATCGTCATCGGTCCGAAGGGCGCGCGCCTGAAGGACGTCGGCACGCGCGCCCGGCGGCAGATCGAGGCGCTGCTGGGCTCCAAGGTCTACCTCGACCTGCGGATCAAGGTCGCCAAGGACTGGCAGCGCGATCCGAAGCAGCTTCGCCGCCTCGGCTTCTACGAGTGAGCGGGGGCCGGGGCGTCCCCCGGCCCGTACGGGCTACTTCGACCGTGAGGTCACGGCACCGATGACGCCCAGGACGATGACCGCGATGGCCATGATGAGCGACAGGTAGATACCGGCCTTCAGCGAGACCTCCACGCTGCTTCCGGTGCCCAGGCTGGGCAGGTTGCTGTCGTACTTCGCCTTGTCCCCGAAGACCTTGAGGATCGTGCCGATCGCGATGACCGCCGGGAGGATCGCGATCAGCCCGAGCTTGGCGTTGTTCACCATCGCCGCGATGCCGAGGCCGATCGCCACGATCGCGCAGAACATGACGATCTTGCCCTCGCCGGCCTTGATGCCGGCCAGGCTGCGGCTGATCGGGCTGCTGGACAGCGGGGTGCCGGTGAGGCTGGAGGTGCCGAGCTGGAGCTTCACCGAGATCCACGGCAGGAGGGTGCCGACGGCCATCAGGGCGCCGGCGATGGCCACGCCGATGCCGAGCGGCGAGCCCTTGCGGCCGCCCGTTCCCGCGGCCTGCCAGGGCTGCTGGCCCGGCTGTCCATAGCCCGGCTGCCCGTAGCCCGGCTGGCCCGGGTAGCCGCCGGGCTGCTGCTGCTGGTACGGCTGAGGATAGGCTTGCTGAGGAGGGTTGGGGGAATACCCACCCTGTGGTGGCGGATATCCGCCTTGTTGCTGGTATCCACCCTGCTGGGGGTTTCCGCCCTGCTGGCCTGGGTAGCCGCCGGGAGGTGCCCCCCATGGCTGCTGGCCACCGCCGTAGCCGGGATCATTTGGCTGACTCATGCCTTGCAGAGTAGAAGTTCCGCTCCTTCACGGACAGCCTTTCGCAGATCACAACCGTGCTGCGAACTCGGCAGGCCGCCTATCCTTCGCGGGACGGCGGCGGCGGAATGGGCGAAGCGTTTCTGCCCGCCGGGCGGATACGGCAGGATCGGGACCAGTGGGCGTTGTGCCCGATAGAGGAGGAGGCGGCCCGTGTTGCTGATCTTCGGGCTCTCGGTGTTCTTCCGGACCATCGGACAGGGCGACTTCCACTGCCCCAACTGCGGCGGCGACCGCCATTACCGGCAGCGGGTCGCCCGCCGCTGGTTCACGCTCTTCTTCATTCCCGTCATCCCGCTGAACCGGGTCGGTGAGGTCGTCGAGTGCGGGACCTGCCGGACCCGGTTCAACCTCGACGTTCTCCGCATGCCCACGGCGCAGCGGATGGCCGCGGCGCTGCCGATGGCGATGCGCGCCGCCGCGGCGACGATCCTGTCCGCCGGTGACCCGACGGACTCGACGGCGCGGTCCCGCGCCGTCGACGCGGTCCGCGGCTACGGCCTCGCGGACTTCGACGACGCGATGCTGGCCGCCGACCTGGCCACCGCGCCCGAAGGCGCCGGCGAGGTGATCGCGCAGGCGGGCGCGCAGCTGACCACCGAGGCCCGCGAGTGGTTCCTCGCCCAGGTCGTACGCGTCGCGCTCGCCGACGGCGCGATCGGCCCGGGGGAGCGGCAGGCGCTGCACGAGATCGCGGGCCGGCTCGGCATGACGCCGGCGCACGCCGTCGGCGTGATCACCACGACCGAAGGGGCGGCGCGCGAGTGAACGCGCCGCCCGACGCCGCGACACGGCCGCGGACCGCGCTGGTCCGCCGGCCGAGCCCCCGCCTGGCGGAGGGGATCGTCACGCACGTCGACCGGCAGCCGGTCGACGCCGAGCTCGCGGCGCGTCAGCACGACGCGTACGTCACGGCCCTGGAGACGGCCGGCTGGCGGGTCCTGACCCTGCCGCCCGCCGACGACCTGCCCGACGGTGTCTTCGTCGAGGACACGGTCGTGGTCTGCGGCGACCTGGCGGTGCTCGCCAGCCCCAGCGTGCCCGAGCGCGTCCCCGAGGTCGCCTCGGTGGAGCGCACGGTCACCGACATGGGGCTGGAGGTCACGCGGATCGACGAGGGCAACCTCGACGGCGGTGACGTACTGCAGGTCGGCACGACGGTCTACGCGGGCCGCTCGTCCCGTACGAACGAGGACGCGCTCTGCCAGCTCACCCGGCTGCTCGCCACTCGTGGCCGCCGCGTGGTCCCGGTCACGCTGAACGACTGCCTCCACCTGAAGACGGCGATGACGGCGCTACCGGACGGGTCCCTGATCGGCGTGCCGGACCTGGTCGACACGTCCGCGCTGCCCTACCTCCGCGTCGCGCACGAGCCGGCCGGCGCCCACGTCCTCGTGCTGGGCGACAAGCAGGTGCTCGTAAGCGCCTCGGCGCCGCGTACGGCCGAGCAGCTCACCGCCGAGGGGTACGACGTCATCGTCGTCGACATCAGCGAGTTCGAGAAGCTCGAAGGCTGCGTGACCTGCCTGAGCGTCCTGATCCCCTGACCCACACGCGTCTCATCAGGTGGGACGCGATTGCGGGGTTGCGCGGACGGTCTGTTAGCTTGGTCGGGTGCTGCGTGAGCTGCTCCTCCTTAGCGGCCGCGACGGGGGCCTGTAAAGGCCGGCTCCCTCGTCGCGGGGCTTCGGCATTGCTGGCCGCAGGCACTTCACCGGGAGCACCCTTCACATGCCTCACTTCAAGCAACAGCCGAGTTCCATGCCCGTCGGGCGTTACTCCGCGTTCCCCGCGGTCGACCTGCCGGACCGCGCCTGGCCGGGCAACACGATCACCAAGGCGCCGCGCTGGCTGTCCACCGACCTGCGCGACGGCAACCAGGCGCTGATCGACCCGATGAGCCCGACCCGCAAGCTGGCCATGTTCGAGCTGCTGGTGCGCATGGGCTACAAGGAGATCGAGGTCGGCTTTCCCGCCGCCAGCCAGGCCGACTTCGACTTCGTCCGCCAGCTCGTCGAAGAGGACCGCATCCCGGGCGACGTGCAGATCTCCGTCCTGACGCAGGCGCGCGAGGAACTGATCGACCGGACCGTGCAGTCGCTGGCCGGTGCGTCGCAGGCCACCGTGCACCTCTACAACGCCGCCGCGCCGCTGTTCCGCCGCGTGGTCTTCGACATCGGCAGGGATGAGTGCAAGGCCCTGGCCGTACGGGGGACCGAGCACGTCATGAAGTTCGCCGAGCAGTACCTCGGCGACTGCGACTTCGGCTATGAGTACAGCCCGGAGATCTTCATCGACACCGAGCTGGACTTCGCGCTGGAGATCTGCGAGGCGGTCATGGACGTCTGGCAGCCGGGCGACGGCCGCGAGATCGTGCTCAACCTGCCGTCGACGATCGAGCGCTCCACGCCGAACGTCTACGCCGACCAGATCGAGTGGATGGGCCGCAACCTGTCCCGCCGCGAGCACGTCGCCCTGTCGGTGCACCCGCACAACGACCGCGGCACCGCGGTCGCCTCGGCCGAGCTGGCCGTCATGGCCGGCGCGGACCGGGTGGAGGGGTGCCTGTTCGGCAACGGCGAGCGTACGGGCAACGTCTGCCTGGTCACGCTCGGCATGAACCTCTTCTCCCAGGGCGTCGACCCGCAGATCGACTTCTCCGACATCGACGGCATCCGCCGCACCGTGGAGTACTGCAACCAGCTGCCCGTGCACGAGCGCCACCCGTACGCCGGCGACCTGGTCTACACCTCGTTCTCCGGCTCCCACCAGGACGCGATCAAGAAGGGCTTCGACGCCCTCGAACGCGACGCGGCCGAGGCCGGCGTGCCGGTCGAGGAGTTCCGCTGGGCGCTGCCGTACCTCCCGATCGACCCCAAGGACGTCGGCCGCTCCTACGAGGCCGTGATCCGGGTCAACAGCCAGTCCGGCAAGGGCGGCGTCGCGTACATCATGAAGACCGAGCACTCGCTCGACCTGCCGCGCAAGCTGCAGATCGAGTTCTCGCGCGTCGTGCAGGAGCACACCGACGGCGAGGGCGGCGAGGTCACGCCCGAGCAGATGTGGCAGATCTTCGAGGCGGAGTTCCTCACCAACGGGCCGAAGGTCGGGCTCCTGGCGCACCGCGCCGTGTCGCGGGTGGACGAGAAGGACCTGCTCAACGTCGACGTACGCGTCGACGGGGAGATCCGCGAGGTCGAGGGCATCGGCAACGGCCCGATCTCGGCGTTCGTCAACGCGCTCGCCGCGATCGGGGTCCAGGCCCGGGTGCTCGACTACACCGAGCACGCGCTGTCGGCCGGCAGCGACGCGAAGGCCGCGGCGTACGTCGAGTGCCAGGTCGGGGACCGGACTCTGTGGGGTGTCGGCATCGACGCGAACACCGTCACCGCGTCGCTGAAGGCGGTGCTGTCGGCGGTCAACCGCGCGACGCGCTGAGCGAGGCCCGCCGCCGTTGACCGCCTCTTCTACGGAGGCGGTCGGCGGCGCCGGGGGATCAGCTGCCGTGGGTCATGACATGGTCCACGAGGTCGCGCAGGGGACCGTGGAGGTCGGCCTCGCCGATCTGGGCGGATCGGTCGCCGATCTTTATCTCGTACATGTAGCGGTCGGGCTGCCGCTTCGGCTCGGGGAGTTCGTCCAGGCTTACGTCGTGGATGAGGCCGGCCACCGCCGGATGGTCCGCCGAGTCGACCTCGGCACGACGGACCAGCCCGGCGAACCCGCCGCTGCGGGTGACGGCCACCTTCACGTGATCTTGACTCCGACCTGCGTCCACGCGTCGCGTACGGCGTCGCTCTCGGTGCTGCTCACACCGAAGAGCGTGCCCGCGGTCGCGACGGTCATGCCGGCGAATGTCGCGAAATCCGCGCCCGTCGGCACCCTTCTGCTGGTGAGCGTGTCGTACCAGACACGGCCGGCCTTCTCCCACGCGTTGCCGCCGATCGCGGCCGCGGCGAGGTAGAACGCGTGGTTGGGGATGCCGGAGTTGATGTGCACCCCGCCGTTGTCGCTGTCGGTGTCGACGTAGTCGGCCATCGTGGCGGGCTGCGGGTCCTTGCCGAGGGCCGGGTCGTCGTACGCGGTGCCGGGCGCCTTCATCGAGCGCAGCGCGACGCCGTGGACCGAGTCGGCGAACATGCCCTGGCCGATGAGCCAGTCGGCCTGGTCGGCGGTCTGGCCGAGGTGGTACTGCTTGACCAGCGAGCCGAAGACGTCGGAGAGCGACTCGTTGAGGGCCCCGCTCTGACCTTGGTACTCCAGGCCGCCGGAATACTGCGTGACGCCGTGCGTGAGCTCGTGCCCGGTCACGTCGAGCGGCCCGGTGAAGGTCTTGAAGATCTGCTGGTCGCCGTCGCCGTAGACCATCTGGGAGCCTTCCCAGAAGGCGTTGTCGTAGCCGTTGCTGTAGTGCACGGTCGCCACCAGCGCCAGGCCCCCGCCGTCGATGGAGTTGCGGCCGTAGGCCACGTTGTAGAAGTCGAACGTGACGCCGAGCCAGTCGTAGACCTCGTCGACCTGCTGGTCGCCGGTCGCCGGGGCGCCCTCGGCGCGGACCGTACGGCCCGGCAGCGTCTCCTGGTGCGCGGCGTCGTGGAGCGTGCGCTTGGCGGCCACCGGCGTGGTGGCCGGTGGCGGCTGCGCGATGAGCTGTGCGGCGTCACGGGTGAGTCGCTGCTCATTGTCAAGGGTGAGGGTGCGCTGGACCAGCTCGCGCACCTGCTCGTCGCCGTGTCTGTCGGCGACGTGCTCGAGTACGTGCGGCGGGACGATTGTGCATCTCATGAAGTCACATTTGCACGAGGGCTGTGATCCACACCACCGGTGACTCGACCGCATGTGGTCACCATACGTAAATTTTCACCTACGAAGAGTTGACAAACGCAGGTTCTTACCAGTCACCGCCGTAGTCCCCGTAGTCGTCGACGACATCGACCTGCTCCACGACCTCGTCGTGGTCGAACATCTCGTTGACGATCATGCCGCCGACGAAGCCCGCCGCGCCGGCCGCCACCATCGAGCCAGCACCGTACCCCTGCCGCTGCGGGTAGCCACCGTAGTCCGGATAGCCGGGCTGCGGGTATCCGGCCTGCTGGGCGTAGCCGCCGCGGCCCTGCAGATGGTCGCTCCAGCGCTGGGCGCACGCCGGGCACGCGAGCACCGGGCGCGGCGCGCCCCACTGCGGCGACCACGTGATCTCCCGGCGGCCGGGGCCGTGCGAGGCATCGAAGAAACAGGTCACGTTCTCCCCCTGCGATCTCGTTCGTACTCCCCTTGGACCCCTGCGGGCGTCGCGCCGGTTCCACCCGGTTCGTGCGGGACAATGAGAAGGTGAGTCTCTACCGTGACGAGGGCGTCGTGCTGCGCACCCAGAAGCTGGGCGAGGCCGACCGCATCGTGACGATCCTGACTCGCCGCACCGGGCGGGTGCGGGCCGCCGCCAAGGGCGTGCGCAAGACCAAGTCGCGCTTCGGCGCGCGGCTGGAGCCGTTCACCCACGTCGATCTGCAGCTGTACGAACGCCGCTCGCTCGACCTCGTGACCCAGGCCGAGACGCTGCGCCCGTACGGCGAGCGCCTCGCCACCGACTACCCGCGCTACACCGCCGGCACCGCGATGCTGGAGACGGCCGAGAAGCTCACCCCGGTCGAGAAGGAACCCGCGCTGCGGCAGTTCCTGCTGGTCGTCGGGGGTCTGCGGACGCTCGTCGAGGGCGGGCACGATCCCCGGCTGGTCCTCGACGCCTTCTTCCTGCGGTCCCTGGCCATCGCGGGCTACGCGCCGGCGCTGGAGGACTGCGCGCGCTGCGGCGAGCGTACGGGCCGGTCGTTCGCGATCGCGGCGGGCGGAATGGTGTGCGGGTCGTGCCGGCCGCCGGGCTCGGCGAGCCCGGCGGAGGCGACGATCGGGCTGATGATCGCGTTGCTGCGCGGCGACTGGGATCGCGCGGACTCGAGCGAGTCCCGCCACCGAGTAGAGTGCAGCGGCCTCGTGGCCGCCTACCTCCAGTGGCATCTAGAGCATGGCATCCGCTCCCTCCGGCACGTGGAGCGCGAGGTGCCGAGCGAGCGGAGTGGTCGGCTGAGGGACGAGGCCGGCCGTGGAGTGAGTGAGAAGCCGAGCGCGACCATTGAGCCCGAGCGCGAGGTGCCGAGCGAGCGGAGTGGTCGGCTGAGGGACGAGGCCGGCCGTGGAGTGAGTGAGAAGCCGAGCGCGACCATTGAGCCCGAGCGCGAGGCGCCTCGCCTGCCCGAGCGGGAAGCGCCGAGGAACGTCGTACATGACTAGGAGACGAATCAGAACATGAGGGTCGTACAGCCGCCGGATCCGCACGAGAGCGGCGCTCGGCCGCCGAAGCTGCCCAAGGAGCTGATCCCGCGCCACGTCGCCGTCGTCATGGACGGCAACGGCCGGTGGGCCAAGGACCGCGGGCTGCCTCGTACCGAGGGTCACAAGATGGGGGAGTACGCCCTCTTCGACGTGATCATGGGCGCGATCGAGATCGGCGTCCCGTACCTGTCCGCGTACGCCTTCTCGACCGAGAACTGGCGGCGTTCGCCGGACGAGGTGCGGTTCCTGATGGGCTTCAACCGCGACGTGATCCGCCGCCGCCGCGACCAGCTCCACTCGATGGGCGTACGCGTCCGGTGGGCCGGCCGCCGGCCCAAGCTGTGGCGCAGCGTCATCAAGGAGCTCGAGGACGCCGAGCGGATGACCGAGCACAACGACGTCCTGACCCTGCAGTTCTGCGTCAACTACGGCGGGCGGGCCGAGATCGCGGACGCCGCCGCGGCGATCGCCCGCGACGTCCAGGCCGGCAAGCTGCGCCCGGAGAAGATCACCGAGAAGGTCTTCCAGCGCTACCTCTACCGCCCCGAGATCCCCGAGGTCGACCTGTTCCTGCGTCCGTCGGGAGAGCAGCGCAGCTCCAACTTCATGGTCTGGCAGGCGGCCTACGCCGAGTTCGTCTACCAGGACGTCCTGTGGCCCGATTACGACCGGCGCAACTTCTGGGACGCGTGCGAGTCGTACGCGCGCCGCGACCGGAGGTTCGGCGGGGCGCTGCCCAACGAGGTCGGCGCCGTCACATCGCCCTGAGCGGCTGGACGGGCTCGTCGGGCGGGTCGCCGGCCGGCAGCCCGTACATCGTGAGCAGGCGGTGCCGTACGGCGGCGAGCGGATAGGTCTGCGGATAGACGGCCATCTTGAAGACGACACCCTCCAGCACGCTGCGGAACATGACCTCCTCCAGGGCGGGGTTCTCGGCGCCGCGCTCGGCGAAGATCGCCCGTAGCCGGCGTTCGAGCTCCCCGACGACCTCGGCCTGGGCGGCCTCGACGCCGACGAAGATCTCCCGGGTGCCGGGCTGCAGCATCAGGCACAGGACGAGCCGCTGGATGCCGATGGTGCCCGCGGCCGAGGTCAGGGTGCGGTTGATGCAGCCCGCCAGCCGCTGGTCGGGGGTGATCTCGTCCTCGGCCGGGTCGGTGAGCGCGAGGAACCCCGCCAGCGCCTGTCCGAGCAGCGCCTGCAGCAACTGCTCCTTGGCCGGGAAGTAGTACGACACCAGGCCGCGCGCGACCCCGGCGCGCTCGGCGATCTGGGCGATCGTGGTGCCTTCGTACCCTCGTTCGGCGAACGCCATCAGGGCGGCCTCGAGGATGCGTTGCTGGGACTGCTCCCGCATTTCCTGGTTGACCTGGGCCGAACGTGGCGACAAGCGGACCCCCGACAGATCGATGACGGACTCCATTGTCGCCTGTCGCCACGACGGTGGGTCCGTCAGCTCCGTACGCGGCCGTTGATGGCCCCGATGACGTTGGTGACCCCGCCCTTGTCGGGCGACTCGAGCTCGAGGTCCGTGCCACCGGTGAAGGTGATGGCGAAGTTGTAGACCTTGATCGACACCTGCGCCCGGCTCGACTCCGTGAGGCGCGCCTCGGCGACCTGGCCGATCGGGATCTCGGCGACGAGGTCCTTGGCGCGGCCGAGCATGGACTGCTCGAACAGCAGCACGCGCCGGTCGGTGACCGCGAGGTTCATCTTCGGCGGCAGACCGCCGTCGCCCGCCACGTCGACGAACCTGATCCCCACGACGTTCTGCAGGGCGGAGTAGTAGCCCTCACGCTTCAGCGTGCCCGGGAGGTTGGCCATGCAGCTCGCCACCAGCCTCTCGTCGGGACCCAGGATCTTCGACGCCGCCTTCTTGACGGCCCAGTCACGTGCGGCCATTGATTCGTTCTCCGTTTCGCTTCTCGGGAACGTTGACTGTACAGCCAGCCAGTGATGAAGGCGTACAAGATCGGCTAACTGGACGTGATGCGGCGTCCTCATGGGAGCCATGCTGGATGCGGGCTGCGGTACCGGAGAGAACGCCCTGCACGCCGCCGCGCTGGGCGTGCCGGTGCCGGGCTTCGACGGCGGTGGCGTGAGAACGGCGCCCCGGCCGGCGACCATCGAACGCCGCGCCTAGGGAAAGATCGGTGGCATGGCTCGGCACTGTTGTGAGGACATGGCGCGGAATGTCGACTGGGACTGTGACCGGCACGCGGATCCGTACGAATGCGCGGACGCGGTGGTGGTGTTCATTCCCAAGCTCCAGGAGTACGGGCTCATCGTGCACGACGGCGGCACGTCGAGCCTGGGAATCATGTTCTGTCCGTGGTGCGGGAAACGGCTACCGGAGTCCCGGCGCGAACGGTGGTTCGCGGAACTGGAAAGCCGGGGGATCGACCCGTGGGAGGACGATGTCCCGGCCGAGTTTCAGGACGAGCGCTGGCTCGGCGAAAGGTGAATTCAAAGCGAGCAGCGCGAAAGTCAGCCGCTCCTCCTGCTGGCCGACGGGCGCCAGAGCATGATCGCCAGGACCAGCAGTGAGGCCAGCAGCTGTCCGGCTGCGATCAGGCCGATCCAGTTGAGGGACCACCCCTCCGCGTACGCGCCGACGTAGAAGATGAGGGCCGGGCCTCCTATGCCGAGGGCGGCGGCAACGGAAAGTCCAACGAACGCCAGTAACATATCCGCCTCCGGTGGCGATGCGGTTAATTCAAGATCGATTCACGTTCTTGCCGGGTTCAGGCTGGACTCTATAGCAAAGTTTTATCGGCGTACCGCTGAAATATGATGCTTTCCAATAGGTCGCTTATGTCCTGATGTTTCGCTAAGGGGCTATAAAGGGCGCGCGTTTATCGTCGGCGGCGCATCATCGTGGCGAGCTGGGTCTCCGTCATGGGCGGGACCTCGATGGGGTGGGCGGCCTCGGCGCGCAGGCCGTCGAGGAAGAAGGCCAGGCAGCGGCGCCACGCCTCGGGGGCCACGTCCATCGACTCGCGGATCACCTGGGACATCGCCCAGATCACCGTCGACAGGTCCTGGGGCTTGAAGTCCGCCCTCAGCCGGCCGCTCTCCTTGGCGCGCTCGATGATGCGGTCCGCGTGCTGGAAGCCGCGATGGCACGCCTCGCGTACCTCCGGGCTCACCGGGAACCGCAGGGCGAGCGCGTCATTCAGGGCGTGGTCCTGCGACTGGAGCGCGAACAGACCCTCGAGGAAGCTCGCGAAACCGTTCCACGGGTCGGGGTCCTCCAGGGCCGCCTCGGCGACGCGGTCAAGGGCGGCCAGGCGTTCGGGGAAGATCGCGTCGAAGAACGTCTCCCGCGCCGGGAAGTGGTTGTAGAGCGTGCCGATGCTGACCCCGGCGCGGCGGGCGATCTCCTCCAGCGGCGCGTCGAGGCCGCGTTCGCCGAAGACCTGTACGGCGGCGGCCAGCAGCTTGTCGCGGTTACGCGCGGCGTCCGCCCGCAGCGGCCTGGGTGTCATCACCCCATCATAGAAAGTCGAGGTAACCCTCAATTTCATGCTAACTTGAGGGTTACCTCATAATAAGAGAAAGAGACACCATGTCCTCACACAGGACCGCGCTCGTCATCGGAGCGGGCCCGGGCCTCGGCATGTCCATCGCGCACCGGTTCGGCCGCGAGGGCTTCACCGTGGCCCTCGTGTCCCGCAGCGACACCCGCCACGCCGGTTACGTCGCTGATCTGGACAAGGCGGGCATCGAGGCCACCTCCCACACCGCGGACGTACGCGACGAGAACCGGCTCCTCGCCGTCCTGGACACCGTCGCCGAGCGGCACGGAACCATCGACGTCGTCTACTACGGACCCGGCGCCGCCGACCCGGGCGTCCGGCCGGTGCCGATCACCGGGACCACGTCCGACGGCGTGCGGCAGGCGATGAGCTGGGTGTACCCGGCCGTCGACGTGGTCGCCAAGGTGCTGCCCGCCATGACGGAACGCGGGGACGGCGGGCTGCTGTTCGCCGGAGGCCTCAGCTCCGTCGTGCCGATGCCCGCCCTCGGCGACCTGGCCGTCGCCTCGGCGGCGCTCCGCAACTACGCCCTGACACTCAACGCGGGCCTGGCCGAACACGGCGTCTACGCGGGCACGTTGACGATCGGCGGCCTCATCGAGCGCGGCGACATCCACACCCTGCTGACCTCGCAGGAGGCCTTCAAGGGCATCGGCACCCTCGACCCCGACAAGATCGCCGAAACCGCCTGGACCCTCTACACCGACCGCGACCGCCCCGAAGCGACCTTCAACGCCGGATTCTAGGCGGAGGCGCGGGGAGTTCAGCGTGCCGGAGTCCCGGCGGGTTCGGGGGCGCCCTCCCGAACGCGATCCTCTGGTTCCGGTTGACCCGGTCCGCCGGTCGAGGCGGTGTCGCGCAGCGCCGTCTCGACTCGGCGATTGCTGGTCAGGGTGGCCGTGACGGCGGTCATGGACAGGAGGAGGCCGGCGGCGGCGTAGAGCGGAGTGCGCAGGTCATAGGTGGTGGCCAGCCAGCCGCCGAGGAAGGCGCCGAACGGGGCGGCGCACATGGCGAGCATGCGGGAGGTGGAGGCGACCCGGCCCATCAGATGGGCCGGGACGATCGCCTGCCGGAGGGAGGGGCCGAGCACCATCGTGGCGCCCATGCCCGCTCCGCAGACGGCGAGTGCGAGCCCGGCCACGTACGGATCCGGGGCGGCGGCGAGTCCCAGGATGGCGAGCCCCTCGATCGCGGCCGTGCAGGTCAGTGCGGTGCCGGTGCCGAGCCGCCGGCCGAGGAAGGAGGCGACGCCCGCGCCGAGCAGGCCGCCGGTGGCCTCCGCCGTGAGGAGCAGCCCGAAGCCGAAGGGGCCGATGCCGAGGCGCTCGTGGGCGAAGAGGGCGAGTACGGTCTCCACGGCGACGAAGGCGATGTTCCCGACCGCCGGACGGAGCGCGAGGCCGAGCAGCAACCGATCCTGGAAGACGTAGGAGGCCCCGGCCCGCGCTTGGCGGAGCAGTGATTCGCCGACGCCGGCGGTGGACCGCGGCACGGCGGGCAGCGACCGTACGAGCAGTGCGGAGAACACGAACGAGGCCAGGTCGGTGAGCAGCGGAACCGCCCGCCCGAGCGCGAGCAGCGCACTGCCCGCGGGTGGCCCGGCGAAGCCGGACGCGGCGGTCTGGGTGCCGCGCAGGCGGGAGTTGGCGCCTTCGAGGAGCGCGGGGTCGCGGCCGAGCAGATCCGGCAGATAGGCCGTGGCGGCCGTGTCGAAGAAGAGCCCGCCGAGGGCGAGCAGGAAGGCTACGGCCGACAGCAGCGGAATGCTGAGTACGTCGAGCGCGGCCGCGGCCGCCGGTATCGCGAGCAGTACGGCACGCGCGGTGTCCGCGACCCACATCGTGCGGCGGCGGTCCCAGCGGTCCACCAGCGCACCGCCGAGGACTCCGAACAGCAGCCAGGGCAGCGTTCCGGCGGCCGTGACGACGGCCAGCGCCATCGGATCCCGCGTCAACGTCAGTGCCAGCAGCGGCAGCGCGGCATGCGTCACGCCGTCACCGAGCGAGGACACCGTCTGCGCGGTCCACAGCCGCCCGAAGCCGGCGGGCAGTTTCGGATTCGAGGTCACTTGGCGTCCCCCTCGACCTGCCGGCGCGGGGCCGGCTGGAACAGCGCGAAGACCAGCGACGCGTCGGGAAGTGAGGGATCGGACAGCGCCCGGTACTCATCCGCCAGTGCCTCCAGCCGCGCCCCCAGCTCGGTGAACTGCTCCTCGGTGAGCCGCAGATGCGCCATCCGCACGTGCCTCTCGCCGTCCGCCGGCGACGCCTCCAGGTCCGCCACCGCGTTCCGCAGCAGTACGTCCGGTTGCCCCGGCCCCGGATCCGGCAGTTCGATCGACCGCGCGGCCATCGCGTAGTACCGCTCGGTGACCCCTCTCACCTTCCGTGTCCGCACCACCTTCACCAGGCCGGCCCGCTCGAGCAGTCGCACGTGATAGCTGGAACTCCCCTTCGCGAGACCCACCCGCTGGGCGATCTGCGTGATCGTCGCCGGCTCGAAGCGGAGCATGGCCATGATCCGGTGACGCGTGAGGTTGGAGACGGCGCGGAGCTGCTCGTCATTGGTCACGTGGAACGTCTCGGGGAGATCATCGGTAGGCACGCCCCCAATGGTCAACGACTCTTGACCATTCGGCAACCGTTTTGGCGGACTTTTTCGGCCGAGGCCGAGACGGAGGTCGGGGCAGAGGCCGGCCGCGCATCGTCGAGCGGAGGCGCCCGGCGGCCAGGACCATCCCGCCGAACCGTAGAACGGCTCAGTGCTCCGAGCAGGTGCCGAAGACCTCGACGGTGTGGGTGACGTCGCTGAAGCCGTGTTCGGCGCCGATGGCCTCGGCCCACTTCTCCACCGCCGGGCCCTCGATCTCCACCGTGCGGCCGCAGACGCGGCAGACCAGGTGGTGGTGGTGTTCGTCCGTACGGCAGGCGCGGTAGACCGCCTCGCCCTCGTCGGTGCGCAGGACGTCGACCTCGCCCGCGTCGCTCAGCTTCTGCAGCGCGCGGTACACCGTGGTCAGGCCGATGCTCGAACCCGCGGCCCGCAGGCCCGCGTAGATGTCCTGGGCGCTGCGGAAACCGTCCGTGGTGGCCAGGGCCTGGCGTACGTCGTCCCGTCTGCCCGTCATGGGGTCTCCGTACGGCGCATGCGGATCAGTCTTCCAGCCCCGACGGCCGCGAGGAAGACGGCCATCGCGAGGAGGACGATCGTGGGGCCGGGGGCGATGTCGGCGTCCACCGACACCCACAGGCCGCCGACGGCGGCGATCACGCCGACCGCCATCGCCAGGCCGACCGTCGCGCGAAAGCCGCGGGTGACCTGTTGCGCGGCGGCGACCGGGACCACCATCAGCGCGCTGACCAGCAGCAGGCCGACCGCGCGCATCGCCACGACCACGGTCAGCGCCGCGGTCACCGCGATCAGCAGCGACAGGAACCGCACCGGCAGGCCGCTCGCGCGGGCCACCTCCTCGTCCTGGCACAGCACGAACAGCTCGCGGCCGAACACGGCCAGGATGACCAGCACGGCCACGGCCAGCCCCGCCACGACGTACAGGTCGCTCGTGCTGACGCTGCTGATCGAGCCGAACAGGTAGCTGTTCAGGCTCGCGCTGCCCGCCGACAGGTTGGCGAACAGTACGCCGCCGGCCAGTCCGCCGTAGAACAGGAGCGCCAGGGCGACGTCCCCGCCGGTACGCGTGCGCACGCGCAGGAGCTCGATCGCGACCGCGCCGAGGGCCGACACGAGCAGCGCGAAGATCGTGGGGGAGGTGCGCGTCAGCAGGCCCAGGCCGACGCCGGTCAGGGCGATGTGGCCGATGCCGTCGCCGAGCAGGGCGAGGCGCCGCTGCACGATGAACGTGCCGACGGCCGGCGCGGAGACGCCGACGAGGACGGCGGCGATCAGCGCGCGGCGCAGGAAGTCGTACGACAGGAGTTCGATCATGACAGCAGGCCGGGCTCCTCGGCGGGCGCGTGCGGGTGTACGTGGTCGTGGCCGGGGCGCGCACAGTCGCCCTGCGGGGACGGCGGGACCCCCTCGTGCACGATCCGGCCCTGGTCGAGCACGATCGAGCGGGTGATCAGCGGCTCCAGCGGGCCCAGCTCGTGGGCGACGAGCACGACCGTACGGCCCAGCCCGACCAGCTCACGGAGGGTGCCGGCCAGCGTCTCCTGGCTGCGGGAGTCGACGCCGGCGGTCGGCTCGTCCATGACGAGGGAGTCGGGCTCGCCGGCCAGGGCGCGCGCGATGAGCACGCGCTGCTGCTGGCCGCCGGACAGCTCCTGCGCCGGGTCGCGGGCGCGGTCGGCCATGCCGACCGCCTGCAGGGCGCGGTCGACCGCCCGGCGGTCGGCGGCCGAGGCCGGGCGGAGCCGCGACTGGCGGGCGATCCGGCCCGAGGCGACGATCTCGCGTACGGTCGCCGGCACCCCGCCGCCGATCGACAGCCGCTGCGGGACGTACCCGATGCGCCTCCAGTCGCGGAACCGTGACGGCGGCACGCCGTACAGCTCGGCCCGCCCGGCGGACAGCGGGATCAGCCCGAGCAGCGCGCGTACGAGGGTCGACTTGCCCGAACCGTTGGCGCCCATCACCGCGACGACCTCGCCGGGCCGTACGGCCAGGTCGATGCCGCGCAGGACGAGCCGGCGGTCGAGCCGCACCTCGCCGCCGGTCACAGAGAAGGGAAGGTTCATGAGCATCCCAGTGCGGTGCGGAGCGTCGTGAGGTCGCGGCGCATGATCGAGAAGTAGTCGTCGTGGGAGCCGTGCTTGACGCCCTCGACCGGGTCCAGCACCTCGGTGCGCACCCCGGCCTCCTGGGCGAGCGTGGCGGCCGTCTTCGGGCTGGCCAGCGTCTCGGTGAAGACCGTGGTCGCGCCCGTACGGCGGATGAGGTCGGTCAGGTCCGCCATGCGCTGGGGCGACGGCTCGGCCTCGGGGTCGAGCCCGGACACCCCGACCTGCCGGAGTCCGTAGCGCGCGGCGAGGTAGCCGAAGGCGGAGTGGCCGGTGACGATGTCCTTGCGCGCGCACGTACGCAGGCCCGTACGGAACTCGCCGTCGAGGGCGTTCAGGCGGGTGACGACCTGGGCGGCGCGGGCGCGGTAGCCCGCGGCGCCGGCGGAGTCGATCCGGGCCAGGCGCTCGCCGAGGGCGGTGGCGACCGTGGCGAAGCGGGTCGGATCGAGCCACAGGTGCGGGTCGTGGGCGCCGTCGTGCGTCTCGTCCTGCGGCGCGGGCAACGTCGTGACCAGGGTCTCGGCGTCGAGAGAGTGGTTCTTGGCGTGCTCGCGCACGGCCTTGTCCACGGCCGGCTGCACGCCCTTGACGTAGAAGGCGAGCGAGGACTCGCCGACGTCGATCACCTGGCGCGGCGTGAGCTCCAGGTCGTGCGGCTCGGCGCCGGGCTTGGTGAGGTTCTGGACGTGGAAGCCCGGCCCGGCGACCTGTCCGGCCAGCCAGGCGAGCGGGTAGAACGCCGCGGCGATCTTGGGTTTGCCTCCGCCGCTCGCTCGCGCTCCGCATCCGCCGGCCAGCAGGGCGGCGGATAGCGCGAGGCACAGGAATCGACGGGTTACCACCCATTGAGTATGAATGAACATGAAAATGGTTGTCAAAACCAGATGTTTGGTCAGGCGAGAAGTTTGGCGACCGCCACGGCGACCAGGAGCAGCGGCACGGCGTACCGGATCAGCAGGTGCGACGTGTTGCGCGGCGGCGTGGCCATGAACAGGAACCAGACGACGAACGCCAGCAGGATCAGCGGGATCGCGCCGACCGGCCCGGGTATCGCCATCCCGGCGATGAGCAGGGCGGGCAGCAGGATCAGCGGCGCCCACCGGGGCAACTGGTGCACGTAGGCGAGGAAGACGGCGCTCTGCCGCCGGACCGTGGTTTTGGATGACACACCTCCATGGTGGCGCATCCATGTCACCGGTGTGCGCGCCGCCACGGGTCCGGCATCATGGTCGGGTGCTGGCCATCACCCGTTATCGCGTTCCCGCGACGCAGACCGACGATTTCGTCCGTACGGCCCAGGAGGTCCTGAGCGCCGTGGAGAAGAGCCCTGGTCACCGTTCCGGCCGCCTCGGCCGCGCGGTCGACGACCCCGACCTGTGGGCGATGGTGACCGACTGGGACGGCGCCGGCTACTACCGGCGGGCCCTCGGCGCGTACGACGTGCGGGTGGCGCTCATCCCGCTGTCCACGCTGGCCATCGACGAGGCCGGCGCGTACGAGATCGTCGAGACCCCCGAAGGGTAAAGATCCGGGCGAGGCCGCCGAAATACCGCACAAGTACGCCGCGCGCTCCCGGATCGCGGTGCCCCACCTGTGACGATCGTCGCCGTACGGGACCACGACCTCGGGGGGACGCGATGCTTCGTGCCGGCCTGTTCGCCTGCATCCTGGGAGCACTGATCCCGGGAACGCCGGCGCACGCGGACACGACCGTCGACTATCAGGGACTGCGGATCACCGTTCCGGCCGGCTGGCCGGTCCACCGCCTCGGTCATTCCTCGACCGAGTGCGTGCGCTTCGACCGGCACGCGCTCTACCTCGGCCCGGCGGGGGAGAACCAGCTCTGCCCGGCCCACGCGGTCGGCCGTACGGAGGCGCTCCACATCGAGCCGCTCACCGACCAGACCGCCTCGCTGGCGACCGGCCTGCTCGCCGGGCGCCCGGCGGACCGGGTGGCCGGGCTGCCGGCGGTGACCGTACGGGACCCGGCGACCAGAGAGGTCCGCGCGGCCGTCCCCGGAGCGGGGGTGCTGATCACCGGCTCGTACGGCGGCGACTCCCGCGAGCTGGACCGGGTGATCGGCGGGATCAGGCGCACCGCCCCGCAGAGCGCCGAGCGCAGGAGTGGCGAGCGGGGCCACTGGGTCACCGGCCCCGGTTTCGACACGTGCACGGCGCCGTCGCTGGCGGCGATGCGCGCGTGGCGCGGCGACTTCGTGGCCGCCAACATCTACATCGGCGGCCCGGCGCGCGCGTGCTCGCAGGAGCGGCTGACCCGCGGCTGGGTGACGGCCGTACGGGCGATGGGCTGGCGGCTGATCCCGACGTACGTCGGGCCGCAGGCGCCGTGCACGGCCTCGCGGCCGCGGTTCTCGCCCGGGAACGCCGCCCTCGCCGGCCAGTTGTCCGCCGTCGACGCGGTGAACCACGCGGTGGCCCTGGGCCTGGCGCCGAGGACGCCGCTCTACATGGACCTGGAGGCGTACGGCGGGGGCGCGTCCTGCCGGCAGGCGGTCCTGACGTTCGTCGACTCCTGGAGCCGGGGCGTACGGGCGCTGGAGTACACCCCGGGGATCTACAGCAGCGTCGCGTCGGGCATCCGCGACCTGGGCCAGGCCGAGGGGATCAACAAGCCGACGGCCATCTGGTTCGCACACTGGAACCGTAAGCCTGACGTGTGGGCCGACCGCTGGATGAACGAGGCCTGGTGGCCGGGCCACCACCGGATCAAGCAGTACCGCGGCGACCACGTCGAGCGGCACGGCGGCGTACGGCTGAAGATCGACAGCGACGCCGTCGACGGAGACGTCGACTGATCCGGGGCCGGTGATGCGCAGTGACACTCCAGTGACGCTCCGAGGCGTTTCGGGGCGCGGCATGACCTGCGGTGTCCTAAGCTGAAGATCCAGGGCGTCGGGCTCCAGCCGCGAATCGGCGGGGCCGGGCGCCATACGTCATATTCCGCACCGAACACCGCCGACTGCCAGCCGGATGGAGATCACTCATGGCCCGTCGTTCCGATGTGATGGAGACCGTTGTCAGCCTCAGCAAGCGCCGGGGCCTGGTCTTTCCCTCCAGTGAGATCTACGGCGGGCTGCGCGCCTCGTGGGACTACGGACCGCTCGGCGTCGAGCTGAAGAACAACGTCAAGCGGCAGTGGTGGAAGTCCATGGTGCAGGGTCGCGACGACGTCGTCGGTCTCGACTCGTGCGTCATCCTCGCCCGTGAGGTGTGGGAGGCGAGCGGTCACGTCAAGGAGTTCGTCGACCCGCTGACCGAGTGCCAGTCCTGCCACAAGCGCTACCGGGCGGACCACCTCGAAGAGGCGTACCAGGAGAAGCACGGCAGGCCCCCGGAGAACGGCCTGGCCGACCTCGGCTGCCCCAACTGCGGCACCAAGGGCGCGTTCTCCGAGCCGAAGATGTTCAACGGGCTGCTCAAGACCTACCTCGGCCCGGTGCAGGACGAGTCCGGCCTCGCCTATCTGCGCCCGGAGACCGCGCAGGGCATCTTCATCAACTACGCGGCCGTGCAGCAGTCCGCGCGGCGCAAGCCGCCGTTCGGCATCGGCCAGATCGGCAAGTCGTTCCGCAACGAGATCACGCCGGGCAACTTCATCTTCCGTACGCGGGAGTTCGAGCAGATGGAGATGGAGTTCTTCATCGAGCCGGGCACCGACGAAGAATGGCACCAGTACTGGATCGACACGCGATTCCAGTGGTACGTCGACCTGGGCATCGCCAAGGACAACCTCCGGCTGTTCGAGCACCCGAAGGAAAAGCTCGCCCACTACGCCAAGCGCACCGTCGACGTCGAATACCACTTCAACTTCCCCGGCAGCGAGTGGGGCGAGCTCGAGGGCATCGCCAACCGCACCAACTTCGACCTTTCCACGCACGCCAAGGCGTCCGGCCAGGACCTGTCCTACTTCGACCAGGAGAAGAACGAGCGCTACGTCCCCTGGGTCATCGAGCCGGCGGCGGGCGTCGACCGGTGCGTGCTGACGTTCATGCTCGACGCCTACAACGAGGACGAGGCGCCGAACGCCAAGGGCAAGATGGAAAAGCGCGTGGTCATGCGGCTCGACCACCGGCTCGCGCCGGTCAAGGTCGCGGTGCTGCCGCTGTCGCGCAACACCGACCTGTCGCCCAAGGCCAAGGACCTGGCCACCCGGCTCCGCCGCAACTGGAACGTCGACTTCGACGACGCGGGCGCGATCGGCCGCCGCTACCGCCGCCAGGACGAGATCGGCACGCCGTACTGCGTCACGGTCGACTTCGACACCCTCGAGGACAACGCGGTGACCGTGCGGGAGCGCGACTCGATGGCGCAGGAGCGCATCGGCCTGGACCAGGTCGAGGCGTTTCTGGCCACGCGTCTCCTGGGCTGCTGACCTGGCCCGCGGGGGTCATTCCGGGTGTTTCGGACCCGCGTACGCCCATGACGCGGTAGAAAAGCGGGCGATGCGGGCATTTGTCCGCGCGACGCGGGCAGTTGTCCGGAAGCCCAACCCCCGACACGTCCCTGGAGGACATCAGTGGCTGAGATCGACTTGACCAACGTGCTCGACAAGGCATGGGCGGACAAGAGCCTTCCGGAGATCATGGCCGCCCCGGTGTCGGCGCTGAAGGGCGTCTCGGAGCGTAACGGCGAGGCCCTGTACGAGGCGCTCGGCATCAAGACGATCGCCGACCTGGGCAACCTGCCGTACGCTCGCGCGGCCCAGTCTCTCGCCGAGCTCCACGCGGCCAACAAGTAACGAGCGGCACGCGTTCGGGCCCAGGCCGGGGAGCACGTCTCTGGCCTGGGCTCTTTCTCGTCAGGTGAGGCTGCCGAGGCGGGCCCGCAGCGCCGACCTCACGGTCGGCCATTCGTCGGCCAGCACGGAGAACATGGCCGAATCCCGAAGCATGCCCGCTTCGCCGGGCGCCCATGAGGGCGACCACCTGCGCAGTACGCCCTCAGAGCGCGCGCCGAGGCGCTCGATGGCCCGGCGCGACCTCTGGTTGCGGGCGTCGGTCTTGAGGTCGACGCGTGCCACGCCCAGCGTCTCGAACGCGTAGGTGAACAGGAGAAGTTTCGCCTCGGCGTTGATCCCGGTGCCCTGTGCCGACGCCCCGAGCCAGGTCCAGCCGATCTCGATCGCGCGCAGATCGGGCCGCTCCGGCCACGTCCGGGGATCCCAGAACGCGGTGCATCCCACCGCCATGCCGTCCCGCGACCGGATCTGCGCGAAGGGGGTCAGCCCGTCGCGGGCGAGCTGGGTCGCCACGTACCGCTCGACCTCGTCGGCACGGGGGACCACGGTGAACGCGTAGGAGGAACGGTCCTCCTCCGCTGCCAGCGCCAGGTCCGCCGCGTGCCCCATCGTCAGTGGCTCCAGCCGGACGTTCGCTCCACGCAGCACGGGGACATCGAGCCGCAGGCTCATCGGGCTCTCCTCATCGTTCCTGGCGTTGGCACCTTTCCCGCAGGAGGTTGCCGGATCGTCACAGGGCCAGGTCCCTCGGATCCTCTGGATGATCTTCCGCTGGAGATCGTGCCCTGGCGCCGGGGCGGCGTCAAACGGGTTCCAGGAGTTGCTAAGTCTGGCCTTATCAGTCTATGTTGAGCATATGTCGGACGAGCTGGATGTGGATGACGTCGCCGCGGCGCTGGTCGTGAGCGTGGGGCTGCTTCGCCGCCGGTTGCGGCAGGCGCCGGTCTCAGGCGAGCTCACGCTGCCCGAGACCGCGGCGCTGTCGCGCCTCGACCGCGCGGGGCCGAGTACGGCGAGCGGGCTCGCGCGGGCCGAGCAGATCAGCCCCCAGTCGATGGGAGCCACGCTCGCCACCCTGGAGTCCCGCGGCCTGATCGACCGCCGCCCCGACGCCGACGACGGCAGGCGCGTCGTCCTGTCGGTGACCGACGCGGGCCGCGACCACCTGCGCAACAAGCGCACCGCGCGCATCCAGCAGATCGCCCAGGCCCTGTCCGGCGGGTTCACCCCCGAGGAACACCGGCAGCTCATGGCGGCGGCGCCGCTGATCGAGCGGCTGGCGCTGAACCTGTGACGGCCACGTCCGAGGATCGCTACTAGTGGGTCGCGCTCTCGAACACCACGGCCGCCGTCTTCATGGCCGTGCTCGACGGCTCGATCGTCCTCATCGCACTGCCGGCGATCTTCCGCGGCATCCACCTGGACCCCCTGGCGCCCGCCAACGTCGGCTACCTGCTCTGGATGATCATGGGCTACCGGCTCGTCCAGGCGGTCTTCGTCGTCCCCGTCGGGCGCCTCGGCGACATGTTCGGGCGCGTGAAGATCTACAACGCCGGGTTCCTGGTCTTCACGATCGCCTCGATCCTGCTGTCCTTCGACCCGTACCAGGGCAGGCACGGGGCGCTGTGGCTCATCGGCTGGCGGATGCTCCAGGCGATCGGCGGCTCGATGCTCACCGCGAACTCCGCCGCGATCCTCACCGACGCGTTCCCGGCGCGCCAGCGTGGTTTCGCGCTGGGCATCAACCAGGTCGCCGGGCTGGCCGGGCAGTTCATCGGCCTGGTCGCCGGGGGATTGCTGGCGATCTGGGACTGGCGCGCGGTCTTCTGGGTCAACGTTCCGGTCGGTCTGTTCGGCACCTGGTGGGCGTACCGCAGGCTCCGCGACAACGGCGAACGCCACCCCGCCCGCATCGACTGGTGGGGCAACCTCACCTTCGCCGTCGGCCTGAGCGCGGTCCTGATCGCGATCACCGAGGGCATCCACCCGTACCACGGTCATGCCATGGGCTGGGCGAACCCCTTCGTGTACGGCACCCTGACCGGCGGCGTCGCGCTGCTCGTGGCGTTCGTCGTGATCGAGACTCATGTCGCCGAGCCGATGTTCCAGATCGGCCTGCTGCGCATCCGGGCGTTCGCGGCGGGCAACGCGGCGAGCTTCGCCACCCGGCTCGCTCAGGGCGGCCTGCAGTTCATGCTGATCATCTGGTTGCAGGGGATCTGGCTGCCGCTGCACGGGTACGACTACAGCGACACGCCTTTGTGGGCCGGCATCTTCCTGCTGCCGTTGACCGGTGGGTTCCTGGTGGCCGGGCCGGTGTCGGGGCTGCTGTCGGACCGGTTCGGCGCCCGGGGTTTCGCGACGGCAGGGATGGTGGTGTTCGGCCTGAGCTTCGTCGGCCTGATGCTGCTGCCGGTCGACTTCCCGTACTGGGCGTTCGCCCTGTTCATCGCCGCCAACGGCGTGGGTACGGGCATGTTCAGCTCGCCCAACTCCTCAGCGATCATGAGCAGCGTGCCGGCGCGGCATCGGGGGGCAGCGTCCGGGATGCGGTCGACGTTCCAGAACTCCGGGACGTCGCTGTCGATCGGGGTGTTCTTCTCCCTCATGATCGCCGGCCTGGCGGGGAGCCTGCCGCGTACGCTGACCGGCGGCCTTCAGCAGAACGGCGTGCCTTCTGGGGTCGCGCACCAGGTCGGGGCGCTGCCGCCGGTGTCATCGCTGTTCGCGGCGATCCTGGGTGTGAACCCGATCCAGACCTTGCTGGCGCCGAGCGGGGCGCTGGGGTCGCTGTCTCCCGCCGATCGGCGGACCCTGACGGGCCGGGAGTTCTTCCCGCATCTGATCGCGGCACCGTTCCACCATGGGCTGGTGGTGGTCTTCGCGGTGTCGACGGGCCTGGCGGCGTTGGCCGCCGTGGCCTCGCTGCTGCGCGGCGGCCGGCCCGTACCCCCGCCGCCGGTGATCGGTCCGAAGGCGGCCCTCGTCGTGATCGACCTGCAGAAGGGCGTCGTCGGGCTGCCCGCGGTGCATCCGGTGGAGGAGGTCGTACGCCGGTCGGCTCGCCTGGCAGAGGCGTTCCGGCGGCAGGGGCTGCCGGTGGTGCTGGTCAACGTGATGGGCCGGGCGCCGGGCCGCACGGAGTCGGGGTCTCCGGACGTCACGTCTTCGCCGGACTGGGCCGACCTCGTGGACGAACTCTCCGTACGGCCGGAGGACCACCTCGTCACGAAGCGGACGTGGGGTGCGTTCCATGACACGCCGCTGCACGCCAAGCTGCAGGAGCTGGGCGTCACCCAGCTCGTGCTGACGGGGGTCGCGACGAGCGGAGGCGTGGAGTCGACCGCCCGCGCGGCGCGGGAGCACGGCTATGAGGTGGTGCTGGTCACGGACGCGATGACGGACCTCGACGCCGGCGCGCACCGCAACAGCGTCGAACGCATCTTCCCCAAGCTCGGGGAGACGGCCACGACCACGGAGATTCTCAAGCTGGTCGACCGCCCTCGCCCGGCGAACGTCTAGGTCAACTCCGCTCGAGCGGGTCGGCCTCGGCCTCACGCTGGAGGAGCTCGCGGGCGGTCTGGACGTCGCCCTGCTGATAGGCCGCCTGACTCGCTCGCCTCAAGTTCCAGATCAAGCCGGGTGCCGTCCGCCAGCACCCATTCCGGTGGTTGCATTTAGCTCATGTTGCCTCAACGTACGGCGAGTGCCGCCCGGTCAGGGGCCGGCTCGTGCGGCGGGTTGCGGTACTGACGATGGCTGAGAGGGCGGGCTGAGGTGGAGTGTGCGACGCGGGTGATCGGGCTTTCCGGTGGGCCGGTGGAGTATCGGTTGGCCGAGCGTGGGCCGGGCGTCGTGCTGATGCTGCATGGCGGGCACATGCGGGCGGGGTTGCCGCTTGGGGAAGAGGTCTTCGCCGACGCCGGGTACACGGTTCTTGCTCCGTCGCGGCCCGGTTACGGTCGTACTCCGCTGGCCACCGGGGCCTCGCCCGATCGGTTCGCCGACGTTCTCGCCGAGCTGTGCGGGGTGCTCGGGTTCGGGGCCGTCGACGTCGTCGGGCAGTCGGCGGGTGGGCCGGTCGCGGTGGCGCTGGCGGCGCGGCATCCCGGGCTGGTGCGGAGGCTCATCCTGCAGAGTGCCGTTGGGCCCGTCCCCTGGCCCGACCGGCTTACCCGCCTCGGAGGCCGGGTGGTCTTCGGGCGATTGCTCGAACCCGTGATCTGGGCGCTGATCCACGGCCTTGTCCGCCGGGCCCCCGGCCTGGCGCAGCGGCTCCTGATGTCGCCCCTGACGACCCGGCCGGTCGCCGAGGTGCTGGCCGGTCTCACCGCCCCGCAGCGGGCGGCGTTGCTCGCGATGTTCGGGCGGATGCGTTCGGGGGCCGGGTTCGGTAACGACCTCCGCATCACGGCCGCGCCCGGACGGCCGGCCGCTCAGGTGCGGCAGCCGACCCTGGTGATCGCCACGCGTAGCGACGGGTCCGTTCCGTACGTTCATGCCGAGGCGCTGGCTTCGGCCATTCCCGGCGCGCGGCTGGTCGAGAGTGGCGCGCTCAGTCACATGATCTGGTTGGGCGACGACTACCCGGCCATCGCCGCCGCCATCACCGGCTTCCTCACCGAGTGAAAGCTCGTGGCAGGAAAGGTGGGAAACGCGTCATTGCTGCCATCCACCGGCGCTGCCACGCTTGAGGAATGTCGCCGCGCGAAGTGCTCATCGTCCTCTTCGACGGGTTGCAGAGTCTCGACGTGACCGGCCCCTTGGAGGTGTTCGACGGGACCTCCGCCGGGCGGCCGGGCGCGTACCGCATCACCACCGCCGGTATCGGCGGGCGTGCCGTCCGGACCTCCAGCGGGCTGCGGCTGCTGCCCGACGCCGACCTCGACCGCGCGGAACCGCCGCACACGCTTCTGGTGCCCGGCGGGGCGGGTACCGCCCTGCCCGATCCACACGTCGTCCGGCGGATCTCCGAACTGGCGGCCGGCGCCGAGCGCGTCGTCTCCGTCTGTACGGGGGCGTTCCTGCTCGCCGAGGCCGGGTTGCTCGACGGGCGGCGGGCGACCACGCACTGGGCGTACTGCGACTCGCTCGCCCGCCGGTTTCCCGGTACCCGCGTCGAGGCCGAGCCCATCTACGTACGCGACGGGAACATCGCCAGCTCCGCCGGCGTCACCGCCGGGATCGACCTCGCGCTCGCCCTCGTCGAAGAGGATCTCGGACGCGAGGTCGCGCTGTCGGTGGCCCGGCATCTCGTCATGTTCCTGCGCAGGCCGGGCGGGCAGGCGCAGTTCAGTACGCAGCTCGCGGCGCAGCTCGCCGAACGGCACCCTCTGCGCGAGGTGCAGCACTGGATCGCCGAGCACCTCGACGCCGATCTCTCCGTGGACGCGCTCGCCCGGCGGGCCGCGCTGTCGCCCCGGCAGTTCGCCCGTGCGTTCCGTGCCGAGGTGGGCGTGACGCCCGGACACTACGTCGATCGCGTACGGCTGGAGTCCGCGCGCCGGCGGCTGGAGGACACCGAGGACGGGGTCGAGCAGATCGCCCGCTCCTGCGGTTACGGCACCCCCGAGTCCCTCCGGCGCGCCTTCGTCCGCGTCCTCCACGTGCCGCCCACCGAATACCGAAACCGCTTCCGAGGAGCGAACTGATGCAGATCGCCATCCTGCTGTACGAGCGCTTCACCGCGCTCGACGCCGTCGGCCCGTACGAGATTCTTTCCCGTATCCCGGGCGCCGAGGTGGTCTTCACCGCCGTACGCCCCGGCCCCGTGCGAACGGAGATGGGCAGCCTCGCCCTCACCGCCGACGCCGCGCTCGGCGAGGTGACGGACCCGGACATCGTCCTGGTCCCGGGCGGTCCCGGGACCAGGGACTTCATCGCGGACGAACCGATCCTCGACTGGATCCGTACCGTCGACGCCGCCACCACCTGGACGACCTCGGTCTGCTCGGGTTCCCTGCTGCTGGCCGCCGCCGGGCTGATCACCGGGCGTCCGGCCACCTCGCACTGGAACTGCCTTGAGTACCTCCCGGTGTTCGGTGCCGTACCGGTCACCGAACGGGTGGTCGTCGACGGCAAGTACGCGACCGCGGCCGGCGTCTCGGCCGGGATCGACCTGGCCCTGGACCTGACCGGCCGGATCGCGGGGGACCGGATCGCCGAGGCCATCCAGCTCGTGGTGGAGTACGACCCCAAGCCGCCCTACACCATGGGCTCGACCGGCACCGCCCCGGCCGCCCTCGTCGAGGCCCTACGCACGAGCGACCTCGTCGTGCAGTCCTCGCTCAGCGAGTGACATTCGGGAGCGTGCCGACCTCGGCCACCTCGACGCATGCGCCTCCGCTGCGGCTGCTTTTTCGCCAGGGGAGCAGGGTCACCTCGACGCAATTACCGCCGCTGCCTCCGCTGCGACTGCTCTTTCGCCAGTCTGGCGTGTTCATAGGCTCTCCAGGATCGACTCGATCAACTTCCGGGACTCATTAACCGGTCGGGCGTGTCCTCTGATCAAGTCGTACCTTACGTGGAACTCGGCGACCCCGGCCGGGTCCTCCACGACTTGCCCTCGTCCGGACGCTTCGGTGTAGGCGGCGTCGGGTTGGTTTTCAAAGCTCAGCAGGACGAGGTCACCTTCTAGGCCGGCGTATTCGCCCTCAGTCTCGGTCACGACCTCGACCATGACGTTAGGCCGCTTGGATATCTCTAGGAGATGTTCGAGCTGACCGCGCATGACATCAGGACCGCCGATACCGGAACGCAGAGAACGCTCGTCTAACGTCACCCAGAGGCGTGGCGGTTTCTCGCGGTTTAGGATCGCCTTCCGCTCCATGCGAGAGGCCACGAATTGCTCGACGGCGTCAGACTGCTGGATGGTCCTGAGGATCGCGCGAGCATACGCCTCTGTCTGAACCAAGCCGGGGACCAGTAGAACGCCGAAGGCCCGCATCGCACTCGCTTCTCCCTCCAACTCCAGGAACCGGGGGAAGCCTGGTGGGAGGGCTGATATGTGCTTGGTTTCGGCGATGAGCTTCCAGAGTCGTACGAAGACTCCGTTGGTTTCGAAGAACGTGTCGAGATCTTCGGCGAACTTTTTGGACGGTATGTTCTTGCCGCCCTCGATCTGCCCGATGAGCTGGGGCGTGTAGCCGAGAGACTCGGCGAGTTCGACCTTTGACATAACGCCGCGCCAGGCCTCGAGCTCGGTGGCGAAGGCGCGCATCGCGGGGAATTCGTAGGGGTCCTTCTGAGCCACCATGGTGACCTCCACAACAAACCGATTTGGGGGGTTTAGTCCGTCTTAACGGGGGTTACGAAGCGGTGTACACCGGTTAGTCGCTAACTGTAACCGCCCATGTGAGTCTAGTCACCGAATCGGCAAAAGAAAAGGGCGAGGAATGCGGGCGATATCAGAAGTCGATAGCGGCGGGTGCCCTACGTATAGGTTCCCACTCCCGCCGCATCCCATCGCGGCCGAACAGGCCCGGCTGCTGACGAAGATAGCGCTCGCTGATTGGGACATTCTAGAAATAGCGGATAACGCGCTGATCATCGTCGCCGAGCTCGTTACCAACGCCCTGAAAATGGGCGAGGTCTTTCACCTCACGCTGTCGAGGCAGGGGAGTACCGCCCTGATCGAGGTGTGGGACGGCAGCGAGGCGCTGCCGGACCGCCAACGGCGTTCGGTCGAGCGCGTCGACGGGCGCGGCCTGCTCCTCGTGGACGCGTGCGCCAAGGACTGGGGCTGGCGGCTGGAGGACCAGGGCGGCAAAACTGTCTGGGCGGTGGCCGGCGGCGAGGAGACCCCGGCCACCGTGAGTTCCGGGCGCAGGATGTGAGAACGATCAGCGCACCCGACCCCCGGGACGACCTCCTGAGGCCGCGCGAGGTCGCCGAACTCTTCGGCGTACGCCCGACGACGATCGCCCGATGGGCCCGCGAAGGGAAACTCACGCCGCTGTACACGCCCGGCGGCCACCGCCGCTACAGCCGGGCGACGCTTCTGGCGATCCTCGGCCAGGAGACGCCCGACCAGGCCGCCGAGCGGATGATGGCCGAGGACGCCGCGCGCCTGTACGACCAGGGTTGGACGATTCGCCAGGTCGCGCAGAGGTTCGGCACGAGTTATGGCGTGATGCGGCGCGTCCTCGGCGGCCGGACCACCCTCAGAACCCGCGGCGGACGCCGCCCCGGCCACGAGAACGACTGACCACACCGGCAGGTCAAGAGCGCCTCCACCGTACGACCCGGGCCGTCAGGGACACCGGCGGAGGATTCGCCTCAGGCGCGGAACGACCGGATCAGCAGCGCGGCCAGCCGCCGGGCGGCGGCGGCCGTCGCGGCGGGCGACTCCGCGCGAATGCCGCGGTGGGCCATGAGCGCCAGGATCAGGTCGTCGAGGACGAAGTCGGCGCGCAGCGCCCCGGCGTCCTTGGCCCGCCGGGCCAGCAGCGCGAGCGACCGCAGCCCCCGCTCGCGTACGCGCGAAAGGTCGACCGCCCGGGGGAACGTGGCCGTGAACGCGGAGGCGAACCCCTGGTCGAGGGCGTGCAGTACGCAGACCTCCTCGACCACCGTACGGAAACCACGCCACGGATCGGGGTCGGCGAGCCCTCGCTCGACCGCGTCCGCGCACGCGGCCATCCGCCGGGTGAACGCCTCGGTGGCCAGGATCTCCTTGGTCGGGAAGTGGCGGTAGAGGGTCGCCGTCCCGACACCGGCGCGCCGGGCGAGGTCGCGCATGGTGACGTCGACGCCCTCGGCGGCGAACGCCGCGCCGGCCGCCTCCAGGATGCGCTCGCGGTTGTCACGCGCGTCGGAGCGGGCGTAGTGGGGCAAACGTTCCGTCACCGCTCTCACTTTAGCCGGGAGAGCGAAAATCCCCCTAACGTCGGGCGCATGATCGCTGTCAGTTTCTCCGCCTATGGCCCCCCTGACGTGCTCGAACTCGCCGAGGTCGCCGAACCCCACGCGGGCCCCGGCCAGGTACGCATCGCCGTACGGGCGGCCGGGGTCAACATCGGCGACTGCAACCTGCGCGCCGGGCGGCTGAAGGAGTTCGTGCCCCTCACGCTGCCGCACGTGACCGGGATCGACGCCGCCGGGATCGTCGACGAGATCGGTGCGGGAGTGACGGACGTACGGCCGGGCGACGCGGTGTTCGGCTGGACCGACGTGTCCCGGCTCGGCGGCGCGGTGGCCGGGTACGCCGTGCTCACCGCCTGGGCCGCCAAGCCCGCGGAGCTGAGCTGGGAGGAGGCCGGCGGCGCCGCCGCCAACGTCGAGACGGCCACGCGCGCCCTCGACCGGCTGGGCGTCGGCCCCGGGACGACGTTGCTGGTCGAGGGTGCGGCGGGCGGGGTGGGCACGGTCGCGGTGCAGCTCGCCCGCGCTCGCGGGGCCACGGTCGTGGGGACGGCGCGTACGGTCAACCACGATTTTCTCCAGGGCCTCGGCGCCGTCCCGGTCACGTACGGCGAGGGTCTGGCGGAGCGGGTCGCGGTGCCCGTCGACGCCGTTCTGGACTGCGCGGGTTCCGGTTCGCTGCCGGATCTCGTCGCGATCGCGGGAGGCCCGGAGCGCGTGGTGACGATCGCCGACGCCCGCGCGGAGGCGTACGGCGTGGAGTTCTCCCGGATCGCAGGTCCGCGGGCGAACGCCGAACCCGCGCTGTACGGTCTCGCGGTGGCCGCGGACCTCGCGCGGGAGGGCCGGTTCGCGATCCCGCTGGCGGGGGCGTACCCGCTCGCGGAGGCCGCGGAGGCCCATCGCCTCAGCGAGAGCGGTCACGCGCGCGGAAAGGTGGTCCTGCGGGTCGGCGCGTGAGGACAGGACTAGGGTCAGGCGGCGTGGATCTCGACGCCGTGCGCACCTTCGTCACCGTCGCGGACGCGGGGCAGTTCCAGGCGGCGGCGGCCGACCTGTCGATCAGCCAGCAGGCCGTCTCCAAACGGGTCGCCGCGCTGGAGAGGGACCTCGGCGTACGGCTGTTCACGCGTACGGCGCGCGGGGCGCGGCTCAGCGTCGACGGGCAGGCGTTCCTGCCCCACGCCCGTGACCTGCTCCGGGCCGGGGAACGGGCCACCGCGTCCGTACGGCCCGGCCGGCGAGCGCTGCGCGTCGAC
Source organism: Actinomadura sp. DC4 (assembly GCF_030406325.1). Taxonomy (GTDB): domain Bacteria; phylum Actinomycetota; class Actinomycetes; order Streptosporangiales; family Streptosporangiaceae; genus Actinoallomurus. The sequence goes on along the minus strand of NZ_JAUEQY010000006.1, from coordinate 252,601 downwards.
GTGATCGGCCGGCGGCTCGGCCCCGCGGCCCTGCTGCGCGACTTCTACCGCGCGCACCCCGGGACCGAACTCGACATCGTGACCCTCTTCGACGCCGACTCGGCCATCGCCGCCGTCTGCTCCGGCGCGATCGACGCGTCGTTCCGCGCCGTCACGCGGCGGCCGCCGGACGGCGTCGAGGCGGTGCGGGTGCACGACGAGCCGGTGGAGTTCCTGACCGGACCGGCCCACGCGCTCGCGGGGGCGCCCGCGGTCACGCCCGGCGCGCTCGCCGGGCACGCGATCTGGATGCCCGGCATCGTCCCCGGTACCGAGTGGGCCGCCTACTACGGCGACCTGGCCGAGGCGTTCGGGCTGACCATCGACCGGGTCGGCCCGCATTCCGGCACCGAACCCCTCCTGGACACGCTCGCCGGGTCGCCCGCCCTGGCGACGTTCGTGGGCGAGCAGACCCACCTCGTCTACCCCGCCGACTACGGCCTGCGGCGCATCGCCGTACGCGGCCCGACGCCGGTGTACCCGCACTCGCTGATCTGGCGCGGCGACAACCCGCACCCGGCGCTCAGGACGCTCCGTGACCACCTGGGCTCCGTACGGCCCGACGCGGGGACGTGGACTCCGGCGTGGGCGGCCCCAGCAGCTCTCTGACCGCGGCGAACACGTCGTCCGCGCGCTCCTCGTGGACCCACCCGTGCCCGGCGTCGACGGTGCGATGCTCGCCGCGGGGCACCGACGCGGCGAGCTCGGCGTGCAGCGCGCGCTTGCCCTCGTTGATCTCGCGAAGGACGTCTTCGGGCCACAGGTGGGCCTGGACGGCGTCGTGCCCCATCGCGCTGAGCACGATCAGCGGCACGTCGGGCAGGGCCGGCGCGTGCCGGAGCTCGCCGGCGACCTCGTCGTAGAGGTTGCCGTCCTCACTCCAGGCGGTCCGCCACGAGGAGAGGTGCCGCTCGGCGAGCGGGCCGCGTACGGGCTCGGGCCAGGCGGCGAAGTGCCGCGCGAGCTGCTCGCGGGCGGCCTGGAGCTGTTCGTCGGTGGGTTCGGGCAGGTCACGGCCCTTCATCTCGGCCAGCATGTCGAGGACCTGCTTCGGCGCCCGCGTGACCATCTCCTCGTGGAAGGGGTCGAGGAGCAGGAGCCCGGCCACCTCTTCGGGGAAGCGCTGCGCGTAGTGGCGGGCGTAGGCGCCGCCGAGTGAGTGACCGGCCAGCACGTACGGGGCGGGTACCCCGGCGGCGTCCAGCAGGGCGCGCAGCTCGTCGGTGACCTCGGCGGCGGTGCGGGGGAGGTCGGCCGGGTCGCTCCAGCCGGTGCCCGCGCGGTCGTACACGACGGCGGTGGTGAGCCCGGCGACGCGGTCCTGGATGTTGACGTAGTCCAGGCCGATCAGGCCGGAGCCGGGGATGAAGACCACGGGCGGGCCCCCGGTGCCGGAGCGGTGGAGCATCAGGCGCCGGCCGCCGACGTCGTACAGGCGTCCTCGCGGGGGCGGTTCGGGCGTGGGAAAGGACATGGGTGACTCCTCGATCATTCTCAATTTTGAGAAAGGTATCAGCCATGAGATCGTACGTCGATGGACACGGTGGACCTGCTCCTGCACCCGGTGCGGCTGCGCATCGTGCACGCGATGTCCGGCGACCAGGCCCTGACGACCGCGCAGCTGTGCGCCCTCCTGCCGGATGTGTCGAAGGCGACCGTGTACCGGCAGGTCGGCCTGCTGGCGGACGGGGGCCTGCTCGACGTCGACGGCGAGCAGCGGGTACGCGGCGCGGTCGAACGCCGGTACCGCCTGCACCGCGAGCGCGCCGTTATCGACGCCGAGACGGCCGCGTCGGTCTCGGCCGAGGACCACCGCCGGGTGTTCGCGGTGGCGATGGCGACGCTGCTGGCCGAGTTCAACGCCTACCTCGACCGCGATCCCGACCCGTTCGCCGACCAGGTGGGCTACCGCCAGCACGCGATCTGGCTGACCGAGGACGAGCGCGCCGAGCTGATCGAGGGGCTGCGCGCCGTCATCGTGGAGAAGATGCGCGGCGGCCCGGGCCCGGGCCGTACCCGGCACCTGATCAGCCCGATCCTGTTCCCGGCCGGAGGCTAGGGCCTGTCTCGAAGTCCCGCTGTCCTACTGCGCGACGCCCAGGCGGCGCCTCGCCGCGTTGTCGTCGGTCGCCGGCCAGCACCAGGCCGACTCCTCCTCCGCCTTGCGACGCGCCGCCTGGACACCGCTCGTCACGAACGGAGACCTCGAGACAGGCCCCAGGGCCGCCGATCGCCGGTGGGGCGTCACCCAGGGTCGGGCAGGTCCAGGGACGCGAGTCTGGACGGGTCGGTCACGACCGTCATCTCGGTGATCCGGCCGCCCGTCACGGTGAAGGCGATGACCGAGAGCGGCGTACCGTCCGCGCGCCAGGACACGACCCCGGGGAGGCCGTTGACCAGCACCGGGCGTCCCCGCGCGGCCGCGCCGGCGGACAGGCGCGCGTTCGCGGCGACCTCGGTGGCGCCGAGGACGACGGCCGCGCCACCGTCGACCGTCAGGCGTACCTCGGGGTCGAGCACGCGCAGCAGGCCCTCGAAGTCGCCGTGCCGGGCCGCCGCCAGGAAGGCCTGGACCACCTCGCGCTGCTCCCGTACGGCGGAGGCCGGCCGCTCCGCCGCCCGTACCTTCTTGCGGGCGCGGCTGGCGAGCATCTTGGTGGCGTCGGCGGACCTGCCGAGGATCCGGCCGATCTCCTCGAACGGCACCGCGAACAGGTCGTGCAGCACGAACGCCAGCCGCTCACCCGGGCCGAGGGACTCCAGGACGAGGAGGAGCGCCAGCCCGACCGAGTCGGCGAGGGCCACGTCGTCCTCCGGCGCGGGGGCGTCGTCGGCCGTCACGACGAGGTCGGGCAGCCGGACGTCGTAGGACGCCTCGGGGCGGGCCCGGCGCGCGCGCAGGACGTCGAGGCCGATCCGGCCGACCACCGTGGTCAGCCAGCCGGCGAGGTTGTGGATGGCCACCGTGTCCTGGCGGGAGAGCCGCAGCCAGGCCTCCTGGACCGCGTCCTCGGCGTCGGCGTGCGACCCGAGCATGCGGTAGGCGACCGCGTGCAGCCGGCCGCGCTGGGCCTCGAACGCCTCGGCCATCGGGCTGGTGTCGGACATGTCGTTACCTTCCTCGGATCTGTTCCGTCATGGGAGATGACGGGCCCGGACGGGCTCGGGTAACCGACGAAGGAGCAGGACCGATGGAAGCACGCGTGACGAGCCCGGCGAATCCCGACGTGATCGGCGCGATCCAGCAGCTGGGCAAGGCGATCCACTCCGGCGGCGCCGACCCGCTCGTACTCGAGCTGGTCCACCTGCGGGCCAGCCAGATCAACGGCTGCAGCCCGTGCGTGTACGCGGGGGTCGCCTCGGCGAAGAAGCGCGGGGAGACCGACGAGCGGCTGCACAACGTGGTCACGTGGCGCGAGACGCCCTTCTTCACCGAGGAGGAGCGGGCCGCGCTCGCGTTGACGGAGGCCGCCACCCGCATCCAGGACGGTGCGCCGGGCGTGACCGACGAGATCTGGGCCGCGGCCGCCGCGCACTTCGACGAGAGGCAGCTGTCCGCGATCATCCTGGAGATCGCACTGACCAACTTCTTCAACCGGATCAACCGTACGACCCGGGAGCAGGCCGGCAAGACCTGGTGAGCCGGGCGGGGCCTACGCCCCGAGCCGTGTTCGCGGAGGCCCGTGAACGCCATCTGATCAGCCCGATCCTGTTCCCTTCCGAGGGCTGGTGGAGGCGCCCGGCGCGGCGGACACTTGGTGCGTGTCCACCGCGACCAACGTGATCTCCATCGTGCTCACGATCGTCTTCGGCGTGACGAGCACGATCCTGTCGGCCTCGCAGTTACGCGAAGCCCGCTGGCAGCGCCTCGGCCCGTCGAGCGGCGCGCCCGCGCCCGGCCGGCAAGGCGCGCACGCACGCCCGGAAGAGCCGGCACCCCCACCACACCGGCCACGAGGATTCGCCAACGGGTGGATCGCACTCGTGGCCGGAATCGTCCTGGTGGCGGTGGTGTCCCTGCTCGTCGACAGCCGTACCGGCCAGGCCGCGACGATGAGCCTCGTCCTGGCCCTCGTGATCCTGATCTGGCTCGTTCGCCGGGTCGGCTGGGCCACCGCGCCGTCCGAGTCCCTCGCCGGCCTGCTCGCCCTGCTCATGCTCTTGTCCGGCGCTCTCGCGATCATCGCCCTACCGCTCCCGCACGGTCTCCGCTGGCCGCAGCTCGCCCTCGCGTGCGTCGTACCGGCGCTCGTCGTCACCCAGGTGATGCGCAAGCTCGCCCCGTGAACGGCCCTAGGCGAAGGGGGCGTGGCGTTCGCGGCGTTCGGCGCGGATCACCTGCATCACCGCGTTGATCAGGGCCAGGTGCGTGAAGGCCTGCGGGAAGTTGCCCAGGTGGCGGCCGCTGTGCACGTCGATCTCCTCGGCGTACAGCTGGAGCGGGCTGGCGTAGGACAGGATCTTCTCGCACAGCGCCCGCGCCCGGTCCAGCTCGCCGATGAGCACGAACGCCGACACCAGCCAGAACGAGCACATCGTGAACGTGCCCTCATCGGCGCCGAAACCGTCGTCGGTCTCGGCCGCGCGGTAGCGGTAGACGAGGTCGTCCTCGGTCAGCTCGTCGGCGATCGCGAAGATCGTCGCGCGGACCCGCGGGTCGTCGGGGGACAGGAAGCCGACCAGCGGGATGAGCAGCGCGGACGCGTCCAGCGAGGTCGTGTCGTAGTGCTGGACGAAGACGCCGCGCTCGTCCACGGCGTTGTCCAGGATGTCGGCGTGGATCTCGTCGGCGGCCTCCTGCCACTCCATCGCCCGGTCGGTGTCGCCGCGGACCAGGGCGAGCTGTGCGCCCCGGTGCGCGGCCATCCAGCAGAAGACCTTGGAGGAGGTGAAGTGCCGGCGCTCGCCGCGTACCTCCCACATGCCGTGGTCCGGGCCCCGCCAGTGTTCGAGCGCGACCTCGACCTGCTTGACGATGATCGACCACAGCCGGTCGTCGAGGCGGTCGCGCTTGCGGACGTACAGGAAGATCGACCCGATGATGCCGCCCCACACGTCATGCTGTTCCTGCAGGTAAGCGCCGTTCCCGACGCGTACTGGGCGGGCGCCGTCGTAGCCGACCAGGTGGTCCAGCTCATGTTCGTCGAGGTTGGCCCGGCCGTCGACGCCGTACATGACCTGCAGGTGCCCGCCGGCGGCCTCGGCCACGTCGGCGATGAAGTAGAAGAAGTCGTTGGCCTCCCAGTCGAAGCCGAGAGTGTAGAAAGCCCACAGCGCCATGGTCGAGTCGCGGATCCAGGTGTAGCGGTAGTCCCAGTTGCGGTCGCCGCCCGGCGTCTCGGGCAGGGAGGTGGTCGGCGCGGCGGCGACGGCGCCCGTCGGCGCGTACGTCAGGCCCTTGAGCGTGAGGGCGCTGCGCTGCAGGTGGCTACGCCACGGGTGGTCCGGGAAGTGCCCGCGGTCGAGCCAGTGCTGCCAGTGGTGCACGGTCCACAGCAGGCGGTGCTGCGCCTCGTCGTAGGTCACCGGCGGCCGGTGCTCGCTCCACGAGAGCGTGACGAACCTCGTGTCGCCCTGTTTGAGGAGCGTACGCGCGGTGGCGAGCGGTCCTTCGAAGCCGACGTTCATGTCGGTGTTCAGCCGTAGTTCGACGCCGGCGCCGGTCGCGAGTGCCTCGTGGTAGCCGGGCCCGGTGTACTCCCACTGGGGGCAGGTGCGGCCGTAGTCGAAGTTGGGCAGGCAGTCGACCCGGGCCTGGACCTGGCCGTTCACGCAGCGGATCATGCGCAGCAGCACGTGGTCGGCGTCGTAGTCGGTCGGCGCGCGCCGGTGGGTGTGCGACCGCTCGGTCTCGTGGTGCCAGGGGCCCATCAGGAGGGTGTCGAGCACGACCAGCCAGCCGCCGGGCGTCCACCAGGTGGTCTCCAGCACCAGGGTTCCAGGGATATAGCGGCGTGCGGCGGGGACCTCGACGCCCGCCGGGCCGACGCGGAAGTAGCCGGCGTCGCGGTCGAGCAGGGAGCCGAAGACGCTGGGGGAGTCGAACCTCGGCAGGCACATCCACTCGACGGTGCCGCTCGGTGCCAGCAGCGCCGTCGTCTCGGCGTCGGACAGGAATCCGTACTCTGCGATCGGGGCAAAGGGCTCGCCCGTGCCCCCGTCCGTCACGGGCCTCATGCCGCCATCATCTCCGGCATGGAGCGCGGTAAGCGCATAGTCGCAGGTCGAGGAAAGAAGACTCTGCGTGGGGGTTATTGGGCTAAATGCCCGGGAATGTCGGTATTGGAATAGACCACTCCACCCGGTGTGACCTGCGCGAATAATCATCAAAGCCCACAGTGACCGAAGATTCACCGAGAGCTGGGTAGAGTCACCGCATTCAGCGCGCCGGAGTGAGGAAGAGTCCCCATGCCGAAGTATGTGTACGACTTCACTGAGGGCAACAAGGATCTCAAGGATCTGCTGGGTGGCAAGGGCGCCAACCTCGCCGAGATGACCAACCTCGGACTACCCGTGCCGCCCGGCTTCACGATCACCTCGGCGGCCTGCCGGCACTTTCTCGAGCACGGATCGGTGCCCGACGGGCTCGACGCCGAGATCGAGCGCTACCTCGAGGCGCTGGAGCGGGAGATGGGCAAACGCCTCGGCCAGCCCGACGACCCGCTTCTCGTCAGCGTCCGCTCGGGCGCGAAGTTCTCCATGCCGGGCATGATGGAGACCGTCCTCAACATCGGGCTGAACGACGAGTCGGTGCACGGCCTGGCCGAGCGCTCCGGCAACGAGAGGTTCGCCTGGGACTCCTACCGCCGGCTGATCCAGATGTTCGGCAAGACCGTGCTGGACATCGAGGGCGACCTGTTCGAGGACGCGATCGACGCGGCCAAGGAGGCCAAGGGCGTCGACAATGACGTGGACCTGGACGCGGAGGACTTCCGCGCCCTGGTCGGGACGTACAAGGACATCGTCCGTGAGCACGCCGGGCGGGAGTTCCCCACCGAGCCGCGCGAGCAGATGAACCTCGCGGTCAAGGCCGTCTTCGGCTCCTGGAACGCCCCCCGCGCCATCCTCTACCGCCGCCAGGAGCGCATCCCCGCCGACCTCGGCACCGCGGTCAACATCGTGGCGATGGTCTTCGGCAACCTGGGCATGGACTCGGGTACGGGTGTGGCGTTCACCCGCGACCCGGCAACCGGCCAGCAGGGCATCTACGGCGACTACCTGCAGAACGCCCAGGGCGAGGACGTCGTCGCGGGCGTCCGCAGCACGGTGCCGCTGACCGACCTCGAAGAGATCGACAAGGCCTCGTACGACGAGCTCCTGCAGATCATGGAGAAGCTGGAGAACCACTACCGCGACCTGTGCGACATCGAGTTCACCATCGAGAGCGGCAAGCTCTGGATGCTGCAGACGCGCGTGGGCAAGCGCACCGCCGCGGCGGCGTTCCGCATCGCGTTCCAGCTCGTCGACCAGGGGCTCATCGACGAGGACGAGGCCGTACGCCGGGTGACCGGCGAGCAGCTCGCCCAGCTGATGTTCCCCCGCTTCGGCGACACCGCAGGCGCCGAGAAGCTCACGACGGGCATGGGCGCCTCGCCCGGCGCGGCGGTCGGCAAGGCCGTCTTCACCTCCCGGCGCGCGGTCGAGCTGGCCGGCGACGGCGAGGACGTCATCCTCCTGCGCCGCGAGACCAGCCCCGACGACCTGGACGGCATGATCGCAGCACGCGGCATCCTCACCTCGCGCGGCGGCAAGACCTCACACGCGGCGGTCGTCGCCCGCGGCATGGGCAAGACCTGCGTCTGCGGTGCCGAAGAACTCGAGATCGACGTCAAGGCGCGGCAGGCCAACGGCCCCGGCAACGTCACGATCAAGGAGGGCGACGTCCTGTCGATCGACGGCTCCTCCGGCGCGGTCTACCTCGGCGAGGTCGCCGTCGTCGACTCCCCGGTCGTGCGCTACTTCGAGGGCGACGAGGCCCAGGACGAGCTGGTGGAGGCCGTCGACCGGGTGATGAGCCACGCCGACGAGCGCCGCCGCCTCGCCGTACGCGCCAACGCCGACAACGGCGAGGACGCGGCCCGCGCCCGGAGGTTCGGCGCGCAGGGGATCGGGCTGTGCCGGACCGAGCACATGTTCCTGGGGGAGCGCCGGCAGTACGTCGAGGACCTCATCCTCGCCGAGACCAAGGACGACCGGCGCGCCGCCCTGGACGCCCTGGAGCCCCTGCAGAAGCAGGACTTCAAGGAGATCTTCGAGGCGATGGACGGGCTGCCGGTGACGATCCGGCTGATCGACCCGCCGCTGCACGAGTTCCTGCCCGACCTGACCGACCTGACGGTCAAGGTCGCCACGGGCCACGCCTCCGACGACGACGAACGCCTGCTGGAGGCCGTACAGCGGCTGCACGAGCAGAACCCCATGCTGGGCCTGCGCGGCGTACGCCTCGGCGTCGTCATCCCGGGGCTGTTCGCCATGCAGGTACGCGCCATCGCCGAGGCCACGGCCGAGCTGAAGGAGGCCGGCCGGGACCCGCACGCGGAGATCATGATCCCGCTCGTCGGGGCCGTGCAGGAGCTGGAGATCGTACGGGAGGAGGCGACGCGGATCCTGGCGGAGATCGGCGTCGAGGCGCTGATCGGCACCATGATCGAGCTGCCCCGCGCCGCGCTGACGGCCGGCCAGATCGCCGAGGCGGCGCAGTTCTTCTCCTTCGGCACCAACGACCTGACCCAGACGACCTGGGGGTTCTCCCGCGACGACGTGGAGTCGGCGTTCTTCGGCCGCTACCTGGAGCTCGGCATCTTCGGCGTCTCCCCGTTCGAGACCCTGGACGTCGACGGCGTCGGGCGGCTGGTGCGCATCGCCGTCGAGGAGGGCCGGAGGACACGCCCGGACCTCAAGCTGGGCATCTGCGGCGAACACGGCGGAGACCCGGAGTCGGTGCACTTCTTCCACGACGCCGGACTGGACTATGTGTCCTGCTCACCGTTCCGCATCCCCGTGGCTCGCCTGGAAGCGGGACGTGCGGCTATAGAGTCGAACGAGACCTCGTGAACCTTCGGCCCGGCTAGATCGTCTGACCGGTCGTGAGAGATGGAGGAGCGATCACGGAACGGCCGGACGATGTGGATCCCACCGTCGAGATCGACCGGGACGCCACGAAGAAGGACGAAGATTCGCCGCGCACCCGGGTCGACCTTCCCGTACGGCGGGCCGACCCGACCTGCGAGGACCTGCCGCGCCGGGCGCGGCCGGAGTCGCCCGCGGAGCCCCTGGTCCCCTACGACGAGGATCCCGGCCGCCCGCGGCCGCGCACGCCGTGGCGCTGGGTGAAGCGGGCGTTCTACCTGGTGATCGCCCTGATCATCGGCGTTCCCCTGGCCGCCGGAGCGTACGTCTGGTACGTCGCGCGCGAGGACGTCCGCACGCACTCGGACGCGATCCTCGTGCTGGGCGCGGCGCAGTTCAACGGAACTCCGGGCGACGTGCTGGCCTGGCGGCTGCGGCACGCGCTCAACCTGTACAAGGCCGGCGTGTCCAAGCACATCGTGACCGTGGGCGGCAAGCGGCCCGGCGACAACTACACCGAGGCCGGCAGCGGCAAGGCCTGGCTGGCCGAGCACGGCGTGCCGTCGAGCCAGGTGGTGGCCGTGCCCGCGGGCAGCGACACGCTGCAGAGCATGATCGCGGCCGGCGGTGAGTTCAAGAAGCTGGGCTGGCACACCGCGACGATCGTCACCGACCCGCCGCACGCGCTGCGCTCCCGTACCATGGCCCGCGCGAACGGCATCAACGCGGCCACCTCACCCACCCGCAGCGGCCCGACGGTCTACTCCCGTGACACGCAGTTCCACTACATCGTCCGCGAGACCGGCGGCTACCTGTACTTCCAGCTGTACGGCCGCTGGCGCGACGAGCCGTAGGTCACAGGTCCTTCCACTCGTGCCCGGGGAGGTAGAGCGACTCGCCTCGTACGAACCAGTACTGCAGGTCCCGTAGTCGCTCGACCGCCTCCTCGTAGTATTCGGGCGGCTCGGGCCGGGGGAAGTTCGGGTGCCCGGTCCAGCCGGGGACCCAGTCGTGGCAGTCCCAGAAACCCTCGACGAGCCACCGGGGCAGGTCGTCGCGGCCCTCGAAGGCGGCGCACACCCGGCGCATGGCCTGCTCCAGCCGGCCGAAGGCGGCCTTGTCCCACACGAGATCGGGGCGCAGCCGGCCGAAGAACGTGCCTTCTTCGGCGGAGAACTCGCGCCGCAACAGCTCCAGATCATCCACGCCGACATCATCCACGCCGGTACCGACGGTCATGGGCGGTCCCGGACGAGTTCCGGGTCGGGAGCGCCGGCGGCGGTCTCGGCCGCGGGGCGCTCCCGGAGCAGGACGAACGAGCTCAGGGCCGCGGCGACGCCGACGAGCCCGGCGACGAGGAGGAGCACCGCGATGCCGTTCGCGGCGGCGGCGTGGACCGCCTCGCCGAGGACGTGGCGTGAGCCCGCGGGCGCCGAGCGCAGCACGTCGGCGCTCCGCGCGCCGGCGATGGCGTGGGCGACCGCGCCGGAGGACTCGACGTGCCGGCCGGTGAGGGTGTGGTGCGCGCCGGCCGTGAAGACGCTGCCCAGCAGCGCGATGCCGAACGCGTAGCCCACCTGCCGGGCCGTGTAGACGGCGCCGCCCGCCATCCCGCCGCGCCCGGCCGGCACCGCCGCCGTGCCGGTCGAGCTCATCGGCGGCGTGGCCAGGCCGACACCGAGCCCGAGGACGAAGAAGCCGGGCAGCAGCGCCGGCCACGACGGCCACGCGCGCACGAGCGCGAAGCCCAGAAGGTCACCGGCCCCGATGAGCAGGATCCCGCCGCCGATCAGCCGCCCGGGCCGCAGCCGGTGCATGACCCGCCCGAGCGAGGCCGAGACGGCGAACGCGGCCCCCGACATCGGCAGGGCGACCAGACCGGCGGTCACCGGGGACAGCCGCAGGACCGACTGCATCCAGATCGAGGTGTAGGTCAGCGACACGTACGCGGCGAAGTTCAGCAGGAGGGCGGCGATCAGCACGCCGCCGAAGACGCGGTTGCGCAGCAGAACCGGATCGAGCAACGGCTCGGCGACGCGCGTCTCGGCGATCGCGAACGCGATCAGCAGCGCCGCGCCGCCGCAGAGCGCCGGCCAGCAGGTCGGGGCGCCCCAGCCGTACTCGCCGGCGCGGATCATCCCGTACGTCAGGAGACCGATCGCGGACGAGAAGAGGACCACACCCGGCACGTCGACACGACGCGCCCGACCGGTGGGCGCGTCACGCAGGACGAGCGCGCTCATGACGATGGCCACCGCGCTCACCGGGAGGTTGACGAGGAAGATCCAGCGCCACGACAGGCCCTCGGTCAGCGGGCCGCCGAGCAACGGCCCGACCGCCGAGGAGGCACCGGACACGGCTCCCCACATCCCGTACGCCGTGCCCCGGTCCCGGCCGGTGTAGGAGCCGTTCAGCAGCGCGAACGTCGTGGCGATCATCGCCGCGCCGCCCGCGCCCTGCACCACCCGGGCGCCGATGAGCGCCGCGGGGTCCGGCGCGAGGCCGCAGGCCAGCGAGGCCAGCGCGAACACGGCGATCCCGACCAGGTAGATCCGGCGGTGACCGGACCTGTCGGCCAGCGCGCCGGCGCCCAGCAGCAGGGCGGCCAGCGCCAGCGCGTAGCCGTCGACGACCCACTGCAGCGCGCCGAACGAGTCATCCGGGCCCTCCAGGTCGATCCGCGCGTCCCGTTCGCGACGATGGCGTCGGTTCTCGGGCTGTCGGAGCCGACCGTGTCCCGCCGGTACAGGCGGATGCGGCGTACGGGCGTGCTGCGGGTGACCGGGGCCGTCGACCCGGGCGCGCTCGGCCAGAGCCAGTGGATGGTGCGGCTTCGGTGCCGGCCCGGCAGCGGCGCGGCCATCGCCGAGGCGCTCGCGGACCGGGACGACGTCACCTGGGTCGCGCTCAACGACTTCGGCGCCGAGGTCACGTGCGCGGTCCGGTCCCGGTCGGAGGAGGAGCGCGAGGACCTGCTCGGCCGCAGGCTCCCGCGCGCCGCGGCCGTACTCGACCTCGAGGCGTCCGTCATGCTCCGAAAGTTCCTCGGCGGACGGGGCCATTACTGGGCCGCGCTCACCGGGGTGCTGACGCCCGAGCAGGAGGCGCGGCTGGGCCCGGCCGACGGGCTTTCGGCGAGTCGGCCATGGTCGTGAACCGATCGCCCCATCTCCCGGACCACGACGAGAAGCTGCTGGCGGCCCTCGCCGCCGACGGGCGCGCCAGCCTCGTCGACCTCGCGTCCGCGGCCGGCCTCACCCCCGGCCGGGCGTCCCGGCGGCTGGAGACGCTCATCGCGGAACGCGTCGTCCACATCCACCTGGAGCTCGCACCGGCGGCACTGGGGTACCACGCGCGGGCGAACCTCTGGCTGCGGGTACACCCGTCCGCCAAGGCGGTGGGACGCGTGCTGGCGCGGATGCCCGAAGTGGGCTTCGCCGTCGCCCTGTCGGGGCGGAACAACCTGCTCGCGGCCGTCCACTGCCGGGACCTGGACGAACTCTTCGAGTTCACCTCCGACCGCGTCGGGACCCTGCCCGGCGTCGAGTCGGCGGACCTGAGCCCGGTCCACCGCCAGATCAAACAGGCCGCGACGCTCGTGGCCGGTGAACGGCTGAAGGACGACCGCCGCTGACGCGGGTCAGACGCGGTCGAGCGGGCGGTGCGGCCCGGCGGGGAGCTCGACCTTGATCACGTCGCCGGGGCGTACGACGCCGCCCACGATCACGACGCTCATGATCCCGGCCTTGCGGACGACGTTCCCCGCCTCGTCGCGGCCGAGGACCTGCTTCAGCAGGCCGTCCTGGAAGCCGTCGATCTGGCGGCAGGGGTTGCGCAGGCCGGTCACCTCCACGGCCGCCTCGTCGCCGAGGCGCAGCACCGTGCCGACGGGCAGGGCGAGCAGGTCGATGCCGCGCGTGGTGACGTTCTCGCCGAGCTCGCCGGGCGCCACCGTGAACCCGGCCGCCCCGACCTCGGCGAACAGTTCCTCGTGGATGAGGTGGACCTGCCGGAGGTTCGGCCGGGTCGGGTCCTGTGCCATGCGGGAGCGGTGCTTGACCGTCACGCCGGCGTGGACGTCGCCCTCGACCCCCAATCCGGCGAGCAGGGTGATGCCGTCGCGGTTCGGCTTGGTGAAGGAGTATTTCCCGTTGCTGCTGACCGCCGTCACTGTTCCGCCCATGCTCGAAGCCTAACCAGCGGCCTCCCCGGCGGGCGATGGCTTTTTCGGGCATCCGTAAATGAAGGTTTTCGGCAAAAAGCCCAAAAGGCGGTCTAGGTGTTGACTTGGGCATCGACCAGCAGCGGGAAACTCTGATAGGAAACTTTCCTGTTAGATATTGACGGATCCTGACCGGATCTAGTCCACTCGGGTTACTGCCGCGTCAGGGGCCGGGGGCGCTCCGATGACCGCGACAGTCCCGGCTGCCGCTCGTTTTGGAGGACCCATGCGTCCCCGCGCCTGGATCGCCCTGACCGCCTGCCTGCTCGTCCTCGCAGGGCTGTCCGCCCCCGCCTCCGCCGCCCCTTCGCTCACGGCGGCGCCGTACTTCATGCCGCTCGACAACGACCCGCAGCCCATCTCGGACATCACCGGCAGCGGCCTGCGGCAACTGGTCCTCGCCTTCGTCCTCGCGCCGAACGGCGGCGGCTGCACTCCGACCTGGGACGGCTCCGCCCCGGTCGCCGGCGACACCACCGTGGCGGCCGACGTCGGCGCGCTGCGCTCGGCCGGCGGCGACGTCGCCGTCTCCTTCGGCGGCTACAACGGCGTCGAGCTGGGCGCCGCCTGCCCGGACGCGTCCTCGCTCGCGCGGGCGTACCAGCAGGTGATCGACAAGTACGCGCTCACCCACATCGACCTGGACATCGAGGGCGACGACCTCGGCGACGCGAGCGGGGCGGCCAAGAGATTCCAGGCCGTACGGATCCTCAAGCAGAACGCCGCCGCGGCGGGCCGCGCGCTCGAGGTCTCCCTCACCATGCCGGTGACGACGGTCGGGCTGAGCGACCTGGACAGGGCCGAGATCCAGCGGGCCGAGGACAACGGCGCGGACATCGACACGTACGCCGTGATGGCCTTCGACTACGGAGGCCCGGCCGCCTCGATGGCCGCCGACGTGGAGAAGGTCATGGAGGACGCGCACGCCCAGCTCACCGCGCTGCGACCCGACCTTTCCTCCGCCCAGGTCTACGCCCGTACGGGACTGACCCTCATGAACGGGCACACCGACCAGCCCAGCGAGCTGTTCACCCAGGACACGTTCACCACCCTGCTCGGCTACGCGAGCGGCCACCACCTCGCCCGGCTGTCGTTCTGGTCGCTCAACCGGGACCGCGTGTGCACCGGCACCACCGGCTGGGTCGACGGCAGGTGCAGCAGCGTGGACCAGCAGCCGTACGACTTCGCCCGGATCGTCGCCCGCTACACGGGCTGAGCCCCGGCTCCCGGCCGCGGTGTCCCGCCAGACGGCGGCCGGGAGCCGGATCCACCCCCTGAGAGAGGTCCCCCGCCCATGAAGAGAGCCATCCTCCTGCTGCTGCTACCGCTGGCGCTGTTCGCGCTGCCCGTCGCCTCGGCGTACGCGGCGGCAGGCACCGCGGCCTTCGTCAAGACGTCCACCTGGGACAGCGGCTACCAGGGGCAGTACACGATCACCAACAACGGCACGTCCACGGTCAACGGCTGGGTGGTGGAGTTCGACCTGCCCTCCGGCACGACCGCCGGGACCTACTGGGACGCGTTGCTGACCCAGACCGGGTCGCACTACGCCTTCAGGAGCCGCGACTACAACGGGACCCTCGCGCCCGGCGCCTCGGCCTCCTTCGGCTTCGTGGCCTCCGGAACCGGGGCGCCGACGGGGTGCAAGCTGAACGGAGCGGGGTGTACGGGCGGTGGCGGCGGCTCGGACACCCAGGCGCCCTCGGTGCCGGGCGGCCTGACGGTGAGCGGCCACACCTCCTCCAGCGTGTCGCTGTCGTGGAGCGCCTCGACCGACAACGTCGGCGTGACCGGCTATGAGGTGTACCAGGGCTCCGCGCTCGCCACGACGGCCACCGGCACGAGCGCGACGGTCGCGGGCCTGAGCGCCTCGACCGCGTACACCTTCAAGGTGCGCGCGAAGGACGCGGCGGGCAACCTGTCGGCGTTCGGCGCCTCCGTCAGCGCGACGACGGACGCCTCGGGCGGGACTCCGGGAGCCGGCCGCTTCTCGCCGTACATCGACATCACGATGGCCACCCCGACACTGCGGGACGTGGCGAACGCCACCGGCCAGAAGCACTTCAACCTCGCGTTCGCGCTGGCCGACAGTACGGGCTGCAACCCCTCGTGGGGCGGCACGATCCCCTTGAACGACTCGCGGGTCATCGGGGAGGTCAACGACCTCAAGGGCGTGGGCGGCGACGTGACCGTGTCCACCGGCGGCGCCGCGGGCCCGTACCTGGAGAACAGTTGCGGCAGCACGGCCGCGCTGCTGGCCGCGTACGAGAAGGCGCTGGACGCGGTGGGCGGCAACCGCCTGGACGTGGACGTGGAGGCGTCCATCCCGATCGCCACGGTGAACGCGGCGCTGAAACAGCTGCAGACCGCGCGCGGCACGGCCATCACGTACACGCTGCGGGTGCAGGGGCAGGACTACGGCGTCGACCCGTTCTCGGTGCAGATCCTGCAGGACGCCGCCTCGCGCGGGCTCTCGGTCACGGTCAACCCGATGCTGATGGACTTCGGCTACTCGGGCGACTGGGGCAACGCGATCATCTCGGCCGCCAACGCGACGCTGGGCCAGATGAGGCAGGTCTGGCCTTCTAAGAGCGACGCGGACCTGAAGCGGATGCTGGGCCTGACCCCGATGATCGGCAAGAACGACACGGGTCCGCTGACCACGCAGGCGATCGCCCGGCAGATCCTGAGCTACGCCCAGACGAACCATGTGGGGTACGTGGGCTTCTGGTCGGTCGGCCGCGACAACGGCGGCTGCCCGAACGGCACCCTGTCGCCGACGTGCAGCGGGCTGAGTCAGAGCACGTACGAGTTCACGAACATCTTCAAGGCCTTCACGGGCTGACGTCGCCGCTGGCGTGGGAGGCGAGGGTGTGGAGGCATCGGCGCAGTGCGTCATAGCGGATCGGGGGGCCGGTGCTGCGGCTGGATCTGGTGCCGTGCTGGCCGATCATGTTGGCGACCCATGTGTCCGGGGTGACCTGGACGAGCTGCGCCGCGCCCAGCCGGAAGTCGTTGCCGGCGCGGTCTCGGTGCCATTGTCGGTAGGCCGCCTCCGGCTCCGGCCAGCGTCGCGACACCGCGACGACGAAGCCCTTGCCCCACCCGCCGCGGTCGTTGCAGACGTGCGCGATGACCTTGGGTCCCTTGACCTGAGGACAGGTCGCGTCGCCCTGCAGGTAGTGGATCCGAGCCATGATCGTCATCGTATTGAGGCCCACTGACAGACCGCCGTGATGGGGGCAGGGTCAGAGGCGCATGAGCATGAGGCCGGCCACGGGAGGCCAGGCGGCGACATGCAGTGAGGGCCGCCCCGTGCTCGGGGGCGGCCCTCACGCCGGTCAGTCGAGTCCGCCGCCCAGGCACTTGGCGATGTCTTCCCCGGTCGGGACGGTCTCGGTCCCCAGGGCGGAGCAGACGGGGGACTCACCGACGAGGCCCGAGACGTCGTTGTCGTCGTCGCCGCCCTGGTGCTGGATCGCCGTCCTCGGCGCGGTCTGCGTCGCGGCGAAGGCGGGCGTGGCGAGGCCGGCGGTCACGGCCGCCAGCGTCGCGCCGGCGAAGACCATTGCTTTGAGTCCCATATGTCCCCCATAGGTGTGAGTAGTAGCAGGCCAGTTGCTTGCTACCTGCATCGCCACGCCTTTCGCTGATTACCCAGAGATTCGGCCTTCGCCCGCATTGGGGATTGGTTTTGGCGAAGATCTAGGCGGGGTTCACGATCGGAAGTAAGGCGTTTCGGCCCGGTGTCCCACACCAATCCGCGCAAAAGACCCGCTATTCGGACGAGGCGGTAAACGGCCCTCGAAAGGAGGCGGGCTGGGTGTCGTCGCCGGCGTCGGGGAACGTGCCCTGGCAGCGGACGAAGCGCCGCTGCGGACGCTGCGCCGCCACCGGGACGCCGTCCACCACGATCAGGCAGCCGACCTTCGCCGTGGGGGAGCTCGTCTCCGCGCTGACGTCCGGCATGTCCGGCTGTGTGCCGTCGGCGGCGGCCATCGGCACCGTTCGCGCCCACGGCAGGCGTGCGCCGGTCAGCGTGCCGGCGCTCTGGACGCCGGTGTAGTCGGTCCACTGGATCTGCTTGGCCCGGCCCGTGCCCATCACCTCGTACTCGATCCGGTGCGGCGTGCCCGTGTCCTTCGCGCCGACGTGCGGGAGGCGCCGCAGGACCAGGCCGGCCAGGTCGACCAGCACGCTGCGCGGATCCTTCTCACGCTTTCCCCGTACGCCGCTGAGCGTGATGCCGAGGATCAGCGCGCCCCGGCGTACGCGGATCTCGTGGGCCACCGGCCGGTCGTCGGCGTCGCCGAGCGTCCAGTAGTCGAACCAGCTCTCGTCGGCGGCGCCGATCACGCCGCTGACCAGGGCCGGTCGCCGGTGCCTCTCGGCCAGCTGACCCCTGTGGTCCTTCAGGCCGGCCGCGAAGACGTACTTGGCGAACCCCGCGGTCGGCACCAGGTCCAGCGACATCTCGTCGTTGGAGCGGTACTGGCAGTCGAGGGAGTTGGCCCGTACGGCGACGCTGCCCGAGGTCTTGGCCTGCCGGGCATGCCCGAGCCTGGTGTAGTCCGCGTCGGTCAGCAGGCCGCACATGGCCTCGGTGAGCCGGTCGCCGGCCGGCTGCGGCCAGCCGCCCGGAGGCGGCCCGCCGCTCTCGGCCGTACGGCACCCCGTCAGCGCGACCAGCAGTACGAATACCGCCAGATGCGAGAAACGCTGCGTCACAGTGAATTCAGGATTTCGGCGGCGTGTAGTTCCCCATGCAGTTGGCGAGACCCATCTGGGGCGACTCCTGGACCACAGTCTGACCGTCGACCGAGATGTTGCAGCCGACCGCCGCCATCGGCGAGCTGTCCAGGGCGTTCAGGGTCAGCATGACGGTGGGCTGGCCCAGGGTGATCAGCGGCTTCTCGACGTGCCAGGGGAGCTTCACGTTCTTCACGGTGACCGACTTCTGCGTGGACGGGTCGTTGTAGATGATCTGCCGGGCCCGGCCGGGGCCGATCACCGTGAACTTCGCCTTCAGCGTCCGTCCCGTGTCGGTCTTGCCGACGGTCGGGATGCGCTGCAGGACCAGGCCGGCCAGGCCGGACAGGACCGTGCGCGGGTCCTGCTCCGTCTTGCCCTTGAGACCGCTCAGGGTGATGTTGACGAGCAGAGCGCCCCGGCGCAGCTGGAGCTCGTACTCCTTGAACTTGGAGTCCGCGGTGCCGAGGGTCCAGTAGTCGAACCAGCTCTCGTCGGCGCCCTGGACCACGTTGGTGGCCAGCACCGTCGGGCGCTGGTCCTCGGCCAGCCGGTCCTTGTGGTCCTTCAGGCGCGCGGCGAACCCCAGCTTGGCGGCCTCGGCGGTCGGCTGGAGGCTGAGGTACAGGTCGTCCTGGACGGTGTAGAGGCAGTCGACCGCGTTGGGCTCGCCGTCCACCATCTTCTGCGAGACCGACGGAAGCCGGTCATGGCCGAACTTCTTGTAGTCGGCGTCGGTCAGCAGGCCGCACATCGCGGTGGTCAGCTTGCCGTTCACCGGCTGCGGCCATCCGCCCGCCGGAGGACCGGCCGCCTCGGCGCCGCCCCCGCCGCCACCTGTCACCTTCGTGCCGCAACCCGCCAGAGCGAGCAACAGCGCGCATCCCAGTGAAAGCGCAGCTGTACGACGTCCCATGACCCGAGCTCCCCGTGATGAATAAAGGCCGATTCTTGGCGGGTATCCAACCATGCCGAAAAGCCAACTGAACCGATATTTCGTAAATAGGACTGCCGTGATCACAGACGGGGAGCGGCGGACGCGGAGATGCCCCGCCGCGTCAGTTCTTCGTGCAACGCGTTCACCTGCCGGGGATCGTCCACCGCGCGCCGTACGACGCCGCTCAGGTCGATTTCCGTGCCGTTATCGTCGCGGAGTTTGGCCAGGTCAGACCAGGAGAAGGCATAGCGGGCCCGGCCGGCCTGGATGAGCAGGCCCTCGAAGGCGCGGGCGACGACGCGCGACACCAGCTCGGCGGTGTCGTCGCCCTGCCAGCCCACCCGCCGCAGCCGGGCGCCGAGGTCGCCGGCGCCACCGCCGGCCAGCACGCGCAGAACGGTGTCGACCGTGGGCTGCGGGGTGTTCGTCATCTGGGCGACGGCCTCGAACACGTCCTTCAGCGCCTCGGCGTTGGAGGCGGTCCACAGGCCCCGTTCGACGATCTGCGGCCACTCCAGGATCGGCAGCCGCATGGCCTCCTCGCTGAGCATCGACACCTGGGTGGCCAGTGCCGCGCTCCGCGGGTCGCGCAGCAGCGTCAGCGCGGGCCGGCCGTCCGGCCGTACGTGCGGTTCGGGCAGCCGCTCGATCGCCGCGAGCCGCTCGGCCAGGCTCGGATGCGAGTCATACGGCGAGCGCTCCTCGGGGGCGTCGATCACCTTGGCCAGCTCGGCGCCCATGGCGGGCTCGTGGAAGAGCGTGTAGAAGCCCGCGAACAGGTCGGCCGGCCGCGCCTGCGCAGGACCGATCATCCGGCAGTGGGTGTTGACGTAGAACTCCCACGCCGCCGCGCTGGCCCGTACCTTACGCAGCGCGTCGCCCATCGGCCGCCGGCCGGAGATCTTGACCGCGGCGGCGTCGGCCTCCAGCTCCTGCCGCCGGGACGCCGCCTGGGACACCCGCAGGTAGAGCTTGGCGTACGCGAGGAACACGGCCCGGATGATCGCGTGCCCCTGCAACCGCTGGATCGTGCGGATCAGCGCCGTACGGCCCCGGTAGGTGATGCCGCCCAGGCGGGTGTGCGAGCCGCTGTAGTGACCGAGCTCGTGGCAGAGCACCGCGCGCAGCTCGTCGGCGCTGAGAGTCAGCAGCAGGGGGACGCCGACGTACATGTGACGCTGCCCGGGGATCAGCCCGAGCAGGCGCGCGTCCTCACTGACGGCGGCGTTGACGTCCGGGACGAGCCTGATCTCGTCCGGCACCCGGGTCTGGACCTGGTGGGCGAGCTCGGTGACCGTACGCCACAGTTCGGGCTCGTCGCGGGGGGAGACCGCGACGCCGGGCTGCTCGGCGTCCTGGCGACGGCCGACGACGAACACGCCGCGCAGCATCGCCAGCCCGCCGATCGTGGCGAACGCCGCGACCTTGAAACCGCCGGCGTGCCCGTACCGGACGGCGTAGTAGTCGAAGAAGCCGACGCCGACCGTGATCGCGGCCACGAGGACATAGAAGCCCGCGAGCAGGATGACGGCGACCGCCGCGCGGAAGGTGGTGATCATGTACGGCCCCGGGGACGATCGATGGAGATAGCAGGACTTTAGGGGATCAGACTCGTTGTGCTGGTCGCCGGTTCCGCCGGTGTCGGCGGCAGCGCATACGCTCGGGGGTCTCATGACCTACACCGCCCGTGACCGGGAGCGCTGGGTGGACGAGCCGCCGAAGCGCCGCGAACGCACCCCGTTCGAGCGCGACCGCGCGCGTGTGCTGCACAGCGCCGCGCTGCGTCGCCTCGCCGCCAAGACGCAGGTGGTCGACCTGGCCGCGAGCGGGGGCCACCACAGCCCGCGTACGCGGCTGACGCATTCGCTGGAGTGCGCGCAGATCGGCCGCGAGCTGGGCAAGGCGTTCGGCTGCGACCCCGACCTCACCGAGGTCGCCTGCCTGTCGCACGACCTCGGCCACCCGCCGTTCGGGCACAACGGCGAGGCGGCGCTGGACGCCATCGCGGCGGAGTGCGGGGGTTTCGAGGGCAACGCGCAGAGCCTGCGGCTGCTGACCCGGCTGGAGGCCAAGTCCTTCGGCGCCGACGGCCGGAGCGCGGGCCTCAACCTCACGCGCGCCGCGCTGGACGCCGCGGTGAAGTATCCGTGGGCGCGGCATCGAGGTTCGGTGAAGTACGGGGTGTACGGGGACGACGTCCCGGTGTTCGCGTGGGTGCGCTCGGGTGCGCCGGGGGAGCGGCTGTGCTTCGAGGCGCAGGTCATGGACTGGTCCGACGACGTCGCCTACTCCGTGCACGACCTGGAGGACGGGCTGCACGCCGGGCACATCCTGCTGACCGCCCTCGCCGACCGTGCCGAACGGCGCGCGGTGTGCGAGTTGACCGCGTCGCTGTACTGCGACGCGGAGCCCGGCGAGCTGGAGGAGCGGTTCACGGCGTTGCTGGCCGAGCCGTACTGGCCTCAGGCCTACGACGGGACGCTACGGACGCTGGCCGCTCTGAAGAACCTGACGAGCGAGCTCATCGGCCGCTTCTGCCGGGCGGCGGAGGAGGCGACCCACTGCGCGTACGGGCGGGGTCCGCTGACGCGGTACGCGGCTGATCTGGTGGTGCCGCGTGCGCAGCGCCTGGAATGCGCCTTGCTGAAGGGGCTGGCGGCGTATTACGTGATGCGCCGGGCGAGCCATGAGAGGGCGCAGGCGCGCGAGCGGGAAATCATCGGGGAGTTGGCAGCGGCGCTGACGGCGGGGGCCCCGGGGGTGCTGGCCCCGGTGTTCCGCGACTTCTACGAGGAGGCGACGGACGATGCCGGCCGCCTCCGCGCGGTCGTCGACCAGGTCGCGTCGCTGACCGACACGGCCGCTCTGGCCTGGCACGCCGAACTCGCCGGCTGATCCTTTTCGTCGCTCTACTTCCGCATCATTCGTACCGGTCAATCTGAAATGCCATGAATGGCGACAGGGGTCGAGTTACAGTGAGCGAACCCTGAGGCGGGTAGTGCGGCCGGTAGCGGCTGCCAGGTGGCGGAGGAAAGGTGGCGGTGGTGCCTTCGAACGGTTTTCGGCGAGCCGATTCTCGTGTCGAGGCTGTCGATCTTGTCAGGCGTACGCCTGTGGTTCCGGAGATCTCGGATGGCACGGGGCGGTGCGTCGTCGGTGCTCTCTGTTTCTTTCTCTGTGTGATCGCGATCTGCGTCGAGTTACGCTTCATCGGCTTCTGGGTGATCGTCATGGTGCCGGTCGTCATCGGGCTGCCGGCGTACTGCGATCATAAGATCAGCGGTTCGCTGCCGGCGGCCGTGATTCATCGATCCCTGATGTTGTTGCGGCGGCGACTG
This sequence comes from Actinomadura sp. DC4, assembly GCF_030406325.1. GTDB lineage: Bacteria > Actinomycetota > Actinomycetes > Streptosporangiales > Streptosporangiaceae > Actinoallomurus. Next base: position 230,247 of record NZ_JAUEQY010000006.1, on the reverse strand, counting down.
CCGGTGGCTTTCAAGAAGCCGCACCACCGTACGTCGGCCGCCAGCGGCGTGGGTGCGGGCTCGCTGGTCCATCTCGACAAGGACTACCAGCGGCTGCGCGTGGATCATCGTGCGAGGCATGGCAGGTCCGCTGAGCTGCCCAAAGTCCCGTACCGTCTGGTGCTGGCCGCTTACCGGGTGAACGGGAACGAACGACGGTTCGCCTTTTCTGACGGCACGTCCGCCGCTTGGCATCCGGCGAGCAAGGTCCTCCACCGTCGTCTCAAGGAGTCGTGGTGGCGCCCCGGGCGCGACCCTGAGGCCGGTGCGGCGGCGGCGCTCTGCGAGCTGATCGAATTCCTTTACGCGGAGGAACAGGGTAAGAGCGTGCGGGTCATCCATGAGCGGCTGGGAGACCATCGCGAAACGGACGTCGATCGGGCGCTGGACGCCGCGAAATGGTGGCGGATGGTCTCCAAGGATGGACGGTTTGCCTTCCAGATCACTGATGCGGGATCGCACTGGCATCGCGCGTCGAGAGAGTTCCAGGCGGCCCACGCCGCGGAAAGGAAGAAAATGTCGAACGGTGCACCGCGCATTAATATCCATAACTCGGGTGTCGTCAACTACGCCGGCAATGACATATCCGGGGACCAGACGTACACATTGCACCACAACGGGATTCCCGACCCTCGGTTACTCGCCTCCCTGCGCGAGGTGCTGGCCTCGCCGGAGATCCCCTGGGCGGACTCGGAGCTGGTGTCCGTCCGGCGCGTCATGGAGGACGCCGTCGAGCGGGACGACCCGCACGCGTCCGGGTTGAAGCAGGCGATCGTGAAACTCAAGGAGATCTGTGGCGAGATCGCCGTCGGTGTCGCCGGGAACGGGGCCTACCAGCTTCTCCTTCAGCACTTCCTCTAGAGGGCGCCGGGAGGTGTGTGGATTCGTGTATGGGGGGCGGTCGCGGGACATACTGAGGGGGCCCGTTCAGCCCCCTATGGAGGTGCGCGATATGCCCGAGGAGACCCTCGAAGAGAGCTTCGTGATCGTCGGTGCCAGTCTGGCCGGTGCGAAGGCGGCGGAGAAGCTGCGTGAGGAGGGTTTCACCGGGCGCGTGGTGCTGGTCGGGGACGAGACGCGCCGGCCGTACGAGCGGCCGCCGCTCACCAAGGGGTTTCTCACCGGCAAGGACCCGATCGACAAGGCGTACGTGCACGAGGAGGACTGGTACGCCGGCCATGACGTCGAGCTCCGGCTCGGCACGGCCGCGACCGGCATCGACCGGGCGCGGCGGGAGGTCGTGCTCGCCGACGGGGAGCGGATCCCGTACACCCGGCTCCTGCTCACGACCGGTGCCTCGCCGCGGCGCCTCGACATCGCCGGCGCCGACCTGGGACACGTGCACTACGTACGCTCGGCCGACGACTCCGAGCGCCTGCGGGGCGCACTGGCAGAGGGTGACAAGAGGGTCGTCGTGGTCGGCGCCGGCTGGATCGGGCTGGAGGCGGCCGCCGCCGCGCGCGGGTACGGCAACCAGGTTCACGTCGTGGAACCCGAGGCCACGCCGCTGCACCGGGCGCTCGGCAAGGAGCTCGGCGAGGTGTTCGCCAGCGTGCACCGGCGGCAGGGGGTGGAGTTCACCCTCGGCGACGGGGTCGCGGAGATCACCGAGGACTCCGTCCGTACGAACGACGGTGCCGAGCTGCCCGCCGACGTGGTGATCGTCGGGATCGGCGCCGTGCCGAACACCGCGCTCGCCGAGCAGGCCGGGCTCGACGTCGACAACGGGATCCTCGTCGACCAGGCGTTGCAGACCTCCGACGCGGAGATCTTCGCGGCCGGTGACGTCGCCAACGCGCACAACCCGCTGCTCGGGCGGCGGCTGCGCGTCGAGCACTGGGCGAACGCCCTCAACGGCGGGCCCGAGGCGGCCCGGTCCATGCTCGGCCGCGACGTCGTCTACGACCGCGTTCCCTACTTCTACACCGACCAGTTCGAGCTCGGCATGGAGGCGTCGGGCGACTGGGCCGGTGACTACGACGAGGTCGTCTACCGGGGCAAGGACCCGGCGGCGTACGTCTCCGGCGACTCCGACGACCTGGAGTTCGTCGCCTTCTGGCTCAAGGGCGGCAGCGTCGTCGGCGGGATGAACGTCAACGTCTGGGACGTCACCGACGACATCCAGGCGCTGATCCGGTCCGGGAAGACCGTGGACCCGAAGCGCCTCGCGGACACCGGCGTTCCGCTCGCGGAGGTCTAGATACTAACGTCGGAGGCGTGACCGAGGAGGAATGGGCGGCGCATCGCCCGGCGGTCTTCGGCGTCGCGTACCGGCTGCTGGGCACGGTCGGCGATGCCGAGGACGTCGAGCAGGACGTCTGGCTGCGCGCCGCCTCGGCCGACCTGACCGGCGTACGCGACCTGCGGGCCTGGCTCGTCACCGTGGCCGCGCGCCGGGCGTACGACATCGCGCGTTCGGCGCGCGTTCGGCGGGAGAGCTACGTCGGCCCCTGGCTCCCCGAGCCCCTGCTCACCGGCGCGGACGCGGCCGAGCCGGTGCTCGTCGATGACTCGGTGAGCACGGCGATGCTGCTGGTCATGGAGCGGCTGAGCCCGCCCGAACGCGTCGCGCTCGTCCTGCACGACGTCTTCGAGGTGCCCTTCGACCGGATCGCCGAGGTGCTGGGCACGACCGCCGCGGCGGGGCGGCAGCTCGCCTCGCGCGCCCGGCGCCGGGTCGCGGCGGTACGCGAGGCGCCCCATGCCGGGCGGCCCGAGCGGGAGCGCGTGCTGGCGGCCTTCCGCGCGGCGTACGAGGCCGGGGACATCGACGGGCTGGTGGCCCTCCTGCATCCCGACGCCGTCTACGTGACCGACGGCGGCGGCAAGGTCAAGGCGGCCCGCAAGCCGATCACCGGCGGCGAACGCGTGGCGGCGGTGCTCGCCGGCGTCGCGCGCAGGCTCGGGCTCGCGGCGACCTCCCCGGTCGAGGTCGGCGGTGAGCCGGCCTCGGCCGTACGACGGGACGGCCGGCTCGTGGCGATCGACACGTTCGACATTGACGGCGACGGGCGGATCGTGGCGATCAACCGGGTGCTGAACCCGGACAAGCTTCCACGAATTTCCAACGAGGAGGCCGTCACACCGGAGCCCGCCGTCTCGTCTCCCTGACGAACACAGCAGAGAAAGGGAAGACACCATGGCACGCATCAGCGTCCCCGAGGTCGCTCCGGAGCTCTACCGGGCCCTCGCGCACACCGAACAGGTCATCCGTAAGGGACCGCTCGACCCGACGGTGCGGGAACTCGTCAAGATCCGTGTCTCGCAGACGAACGGCTGCCTGTTCTGCATCGACACGCACATCCACGAGGCGCTCGAACGCGGCGAGACCCCGGACCGCATCTACCAGATCTCCGCCTGGCAGGAGTCGAGCCTCTTCACCGAGGCCGAGCGGGCCGCCCTGGCGTACGCGGACGCGGCGACCAAGCTGCCGAGCGGCGTGTCGGACGAGGTGTGGAACGCCGTCGCGGCGGCCTACAAGCCGGAAGAGGCCGCGCACCTCGTCGGCCAGGTCGCGATGATCAACGCCTGGAACCGCATCGCCGCCCCGTCCCACACCCCACCGGCCGAGCGCGACTAGAGCGTCAGAAGCCGTGATCATGCGATGACCGACGGGTCATCGCATGATCACGGCGCGGGTCAGGGGTGCTCTGGGCCGGTGATCAGGTAGACGACGAGGGCGGTGACGCAGAGGGCGGCCGCCGCGGACAGGCCGGCGACGTTGAAGCCGTGGACCGCCGCCCTCGGGCCTGCGCCGGGGTGAGTGTGCAGATAGCGGGCGGCCGCGGTGCCCGCGATCGTGCTGAGTAGCGCGGTGCCCAGTGAGGCCCCGATCTGCTGCGAGGTCATCACCGACGCGCCGGCCACCGAGGTGTCCGCTCCGGCGTTCAGGGTGGCGGTGCTGTTCGCGGTGACCAGGACCCAGCCGGTGCCGAGGCCGACCAGCAGGAACACCGGCATGACGTGCAGCCAGTAGCCGCCGTCCATCCGGATCAGGCCGAGCAGCCCCAGCCCGGCGGCGATGGTGAGCAGACCCGGGCAGAGCAGCGCCCGGACCGGGGCGCGGGCCAGCAGCCTGCTAACCGCGCGTACTCCCATCATCAGCCCGGCGGTGAGCGGCAGGAAGGCCAGCCCGGCCTTGACCGGGGAGTAGCCCAGGACGTTCTGCAGATAGAAGGTCAGGAAGAACAGTGCGGCGAACATGCCCACGGCGAGGCTGAGCACCGCGAGGTACGAGCCGCCGCGCCGCCGGTCGAGCACCACCCGGAGCGGCAGCAGCGGGTTGCGCACCTTGGCCTGCACTCCGACGAAGGCGGCGAGGAGCAGCACCCCGGTCGCCAGCGGCCCGACGGTCGAGGCCGCGCCCCAGCCGTCCGGCTCGGCCCGGGCGAACCCGTACACCAGCGCCATCATCCCAGTGGTGGCCAGCAGCGCTCCGGCGATGTCGATCCGGAGCCCGGCCGTGCGCGGCACGGGCCGTACGGCGTAGAGCACCCCGGCACCGGCCGCCACGGCGATCGGCAGGTTCACGAGCATGCACCAGCGCCAGTCGAGATAGTCGGTGAGCACCCCGCCCAGGATGACCCCGAGCCCGGACGAGCTGCCCATCGCGGTGCCGTAGATCCCGAAGGCCTTGCCGCGCTCGGCGGGGGCCGGAAAGGTCGCGGCCAGTGTGGCCAGCACGGCGGGGGTGAGCAGCGCGCCGAAGACGCCCTGCAGCGCGCGCCCGGTGAGCAACGCTCCGGTGTTCGGGGCCGCTCCGCCCAGCGCGGAGGCCAGCGCGAAACCGGTCAGCCCGATCATCAGGCTGCGTCTGTGCCCGATGAGGTCGGACAGCCGGCCGCCGAGCAGCAGGAGCCCGCCATAGCCGAGGGCGAAGATGGTGATCACCCACTGGCGGCTGTTGTCGGACATGTGCAGGGACCGCTGCACGGACGGCAGCGCGATGTTCATGATCGTCAGATCCAGCCCGATCATGAGCTGCGCGGTGGCGACCGCGCCCAGCGCCCACCAGCGCCGGGGGTCGGGGACGGCGGCGTCGGCGGGAAGCCGGGCCGAGCCGACTGCTGTGTTCATGGTCACCTCAGATTATTGGTCACACCAATGTTGGCGCGGCCAACGATAACAAGAATCGTGGGTCTGGCCAACGAATTGGCTAGACTTTCTCGTATGGACACGCCGCCCGGCCGCCTGCGCGGCAAGCCCAGCTGGCTGATCAACAAGACCGGGGCGGTCGCGCACCGGCTGCTCGCCGAGACGCTGTCCGGCGTGGACGCCCGCGGTCACCACTTCGCGCTGCTGGCGGCCCTTGAGGAGTTCGGGCCGGGCAGCCAGGCCGCGCTGAGCCACGCGTGCGGTATCGACCGCAGCGACACCGTCGCCATGCTGAACGAACTGGCCGAGCAGGGCCTGGTCGTCCGGGAACCGGATCCAGGCGACCGCCGCCGCAACATCATCAGCATCACCCCGGCCGGCCGGAGCCGCCTGGAACAGCTCGACGCCGTACTGGCCGAGGTGCAGGCCGAACTGCTCGCCCCGCTGTCACCCCGCGAGCGCGAGCAACTCGTCGCACTGCTCGGCCGGGTCTTCGACCATCACCACCGGCCCTAGACCTCGTCGAGGACGGCCAGGTCGAGGCCGCGCAGCCGTACGGGGTCGGCGATGATCTCGTACGCGGCGACCCGGTCGTCCTCCACCCTGATCGCCAGGGCGAGGAGCAGTCGCCCGTACGGGGCGACCACGAGGCCGGCCGTCCTCTCGACCAGCGCCGGTTCCGCGACGGCCGAGCGCCGCCCGAACGCCTGCATCTCCCGTGCCACGGCGTCCGCGCCGCGGACCACGGCCGCCCGGCCCGGGGTGAGGGCGGCCGGGTCGGCGCGGCGTACGACGTCCGGCGCCAGTACGGCGAGCAGGGCGTCGAGGTCGCCCCCGCGTGCGGCCGCGAGGAAGGCCTCGACCACCCGCTTCCGGCGGGCCAGCTCCGCCGGGGGCACCTCCGTGTCGCCGCGCACCCGGTGACGCGCCCGGCTCGCCAGCTTCTTGGCGGCGACCGGCGTACGGCCGACGATGGGGGCGATCCGGTCGAAGGGCACGGCGAACAGGTCGTGCAGCACAAAGGCGACCCGCTCGGCGGGGCTCAGCCGGTCCAGGACGACGAGCAGCGCGCGGCCGACCGAGTCGGCGAGCTCGGCCTCCTCCTCGGGGCCGCCCGGCGCGGACGCGTGCTCCTCCAGGGGTTCCTCGCGTCGTGACCTGCGCGTACGCAGCGTGTCGAGGCAGAGGCGGGACACGACCGTACGGAGCCAGCTCTCCAGGTCCTCGATGCCGTCGGAATCGGTGCGGCTGAGCCGGAGCCAGGCCTCCTGGACGGCGTCGTCGGCCTCGGCGAGTGAGCCCAGCATGCGGTAGGCGAGCGCCCGCAGCCGGCCTCGCTGCGCCTCGAATCGCCGGGCCAGCAGATCGTGTTCGTGCATCGGTCACCTTTCCTCGTCGCGTTCCGTCTGCCTGGTGGCATCGGCTGAACGAAAACGACAGGGAGAGGTCAATGACCCAACAGGGTACGCCGCTGTTGCGGCCCGTCCGCCTCGGCGGTCTCCGGCTGCCGAACCGGGTGGTGATGGCGCCGGTGACGCGGTGCCGCGCGACCAACGCGGACCTCGTGCCGACGGACCTGCACGCCGCGTACTACGGCCAGCGCGCCACCGCCGGGCTGATCGTCGCGGAGGGCGCGTGGGTGAGCGAACGGGCGATCGGCTACCCGCACGTCCCGGGCCTGTACGGCGAACGGCAGGTCGCCGCGTGGAGCCGGGTCACCGGCCTCGTCCACGCGCTGGGCGGCCGCATCGTGGCGCAGCTCTGGCACACGGGCGCCAACTCCCACCCCGACCACCTCGGCGGCGCGCTGCCCGCCGGGCCGTCGGCGATCGACCCGGGCGAACTCTCGCCGACGGCGGCGGGATACAAGGAGACCGTCACGCCGCGGGAGATGAGCGTCGCGGACATCGAGCGGACCATCGAGGAGTACGCGGCGGCGGCCGCGAACGCCCGCCGCGCCGGTTTCGACGGGGTGGAGATCGCCGCCAACGGGACGTACCTGATCGCGCAGTTCCTCAACCCGCGGCTGAACCGGCGCACCGACGCGTACGGGACGAGCCGGGACCGGCTGCTGCTGGAGATCGTCGACGCGGTGACCGCGGTCTGGGGTTCCTGCGTCGGCGTACGGCTCTCGCCGTACTGGAACGCACGGGACCGCCCCGGGCCGCGCGAGGGGTACCCGTACGCCGCGGACGACCGGACGCTCGCCGAGTACGACGCGGTCGTGGCCGCGCTCGACGAGCGTCCGGTGGCGTACCTGCACCTGCGCGGCCCCGCGGACGTGGACTTCGACGCGATCGCCCGCTACCGGAAGCTTTTCGGCGGCCCGCTGATCGCCAACAACGGCTTCTCCCGGTCGACGGGTGCGGCGGTCGTCGAGGCGGGTCTGGCGGACGCCGTGTCGTTCGCGCGCCTCTTCATCGCCAACCCGGACCTGGTGAGCCGCTTCGCTTTCGGCCACGCGCCGGCCGTGAGCGACCGGGGCACCCATTACTCGGGCGGGGCTCGGGGGTATGTGGACTATCCGATCTCCTCGGGGTGAGCGAGGGTGGCGAGCTCGAGGTCGATGAAGGCCGCGATCATCGCCCGGTAGGTGCGTTCGGCGACGTCGGGGGAGGCGCCGGCCTCGGCGGCGATCGCCCGTACGCGGGCGACGACCTCCTCGACGCGCCCCGGCGCCCGTACGGCCGCGGTGCCGGTCTTGAGCCGGCCGGCCTGGCGCACGAGCCGCTCCCGGTCGGCGAGCAGGCCGACGATCCGCCGGTCGAGCCGATCGACCTGAGTGCGGACGTGCTGGATGTCGGTCATGATCGTGGAGCCCTTCGATCGGCCACCGGGCGCGCGGCTCCTCATGCCCTCAGACCGGCGCTCAGCGGCGGCGGTCTGGATGCACGGACGACAGGCCACCGTTATCGGCGGCGCCACCAGGAGGCGGAGAGAGTCGTCACGCCGCCGAACGTAGCACGGAGGCGCCGCCGGGCGACGGCATGAGGGGTTTCGACGGGATCGGGGGTCCTATTCGCCTACTCGGATAATGGATCATCAGTCACCCTGTGCGGCGATGACAACAAACGTCACACGTGCCCCCCGGTCGTGGTGCGGATATTCCGAAATGCACACATCCTGGGCCGGTCCTCTGGTTATGCTTCGGCGATCGCTACCTGGAGGACGGAGATGGGACGGCGAAAGTCGCGGGCCCAAAGAGAACGCAACATCAGGCTGGGTTACTCGGGGGCGGTCGTCCTCTCGGGAATTCTCGCCTGGCACTACGGATATGCAGGAATGTGGTTATTTCCGCTGCTGGTCGTGGCCTACTATCAGCTCTGCGCCGTCCCGACGCTCTGCGGGGTGGAGACAACCCGGGGGTATCCCTGCAGGAATCGGGCGTACGGGAGGCTGATGGCCTGCAAAGATCAGCCATTGCACGGGATGTACAAGAACGATGCGCTTCTGCGCCTGGCCGGTTTCCGGCGTGATCCCCGGCCGATCACGGCCCCGGCTCCGTATTCGGATACGTCGGCCCCCGAAACGGTGGAGTTGCAAATGCCGGAGCCCCCGACCGTGGAACCCAAGCAGTTGTCATTCGCCGTGATAACGGTCGTGCTCGCGTTCGCCGGCACGGTCGCGACCGTCATTCAGACGGTGCTCGCCGCCGCGTCCTGAGCGTCTTTCTCCGCCTGGCCGGGCGATCACTGGTTTACTGCCTGTCATGGAATTCTGGCTGCCTTTGCTCGGTTTCGTCGTCCTCATCGTCGGCGTGCTCGCCTCATCGTTCACCTCGTCGCGGACGTCCGCGCTGGACAAGCGGCTCGCGCGGGTCGAGCGGCAGCTCACGCTCATCATGCGGCGGCTGGAGATCGAGGAGCCGGAGACGCCGCTGACCGCGGTCGTCGCCGAGATCGAGCAGGGCCGGAAGATCCAGGCGATCAAGCTCTACCGCGAGCAGACCGGCGCCGGTCTCGCGGAGGCGAAGGAGGCCGTGGAGACCATGGCCAGGGAGCGCGGGCTGTAAGGCCGCGACGGCTCAGACCGAGAGCCCGCGGGTCAGCAGGTCACGCAGCCGTACGGTGTCGCCCGCCAGCGCCGTCACCAGGACGCCCGCGCGGGCGAGCGGCAGGACGGACAGGCCCTCCGCGGCGTACGGCTCCGTCCTGAGGTCCTTGCCGGCCACCAGCACGGTGCCGACCGCACGCGCGTCGCCGAGGATCGCCCGGCTCGTCGCGTCCTCGTCCACGCGTAGCTCGTGGCGGAGCAGCGGGAAGCCGCAGTCCGTGACGTCGAAGCGGCTGACGTAACGGCCCGGCCGCTCGCCGTGGCGGCCCAGCACGATCTCCTCCCGCCAGACCAGCTCCGCCCCCTCGGAAAGAGTCACGTCGGCGAACGCCCGGTGGTCGCAGCCCGCGGCGGCGATCGCCGGTTCCGGGGTGAAGTCCAGCCGGGCCCCGGCGCCGACCTCGGCGCGTACGGTCAGGCGGGAGGCGCCCGGCCGGCGGCCCGGCAGGACCAGGGAGGCGGCGGCCGAGCGCACCGCGAGGCGCGCGCCCGGCTCGACAACGATCGTCAGCTCCAGGTCGTCGCCGCCCAGCGGGCCCGCGCCCGCGCCCACCAGGTAGACCGCCCCGCCCGACTCGCGCAGGGCAAGCGGGCCGTCCGAACGCAGCCGCGTCACCCGGGTGCGCCCGCCGGCGTCACACGAGGCGACCACCGCCGCCCGCGCCCGGAAGCCCGTCACGCGGGCGTCCGCTCCCGGACCATCGAGCGCACCCAGGTGGCGACCTGCGGCACGTCCGGCTCCTCGCGCAGCGACGTGAACGCGATCGGCAGGCCGTCCCGTACCCGCTCCGCGTCGCGCGCCATCACGCCGAGGTCGGCTCCGACCAGCGGCGCTAGGTCGGTCTTGTTGACGACCAGCAGGTCCGCCGTCGTGACGCCGGGGCCGCCCTTGCGCGGCACCTTGTCGCCGCCGGAGACGTCCAGGACGAAGATCTGCCGGTCGGCCAGGCCGCGGCTGAACGTCGCGGTCAGGTTGTCCCCGCCGCTCTCGACGATCACCAGGTCGAGCGGCCCGTGGCGCTCCTCCAGCGCCTCGACGGCGTCGAGGTTGGCCGAGATGTCATCGCGGATCGCCGTGTGCGGGCAGCAGCCGGTGCGCACCGCCATGATCCGGTCGTCGTCCAGCACCGCGTTGCGGCGCAGGAAGTCGGCGTCCTCGGTCGTGTAGATGTCGTTGGTGACCACGGCGAGCGCGATCTCGTCGCGGAGCAGCCGGCACAGCGCGGCGGTCAGCGCGGTCTTGCCGCTGCCCACCGGCCCGCCGATGCCGAGCCGGAGCGCCCGGTGCGGCGCCGGCTCGTACGGGTCGTGGCTGTGGTCGAGGCCCATGGCGTTCTCCCGATTCAGGATTCGAACAGGCGCAGGTCGGCCTGCTGGTGAAGCTCGGCGAGCAGGTCGAGGACGGGCGCGGACGCCGCGGGCAGAACGCCCGCGCGTACGGTCTCCTCGGCCTCCGCCGCGACCGCGTCGACCCGCCCGGCCAGGCCCGCGAGCACGTGCTGGACGCCGAGCGGGTCCAGGCCGAGCAGGCGTACCGCCGCCGACGCGGGCCCGGTCACCGCGCCGTACGCCGCGATCTCCGCCGCCTGCCTCGCCGTGCCGCCGACGACGTGGACGGCGGCGCCGAGCACGACCGGGTGGTGGGGCGCGCTCAGCTCGTCCAGCTCCGGGTGCGGCCACGCCGCGCGTACCGCCCGCAGCAGCGCGCGTCCCTGGGCCCGTGAGGCACGCCGCTGCGCGGGCGAGGGCGTACGGGCGTCGGCCTCGGCGTCGAGCGCCGCCCGGTCGCCGGACACCGACGCCGCCGCCAGGCCCGCCGCGACCAGCCCGGCCGTGGCGAGACGGCCGCGCAGGAAGTCGGCGAGGGTGTCCAGGTCCCGTACGGCCCCGGCCGTCGCGGCGGGTTCGAGGCCGCCGGAGTGCGCGTGCCCGCCGGCGGGCAGCCGCGAGTCGGCGAGCAGCAGCAGGGAGGCGTCCATCAGAACAGGAAGTAGCGCTGGGCCATGGGGAGGACGGACGCGGGCGCGGGCTCGACCTCGTCGCCGTCCACGGTCACCGTGAACGTGTCGGGATCGACCTTGATGTCGGGCAGCGCGTCGTTGAGCGGCATGTCCGCCTTGCCGAGCCGCCGGGTGTCCTTGACCGGCACCAGCCGCCGCCGTACGTCGAGCCGCCCGGCCAGGCCGTCCTCGATCGCGGCGGGCGCCACGAAGTGCACCGAGGTCGCGGGCGCGGTCCAGGCGCCCCACATCGGGCGGGGGAGCACCGGCTGCGGCGTGGGGATCGAGGCGTTCGCGTCGCCCATCTGGCCCCAGGCGATCATGCCGCCCTTGATCACCACGTGCGGCCGTACGCCGAAGAACGCCGGGTCCCACAGCACGAGGTCGGCGAGCTTGCCGGTCTCGACCGAGCCGACCTCGTCGTCCAGGCCGTGCGCGATCGCCGGGCAGATCGTGTACTTGGCGACGTAGCGCCGGGCGCGCAGGTTGTCATCCAGGCCGCCCCGGTGACCCTTCATCACGTGCGCGGTCTGCCAGGTGCGGATCACGGTCTCGCCGATCCGGCCCATGGCCTGGGAGTCCGAGCCGATCATCGAGATCGCGCCGAGGTCGTGCAGGACGTCCTCGGCCGCCATCGTCGTCGGGCGGATCCGCGACTCGGCGAACGCCAGGTCCTCGGGCACCGAGGGGTTCAGGTGGTGGCAGACCATGAGCATGTCGAGGTGCTCGTCGAGCGTGTTCACGGTGTGCGGCCGGGTCGGGTTGGTCGAGGACGGCAGGACGTTCGGGCGCGCGGCGACCGTGATGATGTCCGGCGCGTGCCCGCCGCCCGCGCCCTCGGTGTGGTAGGCGTGGATCGACCGGCCGCCGATGGCGTTCAGCGTCGACTCGACGTACCCGGCCTCGTTGAGCGTGTCGGAGTGCAGGGCCACCTGCACGCCCGAGGCGTCCGCGACCCGCAGGCACGCGTCGATCGCGGCCGGCGTCGATCCCCAGTCCTCGTGCAGCTTGAACCCCGAGGCGCCGCCGCGCAGCGACTCCCACATGCTCTCCTCAGAGACCGTGTTGCCCTTGCCGAGCAGCGCCACGTTGACCGGCCAGGAGTCCATCGACTCCAGCATCCGGGCGAGGTACCACGAGCCGGGCGTGACCGTCGTGGCCTTCGTGCCCTCGGCGGGCCCGGTGCCGCCGCCGATGAGCGTGGTCACCCCGGCGCCGAGGGCCTCGTCGATCAGCTGCGGGCAGATCAGGTGGACGTGGGAGTCGACCGCCCCGGCGGTGAGGATCTTGCCGTTGCCGGCGAGGATCTCGGTGCCCGGCCCGATGACGAGGTCGGGGTGCACCCCGTCCATCGTGTCCGGGTTGCCGGCCTTGCCGATCGCGACGATCCGCCCGTCGCGCACGCCGACGTCGGCCTTGACGATGCCCCAGTGGTCCAGGATCACGACCCCGGTGATCACGAGGTCGGGCGCGCCCTCGGCGCGGGTCGCCAGGGCCTGGCCCATCGACTCGCGGATCACCTTGCCGCCGCCGAAGACCGCCTCGTCGCCGGCCCCGGCGCCGCGGCTCAGATCCTCGGTGACCTCGATGAACAGGTCGGTGTCGGCCAGCCGCACCCGGTCGCCGGCGGTCGGCCCGTACAGCTGGGCGTAGCGCTCGCGCGAGATCTCAGTCATCGCGCAGCCCGGGTACGGTGCGGCGTCCGGCGAGCGGGACCAAGGAGACCTCCCGGGTGATGCCCGGCTCGAACCGCACGGCGGTGCCGGCGGGCACGTCGAGCCGCTGCCCGCGCGCCGCCTCGCGGTCGAACGCGAGCGCGTCGTTGGCCTGGGCGAAGTGATAGTGCGACCCGACCTGCACGGGCCGGTCGCCGGTGTTGACCACGGTCACCGTCGTACGCGGCCGGCCGGGGTTCAGCTCCACCGAGCCCGCGCCGGCCACGACCTCCCCGGGCGTCACGGGATCGGCCGGTGGACGGTGACGAGCTTGGTGCCGTCGGGGAAGGTCGCCTCGATCTGGACGGAGTCGAGCATCTCCGGCACTCCCTCCATCACGTCCTCACGCGTCAGCACCGTACGGGCCGCCTCCATCAGCTCGGCCACTCCCCGCCCGTCGCGCGCGCCCTCCAGGACGTACGCGGCGATGATCGCGGTCGCCTCGGGATGGTTGAGCCGCAGGCCACGGGCACGGCGGTCCCGGGCGAGCCCGGCCGCCACGTGGATCAGCAGGCGCTCCTGCTCGTGTGGGGTGATCAGCACACTCTGGACGCTACGTCCAGGCGGTGCCGCAGGAGAACGGCTCGCCTGACGATGTAACAGGAATTTCACACCGGAAACATCCCGTCAGGTCTCCCGCCGGTGAGCCGGGCAGGTGATCATCTAAGGGACCGTCCCCCCCGGTTTAAGGCGGCCCGCATGAGGTCCTTAAAGGCTCAGCTCCCGGCCCTGCTCGCCTGGTGGGCGTGGATGCCGGCGGGCGCGTTCCTGGTCTGGGTCCTCCTCCGGTACGGCTTCGCCGGCATGGGGACCTGGTCGCAGTCGTGGCGGCTCACCGTCGTACAGCGCATGTGGCTGCCGGGCGGCTCGCTCAGCCACCCCACCGCGCTGTTCTGGCTGTGGGTCGCCATCGGCCTGTTCGGCACCGCGGTCATCTGCCTGTCCTCCGACCGCCCGTCGCCCGGCTCCGGGCCCCTGGCCACCGTGGCGGTGATCGCCGGGATCGGCGTGCTGGTCGTGCCGTTCATCAAGGCGATCTGGGACAACGACAAGGACGCGGGCCGCTACTACAACCGGACCACGATCTGGCACATCACCGACGGCGCGAACCCGCCCGCCTCGCTCGCGTACCTCATGCGCGGCGCCCGGCGGGACGACCGCGGCTGCGCGTATCGCAGCCCCGCCGACGTGCCCACCTGCATACGGGTCGACCGGCTGCCCGGCCTCGCGTCCTGGGAGGGCCGTACCTCCTCCTTCGCCTCGGCGCAGCAGATGATGGCGCACGCCGCCTCCCCGGCGCCGAAGGTCGACTTCTGGGAGGACACTCTCACCTACCTGTACGGCGCGCCGCCCCGGCCCGGCAGCGAGAGCGGACCCGGCCAGTGGACCGCGGTCCTCGACGGTTCGGGCAAGGCCACGGCGACGTACGGCATCGCGTCCTGGGACGGCGCCTCCAACACCGTGAAGGTCGCGTGCCGCTTCGCCCCGGGCGACTTCGACCGTGCCTTCCACGGCGCGCGGGGGAACAGCCTCGGGAACTGGCTCGGCCAGAAGTACCCGAACCTGCTGTGGGACTCCGGGGACGTCTGGGGCTACTGCCAGGGCGGCAGGCCGGTCATCATCGTCCCGGTGAAACGGCAGATCCCGATGGGGAACCGCACCGTCGTCACCGCGGCGGGCGTCCTGGTCCTCACCGGCGACCACGGCGTCCGCGCCGCGTACCGCCGTACCGTACGGCCGGGCGACCTGCCGGGCCCCGCCTACCCGGACAGCCTGACCGAGAAGCAGCGTGAGGCGACCGAGTGGGCGGCCGGCCGCAAGTGGAGGTCCCGCGCCTCCTTCGGCTTCAAGCCGACGGTCGACGACGTCCAGGGCGGCAACACCGCCGAGTACCTCCTGCGCGGCCCCGACGGCCATCTCTACTACGTGACGCCGCTGACGCCCCGGGCCAGCAAGAGCCAGGCCTTCATCGCCTACGCGGTGTCCCCGGCCGACGCGGCGGACGACGGACGGCTGAACCGGCTCGACGTGTACGTCCTGCCGGACGGCGACCCGAACGTCGCCAACCTCAACGCGCTCACGAACAAGGCCACCGACGCCGTACGGGGCCTGGACCCGACGTTCCTCAACACCGGCGGCCGGCTGGAGGAGTTCACGCCGCTGGGCGGCGACATGTGGAGGGTGTACGGCGTCCGGCGCGGGCTGACGGAGTTCTACGTCGACCTGTCCATCACGGGCCGTACGAACCCGAAGACGGTCAACGTCTCCGGCACGCCCCCGGAGAAGGCCACGGCCGTGACCGGGTGCGGGAAACCGCCGGGCCGGTTGAGCACGAGAGAGTTGGCCGACTGCCTGGGCGCCCTTTCCGACGAACTGCGCCGCCGAAACGGCTCCCCGCCCTGACAGAGCCGGTGAGAACAACGTGACTCCCGTTCAACGGCCGGGAAATCACGGGGGCACGGAGACCGGGCCGGGAACGAGACGCTGGAGGACTACTCGCTGAGGTACGCCCCCAAGTCCTTCCGCTTCAACGTCGGCAGCGCGCCGGGCGCTCTTCGGGGCGTTCGGGGCGTTCGGGGAGTACGGGGAGTACGGGGAGTACGGGGAGTACGCCAAGGCGTTCCTACCGTTCATCGCGATCGTGCCGGCGTTCGTGGTCTCCCCGGTGTACCTCGCCGGCCCCGCCGACCTGGGCATGCCCGCGGTCCGTACCACGGCGGGCTGAGCTAACGCTCGACCTTGTCGACGCGGCGGCCGTCCTCGGCGAACAGCAGGATGCGGTCGGTGTCGATCGCCAGGCGTACGTTGTCGCCGGCCGAGATGCCCGCGCGCGACTCCAGGCGGAAGACCAGGTCCGAGCGGCGGTGGGTACCGTCATGCGGGACGCGGGCGGCCGGTGCGTCCTCGGAGATGATTTTGGTCGTCTTCAGCAGCCGCCGCAGCAGGCCCCTGTCGCCCGGGGTCTCCGCGTGGGCGGGCTCGTCGTCGCGGAACGCGTCCGCGTCCACCAGCGCGACGCCCGCCTCGACGTGCGCCAGCCACTCGTGGCCGTGGAACTCCAGCGTGCGGACGCGTCCGGCGAGCAGGCCCTCCGGGTCCGGGCGCAGGGCGTCGGCGCGGATGCCCAGCGTGACGGAGGCCCCGTGCTGGGCGACCAGCGCGGTGGCGCGGTCGTCCGACCACGGCAGGCTGAGCTGCTGGTCGCCGAAGCTCAGCACGACGCCCTCGGTCTGGTCGGCGCGCACGGAGGCGCGTACGAGGTTGATCGGCGGGGCGCTGAGGAACGCCGCGGTGAAGATCGTCGCCGGGTCGTCGTACACCTGCTGCGGCGTGCCGACGTCCTGCAGGACGCCGCGGCGCAGGATGGCCACGCGGTCGGCGAGGGTCAGGGCCTCGGTCTGGTCGTGCGTGACGTACAGCGTGGTCACGCCGAGGGAGCGTACGAGGGCGCCGATCTCCATCCGGAGTTCGGTGCGCAGGCCCGCGTCCAGGTTCGACAGCGGCTCGTCCATCAGGAAGATGCCCGGCTGGCGGATCAGCGCCCGTCCCATCGCCACGCGCTGGCGCTGGCCGCCGGACAGCGTCGAGGGCAGCCGGCCGAGCGTCTCCTCGATGCCGAGCGCGCGGGAGAGCTCGACGATGCGTTCCGCCGAGGCCGACATGTCCTCGCCGGCGACCTCCAGGGGAAAGGAGATGTTGCCGCGTACGCTCCGGTGCGGATAGAGGGCGCCGTTCTGGAACACCATGGCGAGGTCCCGCTCGCGGGGCGGCAGATGATTGGCGAGACGGCCGCTGAGCCACAGACTGCCCGAGGTGATCTCTTCCAGGCCGGCCACCATGCGCAGGATGGTCGACTTGCCGCAGCCGGACGGGCCGAGCAGGACGAACACCTCGCCGTCGGGAATGCGCAGAGTGACGTCGCGGACCGCGTGAAAGCCATCGGGAAAGATCTTGTTAACCGCGTCGAGGACGACTTCGGTCATCGCTGACACCTCGTACTTACTGCCTTAGTCAAGGAATATGACTTAGGCGCGCGTGTTCCGATCGCCGGGATTCTCGAAACCCCCGGGGATGAGGCCGGCGAATCCGCGTGTCCCGCCGAAGTTGAGCCAGTACACCGTGTATGTCCGTGATTTGTCCAGTCAATGGGAATGGTCACTCGTGGCGTCGCTTGCCGTGTGACGCGACTAGACTGCCGACGTGGCAGGCCGGATCCGCGATGAAGACATCGCCCTCGTACGTGAACGGTCGCCGATCGACGCGGTCGTGGGGGAGTACGTCCAGCTCCGCAACGCCGGAGGCGGGGCGCTCAAGGGCCTGTGCCCGTTCCACGACGAGAAGTCGCCGTCGTTCAACGTCTCCAACGGCCTGTGGCACTGCCTGGCCGGTGAGACGCGCGTGCTCACGTGGGAGGGGCTCCGCCCGATCCGCGAGATGGCCGGCGGCACGCACCGCGTTCTCGGCCGTGACGCCCGGTGGCACGACGCTCCGTTCCACTCGTTCGGCGTGCAGCCGCTCACGCGAATCGTCCTGACGCGCGGCGGGCGGCGCAAGGAGATCCACGCCACCGCCGAGCACCGCTGGTTCGTCGGCGAGCGCGAGGTCCTCACCCGCGACCTCCGGCCTGGTCAGCGCCTCGCCAGGGTGCTCCCGGTCACACCCGCCCCGGGCCTCGAACCGTCGCCTTTCGGGATCGCGCACGGCATCGCCTCCGGAGGCGATGCCGATCTCCGCGGCCGCGAACAAGCGCGGTTGCTGAAATGGTTTCCTTTCAACCGGACCACTCAGCGTGAAGACGAAGTCATCCGCGTTCTCGACCTTCCCGCCTTCTTCGGTGAATTGCCGCCGCCCGGCGAAACGGACGCGTACCTCTACGGCTGGCTCGCCGGACACTTCGCCGTCGCCGGCCACGTGTCCGAGGACGGCTCCGCCGTGCTCGGGTGCGCCGGCGAGGAGACGCGGGAGTTCGTCCGTACGCTCTGCGCGCGCCTGGGCATCGGCACGTACGACGAGCCCGGCGGGCTCCTGCTCACCGGCCTGAGCGAGACGTTCTTCCTCCTCGACGAGCACCGCCTCGCGGGCGATGCCGGGCTCGCCTGGGCGGTCGAGTCCGTGACCCCGACCGGCCGGGTCGAGGAGGTCTACTGCGCCGTCGTCGAGGCGGGCCACGCCTTCGTCCTCGAAGACGAGATCCTGACCGGCAACTGCTTCGGCTGCGGCGAGGGCGGCGACGCCATCGCCTTCATCCAGAAGATCGACCACCTGTCGTTCGCCGAGGCGATCGAGCACCTCGCGGGCAAGGCGGGCATCCAGCTCCGCTACACCGAGGGCGGCTACGTCCCCGGGCGTCAGAAGGGCGAGCGCACCCGGCTGGTCGAGGCGCACCGCGCGGCGGCGGAATACTACGCCGAGCAACTCCTCACCCCGGCCGCGGAGATCGGCCGCCGGTTCCTCGCCGAGCGCGGGTTCGGCCGCGAGGAGGCCGCGCGCTTCGGCGTCGGCTACGCGCCGAACGAATGGGAGGCCGTGGTCGGCCACCTGCGCGGGCGCGGCTTCAGCGACAAGGAGCTGATCACCGGCGGGCTCGCGAGCCAGGGGCGGCGCGGGCCGATCGACCGGTTCCGCGGGCGGCTGATCTGGCCGATCCGCGACCTCACCGGCGACGTGGTCGGGTTCGGCGCGCGGCGGCTGGAGGAGCGCGACGACGGGCCGAAGTACCTCAACACCCCCGAGACCCCGCTGTTCAAGAAGGGCTCGGTCCTGTACGGCGCGGACCTGGCCAAAAAGGAGATCGCCCGGCGGCGGCAGGCCGTCATCGTCGAGGGCTACACCGACGTCATGGCCTGTCACCTGGCCGGCGTCGGCACCGCCATCGCGACGTCGGGTACGTCCTTCGGCGAGGAGCACATCAAGATCCTGCGCCGGCTCCTCATGGACCAGGACGAGGCGAGCGGCGAGGTCATCTTCACCTTCGACGGCGACGCGGCCGGGCAGAAGGCCGCGCTGCGGGCGTTCGAGTCCGAGCACAAGTTCGCCGCGCAGACCTTCGTCGCCGTCCAGCCGGACGGGCTCGACCCGTGCGACCTGCGCATGAAGCACGGCGACGCGGCAGTGCGCGACCTGGTCGCCTCCCGCGTGCCGCTGTTCCGATTCGCCATCCGCGCGACGATCGAGAAGTACGACCTCGACACCACCGAGGGGCGGCTGGCCGCCATCGACGCGGCGGCGCCGATCATCGCGGGCATCCGCGACCGCGGCATGCGCGACCGGTACGCCATCGACCTGGACAAGTGGACCGGCTTCCTGGACGAGCAGTTCGTGCTGCGCCGGGTCCGTGACCACGCCTCCCGCCGCCGGGGGGACACCCGCGACAACCGCCGCCGCCCGAACGAGCCCGCCGAGACCCGTACGGCCCCGGCGGCGCCGCCCTATGACCCCAACGACCCGATCGCCCGGGTCGAGCGCGAGACGCTCAAGCTCGCGGTGCAGCGTCCCGCGCTGCTCGGTCCCGGCTTCGACGCCGTGCCCTCGGAGGCGCTCGTGGTCCCCGGCCACGCCGCCGTACGGCAGCTGATCGCCGACCTCGGCGGCACCGCCGCCGCGACCGGACCGGAATGGGCCGGGCGGCTGCGTGAGGCCGCGCCGAACGACCAGGTCAGGGACCTGGTGACGAGTCTCGCAGTGGAGCCCCTGCAATCCACCGGAGATCCGGACAACCGATATGCGCACGCAATGCTGTCCAGATTGCAGGAAGTGCAGGTCACCCGAGTGATCACGCAGCTGCAGTCCAAACTCGGACGGCTGAATCCGGTCGAGCACCAAGAGGAGTACAACCGCCTCTTCGGTGATCTTGTCGCGCTTGAGCAGCAGAGACGCACGTTGCGCGAGCGAGCGATCGGGTCACTGTGACGCACGGGACACAAAAATAGGTCCCCCGTTACGCGGTCACCTTGACGCACACTGTCATCGTGGGCCCTTCGGTGCTGCCAAGTGAGACGCCATCGGTTGAGCAGGTGGCGGACCTTGTCGCACGCGGCAGAGAGCGTGGAGTAACAGTCGACGACGTCGCTGCCGCGATCGACCGCTCTGACCTGCCGGCCGACTCGATGGATCGAGTCGTCCGGATCTTGGGAGAGCAGGGTGTCGAAGTCCTCGAGTCCCACAGTGGGCACGAGGACTCGGCGCGCGTAGACGGAGACGACGTCTCCCGGCGCGCGCCGACGAGCGATCTGGTCCGTATCTATCTGCGAGAAATCGGCCGCGTTCCGCTACTAACGGCAGAAGAGGAAGTCGAACTCGCGAAATCGATCGAGGCGGGACTGTTCGCCGAGGAGAAGGTGGCCCGTGCGGCCATCATTTCTCCCGGAGAACGGACCGACCTCGAACTGCTCGCCCGCGATGGAGTGCGGGCGAAGCAACGACTGATCGAGGCCAACCTGCGCCTGGTGGTCTCCATCGCCAAGCGCTACGTCGGTCGCGGAATGCTGTTCCTCGATCTCATCCAGGAGGGGAATCTCGGGCTTATACGTGCCGTCGAGAAATTCGACTACACCAAGGGCTACAAATTCTCGACCTACGCGACCTGGTGGATCCGCCAGGCGATCACGCGAGCGATCGCCGACCAGGCCCGGACCATCCGGATCCCGGTCCACATGGTGGAGACCATCAACAAGCTGGTGCGCGTGCAGCGCCAGCTCCACCAGGATCTCGGCCGCGAACCCTCACCCGAGGAGATCGGCACAGAGATGGGCCTGTCCTCCGAACGGGTCGTCGAGATCCAGCGCGTCGCCCAGGAACCGGTGTCCCTGCAGTCGCCGATCGGAGAGGAGGATTCCGATCTCGGCGACTTCATCGAGGACGCCGACGCGGTCGTGCCCATCGAGGCGGCGGCGTTCATCCTGCTCCAGGACCAGCTCGACGGCATCCTGGGGTCCCTGTCCGACCGCGAGCAGCGGATCATCCAGCTCCGCTTCGGCCTCACGGACGGGCACCCTCGGACCCTCGAGGAGGTCGGCCGGGAGTTCGGCGTGACGCGCGAGCGCATTCGTCAGATCGAGTCCAAGACGCTGGCCAAGCTCCGGCATCCGACGCGTGCGCAGATGCTCCGGGAGTATCTCGAGTAGCGCGATCGCGGGCCGGCGCTGGTGGGGCGCCGGCCCGCCGCGTCACACCCGTGCGCCGTCCTGAGGTGCGCGGGTGTTTTCGTTTCCGGTGTGCAGGGTCACAAAGTCGAGCGTGTCGGCAACTTGACGAGGAGAGGTTAGGTAAGGCTAAGTTAGGCACGCCTAGGCTAACTAAGTCCCGACCTCACCTGTTTCGTCGCCTGTCGCTGGAGTCCTGATGCGCCCTGCCCACCTGCTCGTCACCGCGAGCGCCGTCTTCGTCTCGCTCTCGGCGCTGTCCGCGTGCGGGAAGGACGACTCCTCCTCCGGTAAGGACGGCGCGATCGCGGTCACCGCGACCGACTCCTCCTGCGACGTCAGCGCCAAGTCCGGTGCCGCCGGGGCCACCACGTTCAAGATGACGAACAAGGGTTCGCAGGTCAACGAGCTGGAGATCCTCGCCCCCGACGGCAAGATCGTCTCCGAGCGTGAGAACGTCGGCCCGGGCACCGGCACCGAGATCACGGTCACGCTCAGCGCGGGCACCTACAAGGTCCTGTGCAGCGCGGGGATGACCGGCAAGGGACCGTCCCAGGCCTTCACCGTGACCGGCAAGGGCAAGGCGACCGACCCGCGCCTGGACCAGGCCGTCGCCGCGTACCGGATCTACGTGGGCGACCAGGTGGACGACACCCTTTCCAAGGTCAAGAAGTTCGCCGCCTCCGTCTCCGCCGGCGACATGGCCGGCGCCAAGGCCGAGTTCGCGCCGTCGCGGTTCGGCTGGGAGAGCATCGAGCCGGTGGCCGAGTCGTTCGGCGACATCGACCCTAAGACCGACACCCGCGAGGCCGACCTGGAGAAGGGCCAGAAGTGGACCGGCTGGCACCAGATCGAGAAGGCGCTCTGGAAGACGAAGTCGCTCAAGGGCGAGGGCCCGTACGCCGACGACCTCGTCAAGAACGTCGAGACCCTCAAGGTCCGGGTGGGCACCGCGTCGATCACCGCGACCTCGATGGCCAACGGCGCCAAGGAGCTCCTCGACGAGGTCGCGACCGGCAAGATCACCGGTGAGGAGGACACCTTCTCCCACACCGACCTGAGCGACTTCAAGGCCAACGTCGACGGCGCGCAGAAGGTGTTCGAGCTGCTCAAGCCGGTCGTGCAGGAGCGCGACGCCGCGCTCGGCCAGGACCTGACCGATGAGTTCGCCAAGGTGCAGAAGCTCCTGACCAAGTACGAGAAGGGCGACGGCTACGTCTCCTACGACACGGTCGGCAAGTCGCAGCGCAAGGAGCTCTCCGACGAGGTGAACGCCCTCGGTGAGCCGCTCTCCAAGCTGGCCGGGGTGGTCGCCAAGTGACAGAGGTCTCCAGACGCCGATTGTTCGGCTACTCGGGTGTGACCCTGGCCGCGGGTGCCGCGGCCGGGGCCGGCCTGGTCTCCGTCGCGCAGGCGCACGTGGGCGCGGCGGAAGACGACGGGCCGGTGCCGTTCTTCGGCGCGCACCAGAGCGGGATCGCCACCCCCGTACAGGACCGCCTGCACTTCGCCTCGTTCGACGTCGTCACCGACGACAAGGCGCGCCTCGTACGGATGCTGAAGGAGTGGACCGCGGCCGGTGCGGCGCTGACCGCCGGCCACCCGTACGGCGCCGCGGCCGGCGGCCTGCCCGAATCGCCGCCTGATGACACGGGCGAGGCGCTGGGCCTTCCGGCGGCCCGCCTCACCCTCACCGTGGGGTTCGGGCCGGCGCTGTTCGAGTCCGGTGGTGAGGACCGGTTCGGCCTGAAGGCGCGGCGCCCCGCCGCCCTGATCGACCTGCCGCACTTTCCCGGTGACAACCTCGACGCCGACCGCAGCGGCGGTGACATCTGCGTCCAGGCCTGCGCGGACGACCCGCAGGTCGCGGTGCACGCCATTCGCAACCTGGCCCGGATCGGCTTCGGCGTCGTCGCGGTGCGCTGGTCCCAGCTCGGCTTCGGCAAGACCTCCTCGACCACGCCGCAGCAGCAGACGCCGCGCAACATGTTCGGCTTCAAGGACGGCACCCGCAACATCTCCGGTGACGATCACACCGCCCTGGACCAGCACGTCTGGGCCGCGGCCAAGGACGGCGCGGCCTGGATGAACGGCGGCTCGTACGTCGTCACCCGCCGCATCCGCATGCACATCGAGACCTGGGACCGCACCTCTCTCAAGGAGCAACAAGACGTCTTCGGCCGTACGAAGGGCGAGGGCAACGCGTACGGTGCCAAGCGCGAGCACGACCCGGTGCCGCTGGCCGAGCTGCCCGCCGACGCCCACGTACGGCTGGCACACCCCGACAGCAACGGCGGCGTCCGGATCCTGCGGCGCGGCTACTCCTTCACCGACGGCAGCGACGGGCTCGGCCGCCTCGACGCCGGCCTGTTCTTCATCGCCTACCAGCGCGACCCGCGCACGCAGTTCGTCACGCTGCAGAACCGCCTCGCCGCCAACGACCACATGAACGAGTACGTCCAGCACGTGAGCTCGGGGATCTTCGCCTGCCCGCCGGGCGTGCGCAAGGGCGGGTTCTGGGGGGAGAGCCTTTTCGCCTAAGGCGCCTCACCCGGCTAGGACGCGGTAGAAACTGACCATGCCGAACTTCGAGATCACGCCGATAGGTACGGTCCGGAACAACCGGACGGACGTCCAGGACACGGACAACTGGGGTGCCGTCCGCAGCACGATCACGTCGACGAGCGCTTCGGCGAGGCATGCCTCCAAGGTCTGGAGGGCTTCTCCCACGTGGAGGTCCTCTTCGTCTTCGACCAGTTCCCAGAACACGACGACCACCGCGAACCCCGCCCCTACCGCGGCCGCGCCGACCTCCCGCCCGTCGGCGTCTTCGCCGGCCGCGGCCCCCGCAGGCCGAACCGCATCGGGGTGACCTCCTGCGCCATCGAGTCCGTCCACGGCCGCGAACTGACGGTGGTGGGTCTCGACGCGGTCTCCGGCACCCCGGTCATCGACCTGAAGCCGACGATGACGGAGTTCCTCGCGGTCGGCGTCAAGCAGCCGGAATGGGTCAGCCGCCTCATGTCGGAGTACTTCCAGCCGTAGCCGCCGTTCACCGCTCGGGCAAATCGGGCATCGCCGAGAGTGAATCCGGACCGTACTCTGTGTTAATGGGGCTCCGGCTCACGGGTGACGAGACCGCCGTATGGGCGGCCGCCGCACGCGTACTCGACGCGAACTGGACCGGTACGGCCACGGTGCCCTCACCGGGCCTGTACCCGCACCAGTGGAGCTGGGACTCATCCTTCGTCAGCCTCGGCCTGGCCCGCCATCGCCCCGACAGGGCACGGATCGAGCTGCTGTCGGTGTTCCGCGGGCAGTGGGAGACGGGGCTGGTCCCGCACATCGTCTTCAGCTCCAGCGTCTCGCGCAGCGCGTACTTCCCGGGCCCGGAGTTCTGGCGCAGCCGCGCACAGCCGGGCGCACCGCGCGGCGTGGAGACCTCCGGCCTGTCCCAGCCGCCGCTGCAGGCGCTCGCCGCGCTGCGGCTGGCGCAGGGCCCGGGGGAGCACGGGCCGTTCCTGGCGCGCCTCTATCCGCAGCTCGCCGCCCAGCACGCCTATCTCTCCCGAGAGCGCGACGTCGCGGGCCTCGGCCTGGTCAGCCTGTGCCACCCGTGGGAGTCGGGGCTGGAGAACAGCCCGGCCTGGGACCGCCCGCTGGAGGCCGTGGAGCCGCTCATCTCGCCGTACGCCCGCGGCGGCGGCGTCGACCGCGCCGACGCCGACCGGCACGTGTCGCTCGTACGGTCGATGCGCGAGGCCGGCTACCGGTCGGAGTACCTTCGCGACGATCACCCCTTCGTCGTGGAGGACCCGCTGTTCAACGCGGTCTTCCTCGCCTCGACGCATGCCCTGGCCGAGGTCGCGTCGCTCGCCGGGGCCGACCCGGCGCCGCACCGCGAGGAGGCGCAGCGGATCCACGAGGCGCTGCTGGAGCGGCTCTGGGACCGGGAGACGTGTTGTTTCCGCGCCCGCGACGTGCGTACGGGACAGCTGATCCCGGCCGCGACGATCAGCGGTTTCGCGCCCCTGCTGGACCCGGACCTGCCGCCCGCGATCGTGGGCGGGCTGGCCGAACTCCTGCTGTCCGCCCGCTTCGCCGGGGCGACCGGCTACCCGGTGCCGACCTGCGACGTGCAGTCCGCGGCCTTCGACCGCGGCGCGTACTGGCGCGGGCCGACCTGGGTGAACACCAACTGGCTGGTGTGGCTCGGCGCGCTCACCCACCGGCTCGACGCCGTGTCGGACCTGCTGCTCGGCTCGACGCTGCGGCTGGTCCGCCAGTCGGGCTTCCGGGAGTGCTTCGACCCGTTCGACGGCACCGGCCGGGGCAGCCACGACTACAGCTGGTCGGCCGCGCTGGTCCTGGACCTGCTGGCCTCGCGGCGCTGCACCTGAGCGTTTACCGGTAGCGTGATCGCATGCGACTGACGCGGCGGAAGAACCTGCCGGAGGGCCTGACCCTCGAAAAGGGCGAACGGGTTCTGGCCGTCGGCGACGACACGGTCGCGACCGCCACCGCGCTGCACTTTCCGGGCGAATCCTCGTTCGTCCGGCTGCCGTGGGAGCGCGTCGAACAGGCCGTCTGGAAGGACGGGGTGCTGGTCGTACGGGAGGTCGGGGGCGGGCGTCACGTCGTGCGGCTCACCGACCCGGGGTCGGTGCCGGAGACGGTACGGGAGCGGGTGACGTCGACGGTGGTGGTGAGCACGCACGTGAAACTGCCGGCCGGCGGCGTCCGCATCACGGCCCGCCGCCCCGCCAAGGGCGGTGGAGAGCCACGCTGGACCTTGATCTTCGACTCGGGCCTGGACGCGTCCGACCCGGGCCTGCTGGCCCAGGCCGAGCAGGCGATGGAAGAACTCCGCCGCCAGACGGGTCTGTGAGTCGTTCCGGGTCTTGCCGTACGGGCCTCCAAGCGCCGCAGGGCCGGTGGCCGGCTCGCCGGGGCGTAGCCGGCATGCGTCGCCGTCGCCTCTGGGGCGGGTCGTGTTTTCCTGGACGTTCGCCGGTTTCCGGGGGCGGATGACGGTGACCCGTCCGGGAGCGCCGGGCGGGGTCGCGGCCGGGTGTGCGTGAGCAGCTCGAACACCGAGATCGCCTTGTCCGTGCCCGCGTACTCCGGCAAGTGCCCAGGTGCGGCTGCGCGGCCGGGGGAGGCGTTCGGCCGCCTCGGCGTCTGGGAAAGCGGCGGCCAGGGCATCCTCCTGGGTGCGGCTGCGCGGGCGGGGAGGCGTTCGGCCGCCTGGGTGCCCGGGGAAAGCGGCGGCCCGCCTGGGCGGGGTGTCCGTGCCAGGCGGGCCGGTGGTGTTCCTCGGGGTCCGTCAGTTGATGTCGGCGGTGTCCGAGTGGTCGCGGCGGACGCCCGGGACCTTGTCGTACACCTTGTCGCCCACCTTCTGCCGCGCCGAACCGGCCAGCTCACCGGCCCGGGCACGTGCGAGGCCGGCGGCCTCCTGGACTCTCGGGTTCTCAGCGACACGCCGGGACAGCCGCTTGATCTGCTCATAGCGTTCGCGTCCCGCGTGCGTACCCAGCACGTAGCCGACGGCTGCTCCCGTGAGGAACCCAAAGCGATACTTCATGGCCATCTCCTCTGCCGGTCGTCCCTAGACATACCCCTCGTCTGCTCTCACAGTCGGGAGGAAACGAGTACCCCCGGAATGCGCTAACCTTGGAAGCCGCTGGGCGACCGTCGCACGTAGGTGGCGCTCTGGCGACGGTCCTCCGTAGCTCAATTGGCAGAGCAGCCGGCTGTTAACCGGCAGGTTACTGGTTCGAGTCCAGTCGGGGGAGCCGAGGCGGCCTCTCCTAGTCGCCGACCGTTGGTCGGCTTCCCTTTGGCCCGCCGTGTCTTTCCAGGGGGGCGACCCCCTGGAACCCCCGGTGCGTGGCTTCGCCTCGCCGGCGTTGGTTGCCCTAGTCGCCGACCGTTGGTCGGCTTCCCTTTGGCCCGCCGTGTCTTTCCAGGGGGGCGACCCCCTGGAACCCCCGGTGCGTGGCTTCGCCTCGCCGGCGCGGGTTGCCCTAGTCGCCGACCGTTGGTCGGCTTTCCTCGGGCCTGTGATGTCCTCCCAAAGGGGCGACTGTCTGGGACTCCTGGTGCGTGGCTTCGCCTCGCCGGGGCGGCCTCTCCTTGTCGTCGGCCGAGTCCTCGGACCTCTGCGGTATGGCTTTGCCCCGCTCTGTGGTTGTTCGTTCGTCGGCCTGCGGCCGGCTTCGGGGGCTCGGTCCCTGGATCCACTTGGTATCGGGCTCTGAGCTGCTGACTCTTTTGGTTTTTCGGGATCGGGTGTCTCTTTGGTTCTTGTTGGGCTTGTTCGTGTTGAACCTTTTGGTTTCGGGCACCGTATGTCCATGAACAAGGAGTGTTCGCGGCTCTACTTCCAGAGGATGAAGAGTCCGGTGGGTCTCTCCGTCCCGCGGTGGATGAAGGGGCTGTTAAGACCCGCCTGGCGGGCGACGTTGCGGGAGGTCGGCAGTGCCATGCTGGAGATCGTGAGAGAGAACGGGCGACCTTACATCGCCCTTACCTCCCGCAGGCAACACTCTGATGTACACACCGCTTTCGGGGGTGACAGGTGAAGGTTGAAACGGCGGCATGGACGCCGCCCAGCTGGGACGGGATCGTGCGCGAACACTCCGCGCGCGTCTACCGCCTGGCCTATCGGCTCACGGGGAACCAGCACGACGCCGAAGATCTCACACAGGAGGTCTTCGTACGGGTGTTCCGTTCCCTGTCGAACTACACTCCCGGCACGTTCGAGGGCTGGTTGCATCGCATCACGACCAACCTCTTCCTCGACCAGGTACGCCGCAAGCAGCGCATCCGGTTCGAAGGGCTCGGTGACGACGCCGCCGAACGGCTCCGCGGACGCGAGCCCAGCCCGGCGCAGGCCTACGACGACCAGCACCTCGACGGCGACATCCAGACGGCACTCGACGCCCTCGCCCCGGAATACCGCGCCGCGGTCGTCCTGTGCGACATCGAGGGCCTCTCATACGAGGAGATCGCCGCGACCCTCGGCGTCAAGATGGGCACCGTACGCAGCCGCATCCACCGCGGCCGGGCCCAGCTTCGCGCCGCGCTCGAACACCGGGCGCCCGAGGTCCGTACCACCACCCGCCGCAAACCGCGCCGTGTCGGCCGGATGCGCACCAACCCGGCGTTCACCACGCCCTAACTCCGATGGAGGGCGGTCCCGGCGACCACCAATCCGATGCCGGCCACCTCGGCGGGCATCGGCAGCTGGCCCAGCACGACGGCGCCGATGACCGTCGCCGTCGCGGGCAGCAGCGACACGAGCAGCGCGTACGTCGCGCGCGCCATCCGGGCCATGGCGAGCTGGTCGCACACGTACGGGATCACCGACGAGCTGATCCCCACGCCGATGCCCGCGCCCAGCAGCGCCGGATGGGTGAGCGCGGGCGCCGCGGCCCAAGCGCTCAGCGGTGCCACGAAGACCGCCGCGATCAGCATCGCCGCGGCCAGGCCGTCCAGGCCATCGCCCGGAGCGCTCGCGACGCGGTGCGCGAGCACG
Organism: Actinomadura sp. DC4; assembly: GCF_030406325.1. Lineage (GTDB taxonomy): Bacteria > Actinomycetota > Actinomycetes > Streptosporangiales > Streptosporangiaceae > Actinoallomurus. Next base: position 201,662 of record NZ_JAUEQY010000006.1, on the reverse strand, counting down.
ATGTAGAGCCCGAACAGCGCGGCGTTGGCGAACGCGAAGACGAAACCCAGCGGCGCCCCCTCCAGGCGTACGTCCGTCAGCACGTAGACCCCGGCCACGGCGGCCACCAGCGCGACCACGTTCCGCACCGTACGCGCGCCGGCGGCGGCCAGGGCGATCACCGGGACGAACTCGATCGCGGCCACGGTGCCCAGCGGCAGCCGGGCGACGGCCTCGTAGAAGCAGGAGTTCATCAGCGCCAGGACCAGGCCCCAGAGCGCGAGCGTACGAAGATCCATCGGCCGGCGCCACGGGCGGCGCCAGAGCGCGAAGACCAGCGCGGCGGTCCAGATGCGGAGACCGGCGACGCCCGCCGGGGCCAGCCGGGTGAACAGGAGCACCGCGAACGCCGGCCCGAGGTAGTGGAACACCGCGCTGCCCACGAAAAAGGACCATCCGGGAACGGATCTCGATCGCCGTGAAATCGCCATGACGGAATGGTCGTCCCGGCGATACCGTGCGTGAATGGCGGTTCGACGACCCAGACCCGGCGAGGGCTACGCATCCAAGCCGCTCGACGCGATCGACCTGAGGATCGTCGGTGAGCTGCAGACCGACGCCCGTACGAGCCTGGCCGAGCTGGGCCGCCGGGTCGGCCTGTCCGCTCCGGCGGTCGCCGACCGCGTCCAGCGCCTCGAGGAGACCGGGGTGATCACCGGCTACCACGCCGCGGTCGACCCGGAGGCGCTCGGCTTCCCGCTCACCGTGATCGTCCGGATCAGCCCGGCGGTCCGTGAGATCCCGCGCGTCGCCAAGATCGCCGTCGACATCCCCGAGGTGGTCGAGTGCCACCGCATCACCGGCGAGGACTGCTTCGTCATCAAGCTCTGCCTGCGCGCCATCGGCGACCTGGAGGGCATCCTCGACCTGTTCACCCCGTTCGGCCGTACGACGACGTCGGTCGTGCAGTCCTCCCCGGTGCCGCGCCGCCCGCTGCCGCTCGGCCGGCCGTAAGCGGGTCTGTTTCGGTCGAATAGGGTGCCATCTATGGTGTCCGGAGACGTGGTGGCCGAGCTGGAGCGCGTACTTCCCGCAGGCCGGGTGGTACGAGACGCGGACGTCCTCGCGTCCTACGCGCATGACGAGGCGGAGTGGGCGCCCTACGGCAGTCCGGCCGCGCTCGTCCGGCCCCGGGAGACTGCGGAGGTACGTGAGGTCGTCGCGCTGTGCGCGGCGCGGGGCGTCCCGGTCGTCGCCCGCGGCGCGGGCACCGGCCTGTCCGGCGGTGCGAACGCGCTGGACGGCTGCGTGGTGATCTCCTTCGAGGCGATGAACGCGATTCTGTCGATCGACTCCGACGAGCGGCTCGCCGTCGTCCAGCCCGGAGTGGTCAACGACGACCTGCGCGCCGCCTGCGCCGAGCATGGCCTGTGGTACCCGCCCGACCCCGCGAGCGCGCCGTGGTCGACGATCGGCGGCAACGTCGCGACGAACGCCGGCGGGCTGTGCTGCGTGAAGTACGGCGTGACCCGCGACTACGTGCTGGGACTGGAGGCGGTGGTCGGCCGCGGCGACGTCGTACGGCTCGGCCGCCGTACGGCCAAGGGCGTGGCGGGGTACGACCTGGCGGGCCTGATGGTCGGCTCCGAGGGCACGCTGGGCGTCATCACCGAGATCACCGTACGGCTGCGGGGTGCGCGGGCCGCCGAGCGTACGATCGTCGGCTACTTCGACTCTCTGGTCGCCGCGGGCGAGGCGGTCGCGGCGGTGTCGGCGGCCGGAGTCGTGCCGAGCGCCCTCGAACTCATCGACCGCCACTGCCTGCGCGCGGTGGACGAGTGGAAGCACATGGGCCTGGCGGACGGCGGCGACGTGCTCTTGCTGGGCCGCTCCGACGCCCCCGGTCAGGCCGGCGAGGAGGAGGCGGACGCGATCCTGGCGTGCTTCGAGTCGGCCGGCGCGACGTGGAGCACCCGCTCGACCGACCCGGAGGAGGCCGAGGCGCTGTTCTCGGCCCGGCGCCTGGCGTATCCGGCGGTGGAGCGGCTGGGTCCGGTCCTCACCGAGGACATCTGCGTGCCCCGGATGCTCGTCCCGGAGATGCTGTCCCGTATCGAGCGCATCGCCAAGGAACACGACATCCACATCGCCAACGTGGCCCACGCGGGCGACGGCAACCTGCACCCGCTGATGATCACCTCCCAGGACGACGACGCAGCGCGCGTACGGGCGCAGGAGGCGTTCGAGCGGATCGTGGACGAGGCGATCGCCATCGGCGGCACGGTCACCGGCGAACACGGCGTCGGCCTGCTGAAACGCCGGGGCCTGGAGGCGGAGGCCGGCCCGGAGGTGCTCGCCATGCACCGCGCGATCAAGCAGGCCCTGGACCCGGCCGGCATCTTCAACCCCGGCAAGGTCTTCGCCGTCTGACCCGCAGTCCCGCAGTCCCGCAGTCCCGCAGTCCCGCAGTCCCGCAGTCCCGCAGTCCCGCAGTCCTGGCAGTCCTGGCAGTCCTGCGGCCCGGTGGCAGTGGCCCGGCAGTCGCGCAGTCTGTGGATCTGCGGCCCTGGCAGTGCTGCGGTCCGGTGGCCCGGTGGCTTTGCAGGGTGGCGGCCTGGCGGTCCTGCGGCCCGGCAGGCCCGCAGTCCTGCGGATCTGCGCCCCCGGCAGTCCTTCGGCCGCGTGGCCCGACGGCCCCGTGCCCGGTGGTCCGGCGGGTGCGTGGCTTCGGCGGGCGTGTGTCAGGTGGCCGGGCATTCACCGTCGGCGGAGGACCAGCACAGGCATTCGGCGTGGTCGGGGGACCAGGCCGGGCCGTTCGCCGGTTCTGCCGTGCCGGTCCCGCCGGTGTCCGTCGCGAGCATTCAGGCCGTGGTGTTCTCGGTGGGACGCGGGTCCGCGTCCTCGGGAGCGGTCAGCCTCGGACGGTAAAGGTCCCACAGCTCGCCGAGGAAGAACTCGGCGAAGCGTTCGAGGGCGGCGAAGCCGTGGGGACCTTTCGTACGGAACGTCGTGAGCTGGTGGGCGAAGTCGTCGACGCCCAGGTGCAGGATGCCCGCGCCCACGATGCGGGCGTTGTCGTCCTCGCCGTCGAGCACGTGGCCGTCGAGCAGGCGGAAGTAGAGGGTCGTGGTGTCGGGCCAGAGCCGGGTGGCCGGGTGGCGGCGGATGTCCTTCCAGCCCGAGAGGGTGCGGGGCCGGTTCGCCGCGTCGGTGAAGTGCAGCCGGTATCGCATGAGTCTGCGATCCGGTGCGCCTCCCGGCGAGAACAAGTTGAACCAGCCCCGCTCGACTTGACGCCGGCCCCCGCAGCCGACGGCGTCAATCCATCCCTCAGCCTGAGCGGTGTGCTCGGGCTCCTCCAGGAAACGCTCCACGTCATCGACCGTGATGGTGAGCCGGAAACCGAGCGACTGCCCGGCCTCCCGTCCGGCTTCCTCTCCCGGTCCAGGAGCGTTCTCGTTCTCGGCGTAGAAGCCGCTCATCTCCTCGGTGAACGACAACGACGTGCGAGCCGGGGAGCCCCCGTGCTCATCCGTCTCGCGCGTCGTGCCGTTCATCGCCCCCCGAGCCGAACCCGCGTGAACGCGTTCGGCCGTCTCCAGCAGGCGGGTGGACATGCGATCCGCCAGCGCTGCGATGGTCAGTGAAGGATTGGCGCCGACCGGTCCCGGCAGTGCCGCGCCGTCGGCGATGTAGAGCCCCGGATAGCCGTGGACCTCGCCCCACGGGTCGCAGACGCCCTCGCCCGGGTGGTGGCTCATCGGTGCGCCGCCCAGCGGGTGCACGGTCACGATCCGCTTGCGGAACCAGATCGGGTTGTCGACGTATTTCGCGCCCAGGACGTGCGCGACCCGCTCCATCGCGGCCCGTACGCGGCTGAAGTAGGCCTCGCTGGTCGCGGCGTTCCACTTCACGTCGAGGCGGTTGCTCCGCAGCCGCAGCACACCGTCCGGCACGTCGCGGCCCATGCCGAGCAGCGGCAGCGAGCTCATCGACAGGGCGCCGTCGCCGATGAGGTCCGACAGCTCCTTGGAGGTGTTGGTGTCCGGGGCATGGGAGATGAAGTTGCGGAAGCGTTCGAGCAGCAGGCGAACGACGCGGCCCAGCTCCTTGCCGATGTCGGCCTCTTCGGCCATCCAGTTGACGAAACCCGGGTAGCCGCCGTCCTGGATGTAGGCGCCCCGCCCCGAACCGGTGCCGTCGTCGAGCTCGTCGGGCAGCCGGATCGTGCTGGTGATGACCGGCCCCTTGCTGGCGTCGAGCGGCCGTACGCGGGCGCGGTCCTTGGCCCGCAGCAGGAAGGTCAGCAGGTCGCCGTTGCCGGAGAACCGGGTGCCGACCGTGTCGCTCAGCCCGGGGAAGTGCTCGCGGTCGCGCAGCAGGAGGTAGGAGGTGCCGTAGGTGCCGGCGGCGAGCACCAGGCGGTCACAGGTGATCGTGTGCCGCTTGAGCTTGCGGGCCTTCTCGTCGGTGTCGTGGACGACGTAGTCGACCTCGTAACCGCCCTCGGGCCGCGGCCGGATCGCCTGCACCTCGTGCAGGACGCGCAGGTCGGCGCCGTGGTGCTTGGCCGCGGACAGGTAGTTGTGGTCGAGGCTGTTCTTGGAGCCGTCGTTGCAGCCGATGTTGCACTCGCCGCACAGCCGGCAGGTCGCGCGCGGCGTGTCGTGCAGGTTGCCGTAGGACGGGGTGATCAGCGGCAGACCGAGCCCCGGCTTGGCCTTCGGGCTCGGCGCGAAGCTGACCGCGAGCGGGGGGAGCTGCCAGTCGAGCCCGAGCTCGGCGGCGGCGTCCTGCATCGCGTGGGTCTTGGGCGTCGAGGCGAAGGCGGGATGGTCGAGGGGGTAGGGCTTGGCGCCGAGCATGCTCTCGACCGCGTCGTAGTGGGGGTCGAGGTCGGCGCGCGTGACCGGCCAGGTCTCATAGCCCCCGCCGGGCAGCGCCTCCTCGTTGACGAACCAGTGCTCGTCCTTGCGCAGCAGCACGTTCGCGTAGATCAGCGAGCCGCCGCCGAGCCCGCTGGAGACGACCGAGTCGAAGCCGCGGAAGCTCCACACGTCGAACAGCCCGTACAACTGCTCGGTCGGGTCCCAGAACGCACGGCTCATCTCCGACGGCGAACGGGCGAAGCTGCCGGGCGGGTAGTCGCGGCCGCGCTCCAGCACGACCACCGACTTACCCGCCTCGGCCAGGCGGTAGGCGGCGACGGAGCCCCCGAAGCCCGACCCCACCACCACCGCGTCCACGTGCTCGATGACGTCCATCTCAGGCGACCTTCTCGAGGCTGTGCTTGCGCAGGTGATCGAGGATGCGCGGGAACACGTCCCGGTGAGCGTTCTTGCCGATGAACGGGTCGACGTGACCGTAGCCGGGCAGGATCGCGAGCTCGTGCAGCCCCGGGCTGGCCTTCGACAGGATCTCGTGGCAGACGATGTTGGAGTCGGTGAAGACGTGGTTGTGGTCGCCGGTCATGAACAGGATCGGCGTCGTGATCGTGGCCGGGTCCGCCAGGTAGTCGGCGGGCAGAGCCGCGTGCCGCGGGTCACCGGGCGCGTAGCGCACGGCGTGCCCGGCCTTCACCATCTTGTTCATGTGGCGGTAGTAGTGGACCCCGTTGGCGCCGAACAGGTCGGCGACGCGCTCGTGGGTCACCGGGTCGAGGTTTTCGTGCTGCCACAGGCCCGGGTGCCCGGCGCCCCACATGAAGCTGATCATGTGGCACTCGCGGACGCCGCACTCGTGGTGGAAGAGGGAGACACCGCGCGACAGCAGCCAGCCGCGCGTGAGGGCCGGCGCCCCGGCGAACCGCGGGTCGACGAAGGAGTAGCCGCAGAGGTATTCGAAGAACCCCGGCCCGAACATGAGCTTGAGCCGCGACCAGGTGGGCACGCGCGTGACCAGCGAGACGCTGTTGGACACCATGCTCGCGACGTCGTCGACCAGCCCGGCCGCCAGGCTCATCGAGAACGACACCGACCCGAGGCACTGCGCGATCACGTGCACGCGCCGGTCGCCGACGTGCCGGCGCAGCTCGCGCAGCGCCGCCGGGTGGTCGTAGTGCGCGATGTCGTCGAGCGTGTAGCGGTGGGTCTCGGTGTCGTAGGGGAAGCGGTTGCTCATGCGGAAGTCGAGCGACCAGACGTCGGTGTAGCCGTTGTCCAGGAGGTACGCGGTGATGTTGCGGTGCTCGGGCATGATGAACATGTCCGTCGACGCCGGCAGCCCGTGCAGGAGAAGGACGACGTCGTCGCAGGTCGCGCGGTGGAAGCGGGTGAGCTTGAGACCCAGGCCGTCTTCGGTCCAGAACGGGTGCTCGGAGACCGTGGCGTCCGGCACGCCCTCGTTCGTGAACCGCGCTGGGAAACTGCGCTCCATTTTCGTACCCTCCCCGTCTGGCCCCCGGCTAACAATGGCAAAGAGGCCTGGGCATGCGGCATCGTGGTAAACCCTGATTCTTCGACGCCCCAACTACGGGTTTTGGTTCAGTACGCTCACGACGCCGACGCGCGAGGTCACGCCGAGCTTGGTGAAGATGTGCGACAGGTGCGTCTCGACCGTGCGGATGCTGAGGAACAGCTTCTCGGCGATCTGCTGGTTGGTGTGGCCGTCGGCGACGAGGGTGGCCACCTCCAGCTCGCGGTTGGACAGGCCGTGGGGGCCGGTGGAGCGGCGGCTGGTGCCGGGCACACGTACGCCGAGTTTGCGCTGTTCGCGTACTGCCTGGGCGTGGAGCGCGGTCGCCCCGCACTCGCGGAGGGTCTCGGCGGCGGCGCGCAGTTCCTCGCGCGCGGTGGCGCGTTCGCCGGCGGCGGCGTAGGCGAGGCCGGCGTACAGGCGTGCGGTGCCGTGTTCGAGGCGCATCTCGGCGTGGGTGAAGACGGTCGCGGCCTCGGTGGCGAGCTCGGCGGAGGCGATGGGGTCGGTCTTGCGCAGAGCGTGGGCCCTGGCGACCTTGGCGCGTCCGATGGTCATGCCGAGGCGCGGGTGGGTGAGCTTGGCGGCGCGGTCGGCCCAGCGCAGCGCCTCGGCGGGGCGGCCGAGCTCGGCCTCGACGTAGGCGCGTGCCTCGTAGCAGGCGAGTTTGGTGCCCTGGTCGAGCCGTGAGGTGTCCATGTCGCCGAATCCGGCCAGTTCTTCGGCGCCCTCGTCGAGGCGTCCGGCGTTGATCAGGGCGCGGGCCTTGGCGTAGCGGGCGGCCGAGCCGGACCACTCGCCGCTGCCGCCGTCGCCGGTGCGCAGCGCCTCCTCGCACAGCTTCAGCGCCTCGTCGTGGTGGCCGATCCAGGAGGCGACCAGGCTCTGTTGCGTGAGGGCGAAGACGAGCTGCTGGGTCGAGCCGATCAGGCGGGCGACCTCGGCGGCCTCCTCGGCGGCGGCGTCGGCCTCGTCCAGGAGGCCGAGCATGGTCTTGGCGCGGGCGTTGCCGGTGAGCAGGGTCGTGACGATGTAGAGCTGGCCGGTGCTCTTGGCCACCGCGACCGCGCGGTCGGAGCGCTCGCGCGCGCTGCGGAGCCGGCCGAGATAGGTCTCGGTCCAGCACAGCCAGGCGATCGCGTCGAGCCACTCGGCGACGTCGTGGTCCGGGGCCGCGCGTACGAGCCGGTCGGCGGCGTCGATGTGGCGCGCGGCCTCGCCGAAGCGGCCGGCGGCGTAGGCGGGCAGCGGGCGCAGCGAGGCGACCGCCATGGCCAGGCTCGGCTCCCACTCCTCGGGGTTTTCGGGCATGAGGTCCAGCACCGCCTGCGCGGCGCGGAAGTCGCTGCGGAACAGGCTGTCCGCGACGAGCCGGATGCGCAGCGGCACCGCCACCGAGGACTGCGGGTCGGGGATGCGGCGCAGCTCGGCGAGCAGCAGGGCCCGGCTCTCGTACGTGCGGCCGAGCATCCGCTCGACCACCGCGCCGAACCGCGCGACGCGTGCTCTGCGGTCGTAGTCGTCGGGCGGGAGGAGGCGCAGCACGTCGTGCGCGCTCTGCCGGCCCTCCATGAGCTGGCCGCTGACGGTCTGGGCCTGGGCGAGCTTGAGGCGCAGCTCGACGTGGGCGTCCGGGTCGTCCGGCAGCAGGGCGAGGGCGGCCTTGAGCCAGTGCGCGGCGGTGGCGGGGGCCTGGGTGGCGACCACGTCGGCGGCCTCGACCAGGGTCTTGATGTCGGCCGGGTCGCCGATGCGGCCGGAGCGTTCGACGTGGCGGGCGCGTTCGGTGGCGGGCATGTTCAGCTCGGCGAGCCGGTCGGCGATGCGGCCGTGCGCGGCGACGCGCCAGCCGGCCGCGGTCGAGTCGTAGACCACATGCCGTACGAGGGGATGCCGGAACCGGAACCGGCCGCCGCGCATCGGGCGTACGACGTCGCGGCGCTCCAGCTCGTCGATGGCCCGCAGGGCCTCTTCCTCGCTCACCTCGGCGGTCATCGCGGCCAGCGCCGGGTCGAACTCGTCGGCGGCGACGGCGGCGGCCTGCGCCACCAGCCGCGCTTGGGGGGACAGGCCGGTCAGCTCCAGGGCGAGCGCGGAGCGTACGGCGGGCGGGATGCCGTGGGAGTCGTCGACGCCGTCCGCGCGGCCGGTGCGGGCCTCGCCCGCGCGGGCCAGGGCATCGAGGTAGAACGGGTTGCCGCCGCTGGCCTCGTACAGGGCGGCCCGCTGGCCGCGGGTCACGCCGGGGCCGAGCAGCTCCTCGACGTCGGCCTCACTCAGCGGGCCGACGTCGATGCGGACCGCGGTCTCGGCGAGCGCGGCCAGGCGCGGGGAGGCCTGGGCGGGGCGGTAGGCGCCCGCGATGAGGATCGCGCCGCGGGGCGGATGGCGTACGAGGTGGTCGAGCAGCTCGATCGTGGAGTCGTCGGCCCAGTGCAGGTCATCGAGGACCAGCACGAGCCCCCCGGGCTCGGCCAGCTCTTCCAGCAGCCGCTTGAACGTACGGTAGAGGCCGTACCTGACCAGGCCCTCCTGGTTTTCCGGGCCGTCGTCGCCGGACAGGGAGGGGAAGACGGCCGCGAGGACGCGGATGGCCTGCGCGCCGAGCCGGCCCGCAAGGTCGGCGGACTCCAGGTGGTCATCGAGCGCGTCGACCACCGCGCCGAAGGGCATCTCCTGCTCGTACTCGGCGGCCCGGCCGGTGAGCGTGAGGAGGCCGTGTTCTCTGGCGTCTCTGGTGCGGGGTTCTTTGAGCTCTTTGGGTTCTTTGGCGCGGGAGGCCAGCTCCTGAAGGAGGCGTGTCTTACCGGTGCCGGGCTCTCCGGCCAGGCCGATCAGCTCGAACCTGCCCTCGCCAACGGCGCCGAGCAGGCGTGTGAACTGGTCGAGGACGTCGCGGCGGCCGACCAGCGGTGGCGTCATGCGGCTGCCCGTGCTCGCTGTCGGCGGTGCACCGGTCGGTCCGCTGACACGCCCTTCCATAACGAATCCCTGAGGTGGCGATGCTTCGCGGCTTACCGAGGTCCGAAAGACCGTAAGCGGCAGTTTACAGAGCCAAGGATGTCACGTGTCGGGGCAAAGCATTGACTGTTCATGACCGACGACATCGTAACGCACGATAGCCGAGTCGCGACTGGCTGAAACCGGCCGCTCTACACGGACAGCGCCGCCCAGACGGCCTTGCCCGTACCGGGAAGCGGCGTCCACCCCCACACCCGGCTGAGCGCCTCGATCACGTGGAGGCCACGGCCGTTCTCACAGACGTCGTCCGCCGGACGGACCTTGGGATCCTGGTCGCTGGGGTCGGCGACGATGAAGACGACGAAGCGCCCCTGGCGGACCAGGGACAACTTGATCGGCGCGTCCCCGGCAGCGGCGGCGTACGGCGGCAGACCGTGGCGCACGGCGTTGGTGACGAGCTCGGAGATGATCACAACGGCGTCATCGACCAGATCGGCCAGGCCCCAGGAGTGCAGCGTCTTCGTGGCGAACTCGCGCGCGGTACGGGACGAGGTGCTCGTGGGCCGGAGCGCACACACCGCACCGTCGGGCATCGCCCGGCCGGGATCAAAGGCTGCGAGTGGCGGCAGCACATGGGTCCGGTCGTGCGTCGCCCCTGGTGAACAGCGTATTTCGGGGCGACCGTCCACGCCGGAACTGCACGTGGTGCTGTACACGGGCATCTGGCGGGCCTCCAGACGAACTCGGAAGGGTACCGAGTGTGGCTAGATCGGCTATCTTCCTCCGTCGGCCATGCAGATGCAAGAACTGATGCACTCTCAGATGCACGTGCATTTGCCCACTCGTTTTTGAGTGCGGGAGCTGGTTTTCCGGGTGAATACGCTGGTGGGAGCCTTGACGGGGTGGTGACAGGGCCGGGATCACGACTGTCACGGCCGATCGCGGCCGAGACGCCTGTTTTGCCGCGAACGGGGTGGGGTTGGTGTTAGGGCGCGGACTGGGGTGACCTGGCGGGATGGTGATGGAGGTCCCGTGGGTGGGGGGTTTCAGGCGGTCTTTAGGTGAGATTTTGGTGCCCTTGGGGAAAGAGGTGGCCCTGATCCGCATCCGGCGGGTGGGGGAGCGGTCTTGTTACCAAATGGACATGAGGCCGCGCTTCACGGGCAAACGGTGGCGATCGGCGGGCCGACAGGACGGCGGACCGGCGGAGGGACGGCAGGAAGGCCGGAAAGCAGGAAGGCAGCCGGGAAGGCGGGAAGGCGGGAAGGCGGGAAGGCGGGAAGGCGGGAAGGACAGAAGGACAGGAGCGGCGGCCCCTGCCGGCCGGGACGCGGGGCTGCCCGGGTGTTTGGGGGCCGGCGGGGGGACGCGAGGCGACCACGCTCGTCGTATCGGTGCTTCTAAGGTGCGCTTGGCCATCGAGGTACGCGTGACGGCGGCCAGGGCGGACCCCTCCACAGCGTTACCGGGGTTCGTGGTGCCGGGGGTTCGTGGCGCCGGGGTTATGGGGCGACTGCGCGTCGGACGGATAGTTCGTCCCATCCCGCAGGTCCCGCAGGTCCCGCAGGTCCCGCAGGTCCCGCAGGTCCGGCAGCCTGGCGTGCGACCCGTAGGCATGCCCGGGCGGCACGCGGTACATCACGGACCAGCCCGGCGCCACCGCCTGCGACCCCAAGGCCGCCCCGATCTCCATCTCTGCTCATGCGGTTGGTGCGCGGGGGACCGGGGTCGTGCAGGCGTTGAGTGGAGGGGCGCGCCGGAGGGGGGCGTCTATGCCAGGGAGAAGAGAGGAGACTTCTCATTTCGGGCGGTGGGGGTCTGATGTGGATGGGTGGCCGGCAGGGACGCGCAGGGAGGTCCTGACCTGAGCTGGTGTGTCCGAGTTGCGTCCGGCATCGCCAGGCGGGCAAGGTAGTGGGGCTTGGTGCCGAATACCTCGGGGCGGTAGCTCAGCCGGTCAGAGCAGAGGGCTCATAACCCTTGGGTCGTGGGTTCGAGTCCCACCCGCCCCACCAGGCATCTCCTACTGTTCGACCGCTTTCCAGGGTCGGCTCGCCGCGCCTTTGCGCAGAGGACCTCCCCGGACCAGCCTTGTCGTTCACCTCTCAAGGCGGAACTTCCCTGATGACGGGCCTTACTCGCCCATCTCCGAAGCGGTTCGGCCCGGCCCGCCGCGCCTTTCCAGAAAGACGGCCACGGCCGGCCCCGCCCCCGCACCCCCACTGCCCGCTACATCAACGGTCAAGACATTTCCGGACTGATGTGAAAAACCCCTGCTCACCACCAAGTGAGCAGGGGTTTTCATCGTGCCGAAACCAGGCGAGAGGCTACGGCCGTACGAGGCGGCATTCGATCGGGTTGGACAACGTGACGGTCACCGCGTCCACGACCGGGCCGTAACCGCCGCCCGTCGTGCTGGCGAAGGTCAGTGTCGCGCTCGGTGCGAATGCGCGGAAGCGGAACCTCTGTGACACGTATCCCATGTTCGCCCGCGTCTTACCCGTCGTGTTGAAGATGAAGTTCTTCTGGACCGTCGGGTGGCCGAGAGTGCGCTGGGAGACCCGGGCGTAGCCGCGCTTCACGGTCGGCCCTCCGTCCGGGTTGCCGGCCAAGGCGAACGCGACCGTGTAGCAGCCGCCGATGCGGGTGGAGACCGGCTGCTCGATCGTTCCGGAGTCGCTGCCCTCGAGGTCGAGGGACTGGCGGCCGTCGGCGGCCTGCCAGAAGTTGGCTCCGGTCAGGTCCACGTTGCCCTGGGTGACCCGCCACGGGCCGATCGAGCTTCCCACGCCGTACCGGATGAACGCGTTCGCCGGGATGGAAGGGGTTTCGAAGCCGCCGTTGATGGCCAGCGGACCCGGACCCGGCACCGCCGCGCGGGCCTGGGCCGCGGGTGCGACGGCGGCGGCGATGGACAGTGCGACGGCGCAGACCGGCGGCAGCGCACTGGTCAGCCGGGAGATACGACGCAACGGGACAGTCATGATCTTTCTCCTGATTGTTTGCGATCTGTTCCCGGACGGACGATTGAACGTGAAACCGCAGTTCAAAGCCCCTCCGGGCACTTGTCGTCATTGAACAACAGCTCTCCGTGATCGACGGGAGGCTCGCCGTGCGGAGAGTACGAAGCCGCAGTTCAGGTGGGCCACGACGGGAATGGCGGCTGATCGAGTCACAAGAAGCGGAAATGCACCACCCGTACGGCCCATTGACCGGATTCGGCCACGCGGCGGGAAATGCCGGGCGGAATCGGCCTGAGCGGGGGCCCTGGACCGGGTGAGGGAGATGGGTACGGTGGGTGACGCACGCCACGTGAGGTGCGCGCCCTTGTCCCGATTCGCGAACGGCAGGCCGGACGTTTCCGGCACGCGACGGGCCTGGCAGCGGAGCCCGCTCCGGATGACGTTCTACGGAGCGGTGACGAAGCGACGCTACCTTGGGGGTTGCATCAGTAACTGCGAGTGGGACACTGGGCCGACTCCAGTGTCCTTAGGGGAAGCACATGATCGGGTCCCAGCCTGGCGGCGAGGCAGCCGTCAGCGACATGTTCGGTCACCACCGCGGTGGTCCGACGGTGCTGCGGATCGTGCTGGGTTCGCAGTTGCGTCGATTGCGCGAGCAACGGCAGATCACCTGTGAGGTGGCGGGCGAAGCGATTCGCGCGTCCCACTCCAAGATCAGCCGGATGGAGCTGGGCCGCGTACGGTTCCGCCGCCGTGACGTCGCGGACCTGCTGACCCTGTACGGCGTGATGGGCGAAGACGAGCGCGAGGCGATGCTGGCGCTCGCCGACCAGGCGAACGAGCCGGGCTGGTGGCACAGCTACTCCGACATCCTGCCCAACTGGTTCGAGGTCTACATCGGCCTTGAAGAGGCCGCGTCCCGCATTCGCGCGTACGAGGTGCAGTTCGTCCCCGGGCTTCTCCAGACCGAGGACTACGCACGCGCCGTCACGCTGCTCGGCCACCCCGACGCCCCCGGGCACGAGGTGGAGCGCCGCGTCGGCCTCCGCATGCGGCGCCAGTCGCTCCTGCAGGCCGACGAGCCCCCGCACCTGTGGGCGGTCGTCGACGAGGCGGTGCTGCGCCGTCCGCTGGGCGGCGTCCCGGTGATGCGCAAGCAGCTCCAGCACCTGCTGGACCTGACCGACTCGCCCAACGTCACACTGCAGGTCGTCCCGTTCGAGCTGGGCGGGCACGCGGCGGCCGGGGGGCCGTTCAGCATCCTGCGGTTCGCCGAGCGCGACCTGCCCGACGTGGTCTACCTCGAGCAGCTCACGAGCGCTCTCTACCTCGACAAGCGCGAGGACATCGACCACTACCTGGCGGTCATGGAGCGGCTCTGCATCGACGCCGAACCGGCGACGGCCATCCGTGACACCGTGAGCCGCATCATGCGGGAGCTCTGAGCTCAGAGTTCCCGGATGATCTTGCTGATCAGGTCCATCGACTCCTCCGGCGACGCGCTCTGCACGCACAGCCGCTCCATCGCGGCGCCGTAGTGGTCCATGTCGTCGTCGCGCTCCAGATACATCGCGCCGGTGAGCTGCTCCACGTACGCGATGTCGTGCAGCTCCGGCTCGGGGAACCTCAGGATCGTGAACGCGCCGGCCTCACCCGCGTGACCGCCGACGCGGAACGGCATCACCTGCACCGTGATGTTCTGGAGCCGCGCGGAGTCCAGCAGCGCCCGTAGCTGGGCCCGTGCCACGTCCGAGCCGCCGATCGGGCGCCACAGCGCCGCCTCGTCGATGACGGCCCACAGGCGCGTCGGGTTCGGCGCGGTCAGGATGCGCTGCCGCCGCAGCCGCAGCTCCACCCGCCGGGTGACCTCGTCCTCGGACGGGTCCGCCAGGCCGTGCCTGACGACCGCGCGGGTGTAGTCCTCGGTCTGGAGGAGCCCGGGGATGAACTGCACCTCGTACGTCCGGATGACCTGGGCGGCCTCTTCGAGGTCCACGTACGGGCGGAACCACGCCGGCATCGCGCCGCTGAACTCCTGGAGCCAGCCTGGCCGGTTCGCCTCGCGGGCGAGCGCCAGCAGCGCGTCGCGTTCCTGGGCGTCGTGGATGCCGTACAGCTCGAGCAGCTGCTTCACGTCGTGCTCTTCGAGGCCCGTACGGCCGACCTCGATCCGGCCGAGCTTGGACTCGCCGACCCCGATGGAACCCGCCGCCGTCCGGCGTGAGACGCCGGAGGCCTCACGCAGCCGGCGTAGCTGAGCTCCCACGATCCGGCGGCGGACGGTGGGCCGGCTCGCCGAGTGGGCGCCAAGCGCCACGGACTCCACCTCCGATCACCATAACGCGGGCAGAGTCTGCCATTGATGACCATCCGTGAACAGTCCCGGCGATAAAACCATCGCGGGCGGTACTCATCGACCCGGGTGTGTGCGTTCGTCCGTTTTCAGGGGCCACGACCAAGGCCCGCCGCGCCTCGGTCGGTGCGATCACGCGAAGAAGGCCATCAGAGCCTGCCGGAGCGCCTCGGAGAAGATCACGCATGCCGAGATGTCCGTGACGCCCTCTCCGGCCGTGAGGACGCTCTGAGCGCCGCCGCACCACCGGGGCTCCGCCCCGCGGCCCTCCTCCGAAAGGCGGAGATTCCGCCGAATGGCTTAGGACGGCAAGGAGAAAGTACGGGTCGAGTGCCTTCAGGTGCCGGGCGAACTTCATCACAACTGCTGAAGCCAGCCGACCGGTCGCTGGTTAGTCTTATCAATTGTTAGCCGGGACTTTACGTCGTTCCGGAAACATCGCTGTGTGACGGAGTCGTCTGAAGATGGACATGATTGCTTCCCGTAACGATTCAGCGAAACATTCGAGTGTTCTCGACACGCGGGCATTCCGCGGAGTGTGCGGATTGTTCGTCACCGGAGTGACGGTCATCACGAGCCAGGCGGGAGGCGAGCCGGTAGGGGTGACCGTCAACTCCTTCACTTCCGTATCCCTCGATCCGCCGCTCGTACTCTTCTGTATCCACCACTTGTCCCGCGTATGGCCGGTGATCGAACAGACCGAGTCCTTCGCGGTCAACATCCTCGCCGAGGACCAGGCCGAGGTCTGCCGGGCCTTCGCCACCAAGGCACATCCTCATTTCTCCACCGTGAAGTCGCGATACGGGGCCACCGGAGTCCCCATTCTCGACGATGCGCTCGGCTATCTCGAGTGCACTCTCCACCGGGTGATCGACGGTGGTGACCATCTCATCGTCATCGGACGGGTCGTCGATTTCGGCGCCCAGCGCGAAGACGGGCCGCTGACGTTCTTCCGGAGCGGACACCTTCGCCTCGAGATCTGAATCCGCCGCCTGGCGAAAAGGAGAGCCACGATGAGGTTCGCACTTCTCGGAAACCTAGAGGTCCATGACGGCACAGGGGTCGTGGAGGGGCCGGGCGCCAACAAGGTGCGCACGATCCTGGCCACCCTGCTCGTCCGGGCGAACACGATCGTCTCCGTCGACACGCTCATCGAGGAGCTGTGGGGCGACGTGCCGCCGGCGACGGCGCTCTGTGCGCTGCGGGTGTACGTCTCCCAGCTGCGGAAGTTCCTCGCCGCCCACGACGGCACCCCGCCGGGATGCCGGCTCGTCACCCAACCGCCCGGTTACCGGCTGGACGTGGACGAGGGCGGGCTCGACGTCGTCGACTTCGAACAGTTCTGCGCGGCCGGTCGCAAGTCCTGGGCCGAGGGCTCGCTGGAGCTCGCCGCCAAGTACTACGAGGAGGCCCTGTCCCTGCGGCGCGGGCCGATCCTCGGCGACCTGCGCATGGGGCCGGTACTGGAGGGCGCGGGGCTGCGCCTGGAGGAGATGTGGCTCGCGGCCCTGGAACGGCGGATCGATGTCGACCTCCACCTCGGGCGCCACCGCGACCTCGTCGGAGAGCTGCGCGAGCTCGTCACCGAGAACCCCCTGCACGAGGGGCTCGGCGCCCGGCTCATGGTCGCGCTGTACCGGACCGGGCGTACCGGCGACGCCCTCCGCGTGTACCGGACCGTACGCGCCTCTCTCGTGGAGGAGCTCGGCATCGAGCCCGGCCACGAGGTGCAGCTCGTACAGCAGGCCATCCTCGCCGCCGACAACGAGGCGCTGGCGCGGGCGGACCTGTGGACTCTGTGACGGACCACGAAAACGGCCGGTGAGAAGGCCGGCACCGAACAGGAGGATGACGCAATGACCGCGATCACCACTGACCAGGTGGACCCGCTGAACATCATGCTGTCCGGCTGGTCCTTCATGAAGACCAAGATCCTGCAGGCGGCGATCCAGCTCGACGTGTTCACGCCGCTGTCCCAGGGGCCGCTGACCGAGCCGGAGCTGCGGGACCGGCTCGGCGTGCACCCGCGCGCCTTCCGCGACTTCCTCGACACCCTGGTGGCGATGGAGGTTCTGGAGCGCGACGAGAGCGAGCGCTACTCGACGACCCCGGACGCCGCGCGTTACCTCGCCCAGGACCAGAGGACCTACCTCGGCAGCTTCCTCGACATGACGGTCAACTTCCTCTCACCCGCGTTCGACGGCCTGGTGGACACGCTGAAGACGGGCCGGGCGCACGGCGAGGACGAGAACGGCGAGGTCCCGTTCGCGCAGATCTGGCAGAACCCGATGGCGCTGCAGTTCTTCTTCACCGGCATGGACACCATGAACGGCACCATCGGCCCGGAACTGGCCAGGGTGTTCGACTGGAGCCGCTATGAGAGCTTCGTCGACTGCGGTGGCGCGCGCGGCAACCTGGCCTCGGCGATCGCGCAGGCGCACCCGCACCTGCGCGGCGGTGTGTTCGACCTGCCGCCGGTGGCGGCGTTCTTCAAGCAGCTCGTCACCGACCGCGGCGTGGCCGACCGGCTGACGTTCCACCCGGGCGACTTCTTCGTGGACCCGCTGCCCGAGGCGGACGTGCTGATCTTCGGCAACGCGCTGCACGACTGGTCGGAGGAGCAGCGCAAGGAGCTCATCAAGAAGGCCTTCAACGCGATCAAGCCCGGCGGCGCCCTGCTGGTCTATGACCCCATGCTCGACCCCGAGCGGCGCCGGCTCGACAACCTGCTGCTCAGCATGTACATGCTCACGTCGTCGCCGGGCGGTTGTGAGTACACCTCCGACGCCTGCGAGGGCTGGCTCGAGGAGGCCGGCTTCACCGGGATCACCGCGCTTCCGCTCCCCGCGAAGGAGACCGTGGTGATCGGCTACAAGGCCGAGTAGAGGGAATGGGCGACGCGAAAGGCCTCCCGGTCCTCCGGGAGGCCTTCTTCGTGGCAGGTGGCTCAGAAGCCGTCCGCCTTCATCTTCGTCAGGAGCGTGTCGGCCGCGGCGGGGTAGCGCTCGTCGGGCAGCAGGGCGTTCTCCCGCTTGCACGCCTCGGCCAGCTTGATCGTGTGCTCGTCGCCGAAGTCGACGGCGTCGACGAGCAGGCGCTCGGTCGAGGGCGCCACGTAGTCCGGCGCGGCGGCCGGCGCGCCGGTGCCGCCGCCGGGAAAGATGTCCCACATGGCGGCGGCCGCCTGGCGGAGCGTGTCGTACGCGGGCCGGTGAAGGTCGGCCGGCAGCCGGGGGAGGAACAACCGGAGCGCGGCGGGCGCGGTCACCGAGTGCACGAGCGGGATGGACGGGCGCGGCGCCCGCTCCGCGTAGAGCCCCGCGGCGGTGACCGTCAACGCGCTCAGGGACGAGCCGACGTGCTCGCGCGCGGCCGGCAGGAGCAGCAGGCTCCGCTCCGAGGCCGCGGGGACCGGCGTGTAGCGCGCCGCCCAGTAGCCGAGCCCCTGCGCGAGCTCGCGCAGCTGCAGCGCGCCCGGCTCGGACGTGGCGTCGAGGCTGCGAACGGCGTGCGCCGTGCGGATGAAGCCGTGGGTGAGCATGCCGAACATGCCGGGCAGCAGGCGCGGCCACCATTCGACCAGGACCTCGGTCCAGGGCCGGCGGCGCAACCGGGCGTCGAACATCTCGACCCAGTCCACGACGCGCCGGAAGTCGCCGAGGGCGGCCTTCCACTCGGCGGGGTCGTCGCCGTCGAGCGGCGTGCCGCCCTCGGGCGGGTCGAGGTACGTGCGGAGCTGCTTGTTGTCCTCCACCCAGGCGGCGACCTGGTCGCGGCAGCCGATCGTCGCGAGCGTCTCGGCCACCATCGGCGCGTGGTTGACGAAGCCGGGCCCGAATTCGAACCCCACTCCCTGCAGGCGGTCGAGTGCGTCGTTCACGGCATCGCCGTACGAGAGCTTGCTCATCCCTGACCTCCGATACGTCCTTACGCAACAACTTAGCATGCTAAGTATCTTTCACGGAAGTCGCCGTTTCCCATCTGTTCTCATATTTGTAAGAGATACATGACTCGTCTTGTAAAAGTAAAGACTTCATCGACTCTTAACAGGCGATTGGCACACTGATGGGGACGGATAACGCCGGGTTGTGCGGAGGCGAGGAAAAATGCGGGTGCCTACGCGTCTATGGCGCAGTATCGGGCGTTATCTCCTTGAGGGTGCCGCGATTCTCGGGGCAGCTGCGGGCCTGATCGTTGCGCAGCACGGACACTCGGACGAGCAGGACGAGCCGGAGGTAGAAGCGGACGGGGCTCGGCTCGGGGAACCTCCGCCGGCTCACCCTGAGCGGCTGATTCCGGACGTACCTCCAAGCCCGGCCGAGCTGACCGTCTGGCGTCAGCTCGAGGGGAGGGTCCGGCTTCCGGGAACGGCCTCGGCGCCGCCGCGGGGGCTAAGCCGATTTCGAAGGCATAGATGACCGCATGAACGCGGTTTCTCAGGTTGAGCTTGGTCAGCATGTGCTGGATGTGGGATTTCACGGTGCCCTCGCTGAGCGAGAGTTTCCGCGAGATCTCGGCGTTGGTGTAGCCCTGGACGACCTTCTGGAGCACGTCGAACTCGCGGGGAGTCAGTTCGGAGAGCCGGTCGGCCGGAGCCTTCGCCGGCGACATTGGAGCGTTCCGTTCCGGTGCCGAAGGAGGAAAGGCCGAGGCCAGGAAGAGGGAGTACCCGGCGGCGACCATGCGGATCGCGGTGCAGAGGTGGTCGGTGCTGGACTGCTTGAGCAGCAGGCCGCGGGCGCCTTCGTTCTGCGCCTGGTAGAAGCGCTCCTCCGGGGCGTCGGCCAGGATCAGCACCGCAGGGACCGACGAGCCGAGGCTGCGGGTCAGGGCCTTCATCAGCTCGATGGGCTCGGCTCGCTCGGCCATGCCGTCCACGAGGATGACGTCCGGGCCCAGGATTCCGGTCTGGCGGACCGCGCCCGCGATGTCGGCGGCCTCTCCCACGACGGCCAGGTCCGGGATGTTCCGGAGTGTCGCGGTCAGTCCATGACGCGTAATGGCACGATCGTCCACGAGGAGGATACGAATCTCCGACATTGCCGCCCTCAGATATAACACATAGAGCCTGCTGGACCCATCTGGAAATCTGAAAATACGAACCGTGAGCCGGTATTAGGAATCTCGTACTCGGGTGGAATAGAAGACTAACATCAACTATTCTTCAGGATTTGGCCTTATGTGGCCGGGGCTTGCGGAACATAGCCGTTGTGCGCCCAGTCGACGATGGTGTCGGCCACCTGTATCGGCACCTCGAACTGCGGAACGTGGCCGACGCCTTCGAGCATATGGTAAGTCCAGTCCGGCCGGCTCTGCCGCAATCGTTGGATGACCGAGGGTGGCACCACCCGGTCCTCGGTGCCCTGCATGACAAGGGTCGAGGCCTTTATCGCGCCGATGGACGTGGGCAGCGCGTCCGAGTGCCGGGTGAACTCGATGAGCGAGGAGACCGCCGGGGCGAATCCGTCCTCGGTGCGCGACAGCAGGGCGCGTTCGCGGGCGATCTGATGGGCGGCCGCGAGGACCTCCGGCGGGATCCGGTCGGGCCGGACGCAGCCGATCTTGATGATCTGGCGCAGCGTCGCGTCGGGGGTCCGGGTGCCCTGGGCGCGCAGGAGCGCGCGCACCGCGGACGGGCTCTCCAGAATGGTGCGAAGGGCCGGGTCGGCGGCCGCCGCGTGCGCGGCGCGCGGCAACGGCACCCAGGGGGCCATCAGCGCGAGCGCGGCGATCCGCAGCGGATGCGCCGCGGCGAGGCGGAGCGCGATGGTGGCGCCCATCGAGTTGCCGACCAATATGGCCGGCGGCCGGCCCATCAGGTCCAGGAGCCGGTTCACCAGGCGCTCGTTCGCCTCCAGCGACGACTTGCGGCCGGCGAGCCGGGTGCGTCCGAAGCCGGGCAGGTCGGGGCAGAGGACCCGTCCCATCCGGGTCAGCCGCGCGCCCACCGCGAGCCAGTTGGCGTGTGAGCCGCCCAGCCCGTGCAGCAGGATCACGGTCGGCCCCGTGCCGCCGAAGTCGGCGACGTGGACCGGGCCATCGATGTCGACCAGCCAGGATCGCACAGTGACTCCATCTCGCGGGCCCGCCACCCCTGTGGCGTGCGGCGGGCCCGGCATCTCGGCGGGGTCACCCCCAGCGTTGTTCCTTGGCGTACTTGGGGACCCACATGCGGCGGTACATCATGCGGGCGGGCGCGGGCATCAGCTTCAGGATCGTGTCGGCGTCCTTGTCGGGCGCGCCGTCGAGGAGCCACGGGAAGAAGTCCGCGGCGCCCTTCAGGCCGATCAGGTCCCGCATGTCCTTGGCGGTCTCCTGCCACTCGGCCGGGGTCAGCGCCACGTCGACGAGCGGGAGCGCGTCGCGTTCCTCATGGGTCAGGTGGCCGGTGAGCGACGCGTCGAGCGCGGCGATCGCCTGGGCGAACCTGTCCTGGCTGGCCTCAGGGTCGGCCAGGGCGCCGTCGACCGCCGCGAGCAGCGGGTCGATCTGGTCGTGCTCGGCCTCCATGGCGTCCAGGACGAGCAGGTCGTCGGGGCGGTCGCGCAGGCCGTTGCGCATCCGCGGCCAGATGCTCTTGTCCTCGTTGGTGTGGTGGTTCTCGAGCTGGAGCTTGAACATCTCCCAGCCGGTACGCACCGCTTGGCGGCGGTCGGGGTCCTCGGCGCTGCGGTGTTCGACCGCACGCCCCAGATGCCCGAGGTCACGGCGGAACGCGTCGTGGCTAACGATCATCATCGTCATGTCAATGGCGTCTGAGCTCATCGATCTTCCTCGCTCGGCCGGAGGGCGGCGGGGTAGCCGCCGGCAACTAGATAGCAAGCTACGTAATCAAAGCTAGTCGTCTGCGCCCGGATGTCAAGCCGTGTTCCCGGCCTCGCGTACGCCTCAGGACGTTTCCCGTTCATCGCTAACGGGACCTTAACGAGGGCTTTATTGCTTTCCCCCACGATGAAGCCCGGCAGGTTGAAAACGGAAGGAGGCTGTGATGTCGCGAACGCTCATAGTCGCCAAGATGGACCGCGAGAACGCGGAGGCGGTGAAGCGCATCTTCGCCGAATCCGACAATAGCGAGCTTCCGCATCTCCTGGGGGTACGGGAACGCCGGCTCTACCGCTTCCACGATCTTTATTTCCACTCGATCGAAAGCGACGATTCGCTCGCCGCTCCGCTGGCCGAGGTCCGCGAGAACCCGCTGTGGATCGACGTCAACCAGAAGCTGTCCGGACTCATCTCGGCGTACGACCCGCCGACGTGGCGGAGCCCGAGGGACGCGATGGCCGAGGAGTTCTACCTCTGGCGCCCATCCCGGTGAGACATCCATAAGGCGGGAGTTCCCATGACAGTGACCCGCGGCACGGAGCCGACGAACGGGCACCGCCCGGCGGCGGCCCCCTCCGCCGCCTGGCTGATGGACCGGGTGGACGCCCTGGCCCTGCTCCGGCAGGAGGTCTACCTGGGCCCCGAGCCCGAGGCCACCGAACGGCAGCACCGGCGCGGCAAGCTCACCGCCCGCGAGCGGATCGAGCGCTTGTGCGATCCCGGATCGTTCAACGAACTCGAGATGCTGCGCCGTCATCAGGGGAGCGGATTCGGCCTGGAGAAACGGCGCCCGCACACCGACGGAGTGGTCACCGGATGGGGGACCGTCGACGGCCGCAAGGTCTTCCTCTACGCCCACGACTTCCGCATTTTCGGCGGCTCCCTGGGCGAGGCGCACGCGCAGAAGATCCACAAAGTGATGGACCTCGCGGAGTCGGTGGGCGCGCCGCTCGTCGGGCTCAACGACGGCGCCGGCGCGCGCATTCAGGAAGGCGTCGCGGCGCTCGCCGGCTACGGCGGGATATTCCGCCGGAACGTCCGCGCCTCGGGCGTCATCCCGCAGATCAGCGTGATGCTCGGGCCGTGCGCGGGCGGCGCCTCCTATTCGCCGGCGCTCACCGACTTCGTCTTCATGGTGCGCGGCATCTCGTACATGTTCCTCACCGGTCCGGACGTGATCCAGGAGGTCACCGGCGAGCAGATCTCCCAGGAGGGGCTCGGCGGAGCCGACGTCCACTCCTCCACCTCGGGCCTGGCGACCTTCGTCTACGACGACGAGGAGAGCTGCTTCGAGGGCATCTGCGCGCTGCTGTCCCTGCTGCCGCCCAACAACCGGGAGGAGCCGCAGAGCCACCCGTCCGACGACCCGCGGGACCGGCGGTGCGACGCGCTCACCGACATCGTCCCGGCCGAGCCGAACAAGCCGTACGACATGCACGCCGTCATCACCGAGATCGTCGACGACGGGGAGTTCCTCGAACTCCACGCCGACTGGGCGCGCAACGTCGTCTGCGTCCTGGCGCGGATGGACGGGCGGACCGTCGGGATCGTCGCTAACCAGCCCGCGGTCCTGGCCGGCGTGCTCGACATCGAGGCCTCGGAGAAGGCCGCGCGCTTCGTGCGCACCTGCGACGCCTTCAACATCCCGCTGGTCACGCTGGTCGACGTCCCCGGCTTCCTGCCCGGCGTGGACCAGGAGAAGGGCGGCATCATCCGGCACGGCGCCAAGCTGCTGTACGCCTACTGCGAGGCGACGGTGCCGCGCATCCAGGTGATCCTGCGCAAGGCGTACGGCGGGGCGTACATCGTCATGGATTCCCGGTCCATCGGCGCCGACCTGTCCTTCGCCTGGCCCACCAACGAGATCGCCGTCATGGGCGCCGAGGGTGCGGCGAACGTCATCCACCGGCGGCGCCTGGCCGAGGCCGCCGACCCCGACGCGCTCCGCTCCACGCTCGTCACGGAATACAGAGAGCGGCTCATGCACCCCTACTACTCGGCCGAGCGCGGCCTCATCGACGACGTCATCGACCCGCGTGACACGCGGTCGGTCATCTGCGCCGGGCTGGAGATGCTCCGGTCCAAGCGCGAGTCGCTGCCCGTACGCAAGCACGGAAACCAGCCGCTCTGAGGGCGGAACACCGAAGGGAATGCCAGTGACCACTGCAGGCTGGACGAAGATCGCGGCGTCCGACGTGCCATCGAACCGCCGCCGCGGCGGTGACCTGCGGACGCTGCTGAGCCCCGCCACGGTCAAGTCGACCTCGGGCTTCATGGGCGTGCTCACCCTGGAGGAGGGGGAGAGCGTCAGCGAGCACTACCACCCGTACTCCGAGGAGTTCCTCTTCCTGGTGAGCGGGCGGCTGACCGTACGGCTCGACGGCGAGCCGGTGCCGGTCGCGCCGGGCGAGGGCCTGTTCATCCCCAAGAACGTCCGGCACCGGCTGGAGAACAAGGGGGAGGAGCCGGCGTTCGTCGTCTTCCACCTGGGGCCGCTCGCCCCGCGGCCCGAGCTCGGGCACGTGGACACCGAGCCGTACCCCGAGCCCGCGGGAGAGGTCCGATGACGGGACGGCGCGCCGTCATCACCGGCATCGGCGTGGTCGCGCCCGGCGGCATCGGTGCCAAGGCGTTCTGGGCGATGCTCACGGCGGGCGGCACGGCCACCCGGCGCATCTCCCTGTTCGACCCCGAGGGGTTCCGCTCCCGCATCGCCGCCGAGGTCGACTTCGAGCCGGTCGCCGAGGGGCTGACCGAGGAGGAGATCGAGCGTACGGACCGGTGCTCGCAGTTCGCGCTGGTCTGCGCCCGCGAGGCGGTCCAGGACAGCGCCATCGACCTGGGAGCGCTGGACGCGGGGCGGATCGGCGTCAGCATCGGCAGCGCGGTCGGCAACACCATCACGCTCGAACAGGAGTACGTGGTGGTCAGCGACTCGGGCAGCCGGTGGGTGGTCGACCACACGAAGGCCTCGCCGCACCTGTACCGCGCCCTGGTCCCCAGCACGATCGCGGCCGAGGTCGCCTGGGACTGCGGCGCGGAGGGGCCGGTCAGCGTGATCTCCACCGGCTGCACGTCCGGCCTGGACGCGGTCGCGCACGGCGCCGAGTTCATCGAAGAGGGCAGCGCGGACGTCGTCATCGCCGGCGCCACCGACGCCCCGATCTCCCCGATCACGGTCGCCTGCTTCGACGCGATCAAGGCGACGTCGCCCAACAACGACGACGCCGCGCACGCCTCCCGGCCCTTCGACGCCAACCGCGACGGTTTCGTCCTCGGCGAGGGCGCCGCGGTGTTCGTCCTGGAGGACGCCGAACGCGCCCGGCGGCGCGGCGCGCACGTGTACTGCGAGATCGCCGGGTACGCGCAGCGCAGCAACGCCTTCCACATGACCGGCCTCAAACCGGACGGGCTCGAGATGGCCGAGGCGATCCGCGTGGCGATGGGCCGGGCCGGCGTGGTGCCAGGCGACATCGACTACGTCAACGCGCACGGGTCGGGCACCAAGCAGAACGACCGGCACGAGACCGCCGCGGTCAAGGCCAGCCTCGGCGCGCGGGCGAACGAGATCCCGATGAGCTCGATCAAGTCGATGGTCGGGCACTCGCTCGGCGCCATCGGCGCGATCGAGATCGCGGCCTCCGCCCTCGCCATCGAGCACGACGTGGTGCCGCCGACCGCCAACCTGCGCGAGCGGGACCCGGCGCTCGACCTGGACTACGTGCCGCTCACCGCGCGCCACCAGCGCAGCGACGTGGTGCTGAGCGTGGGCAGCGGCTTCGGCGGGTTCCAGACCGCCATGCTGCTGGCCCGGCCCGGGGCGGTGGCCGCAGGTGGCTGAGGCCTCGCGCGGGCGCGCCCTGGTCACCGGGATCGCGGCGATCGCCCCCAACGGCGCGGACACGACGACGTTCTGGGAGTCGACGCTCACCGGGGTGAGCGGGCTGCGGACCATCAGCCGCTTCAACGCCGAGGACTATCCGGTGAAGATCGCCGGGCTGGTCGGCCTGGAGGACGGCGAGCACTGCGAGCCGCGCCTCAACGTGCAGACCGACCGGTGGACCCAGCTCGCGCTCGTCGCCGGGGACCGCGCGATCGCCGACGCCGGCCTGGTGCCGGCCGAGACGCCCGCGTACGACATGGCGGTCATCACGGCCAGCTCCTCGGGCGGGAACGAGTTCGGGCAGCGCGAGATCGAGGCGCTGTGGAGCCAGGGCCCCAGGTCGGTCGGCCCGTTCCAGTCGATCGCCTGGTTCTACGCCGCCACGACGGGCCAGCTGTCCATCAAGAACGGCATGAAGGGGCCCTGCGGGGTCCTGGTCTCCGAGCAGGCCGGCGGGCTGGACTCGCTCGGGCAGGCCAAGCGCGCGCTGCGCCGGGACGCCAAGGTCGTCGTCACCGGCGGCACCGAGGCGCCCGTGGGCCCGTACGCGCTGACCTGCCAGCTGGCCTCCGGCCTGCTGAGCCGTGAGCCGGACCCGCGGCGCGCCTACCTGCCCTTCGACGTGGACGCGTGCGGCTACGTGCCGGGCGAGGGCGGCGCCATCCTGATCCTGGAGAACGAGGAGGACGCCCTCGCACGCGGGGTGGACCGGCCGTACGGGGAGGTCGCGGGGTACGCCGCGTCATTCGACCCGCGGCCGGGCTCGGGCCGTCCGCCCACGCTGCGGCGCGCGATCGAGGGTGCGCTCGCCGACGCGGGGATCGGTCCCGCCGACGTCGACGTGGTCTTCGCCGACGGCGCCGGGGTGCCCGAGCTCGACCGCCGGGAGGCACGGGCGCTCGCGGCCGTGTTCGGCCCGCGCGGCGTGCCGGTGACCGTGCCGAAGTCGCTCTACGGACGGCTGTACGCCGGCGGCCCGCCGCTCGACGCGGTCACCGCGCTGCTCGCCATCAGGAGCGGCGTCATCCCGCCGACGTACGGCGGGACGCACCTGGCCCCCGGCTGCGAGATCGACCTGGTGCGGGAGGCCCGGTACGGCCGGGTCCGTACGGCGCTGCTGGTGGCACGGGGATTCGACGGATTCAACGCCGCACTGGTGGTGCGGGCGGTCTGAACGGCCGCACCGAAACTCAGCGAAGGGACGAAGCAGATGCCCGGTACGACTCCGACGCTCGCCGAACTCGGCGAGATCGTCCGCACCTCCACCGGAGTGAACATCGACATGAGCGAGGTCGAGCGCCGCCCGGCGGTCACGTTCGAGGAGCTCGACGTCGACTCGCTCGGCCTGCTCAGCGTCATCGCCTCACTCGAGAAGCAGTACGGCGTCGAGCTCGGCGTCGACGTCGAGGAGTGTGAGACGTTCGGCCACCTGATCGACGCGGTGGAGGAGGCGCTCGGCGCCCCGGCCGCCGCCGGTCACACCGAGAACGCCATCGTCATCGACGCGCCCTTCGACCTGGTCTGGGACATGACCAACGACGTCCCGTCCTGGGTCACGCTCTTCAGCGAGTACGCCGAGGCGACCGTCCTGGAGCGGGCGGGCGACACCGTCCGGTTCCGCCTCGCCATGCACCCGGACGAGAACGGCATCGTCTGGAGCTGGGTCTCCGAGCGGACGCCGGACCGGGCCGGCCAGGTCGTCAACGCACGCCGCGTGGAGACCGGGCCGTTCGAGTACATGAACATCCACTGGGCCTACCGCGAGGTCGAGGACGGCGTGGAGATGCGCTGGACCCAGGACTTCCACATGAAGCCGGCCGCGCCGGTCGACGACGCGCAGATGACCGACCGGATCAACACCAACAGCGCGGTCCAGATGGCCCGGATCAAGCAGATCGTGGAGCAGGCCGCGCTGGCCAGCCGGGTCGAGAGCCCCCAGTGAGCGACCAGCAGCCGTTCTGCCAGGTGACCGCGGGCCGGCTCGACCCGGCGGAGCTGGCCGCGCTGGTCACCGTGCTGACGGCGATCGCGCGCCGCCGCCCGCCCGACGCCGCGCCGCGCGTGGAGCCGGCCCGCTGGCAGCCCGCCGCCCGGCCCGGCGCCCGCTCGTGGCAGCGGTCCCGCGGGGGCTGGGCCGATGCCGCGTAGTAACCGACCACACCGCGAGTAGGGAGAAGGCCATGGACTACGAGCTGAAGGGCAAGCACGCCATCGTCACCGGCGGCAGCCGCGGCATCGGGCGGGCGACGGTGCTCGCGCTGGCCCAGCAGGGCGCGATGATCAGCACCTGCTACGTACGGGACAGCGACGACGTCGGGACCCTCGCCGAGGAACTGGAGCAGATGGGCTCGGACAAGCTCATCGCGCGCTGCGACGTCACGAAAACGGGCGAGGTGGACCGGCTGGTCGAGCAGGCGCACCGGCGCTTCGGCCCGGTCGACCTGCTGGTCAACAACGCCGGCGTGATCAGCCACCTGCCGCTGGAGAAGCTCGGGCCCGAGGAGTGGCAGCGCGTCCTGGACACCAACCTGACCGGGATGTACAACACCATCCGCAAGTCCCTGTCGGTGTTCGCGCCGACCGCCTCGGTGGTCAACATCACCTCCGCGGTGGCCAACCACGGCATGCCCGCGGCCTCGCACTACGTGGCCTCCAAGGCGGCCGTCATGGGGCTGACCCGTGCGCTCTGCAAGGAGCTGGGACCGCGCGGGATCCGCGTCAACGCGATCGCGTCCGGCCTGATCGACACCGACCAGATGAACGCGGTCAACGCCGAGGGCCGTGCCCGCTACAACCAGATGATCTCCGTCGGCCGGATCGGCCGGCCCGAGGAGGTCGCGCAGGCGGTCCTGTTCCTGGCGAGCGGAGCGGCCTCCTACATCACCGGCGCCACCCTCAACGTCGACGGTGGCATCTAGCCCCCCGAAGGAGATCATCATGGTCCGTACGGTGCTCAAGATGCGCGTCCGTGAGGGATGCGAAGGCTCCTTCGAGGACGTGTGGGCGGAGGCGGCTCCGAAGATCAAGGAGTACGCCGGCCTGCTGGGACAGTCGCTCCTGCGGGAGAAGGACCAGCCCAGGACGTACATGATCATGGCCGACTGGGAGACCGCCGCCCACCTCGAGGCGTTCGAGAACAGTCCCGTACGCCAGGCGCTCAGCGCCGCCCTGACCCCGCTCCGCGAAGCCGCGCAGAAAACGATCCTGGACGACGTCGGCGCGCGCGAGCCGGCCGCCCCCCAAGGAAGGAACTCCCAGTCATGACCGTCCGCATCATGGTGCACGCCACGATCAAGGAAGAGCACCGCGAGCCCTTCGAGGAGGCGTACCGCCAGGTCACCGAGACCGTACGCGGCACCCCCGGGCACCTGCGCGACCAGCTCATCCGCGACACCGAGAGCCCGAACACCTACATCCTGCTCGCCGAGTGGGAGAGCGAGGAGGCCTTCCGCGCCTGGGAGGACGACCCGGTGCACCGCCAGATGGCCGCCCCGATGTACCCGTACTGGGCGGACGGCGGCATCGTCCGCAAGATCTTCGACGTGCGGGCGACGCTCGACAGCCAGCCGGCCTGACCACCACGCGGCGCGGAGGAAGTCACATGCCTGGAGCAGACAGAGTCATCGTCATCGGCGCCGGGATCGGGGGCCTGACGACGGCCATCGCGTTGCGCCGCGAGGGCGTGAAGGCCGAGGTCTTCGAGCGGCGTGAGGAGCCGAGCCGGCTCCTCACCGGCGGTGGCTTCATGCTCTGGCACAACGCGATCCTCGCGCTGCGAAGGGTCGGCCTGGACACCCGGGTGGCGGCCGCGGGCGAGCGGATCAGTTTCCATGAGTTCCGCTCGTCCTCCGGCCGCCGCCTCGCCCGCTGGCGGATCGACCCGAAGGCGGAGGAGTGCGGCGCGCCGGCGATCGCGCTGCGCCGCTCGGACCTCAACGGCATCCTGATGCAAGAAGCGGGGGAGGCGGTCCATCTGGGCGCGCGGTTCACCTCCTTCGACCAGGACGCCGACGGTGTCACGGCCCACTTCGAGGACGGCTCCAGCGTCCGCGGCGACGTCCTGATCGGCGCCGACGGGCTGCGCTCCAGCGTGCGCGGCGCGATGCGGCGCTGGCACGAGGCGCCGCCGCGCCACGCCGGCTACACCGCCTGGCAGGCCATCACCCGGCTGCCCGGCGAGGACCTGGTGCCGACCGGCACCTTCTTCAACCTGTGGGGCCGGGGGCTGCGCTTCCTGTACTGCCGGCTCAACGAGCACGAGGTCTACTGGGACGCGATCACCAGCGATCGCGTCCGCGACCGCTTCGACACGATCCGGTACGGCAAGGGCCACGCGCTCACCGAGGCGTACCGGGACTGGCCGGGGCCGATCCCGCGGATCGTCGCGTCGACCGCCGAGGACGCCATCCTGCCGATCGAGATCTTCGACCGGCCGCCGGGCGAGCGGTGGGGCGACGGCCGCGTGACGCTCGTCGGCGACGCGGCGCACCCGATGACGCTCAACCTGAGCCAGGGCGCGGGGCAGGCCATCGAGAGCGCGATCACGCTGGGCGGGCTGCTGGCGTCCGCGCCGTCGCCGCAGGCCGCGCTGCGCGACTACGAGGAGCGGCGACGCGACCGTACGGCCGACATGGTCGACACCTCCTGGTGGATCGGCTCGATGGGCCGGCCGCGCGGCGCCCTCGCGTGCGGGCTGCGCAACGCGTTCATGCGCGCGACGTTCGGCACGTTCGCCTACCGCCAGAGCTACTCACTGATGCTCGACACCGGTTTCGAGTTCTGACCATGGAGGGTCCGTGATGCTGCGCGTGCCGTTGATCGGCCTGTTCCTGCTGGGCACCGGGGCGCTGGCCGGTGTGCTCATGGCGGTGGAGATGGCGATGGTGCCGATGCTCCGCGCGCTGGGCGGCGAGCGCTGGATCGAGGTGCACCGGCTGCTGGACCCGGGGTTCGACCCGCTGATGCCCCGGGTGAACAAGATCGTGCTCGCCGTGGGCCTCGTGCTCATCGTGGTGGTCCCCTCGACGCCCGCCCGCGTGTCCTTCGGCCTCGCGGCGGCCGGGATCATCGGCGTCGCCCTCGTCTCGGAGCTGCGCAACGTGCCGATGAACCGCCGCATCGACGGCTGGGCGGCCGCCGGCCTCCCGGACGACTGGGCCCGCCTGCGCGCGCGATGGGCGCGCGCGAACCGGCTCCGGACGCTGTTCGCCGCCGCGGGATTCGCCGCCGCCATCTTCGGCGCGACGTTCGCCCTGTCATGACCGGTCGTCTTGGAGGAGCCATGCGCAACGTGCTGATCGCCAACCGTGGGGAGATCGCGGTACGGGTGGCCCGCGCCTGCCGCGACGCCGGAATCGGCAGCGTGGCGGTGTACGCGGACCAGGACCGCGACGCGCCGCACGTCCGCCGCGCCGACGAGGCGTACGCGCTGGGCGGCTCGTCCGTCGCCGAGACCTACCTGGACATCGGGAAGATGCTGGAGGTCGCGGAGCGCTCCGGCGCGGACGCCGTGCACCCCGGGTACGGCTTCCTGTCCGAGAACGCCGACTTCGCCGAGGCGGTGCTGGCCGCCGGACTGACCTGGATCGGCCCGCCGCCCGCCGCGATGCGCGCGCTGGGGGACAAGCTGGCCGCGCGGGAGATCGCCGCGCGGGTGGGCGCCCCGATGGTCGCGGGCTCGCCCTCGGCGCTGGCCGACCCGGACGCGGTCGTCGCCTTCGCGCGCACGGTCGGCCTGCCGATCGCGATCAAGGCCGCGTACGGCGGCGGGGGGCGCGGGCTGAAGGTGGCCCGGACCTTCGAGGAGATCCCCGAGCTGTTCGCCTCCGCGACCCGCGAGGCCGTGACCGCGTTCGGCCGCGGCGAGTGCTTCGTCGAGCGTTACCTCGACCGGCCCCGCCACGTCGAGACGCAGTGCCTGGCCGACGCCCACGGGGCCGTCGTCGTCGTGTCCACCCGCGACTGCACGCTGCAGCGCCGGCACCAGAAGCTGGTCGAGGAGGCGCCCGCGCCGTACCTGACCGACGACCAGACCGGCCGCCTCTACGACGCCTCCAAGGCGATCCTGCGGGAGGCGGGCTACGTGGGTGCGGGCACGTGCGAGTTCCTCGTGGGGACCGCCGGGGACATCAGCTTCCTGGAGGTGAACGCGCGGCTCCAGGTCGAGCACCCGGTGAGCGAGGAGGTCACCGGCCTGGACCTGGTCCGCGAGCAGCTGCGGATCGCGGCCGGGGAGGAGCTCGGCTACGACGATCCGCCGGTGCGCGGCCACGCGATCGAGTTCCGGATCAACGCCGAGGACCCGGGACGCGGGTTCCTGCCCCAGCCCGGCGTCGTGACGCACTGGGAGCCGCCGTCGGGCCCCGGCGTACGGGTGGACTCCGGCGCGGTGGCGGGCACCGCGATCGCGCGGGAGTTCGACTCGATGCTGGCCAAGCTGGTCGTCAGCGGCCGCGACCGGGCGCAGGCGCTGGAGCGGGCGCGGCGGGCGCTGGAGGAGTTCGAGGTGGGCGGCCTGGCGACGGTGCTGCCGTTCCACCGCGCGGTCGTCCGCGACCCGGCGTTCACCGGCGAGCCGTTCGGCGTGTACACGCGCTGGATCGAGGAGGAGTTCGCCGGGCGGATCCCGGCGCGGATCGTCCCGCCACCGGCCGAGACGCCCGAACCCCCGGCGCGCGAGAGCCTCACCGTCGAGGTGGACGGCCGCCGGGTCGAGGTCGTGGTGCCGGAGCTGGTGCTCGCGGGGGCACGGGC
This sequence comes from Actinomadura sp. DC4, assembly GCF_030406325.1. Taxonomy (GTDB): domain Bacteria; phylum Actinomycetota; class Actinomycetes; order Streptosporangiales; family Streptosporangiaceae; genus Actinoallomurus. The sequence continues at coordinate 169,531 of NZ_JAUEQY010000006.1, read as the reverse complement.
GCCGGCCGCCCGCCGGACGCTGCGGCGCGCGTCGTCGCGTACGGCCACCCTGACGGCACCGGCCGGGGAGGCCCTGGTCAGCCCGATGCAGGGCTCGGTGGTCAAGGTCGCGGTGGCCGAGGGCGGACGCGTGGAGGAGGGCGACCTGGTCATGGTGATCGAGGCGATGAAGATGGAACAGCAGGTGCCGGCCCACCGCGGCGGCGTGGTCGCGGATCTGGCGCCGACGGTCGGTGACACCCTCTCCGCCGGCGCCCTCATCTGCCGCATCCTCGACTGACACGCGATGTGGCGCCGGGTCACGAAGAGCCGAGGTCAGTGATGGGCCGCCGGTGCGGTACGGCGCGACGGGGTGGCCGCCTCGACGTTCTCGACGATGCGGTTCAGGTAGCTCACGAACTCCGCGATCTCCTGGGGCGAGAAGCCCTTGAGGACGATGTCGCCGCTCGCGCTGACGATGGCGGACAGCCGCTCGTGCATCGCCTCGCCCGCGTCGGTCACGTGCACGATGGCGGCGCGGCGGTCCGCGCTCGTACGGCGGCGCTCGATCAGGCCCTCGGCCTCCATCCGGGCGAGGTGACGGGTCAGCGTAGGACCCTCGACGCCCAGGATCTCGGCGAGCTCCCGCTGGATCAGCGGGCCCTCGGCCTTCAGCGCGAACAGCGCGGTCCACACCGCGAAGCTCGACCCGGCGCCGGACAGATGCTGCTCAAGATAGCTTCGCGCCGACTTGGCCGCGAAGTTCAGCTGACGTCCCAGATTGTGCTTCGCACCCGAGCCGGGGGCGCCCTCGTCCCGCATCTTCAACTCCCTGTGTGCTCGTCCTGCCGGCGGCCGGTCGCCCGGTATGGCTTGACGGTCCACAAACAACTAGTTAGCTTACTAAGTACTTTCATCATAGCACTCTGCTGAATTGGAGAACGGCTGTGACAGCCGGCGAACCGGCGCTGAGCACCGACTCGGCGCAAACCGTCTCTCGTCCCAGTCCCATGGACGCGAGGGCCTGGATCGGCCTGATCATCATCCTTCTCGCCGCCTTCATGGAACTCCTGGACGTCAGTGTCGTCAGCGTCGCCATTCCCGCGATCCAGCGAGATATCGACGCGACCTACGCCCAGATCCAGTGGACCCTCGCGGGATACCAGCTCGCCTTCGCCGCCGGGATGATCACTGGTGGCCGTCTCGGTGACATCTTCGGGCGTAAGCGCATGTTCATCACGGGGGTCTTCGCCTTCGTGGTCGCCTCGCTGCTCTGCGGGCTGGCGCCCAGCGCGGGCCTGCTCATCCTGTTCCGTGTGATCCAGGGTCTGGCCGCCGCCGCGATGTTCCCGCAGGTACTCGCCATCATGCACGTTTCGTTTCCCGAAGAGAAGCGTGCGGCCGTCTTCGGAGCGTTCGGCGCCATGGCCAGCCTCTCCGGCATCGCCGGGCCGCTGCTCGGCGGCGTGCTCGTCGACGCGAACGTCTTCGGCTGGGGCTGGCGGACCATCTTCCTCATCAACCTGCCGGTCGGCGTGGTCGCGCTCGCCCTGGCGCCGAGCCTGGTCAAGGAGTCGCGGTCGAGCGAGCGCGTCAAGCTCGACCTGACCGGCGCGCTGCTCGTGACCGCCGCGGTGGTGCTGCTCGTCTACCCGGTGATCCAGGGCCGCGACGCCGGCTGGCCCGCCTGGACCTGGATCTCGATGGCCGTCTCGGTGCCGGTGTTCGCGCTGTTCGCCTGGTGGCAGCACGCACGCAAGCGCAGGGGCGGGTCGCCGCTGGTCGAGCTGCGGCTGTTCCTGCAGCGGGCCTTCAGCGTCGGGCTCGTCGTCAGCCTGCTGTTCTGGACCGCGATCGCGTCCGTCTTCCTGGTCCTGACGATCTTCCTGCAGGCCGGGTGGGACTACACCCCGCTGCACGCCGGCCTGACCTTCCTGCCGCTCGCCGCGGCGTCCGTCATCGGCTCCGGCGTCGCCGTACCCCTGGCGCCCAAGATCGGCCGTACGGTCGTCCAGCTCGGCTGCCTGATCTGCATCGCCGGCATCGTCTGGCTGATGGTCACGGTGCACGGCCGGACCACGTCGCTGACGACGTGGGACCTGACGCCGTCGTTCGTGGTCTTCGGCATCGGCCTCGGCATGCTCATCGCCACGCTGAACGACCTGATCCTCACCGGCGTCCGCAACGACGACGCGGGCTCGGCGACCGGCGTGCTCAACACGGCCGGCCAGGTCGCGGGCGCCGTCGGCGTCGCGGTCATCGGCCTGATCTTCTTCGGCCAGCTCGCGAACCGCTCCGACGAGGCGACCGCGGCGAGCGTGCCGAAGCTGCGGCACGAGTTGCAGGCCGCCGGGCTTCCGGCGCCGGCGATCGACGGGGTGGTGACCGGCTTCCGCACCTGTTACCACGACATCGCGCACGCCAAGGACCCGACGCAGACGCCCGCGAGCTGCGGCCGCATATCGGCCGACCCGCAGTCCGCGCCGGTCGTCACCGCGGCGGTGAACAAGATCCGGCCCGAGGTGCAGCGGCAGGACTTCTCCGACTCGTTCGTGCCGAGCATGTACTTCCAGATCGCGGTCTTCGCCGGCACGTTCCTGCTGGTGTTCTTCCTGCCGCGCCGGACGAGCGGCGAGATGCACGGTCACTGAGGAGGCGGTCCCATGAACGAACCACCACCCTTCGCCGGGAAGGTCGCGCTCGTCACCGGCGCGAGCAGCGGCATCGGCGCCGCGACGGCGCGGCTGCTCGCGGTGCGCGGCGCGGCGGTCGCGGTCAACTACCACCGGTCGGAGGACCGGGCCAAGGAACTCGTCGAGGAGATCCTGTCCGGCGGCGGCCGGGCCATCGCGGTCCACGCCGACGTGACCGACGAGGAGCAGGTACGCGCCATGGTCGCGGAGGCCGAGACGCGCCTCGGGCCCCTCGACGTCCTGGTGCTCAACGCGGCCGGCGTGGGCGGGCACGAGGCGCGGATCGCGCCCGCGGTCGAGCTCGACTGGGCCGACGTCGCCTTCGTCTCCGAGCGCCAGCTCAAGGCGATCTTCCATCCGGTCAAGGCCGCCCTGCCCGGCATGACGGGGCGGGGGAGCGGCTCGGTCGTCATGGTCGGGGCGGCGCTCGCGCGCCGGCAGGCCCCCGGCTTCCTCGCCGTCGCGCTCGCCAAGGCCGCGGTCGAGGCGGCCGTCAAGACGATCGCCCGCGAGGTGGGCCCGCAGGGCGTCCGCGTGAACGGCGTCGGGCCGAACCTCATCTTGAGCCCGATCGGCGAGCGGATGCCGGAGGGCGCGCGGCGCGCGGCGGCGGAGCGTGCCGCGGTGCGGCGGAACGGGCGGCCCGAGGACGTCGCGGAGGTGATCGCCTTCCTCGCCTCGGACCGGGCGTCCTACCTCACCGGTGAGTACATGCTCGTTGACGGCGGCACGGCGATGATCTGAGTTCTCGTCTCGCAGAAAAGGCCGGGATGATTCCCGGCCTTTTCCTTTGTCGTTATGCGGACGCCTATTCGAGTCCTAATCGAGAATTAATCGGTGCCCGGCATCCTGTTGGCAATGCCAAAACAGGAGCTGCCCATGACCTCCATCTTTGATCAGTTCGAGCAGCGTGAAACCGGGTTCGACGACGTCGACAAGACCTCCATCAGCGGGGCGTTCCCCGAATACCTGGAGCGCATGGCGACCGATCTCGCGGCCGTGAAGCGATCCATGCACGGGCTCCTGCAGGCGCGGCCCGGGCAGCGCATTCTCGATGTGGGCTGTGGCACCGGCGTCGACGTCCTGGCCATCGCGGAGCTGGTGAGCCCCGACGGCTGGGCGGTCGGGATGGACAACAGCCAGGTCATGGTCGACGCGGCCCGCGGACAGGCGGCCGAGCGCGGCCTGCCCGCGGAGTTCACCGTGGGCGACGCGCACGAGCTGGCCTTCCCCGACGCCACCTTCGACACCGCGCGGACCGAGCGGGTCCTGCAGCACGTCGCCGACCCCTCCCGCGTCGTCGCCGAGCTGCTCCGGGTCACCAAGCCCGGCGGGCGCGTCCTGGCGGCCGACCTCGACCACGGGATGTGGGCGCCGGACGCCACCGACCGTGAGACCACGCGCACCGTCCTGGCCCGCTGGTTCGACTACATCGCCAACCCGTGGATCGCCCGGCAGGTGCCCGGGCTGTTCCGGTCCGCCGGCGTCGAGGACATCCAGGTCACGGTCCTGCCCGTGATCATGACCGACCTCGAGGCCGCCGACGCGATGACCGGCCTCGGCCGCGCGGCCAAGCTGATCGCGGCCGAGGGAAGCATCACCGCCGAGCAGGCACAGGCCTGGGACGACGACCTGCGCAGCCGGCAGGCGGACGGTTCCTTCTTCATGTGCGGCGCGATGCTCGTCACGCACGGGCGGGTCCCCGCCTGATGTCCGAGAGAAACCCGGAAGGGAGATGAGTCTGGTGCCGGAAAAGACCCATCAGTGCGATGTCGTCATCCTCGGCTCGGGCATCGCCGGCTCGATGCTCGGCGCGATCCTGGCCAAGGCGGGCGCAAAGGTCGCCCTCGTCGACGCCGCGACCCACCCGAGGTTCGCCGTCGGCGAGTCGATGATCCCGCAGTTCGCGGCGTACCTGCAGATCCTGGCCGTCCGGTACAACGTGCCGGAGATCGCCGCGCTGTGCGACGTGAAGACCATCAACGAGGAGATCAGCAACACCTTCGGCGTGAAGCGCCACTTCGGCTTCATGGTGCACCGGCCCGGTGAGGAGCCGGACCCGCGCGAGTCCAACCAGTTCGTCATCCCCAAGACGCTGACCATGGCGAGCCACCTGTTCCGCCAGGACAGCGACGCCTACATGTTCCGGGTGGCGGCCAAGTACGGCTGCGAGACGCGGCAGCAGTGGCGCGCGATGGACGTCGACTTCGACGACGACGGCGTCACCGTGGTCGGCCAGAACGGGGAAAGCTTCCGCGCGAAGTACATCGTGGACGCGAGCGGGTTCCGCTCGCCGCTGGCGGACAAGTTCGACCTGCGGGAGAAGCCGTCCCGGCTCAAGCACCACTCCCGCTCGCTGTTCACCCACATGATCGGCGTCACGCCGTTCGACGACGTCAGCAACCACCCGCGCGCGGAGCGGCCCCCGGTGCCCTGGCACGAGGGCACGATGCACCACATGTTCGAGCGCGGCTGGTTCTGGATCATCCCGTTCGACAACTACAAGCTCTCGCGCAACCCGCTGTGCAGCGTCGGGCTGACCTTCGACGAACGGCTCTACCCCAAGCCCGACGACCTGACGCCGGAAGAGGACTGGAACCACTGGCTGGACAAGTTCCCCGCGGTCAAGCGCCAGTTCACGAACGCCCGGCGCGTCCGCGAGTGGGTCTCCACGCCCCGGCTGCAGTACTCCTCCAAGCAGTCCATCGGCGAGCGCTGGTGCCTCATGGCGCACGCGGCCGGCTTCATCGACCCGCTCTACTCCCGCGGGCTGTCCAACACCGCGGAGGTCATCAACGCGCTCGCGTGGCGGCTGATCGACGCGATCCGGGACGACGACTTCTCCGCCGAGCGGTTCGCCTACGTCGAGAAGCTCGAGCAGGGCCTGCTCGACTACCACGACGACATCGTCAACTGCTCCTTCATCGCCTTCTCCCACTTCAGGCTCTGGAACGCGGTGTTCCGCATCTGGGGGTTCGCGACCACGCCGGCGACCATGCGGCTGACGCGGGCGCTGATGCGCTACCGCCTCGACGACGACAACGACGAGCACTTCAAGGAGTTGGAGAACGCGCCGTACACCGGTCTGCCGTGGCCGGACAGCGAGAAGCTCAACCGCATCGTCGACACGATGGTCGAGACCTGCGAGAAGTACGAGGTCGGCGAGATGGACGGCGACGCTGCGGCCGACCGCCTCATGAGCATGATCCAGGACTCCGACATCGTGCCCCACCCGTTCGGGTGGAAGGACCCCGAGCAGCGCTACATCTTCCCCTCGTCCCGTCAGATGGCCCACTTCATGGGCTGGGCGACGACGAAGGCGCCGCCGGAGATCAAGGAACTCGGCCGCGACACCCTGCGCGGCCTCGCCACCTCGGCCGTACGCCGCAAGAAGCTCCTCTAGCCGGCAGGCCCTCACAACCCCTCGAAGGAGTAACCGTGGTCGATGTCGCCCTCAGTGAGAAGAACAAGCAGATCGTGCTGACCGCGATGACGCTGCTGACCGGTGATAACACCGAGAGGCTCGACGAGCTGTTCCACGCCGACTACCGGGACCACAACGCCCCGGCGGGGGCGACCCAGGGCAACAAGCGCGTCCTGGAGGTGGCCGAGCAGGTGATGAAGACCTTCCCCGACCTGCGGTACGAGGTCGAGGCGGCCATCGCCGAGGACGAGCTCGTGTCGCTGCGGCTGCTCATGCGCGGCACCCACAAGGGCCCGCTGATGGGTATGGGCCTGCCCGCCACCGGCAAGGAGGTCGCGGTCAAGCACCTCCACATGATCCGCGTGGTCGACGGCAAGATCAGCGACCACTGGGCCGTACGAGACGACCTGACCATGATGCGCCAGCTCGGCGTGATCCCCGACCCGGCATGAGCGCACCGCCGGGCGGCGGGGCCCGTCTCCGCCGCCCGGCTCGGCTCCACGTACAGAAGGAGTTCTGACATGACCTTGGCGCCCCCGAAGCTCGTGGTCAGGGACGAGGTGGACCCGGTCCTGTGGATGGGCGAGCAGGGCCGGTTCCTGCTCCGCAAGGAGGACACCGGCGGCCTGTACACGTTCATGGAGGTCACGACACCTCCCGGCGGCGGCCCGCCGCTGCACATTCACGACGCGGAGGACGAGGCGTTCTTCGTGACCGAGGGCGAGTACGAGATCCGGGTGGACGGCGAGCTGCACATCGCCAAGCCGGGCACCCTCGCGTACGGGCCGCGGGGCGTCTCCCACCAGTTCCGCAACATCGCCGAGACGCCGTCGAAGATGCTCGTCATCGTGACGCCCGGCGGGGTGGAGGACTTCTTCGTCGGGCTGAGCAAGCTGCTCGCCGGCGGGCGCCGCCCCGAGTGGGAGGAGATGGTCGAGCACGCCACCAAGCACCAGGTGCGCGGGTTCCGGCCGATGGGCGGACCGGGCGGGCCCGGTGGGCCCGGTGGGCCTGGGCAGCCGGCCGGCCGGCCCGTGGGCCGATGAGCACGCAGACGGGCGTCGGCGTTCAGGAGGCGAACAAGGCGCTCGCCCGCCGCTGGTTCCGCGAGGGCTGGGAGCGGGGCGACACCGGCATCGCCGATGAGATCTTCGCCGCCGACCTCATGCTCCGCGGCCGGCGCGTCGGGCCGGAGGGGCCCAAGCGCAGTGTCGTGCACCGGCGGACCGCGTTCGCCGACATGACGGTCGACATCGACCTGCAGGTCGCCGAGGGCGACACGGTCGTGACCCACTTCACCACCCACGCGCGGCACGTCGGCGAGTTCTGCGGCGTGCCTCCCACCGGCCGCGTCGTGACGGCGACCGGGATCGTGATCTGGCGGATCGAGAACGGCCGGGTCGTGGAGGACCGCAACACCTTCGACCGGTGGGCGGTCATCTCCCAGATCGACCCGGTGATGACCCACGTTCGCGCCGGCTGAACGTAGAGAGGGGGTCTTGATGAGAAGCCTTGCCCAGCACTCCGACCTGATCATCGCGGCCGTCATGGCCGACATCGCCATCGTCCTGCTCGCCGGGGCGGTGCTCGGCCGGTGGGCCCGGCACTTCCGCCAGCCGCCGGTCGTAGGAGAGATCATCGCGGGCATCGCCCTGGGCCCGAGCCTGCTGGGGCTGCTGCCCGGCGACCTCACCCACCGGCTCTTCCCGCCCGAGGCCCGCCCGTACCTGTCGGCGGTCGCCCAGGTCGGGCTGCTCGTCTTCATGTTCGGCATCGGCTGGGAGTTCGACAAGCGGCTCCTGCACGGGCGGCGCAGCGCCGCCGGCGCGGTTTCGCTGAGCTCCATCGCGCTGGCGTTCGCCCTGGGCGTCGGCCTGGCGACGATGCTGTACCGGCGGCACTCCACGATCAACGGTCACCCCATCTCGTTCACCGCGTTCGCGCTGTTCATCGGGGCCGCGATGTCGGTGACGGCGTTCCCGGTGCTGGCCCGGATGCTGACCGAGCACCGGATGATGACGACGACCGTCGGCGCCCTGGCGCTGGCGAGCGCGGCCGTCGACGACGTGCTGGCCTGGTGCCTGCTGGCCGTGGTCGCCGCGATCGTCACGGCGAGCGGTCCGGGTGACCTGCTGCAGATCGCCGTCATGGGCGTGCTCTACGTCGCCGCCCTCGTCCTCATCGTCCGCCCGCTGATGGCCCACCTCGTACGCCGGTGGGCGCGGGACCGGGTCCAGCCGCTGCTGATCGTCGTGATCGTCTCCGGGCTCTTCCTCTCGTCCTACGCCACGACGTGGATCGGCGTGCACGCCATCTTCGGCGCGTTCGCGTTCGGGTTCGTGATGCCGCGCGAGCCGTTCGAGGTGCTGTACGAGGGCGTGAAACGGCCGCTGGACCACATCAGCCTCGTTCTGCTGCCGGTGTTCTTCATCGTCACCGGCCTCAACGTGGACGTCAGCGCGCTGTCCGGGCGCGGATACCTCGAACTGGGCGGCATCATCCTCGTCGCCTGCGCGGGCAAGCTCGTCGGCGCGGCGGTGCCCGGCCGCCTCTTCGGGATGCCCTGGAACGAGGCGGGCACCCTCGGTCTGCTGATGAACACCCGGGGACTCACCGGGTTCGTCATTCTCAACGTCGGGGTCGGCCTCGGCGTCCTGGACGGCCAGATGTTCACCATGATGGTGCTGATGGCGCTGGTCACCACGATGATGACCGGTCCCCTCCTGCCGAACGCACCGGCCCGGGTGGACGAACTCATCCCGCTCGCGACGCCGGAGACGCAGATGGCCGACACCGGCTCGCGGGCGTAAGCCGAATCATCCGGAGGAGACCATGTCCTACGCGCGGAGCCCGAAGAGCGGCCCGTACGACGTCATCATCCTGGGGTCCGGCATGGCCGGCTCCGTGCTCGGGGCCGTACTCGCCCGCAACGGGGCGAGTGTGCTCCTGGTGGACGCCGGGGTCCATCCCCGGTTCTCGGTCGGCGAGTCGACCACGCTCTACACCCTGAAGGCCATGCGGCTGCTCGCCGCGCGCTACGGCGTGCCCGAGCTGGAGCCGATCACCTCCTACGAGGACTGCCTGGAGACGGTGGGCCCGACCTCGGGCACCAAGCGGCACTTCGGCTTCATGCTCCACCACGAGGGCGAGGAGCCGGACCCGGCCGAGGTCAACCAGTTCAGCCCGCCGTCCAAGGCGCTGCAGACCAGCCACCTGCACCGCCAGGACAGCGACTCGTACCTGTTCCACACCGCGATCAAGTACGGCTGCGTCGCCAAGCAGGGCTTCCGCGTGAGCGACATCGACCTGGGCGACGACGAGGTCGTCATCACCGGGCCGGGCGGCGAGCGGTACACCGGGCGCTACCTCGTGGACGCGAGCGGGTTCCGCTCGCCGATCGCGGACAAGCTCGGCCTGCGCGCCGGCCCGTCGGCGCTCAAGCACCACTCACGGTCCCTGTTCACGCACATGCTCGACGTACGGCCGACCGACGAGTGCCTGTGGATGGACCCGGGCGACATGCCGCCGATCCCGTGGGTGCAGGGCACGATGCACCACATGTTCGACCGCGGATGGTTCTGGGTCATCCCGTTCAACAACGACCCGCGGTCGAAGAACCCGCTGGTCAGCGTCGGGCTGACGCTGGACGAGCGGATGTACCCCAAGCCCGAGGGCATGACGCCCGAGGAGGACTTCTACCACCACGCCGCGCGGTTCCCGGCGGTCGAGCGGATCTTCGCCGAGGCCAAGACCGTACGCCCGTGGGTGTCCACGCCGCGCCTGCAGTACACCTCCACGCAGACGGTCGGGCACCGCTGGTGCCTGATGTCGCACGCGGCCGGCTTCATCGACCCGCTGTTCTCGCGCGGCCTGACCAACACGATGGAAGTGATCAACTCGCTGTCGTGGCGGCTGCTGGCGGCGCTGAAGGACGACGACTTCTCCGTCACGCGGTTCTCCTACGTCGAGCGGCTGCAGCAGGGGCTGATCCGCTACAACGACGAACTGGTCAACTGCTCGTTCATCGGCATGACGGCGTACGAGCTGTGGAACGCGGTGTACCGCGTGTGGTGCGCCGCCGAGGTGCCCATCAACCTGCGGTTCGACCGCTACCTGGAGCGGTTCGCCGAGACGCGTGACGACGACGTGCTCAAGGCGATGGAGGATGTGCCCTACCCCGGGCTGCTGATGCCCGACCTGAACGGATATGCCGAGCTGTGGGGCGAGATGGTGCGCGTCTGCGACGCCGTCGACCGCGGCGAGCGGGACGCCGCCGAGGCGGGCCGCCACCTGCTCGCCCGCATCTCCGGCTCCGACTCGGTCCTGCGCGGCATCGGCCTGCACGACCCGGAGCGGCGCTTCCTGTACCCGGGCGGCCCCGAGCTGAAGGACATGGCCCGGTGGCTCGCGACGGACGCGCCGGCCGAGATGCGCTACCTGACGCGCGGCGTGGACGACCTGGGCCGCCCGGTGACCGAGGCGCTGGCTCGCGAAGAGCTCGCGATCCCGGGCTGATCATGGACGAGGTATCGGTGTGGATCGACGCGGCCCCGGCCGCGGTGTGGGAGCTCGTCACGGACGTCGGCCGCTACGGCGAGTGGAGCCCGGAGAACCGCGGCGGCGCCTGGGCGAACGGCGGGCCGGCCCTGGGCGCGCGGTTCACCGGCTCCAACCGCCGCGGCGTGATGCGGTGGTCCACGCAGTGCGAGGTCATCGAGTACGAGTGGCCGAGCCGGTTCGGGTTCGAGGTGGCCGAGTCGAGGATGCGCTGGGGCTACCGGCTGGAACCGGAGGCCGGCGGCACCCGCGTCACCGAGTGGCGGTCGCACGTGGCCCCGCTGCCCCTGCCGTTCCGCGTCATCGCGGCGACCGGGCTGCTGGGCCGCGACCGCGAGCGGCTGCTGGTCGAGGACATGCGCCAGACCCTGGAGAAGGTCAAGAGCACGGCGGAGCTTAACGGAGGATCTCATGAGTGACGAAGAGGCGCCGGTCCTGATCGTGGGCGGCGGTCTGTCCGGGCTGACCACGGCGCTGTTCCTGGCCTGGAGGGGCGTGCCCGCCCTCCTGGTCGAACGGCACTCCGGGCCCTCGTTCCACCCGCGCGCCCACCGGGTCAACGAGCGGACCATGGAGCTGATGCGGACCGTCCCCGGTCTGGAGGAGGCCCTGGTCGAGGCCGGCCCGTGGGCGCTCGAGGACTTCGCCATGGTGATCGGCATGACCGTCACCGGGCCGGAGATGCACCGGCTGAACCTCGCCGAAGAGGCCGAGGCGGTGATCGACGCGTCCATCACACCGGTGCCCGTGAGCAGCGCCGGGCAGGACCAGATCGAGCCGGTGCTGCTGCAGTTCGCCAAGGACCACGGCGCCGACATCCGGTTCGGGACCGAACTCGTGTCCTTCACCGAGGACGACTCCGGCGTCTCGGCGGTCATCCGCGACCGTACGAGCGGATCCACCCAGACCGTCCACGCGCGTTACCTCATCGGCGCCGACGGCCACCGCAGCGCCGTACGCTCGGCGCTCGGCATCGGCACCCACGGTGTCGGGACGCTGTCGCACAACGTGAACGTGACCTTCGAGTCCCCGGCGCTGCCACGCTTCATGAAGGGCAAGGAGGCGACGCTCTACTACCTGCGGAACCCGAAGTTCACCGGCTCCTACATCGGCACGCACATCCCCGAGCGGGGGAGCGTGTCGTTCGACTACGACCCGTCGAAGGAAGAACTGTCCTCCTTCGACGACAAGAAGTGCATCCAGCGGGTCCGCGCCGCCTTCGGCGTGTGGAACCTGGAGGCGAAGGTCGTGGAGATCCTGCCGTGGGAGATGGCCTCCCGGGTGGCCGACCGGTTCCGCGAGGGACGGGTGTTCCTGATCGGCGACGCGGCGCACCAGATGACCCCGGCCGGCGGTCTCGGCGGCCAGACGGCGATGCAGGACGGGTACGACATCGCGTGGAAACTGGCCGCGGTCCTCGCGGGCGAGGCGGGCCCCGGCCTGCTGGACACCTACGAGGACGAGCGCAAACCGGTCGCCGAGGTGACGGTCGCCCGCACGGTGCTGAACTACATCGAACGCCTCGCCCCGCACCGTACGGACGTGCCGCGCGACGTGAAGGCGGACAACATCGGGGTGACGATCGGCTACCGCTACCGGTCGCGCGCCGTGCTCACCGAGGAGCCGGACGACGGTATGCCGGCGGAGAACCCGCGCACGCCGTCGGGTCGCCCGGGGACCCGCGGGGCTCATGTCCGGCTGGAGCGCGACGGCATCCCGATCTCGACCCTGGATCTGATCGGGTCGTCGTTCGTGCTGCTGGCCGGTCCGGAAGGCGGGGCGTGGACGGAGGCGGCGGGCGCGCTGCCGATCACGGTCTACCGGGTGGGCGGCGACCTGGTCGACGTGGACGGGAACTGGGCCGAGCGGTACGGCGTCGGCCCGGCCGGCGCGGTCCTGCTCCGCCCGGACGGCTACGTCGCGTGGCGCTCGACGGAGGGCGCCGTGGAGCCGGGCGCGGTCTTGGAGAAGGTCCTGGCCCAGGTCCTGCAGCGCTGACCCACTCGCCGCACCGGCGAGCCGGCGGCGAAGGCCCGTTCCGCACCGGAACGGGCCTTCGCCGGTGGCGCCGAGGCTTCGCCGGCGGAGTCCGGTCGGCGGCATTCGGCTCCTTCGAGCGTCGGCAGATCGCGAGAAGACTCTCCGTGCTGCGCCGCCGCGCCACCACGGCGAGCAGGGCCCTTCCCCCGGCGGGAGAAGGGCCCTGGCCCGCGGCGCGACCGTCAGGCGATGGGGATCTCCAGGTAGGGGGCCTGGTCGGCGTCGTGGTGGATGCGGTAGTGGGCCACGCGGGCCTCCTCGATGTCGGCCGGCTTGCCCGTATGCGGGTTCTTGCCCAGCAGCAGCGATGACGCGTTCCGTACCGTCAGCCGCAGCCTCGAGCCCTCCGCCAGTGTGCGGGTGACGAAGCGGAATCCCGTCAGGTCCAGGTCGAACGCCTCTCCTGGAGAGGCGAAGCACGGCTGTTCGGGCAAGGCGCGGAAGCGCAGCCGCAGGAGCTCCGACGACAGGAACACGACCGTTCCGTCGGGGCGGGCCTCGTGGAGGAGGACCATCAGGTCGGCGTCCGGTACGTCCAGTGTCATCCGCATCCGCAGGCGGGGGCGGCCGACCAGCGGGAGGCGTTCGGTCAACGGGTCGGTGTGGTAGACCACGCCCTCGCCGCCCAGGTCGATGGTGAAGATGCCGTTCGTCGGGTCGTGGCCGGAGGACGTGAGGAACAGGCTGTTGAACGTCCGCGGCACGGCCGGTACGTCCGGGTGCTCGTCCGGCCGCCGGACCATCTCCAGCCGCAGCGTGTGATCGTCGGACGGGTCGGCGGTGAACTCATAGTCCGGGCCGCTCTCCGGCTTCTCCAGCAGGCTCCCCGAGTGGTCCGTCGCCGCTGCCCGAACCCGACCCGAGGAAGTACGGCTGGACCTTTCCGCTGATCTCCTCCAGGGACGCGCCGCCGCGCCACTCCTCGTCGCCGGTCTGGTAGTACACGACCGGGTCGGTCAGCAGCGCCGGCTTCTCGCCGCCCTTCATCGTGTAGCGGTACCACTCCGCGCGCAGCTCGCGCAGGTCGACCTCCGCGGCCGGGCCGAACCTCAGCTCGCCCACCCGCGGCTCGCCGGTCTCGGTGCCGTAGTGGTCCCACGGGCCGATGAGCAGGTGCGAGCGCGCCCTCGTCGCCTCGCCGGCGTTCGCGGCGAACCTCTGGTGGTGGTACAGCGCGCCGAGCTGGGAGTCGTCGTACATCCCGGTGATCGACAGGACCGACACGTCGGTGTCCCGCAGCGCCTCGTCGGACGGGATGAGGAACTCCATCCACGGGTTGCCCGGGTAGATCTGGTCCTCCATGCCCTCGTACGGGTCGGAGGGAAAGCCGATCTGCTCCCGTACGGCCGCCTCGGAACGGTTCGCGAGCCAGGCCTCGTGCAGCAGGTCGTGCCACGCGCCCGTCTCGCGGAACGCCTCCCAGTGCGGGGCCCGGCCCAGCGTCGCCGTCGCGTACACCAGGCCGTACAGCGAAGGGATCCCGCCGCGCGGCTGGTCCAGTGCGCCCATCGGGGCGCCGGCCGGCACGATCGTCTTCAGCGACGGCGGCAGCTCGCCGAGCACGCGCCACTGGTTCCAGCCGGTGTACGACGAGCCGTGCATGCCGACCTGGCCGTCGCACCACGGCTGCTCGGCGACCCACTCGATCGTGTCGAAGCCGTCCTGACCGTCGCGGATGAACCCGAAGTACTCACCCTCGGAGTCACCGCGGCCGATCGCGTCCACGATCACGAACGCGAAACCGCGCGCGGCGTAGAAGACGCCGTCGTCGTGCCTCGAATCGCTGGTGTAGGGGTTCAGTTCCACGATCGCCGGAACGGGCCCGTCGCTCTTGGGCAGATACGCGGTCGCGCTGAGGAACTGGCCATCCTCTGTCGGGATCCGCAGGCCGAACTTGAAACGGACGGATTCGGCCTCGGTCGGTTCTCTCCGAGTCGCACTTCGGACGTCCACCTTCGTATCCCCTTCTGGTGAGACGGGCAACGCACCGATCGCCCGTCATGACGGAACGTGTGCGCGGTGGTCGCGAATCGCGATAAGCCTACGTATATTGCGAGTGGGCCTCTTCTGCCGAAGTACGGAATCTCGGCGCCGTCTTTCGGGGGAGCGTCGTACTTTAGGAGTAGGTGACTTACGGTGCCCATCACTTAACTTTGTGACGATGATGTTACGTAACCGTACAGTGGGTGTCATATCTCTTGACGTCTCCGTCGGCAAAGGCGCTGTATAAGCACCAAATCGTCACCGTACGTGTTCGGTGCCGTGACAGTTGAATTGGCGTTGGCTCCTTTAACTTGTCCATTGACACTGCACGCGCAAGTATGTTTCCTGACAAGAAGCGCAACTCGCCCGGCGGGCGACGGGGGCGCGACGAGCGGCGAAAGGGGAGGTCATGCCGCGGGTCCTGCTGGTGGATGATCGATCACTTTCGCTGGCCGGACTGCGCTCCATCCTGGACAGCGAGGCCAACGTCACCGTCGTCGGCGAGGCGCGGGAAGGGGAGCAGGCGCTCACTCTGGTCGAGGAGCTGCGCCCCGACGTCGTGGTCATCGACGCGCTGGCGTACCGCATCGACGCCGTCGAGCTCGCCGGCCGCATGGCCCGTAAATTTGGTGTCGAGCTCCCGGCCATAATGTTGCTGGCAAATGTGCCTGAGGATCGTCTTCTGGAAACGTTCAGAAACGGCGTGCGGGCGTTGCTGTTCAGGCAGTCGAGCTCCGACGAGCTTATTGCCGCTGTTCAGATGGTCGCCGCTGGATATGTCCTGATGGCGCCCTCGCAGGTTCCTTCAATTGGCCTGCGAAGTGCCTTGGCGGACCCCGACGACTGGGCTGCCAATGGCGGGCTGGAGGGGCTGACGGGGCGGGAGTTCGACGTTCTGGGGCTGGTCGCCCGCGGCCTGTCCAACTCCGAGATCTCGGTCGAACTTTCGGTGAGCGAGAGCACGGTCAAGTCCCATGTACGGAGCACGCTGGCCAAGCTCGGGCTGCGCAATCGCGTGCAACTGGTGATCCTCGCCTACCGGCTCGGCCTGGCGGGCCGGCGCCACGGCGGGCCGACGGGCGAATCGGGCTGGCAGGGCGTACGCGCGGCCGTCGGACCGGGCCTGTCGCACGTCGCCGAACGCGCCGAGTGACCCGGCGCCGTACCAGGACAATTGTCCCGGTCTAATCCAGGACGTGCCGCTGTTCGCCGGCGCCCCGGCCTCTGCCAGGATCAAGACCATGGAGTCAACGGAGGCGGGCCTGCGGCCACCGCGCCATCGGGTCAGCCCCCGGGCGCGGGCCTACTGGGCCGTCCGCGCCCTGGCCGGCTGGCTGGTGCCGACCGCCGCGCAGGTCATCTGGATGATCGCCGACGACGCGGACCTGGGCCTGCACGTCGTGGCCCTGGTGGTCACGGCGGTCCTGGCCGCCGCCCATGTGACCGTCATGCCGCAGTGGCGGTTCCGCGTACACCGGTGGGAGTCGACGCCGGAGGCCGTCTACACCCAGGCGGGCTGGATCAACCAGGAGCGCCGCATCGCGCCGGTCTCGCGCATCCAGACCGTCGACAGCGAACGCGGGCCGTTCGAGCAGATCTTCGGGCTGGCGAACGTCACCGTGACCACGGCCTCCGCGGCCGGGCCGATCAAGATCCACGGGCTCGACCGCGACACCGCGCAGCGCCTGGTGGACGAGCTGACCGAGGGCACCCAGGCCGGCTCCGGAGACGCGACGTGACCACCGGGGCGGACGGCTGGCGGCGGCTGTCCACCCGCATGCTCGTGATCCATCCCATCCAGGAGCTGCTGCGCGCCTGGCCGGTGCTCATCGGCCTGGTCTTCGCGGGCACGGCCGGCGGCCACGGCTCCTGGTGGAGCCTCGCGGGCGCGGGGTTCGTCGTGGTGGCGGGCATGCTGCGCTGGTTCACGACGACGTACCGCGTGTCGGCCGAGCAGATCCAGGTCCGCAAGGGCCTGGTACGGCGTCAGCTCCTGACCGTCCCGCGCGACCGGATCCGTACGGTCGACGTGACGGCCAACGCGCTGCACCGCTCGCTCGGGCTGGCCAAGGTCGAGGTCGGCACCGGCCGTACCGACCGCAAGGACGACGCGGTCAAGCTGGACGCCCTGCACGCCGGCGAGGCCACGCGGCTGCGGGAGGAGCTCCTGCACCGGTCGCCGGAGCGGGCCGCCGAGCCGAGGCTCCCGCGCGAGTCGCTCATCGTCAGCGTGCCGCCCGCGTGGGTGCGGTACGGCCCGTTCACGCTGACCGGCCTGGTCACCGTCGGCGTGGTCGCGGGCGTCGCCGGCCGGGCGGTGAACGAGGCGCACATCGACCCGGGGCGGCTCGGGCCGGTCAGCACGCTGCTGGACCGCTGGGAGCACGCCGCCCTGCCCGTGGAGATCGGGGTGTTCGCGGCGGCGCTCCTGGTCGCGGTCGCCCTCGCCTCCACGCTCGGGTACGTCCTGGCGTTCTATGGGTTCCGGCTCACCCGCAACACCGCCGGCACGCTGCACGTCACGCGCGGGCTCATCACCACGCGGTCGATCACGATCGAGGAGCGGCGGCTGCGCGGCGTGGAGATCAGCGAGCCGCTGCTCCTGCGCGCCGTACGCGGCGCCCGCTGCCTCGCCATCACCACCGGCCTGCGCGTCGGCCGCGGCGCCGAACGCGGCGGGTCGCTGCTGCTGCCCCCGGCGCCGCGCGCCGAGGCCGAGCGCGTCGCGGCGCTGGTCCTGGGGCGTACGACGCCCCTGACCTGCCCGCTGACCCCGCACGGGCCGCGCGCCACCGGGCGCCGTTACACCCGCGCCGTCGGCCTTGCCGCGCTGATCGCGGCGGCCTGCCTCGTCCTCTCCGGGCTGGACGTGCTGCCCGCCTGGACCTGGCACGTCGCGCCGGTCCTGCTCGTGATCGCGGCGCTGCTCGCGTACGACCGCACGCGCTCGCTGGGCCACGCCCTGGTCGAGCGGACCCTCGTGAGCCGCCGCGGCTCGCTCGTACGCCGCCGCGCCGTGCTCTCCTGCGACGGCATCATCGGCTGGAACCTGCGGCGGTCGTTCTTCCAGCGCCGGGCGGGCCTGGCGACGCTCGTCGCGACGACCGCCGCCGGCCGCCAGCGGATCGACGTACAGGACGTGCCGCTGGATGAGGCGCTCCGCGTCGCGGACGCGGCGCTGCCGGGGCTCCTCACCCCTTTCCTCGAAGGCTGATCTCTGGTCAGTGACCGCCGGAGCAGCAGCGCTCGCAGTTGGCCGAGCACTTGCCCTGGCCGGAGGCCCACAGCTCCTCATCGACCGGCAGCCCGGTCCGCCGGATGACCTCGGCGGTCAACTCGGTACGCGCGGCGGCGCGGTCACGGTCCGCGCCCGGGTCCTCGGGCGCGTGGTGGATGAACTGCCCCGCGATCCGGTGGCAGAAGTCGGCGTACTCCCGGGTGTGCAGGATGAAGGCGTGCCACCCGTGGTCGACCTCGCGCGACGGCGCGAGCGGCGTCCCGGGGTTGCGGGCGCAGGCGAGGAGGAACACCAGTGCCTGCCGCATGATGCGCTCGGCGTGCGCCCGGTCGACCTTCGCGTCGCGCTCGACGCGCGCGACGAGCTTGGCGAACAGGGCAGCCGGGACCTGGGTCTCCGGGTCGTCATGGCGGGTCGGCCGCGCGGTCGTGACAGTCATATCTGCCCACTCCTTGTTGTCGGGTGCCTGGCCGTGAGTGCCCGCCGGCGCCCTGTCCCTACCGACGCCGAGGGTCCAGCGCGCTCTCGGAATCTGCGCTGGCGGCCAGAGGTGTTCTCCCTGGTCAGATACCCGCCCCCGCCCGCCTGACCCCAAGGGTCAGGTGCGCGAGGCCCGCAGGGCGCCGGCCGGCACCGCGATGAGCGCGGTGATCACGGCCACCAGGGCGAGGGCGACCGTCAGGGAGGTGCCCTGCGCGACGAAACCGATCACGGGCGGCGCGATCATCCAGCCGCCGTACCCGACCGTGGCGACCGCCGCCACCGACGTGCCCGGGTCGTGGCCGGGCGTGCTGCCCGCGGCGCTGAACGTCAGTGGCACCACGGTGGCCATGCCGAGCCCCAGGATCGCGAACGCGACGATCACCACCGGCGTGACGGGGACCAGGAGGCCGAGGGCCAGGCCGGCCGCCCCGGTGAGCGCCGCCGCGCGTACGAGCCGGGCGGCGCCGAAGCGCTCGACGAGACGGTCGCCGAAGAGCCGCGCGATGGCCATGGCCAGGGAGAACGCGGCGTACCCCCACGCGGCGACGTCCTCGCCGGCGTGCGCGGCGGTGTGCAGGTAGACCGCGCTCCAGTCGGCGGCGGCGGCCTCGGCGAACAGCCCGCAGAAGACGACCGCGCCGAGCAGGATGAGTGTACGGTCCGGCCGGGCGAAGACCGCGCCGACCGACGAGCGGGGCGCGGGAATGAGCCAGAACCCGCTCACCGCGTTGGCCACGAGCAACACGATGCCCACGATCAGCAGATGGGCCGGCGCGCCGACGTCCAGGCGCGCGGCCAGGCCGGCCGTCGCGGACCCGATCAGGCCGCCGATGCTCCACATGCCGTGCAGGCCGGACATGATCGAACGCCCGTAGCGTTCCTGCACGACCACGCCGTTGGCGTTCATCGCGACGTCGAGCACCCCGGCGGCGATCCCGAACACCACGAGCGCGGCGAAGATCGTGGGCACCGTCCGCGCGAGCGGCACGAACGGCACGCTCAGCGCCATCGCGAGCCCGGCGACCCTGGTCACGGCGCGGCTGCCGAAGTGCGACATCACCCAGGCCGCGAGCGGCGCGGACAGCAGGCCGCCGATCGCCGCCCCCATCAGCGCCAGCCCCAGGCCGCCGGAGGACAGGTGACGCACCTCCTTGACCCAGGGGATGCGGCCGGCCCAGCTTCCCGCGGCCACGCCGTGAACGCCGAAGGTGATGGCGACCGCGAGCCGGGCCCGGCGGTCACGACGGGTGGGGACGGTGGCGACCGGGGTCATCGTCATGCGTCAATCTTCGCGGACCTGTACGGGTGCGTGATCCAGCCGCACGGGCACCGATCCCGTACGCGAAGGTCAGGCGACCGCGAGCCGGGAAAACGGTTCTGCGGCGACGATGGCCCGTCGGTGATCTCGGGCGCATGGCGGACCGTGTGCGCACGGAAGAGGGGAAGGCCGTCCAGCTCGCCGCCCTCGTCGGCCGGCTCGGGCGGGACCTCGACCGGCCCTGCCCCGGCGCGGTGATCGATCGGGCGCTCGACTTCGCGCGGCGCCGCGCCGACGCGTTCGACCCCGATCGGCTCGTCGTCGTCCACGGCGACCCGCACCCCGGCAACGCGCTGCGGGTCCGGGAGCGGAATCGGGGTTCGTGTTCGTGGATCCCGACGGGTTCCCGCCGATCCGGCCTACGACCTCGGCGTCGTGCTGCGCGACTGGTGCCCGCGACTCCTCGCGGCGGCGGATCCGGCCGTGCTCGCCCGCCGCTACTGCCGGCTCATGGCGGCCGAGACCGGGCTGGACGAGGACACGATTTGGGAGTGGGGCCACCTCGAACGGGTCTCCACCGGCCTGTACCTGCTGAGCCTGGACGCCGAGGACCTCGACCGGCCGTTCCTCCGTACCGCGGAGCCGCTGGGGGTCACGGCTCCCCGGTGACCGAGCGGTTGATGATGGTGGCGTCGTTCACGCCGGAGAACAGGTCGCCGAAGACCTGGACCAGCCGCGGATGATCTCTTCGCAGCCTCCCCGGGTCGAACACCCCGCGCGCGACGTCGTCGAGCGGGATCTCGACGTCGGGGAAGTGATCGTGGAAGGCGTCGAAGTCGCCCACGATCCGCGCCGTGTCGTCCTCGGAGAACCGCCGGGCGTAGCGGTCGAGCCATTCCACCGCGGTCTCGAGCGCGCCGTCCAGCCCCGGGCGGAAGGTGATGTAGGAGTAGGCGTCGGGATCCCGGCGTTCGGCCGACGTGTAGAAGGCGACGCAGGCGGTCGCCTCGACGGAGACCGGCGTCCGGCGGGGCCGGATGTCGGTGACGTCGAGCACCAGGCGTTCGGTGTGGTGCCGCACGACCTCGGGGACCAGGCGCATGACGCCGGAGACGTCGGCCATGAGACCGCCGCGCTCCCGGATCTCGGGGATCACCGATCCGTACCCCTCGTCGCCGAGCAGGAGGGGAACGCCCGAATGGCAGACGCCGTCGGAGGTGGCGGACAGGACGCGGACGGGCCCGCCGCCGACGTCCAGAGGGGGCAGCCGGACCGTGCCTATGCCGCCCTGGATCATCGATCGCTTGCCCGCAGGCCGGTAGTCGACTCCGTGCGCCGGATCTTCGGAGTCGACGTGGTAGCGGGCCACCGTACGCGCGGCGGCGGCCTCGGAGGTGTGGAACCGGCCGGGTGTGAGGGGAACCCACTCGGTGAGGTAGAAGTCGCTGAGGCGGACGGGCGCGCTCTCGTCGAGGCGATCGCGGCGGACCTGATCCCAGTACTCCTCGTTGCTGGTGATCGTCCGCCTGCGCCGTGGCCGGCCCGCCTTCCGCCGGAACCCGCGATACCGGGCCTGGTCGACCATCTGCGCGAAGGCCTGGTGCGCGTGCCACTCCCGCAGGCCCTCGCCGCGGCCGTTCCGTGGGTTCGGTGCGGGCCGTTCCCCGGTCGCCACCGCGGAGCCCCCTGATTTCGGCCGATGGTCGAGACGTTAATCGCCCACGGTCAGCAGGTCGTTACCCGGCGGGCGGGCCCCTGGAGAGGGGTACCGCAGGGGGATGCTCCCTTGACGGCCTATGTTGAGCGGGTGCTTCCAGGTCCCCGCATCCGCATCGGTTCCCGTACCTCGCCGATGGCCGTCGCCCAGGCCGAACACGTGCGGGACCTCCTGCTCAAGCTCGCCGAGGACGTCGACGTCGAGCTGGTCGGCATCGAGACCTCGGGAGACCGGTGGCAGGGCGATCTCGCCGAGCTGGGCGGCAAGGGCGCGTTCCTCAAGGAGATCGACCGGCAACTGGTGACGGACGCCATCGACGTCGCGGTGCACTGCGTCAAGGACGTACCGGGCGACGTCCCGATGCCGGAGGGCACCACGTTCGCCGCCTACCTGCCGCGCGAGGACGTGCGCGACGCCGTGCTGTTCCCCGCCGGCTCCCCGTACCGCGGGCTCGACGGCCTGCCGCCCGGCGCGCGCATCGGCACCTCGGCCGTACGCCGCAAGGCCCAGATCCTGCGCAAACGTCCCGACCTGACCGTCGACCGGATCCGCGGCAACGTCAACTCCCGCATCGCCCGCTTCGACGCCGAACACCGCTTCGACGCACTGGTCCTCGCCTACGCGGGCCTGCGCCGGATCGGGATGGAGCACCGGGCGGCCGAGGTCCTGCCCCTCGACGTGATGTGCCCGCCGGTCGGCGCCGGCGTGATCGGGATCGAGTGCCGTACGGCCGACGAGGGCATCGTCGAGCTTCTGCGCCGGCTCGACGACCGGCGGACCCGCACCCACGTCACCGCCGAACGCACGATGCTGCACGGCCTGCGAGGCCACTGCAACAGCCCGATCGCCGGCCACTGCACGACCACGGCCGACGGCCGGCTCTCACTGCTCGGCATGGTCTTCAGCCAGGACGGCGCCGAGTTCGCCTACGCCCAGGAATGGGACACCCCCGACCACGCGCACGAACTCGGCGCGTACGTGGCCGCCACCCTCGCCCGCAAGGGTGCCCGCCGGCTCATCGCCGGGTGACACGCGCGCCGTCCCAGCGGACGAGAAGCGCGACCGGCCCTCGAATCGAGGTTCCGGTCTTGAACGCGACCTCGGAGGAGGGCGTCGCGAGACCGAGGCCCGGGAACCGCCGGAGGAGCTCGGCGAGCGCGATCTGTGTCTCCAGCCGGCCGAGGGCGGCGCCCAGGCAGTAGTGCTTCCCGTAGCCGAACGCCATGTGCTTGTTCGGGTGCCGCGTCAGGTCGATCGCCGAAGCGCCGGGAAAGCGCTCCTCGTCCAGGTGGGCGCCGTCGTGGCTGGCCAGGACGAGGTCTCCCGCGCGTACGGTGACGTCGCCGAGTGAGACGTCCTCGCGCGCGACCCGGGGAAGGCCGTCGCCCGCCCCGATCGGGATCGCCCGGAAGAGTTCCTCGACGGCGCGTTCGACCTGGTCGGGGTGGTCGGCCAGGTGCCGGTAGTGGCTGACGCCGGCGTCGGTGGAGCTGGTGAGGAGCCAGTACGTGAAGCCGGCGATCGCGGCGGCGGTCGTCTCCCAGCCGGCGAGCATGATCTCGATCGCGACCGTGATGACCTCCTGGTCATCGAGCCTGACCTCGTTGTCCGGAGCGATCATGTCGGACAGCAGGTCGGCCCGTGGCGCCGCCCGGCGCTCGGCGAGGAGGCCCGCGAGGTATCCGCCCATCTCCAGCTGGGCCTTCCCGGCCTCGTCGAGACTGGCCGTGGAGGTGGAGAGGAACGCGTCGCCCCAGCGGCGGAAACGCTCCCGTGCGCCGGCGGGTACGCCCAGGAGCTCGCCGACGACGTGGAGGGCGAGCGGCAGCGCGAACCGCTCGACCAGATCGGCCGGCCCCCCGCCGCTGGTCATCGCGTCCAGGAGGGCGTTGACGTCCTCCACGATCCGGGGACGCAGCGCCGTGACACGCGCGGGGCTGAAGGCGGCCCTCGGCGCGTCGCGCAAGCGTGTGTGGGCGCTTCCGTCGCTGCCGAGCAGGGAGCCCTTCTCCGCGAGGGGCGGAAAGCCGTCGAGCCGCCGCAGGTTGGCCAGTTCCCGGCTGAAGACGCTCGACCTGAGGACGTACTGGACCAGGTCGTAGTCCTGGACGAGCCATGCCTCCTCGCCGCTCGGGTGCAGCCGGACCTTCACGACGCCCGGCAGGGAGGCGAAGAGAGGGCTCACCCTCAGCGGGTCCTGGTCCGTCGGGAACGGATGGCTCAGGAGCCGGCCCCCTTCCGGGCGGTGGGGTAAGGGACGTGGAGTTCCGCTTCGGCGCATCTGGTTCGCCCTCCTCGGTGAGCCTGGACAAGCCGTCAGATGATCAGTCACCGCGGAGGGATGTCAACACCCTGGCTCGACTCACCGCCGGCCCGGGAAGCAGGCCGGTCGCCGTCTTGTCCAAGGCCGTCGGCCCGTACGAGCGGAGCGCGACCGGCACGCCCAGCGTCTCTTCGATCGTCGCGGCCGGGTCCGGGCCGACCTGCGCGTACAGCGGGCGGGCGGTCATGAGACGAGCGGTGAGGCGCGCCTGGCCGTCCAGGTCGGCGGCGGGCGTCAGCCGGGTCCCGGCGTCGTACGCCGTCGCGATGAGCGGGGCCGGTGCGTCGAGGTGCGTGACCGCCAGCGCGTCCGCTCCTCCGCACGCCTCCAGGGCGTAACGCAGTGCCACCGCGTCCAGGTGGCCGACGCGGAAGGCGCCCTGCCAGCGGCCGTACGCGTTGTGCGGTTCCGGGCGGTGCAGCGCGGCGTCCTCGGTCACGAACGGGCCCGGGCCGTGCCGGGTCAGGTACGCCCGGGTCACGCCCAGCCGGAATCCGGGCATGCCCGCCTCCGCCAGCAGCGTCACGGCGTTGGCGAACGTCGTCGTCGACCACGTCGTGTACGGGTGGAAGCCGTAGCGTTCGTCCAGCAGCACCCCCTGCGCGCCCTCGAACACCGCCGGCCCACGCCGCAGCAGCGACGCGAGGAAACCCTCTCCGGTGAGACGCACCCGCCCCCCGAACGCGCGGAAGGCGTCCACGCAGTCCGCCACCTCCGGGACGTCAAGGGGCCCCAGCGAGTCGAGGACGTGATCCCGCAGCCGCGTCAGCCGCCGCCGCAGCACCACGGGGGAGCGGCAGTCGTCGGCACGGGGGGCGTCGTCGCACTCCAGGGCGTACGACGCCGTCTCGCCGATGCCCACCCCGCACGACCCGTGCCGTACCGCCGTCGAGCGGGCGCGGTTCGCGGCCCGGTGGTACGGCGTGGTCAGCAGCGCGTCGCGGTCGACCGTCAGCCGCTCGAACGCGCCGGCGACGCCCACGGCGACCAGATGGTCCGCCTCGGCGGCCAGCGCCAGCGGGTCGACCATCATGTACCGGGACAGGTGCGTCACCACGCCCGGCGTGAACATGCCCGACCCGAACTGGGCGAACGTGTGATGGCGCCCGCCGGCGGTCACGACGTTGTGCGCCGCCTGCGCGCCGCCGTTGAAGCGGACGACCGTGGAGTACGGGCCGCGAGCGCAGAGCCAGTCGACGACCGTGCCCTTGCCCGCGTCCCCGTACCCCAGGTCGGCCACGATGACGTTCACAGCCGGGTGACCTCGGTGTCGGACAGGTCGAGGCCGGTCGGCGTCGGGGAGACCGAGACCGCGCCGCGCCGGGAGTTCAGCGGCGCGAGCGCGCGGGAGACCGAGCCGCCGGCGTCCGAGCCGAACTCCCGCAGATGGTCCAGGCCCTCCTCCAGGTCGACGGCGTCCTCGGCCAGGCCCACGGTCAGCGCGATCGTCTCGCAGACCGCGTCCAGGTCGTCCAGGCGGATGACGTTCTGGCCGAGGTGGGTGCGCCAGAAGTCGGCCAGCCGGTCGTCGCCGGAGTTGTACGAGCCCTCGGGGATGATGAAGTAGACGTCGTACTTGAGCTTGAGCTCGGCGACGATCTCCGCGACCCCGATGTCCTCGGTGAGCTCGTCGCCGATGACCTTGCCGACCTCGCGCTTCTTCACCTTCGGGTAGGCGAGCTCGTCGCCGATCAGGAACAGGTAGCCGCGCCGTCCGCGCTTGTCGAGGCAGTCCATGGCGGTGTGCCGTGCCATGAAGTACATCGCCAGCTCGTACGACTCGGTCATCTGACCGCCGCCCCCGCCCTCCAGGAGGATCTTGCCGAGGTCGTCGTCCATCCGGTTGTCGGACTCGAACTGCCCGATCTGCAGCGGCGCGCGGTCGCAGGTGGCGTCGCCGACCGCGCCGAACAGGATCTGCGGGTGCTCGACGTAGCCCTTGCGCATCAGCAGGCCGAGCAGCCCGGGCAGCTTCGACTGGAGCGTGCGCGGCACGTTCCCCATCGAGCCGGTCACGTCGAACAGGACGGCGATCGCGACCGAGTCGGGGTGCTCGTCGCCGTCGCGGCTCTCCCGTACGGTGACGCCGAACGGGTTGAGGTCGTCGTGTACGGCGGTCGCGCCGCCGTCGCTGTAGGCGAAGGCGCTCGCGCCGGTCGCCGCGCGGTAGCTCGCGGCGGCGTCGTAGACGTTGGTGGACCAGGATCCGCTTCCCATGAGATGTGTCCTTTCAGCCGGGCAGGTGGAACGGCCGGAACCGGCGCGGGCCGTACAGCCGTTCGAGCAGGTCGTCCAGTTCGCCGAGCAGCCGCCAGGCGTCCTGGGGACGGCGGTTCTCCGCCGTGAGGAGACAGCCGCGGGCGAACGCCCGCAGCGGCCTGGGCGCCCGGTCGCCCATGAGGTAGGTCATGCACCGGGTGGCGAGGTAGATGTCGGTGCCGGCCCCGGCGGGCCGCCGCGCGGCGACCTCCGGCGGATACCAGTCGGCGCGGCGGGTGACCATCGCCGGCACCCGGTCGCCGCGGTCGGGGTGGCAGCCGGGCACCGAGTAGCACCAGTCGACCAGGACGAGGCCGTGCTCGCGCGGGTGGATGAGCACGTGCTCGGGCAGCACCGCGCCGTGCAGGACGCCCGCGCCGTGCGCGAAGCCCAGCCCGACCAGGAGCCGCCGCCACATCCACGCGACGTCGCGCGGGTCGACCCCGTCCGGGTACGCGGCGCGCACCTCGGTGAGCGGGCGGAATCCCTCGAGCCGGCCGATCGCGTTGACCCGGCGTTCGAGGCCGGTCGTCTCGTCGCGGTGCCGGAAGCTCTCCACCAGGCGCGGCACGTACGGCAGGAACCGCCCGTCGCCGTCCTTGGGGAGCTGCCGCAGCGCGATCGCCTCGCGTTCGAGCAGGTCGTTCACTGCCGGGTCGCGAGCGATCTTGACCACGGCCTCGCCGGCGTCGTAGAGGTTGGCCAGGTCGCCGCGGACCGGGGTCGCGCCCAGCGGGTACGTCCCGCGGCGGGTCGTGATCGTCACCGGCCCGTACGCGCGCCACAGCGAGGTCAGCCGGTCGAACGCCTCGCGCGGTCCGCCGGCGTCCGGGTGGACGAGCCGGGCCAGCCGCCGGTACGCGCGGGTCCCGTCGTCGCCGAACAGGTCGACCGGGGTCCGCGCGGCCTCGATGAGCCGTACGGCCTCGGAACGCGTCATCGGATCTCCTCCTCTCGTGAGGGCCGCAGCAGGGCCGGGTGGAGCAGCCGCGCGTCGCCGGCCCGGTAGAGCCGGGCGCGCGGGCCCCCGCGCCGCCCGCCCCGCTCAGAGGTCGTGCCGGTGCTCTCCACGAACCCCGGCACCGACAGCACCTTCCGGTGGAAGTTGCCGGCGTGCAGCTCCTCGCCCCAGACCGTCTCGTAGACGGCGCGCAGCTCCGGGACCGTGAACTCGGGCGCGCAGAACGTCGTGGCCAGCGCGGTGTACTCCAGCTTCGAGCGGGCCCGTTCGAGCCCGTCGGTGAGGATCACCGAGTGGTCGAAGGCCAGCCGCCGGGTCGTGCCGGGCCGCTGCGCGCCGGTGCCGGTCAGGCCGAGGGCGTCGACCGGCGTCCACGCCGCGTCGGCTGCGTCGCTGCCGGCCCGCGGCTCGGGCATCTCGGGGGCGAAGGCGAGGTAGGCGACCGAGACGACGCGCATGCGCGGGTCGCGGCCGGGCGCGCCGTACGCCGCGAGCTGCTCCAGGTGGACCCGGCCGAGGGAGTCCGTGCGTACGCCGGTCTCCTCGGCGAGCTCACGCGCGGCGGCCTCGTCGAGACCCTCGGCCCCCGCGCTGCCGGCGTTCTTGACGAAACCGCCGGGCAGCGCCCACATCCCCTCCTGCGGGGGCGCGCCGCGGCGGACGAGCAGCACGTGCAGCGTGCCGTCGCGGATGGTCAGCGCGACCACGTCGATGGCGACGGCCACGGGGTCGTACGCCCGCGGGTCGTACGTCGCCAGGAACTCCTTTTCGGAGTGGGGTCTGCGCTCGCTCATGAGTCCTTCTCATATCGAGATAATCTCTACTTGAGAAGAACGTACGTCATGAAGTGGCGGATGTCGAGTCCTTTCACGCGGAGATCAGCGCCGGTGGCGACCCTGCGGATGCACCGGACGGCCGCCCAGCGCCTGCCGGAGGCGGCTGTGCCGCCGCCCGTACGCCAGGTAGACGGCCAGCCCGAAGGCCATCCAGACGCCGAAGTAGGCCCAGGTGCGCAGGTGGAGGTTGAGCATGAGCCAGCCGGTCGCGCCGATCGCCAGCAGGGGCGTCAGCGGCACGCCGGGGACGCGGAAGCCGCGGGGGAGGTCCGGGCGGGTCCGCCGCAACGTGATCACGCCGGCCGAGACGAACATGAACGCGAACAGCGTGCCGATCACGATCATCTGCTGCAGCGCCAGGACGCCGACCTTGCCGAACGTCCACACGTCGACCTGCGACAGCGCGATGCCGGTGGCACCGACGAGCACCGCCGCGCGGGTCGGCACCTTGTACTGTGGGTTGATCACGGCCAGCGGCGCGGGCATCAGGCCGTCGCGCGCCATCGCGAACAGCACCCGGGTCTGGGCGATCATCACCACGAGGACCACGGTGGCCAGCCCGATGACCGCGCCGACGTCGATGACGACGCCCATGCCCGTCGAGCCGACCGCGTGGAAGGCGGCGGTCAGCGGCGTCTCGGGGTTCAGCGTCCGGTACGGGACCATGCCGACCATCGCGACCGCGACGCCGACGTAGAGCGTGATCGCGATGAGCAGGCTGACGATCATCCCCCGAGGGACGCGGCGCTGCGCGTCCTTCGTCTCCTCGGCGGCGGTGGCGATCAGGTCGAAGCCGATGTAGGCGAACGCGATCGCCGAGGTCGCGGTGAAGATGCCGACCAGGCCGAACGCGTGCGGGCTGCCGCCCATCAACGCGTCCAGCACCGTACGGCCGTCGCCCGCCGACGCGTGGCCCGGTGGGGGCACGAACGGCCTGAGGTTCGAGGCGTGGAAGAAGAGCAGGCCGCCGCCGATCACGAAGCCGACGACGATGACCTTGGTCAGCACCATGAACCACAGCGTGTACAGGCTGAGCCGCGCGCCGATGGCCACGATCACCGCCAGGACCAGCAGCAGCGCCGGCGCGAACAGGTCCAGGCCGGTCGGCCGCCCGGCGACGCCGGACAGCGCGGAGGGGATGCGGACCCAGGAGATCCCGGCCACGTTCCCGACGTCGTCGACGAGCCGCGTGGCGTACAGGGACCAGGCCCGGCTCACGACGGCCGCCGCGAGCTGCAGCTCCAGGATGAGCGCCCAGCCGATCACCCAGGCCCAGATCTCGCCGAACGCCACGTACGTGAAGGAGTACGCGCTGCCCGCCACCGGCATCGTCGAGGACAGCTCGGCGTAGGACAGGGCCGACAGCAGGCAGGCCAGGCCCGCGATGACGAAGGACAGGATCACGGCCGGGCCGGCGGTCGTCGCCGCCTGCTGCCCGGCGATGTTGAAGATGCCAGAACCGATCATGACGCCTAAGCCGAGGACGACGAGGTCACGGGTTCCGTAGACGAGCGACAGGCGGTGACGGCCACCCTGGCGCGGGCCGATGGTCTCCTCGACCGGCAGCCGGCGCGGGAGGTTGTTGCGGTAAGGCGCTTCTGTGCTCAACGCTGTTTGACCCCATGTGCTCGGCCGGCCGGCTACCGCGCGACCCCCGTGTCGCGAGTGGCCATCCAGAATTTCCGAATTTCCCCTTTGTCACAAGGTTGTCGACGTTAATTCGGTTTGCCGGATAAGGACGGCGGTATGCACGCGATCTTGTAGATCTTCATGGCGCCGAGTGGCAAGGTTGGAGGACGCGATCCCCTGACTCAGGAGATGCAATGCGACGGAGCACCGCGGTCATCGGACTCACCGCCGCCGCGCTGGCGACGGTGGTCGTTCCCGCCCAGGCGCGTCAGGCGGCCGGCCACGCGCCACCGGACCGGAAGCAGGCGGTCGCGGTGGGATACGGCGGAGCGGTCTCCAGCGTCGACCTCGATGCGAGCCGGGCCGGCATCGAGGTACTGCGGAGCGGCGGGAACGCCGTCGACGCGGCCGTGGCCACCGCCGCCACCCTCGGCGTGACCGAGCCGTACGTCTCGGCGATCGGCGGAGGCGGCTACTTCACCTACTACGACGCCCGCACGCGCAAGGTCTCCACTTTCGACGGCCGCGAGACCGGCCCGGCGAAGATGACCAAGGACTTCTTCATCGACCCGAAGACGGGCAAGCCGCTGTCGTTCGACGAGGCCGTGACCAGCGGGCTCTCCGTCGGAGTGCCCGGCACGCTCGCCACCTGGGACTCCGCCCTGCGCCGCTTCGGCTCCCGCCGCCTCTCCACGCTCCTGCAGCCCGCGATCGAGGTCGCGCGGCACGGCTTCACCGTCGACCAGGAGTTCGTCGACCAGACCACGGTCAACGAGGCCCGGTTCAAGGACATCGTGCCGACGCGTGAGCTGTTCCTGCCGGGCGGCAGGCCGCCCGCGGTCGGCTCGACGTTCCGCAACCCCGACCTCGCCGACACCTACCGGCAGATCGCGAAGAAGGGCCTCGGCTGGTTCTACGGCGGCGAGCTCGGCAAGGAGATCGCCGACACCTCC
Organism: Actinomadura sp. DC4; assembly: GCF_030406325.1. Classification (GTDB taxonomy): domain Bacteria; phylum Actinomycetota; class Actinomycetes; order Streptosporangiales; family Streptosporangiaceae; genus Actinoallomurus. The sequence goes on along the minus strand of NZ_JAUEQY010000006.1, from coordinate 139,198 downwards.
CAGCACCCGCCGGTCGACCCGGCGGCCACCCGCAACGTGCGGCCCGGCGTGGTGCAGGCCTCCGACCTGGCGCGCTACAAGGTCATCCCGCGCGAGCCCACGCACGTCGGCTACCGGGGACTGGACGTCTACGGCATGGCGCCCTCCAGCTCCGGCGGCTCGACCGTGGGCGAGGCGCTGGACATCATGAAGCGGTTCGAGCTCAAGGACCCGGTCGAGGCGCTGCACGTCTACCTGGAGGCGTCCAAGCTCGCCTACGCCGACCGCGGCGCGTACGTCGGTGACCCCGCCTACTCGGACGTGCCGCTGAAGACGCTGCTCTCGGACGGCTTCGCCCGGTCGCGGGCCTGCCTGATCCGGCCGGACAAGGCGCTCACCGCCCCCGTGGCGCCCGGTGCGCTGAGCGGCGGCGGATGCCAGGCGCCCTCGGGCGCCGGTCAGCAGCTGCCGTACGAGGGGCCGCAGACCACGCACCTCGTCGCCACCGACAAGTGGGGCAACGTCGTCTCCTACACGCTGACGATCGAGCAGTTCGGCGGCAGCGCGCTGACCGTGCCGCACCGCGGGTTCCTGCTGAACAACGAGATGACCGACTTCAACTTCACCTCCTCGACGCCGGCCGGCTTCGCCGACCCGAACCTCCCCGCGGCCGGCAAGCGCCCGCGCAGCAGCATGGCGCCGACGATCGTGGTGAAGAACGGCCGTCCGCTGCTCGCCGTCGGCTCTCCCGGCGGATCGACGATCATCACGACGGTGCTGCAGATCCTGATGAACCGCATCGACCTCGGCATGACCCTGCCCGAGGCGGTCGAGGCGCCCCGCGCCACCCAGCGCAACACCGCGCAGACCGCTGCCGAGCAGGCCTTCATCGACAGATACGGCGCGGCGCTCAAGGCCAGGGGACAGGACTTCATCGTGTTCCCCGGCCCGCCCGCCGGTGTGATCGGCTCGGCCACCGGCCTGGAGTTCCTCGGCGGCGGAAAGATCGAGGCGGTCGCCGAGAGGGTCCGCCGCCACGGCGGCAGCGCGCTGGTGGCGGTTCCCGCCCGCTGACCGCGCGGAGGTGAGGTGATCGTATCGAAACCGACTGTGCGATCACTCCGCGATCCGGGCAGGTCGGCGGGCTACGATCGGGCGGGGAAGGAGTCGCTGATGGCCGAGGGGTACGTCCAGGTGACGACGACCACCGATTCGCGCAAAGAGGCCGCCGAGCTCGCGAGATCGGCGGTCACCGAGCGTCTCGCGGCCTGCGCCCAGCTGGTCGGCCCGATCGCCAGCACCTACTGGTGGGAGGGGGAGATCGAATCGGCGGAGGAATGGATGGTGCTCTTCAAGACCACCACCGACTGCTTCGAGGACCTCGCCGCCCAGATCACCGAGCAGCACTCTTATGACACGCCGGAGATCATCGCCACTCCGGTCGTGGCGGGCAGCGCCGAATACCTGTCATGGGTACGCGAGCAGACCGCCGAGTAGATCCTTATTGCTATGGATTGTCGTGGGCCGATCAATTCGGGTGTGAAAGTTAGCATTTTCGGGTAATAAGTCATCACTTATCCGGAGGTGGACGGTGAGCGAGGATTTCGGGCTGTTCGGCCCCGGCTCGGTGACGTGGCGCGTGATGGCCGAGCCCGTGCAGATGGTCGGCGGCTTCCGCGCCCTCCTCCTGCAGGCGCTCCACCCGCCGTCCATGTGGGGGACCGCGCAGAACTCCGAGCTGATGGACCCGCGTACGGCCTGGGCCCGGCTCGGCCGCACGGTGGAGTTCGTCCGCGTCCGCACCTACGGCACGCACGACGAGGTCGAACGCGTCGGCCGCCGCGTCCGCAACCTGCACTCCCGCCTCACCGGCCTCAACCTCGACACCGGCGAGGTCTTCCCGGTCGACGCGCCTGAGAACCTCCTGTGGGTGCACATGGGCGAGGTCGATTCCTACCTCGACGTCGCGCTGCGGGCCGGCGTCCCGCTCTCGCGCACCGACGCCGACGCGTTCGTGGACGAACAGCGCCGGGCCGGCGCGGTCGTGGGCCTGGACCCGGCGGACATTCCCGCCTCGGTGGGGGAGATGCGCGACTACTACGCGGACATGCGGACGCGGATCTACGCCTGCAAGGAGGCCAAGGAGGGCATGCGGCGGCTGTTCAACCCGGCGGTGCCGCGTCAGTGGCTGCCGCTCAAGCTGGCGGCCCCGGGCATCGCGACGCTCGTGGTGGCGACGCTGCCGCGCTGGGCCCGGCGGATGTACGGCCTGCCGGCGACGCCGCTGGAGGACCTCTGGGCCACGGCCTGGCTCAAGACCCTGCACCGGGGCACCCAGGTGGTCCCGGAGTCCTGGCGCTACTCCCCGGACGCCCGCCGCGCGCGCGAACTCAGCCGCGGCACCGGCGGCCCGGACCTGGCCGCCGTGTCCTGACCCTCAGGCCACCACGGGCCCGGCGTGATGGGTCCAGGCGTGCCGTCCGGTCGTCACGTTGAGGCTGACACGAACCTGAATGCCGCCCGCCGACCCCGGCCCGTGGGGGCGTGGGAGGCGGAGCCCCTCACACCGGGGGGTTCCGGGGGGCTCGTCCCGCCGGGCCGGCACAGCTGAGGTTCCAGGTGTCGATGACGGGCTCGTCGTGTTCGGTGCCCAGGGTCGACAGCGTGCCGGTGCCCAGTTTGAACAGGCGGCCGTTCTCCGGCGGCAGGCCCAGCCAGCGGGCGGTCAGCACGCGCAGGACGTGGCCGTGGGCCACGAGGATCACGTCGCCCGCGTCCAGACTCGGGCGTACGCGGTCCAGTACGCCGTCCACGCGTGCCCCGACCCGCTCTGCCGACTCGCCGTCGACCACGCCGTCGCGCCAGAGGTACCAGCCGGGGCGATCCTCGCGGATCTCCGCGGTCGTGCGTCCCTCGTACGCGCCGTAGTCCCACTCCCAGAGGCGCTCGTCGGTCTCGAAGCCCGTCAGCCCGGCCAGCTCCGCGGTACGCCGGGCCCGCGAGGCCGGGCTGACCAGGACCAGCGCGGGCCGGCGGCCGGTGAGAGCGAGCGCACGGGCCTGTTCCTCGCCGCGTGGCGTCAGCGGCACGTCCGTACGGCCCGTGTGGCGGCCATCACGCGCCCATTCGGTCTCGCCGTGCCGCACCAGGATCAATTCCCCCATGAGGGCACACTACGGCAGGGGTTCCAGGCGTACGACGATGGACTTCGAGGTCGGGGTGTTGCTGATCTCGGCGGTGCTGTCGAGCGGGACGAGCACGTTGGTCTCGGGGAAGTAGGCCGCGGCGCAGCCCTTCGCGGTCGGGTAGCCGACGACGCGGAAGCCCGGCGCGCGGCGGTCGTCCTGGCCTGGCCACTCGCTCACGAGGTCGACCATCGAGCCGTCGGCGATGTCGAGTTCGGCCAGGTCATCGGGGTTGACGAACACCACGCGGCGGCCGTCCTTGATGCCGCGGTAGCGGTCGTCCAGCCCGTAGATCGTGGTGTTGTACTGGTCGTGGCTGCGCACGGTCTGCAGCAGCAGCCGCCCCTCGGGGACCCGCAGCACCTCCAGCGGGTTGACGGTCAGCCGCGCCTTGCCGGAGGCGGTGGGGAACGTCCGGCTGTCGCGCGGCGCGTGCGGCAGCGTGAACCCGCCGGGCTCCCGTATCCGCTCGTTGTAGCCGTCGAAGCCGGGGACGACGCGGGAGACGTGGTCGCGGATCACGTCGTAGTCGCGTTCCATCGCCGTCCAGCCGAGGTCGTCGCCGAGCGTCGCGCGGGCCAGCCGGCACACGATCGCGACCTCCGACAGCAGGTCCGGCGAGGCCGCCGCCAGCCGGCCGCGGGAGGCGTGCACCTCGCCCATGGAGTCCTCGACCGAGACGAACTGCGGCCCGCCCTCCTGGACGTCGCGGTCCGTACGGCCCAGCGTCGGCAGGATCAAGGCGCGCTCGCCCGTGACCGTGTGGGAGCGGTTGAGCTTGGTGGACACGTGCACGGTCAGCCGGCAGGAGCGCATCGCCTCCTCGGTCACCGCCGAGTCCGGTGAGGCGCGCACGAAGTTGCCGCCCATGCCGAAGAAGACCTTCACCAGCCCGAAGCGCATCGCGCGGATCGTCTCGACGGTGTCCAGGCCGGGCTCGCGCGGCGGCTCGAAGCCGAACTCCTTCTCCAGCGCGTCCAGGAACGCCGCGGCCGGCTTCTCGTAGATCCCCATGGTCCGGTCGCCCTGGACGTTGGAGTGCCCGCGTACGGGGCAGACGCCCGCGCCGGGGCGGCCGATGTTGCCGCGCAGCAGCAGGAAGTTGACGACCTCCCGGATGGTCGCCACGGAGTTGCGGTGCTGGGTCAGGCCCATCGCCCAGCAGACGATGATCCGCTCGGCGCCGAGGACGTCACCGAGCGCCGCGTCGAGCTCCTCCCCGGTGAGCCCGGTCGCCTCGGCCACGTCGTCGTGGTCGAGGTCGTGGAGGTGCCTCTCGAACTCCGCGTACCCGTCGGTGTGGTCGTGCAGGAACTCCCGGTCCACCGTGCCCGTCTCCAGCAGCGCCCAGTTGAGGGCCTGGAAGAACGCGAGGTCGCCGTTCAGCCGGATCTGGAGGTAGCGGTCGGCCAGGGCGGTGCCCCGGCCGGCGAGCCCGGAGGGCCGCTGCGGGTTCTTGAACCTCATCAGCCCGGCCTCGGGCAGCGGGTTGACCGCCACGATGCGCGCGCCCGCACGCTTGGCCGCTTCGAGCGCGGACAGCATCCGCGGATGGTTGGTGCCGGGGTTCTGCCCGACCACGAAGATCAGGTCGGCCTTGGCCAGGTCCTCCAGCCGCACGGAGCCCTTGCCGACGCCGAGCGTCTCGGTCAGCGCCGAGCCCGAGGACTCGTGGCACATGTTGGAGCAGTCCGGCAGATTGTTGGTGCCGAAGGCGCGGACGAACAGCTGGTACGCGAACGCGGCCTCGTTGCTCGTACGGCCGGAGGTGTAGAAGACGGCCTCGTCGGGGGAGGTCAGGCCGCGCAGCTCGCCGGCGACCAGCGCGAGCGCGTCCTCCCACGAGACCGGCTCGTAGTGGTCCGCGCCGGCGTCGAGGAGCATCGGCTCGGTCAGCCGGCCCTGCCGCCCCAGCCAGTGGTCGGTGCGTCCGGCCAGCTCGGAGACCGGGTGGGCGGCGAAGAACTCCCGCGTGACCCGCAGGGAGGTGGCCTCCTCGGCGACCGCCTTGGCGCCGTTCTCGCAGAACTCGGCGACGTGACGGCGATCGCCCTCGGGCCACGCGCAGCCGGGGCAGTCGAAACCGTTCTTCTGGTTGACCCGCAGGAGCGTCCGCACCGTACGCCCGGCGCCCATCTGCCCCAAGGACTTCGCGAGCGCGACGGCGACGCCCGTGACGCCGGCCGCGGAGGTCTTCGGCGGTGACACCTTCAGATGGGCCTCGTCGGAGTCATCGGACGGGGCGTCGCGGCTCATCGGCATCCTCGCTGGTCGGTGTGGGGGTGTCACCTTCCAGCCTTGATATCAGAGATCATCGATCAGTGCCTGGTGAGCCGCGCGTGAACCCCGGGTGAGGCTCAGACGAGAAGCTCGTCGAGCTCCACGTGGTCGAGCCCGTGCGCCTCGGCGACGGGGAAGCTCGTGAGCCGGCCCTCGTGCGTGCTGAGGCCGAGCGCCAGGGCGTGGTCGTCGGTGACGGCGGATCGCCAGCCCTTGCCGGCGAGCGCGATGGCGTACGGCAGCGTGACGTTGGTCAGCGCGTACGTCGAGGTGTTCGGCACCGAGCCCGGCATGTTCGCGACGCAGTAGAACACCGAGTCGTGGACCCTGTAGGTGGGTTCGTCGTGCGTGGTCGGGCGGGAGTCCTCGAAGCAGCCGCCCTGGTCGATGGCGATGTCGACGAGCACGGAGCCCGGCTTCATCCGCGCCACCAGGTCGTTCGAGACGAGCTTGGGCGCCTTGGCGCCGGGGATCAGCACCGCGCCGATGACGAGGTCGGCCTCCAGCACGGCCTGCTCGATGGCGTACGTGCTGGACATCAGGGTCTTCAGCCGGCCCTGGTAGATCGAGTCGATGTGGCGGAGCCGGTCGATGCTGACGTCCATGATCGAGACGTCGGCGCCCATGCCGACGGCGATCTGCGCGGCGTTGAGACCGGACACCCCGCCGCCGATGACGACGACCTTGGCCGGCGCCACTCCCGGCACGCCGCCGGGCAGCACGCCGCGCCCGCCGTTGGACCGCATCATGTTGTACGCGCCGACCTGCGGAGCGAGGCGCCCGGCCACCTCGGACATGGGGGCCAGCAGCGGCAGCGACCGGTTCGGCAGCTGCACGGTCTCGTACGCGATCGAGGTCACGCCGGAGTCGAGCAGCGCCTGGGTGCAGGCGCGCGAGGCGGCGAGGTGGAGGTAGGTGAAGAGCGTCTGGCCCTTGCGCATCCGCGTGTACTCGGGCTCGATCGGCTCCTTGACCTTCAGGATCAGCTCACCCGTGGCCCACACGTCGTCGGCGGTCTCAAGGATCTTGGCGCCGGCGCCGATGTAGTCCTCGTCAGGGATGGACGAGCCCGCGCCCGCCTGCCGCTCGACGAACACCTCGTGGCCGTGCCGCACCAGCTCGTGCGCACCGGCGGGCGTCATCGCGACCCGGTATTCGTTGTTCTTTATCTCGCGAGGTACGCCGATCTTCACAATGCCTCCATGTTTGTGCTCCTCTCTCAGGGTGAGGCGTGGAGGCCCAGGGCCGCGATGGTCAGTATGTATTGCTACCTCAAAGGATGCTGACACAGTGTCAGTCTTCGGGGGATTCGCCGGACTTGAACAGGTCCGCCAGCCGTGACGCGTCGTCGGCCAGGACGAGGACCTCGTCGCCCGCCCGCAGCTCGGTGCCGCCGCGCACCGTGACCAGCCGTCCCTCGCGGATGACGAAGCTGACCCAGGCGTCCTCGCCGCAGGGCAGGTCGTCCACCGTGGCGCCGTCGGCGGGGGAGCCGGCCACGACCTGGTAGCGGTGCAGGCCCTCCGGCTCCTCCTGGAACCGCACGCCCAGGCTCCACGGCTCGGGATCGACGGTGCGCAGCGGGACGCCCAGCCGATGGGCCAGCGTCGGCACCAAGCCGCCCTGCACGATCACCGAGAACGCCACGACCACGAAGATGATCTCGTACGCCCGGTGGGCGTCCTTCAGGCCATCCTGCAGGATGAAGGTCCCGAGCAGGATCGGCACCGCGCCCTTCAGCCCGGTCCAGAGCACGAAGACCCGCTCGCCGCGCCGCAGCCGTACCGGCCACAGCACGAGCCCGGCGAACACCGGCCGGATCACGAAGGCCAGCGCGACCGCCAGCACCAGCCCGATCCACCACGCTCCGCCCTTCGCCAGGTCGTGGAGGCTGATCGTCAGGCCGAGCAGGGTGAACGCCACGATCTCCCCGAGGCTGGCCAGCGCCGAGTGGAACCGCTCGATCTCCCGCTTGTACGGCGCGCGCTCGTCGCCGAGCACGATGCCGGCCGTGAAGACCGCGAGGAAGCCCGAACCGTGCGCGGCGGTCCCCAGCCCGTAGATCACCAGGGCGCCGAACAGGACCCGCAGGGCGTACAGGCCCGCGCTGGGCAGCGGGACCCGCCGCATGAACGCCAGCAGCGCCAGGCCGCCCGCGACGCCGACCGCCGCCCCGATGGCCATCTGCTGGAGGAACTCCAGCGTGACCTGCCCGACGGCGGAGAGACCCGCACCGCCCGCGCTCAGCAGAGCCACCATCAGCGCGATGCCGACCGGGTCATTGGCGCCCGACTCGCCCTCCAGCAGCGTGCCGGTGCGCCCGGTGATCTCGCGCCGGCCGAGCACGGAGAAGACCACGGCCGGGTCGGTGGGGGCGAGCGCGGTTCCGAGCAGCATCGCCATGCGCCACTCGAGGCCGAACGCGTAGTGCGCCAGGAGCGCCAGGGCCACGGCGGTGACGAGCGTGCCCGCCACGCCCACCCAGACCGTGGCGGCGGCCGCCTCCCGGAACCGGCGCCGCCCGATGTGCATGCCGCCGTCGAAGAGGATCACCACGAGCGCCACGGTGACGACCTTCTCCACCAGCGGGATCTGCAGGGCGCCCAGCCCGGGCCAGATGTCGGAGGCGGCCGCGGCGCCGACCAGGAAGATCGCGGGAGCCGGGACGCGCAGGCGCTCGCCGAACCGGTTGGAGAGCACGGCGAGTGTGCCGATCAGTGCGATCAGCAGGAGTGCGCGGCCGAAGGGCTCCACGTCGGTCACGGCACGGCCTCTTCCCTCATCTGAAGGGTCACGAAGGACAGTGCCGACCAGACTTCCCGGCTCACCGGTCCCAACAGTATCTACAGGCGGCGGAGCGCGTGGTCGCGGGCGGCGATGTCGGCCCTGCTGCCGCGCTCCTCCAGCCGGTCGGCGATCTCCCGTACGTGGGCGGCGTCCTTGTTGCCGCCGTACTTGAACTTGGCCCGTACCTCGGTCACGGTGAGCTCGATTCCGCGGATGCCGGGCAGCTGCCGCCGGTCCGGGTCCTCGTCCGGCGAGACCGGAAGCCGCCCGGAGCCCGGCTCGAAGTGGCCGAGCTGCCGGTCGAGGATCGCGGCCTTCTCCGCCGCGTCGTCGACCACGCGGACGTCGCAGACGAGCTGCACGGTCGCGTAGTACGACGTCGGCGTACCGCGATCTACCGGGGTGCCGGGGTTCGCGTTCCACTCCGCGCGGATGTAGGTGTAGTCGTCGATCACGGTCAGCAGCGCGCGCGGATGCTCCTTCAGGGGCTCCCAGACCGGGTTGGGCCGGGCCAGGTGCAGCCAGACCGTCCGCTCTCCGTCGAAGACGAAGTGGGTGGGCACGACGACGGGCACGTCGCGTCCGCTCCCGCCGGCGATGAGCTGGCCGAAGTCGCGTTCGGCGAGCCAGGTCCGCCACTCCGTGTCCTCGGCCGAATCCCAGGGGTGTACGAGCACTGCGGGCCTCCGATCGATCATGCCTCGATGCGGAGCAGAGTAGGCGAGTCCCCCGTCGTCCCGCGACGGGGAGACGCGTCAGGCCGGAACCCCGGCCCTGGCGAGGATGTCCTCCGGGCGCACGGGCACCCGCATCAGCTCGGCCCCGCAGGCGTCGCGGACCGCGGCCACGATCGCCGGGGTGGAGGACAGCGTGGGCGGCTCGCCCGCGCCGCGCAGCCCGTACGGGGCGAACGGGTCCGGGTTCTCCAGGATCTCCAGGTTCATCGGCGGCATGTCGAGGATCGTGGGGATGAGGTAGTCGGTGAACGACGGGTTGCGGATCAGCCCGTCCCGTACCTGGATCTCCTCCATCAGCGCCAGGCCGAGGCCCTGCGCGGTCCCGCCGTGGATCTGGCCCTCCAGCGCGATCGGGTTGAGGATCCGGCCGACGTCCTGCACGGCGGCCAGCTCGACCACCTTCACGAGCCCGAGTTCGACGTCCACGTCGACGACGGCCCGGTGCACGCAGAAGGCGAACTGCGTGTGCGAGTCGCCCTGGCCGGTCACCGGGTCCAGGGGGCTCGTCGGCCGGTGGTGGAACTCCCGCGTCTCCTCGACCGCCCGGTCGCCGAGCACCTCGGCGAGCGGGATCGAGACGCCGCCGGAGACGACGTGGCCGCCGACGAGGGCCCCGCCGGGCATCCCGGCGAGGCGGAGCACCCGCTCCCGTACGGCCTCGCACGCGGTGCGGACCGCGCCGCCGGTCATGTACGACTGCCGGGAGGCGCTGGAGGAGCCCGCCGAGCCCACCGTCGTGTCGGCCGGCGCGACCGTGACCAGCTCGACGCCGAGCTCGGTGCGGGCGATCTGCGCCTGCAGCGTGACCAGGCCCTGCCCGACCTCGGCGGCGGCGGTGTGCACCAGCGCGGTGACCTCGCCACCCGACACCTCCAGGCGTACCCGGGCGGTGGACAGGTCGTCGAAGCCCTCGGAGTAGCAGATGTTCTTGATGCCGATGCCGTACCCCACGCCGCGCCTGACGCCCTCGCCGTGCGTGGTGTTGGCCACGCCGCCGGGCAGGTTGCGCACGTCGCGGGTGTCGGCGGGGCCGGGCATCGGGAACGCCTCGGCGCGGCGCAGCATGTCGGTGAGGGGCGCGGGCATGTCGACGACCTGCCCGGTGGGCAGCAGCGACCCCTCCGACAGCGCGTTGCGCACGCGGATCTCGATCGGGTCCAGCCCGCACGCCTCGGCGAGCCGGTCCATCTGAGACTCGTAGGCGAAGCACGCCTGCACGGCGCCGAAACCGCGCATCGCGCCGCAGGGCGGGTTGTTGGTGTAGACGCCGTAGGCGTCGACCGCGACGTTCGGCACGTCGTACGGGCCGGCGCCGAGGGAGGCGGCGTTGCCGACCACCGCGGGCGTCGAGGAGCAGTACGCGCCGCCGTCCAGGATGATCTCGGCCTTGACGTAGACGAGGCGCCCGTCCCGGTCGGCACCGTGCTCGTAGCGGAGGGTGGCCGGGTGCCGGTGCACGTGACCGGAGAACGACTCCTCCCGGCCATAGACGATCTTGACCGGCCGGGCGGTGCGCAGCGCGAGCAGGCAGGCGTGGATCTGCATGGACAGGTCCTCACGGGCGCCGAACGCGCCGCCCACGCCGGACAGGGTCAGCCGCACCTTGTCCTGGGGGAGCCCCAGGACGGGGGCGATCTGCTCCTGGTCGACGTGCAGCCACTGGGTGGCGACGAACAGGTCGACGCCGCCGTCCTCGGCCGGCACGGCGAGGCCGGACTCGGGGCCGAGGAAGGCCTGGTCCTGCATGCCGACCTCGTAGTCGCCCGTGACGACCACGTCGGCGGTGAAGACCTCACCCGTACGGACCGGCTGGTGGCGTACGACGTTGCCGCGCTCTTGGACCTTCGGGCAGGCGGGGTCCAGGGCGGCGGCCCGCGCGTCGGTCACCGGCTCGCGTACGGCGTAGTCGACCGTGATGAGGTCGCAGGCCCGGCGTGCGGTCTCCGGGTGGTCGGCGGCGACGATGGCCACCGCCTCGCCCTGGTAGCGGACCCGGTCGATGGCGAGCACGGGCTGGTCCTTCAGGTCCAGGCCGTAGTGACGGGCGCCCGGGACGTCCTCATGGGTGAGGACGGCGAACACGCCGGGCAGTTTGACCGCCTCGGTGATGTCGATGCCGCGGATGTCGGCGCTGGGGTGCGGGCTGCGGAGCGTGGCGCCCCACAGCATGCCGTCCATCCACAGGTCCGACGAATAGGCGAACGCCCCCCGTACCTTGAGCACCCCGTCCGGGCGCGCGGCACTCTCACCGACGCCGCCCGTGAATGAGCGCCCGGTGACCGGCGCGCCCTCCCTGGCGCGCGGATCGTGCTGTTTCGTCACGACATCCACCTCCTCATCCCCTACCCGGTCTCCAGGGCAGTAGAGCAGGCGCCGCGGAGAAAGGAACAGGGACGATCTCACGAATCACCCGGCGCTCTTTGGTGAGATCTCCCGATATGGTCGGTTTGGTGGTTCCGCTACGGGGCCCGGCGTCCGGCCGCACAGGCGCGCGTCTCCGTCATCTTTCCGAAGGTGCTTCTGGAAGAAGCCGGAGAAAACTATCCTTTTGACGAGAAGGACGTCAGCAGCAGTGGAACACTTCGGGTGAGCGGGGGTGTCCGTCGCTGGTGACGGCGGCGATCGCGGGGGCGGTCCAGGCACCGATCGAAATACCGGTCACCACCACGAGCGTGCTCGCGACTCGCTTGAGTCCGTTCATGCGCGTACCTCTCCGTCTATAAATTCGAGTAAAAGCGGGTCAATGTGGACAGTCAAGGATCACTAGGTCATCGAATCCGGTCGACGCGGATTCGCCGAGGCCTCTCACAGGCGCAGTTGGCCCTCCCCGAGCTGTCCGATAGCTACGTTTCCCTCATCGAGAGCGGTAAGCGCATCCCCACGCCCGATGTCGTTCGCCTACTCGCCCGTAAACTCGGCTGTTCGGCCTCATATCTGTCAAGCGGCATCGACGAGGACGCCCAGGACCGGATGCGGGTGACCCTGGAGTACGCCGAGATCGCGCTGCAGAACGGCGAGGCCGCCGAGGCGCGCGACCGGCTCACCGAGCTGCTGGCCGACCCGGACCTGGCCTCCCTGCCGGAGTACGCGCGCCGGGCACGCTGGGGCCACGCGCTCGCGCTGGAGGCGACGGGCGAGCTGGAGGAGGCGCTGCACGAGTTCGCCGCGCTGACCGCCGTGCTCTCGCCCGACTACGACACCGAGGAGTGGATCCGGCTCAACATCGCCATGTCCCGCTGCCACCGGGAGAAGGGCGACGCCGCCCGCAGCGTGGCGGTGGCCGAGGGTGCCTTCGCCCGGGTGACCGCCAAGGCGGGCCCGTGGAGCGACGAGACCGTCAAGCTCGGCGCGACGCTGGTCGGGGCCTACCTCGAGCGCGGCGACCTCGTCAGCGGCGGCCAGCTCGCCGACCGCCTGATCGAGCACGCGGACGCGATGGGCAGCTCGGTCGCGCGCATGGCCGCCTACTGGGAGGCCGCGATCGTCGCGCGCTACCAGGCCGACTTCGAGAAGGCGGTGGCGTACGGGGAGCGCGCCCTGGCCCTGCTGGGCGAGGCCGCCGACCTGCGCAACCTCAGCCGCCTGCGCGGGGAGTACGGCACGCTGATGCTGCTGGCCCGCCCGGACGAGGCCGAACGCGCCCGCGACGAGCTGCAGCGCGCCACGCGTGAGATGACGGCGACGGCGGCCGGCGGCATCGACATCGCCCGCTGCCTGACCGAGCTCGCGCGGGCCGAGCTGGCGATGGGCCAGCCGCGCAAGGCCGCCGACCGCGCCGACGAGGCCCTGAAGATGCTCGGCCCCGAGCCGCGCCCGGCGACGGCCGGCGCCCTCATCGTGCTGGGGGAGGCCCGCATCCGGCTCGGCCGGGAGGAGGACGCCGCCGACGTGCTGGGCCAGGCGATGACGTGCCTGCAGCAGATGGAGCCGTCGCGCGAGGTAGCGGAGGGCTGGTTCAACCTGGCCGAGCTCCTGTCCGAGACCGGTGACGACGAGCACCGGGCGGAGGCCTATCGCCACGCCCTGAGCTGTGCCGGGCTGTGAGGCCCGTGCTCACGGGCCCGTCGCGCCCGCACGACTCCTCGCCCGGCCGGGTCCTGACAGGCCGTTGCCAGGTCGCTAATAAGGTGGGAGCGTCCGTGGTGCCCACCCATTCCTGAGAGATCGATCCTCGCCTCCATGACGAACATTCCTCGGCCGGTGTCCCGTGCGTAGGCAGGGCTTGTACATCGCGGCGGCGGCCGCGCTCGCGGGCATCGCCGCCATGGTCGTCGCCGGCCTCGCCGGCGGCGCGCTGCGCGAGCAGGTCATCCCCGGTCTCGGCGACGCCGGCACCCTGACCCGCTGGGGCCTGCCCGTCGCGCGCTTCACGATGGAGGCCGGCGGCACGCTGACCGTCGGCGTCCTCCTCGGCGCCGCGGTGCTGCTGCCGACCACGCGCGGGACGCTCGACCCCCAGGCCGTCCGCTACCTCCGGGGCGCCTCCTGGATCGCCGCCGTCTGGGCGGCCGGCGCCGGAGCCACGCTGATCTTCACCGTCTCCGACATCCTCGGCGTGCCGGCCGACCGGGTGGTGAGCGGCGGCGAGCTGTCGAGCTACGTCGGCCAGCTCCCGCAGGGCACCGCGCTGATGTTCGTCGTGCTGATCGCGGCGATGATCGCGTTGCTGGCCCGTACGGAGGCCACACCGGGCGCGGCGGCGGGGCTGCTCGTCGTCTCGATCATCGCCCTCCTGCCGCCCCCGCTCACCGGGCACTCCTCGGCCTCGCCCAACCACGAGCTGGCCATCAGCGCCCTCGCGATGCACATCACCGCGCTCGCCCCGTGGGTCGGCGGCCTGCTGCTGCTCGTCTGGCACGCCGCGCACGGCGGCGACCACCTCGGCGTGGCGGCGGCGCGGTTCAGCCGGATGGCGCTCTGGTGCTACATCGCGGTCGGGGGCAGCGGCGCCGCGAACGTCGTGTCCCGCCTGCCCGACCCGTCCCTGCTCTACACCACCGACTACGGCCGGCTGGTCCTGGTCAAGGTGGCCCTGTTCACGATCTTGGGGATCTTCGGCTACCTCCACCGCGGGCGCACGCTGCCGGCCCTCATGGCGCACAGCCCCAAGGGGTACGCCCGGCGGGCGGTGATCCGGCCGCCGTGGGCGTTCGTCCGGCTCGCCGGGGTCGAGGTCATCGTGATGACCGCCACCCTCGGCGTCGCCGTCGCGCTGGCCCGTACCGCGCCGCCCGCCTCGACCGTCGACGAGGACCCGGTCACCTCGGTGATCGGCTTCCCGATGCCGCCGCCGATCACGTTCGCCCGGCTGGCCACGATGTGGAGGCCCGACCTGTTCTTCGCGGTGCTGGTCGTCGTGCTCGGTGGCCTGTACGCCGCCGGGGTCACGCGCCTGCTCCGCCGGGGCGACGCCTGGCCGGTCGGCCGTACGATCGCCTGGGCCCTCGGCCTGGTCACGATCGTCGCCGTCACCATGACCGGCGTCGCGACCTACTCTCCGGTGCTGTTCAGCACGCACATGATCCAGCACATGGTGCTGTCGATGCTGAGCCCGATCCTGCTCGTGCTGGGCGCCCCGGTGACCCTCGCGCTGCGCGCCTTGAAACCGGCCGCGATCCGCGGCGACCGAGGGCCGCGCGAATGGCTGACGATCATTCTGCACAGCCGGGCCATGCGGATCATCGGGCACCCCGCCACGGCCACGGTGATCTTCATCGGCAGCACGTACCTCGTGTACTTCACGCCGCTGTTCGGTTACCTCATGCGCGCCCATGTCGGGCATCTGGTGATGCTCGTGCACTTCCTGGTGGCCGGGTCGCTGTTCTTCTGGGTGCTGATCGGCGTCGACCCGACCCCGCGCAAGCTCCCGTACCTCGCCAGGATGCTCCTGCTGTTCGTGACGATGCCGTTCCACGCGTTCTTCGGCCTGGCGCTGATGAACCTCGGCAGGCCGCTGGCGCTCGGGTGGTACACCGCCCTGCGCCGCCCGTGGGGCGCCTCGATCCTGTCGGACCAGCACACCGGCGGCTCGATCGCCTGGGCGTTCGGGGAGATCCCGACCTTCATCGTGCTGGTCGCGATGGTGTTCCAGTGGTTCGCCGAGGACCGCCGCCTGGCTCGCCGCCTGGAGCGCAACGCCGACCGCGCCGAGGCCGCCCAGGCCGACGACGAGCTGTCGGACTACAACGCCTACCTCGCCTCACTCGACAAGCGCTCCAAGGAGTCCCAGGACTAGCCTGATCTGTCCAGGCGAGGCGTCGATGGCGCACCGTCCGGCCCGGTCCTAGGCGAGGCTCCGCGTCAGGACCTGGCGTGCGTCGGTGAGTGACGGGCCGTACCACTCCAGGTGCCGTCCGCTCACCAGGACCGCCCGCAGGCCGGGAAAGGCCTCCGGGCCGTCGCCGGCCGTGAAGGCGTACGGCTCGTCCGGCAGGATCACCAGCTCCGGGCCGCGCCCCGCGATCTCGGCGGCGCTCACCTTCGGATAGCGCTCGGCGTCGCCGGCGTACAGGTTCGCGACGCCCAGCCGCGCGAGCACGTCCCCCGCGAAGGTGTCCTGGCCGAGCACCATCCACGGCCGCCGCCAGATCGGGATCACCGCCGTGCGCGTGGCCGGCGGCGGCTCGTCCAGCACGTCCGCCCAGGCCGCCCGCGCGCCGGCGAGCCACCGCGGAGACGAGAGGCCGCACGCGCCGAGCATGGCGGCCAGGCCGGACAGCGCCTCGGGCAGCGTGCGGATGACCGTCTCGTGGACCGGGACGCCGGCCGCGCGCAGGGCTCCCAGGTCCTCCGGGCGGTTCTCCTCGAAGTTGGCGACGACGAGGTCCGGCTCCAGGGCCAGGATCCGGTCGACGTCCGGGTTCTTGGTGCCCCGCACCCGTACGACGTCCAGCCCCGGCGGATGCGTGCACCAGTCGGTCGCGCCGACGAGCAGGCGGGGCGCGGTCGCCGCGATCGCCTCCGTCAGCGACGGCACGAGCGAGACGACCCGCCGCACGCCGCTCACCGCCGCGCGCGCCCGTCCAGCCGTCCGAGGAACTCCTCCGCCGTCATCAGGCCGGGCGGCAGGCCCTCGCGCGCCATCCGGTTCGCCACGGACCGCAGGAGCTCGTTGACGGGCGTCGGCACGCCGTACCGGCGGCCCAGCAGGACGATCTCACCGTTGAGATAGTCGGTCTCGATCGTGCCGGTGCCGCGCTGGAGACTCTGGAAGGACGAGCCGCCGCCGCGTTCGCGCCCCTGGACCGGCCGCGTCTGCGCCAGCACGGGCTCGACGTGCTCGGCCTCGATGCCGGCCGCGCGCAGGCACTCGACGCCCTCCTCGCGGGCCAGCCGGACGACCTCGCGGCTCTGCTCGCCGAGGCCGATGATGACCTGCGCGGCGTTGCTGAGGTTGTTGAGCAGTTTGCCGTACTTGTAGCGCATGATGTCCGGGCGCGCCTCGGCCTCGAACCGCGACTCGCGGAATGCCGCGGCGAGGGCGCGTGCGGTGTCGTCGTCCCCGCGCGGATACCTTCCCACGTCCAGGAGGCCGCCGACCGGCGCCATGGACGCCTCGACCACGCCGGGCTCGAGGAAGGTCGCGGGCAGCACGACGCAGACGCCGTACACCTCGGGGAACAGCCGCAGGGCCAGCCGTTCGTTCTCCACGCCGTTCTGCGCCGAGACCACGACGATCCCCGGTGGCGCGACGGCGGACAGCTCGGCCAGCGCGGGCGCGGTGTCCTGCGTCTTCATCGCGAGGATCACGATGTCGCCGTCGCCGAACTCCACCTCGGCGGGCCGGGCCGCGACCGGGATGGGCAGCGTGACGCTCTCGTCCGGGGTGTCGAGCCGCAGGCCGTGCTCGCGGATGGCGTCGTGGTGCGCGCCGCGCGCGATCAGCGTGACGTCGTGGCCGCCGCGGAACAGGTGCGCGCCGATCACGCCGCCGATGGCGCCGGCGCCGTAGACGACGAATCTCACAACCCGGTCACCCGTACGCCCGCGTGCGTCTTGTATCGCCGGTTGACGGAGATCAGGTTGGCGGTCAGCGCCTCGACCTGGTGGGCGTTGCGGAGCCGGCCGCCGTACACGCCGCGGATGCCGGCGATGCGGCTCGCGAGCGCCTGTACGGTGCCGGTGGCCTCGCGGTCGTCGCCGAGCACGAGCACGTCGAGGTCGACCTCGTCGGCCCCGGGGTCGAGCAGGACGACCGCGGACACGTGGTGGAACGCCGCGACGACGGTGCTGCCGGTGAGCACGGCGGCCGCCTGCTGGGCGGCGCTGCCCTCCTCGACCGGCAGCGGGTAGGCCCCCTGCTTGTCGAAGCCGAGCGGGTTGACGCAGTCGACGACGATCTTGCCGGCGAGCTCGTCGCGCAGCGATTCGAGCAGCGCCTTGTGGCCGTCCCACGGCACCGCCACGATCACCACGTCGGCCTCGCGGGCGGCGACGGGGTTCTCCTCGCCGCGGACGCCGGACCCGAGGCTCTGGGCCGCCTCCTGCGCGCGCCCGGCGCTGCGGGAGCCGATGATGACGTCGTGGCCGGCGAGCGCGAACCGGCGCGCCAGGCCCTTGCCCTGGTCCCCGGTGCCACCGAGGATCCCGATGGACAGGCCGCCGACGTCCGGTGCTTCAGGCAACGATGTGGTCATGGGCAAGATCCTGCCAGGGTCACCTCGGCCCGCGCGTGCCCGGGGTTCGGTTGAACACCGAGACGCGGGTGCGGTGGTGCCGTGGCGTCTCGATCTCGTCGACCACCGCCACCGCGAGGTCGGCGTACGACAGGTGGGCCGACGGGCGCGCGGTCTCGTCTCCGATCTCGTAGCGGCCGGTCCGCGGGCCGTCCGCCTCCAGCCGCGCGGGCGGGGTGAGCATGAGCCAGTCGGCCGCGGACTCCGATTCCCTGAGCCGGTCGAGGCCGGCGGCGTGCGCGACGGCGAACGGCCGGATCTCGGCCGGGAAGACCGACGGGTCGTCCATGACCGGGCGCCCGCCGGCGTCGCGCAGGTTCGCGAACAGGCCGATGAGCAGGAGCCGGGGCGCCCGCGCGCCGAGCAGGGCGTCGGCCGCCCTGACGAAGAACGCGGGGTCGAGGCCGGCGAAGCCCTGTTCGGGGCCGGTGAACGGGCTCACCGCGTGGACCGCGGCCTCGTGCCCGGCCACGAGGGCGGCGACGCCCGGCCCGTCGGTGACGTCGCCCCGCGCCACCACGACGCCGTCCGCCGGGGTGCCTCGCGGGATCGCGGACCACGGCCGTCACGCGATGCCCGCGCGCCCGCGCCTCCACCGTGACCGCCCGCCCGGCCCGTCCGCCCGCGCCGAAGATGACGATGCCGCTCATGCCGAACTCCCTCCGGCGGTGCCTGTCGCCGCCGGTCAGGAACGGTATCCAGCGGATACCGGTTACCTCAACGATACTGGCCGCATGGCCGAGCCGTTGGATCCGGAGATGTTCGACCCGGTCTGCCCGTCCAGCGCCATGCCGATCCAGATCGGCGACAAGTGGACCGGGATGGTGGTGCTGTGCCTCGAAGGAGGCCGGCGGCGGTTCACCGAGCTGCGGGTGCCGCTGCGCGGCATCACCCCGAAGGTGTTGACCCAGACCCTGCGGGCGATGGAACGCGACGGCCTCGTCACGCGGACCGCGTACGACGAGAACCCGCCCCGGGTGGAGTACGAGCTGACGCCACTCGGACGCAGCCTGCTGACCCTCGTCGAGGCCGCACGCGCCTGGAGCAGGGACCATCTCCCCGCGCTGCTGCGCGCCCGGGAGGCGCACGACGCGACTGCCATCGGGCCGGGGTCGTAGTGCGGGTTCAGCCGCGCGGTTCGGAGTCGATCCAGGAGGTGACGGTCAGTTCGTCGCCGACGGTGAGCCTGCCGGGGCGCAGGACCGAGAACATGACGCCGAACGCCACCCCGCCGGCGGCGGCGCGGCGGTAGGCGGCGAGGGTGCGGAGCGGCTCGGGGCCGGCGCGCTCGCCGCGGTCCTGGTCGACCAGGGTGACGGCGCAGCGGATCGTGAGCTTGGCGTAGGCGAGTTCGGCGTTGCCGACGACGACGTGACCCGCGCGGTCCTCCAGGTGCGGCTCGTCCCACCCGCCGATCACGAGGTTCGGGCGGAACCGCGACATCGGCAGTGCGGGACCGGTCAGGCGCCGGTTCAGCTCGTTCAGCGTGGCGCGTGAGATGGCGTGGAGCGGGCCGCTGTCGGCGTAGCCGGAGGTTCCGGGCGTCCGGCCGCCGGTGACCCTTCTGTGCTCCGGGGGCACCCGCACCAGGCGGCTCGCCCTGCCGAGCACCGACGACAGCCACTCGGCGGCGGTCTCGCCCTGGTCGATGCCCCGGTAGCCCTCGCCGAACAGGCGTACCTCCCGGCGGGAGGAGTTCAGGTCGACCGCGACGTCCAGGCGGGGGAACCCGGGCGCGCTCAGGGTGAGCCGCTCACCGTCGTCGGCGATGCCGGGGCGGATCACGGCCAGCCGGGGGTCGCGGCGCTGACTGCGGAACGTCCCGTCGCCGTCGATCACCATGAAGGTGCGGTCGTGCGCCAAGCCCCCGTCGGTCAGCACCGTCTCGCCGAGCGGCACGCCGGCGCAGCCCTTGACCGGGTACGACACCAGCCCGCTGATCATCGCTGTCATCGCTTTCCACGCTAGGGGGCGCTCCAGCCGCGATGCCAGGGAAGACGTCGGTATCTGACACTGATTCGTCAGATTCACCACGATCGGCCGGCGTCAGGGCCGTACGGACGGGCGCGGATCGCGGCCGGACGCGCCCGGCGGTCACGTGACCAGGGCGAACGGCCACGGGTAAGCCGAGCCGCGCGCGGGGAGGATCCGGTCTGTGTCCCGCTCCGTCACCACCGGCCTGCTGCTGACCGCGGCGCTCCAGATCGCCGTGGGCTGCGCCGACGAGCGCGTCGACGTCGCGGCGCCCCGGCCGCCGTCGGTGGCGCCCACCCCCAGCCCGACCCCCACGCCGACGCCCGCGGCGGCGCACACCGACCAGATCACGCTGCCCATGCGCCTGGTGCGCGGCAACGGCGGCACGCTCGTCTATGTCCCGATGCGGGTCAACGGGCGGGGGCCGTACGAGTTCGTGCTCGACACCGGGTCGTCCAACTCCTCGGTGGACCGCAGCCTCGTCCGCAGGCTGGGGCTCCCTCGTACGGGCCAGCAGCATCCCGTGCAGGGCGTTACGGGCAGCGGCGTCGTGCCCGTCGTCCGCGTGCACCGCTGGACGCTCGGTGGCCTGCCGATGCACGGCACGTCTCTGTCGGTCGTCGACCTCGGCATCGGCGTCGCCGGCCTGCTGGGCTCGGACGAGCTGTGCCGCTTCGGGAACGTCATCCTGGACTTCCGCCACAACCGGCTGGTCATCCAGCGCCGCTAACCCGGGAGCTGGTTCAGGGTCACGGTGACGGTGTTCTTGGAGCCGTTGGGGTGCTGGAGCTCCACCTGTACGCGCTGCCCCGGCTTGAGGCCGGCGAGCGCCTCGGCGAGCGCGGTGGTCGTCGAGGTGCGTACGCCGCCCACCGACACGATCACGTCGTCCGCCTTGACGCCGGCCTTGTCCGCCGGGCCGCCCGTGGTCACCGACACGACGCCGACGCCCGCGACGTTGCCCTGCATGTCGACGACGGTCCGTACCTTGACCCCCATCGCGGCGCGTCCGGACTCCTTCACCCGGCCCGAGGCGATGAGCTGGGCGGCGATGAGCTTCACGGTGTTGCTCGGGATCGCGAACCCGATGCCGGCCGCCGCGCCGCCGATCTGCGGGTCCGAGACGGTCAGCGTCGGGATGCCGACCACCTGGTTGCTCAGGGTGACCAGCGCCCCGCCGCTGTTGCCCGGGTTGATCGGCGCGCTCGTCTGCACGGCGCCGGCGATGGTCGCGCCGGGGAAGGACCCTTCGCGCTGTGAGCTGACCGTACGTCCCAGCGCGGAGACGATGCCGTTGGTGACGCTCCCGGACAGGCCCAGCGGGTTGCCCATCGCCATGACGAGCTGCCCGACCGCCAGGCGGCTGGAGTCGCCGAACGTCGCCGGGGTCAGCCGCGCGTCCTTCACCCGTACGACGGCGAGGTCGTTGGCGGCGAACTCACCGACGAGCCTGGCGGGCAGCGGCGACTTGGAGCTCGGCGTGGTCACCTGCAGCCGGTGCGCGCCCGCGACGACGTGGTCGTTGGTGACGATGTCGCCCTTTGTGTCGTACACGACCCCCGACCCCAGCCCGGAGTCGGTGTTGATCTGTACGACGGACGGCAGCACCGTCTTGACGACCTGCTCGAACTGCTGCTCCAGTGCGGCCGCGGAACCGGGCGAGCCCGTGCCCGCGCTCGCCGTCGTGGGCGTGTTGTCCCGGCGCACCCCGTTGCCGCAGCCCGCGGTCGGGGGCAGTCCGACGATCAACGCCCCGGCCAGGGCCGCCGCGGGCCGCATCTGTCGCTTCATGCACAGTGCTGTTCCCAGCAGTCACCGGCGGCAAGCCGTACGGCGGCCCTGACGAGGCCATCCTTTGCCGGACTGAGGAGCGCGGGCGGTTTGCCCTCAGGTCCGGTTGTGCTGCAGCCAGTGAATCGCGAAGCCGCCCGCCGACGTCCGGATCGCCAGGACGACCACGCCGAGGGTCAGGATCGGGGTGACCACCCATTTCTCCACGACCCCGTCGGTACGCGGGATGATCGGGACCTCGAACCTCGTCTTCAGCGGCCAGAACACCGGGCACCCCTGCGGCGTCAGGCAGTCGGTGAAGACGTGCATGAAGCAGCCGAGCCCGACCGCGAGCCCCGCCCAGCCGAGGTAGTAGTGGCCCATGAACAGGTCGATCCCGGGCCCGGCGAAGTGCATGCCGATCATCAGGTAGGTCAGGCCCAGCGCGAGCGCGCCGTTCAGGATCAGGTTGAAGTGCTCCTTCTCGGGGACGTGGATGCCGACGCCCCGCAGCCCGAGGCAGATGAGCAGGAACAGCTCCACCCACCAGCCGGGTCTGAAGTACTGCGCGAGCAGGTCGGTGCCGAACGTCCCCAGCAGGATGAAGAAGAGGGAGTGCGTGGCGTGCCGGTGTCCGCCGGAGATCCACGCGACGGCCTTGCACAGTCCCTGGGTGATCGGCCCGAGCGCGTTGGCGATCGAGCCGTCGTGGTGGTCGATGTCGGGCAGCAGCGCCGCCCCCGCGCAGACGACGGAACCGGCGACGATCTCGCCGGCCGTCATCTTCATTCCGTAGTCCGCGAGGAAGGGGACCAGCCCCAACCACGCGACAGCCCCCGCCAGTGCGTGGGTATGACCCATCATGCGTGCATCACTCGCTTTGCCCGGGTAATTGCCACGCGCGGACTGTAACCAAGAGGAGACGCCCCGCGCCGCACGACGCGCCGGAGAAGATCGAGGCGTTCACGGAGGGTCAGACCGGGATGAGCCGCCAGTCCGCCTTGGCCTGCCGGTACGGGGCGTCGAGCCGTTTGGCGAGTATGCCGGGCAATCCCTGCTCACGCGCCGTCTCGCGGACGGCGTCGCCGTCGTCGAAGACCGGAGCGGTCTGCCAGCGCGGCCCGGACAGGCCGAGCTCCTCGAGAAGTTCGCGGCGCCGCTCGTACGGCTCGTCGAACAGCGTCCGCCCGTCGAGGTACAGCAGATCGAAGATCATGTACGTCTCGCCGCCCGCGTCGGTCATCTCACCGTCCAGGACCGCCCGGCGCGAGCCGAGAGCCTCACCGAGCCCCCGTGGGGCCTTGGCGGGCCTCCCGTCCGCGGCGACGGGCCGTGCGGGCCCGCGGTCGGCGTACATGATCATCCGGCGCCCGCCCCAGGCGAACTCATAGCCGTACTCCTCCTTGTTGCGCGGCAGCCGCCTGCGCTCCTCGGGCAGCACCGGGCGTACGTCCCCGGGCATGGGCTCGGCGTCAGGGGAGACCGGCGGGTCCATCCGGTGGATCATCCAGTTCTTGCCCTTGGTGGGGAAGAGGACGTAGCGGCCGGAGACCCGCCCGCCGTGCAGCACGATCTTGATCTCGCGCTCGGCCCACTTCTCGGTCTCGTACGTCCCGCGGTCCCAGATCTTCACCTGGCCGCCGCCGTACTCGCCCTGAGGGATCTCGCCGGCGAACGCGGCGTACTCCAGCGGGTGGTCCTCGGTGTGGACGGCGAGGTGGTTGGTCTTCGGGTCGTCCGGGACGCCCTTGGGCAGCGCCCACGAGACGAGCACGCCGTCGCGCTCCAACCGGAAGTCCCAGTGCAGCCGCCGTGCGTGGTGCTCCTGGATCACGAACGTGTCGTCGCGTCCCTCGGGGAGCGGCCCCTCCCGCGGCACCGGTTCCGGCGTACGCCGCGCGTCGCGTTTGCTGCGATAGGTCCCGAGTCTGTCGGCCACGGCGCGGTACGTACCCTCCGCGCGCGCCGTTATCTCACGGCAGGGTGAGGATCTCGGCGCCGTCGTCGGTGACCAGAAGCGTGTGCTCGAACTGGGCGGTGCGCTTGCGGTCCTTGGTCACGACGGTCCAGTTGTCCGCCCAGATGTCGTACTCGATCGTGCCGAGCGTGAGCATCGGCTCGATCGTGAACGTCATGCCCGTCTCGATGACGGTCGTGGCGGTCGTGTCGTCGTAGTGCGGCACGATCAGCCCGGAGTGGAAGGTCGTGCCGATGCCGTGCCCGGTGAAGTCGCGCACCACGCCGTAGTCGAACCGCTTGGCGTAGGACTCGATGACGCGGCCGATGACGTTGAGCTGCCGCCCGGGGCGCACCGCCTTGATGGCGCGGTCGAGGGCCTCGCGGGTGCGCTCGACGAGCAGTCGCGACTCCTCGTCCACGTCGCCGACGAGGTAGGTCGCGTCGGTGTCGCCGTGCACGCCGTCCTTGAACGCGGTGATGTCGATGTTGATGATGTCGCCGTCACGGACCACGGTGTCGTCGGGGATGCCGTGGCAGATCACCTCGTTGAGCGAGGTGCACAGCGACTTGGGGAAGCCGCGGTAGCCGAGCGTCGAGGGGTATGCGCCGTGGTCGAGCATGTACTCGTGCCCGATCCGGTCCAGCTCGTCGGTGGTGACGCCGGGCTCGATGTTCTTGGCGACCTCGGCCATCGCCCGCGCCGCGATCCGGCCGGCCACCCGCATCTTCTCGATGATCTCCGGCGTCTTGACGTCGGGCTCTCCGGTGCGGGGAAACTTCTTACCGACGTACTCCGGCCGCGGGATCTCCGCGGGCACCTTGCGGATCGGTGAGACGTGGCCGGGCCGGAGTTGCGTCGTCATGGTGTTGGAGTGTAGTTGCCCCCTATGGGCACGATGACAACATGATCAGGAGACGACGATGAGCGATGACGGCAAGTGGTTCTTCTGCCTCAAGCACAAGCGCGTGGAGCACGGCCCGGGCTGCCCGGACCGCGACCGGATGGGCCCGTACGACTCTGAGACCGCCGCCGCGAACGCCCTTGAGCACGCGCGGGAGCGCAACGAGCAGTGGCAGGCCCGGGAGGACGACTGACCTGATCCGGTCAGCCGGGCCGCCGGTCAGCCGGCCGGCGGGCCGGTGATCGTGTCGAGGAGGCCGGCGAGGCGGTCGCGCAGGCCGCGGCGCGTGCGGGGCTCGCCGGCCGCCACGCTCACGAGATGCTGGGCGGCGTCGAAGGAGACCAGGGAGTCGCCGGCCGGCACGGTCAGCGACTCGTGGGCCAGACCACGCAGCTCGCGGTCGTCGCCGTCCAGCGTGAAGATCGTCGCGCCGGTCCGCCGGGCGTCGTCCACCCGCTCCAGCAGGCCCTCCGGGGCGGCCTCCTCCGAGACGACCAGCAGCGACTCGCCGCGCCGCGTCTCCCGCAGCCGGTCGAGGCCGATCCGCAGGTGGGGAGGCGCGCCGTCGGGCGGATCCCAGCGGACGAGCGTGGGAGAGATCTCCGGGATCTCGTTGAACCGGCTCTCGTCGTCGAGGTGGGCGGCCAGGTGCCACGGCTCGTCGCCGGCCGGCCCGAACAGCAGCAGGCTGCCGGGAAGCCGGGCCGAGGCGCGCAGTGAGCGGGCGAAGTCCTGCGTGCGCTCCGGCCAGCCGGTCATCGACAGCAGCTCCCGCAGGGCGGTGACCTGACTCGCGTCCATGGCCTAATCGTGCCGTACGGCCCAGGGTGGCTCACCCTCATCTGCGGCATCAGGAAGAAGTGGCGTGTCGCGAACCGGATTAACTTCCGTCATCTGGTGTACGCATGACATATGGAGATACTCGGCATCGATATCGGCGGGAGCGGGATCAAAGGCGCACCCGTGGAGACCCAGACCGGTGACTTCACCCGCGACCGGATGCGGGTGGAGACCCCGGAGCCCGCCAAGCCCGGCCCGGTCGCCAAGTCCGTGGCGGAGATCGTCCACCACTTCGACTGGGACGGCCCGGTCGGCGTGACCTTTCCCGGCGTCGTCATCGACGGCGTGACCCGTACCGCGGCGAACCTGACCGACAAGTGGGTCGGCCTGCAGGCGCGCGACCTGCTCGCCGAGGAGTGCGGCGTGCCGGTGACGCTGCTGAACGACGCCGACGCGGCGGGCGTGGCCGAGATGACGTACGGCGCGGGGCGGGGCCGCGAGGGGACCGTGCTCGTGGTCACCCTGGGCACCGGCGTCGGCTCCGCGCTGTTCACCGACGGCCGCCTGATGCCCAACACCGAGCTGGGCCACATCGAGATCCGCGGCAAGGACGGCGAGAAGCGCGCCTCGGCGTTCGCCCGCGAGAAGCATGAGTGGAGCTGGGAGAAGTGGGCGGGAAAGCTCGATGAGTACCTGCGGCGCGTGGAGGACCTCGTCTGGCCCTCGCTGATCATCGTGGGCGGCGGGGTGAGCCGTCACGCCGAGCACTTCCTGCCGCACCTGAAGGAGGTACGCGCCGAGGTGGTCGCCGCCGAACTCCACAACGCGGCCGGCATCGTCGGCGCCGCCATGGCCGCCGCCCCGAGAACCCGGACCGGCTAGGGCCGGTCCGGTGGGTCACGCGGTGCCACGGGTCGAGGAGCAGGTCAGAGGTGGTGTGCCTCGCCGGGCCAGGCCTCCATGAGGCGCTCGCCGCCGCCCGGCAGGTCCATCTCGCACCAGACGATCTTGCCCTTGCCCGCGAGGCGCGCGCCCCAGCGCTTCGCGAGGCGGTGGACGACCTGCAGGCCGCGGCCGTTCTCGTCGTCGTCGGCGGCCTGGCGGGCCCGCGGCAGTGCGTCGGAGCCGTCCCGGATCTCGAAGACGAGCGTACGGTCGAGCAGCATCCGCAGCCCGATGTCACTCGTGGCGTACCTCAGGGCGTTCGTGACCAGCTCCGAGACCAGCAGCTCGGCGGTGAAGGACAGCTCCTCCAGCTCCCAGGACTCCAGCGTGGCGCGCACCCGGCCGCGCGCCTCGCGTACGGCGGAGGGCCGCGCGGGGAGCGTCATCGTCACCACGTGATCGTCGGGCAGCTGGCGCAGGCGGGCGATGAGCACCGCGATGTCATCGCGGTCGTGGTCGGAGTACGCGCCGTCGAGGGTCGCCTTGGCGAGGTCCTCGAGCGGGCTGAGCAGGGCCTCCGGGCCGAAGACGCCGCGCAGCCGGGCCAGCCCGTCGTCGATGTCCTGGCCGCGGTTCTCCACGAGTCCGTCGGTGTAGAGCACCAGGATGCCGCCGTCCTCGATGTCGAACGTACGGGACTCGATCATGCCCTCGCCGACGCCCAGCGGCGGCGCCGGCGACACGTCGAGGAACTCGCTCGTGCCGTCCGGCCGCAGCAGCAACGGCGGGAGGTGGCCGGCGGAGGCGATCTCACAGGTGCCGTCCGTCGCGTCGTACACCGCGTACACGCAGGTCGCGAAGGCGGGCTCGCGCTCGCCGATGCCGCGCATCAGCGCGTCGACCTGCTGGAGGCCCTCCGAGGGGGAGAGTTCGAGGTTGACGATCGTCTGCAGCGCGGTGCGCAGCCGCCCCATGGTGACGGCGGCGCGCACGCCGTGCCCGGCCACGTCGCCGACGATGAGGGCGACGCGCCCGCCGGGCAGCGCGATGGCGTCGTACCAGTCGCCGCCGACCTCGATGAGCTGGTTGCCGGGCAGGTAGCGGTGCCGCATCTCGACGCTCGACGGCGCGGTCAGCCCGGTCGGCAGCATGCTGCGCTGGAGGGTGAGCGCGGTCGCCCGCTCCCGGCTGTAGCGGCGCGCGTTGTCGATGTAGAGCGCGGCGCGGGCCGCGAAGTCCATCCCGATCTCGACGTCGTACGCGTCGAAGGTCCGGTGCGTGTCGCTCCGGGTGCAGACGATGAAGCCGAGCGTCGTCCCCCGGGCGATCAGCGGCAGCAGGACCATGGAGACCCCGTCGAGCAGCCGGGCGACCGGCGCGCGCCGCCAGGCCCGCGCGATACGACGCGCGGCCTTGGTGTCGACGTGGGGTTCGAGCACGGGCGCGCCCGTCGCCATGCAGCGGACGTACGGGGTGCCGGGCGGATACGCGAGGACCTCGCCGGCCGGGAAGGCGGCGCTCCAGCTGGGGAAGTCGTTGTCGGCGGCGACGGCCAGCCGGTGCAGCACGGCCGTGCCCTCGGGGGAGAACGAGGGCACCTCGTCGGCGCCCATGATGCTCTCGCGGATGAGCACGCCGGCGGAGTCGCAGAAGTGCGGGACGAGCACGCCGGCCAGCTCGTGCGCCATCTGCTCCAGGTCGAGCATCGCGCTGATGCGGGGGAGCGCGTCGTCGAGGAGGGCCCAGCGCATCAGGGCCGGGTCGGTGAACCGCTCCAGGTCGGTCACGGCGACCCGGATCATCATCAGGCCGCCGACGTCGCCGGCGCCGGAGTGCATGGGCACGACGGTGACCACGGCGTCGCAGGCCGTGCCGTCGTCGCCGGGGACGCTGAGGACCGCGGTGCGCTCCTGGCTGGTGTCGAGCGCGTCGAACAGGCCGGTCAGGGCCTCTTTTCCGTCAACGGCGAAGAGCTCGGCCGCGTCGGTGCCGACGATCTCCTCGGGCGCGCGCCCGACCACACCGGGGGCGTTCTGACCGCACTGGAGGATCTCGCCGTTGCGCCCGATTCCGAGCACGAGTGTTCTCGCCGAAGAATCGGCCATGGCTGACGAACCCTTCCGTTGTCCCGCCACCGCATCCTTGTATCAGGCCAAGTATGTCGAAATCGCCGTTAAATACGAGACAAATCGCATGTGTCGAGTCCAGGGCGCGAGAGAACCGTTACTAGTTGATCACAGTTGAAGATCCTCTGTTACATGAATCGAGACCTCTCCTGACGATCGCGGGCCGTGAATCATCCCATCTCGGTACGAACCTGGAGTCGTCCTTCCCCGGCGCGGCGACTCCATGCGGTCGCCGGGAGGGCGACGCCGTCGGTGGCCGTGCACGGGGGCGGTCTAGGCTCGTGCCGTGGCACAGTTGCGCATCGCCCTCGCACAGGTCAACGGGACCGTCGGTGACCTCACGGGGAACGCCGAACTCATCGTCGACCGGACCCGCCGCGCCGCGGAGCGCGGCGCCCACCTCATCGTCTTCCCCGAGATGTTCCTGACCGGGTACCCGGTCGAGGACCTCGCCCTGCGCAAGTCCTTCGTCGACGCCTCCATCCAGACGCTCGCCGAGACCGCGAGGCGGCTCGCCGACGCCGGGCTCGGCGGCATCCCCGTCGTCGCCGGCTACCTCGACCGGCGGCCCGACGTCGTCGACCGGGTCGGGCAGCCCGCCGGGGCCCCGCTCGACGCCGCCGCCGTCCTGTACGACGGGCGGGTCGTGGCCCGTACGGCAAAGCACCACCTGCCCAACTACGGCGTCTTCGACGAATACCGCTACTTCGTGCGCGGCGACCGGCTGCCGGTCTTCCGCCTGCACGGCGTCGACGTGGCCGTCGCCGTCTGCGAGGACCTCTGGCAGGACGGCGGCCCGGTGACCGTCACGCGCGAGGCCGGGGCGCAGCTCCTCGTCGTGCCGAACGCCTCCCCGTACGAGCGGAACAAGGACGACGTGCGCCTGGAGCTGTGCGCCCGCCGGGCGCGCGAGGCGGGCTGCGCGCTCGCGTACGTCAACCTGGTCGGCGGCCAGGACGAGCTGATCTTCGACGGCGACTCGCTCGTCGTCGACCGCGACGGCGGGCTGCTCGCCCGGGGCCCGCAGTTCGCCGAGGACCTCCTCGTCGCCGACCTGGAGCTGCCCGGCGCGCCCGCGGAGTTCACGCCCGGCGAGACCCCGGCCGACGCCCACGACGGCACGACGATCACCATCGAGCGGGTCCGCCTGTCCGACGAGCCCGTGGCCCCGTACCCCGTCGAGACGCCGCCGCACGCCGAGCCGCTCGGCGACCTCGGCGAGGTGTACGGCGCGCTGGTCCTCGGCGTACGCGACTACGTGCGCAAGAACGGCTTCCGCTCGGTGATCCTCGGACTGTCGGGCGGCATCGACTCCGCGCTGGTGGCCACGATCGCCGCCGACGCGATCGGGGCGGCCAACGTCCATACCGTGCTGATGCCGAGCCGCTGGTCCAGCGACCACTCGATCACCGACGCCGAGGACCTGGTCAAACGCCAGGGCGTCCACGGCCGTACGGTGCCGATCCGCGGCATGGTCGACGCCTACGAGGCCGAACTCGATCTGACCGGGCTCGCCGCGGAGAACCTCCAGGCACGGGTGCGCGGGAACATCCTGATGGGGCTGTCCAACGAGCACGGCCACCTGGTGCTCACGACCGGCAACAAGAGCGAGCTGGCCACCGGCTACTCCACGCTGTACGGCGACTCGGCCGGTGGCTTCGGGCCGATCAAGGACGTGCCCAAGGTCACGGTCTTCGCGCTCTGCCGGTGGCGCAACGAGCAGACGGCTGGCCTGCCTCCGCTCGTACGGCCCTCGGCGACGCCGCCGATCCCGCAGAACATCATCGACAAGCCGCCGTCGGCGGAGCTGCGGCCGGGCCAGCTCGACACCGACTCCCTGCCGCCGTACGAGATCCTGGACGCGGTGCTCGACGACTACGTCGAGAAGGACCTGGGCCACGACGCGCTGATCGCCGCGGGCCACGACCGGGAGCTGGTGGAGCGGATCATCAGGCTGGTCGACCTGGCGGAGTACAAGCGCCGCCAGTACCCGCCCGGCCCGAAGATCACGCCGAAGAACTTCGGCCGGGACCGCCGCCTGCCGATCACGAGCCGCTGGCGCGAGACCGCGGCCCCGGAGCCGACCGCCTGACCTACAGCTGCGCGGGACCGGGTCGCTCGGCCGCGGCGAAGGCGGCCAGCACGGCGTCGCGGCCGCGGCCCGCGGCCAGGAGCAGGTGCATGAGCACGCGGGCCTTCAGCGGGTCCAGCGACGTCATCGGGATCGAGTCGTACCCGACGGGTGAGGCCACGACCACCGGCATGCGGGCGGACGCCTCGGCCAGGACGAGCGCGATCTCCTCCGGGACGCCGCCGGTCGTGGCCGCCGCGACGACGAGGCCGTCGCAGCGCTCGGCCAGCGCGCCCAGGAGCAGGCCGTCGTCGCCGAGGACCGCCGTGTGCAGGCCGACGCGCGGGACGCGCCCGCCGTTCGCGCCGTCGCGTACGGTGATGCGCTCCGGCGGGCGCCACAGCAGGCGTACGGTCCCGTCGGTCACGTGGCCGAGCGGGCCGGCGCCGGGTGAGGTGAGCTCGGGCAGGGGCGAACCGGTCCGGCGCACGTGCCGCGCCGCGTGGATCTCGCCGCGGGCGACGAGCAGGCAGCCGGAGCGCGGCGGCGCGGCCGCCGCGACGCTGATGGCGTCCGCCACGTCGCCGGCGTGGCCGGGGTCGGCGGCGAGCACGAGCGGCGCGTCGCCGGGGTGGAGCAGGTCGAGCGCCCAGGCCGTCTCCTCCGGAGCGTCCGCGCCCTGGACGATGACGACGCCGTCGGCGCCCTCGCTCATGGCGCGCGCCGCGGCGTCGGCGAGCTCGTACACGCCGGCGAAGCCGGGGGACGGCGTGCGGACCGTCCGGGTGTCCACCTTCACGCCCGGGACGGCGCCGAGGACCTCACGCGCTCCGGCGTCGTCGGGCGCGAGCAGGGCGATCGTGCGGTGTGCGGTGAGGACCACCGGCTCCGGAGCCACGGGCTCCGGAGCGGGCGGCGTGAGTTCCTCGGTCGTCTCGGCCTGCCGAGGCGGCGTCAGCGTCCACGACGGCGGAAGTGGCCAAGGCGGCGGCCCCGGGGAAACGGTCATGACGGTGTGCGTCCTCCGGCGTCGGGCGGCGCCGAAGCGTCCGCTCCGTGATCATGCGATACATGGCAACCTATTGCATGATCGCATCTCGCGGGCGCCGACTCAGCGGTAGCCGTGCTCCTCGGCCGGGAACGCGCCGGACACGACGTCCGCGGCGTACTCCTCCACGGCCGAGCGCAGAACGCCCGCCACGTCGGCGTACCGCTTGACGAACTTGGCCGTACGCGGCGTGAGCCCGGCCATGTCCTGCCACACGAGGACCTGGGCGTCGGTACCCGCCCCGGCCCCGATGCCGATTGTCGGGATCGACAGCGCGCTCGTGACCCGCTCGGCGAGTTCGGACGGGACGCACTCGAGCACGACCGCGAACGCGCCGGCGGCCTCCATCGCCTTGGCATCGGCCATGAGCCGCTCGCCGGACTCGCCGCGTCCCTGGACGCGGTAGCCGCCGAAGGCGTTCACCGACTGCGGCGTGAGGCCGAGGTGCGCCATGACCGGGATGCCGGCCGAGACGAGCGTCTCGACCTGCGGGAGCACGCGTTCGCCGCCTTCGAGCTTGACGGCCTGGGCGCCGGCCTCCTTGAGGAAGCGCGCCGCGTTGCGCAGCGCCTCCTCCGGGCCGGTCTGGTAGGAGCCGAACGGCATGTCGGCGACGACGAGCGCGCGCGACGTGCCGCGGACGACCGCGGCGGTGAGGGGGAGCAGCTCGTCGACGGTCACCGGGATGGTCGAGTCGTAGCCGAGCACGACCATGCCGCCGGAGTCACCGACGAGCAGGACCGGGATCCCGGCGTCGTCGAAGACCCGCGCGGTCAGCGCGTCGTACGCGGTGAGCATGGGCCACTTCTCGCCGTTCTCCTTGGCCGTCGCGAGGTCGCGTACGGTCACCCGGCGTCCCGTCTGGCCGCCGTACAGGGCGGTGGGCCGACTCGTTGCAGCAGACATCGATACCTCCAGCCTCGAGGCGCCGCTCTGGCGTCCCCGGACGACACCGATGATTACACGGACGCAACGGGCGGAACACCCCGGAAATTTCCGGCCGGTGTATCGAAACGAAACGGTCTCGTATCTTAAGGAAGAGATCCGAGCTCGCCGGTGTTCAGAAACGAAACAGCATCGTATCGATACCGTCAGAAGGGTCAGATGGATCCGCAGACCATCCACAAGAGGCGCTGGACGATCCTGTACGTCCTGGTCGTCTGCCTCCTCGTCATCGTCCTCGACAACACCGTCCTCAACGTCGCCCTGAAGACGATCGCGGATCCGGGCGAGGGCCTGGGCGCCTCCCAGGGCCAGCTCGAGTGGGCGATCAACTCTTACACCCTCGTCTTCGCGGGCCTGCTGTTCACCTTCGGTGTGCTCGGCGACCGCGTCGGCCACAGGCGCATGCTGATCATCGGCATGGTGCTCTTCGGCCTGTCGTCGCTGGTCTCCTCGTACGCGCAGACGCCGGGACAGCTGATCCTGGCGCGCGCGGCCATGGGCCTCGGCGGCGCGGCGGTCATGCCGCAGACGCTGTCGGTCATCGCCAACGTCTTCGAGCCCGAGGAGCGCGGCCGCGCCATCGGCATCTGGGCCGGGGCGGTCGGCGTCGGCATCGCGATCGGCCCGATCACCGGCGGCCTGCTGCTCGACCACTTCTGGTGGGGCTCGGTCTTCCTGATCAACGTCCCGGTCGTCGCGGCCGGAATCGTCGCCATCGCGCTGGTCGTGCCCGAGTCGCGCGGGCGGCACATGAAGATCGACTTCGGCGGCGTGCTGCTGTCGATCGCCGGCCTCGTGCTGCTGACGTACGGGATCATCGAAGGCGGAGAGAAGGCCTCCGTCACCGCCGCGCAGGTGTACGGCCCGATCATCGCCGGCCTCGCGCTCCTCGCGGTGTTCGTCTGGTACGAGTCGCGCATCTCCCACCCCTCGCTGAACGTCCGGCTCTTCCGCGACGGACGGCTGTCGGCCTCGGTCGGCGCGATCGCGCTCGTCTTCTTCGCGCTCGGCGGCGTCGTCCTGTTCGTCTCGCTGTACCTGCAGAGCGTCCGCGGCTTCTCGCCACTGGAGGCCGGCGCACTGTCCCTGCCGCTGGCCGTCGGCCAGCTCCTCGTCTCACCGCGCAGCGCGACGCTCGTCGGCCGGTACGGCGCGAGGGCGGTGGCCGCGACCGGGCTGGTCCTGGTCGCCTTCGCGCTGCTGAGCTACCACGTGACCGCCACGGTCGACAGCCCGATCTGGCTGCTGGAGATCACCTTCTTCATCCAGGGCGCGGGGATGGGCATGGTCATGCCGCCGGCCACGACCGCCGTCATGTCGGTACTCCCGCGCGAGCAGGCGGGATCGGGCTCGGCGATCAACAACATCGCCCGTCAGGTCGCGATCGCCCTCGGCGTCGCGGTGCTCGGCTCGCTGGTCACCTCGATCTACCGGTCCGGCATGAAACCGCACCTGACCGCGCTGCCGGAGAAGCTGCGCGAGACCGCGGGCGAGTCGATCGGCGCCACCGCGGGCGTCGCCGACCACCTCGGCCCGGCCGGACGGCTGATCATGGATCCGGCGCACCACTCCTTCGTGCACGCCATGCACGTCACCTCGGCCATCTCGTCGGCCGTGGCCCTGCTCGGCGCGCTCGTGGTTCTGCGGTGGATGCCGGGGAAGAGATCAGGGGAGACCCCCGCGCCTTCGGTCGAGCAGCGCGAGACCGCCGAGGTATGAGACGGTGATGCGCGATGACCCAGACGAGTGACCAGCTCACCACGGCACGGCCGCCCGGACGGCCCCGCAGTGAGCGCGCGGACAAGGCGATCATCGACGCCACCCTCGACCTGCTCGCCGAGGAAGGCGGTGTCGCGGGCGTCTCGATCGAGGCGGTCGCGGCACGCGCCGGTGTCGGGAAGACCACGATCTACCGCCGCTGGCCCAACAAGGAAGCCCTCATCATCGACGCGCTGGCCGCGCTGAAGGCCCCGTTCCCGGCGCCGGTCGGCGACTCCGTACGGGACGACCTGGTCGCCATCGCGCGGGCATTCATGACGGACAAGACCGATAAGAAGCGCCTCGACTGTTACTGGAGCATCATCGGGGGCGCGGAGCGCTACCCGGAGCTGATGGCCCGCTTCACCCGCGAGGTCATCGAACCCCGCCGCGACGTGCTGCGCATGGTCCTGCGGCGCGGCATCGCCTCGGGCGAGCTCCGCGCCGACCTCGACGTCGAGGTCACCCTGTGGCTGATGCTGGGCGCGGTCGCCCAGCGCGCCCGCGCCCGCGCCGCCGGCCCGATGCCGGACGACTTCGCCGTCTCGGTGGTCGACACGCTGATGGCCGGGATCACCGGCCCCTGACCCGGCGTGACGGCGGCCGCCGTGATGCTCCTACCGGGGCCTACACGCGGCCGGGCGGTACGGCACAGACCCGGTCCGTGGTCGGCGAGGGCAGGGTGCGGACCTCCGGGATCAGGAGGGGGCACAGCGCGACCAGGATCTGGAGGGCGCCCGCGGTCCACAGGGTCGCGTGCAGGCCGAGGCGGGCCGCGATCGGGGCGACCAGGACCAGGCCCAGGGGCTGGCAGGCGACCGAGCCCGCCCACTCGTACGCGCTCACCCGGGACAGCGTTCTCGCCGGGATGTGCTGTTGCAGCGTCGTCTCCCACAGCGTGTTGAAGACCATCATCACCAGGCCGCCGAAGAACGCCGCCGCCGCGACCACGCCCAGCGTCGACCCGGCCGCCAGCGTCAGGGTCGGGCAGGCGAACGCCACCATCACGATCAGGGCCGAACGCAGCGGGAAGCGCGGGCGGACGCACAGCGCGACGAGGCTGCCGCCCAGGCAGCCCGCGCCGAAGGTCGCCGAGATGAGCGCCCACGCGCCGGCGCCGCCGAAGCTCGCCACGCTCACCGCCGGGCCCAGGACCGAGAAGCCCGCGTACAGCAGGTTCATCACCGACGCCGCCAGGATGATGCTCCACACCCACCGCCGCGACCGGAACTCCCGCCACCCGTCGGCCAGGTCGCGGCCGAACCGGCACCGGCCCATGCGGACCGGATAGCGCAGCCGCACCCGGGACAGGCACGCGGCGCTCGCCGCGAACGTGGCCGCGTCGACGGCGATCGCCCAGCCCGGGTCCATCGCCACGACGAGCACGCCCGCCACCGCCGGGCCGGCGATCAGCGAGCCGGACAGCGCGAGCACGCGCAGGGCGTTGGCCTGCTGCCGCTGTTCGGGTGCGGTGGTGGCCTGGATGAGCCCCGGCACCGCGGGCATGAACAGCGCCGCGGCCAGACCGTGCACCATCTGCAGCACGAGGAGCTGCCAGACCCGCGCCGAACCCGTGATCAGCAGGGTCGCCATGAGGCCCTGGCTGACCGTGCGCAGGAGGTCGGAGCCGAGCATGAGGACGTTGCGGGGGAGCCAGTCCGCGATCACCCCGCCGGCGAGCATGAACAGGACCTGCGAGGCGGTCCCGGCGGCCAGCACCAGGCCGAGGTCGGACACGTGGCCGGTGAGATTGAGGATCGCGAAGGCCAGGGCCGGCGCCACCATGCCGTCGCCGAGCATCGAAGCGCACTGGCCGAGGAAGAACCAGCGGAAGTTCCGCTCGCGGAGGACATTCAGCCCACTCGCCGGGTCGGCCGAGCTTGATGCTTGCACCATTCGGCTCGCGTGCCGTCTCTTCGGGTATCAACTTCCGAAGTTAGACATTTAGTGGCTAACCGGTCAAGGCTTGCCTTCGTCTCCGTCGCACCGCCGGCGCGGTCAGAACGGACCCGGCGCACGTCGCGGAGTATCGGCCCCAACGGGCCGGACATTTCGCGACTGTCTCATCCCGCTCGCCGACGGCCTCCCGCGCCCGACTGGCAGTAACGCCGCGCAACTGGTTGACTCATCTCAGTGACCGGGACGACTGCCCGCCCGCCGAAATCCGAACCCCTCGGAGGCCCCCGTGCACCCCTTCGCTCCGTCACGGACGCCCGCCGTCCTCGCGTTCGCGGCGCTGTTCCTGGCCGCCTGCGGCACCGTGGCCGGCGGCGAGGCCGTCCAGGGCGTACGCCTGGTCGCCAGGGGACTGCTGACCACCTGCACGCATCTGCCGTACGCCCCGTTCCAGTTCGAGCGGCGCGGCGCCGTGGTCGGCTTCGACGTGGACCTGATGGACCTCGTGGCGCGGCGGCTGCGACTCCGCCAGAAGGTCGTCGACACCGACTTCACCGCGATCACCTCCGGGCAGGTGTTCGCCACGGGGGAGTGTGACGTGGCGGCGGCCGGCATGACGATCAACCGGCGGCGGGCGGGCCGGGTCGACTTCTCCCGCCCGTACTTCGACTCCGGCCAGGTGCTGATGGCCCGCCGGCAGCCGCGTCTCACGGAGGCCGGCATCGGCGCGGGCGGCATGCGGGTCGGCGTCGTCGTCGGCACCACCGGCCAGGAGTACGCGCGGGCGCGCGGCTGGGCGCTGAAGGCGTACGAGAACTCCGTCACCGAACTCGGCGCGCTGCGCACCGGCCAGGTCGACGTGCTCGTCCAGGACGACCCCGTCGTGCGCTACTGGCTGACCGACCGCGACAACGCCGACTTCACCATCGTCGCCGGCCTCCGTACCCGCGAGAGGTACGGCTTCGCCGTGCGCAAGGGGCGCAACCCCGGCCTGCTGCGGATGATCGACCAGGTCATCGCCCGGAGCAAGGCCGACGGCGCCTACCGCGGGATCTATGAGAAATGGATGGGCCCGATGCCGCCGGACGCCGGTTGAGCAGGCCCGGTCTCCCATCGTGGCGAGGCGGTGACCGAGTGACGTCTCTCCTGGTAGCGGCAGATATGACATAGTCTCGGGCATTGCTTGCAGCGAACCTGGAGGAACTGTGCCCATACGTCGCCGGCTGGCCGCCGCAGCGGGGATCTGCGCGACCGCCCTCGTCGTCACCGCGTGCGGCAGCGGAAGCAAGGGGGTGACGGTCCAGGGCGCCAAGCTCGTCAAGAAGGGGCACCTGACGACCTGCACGCACCTGCCGTACCCGCCGTTCCAGTCCGCGGTGGGAGGAAAGGTCGTCGGCTTCGACGTCGACATGATCGACCTGGTGGCCAAGAAGCTCGGCGTGACCCAGCAGGTCATCGACACCCCCTTCGAGACCATCAAGACCGGGTCGGCGCTCAACGGCAGCAAGTGCGACGTCGCCGCCGCGGGCATGACGATCAAGGCGGAGCGGGCCAAGTTCATCGACTTCTCCAAGCCCTACTTCGACGCGACCCAGGCGCTCATGGGCAAGAAGGGCACGACCTTCGCCTCGCTCGACGACGTGAAGGCCAAGAAGATCAAGGTCGGCTCGCAGGCCCAGACCACCGGCGAGGAGTACGTCCAGGGCAAGGGCATCGACTCCAAGTCCTTCGAGGACTCCGCCAGCCTGCTCAACGGCCTGCGCAGCGGCCAGGTCGACGTGATCGTCGAGGACTACCCGGTCGTGCAGGGCTGGCTGAAGGACTCGGCGAACTCCGCGTACGGCGTCGCGGGCAACCTCAACACCGGTGAGCAGTACGGCTTCGCCGTGCGCAAGGGCCACAACCCCAAGCTCCTCGCGATGATCAACCAGGCCATCGACCAGTCCAAGCAGGACGGCGAGTACAAGAAGATCTACGAGAAGTGGATCGGCCCGCTGCCGGCGGGCGCCTGACAATGGCCGTGTCCGAAGAGGCGGCGCCCCGGCTCACGCGGCGCCGCCGGAGACAACTCGTCCTCGGCGGCGAGTACGGCATCTTCCTGGTCATCGTCGTCGCGCTGCTGTCCTCGGCGGACTGGGGCGAGATCCACACCAACTTCGCCAACTGGAGCATCGCCGAGCAGCTCTTTCCCGACGTCATCACGGTCGGGCTGCGCAACACGCTGGTCTTCACGGTCACCGGGTTCGCGCTCGGCCTCGCCGGGGGACTGGTGCTGGCGCTGATGCGGCTGTCGTCCGCGGCGCCGTACCGCTGGTTCGCCCTCGTCTACATCGAGATCTTCCGCGGGCTGCCGGCACTGCTGATCTTCATCTTCGTCGGCACCGGCGTCCCGCTCGCCTTTCCCGGCGCCAACCTGCCCGGCGGCGTCTACGGCCAGGCCGCGCTCGCGCTCGGGCTGGTCTCCGCCGCGTACATGGCCGAGACGATCCGGGCCGGCATCGAGTCGGTGCCCCGCGGGCAGATGGAGGCCGCGCGCACGCTCGGCATGTCGCACGGCAAGGCGATGCGCTCCATCGTGATCCCGCAGGCGCTGCGGCTCGTGATCCCGCCGCTCACGAACGAGCTGGTCCTGCTGGTCAAGGACTCCTCGCTCGCGCTGTACCTCGGCATCACCCTGCAGCAGCGGGAGCTGTCGAAGTTCGCCAAGGACGCGGCCAGCACGCAGGGCAACACCACCCCCATCATCGCCGCCGCGCTCTGCTATCTCATCGTCACGATCCCGCTGAGCTACCTGGCGCGGCGCCTGGAGGCCCGGCAGAAGAGGGGACAGCGATGATCGAGGTACGCGATCTGCACAAGTCCTTCGGCGACCTGGAGGTGCTACGCGGCATCGACCTGGAGGTCGCGGCCGGCGAGGTCGTCTGCGTGATCGGCCCGTCCGGGTCCGGCAAGTCGACCCTGCTGCGCTGCGTGGACCTCCTGGAGGTGCCGACCTCGGGCTCGGTCACCGTCGACGGCGTCGAGCTGACCGACCCCGAGTGCGACATCGACGCCGTACGCCGCCGTATCGGCATGGTGTTCCAGCAGTTCAACCTGTTCCCGCACCTGTCCGCGCTGGCCAACGTCACCATCGCCCAGCGCAAGGTGCTGCGCCGGTCCGCGGCGGAGGCCGACGAGGTGGCGCGCGCCAACCTGGAGCGCGTCGGGCTCAGCGACAAGGTCGACGCCTACCCCGCGCAGCTGTCCGGCGGACAGCAGCAGCGGGTGGCGATCGCCCGCGCCCTGGCCATGGGCCCGTCGGTGATGCTCTTCGACGAGCCGACCTCGGCCCTGGACCCCGAACTGGTCGGCGACGTGCTGGCCGTCATGCGCGGGCTCGCCGTCGAGGGCATGACCATGATGGTGGTCACCCACGAGATGACCTTCGCCCGCGAGGTCGCGGACCGGGTGGTCTTCATGGACGGCGGAGTGATCGTCGAGGAGGGCCCGGCCGCCGACGTGATCGGCTCCCCGGCCAGCGACCGCGCCCGTACGTTCCTGTCCCGCGTGCTCGACCCGGCGGCGGCGCAGGTCGGCGAGGTAGAGGACGCCTGACCTGGGCCGGTGTGACGAAACGCACGCCGTGGACCCGTAACGTGGGGGAAACACGGAGGCGGCAGAATGTAAGTTGCCAAAGATGTCTCCCGGCTTACGAAGGGATCGGTTGTGGACCGTCAGCAGGAGTTCGTGCTCCGCACTCTCGAGGAGCGCGACATCCGCTTCATCCGGCTGTGGTTCACCGACGTGCTCGGGTTCCTCAAGTCGGTCGCTGTCGCGCCTGCCGAGCTCGAGCAGGCGTTCGCCGAAGGCATCGGCTTCGACGGATCCTCGATCGAGGGTTTCGCGCGGATCCACGAGGCCGACATGCTCGCCAAGCCGGACCCCTCGACCTTCCAGGTGCTGCCGTGGCGGGCCGAGTCCCCGGGCACGGCGCGCATCTTCTGCGACATCCTCATGCCGGACAGCACGCCGAGCTTCGCCGACCCGCGCTACGTCCTCAAGCGCACCCTGGCGCGCGCGGCCGACCTCGGCTTCACCTTCTACACCCACCCTGAGCTGGAGTTCTACCTCCTCAAGGAGCAGGTGGAAGGCGGCGAGCCGCAGCCGGTCGACTCGGGCGGCTACTTCGACCACACCCCGCACCGCGCCGCCCACGACTTCCGGCGCAGCGCGATCATGATGCTGGAGTCGATGGGCATCTCGGTGGAGTTCAGCCACCACGAGGGCGGCCCCGGCCAGCAGGAGATCGACCTGCGCTACGCCGACGCCCTCACCACGGCCGACAACATCATGACGTTCCGGCTGGTGATGAAGGAGGTCGCGCTGGAGCACGGCGTGTTCGCCTCGTTCATGCCCAAGCCGTTCACCGACCAGCCCGGCTCGGGCATGCACACGCACATGTCCCTGTTCGAGGGCGACCGCAACGCCTTCTACGAGCCCGGCGCGGAGTTCCAGCTCTCCAAGGTGGGCCGCGCGTTCATCGCGGGCGTGCTGCGGCACGCGGCCGAGCTGACCGCGGTCACGAACCAGTGGGTCAACTCCTACAAGCGGCTCTGGGGCGGCGTCGGCGCCTCCGCGGGCGCCGGCGGCGAGGCGCCGCCGTACATCTGCTGGGGCCACAACAACCGCTCCGCCCTCGTACGCGTGCCGATGTACAAGCCGCAGAAGGGTCACGCGACCCGCATCGAGTTCCGCTCACTGGACACGGCGTGCAACCCGTACCTCGCGTTCGCGGTGATCCTCGGAGCGGGCCTGCGGGGCATCGAGGAGGGGTACGAACTGCCGCCGGGCGCCGAGGACGACGTGTGGGCCCTGACCCCGGGCGAACGCCGCGCGATGGGCATCGAGCCGCTGCCGCAGAGCCTGGACGAGGCGATCGCCGCGATGGAGCGCAGCGACCTGGTGGCCGAGGTCCTCGGCGAACACGTCTTCGACTTCTTCCTGCGCAACAAGCGCGCGGAGTGGGAGGACTACCGCCGCCAGGTCACCGAGTACGAGCGCAAGCGCTACCTCGCGATCCTGTAAGCGCGGCTCCGCGCTGATCGGACCCGTACGGCCGACCGGGCCGACGGTCACCTGACCGTCGGCCCGGACCTGCGCACGCGGACGGTCTTCCGTTACGGCACCGAGGTCACTCTCCGCGCCCATGGCGGTCATCACGCCGGCCCGGCGCCGTGAACATGTCCTGCGGTTCGCGGGGATCGTAGAAGACCTCGATGGTCTCACTTACGCGGGGAGACTCCTCGGGCCGGACCGGGTCTCCACGGAGGAACCATCCTCCGTAGAAGGTCGCGAAGGCTCCCCAGGTCGCGAAAGAACCAGGTACAGGTCGTGGGCCCAGCCGTGGACTTCCACGCGTGCTCCTGTCGGCGCGATCGTGACTGGCGACGGAGCGGGGTGCGTCCACCGTACGGACTCGGCGTATCACTCTCCGCGCGGGAAGGCGTAGCTCGCGGGGATCTTCGGCGGGGGCGCTCCGTAGACCAGCGCTATCTCGATGTGCGGAAGAAGCTCGACCATCGCCGGGTCGCCGGTCCGCTCGACGCCGCCGACGTAGGTGGTGAGCGGGTGGCTCGTGTCGGCGGTGAAGCCGCCGAGGTGCGCCGGGTCGAGGCGCACGCCCCACTCGAGGAACAGTTGTCCGAGGGTGAAGCGTTTGCCGGCGTCCGACGACGCGACGACCAGGACGCCCTTGCCGCGCGTGCGCACTTCGGAGGCGAACTTTCCGTCCACCCCGAGACCGGTGGCGACCTTGATGGGTCTGCCGTTCGCGAAGACGTCGAGATGGCCGTAGAAGTGCCGGGCGGTGCCCTCCACCGGGCCGCTGGCGAGCCCGGCGGCGTCGGCGCCTCCCAGCACGTTGAGCGGTTTGGTCCACGGCGGAGGCTGGGTCCCGAACGAGTAGTGCACCGTCGGCAGCGGTGCTTCGTGGCCCTTGGGCGGAACCGCCACACTGGATCTCTCCGTCGTGCATCCGCCCGACAGCGCGAGTGCGAGGCCCGCGGCGGCGGCCGGTCCCGTCCAGGACCGCCGGCGGATCGGCTCTCGCCTGGCGGCCATGGCGCCCCCGCCCTCGGTCGTCACCCGGCGACGCTTCCCGCGCCGCCCTCACGGGACGATCTCACCAGAGGAGACAGGGTCATCGCCACCGTCCGGCCCAGGTCGGCCACGGCGTCGTCAGCTGTGGACCGGGGTGCCGGCGACCAGTTGCAGGGCGACCTCGAGGCCGGCGTCGTACCGCTCCTCGTCCGTCGAGTCCGTGTCCTTCAGCATGAACACCGAGGCGCTGGCCGTGATCAGGGCCAGGGACGACTTGAGCTGCTCGGTCAGCGACGCGTCCGGATCGCGCAGCAGGCCCGACAGCGTGCGGAAGCGGCACTGGAGGTTCTCCCCGGGCGCCAGTTCCTGCATGGTGGTCTTGCTCTCCTGGATGAAGCGCATCATGCCCTTCGGCCGCGCGCGGGCCAGGCGGGCGTAGCGGCGGAGGATCTCCTCGCGGGTCTCCAGCGTGCGCGGCTGGGCCTCCGCCCAGGTGATGATCTCGTCGATGCCCGCGATCAGGTCCTCGAAGAGGCTGACGACGATGGCCTCTTTGGTGTTGAAGTGGTAGTACAGCGCCGCCTTCGTCACGTCCAGCCGCTCGGCGATCTCGCGCAGCGAGGTCTTCTCGTAGCCGTGCTCGGCGAACAGTTCGACCGCGACGGCCTGGATCCTCTCGCGCGTGCCGCTTCGTCGCTCGCCCATGTCTCCACCTTTTGCTGCAAACCTGGAATAAGACTTACTTGCCGCCCGGCTAGGCTTGATAGCCTACCGTACGGCAAGTAAGCTTGCTAGCCGGTCGGCAAGTAAGGACGCCGTCCATCTAGGGGAGAGGTTATCCATGTCGGGGAGCAACACCGAGGACTCCGAGTCGGTGAGAAGTACTCGGTCCATCTACATCGCGATCATCGGGTTGATGCTGGGAATGTTCCTGGCGATGCTCGACAACCTGATCGTCGGCACCGCGCTTCCCACGATCGTCGGTGAGCTGGGCGGCATCAGCCACCTGTCCTGGGTCGTCACGGCGTACACGCTCGCCACCGCCGCCGCGACCCCGATCTGGGGCAAGCTCGGCGACCTGTACGGCCGCAAGGGCATGTTCATGTCCTCGATCGTGATCTTCTTGATCGGGTCGATGCTGTCGGGCCTGTCGCAGAACATCGGGCAGCTCATCGGCTTCCGTGCCATCCAGGGCCTGGGCGCCGGCGGCCTCATGGTCGGCGCGTTCGCGATCATCGGTGACCTGGTGCCGCCGCGGGAACGCGGGCGCTTCCAGGCGATCATCGGCGGCATGATGCCCGTCGCGTTCGTCGGCGGCCCGCTGCTCGGCGGGTTCCTCACCGACCACCTGAGCTGGCGCTGGGCGTTCTATGTCAACCTGCCGCTCGGCGCCGTGGCGCTGCTCGTCACCGGCCTGGGCATGCACCTGCACACGCCGCACCTCAAGGCCAAGATCGACTACTGGGGCGCGCTGCTCCTGACCGGCGGCATCGTCTGCCTGACGCTGGTGGCGGCCTGGGGCGGCACGGAGTACCCCTGGGCCTCGGCGCAGATCATCGGGCTCGCCGTCGTGAGCGTCGTCGCGCTGGTCCTGTTCGTCTTCGTCGAGGGCCGTGTCCCCGAGCCGATCCTGCCGCTGCGGCTGTTCCGCAACCGCAACTTCACCATCGCGCAGATCCTGAGCTTCCTCGTCGGCGCGGCGATGTTCGGCGCGGTGAACTTCCTCCCGCAGTACATGCAGGACGTACGCGGCGCCTCCGCGACCGCCAGCGGGCTGCTCCTGCTTCCGCTGATGTTCGGCATGCTCGCCGTCATGCTCACGGTCGGCCAGCTCATCATGCGCAACGGCCGCTACCGCGTCTACCCGATCATCGGTGGGGCGGTGCTGACCGCCGGCATGCTGGTCATGCTCCTGCTGAAGGTCAACACCAGCACCTTCGAGGCATCGGCGCTCACCCTCGTGGCCGGGCTCGGCATGGGCTTCATCATGCAGAACACCACGCTGATCACCCAGAACAGCGTGACCCTGCGCGACATGGGCGCGGCCAGCGGCGCGGTCACCCTGTTCCGTACGATCGGGGGCTCGCTGGGCATCGCCCTGCTCGGGTCGATCTTCACCAGCCGCCTGGAGGACTCACTGACCTCGCGGCTCGGTGACAAGGCCGGCCAGGCGATCGCCTCCGGCGGCACCCACGTGACCCCGGCGCTGCTCCAGACCCTGCCGGCCCCGGTGCAGGACGCGTTCAAGACGGGCATCACCA
Source organism: Actinomadura sp. DC4 (assembly GCF_030406325.1). Classification (GTDB taxonomy): domain Bacteria; phylum Actinomycetota; class Actinomycetes; order Streptosporangiales; family Streptosporangiaceae; genus Actinoallomurus. The sequence goes on along the minus strand of NZ_JAUEQY010000006.1, from coordinate 95,102 downwards.
ACGGCCTGCACGGCACGATGATCGGCGGCGCGGTGCTCGCGTTCCTCGGCTTCGTCGTCGCCTGGTTCGTCCGCGAGGTACCGCTCCGCAGCGGGCGCGGGCCCGAGGCCTCGAAGGACGCGGCCCCCGAGGCACTGGCCGAGCCCGTCATCTGAGCATGGTCGCCCGGCGCCCGCCGACACGGGGGCGCGGGGCGATGTCACGTACGGGCCGCCGGTCCCGTCGTGTGGGCATGACGACAATTCTTGTTACCGGAGGCACCGGCGTCCTCGGCCGCCGCCTCGTCCCGGCGCTGTCCGGCCGGGCCGACGTACGGGTGCTCACGCGCGGGACCGGCACCGTCGAGGGCGCCACGACGGTCCGCGGCGACCTGGAGACCGGCGCCGGGCTCCCCGGGGCGCTGGCGGGCGCCGACGTGATCGTGCACGCGGCGAGCTCCGGCTTCGACCGGCGCCGGCCCGACCGCGACGTCGGCGCCACGCGCCGGCTGCTGGAGGCGATCTCCGGCGATCCGCATCTGGTCTACATCTCGATCGTCGGCGTGGACGAGATCCCGTTGCCCTACTTCAAGGCCAAGTTCGCGACCGAGCGGCTGGTCGAGGAGTCCGGGCTCCCGTGGACGATCCTGCGTACGACGCAGTTCCACGACCTCGTCCTGATGGCGCTGTCCGCGCTCGCCAAGCCGCCCGTGGCGATCGTGCCGCGCGGCATCGCGGTCCAGTCCGTCGACACCGGCGAGGTGGCCGGGCGTCTCGCGGCGCTCGCCCTCGGCGAACCCGCGGGCCGGATGCCCGACATGGGCGGCCCCCGCGTCGAGGGCCTGGACGACCTGATGCGGACCTACCTCGGCGCCGTACGCCGCCGGCGCCCGATCCTGCGCCTGCCGATCCCCGGCCGGACCGCGGCCGCCTACCGCGAGGGCCGGCACACGACCCCGGCCGGCGCGACCGGCGTCCGCGGCTTCACCGAGGAGCTGCTGAGCCGGGTCCGGGCCGACGGCACGCTCGAATCACCTGCGACCTGACCGAAAGCGGACTACCTCGGAGAAAACGGCTTGTGTCGGTCGCTATGAGTGCCCGACCGGCCCCGATACCTTTTGTTGGTGAGCGAACGCCGACTTGAGAGTCTCGCCGGCCGGCTGGCCAGGCTCGGCGTCACCGACGCCGAAGGTGCCGAACGCCGGCTCGAAGGGCACGACCTCGGTGACGGTCTCCTCGACGCCCTGGGGACCGTCGCCGACCCCGACCTGGCGCTCACCGGTCTACTCCGCCTGATCGAGACCACGGACGTACGCGCGGGGCTGGCCGAGGACACCGCCGCGCGCGACCGCCTGCTCGCCGTGCTCGGGGTGAGCGCCGCCTTCACCGACCACCTGGTACGGCATCCGGACGACTGGCGGGTCCTGGCCGGCCCCGGCGCCGTACGCCGGCCCGGGGCCGACGAGCTGCGCGACACGCTGCTGGGCGCGGTCGGCGCCGACCCCGCCGACGCGATGCCGCGGGCGAGCGTGCGAGAGCCGATGCCGGCGCTGCGCGTGGCGTACCGGAAGGCGCTGCTGCACCTCGCGGGCCGTGACCTGGCCCACGAGATCGGCGTGGAGGACGTCGCCGCCGAGCTGGCCGACCTCGCCGCCGCGGCGCTGGAGGCGGGCCTGGCCATCGCGCGTACCGACCTCGGCGAGAAGGCCGGGCTCTGCCGGCTCGCCGTGATCGGCATGGGCAAGTGCGGAGGACGCGAGCTCAACTACGTCAGCGACGTCGACGTCGTCTTCGTCGCCGAGCCCATGCCCGGCCAGGACGAGGACGCCGCGCTGCGGGCCGCGGCCAAGCTCGCCTCCGGCATGATGCGGGCCTGCTCGGAGACCACCTCCGAGGGCTCGCTGTGGGAGGTCGACGCCGCCCTGCGCCCGGAGGGCCGGTCCGGGCCCCTCGTCCGTACGCTCGCGAGTCACCAGGCCTACTATGAGCGCTGGGCCAAGACCTGGGAGTTCCAGGCGCTGCTCAAGGCACGGCCCGTCGCGGGCGACCGCAAGCTCGGCGAGGAGTACGTCCAGACGCTGGCGCCGCTCGTGTGGAACGCGGCGGACCGGGACCACTTCGTCGAGGACGTCCAGGCCATGCGGCGCCGCGTGGTGGAGCACATCGCGCCCGAACAGGCCGGGCGCCAGCTCAAGCTCGGCCCCGGCGGCCTGCGCGACGTGGAGTTCGCCGTACAGCTCCTCCAGCTCGTGCACGGCCGCGCCGACGAGGAGCTGCGCGGCCCGGGCACCCTCATCGCGCTGAAGAAGCTGTCGTGGGGCGGCTACGTCGGGCGGGGCGACGCCGCCGCGCTCGGCACCGCGTACCGCTTCCTGCGCCGCGTCGAGCACCTGATCCAGTTGCACCGGCTGCGGCGCAACCACCTCGTTCCCGAGGAGCCGGACGACCTGCGGCGGCTGGGCCGCGCGCTCGGCTTCCGCGCCGATCCCGTTCGGGAGTTCACCGCCGAGTGGCGCCGGCACGCCCGCGAGGTGCGGCGGCTGCACGAGAAGCTGTTCTACCGCCCGCTGCTGCAGGCCGTGGCCCGGCTGCCCGGAGAGGAGGCCCGGCTCACCCGCGAGGCCGCGCGTACGCGCCTGGAGGCCCTCGGCTACACCGACCCGGCCGGCGCGCTCCGGCATCTGGAGGCCCTGACCTCCGGCGTCTCACGCCGTGCCGCGATCCAGCGGACCCTCCTCCCGGTGATGCTCGACTGGTTCGCCGACTGCCCGGACCCCGACGCCGGGCTGCTCGGCTTCCGCCAGGTCAGCGACGAGCTGGGCACCACGCCGTGGTACCTCCGGCTGCTCCGCGACGACGTGTCGGTGGCCGAGCGGATGGCGCACGTGCTGGCCTCCAGCCGGTACGCCACGGAGCTGCTCCTGCGCGCGCCGGAGGCGGTCGCCATGCTCGGCGGCGAGACCGGTCTCGTGCCGCGGCCGGCCACCGCGCTGCAGAGTGAGGCCCAGGCCGCGGCGCGCCGCTACATCGAGTCCGCCGCCGCGCGCCCTCACCAGGACCGCCCGGCCGACGCCGTCGCGGCCATACGCGGCCTGCGCCGCCGTGAGCTGTTCCGTACGGCCGTCGCCGACCTGCTGGGCCTCCTGGACGAGCGCGCCACCGCCGAGGCGCTGACCTCGATCACGACGGTCACGCTCGACGCCGCCCTGCGGGTCGCCATCGACAAGATCGAGGGCGAGCTGCGCGGGCCGCTGCCGACGCGGTTCGCGATCGTGGCCATGGGCCGGTACGGCGGTTTCGAACTGGGCTACGGCAGCGACGCGGACGTCATGTTCGTGCACGAGCCGCTGCCGGGCGCCGTCGACCGCGAGGCGTCGGCGGCCGCGCACGCGGTCGCCGAAGAACTCCGCAGGCTGCTCGCGCTGCCCGCCTCCGACCCGCCGCTGGTGATCGACCCCGGCCTGCGGCCCGAGGGACGGCAGGGACCGCTCGTCCGCACCCTCGACTCGTACGCCTCCTACTACCGCCGCTGGTCCGCTCCGTGGGAGAGTCAGGCGCTGCTGCGCGCCGCGCCGCTCATCGGCGACGAGGGGCTCCGCTCGCGGTTCCAGGAGCTGATCGACCCCGTACGCTGGCCCGAGCGCGGGGTGGACGAGACCGCGCTGCGCGAGATCCGGCGGTTGAAGGCCCGCATGGAGGCCGAGCGCCTTCCGCGGGGCGTCGACCGGCGCCTCCATACGAAGCTGGGGCCCGGCGGCCTGTCGGACGTGGAGTGGGTGGCCCAGCTCCTGCAGCTCCAGCACGCCCACGAGGTGCCCGGCCTGCGCACCACCCGCACGCTCGCCGCCCTCGACGCGGCCGCGGACGCGGGCGTGCTCGACCGCGACGACGCGACGACGCTGACCGACGCCTGGCGGATGGCCACGCGCATCCGCAACGCGACCATGCTCGTGCGCGGGCGTGCCTCGGACCTGCTGCCGACCGAACACCACCGCGAACGGTCCGCGGTCACCAGCCTGCTGGGCTACCCGGCGTCCGGCGCCCTTCTGGAGGACTACCGCCGCCACGCCCGGCACGCCCGCCGGGTGATGGAACGCGTCTTCTACGGCAACGATGACCTGGATTGACTTTCTGCCCGGAGATAAGGCATTTAATACGCTTTATTCAGGCGGATGATGCCGGAATTCGACGGTCGCTCACGGTCGGTCACGAACAACCGGAACGGCCGGTGAGAAACGACTGGTCTAACGATCGTGGCAAAGTGTGGAAAGCTTCGTCATCGCCCCAGGCCATCGGCCATTGATCGTGATTGTCCGCCAACGTCATGGCCTGTATCGTACGAGCCCGAAACCCGTGACACTCGGCAGTTCCGCGTGGACCATGGTGCGTCGAAAACAGCCGGATCGCGGTACGAAAAGCGAGCCTGGAGTCCGTCGTGCATGGTCTGGATTTTCGCGTTCTCGGTCCGCTCGAGGTCTCCATCGATACGCGGCGCGTTCCCGTGGCGGCGGGCAAACAGCGTGTGCTCCTCGCCACGCTCCTGCTGAGCGCCAACCGCTTCGTGGCGGTCGAGGAGCTCACCGAACGCCTCTGGGGCGGCGACCCGCCCCGCGCTCCGCGCGGGGCGCTGCACACCTACGTCACCCGCCTGCGGCAGACCCTTGACCCCCTCGCGGCCCGGGGCGGCGACGGCCCGATCCGCACCTCGGCGGCCGGCTACGGCATCGAGGTCTCCGCCGGCGGCCTCGACCTCATCCGCTTCCGCGACATGGTCGGCGCGGCGCGTACGGCCGGCGAGCGGGGCGACCTCCCGGCGGAGTCGGACGGCCTGACCCGGGCGCTCGACCTGTGGCGCGGGCCGGTCCTGCCGGACGTGCGCTCGGACTCGCTGCACCGCGACGTCGTGCCGAGCCTGGTCGAAGAGCACCTGCGCACGCTCGAACGAAGGCACGAGGTCGACCTCGCGCTCGGCCGGCACGACCGGCTCGTCGGCGAGTTGCGGGCGCTGACCGGCAAGCACCCGTTCCACGAGCGATTCTGGGGCCAGCTCATGGTCGCGCTGTACCGCTGCGGCCGGCCCGCCGAGGCGCTCGAGGTGTACGCCGAGGTGACCAAGTCGCTGCGCAACAGGCTCGGCGTACGCCCCGGGCACGAGGTGCGCGACCTGCACATCGCCATCCTCCGCGACGACCCCCGGCTCTCGTCAACGCCGCCTGAAGGCGAACTGTAAGCGGACTGAAAGAACCCCTTTCTAGATTGGGACTCGCCGATCACAAAAGGGGGCTTGTCCGCCGACAGAACAGCGGTGACGACCGGAAATCAGACGATATCGAGCGTCGTCCCCGGAAAATGTCAGTAGCCCGTTTTTCGGTAAGGAGGGGTTGATGTCCGACATTACGCCGTTCAAGGGCACCGCCGCGAGAAAGATCTGCGCCTGACGGCGCTTGACGAAGGCGGCGGCGCCCGGCCACGGCGACCTGCGACGGCATGACCAAGTAAGCGGCACAGGGGGCCCACACCCCGTGCGTCGGCGGTGGGCCGGCGAGCGCCGGCCCACCGTCCCCCTCGCGACCGCAGGAGCAGTTTCTCCCCATGAGCGACCATCCCTTCCTCGACCTCGCCGCCCGCGCGGCCAACCTGTCCGAGCGGACGCGAGTGGTGGCCGCCCTGCGTGCCGCGGGCACGACCGCGACCCCGCGGGTGCTTCCGCGTTTGGAGACCGGGAGGATCGACCGGCTGGCCGGCCGGCTGTCCCGCCGTTCCGGGCGTAGCAGGGACGACATCGCGGCCGTCCTGACCGCCTACCGCCACCACGAGCTCGGCCTCGACGACGCGAACGCCGCGACCCGTGAGGTGTTCGCCGGCGTCCACGCCTCCTGGCTGCCGACCTACCAGGCGGCGCTGAACGGCTGCCCGGCCGCGGCGGCCCGCCGGGGACGGCCGGCGGCGGCCTGCGCGCCGTTCCTGGCCGAGCTCGGCCGCCGGCTGGAGATCGCGCGGGCACGCCACCCCGGCCGGTTCGAGCGCCGGCTGGCCGGTGACGTCGAGCGGCATCTGCTCGACCGCTTCGGGCCGTCCCTGGCTCAGGCGGTGGAGGCGGACGCGACGTTCGCCGACACCGTCGCGTACCACCGCTTCTACCTCCGGTTCCCGGTCCTCGGACGCTGGCTGGCCGAGGTCACCGCCCTGCTCGCCGGCTTCGGCGGCGAGCTGATCGACCGCCTCGCCGCCGACCGCGAGGAGATCGGCCGCGAGATCCTCGGCGCGAAGATCACCTCGTTCCGCTCGCTGCGCCTCGGCCTGTCCGGCCACCGCGCCGGCGCGCGGAGCGTCGCCGTCGTCGAGGCCGAGCAGTCCTGCGGCGGCATCGGCTCGTTCGTCTACAAGCCCCGCTGCGTCCGCTCCGAGGCGGCCACGCAGGAGCTGCTCGCCCGGCTGCGCGCCGACGGGGTCCTCGGCTTCGCCACGCGGCGGGTGCTGGCCCGGCCATCTTACGGCTACGAGGCGCTGGTCCCGGCCGGCCACAACCGCCTGAACACCCGCGAGGAGGCCGACCGGGTCTTCGCCGAGCTCGGCGGGCACCTCGCGATCTTCTACGTCCTCGGCGGCGGCACGAGACGATGACGCGGGCGCACTGGCGCGACCCGGCGCTCGGCTCGGGCGCGCCCCGGCGTGACCTCCATCTCGTCAACCTCGACGAGCACGCCGACCACCCGGGCTATGACGGCTACCTCGAGGCCAAGCACCGGGTGATCCGCACGCTCGAGGACTTCTTCGGCTCGGAGATCCGCTTCTCGTGCAGCCTCTGGTACCCGCCGTCGGGCTACCGGCTGTGGCACACCGACGAGACGCAGCCGGGCTGGCGCATGCACGTCGTCGACTTCGACGAGCGGCCCGAGGCGTCGTTCTTCCGCTACATGGACCCGCGGACCCACGAGATCGTGACCTTGCGCGAACGGCCGCGGACGGTGCGGTTCTTCAAGATCGAGCAGGACCCGCGGCGGCTCCTGTGGCACTGCGTCGCGAACCCCGCACCCCGTGCACCGCTGGAGCTTCGGATTCGCCGTACCGGACGACTGGATGACCGCCGTCGCGCGACGGCTCTGAGGTCAGCGGCCGGCGAGGGCGTGCTGGTGGCGTACTGGCGCGGTGGTCAGGCGCCGGGCGGCGCTCAGGAGATCCTCGACCGGGTCGGCGAGCTGTGGGACGCGCAGGAAGATCGGGCCGCCGACGCGCCGGATGCCGTCGGAGGCGAACCTCCTCGGTAGCCCGTGCAGCGACTCCACCGCCTGACGTCCGTCGACCGGGACGAACACGAGCAGGTCGGCGTGGCCGGGCTTGTGGACGATCCGGATCTCCGCGACGTTCGACCACGGCAGCGTGACCCGGGCCGAGTGCAGCGTGACCCCGTCACGGTCCAGGCTGAGCAGCGGGGCACCGCGCAGCGTGCGGACGACGGCGCGCAGGTAGAGCGGGACGAAGACCAGGGTCAGCAGCGCGCTCACGGTGACCGCCGCGGTGGCCGGGCCGGAACCCGAGCCCAGGGCGAGGTGTCCGGTGCAGGCGGTCGCGAGCACCAGGATCAGGGAGAGGGCGCCGGGCGGGCCCAGCGCCGATCGCCGGTAGCGCACGGCGATCACGCCGTCTTCGGTCGTACGGGGGGCCATCCCCGCCTCCTGGGTCAGTCGGTGGAGAACACGCGGGCCACCGGGCCCAGGCGGGGGATCACGAAGCGTACGCTCCGGGCGGCGAGGTAGCCCGCGCCGAGCGTGACGGCTCCGCCGACGGCGTCGAGGAGATAGTGGTTGGCGGTGCCCAGGATCACGACCACGGTCGCGGCGGGGTAGCAGAAGATGAGGATCTTCAGCCAGCGGCGGCGGACCACGTCCGCGACGGCGATCGCGCACCACAGCGCCCAGCCGGTGTGCAGGGACGGCATCGCGGCGTACTGGTTGGAGACCGAGCCGACCGGCGAGGCGCCCGAGGCGTACAGGCCCTGCGTGTGGAAGGCCAGGACGGTGTCCACGAAACCGGGCAGCATCCGCGGGGGCGCGAGGGGCATCAGATAGAAGCCGATCAGCGCCAGCACCGTCGTCGCGAAGATCAGCCGCCGGTAGAAGACGTAGCGGTCCTGGTGGCGGAGGTAGAGCCAGCCCAGCACGAAGGGGGTGACGACGAAGTGGAGCGTCGAGTAGTAGTAGTTCGCGAGCACGCCGAGCCAGTGGACGTGGAGGAAGAGCCGGTTGATCGACATCTCCGGGTCCAGGTGCAGCGTGTGCTCGAGCCGCAGGATCTGCGCGCCCAGATGCAGCGCCTCGGTGTGCGTGGTGGGCACGAGGTTACGGACGAAGGAGTACGCGCTGTAGCACAGGGCGATGAGCAGGATCTCGCGGTAGAGCCGTGGTCGTTGCCCGGCCGACTGGTCATCTGGCGCCTTCATCACGTCGCCCGTGGCGACTGGCGCAACGGCCGAACTCGACATGATCTCCATGGTGTCAGATCGAACGGCTCATGCTCTCGACAATAGTTGTCTTGTTTGTCACTTCGTGATCCTTCGCTGTCCGTGGCCGGTTTTCCCGCAGATGGATGATAAGGCCTACGAACAGGGCGAACGTCATCACCAGGACACCTGCCACGGCGTCGAGCAGGTAGTGATTGGCCGTCGAGAAGATCACCGTGATGGTGACGATCGGGTAAAGGAACGCGAGTGCCTTGATCAATGGCCGCCGTACGCTCACGATCAATGCCACCGCGCACCAGAGAGCCCATCCCGCGTGCATCGAGGGCATCGCGGCGAATTGGTTGGTGAGGGAGCCCGCCTGGGGCGAGGAGTAGAGCCCGAAGCTGTGGAACGCCGTCACCGGGTCGACGAAGCCGGAGCCGCCGAGGAAGCGCGGCGGCGCGAGCGGGTAGACCCAGAAGCCGATCAGCGCGACCCCGGTGGCCAGCAGGAGCGACGTGCGCAGCCAGCGGTAGAGCTCCGGCCGGGCGCGGTAGAGCCACACGAGCACCATCAGCGTGACCGCGAAGTGCGCGGTCGCGTAGTAGATGTTGGCGGCCTTGGCGAGCAGCGGAGCGTGCAGGAGCGCGTGGTTGAGTTTGAGCTCGATGTTGGGTCCGAGCGCGTGCTCCAGCCGCATGACCTGCCCGGCGTGGGTGTACGCGGCCGCGTCGTTGTGGGGGATCAGCAGGCGGACGAGGGTGTACGCGCCGTAGAAGACGGCGATCAGGGCGATCTCCCGCCAGAGCCGCGGCGACCACGCCACCGCGCGGGACGTGTGGCGCGGCGCCGGCGGAATCGGGCGACATGGAGGGGCGAGCTGGACCATGAGTTAAATCCTGGAGGAAACCTGCACGTTTGTGATCACCTCCAGGAATGGTCTGTGACTCGGCCCAATTGAGTACGGGCCCTAGTCCTCAGGGTGGATACGGACGCCCGTACCGACCGGGCGGCGTACACACGACGCCGGCCCCGGCCCGCCCGCGGGGGAGCCGCCACCGGGACGAGGCCGCAGTTCAACGGCGCTTTCCGTACGGGGCCGGTACGGGGGCGCACGGAAGTCACCGGTGTGACGGGACGGCTCACCCGAATGGACGAGGCGGTCAGGCGCCGGCGACCGCCCCGACCCGGTCGGGGAAGACGGTCGATCACGCCGTCGCCGATCTTCGGTGCGGCTTCCGGGCGTCGCGAAGGGCATCGGTGAGGGCCTCGACGCGCTCTTGGGAGCGCGCTCGGTCGATGCGGTCAGCGGTCCATGGCGGCGGCCCACAGCTCCGTCGCGTCCAGCCAGGCTTCCGGCCCCGCCGGCGGAGGCCGGGTCGGCGACGCCCGCGCGGGATCGCCGCGGGCACGGTCGCCAGGGCCCGTACGCGCGGGCGCGGACCCTCCAAGCGCACTCTCGCGGTCGCCGGCCGTCCCGAGCCGCCAGAAGGCGCTCACGGCCGCTGCCGGCTCGGGCGCCTGCGTGCGGTGCAGCCGGCCGCCGTAGGACGAGACGCCCGCAGGGCGCCGGTCTGTACCTGCGTCGTCGCCGGCGCGCTCGGTGAGGGCGGCGGACCAGGCCGAACGGCGGTGACCGATGTGGTCCAGCCGGTCGCCATGGGACCAGGGCATGCCGTAGGAGCCCTCGATGGGGCCCGGCGGCGCAGCGAGGACCGGTCGCGTACGGCCAACTCCCGGCATCCGGCCCTTCCCGGTCACCTGGGCGAGCGTGAGGGCGGCTTAGCGGGCGCCTGTTCTGTCGGCGCAGTCCAGGACGACTGCCCCCGGTCGCCGTCACGTCCCGCCGCGAGCACGTGGCCCTCGGCGAGCCTGGGTGTGGCCGGCGACGCCGAGCCGTTCCAGCACCGGCGCGATGCCGGCGATTCCCACCGTCACGTCCGTGCCGGGGTCGGCCCCGGACTTGCGGAGATCGGCCGCCCCCGCCGCACGCAGCGCCTACCGCGCCGTACGCAGGGCGGGGCCGTCGGTGTCCGGAGGCCGGCCGTGGAAGGGATCGCGAGGCCGTCGGGGCGTTCGTCCAGGTGGTGCGGGACCGGCCAGATCGTCAGGGGAGTACCTGCTCGGTCGGGGTGACCTCGCGCAGCGCCCGTCCGACCGTGCAGTGGTTCTCGTGCACCCGGTGGGCGACGTCGGCGAAGACCTTCGCGGCGGCGTCGTCTCCCGGGGGCAGCTCCACGTCGTAGGTGACCGTGATCTTGCCCAGCCGCGTCGGCGCGACCTTCTCGGCCTCGACGGTGGCGGCGAGCCGGACCAGCCGGTGGCCGCGGTCGGCGGTCAGCGGCTCGACCGTCACGATCTCGCAGCCGCCCAGGGCGGCGAGCAGCAGCTCCACCGGGCTGAAGACGCCGTCCTTGTCGGAACCGCCGATGACGACCTCGGCGCCACGGCCGTTGCGGGCGACGAAGCCCCCGTCGTCGGTACGCTCGACCTGGACCGAAGTCATGATCACTCCTATGTGTCGCTGACTTCGTCGTAACGAGCGCGTCAGTGGAGTTGTTCCAGCCAGCCGCGCGCCTGCTGCACGTGCACGTCGGTCAGCCCCTCCGCGGGGTCCACCGCCACGATGAGGTGCGGCCCCAGCGGAGGCCCGCCCGCGAGCGCGTCGGGTACGTCGGGTTCGTCCTCCAGCCAGACGAAGGGCCGCTCGCCGATCCACTCCGCGACGTGCCGGGCCTTCCAGCCGCCGTAGGAGAACTCCGGGTCGCGCGGCGGGATCGGGATCGACCGCAGCGGCGGCAGCCCGACCCGCGGCCCGATCCAGTCGTTGGCCGAATCGGTCCAGTAACTCGCCCAGACCAGCTCCGCGCCGGTCTCCTCGGCCAGCCCGGTCAGCAGGGGTCCATGGCGGGGGTTGAGGAGCAGGCGGTAGGTGATGCCGTTGGGCGTCGCGCGATACCGCTGATAGCCGGGAGAGCGTTGAAGAGGGTTGAGAACACCGTCCACGTCGAGCAGCACCAGCGGCGTGTCCATGGTCAGGACGCTATGTCAGCACGGTCCGTCCGCCTAGAGCCGATGAGTGATCGTCCATAACCGGCCGAAACCGCCCCAGGTCAGGATGGCCCGGAGAAACGTACCGCCCCACCGGTCGAGCACCGCGCGGGGTGTCCGGCGTCCGGCCACGGGCATGGCCGGCGGCCACCATGAGCCCGCCGAGGGCGGGCATCAGGCCGGCTGCCCGAGGACGGCGAGGAGCACACCCGGACGTGCACGTGGGCGAGCATCCGGCCGCCGTACGTCGGCGCGGGCACGGTGATCGACCTGGAAGACATGCTGCGCGGTGACGTACACGGCGATGTCATCGAGCTGCCCTGCCTGTGCCGACAGATCTCCAGACGGGCCATCGTCGGCGAACCTCACGATCTTGCATGTACGGCACGGCGCCGGCCGCGCGAGCGTGGCGGCCGAGACCATCGCAGGTCAGGAGGGCTCGGAGAAAACGTGCCGGCCCGGTCCGCCAGAACGGCGGACCGGGCCGGAGAAACCCCACGGGCGGACCCGTCGAGGTCAGCAGTCGTAGTACATCTCGAACTCGTGCGGGTGCGGGCGGAGGCGGATCGGGTCCAGCTCGTTCTCGCGCTTGTAGCTGATCCACGTCTCGATGAGGTCGGACGTGAACACGCCGCCCTCGAGGAGGTAGTCGTGGTCGGCCTCGAGCGAGTTGAGGACCGCGTCCAGGGAACCCGGCACCTGCGGGACGCTGCGGGCCTCCTCCGGCGGCAGCTCGTACAGGTCCTTGTCCACCGGCTCGACCGGCTCGATCTTGTTCTTGATGCCGTCGAGGCCGGCCATCAGCATCGCCGGGAAGGCGAGGTACGGGTTGGCCGACGGGTCCGGCACGCGGAACTCCAGGCGCTTGGCCTTGGGGTTCGAACCGGTGATCGGGATGCGGACGCAGGCCGAGCGGTTGCGCTGGGAGTAGACCAGGTTGACCGGTGCCTCGTAGCCCGGGACCAGGCGGTGGTAGGAGTTCACCGTCGGGTTCGTGAAGGCCAGCAGCGACGACGCGTGCTTGAGCAGGCCGCCGATGTAGTAGCGCGCCATGTCCGACAGACCGGCGTAGCCGACCTCGTCGTAGAAGAGCGGCGAGCCGTCCTTCCACAGCGACTGGTGGCAGTGCATGCCGGAGCCGTTGTCACCGAAGATCGGCTTGGGCATGAATGTGACGGTCTTGCCGGCCTGCCGCGCGACGCTCTTCACGATGTACTTGTAGAGCATCAGCTTGTCGGCCATCTTGAGCATCGAGTCGAACTTGATGTCGATCTCGGCCTGCCCGGCGGTGCCCACCTCGTGGTGCTGCATCTCGGTCTCGACGCCCGCCGCGATGAGCTGGCGGACCATCTCCGAGCGCAGGTCGGTGAAGTGGTCCATCGGCGGCACCGGGAAGTAGCCGCCCTTGTACCGCTGCTTGTATCCCAGGTTGCCGCCGTCCTCGGCGCGGCCGGTGTTCCACGCGCCCTCGACGGAGTCGATGTGGAAGTACGACTCGTGCTGGCTCGTCTCGAACCGCACGTCGTCGAAGATGTAGAACTCCGCCTCGGGACCGAAGAACGCCGTGTCCGCGATCCCGGTGCCGCGGAGGTACTCCTCGGCCTTGCGGGAGATGTTGCGCGGGTCACGCGTGTACGCCTCGCCGGTCAGCGGGTCGTGCACGAAGAACGTGAGGTTCAAGGTCTTGTGCTGGCGGAACGGATCGATCACAGCCGTCGTCGGGTCCGGCAGCAACAGCATGTCCGATTCGTGGATTTCCTGAAAACCACGGATGGAGGACCCGTCGAACATCAGGCCATCGGTGAAAACGTTGTCACCGAAATTCTCCACAGGGAACGTGAAGTGCTGCGTCGTGCCCGGCAGGTCGGTGAACCTGACATCGACGAACTGCACCCCTTCGTCCTTGATGTATTTCAGGACCTCGCCGGCGCTGCTGAACATCCAACCTCCTTGGGGTGCTTTTATGGCGTCTAGAACGCTACGAGCCAGCGGTTTCGAGGCCATGTCCCATGTGTTTCGCATGTGTTACATGCCCCCCTGGGGCGGATGATCACCCCTGGTGGATAACTTTGAGGCCATGAGCGAACCTCGCCGTACGGCCGGATCCTGGCTCTCGGGCGCCCGCGCGGCGGGCGCCGACCTCGGATACCCGGGGGAGCGGATCGGCCTGCCGGAGGAAGGGCCCGGCGCCGTGGCCGGTTACGGCCGCCGGCTCGTCGCGCTGGTCGTCGACTGGCTGCTCGCCATGCTGATCTCCGGGGCGCTCACGGCCGCCTTCCACTGGAGCCCCATGACGCGCAGCTTCACCACGCTCGCCGTCTTCGGCGTCCTGGCGTGGCTGTTGACCGCGATCTTCGGGACGACCCTCGGCAAACGCCTTGCCGGGCTGCGCGTGACCGGGCTGGACGGCGGACGGCGCGTCGGGGCCATGTGGGCCTTCGAACGCGCCGTGCTGCTCGTGCTCTTGGTGCCCGCGGTGCTGTGGGACCGCGACCACCGCGGCCTGCACGACCGCGCCGCCGGCACGGTCGTCGTCACGTCCCGCTAGCGCGTACGCGGCCGGGGGCCCTTCGGCAGGCGGGCGCCCTTGGGCATCGGGCCCTTGGGCATCTGCATCGCCTGCGGCAGGGCGTTGAGGCGGTCGATCAGCTGGCTGACCTGGTCCTTCTTGAGGTTCCGTGGCAGCTTGGTGAGGTGGCGCTGCAGCTTGCCGATCGGCACCTGGCCCTCGTCGTTGCCGACCTGGATGTCATAGATCGGCACCTCGGAGGCCGCGCGGGAGATGCGCTTCTTCTCCGCGCCGATGAGCTTGCCGACCCGCGAGCCGGGGCCCTCGGCGAGCAGGATCACGCCCGGCTGGCCGACGACGCGGTGCACGACGTCCATGTTGCGGTTCGCCTGCACGGCCGGGGTCACGACCCAGCGCCCGCGCATGTTCTCCACGATCGAGGCGGCGGCTCCCGGGCGTCCCTCCAGCATGGAGTACTGCGTCCGCTGCGCGAGCTGGCCGAACACGATCATGCCGACGGCGACCGCCGCGAGCACGCCGAGCGGGATCAGCAGGAGCGCCTGGCCCAGGAGCAGACCGAGGACCACGAACACCACGAGAGTCCCGATCGCCGACGCGAACACCATCGGCAACGCCTTGCGGTTTGCCTGGTGGACCAGCGAGGCGACCATGCGGATCTGCTTGAGGCGGCCGGGGCTTTCGTCCTGTCCGTCCTGGGACTTCTTTGCCATGGACCGAAGGATACGAGGCTTCGGCCGCGCATGCGAAAGCGGAGCCCGCCTACGTAAACAAATTTCCATGCAACACGTTGCCTCGTAAAGCGTTGACACCTGCGTCCGCTCGTCTTAGCGTCCCGGGCAGATCGTCGCCATCCTTGGAGTAGCCATGCTGTGGTCGGGTGCCCGTGCTTCGGCGCGGAGGGTCTCTCTTCTCGTACTGGTCGGTCTCGCGACCACCACCGTGGCCGCGGCGCCGCAGGCGGGGGCGTCCGACGCTCCCGTGCGGTCGCGCGTGGCCTACCACCAGTGGACGTCGGCCCGCGACTTCGCGAAGGGCTCGTCGGAGGGCGTGCGGCTTTCCGGCTCCGGCGCCATCACGATCGCCCGTACGGTCGGCTCGGCGTCCTACACCGATCCGTACGGCGCCGGCACCAAGACCTGGGACTACGCCCGCTGGACGTCGCCGAAGGTCACGGTCGGCTTCGGCGCGAGCCAGCTCGTCGCCTCCTGGACCGCCAGCACCCCGCACGGGAGCTGGCTCCAGGTCGAGATGCGCGGCCGTACGGGCGCGGGCGCGGACACCAAGTGGTACGTCATGGGCCGCTGGGCCTCCGACGACCCGGGCGAGGGCGGCGACATCAACCGTACGACCGTGCCCGGCCAGGCCGATGACAACGGCAACGTCGACATCGACACGTTCATCGCCAAGAACACGCTGACCTCCTACCAGCTCCGCGTGACGCTGTACCGCACGCCCGGCGGGCACGCCCAGCCGGTGCTGCGGTCGGTCGGCGCGATGGCCTCGCTCGTCGCGCAGCGCACCACGGTGCCGGTCAGCCCGCTCGGCGGCGCCGAGGGCATCGAGCTGAAGGTCCCGGCGTACTCCCAGAACATCCACAAGGGCCAGTACCCCGAGTACGACGGCGGCGGCGAGGCGTGGTGCAGCCCCACGTCGACCTCGATGGTCGTGGGCTACTGGAAGCGCGGGCCGTCCAAGAAGGACATGGCCTGGGTCGACCCGTCGTACGCGGATCCGCAGGTGGACTTCGCCGCGCGCCACGCCTACGACTACAACTACGAGGGGACCGGCAACTGGCCGTTCAACCCCGCGTACGCCGGGAGGTACGGGCTCAACGGCTTCGTGACCCGGCTGCGGTCGGTCAACGAGCTGGAGCAGTTCATCAAGGCCGGCATCCCGGTGGTGACCTCGCAGTCGTTCAAGGCCGAGGAGCTGCCCGGCTCGAACTACAGCACCAACGGGCACCTGTTCGTGGTCGTCGGGTTCACCAAGGCGGGCGACCCGATCATCAACGACCCGGCGTCGTCCTCGGACGCGGTGGTCCGCAACGTCTACCCGCGCGCCAACTTCGAGAACGTCTGGCTGCGCAGCTCCTCCAGCGGCGGCATCGCGTACATCATGTACCCCCCGGGTCACCGCCTCCCCAAGAACGTCCGGGGCATGGAGAAGAACTGGTGAGCTGAGCGAGAGCGCGGACGCCCCGGCCCGGTCGGCCGGGGCGTCGGCGTCTCCGGGGTCAGCCCAGGAGTGCGTAGACGGTGGTCGCGTGGGCGGCCAGGGCCCCGTTCGCGGTCATGGCGATGTCGGCGAAGGCCAGGGTGCGCCCGAGCTTGGTGAGGCGGGCCGAGACGAGCACGTCGGCGTCCACGACGGGCCGCTGGAACGTGCTCGACTGCTGCACCGTCGTCATCGGGACGAACTCCCCGCGCGCCGCGGACACCGCGATCACGGTGGCGGTGTCGGCGGCGGCCATCAGCGCCTGGCCCGACATGGCACCGCCCTCGCGGGCGAGCCGCGGCGACCACGGCAGGCGCAGCACGGCGGTCAGGTCGCCGGTCTCCTCCACGACCAGGCCGAGGTCCTGCACCCAGGGCGCGAAGTTCTCCTTCAGAATGGCGTTGCCGTCGGCGGCGCTCAGCGTCATGCGCCCATCATCCCCGGGGAGACGCGAGCGTGTCAGGACCGGGAGGGCACGGCCCCGGACGGCGCGTTCACGTCATGAGGGGAAAGGGCGGGGCGTTCAGTTTGCGCAAGCGCCGGACATGGGGGAGTGTCTCCCGAGATACTGAGGCGGCAGCCGTGAGGCGCCCGCTCCCCGGTGCGCCGGGTGATGCGCGGCGCCGACGCAAGGTTGAGATCGGACTTTTCTCGCGTTCTCACCATACGTAGCTGTCGATCTCTCTAAGGTAACTGGGATGTCGCGTGCACATCTGCGCATAACGGGAGGTCGGGCTTGCGAGTTGCCATGACGTACCTCAGGCTTCCGGAAGCCGAGGGCGGAGGCGATCCGGGCGCCGTCGCCAGGTCGGTATTCGCGAACAGGGGCTGGCGGGACCAGTACGCCGTGCTCCCCATCGCCGGCACGTGGCAGGGCCTCCACTACCTGATCACGGGTGACCCGTGGGAGGGCCCGCACCCCGCCGCCGACGTCGTCTGCGGCGGCCGGCTGCTGACCGAGAACGGCGCGGAAGAACTCGGCATGGACGTCATCTACCTGGCGCCCCAGCGGGTGAAGCCGGCCGCGGACCACCTGGCGGCCACCGACTTCAGGCAGATCGCCGGACGCTATGACCCGAGGCGGATGGCCGAGCTCGGCGTCCAGGGCGCCGACGAATGGGCCCGCAAGCCCGTCGAGGCCGTACGCGACCGCGATCTGCGCGCCGCGTACGTCAACCTCGTGGGCTTCTTCAAGGCCGCCGCGAACGAGGGCCAGGCGATCTACAAGGCGATGGGCTGACCCTCCGCCAGACCCAGCATCGGGCCGAGCGTGCGGTGTGTGGTCTCCGCGGCGCCGAGCACCTCGGCCAGCCGCTGTTCGGACAGCGCGAGGGCCTCGGCCACCGGAACCTGGCGGCCCAGCTCCGCCGACAGTGACGTCACCCCCGCGTCGCGGATTCCGCACGGCACGATCCGGTCGAACCACGACAGGTCGCAGTCGCAGTTGATCTCGAATCCGTGCATCGTCACTCCACGCGACACGCGGATGCCGATCGCCCCGACCTTGCGGTCGGGCACGCCGGGCACCCAGACGCCGCTGCGGCCCTCGACGCGCTTGGTCTCCAGGCCGAGGTCGGCGCAGGCGAGGATGAGCGCCTCCTCGATCGTACGGACGTAGGCGACGACGTCGACCGGGTCCTTGAGCTTGATGATCGGGTAGCCGACGAGCTGGCCGGGGCCGTGCCAGGTGATCTTTCCGCCGCGGTCGACGTCGATCACCGGCGCGCCGGGGTCGCCGATCGGCCGGTCCAGCGGCTCGGTGCGCTTTCCGGCGGTGTAGACCGGCGGGTGCTCCAGCAGCAGGCAGACGTCGGGGATCTCGTCCGCGACCCGGCGCTCGTGCAGCCGGCGCTGCAGATCCCAGGCCTTCTCGTACGGCACCGCGTGCTCGCCGAAGCCGGCATGGACGAACACGAGCTCGCCGTCCGGCGCGGGGCCCCGGCCCGGGGCCTGCTCTATCGTTGTCTCGCTCACGAACACGAGCGTACGACCCTTCAGAGCGACGCGAGCAGCCGAGGCTCGATGCGGGTCTCCTTGACCCCGCCCGCGCCGTCCGGCGCGACATCGTAGGCGCCGCGCCCGTCGACATAGCTCACGGCCTGCACGAACTCGATGCCGACGTAGTGCAGGCCCACGGCCTCGTCGGCGGCGTAACCGGCCGGCAGCGTGCCGTCGGCGACGAGCCTGTGCAGCAGCGGCCGGCGCTGCGGGTCGCTGTCGTAGTGGACGCCGCAGGAGTAGGGGAGCAGCTCGAGCCCGTTGGTGAGCGGGCGGAGCCGCGGCCCGAAGGAGTCGGTGTTGCCGCCGGCGTGCCAGCACAGCGCGCCCGCGCTCTGCCCGCACAGGACGACCCCGGCCCGCCACGCCTCGGCGAACGCGTCGTCGAGGCCGTGCAGGCGCCACAGCGCCAGCAGGTTGGCGACGCTGCCCCCGGAGACGTAGATCAGGTCCTGGGCGAGCAGGTGGGCCGCCGGGTCCTCGTGGTTGGGCATCGGGAACAGCGCCAGGTGGCTGACCTCGGCGTCGAGCTGGGAGAACGCGGAGTAGTAGCGCGCGATCGCCTCGAAGCCGTCGCCGAGCGCGGTGGTGACGAAGCACACACGGGGACGGTCGTGGCCCGTGAGGTCCAGGGCGTAGCGCAGAAGCGGGCTCGGCGTCAGGCCGTAGCGGTCGGTCGGGATGAAGCTGCCGCCGCCGATCGCCAGAATGTGCGGTTTTCCGTCGGTGCTCACTGGTCGCTGCCGCCCTTCGAGGAACGTCCCCCTGTGGTGTCCCGCCTCAGTCACCGTACGCGGAGGAGCGGACGCGCGCAGGAGAGTGGAAGGTTCCTTGCCGGTTCGTGAGATCGTTCAGGCCAGGACGTCGGCGAGCGCGGTGTCGATGTCGGGGTGGCGGAAGGTGAATCCGGCCTTCGTGAGGCGGTCCGGCAGCACCCGCTGGCTCACCAGTGCGCCCTCGTCGGCGAACTCCCCCAGCGCCAGCCGCAGCACCGGGGCGGGCACGATGAACGGCGCCGGCCGGTGCAGGGCACGCCCCACGGCGGCGGTGAAGCCGGAGTTGGTCACGGGTTCGGGCGCGGTGAGGTTGACCGGGCCCGAGAGCCCGTCGTGAAGCAGGAAGCGCAGCGCGGCCACCTGGTCGGCGACCGTGATCCAGCTCATCCACTGCCGCCCGCCGCCGAGCCGGCCGCCGAGGCCCAGCCGGAACAGCGGCAGCACCTTGCCGAGAAGCCCGCCCTCGCGCGACAGCACGAGACCCGTACGCGGATGCACGACGCGGATCCCGGCGTCCACAGCGGGCTGTGCGGCCGCCTCCCAGTCGCGGCACAGCCCGGGGAGGAACCCCTCGCCCTCCGGGGCCGACTCGTCCACCGTGACGTCGCCGGTGTCGCCGTAGTAGCCGACCGCCGAGCCGGAGACGAACACCGCCGGCCGGCGGTCGAGCCCGGCCAGGGCGCGCGCGAGGGTGCGGGTGCCCTCGACGCGGCTGTCGCGTACCTGCCGCTTGTAGGTCTCGGTCCAGCGATGGTCGCCGATGCCCGCGCCCGCGAGGTGGACGACCGCGTCCACGCCCTCCAGGGCGGCGGAGTCGACCTCACCGAAGGGATCCCAGCGGATCTCGTCCTCGGCGGCGGCGGGACGGCGCACGAGCCGGATGACAGTAAGGCCCTCGTCGCGCAGTGCGCGGACGAGGGCCTTCCCGATGAGACCGGTGGAACCGGTGATGGCGATCTGCACGACCGCCACCCTAGTTAGCCGGAGGCCACGGGAGTACTGCCGTGACGGGCCTAGATTCCCAGCTCGGACTCGAAATTGCCTTCTTCGAGGCGGTTCTTGACCGTGGTGAGGAACCGCGCGGCGTCCGCTCCGTCCACCAGGCGGTGGTCGTAGGTCAGCGCGAGGTAGACGATCGAGCGTACGGCGATGACCTCGCCGAGCTGCGGGTCGTCGATCACCGCGGGTCGCTTGACGACCGTGCCGGTGCCGAGCATGCCGACCTGGGGCTGGTTCAGGATCGGCGTGTCGAACAGCGCGCCGCGGCTGCCGGTGTTGGTCAGCGTGAACGTGCCGCCCGTCACCTCGTCCGGGCTCACCTTGTTGGTACGGGTGCGCTCGGCGAGGTCGGCGATCCGCTGTGCCAGGCCGCCCAGGTTGAGCTGACCGGCGTTGTGGATCACCGGCACCATGAGGCCCTTGTCGGCGTCCACCGCGAAGCCGAGGTTCTCGACGTCGTGGTAGGTGACCTCGTTGGTCTCGGAGTTGATGACGGCGTTCAGCTTCGGGTGGATCTTCAGGGCCTCGATCGCGGCCAGGGCGAAGAACGGCAGGAAGCTGAGCTTCGCGCCCTCCCGCGCCTGGAAGTCGGCCTTGGCCTGGTCGCGCAGTCGCGCGATCTTGGTCACGTCGGCCTCGACGACCGTGGTGAGCTGCGCCGACACCTTGAGCGACTCGACCATGTGGCGGGCGATCGACTGACGCGTCCGCGACATCTTCTCGGTCGTGCCGCGCAGGCGCGCGGCGGCCGCGGGGGCCTGCGAGGGCGCCGGAGGCGTGGAGCGCTGAGCGGGCGCCTGCGCCGCCGGGGCCTGGCCCTGGGACGGTGCGGGGGCCGCCGGCTGCGGCGGCGGTGCCTGCTTGGCCCGCGCGGCCTCTAGGACGTCCTGCTTGCGGATGCGGCCACCGACGCCGGTGCCCTTGATGGAGCCGAGGTCGACGTCGTGCTCGCTCGCCAGCTTGCGGACGAGCGGCGTGACGTACGGGCTGTCGCCCGAGGGCGCGGCCTGGGCGGTGGCGGGCTCGGGCTTGGGCTGCTCCTGCTCCTGCTTCGGGGCCGGCTCCGGGCTCGACGGCGCGGGCGGCGGCCAGGACGGCGCCTGCTGCTGGCGCGGCTCCGGCTCGGGCTCAGGTTCGGGCTCCGGTTCCGGTTCGGGTTCCGGCTCGGCCTGGGCCTGCTCCGGCTCGGCCTTGGCCTCGGACCCGCCGCCCGAAGAGGCCTCGCCCTCCTCGCCGATGACCGCGAGCTCGGCGCCGACCTCGACGGTCTCGTCCTCGGCGACGGTGATGCTGCTCAGGACCCCCGCGGCGGGCGAGGGGATCTCGGTGTCGACCTTGTCGGTCGACACCTCGAGGAGCGGCTCGTCGGCCTCGACGTGCTCACCCTCTTTCTTGAGCCAGCGGGTGACAGTGCCCTCGGTCACGCTCTCGCCGAGCTGGGGCATGGTTACGGAGACCGACATGGTTCTCAGCGACTCCTCTGGTGCTTTTTCGGGCGTTATCAGCCGTGGACGTGCAGGGGCTTGCCGGCGAGGGCGAGGTGAGCCTCGCCGACCGCCTCGGACTGGGTGGGATGCGGGTGGATGAGCTGGGCGACCTCGGAGGGCAGGGCCTCCCAGTTGTAGATCAACTGGCCCTCGGTGATCAGCTCGCCCACGCGGCTGCCGACCATGTGGATCCCCAGGACCGGGCCGTCCTTGCGCGCGATCACCTTGACCTCGCCCTGGGTGCCCAGGATCTTGCTGCGCGGGTTGCCCGCCAGGTCATAGGTGAACGAGGTGGTCTCGATCCCGCGCTCCGCGGCCGTCGCGGTGGTGACGCCCACCGACGCGACCTCGGGCTCGGAGTAGGTGATGCGCGGCACACCGTCGTAGTCGATCGGCGCCGGGTCGAGCCCGCCGAGCCGCTCGGCGACGAGGATGCCCTCGGCGAAGCCGACGTGCGCGAGCTGCAGGGTCGGGATCAGGTCGCCGACCGCGGAGATCGACTCCACGCTGGTGCGGCAGTAGTCGTCGACCTTGACGAAACCGCGCTCGGTCTCGACGCCGACGTCCTCCAGGCCGAGGTCGCCGGAGACCGGGCCGCGGCCGACGGCGACGAGCATGATCTCGGCGTCGAGGGTCTTGCCGCCCTCGAGCGTGACGATGACGCCCGAGTCGGTGTGCTTGACGCTCTCGTAGCGCGCGCCGAGCTCGAACTTGATGCCGCGCTTGCGGAACGCCCGCTCCAGCCGCTTGGAGCTGGACTCCTCCTCCAGCGGGAGCAGGTGCGGTAGCGCCTCGACGATGGTCACCTCGGCGCCGAAGGAGCGCCAGACGCTCGCGAACTCCACGCCGATCACGCCGCCGCCGAGGACGACGACGGACTGCGGGATCCGGTCGAGGGTCAGCGCGTGGTCGCTGGAGATGACCCGCTCGCCGTCGATGTCGAGGCCGGGCAGGGACTTGGGCACCGAGCCGGTGGCCAGCACGATGTGGCCGGCCTCGTACGTCGTGTCGCCGACCTGGACCGTCTTGGGGCCGGTCACGCGGCCCGCGCCCTCCACGATCGTGATGCCCTTGGACTTGATCAGCCCGGTCAGGCCCTTCACCGTGGTGCTGACGACCTTGTCCTTGTAGGCGTGCACGCCCGGCAGGTCGATGCCCTCGAACCGCGCCTTGATGCCGAACGTGGCGGCCTCGCGCGTCTGGTCGGCGACCTCCGCGGCGTGCAGCAGCGCCTTCGTCGGGATGCAGCCGCGGTTGAGGCACGTGCCGCCCAGCTTGTCCTTCTCGACCAGCAGGACGCTCTTGCCCAGCTCCACCGCGCGCAGCGCGCACGCGTAGCCGCCGCTGCCGCCACCTAGGACGACGATGTCATAGGTGCTATTCGACACGAGACGCTCCTTCGATGCTCACTCGGGCGCCGCAGGACGGCGCGATTGTTCCCGGGAGGCATCCTTCCACCTGTGGCCACCCCTCGGTGACAGTGCCTCCCGTTCACGCCACCGTGCCGGCCACCACGACCGTACCGGCCGGTCGCCGGCGAACGCCTCCCGTTACGGTCCTTCCAACGCGCGAGGCACCGGTTAAAGTCCGTCGGCGGCGACGTCCTCGACGATCTGCACGAGCGTGCGGACCGCGGCGCCGGTGCCGCCCTTGGGGGTGTAGCCGTACGGCTCGCCCTTGTGGAACGCCGGGCCGGCGATGTCGAGGTGCGCCCAGCGCACGCCCTCCGGCACGAACTCCTTCAGGAAGACGCCGGCGGTCAGCATGCCGCCCCAGCGCTCGCCGCTGATGTTGGCGATGTCGGCGACGGCCGAGTCGAGGCCCTTGCGGAGCTCCTCGGGCAGCGGCATCGGCCAGGCGGCCTCACCGGCCCGGCCCGCGGCGGCGACCACCCGGTCGCGCACGGCGTCGTCGTTGGCCATGACGCCGGCCGTGCGGGTGCCGAGGGCCACGAGCTGGGCGCCGGTGAGAGTGGCCACGTCGATGATCAGGTCGGGGTCGTCCTCGCCGGCGCGCACGATGGCGTCGGCCATGACGAGACGGCCCTCGGCGTCGGTGTTGAGCACCTCGACGGTCTTGCCGCCGTACATGTTGATCACGTCGGAGGGGCGCTGCGCGGTGCCGCTCGGCATGTTCTCGGCGATGGCGAGGTAGCCGACCACCTTGGCCTTCGGCGCGAGCGCGGCGATGGCCTTCATCGCGCCGAGCACGGCGGCGGCGCCGCCCATGTCGGACTTCATCCAGTCCATGGAGTCGGCGGGCTTGAGCGACAGGCCGCCGGAGTCGAAGGTGATGCCCTTGCCGACGAACGCGACGGTGTGGCTCGCCTCGGGGTGGTCGTAGGCGAGGCGTACGAGCCGGGGCGGGTTGACCGAGCCCTGGCCCACGCCGGCGATGCCGCCGTAGCCGCCCTCGACCAGCGCCTTCTCGTCGAGGACCTCGATCGACAGACCGGCGTCCGCGCCGACCTGCTCGGCGGTCTCGGCGAGGATCTCCGGGCTCAGGTCGGAGGGCGGGGTGTTGACGAGATCGCGGACCAGCGTGACGGACTCGGCGAGAACCTCGGCCCGGCGCAGCGCGGCGTCGGCCCCCTCCACCCCCTCGCTGAGGACCGTCACCTCGGCGACCGGCTGCTTGTGACCGTTGCCGGTGCGGTAGTTGAGGTAGGCGTAGTTGCCCAGGAGTGCGCCCGCGGTGACCGCGGTGACCTCCTCCACCGTCGTGGCGGGCAGCGCGACCGCGGCCGAACCCGAGCCGGCGAGCACGCGCAGCGCGGCTCCCGCGGCGCGGCGCAGGGTCTCACCGTCGAAGGACTCACGTGACGCGCCAAGCCCGACGGCCACGAGCACCGGCGCGGCCAGCTTGCCGAACGTCGGGATCTTCGTGACCTCCCCGGCCTCACCGGTCGCACCAAGGCCGGCCAGCACGGCGGCGAGACCGCCGTCGAACGCCCGGTCGACACTCTCGGCGCCGGGCGCGAGGCCGACGTCGGAGTCGGTGCTGACGACGCCGATCACCACCGCGTCGGCGTCAAAGGATGCGATTTCGGGGTTGCCAAGCCTGAGGTTCGTCACGTGGCCCGATGCTAGTCGCACTGCTGACTGGTTTCGTCAATTCGATCAACTCGGGTTGCTCGACTGCCTGCGACGTTGTCCCGTTCGGCTGTCCGCGACCGGCCACGGAAAGCGGTGTTCCATAAGGTCTGCCGCATAGCGGTCATACTCCGCGGTATGGGGCGTCGTGCGCGCGAGGGACCGCCCGGTTGACGCGACGGCCCTGCTAGGACGTGGGTCGCGGCTCGGCGGGAGGCTTCGCGGGTACGTGCCGGGTCGTGCCGCGGCTCACCTCGCCCGCCGGTCGCCGGCCCCCGTGCGGGGTTCCGGGCCTGGCCGGACGTGGTCCCGCTCCCCGGGTCCGCCGCCGTGGCCGTCTTACGGTCCGGCCTATTACGCTGCCCGGCTCGTCCGGGAGGGCCGGGCTCCCGCACAACGCGATCGCCGCATTCGCTGGAGCGGGAAGTACGTCTTTCGTCCAGGTCATCGGCCGATTGGCGTGAATTTGGCGACGTGAGAGGGCGGCGGCCTCGCTTCGCCGCCCGAATGAGGTGATACCGGGCCGAAGGCGTCGGCGCCGCCACGGCACGGGGTTCTCCGCCGTGGCCGGAACGGCCACGCGGGCCGCAAGAACCCTTTGAGAACAGTGGGAACGTGGCCCTCAGACCCCGGCGCCCGGCGCGCGGGCCTCGCTCCTTCCGGCCGATTTCTCCGGGCTCCGAAAGGCCACGATCCGCGGCTCGGAAACGGCGCGCCGTTCCCGGCTCAAGTTCGCGATGCGGGCAGCGGCCCGCGAATTCAGGCGCAATCGGGAAAGGGCGTGTCCGTGCGTAGGCGACCCGCGTCCGATGAGCCCGATCGGACGCCCGCGCCGCGGCGACCACATCCGGCCGCGTACCGGGCCGTGGCGGTGCTCACCGCAGGGCCATCACCAGCAGCGCCGCGGTCACGCTCGTCTCGACCAGTGCGCCGAGGACGTCGCCGGTGACGCCGCCCAGCCGGCGTACGGCGTGCCGCAGCAGGGCGGTGGAGGCGGCCAGGCCGGCCAGGACGGCGGTGGCCCCGAGGATCGCGTGGTAGACGCCGCCTCCGGGTCCGGTCAGCGCCGCGACCGCGGCCACGGCCGCCGTGACGGCCGTGGCCGCCACCGCGTCGCGACGCCGCACGGTGCCCGCCACCAGCGCGCCGAGCCCCTCGGGCCGCGCGGCCCGTACGCGGGATCGGCAGGCCCACGTGACCGCCAGCCGTCCGGTCATGGCCGCCACGACGACCCCCGCGACCGGAGCCTCGGCGATCGCGGCGACCTGGATGGCGAGGGTCAGCACGAGCGTGATCACTCCGAACGGCCCGATGTCGGACTTCTTCATGATCGCCAATGCCTCGGTGGCGGGCCGGCCGCTGCCGAGGCCGTCGGCGAGGTCGGCCAGGCCGTCCAGGTGCAGGCCGCGGGTCAGCAGCGCCATCGCCCCGACGGCCAGGGCCGCGGCCAGTCCCGACCCGAAGCCCAGCCGGCCGGACACGACGAGCACGGCCGCGGCCACGGCGCCGACGAGCAGCCCGGCGACGGGCGCGAGCGTCATCGCCCAGCGCGCGGTGCCGCGGTCCACCGGCCCGGATCGCACCGGGACGATGGTGAGGAGGGACACGGCGAGGCGGAGCCCGGCACGAACGGCGGGATCGGTGCGTTCAGCGGTGCTCATGGCCTCTCCGGTACGCGGCGGGGATCCGGGACCGGCCCGGTGCGGTCACCGTCGGCCTCGGTGCGCGGCGGTGCGGTTTCACGGCGGGGCCACGTTCCGAGGTGTCTCACGGGAGCTCCAGTACGCGGCCGGCCACCACGAGGGCGGTCTCCTCCGACTCGGCGGCCAGGCGCTGGTTGAGGCGGCCGAGCAGGTCGCGGAAGGCCCGGCCCACGGGCGTCTCCGGGACGATCGACAGGCCGACCTCGTCGCTGACCGCGACGACGTGTGCCTCGGTGGAGCGCCAGGCCCTCACGAGCTCGTCCACGCGCGGCTCGACCGCGCGGGGGTACTCCCAGGCGCCCAGGGCGTCGAACATCGCCGTCAGCCACGTTCCCATGCCGTCGATCAGCAGCGTGCCGGACGCCGTGCGCAGCAGGCCCGCGACGTCGATCGTCTCCGCCGTCTCCCACCATCGGGGGCGGCGCACACGGTGTTCGCGGATCCGGGCGCGCCAGTCCGGGTCCTCGGCGTGCATCACGCCCGTCGCCACGTACGTCACCTCCGGGCAGGTGAGCACCCGCCGTTCGGCCTCCTCGGACTTGCCCGACCGCGCCCCGCCCAGGACCAGCGTCCGCCACGGGGCGGTGAACGGGCGCCGCCACCGTTCGAGGCGGCGTTCGAGCTCGGCGGGGGAGGAGACGCGGTGGTCGACCTGGACGGCCTCGATGCGCGTCGCCGGGGTCACCGCGCCGACGTGCCGCAGCCAGCCGAGGTGCGCCGGGTCGCCGACCAGGTCGAGCAGCACGGCGTCGTACGGGCCGGGGGAGGAGGGCCGGGGCCGGCCGCCGGGCCGCGAGGCGAACAGCACCCGGTGCCCCCGCGGCGTACGGACGTCGTACCCGCCGTCCACCTCCTCGCGCCGGCACCGGTCCAGCGGGACCCCGTCGAGCAGGACGCGCGTGGGTTCGAGGCGGCGGCGGGCGGCGCGCATCCGCGTACAGGAGGAGCAGCGGCAGCCGACCTCCGGCCATCCGGCCGGGCCGGCCGTGCCGAGCAGCTGAAGCTCCAGGGCGTCCCTGGCCGGCCCCCCTTCGGCGCGGATCACGGGCGCCGGAAATCTACAGGGGCCTCGAAGGCGGCGCGGCGCGCGGCGCGGCGCAACGCCAGGAGTACGGGGCGGCCGGTGACCGCCACGAGGACTGCCGTGGTGACCGCCCGGGGCACGTTGAAACCCAGCGACGTGGTCAGGTCGAACGCCACGAAGCGGCCGAGATTGGTGGTCACCGGTGCACCTGGTTCATAAGCGATCGAAGTCGATACTCCCGTCGCGAACGGCCACAGCGCCAGATCCTGCAACGAACCGTAGAAGAATGCAGCCACCGCGCCATACGCGGCGAGCAGCGCGATCTCCGCCCGGCCGCCGAGGCGCGGCAGGCATCCGGCGAAGAACCCGACCCACGCCGCGCCGAGCAGCTGGAACGGCAGCCAGGGGCCGACGCCCGCCGTCAGCAGCGCGCTGGCGAACATCGTCACCGACCCGAGCAGGTACCCGAAGCCGCGGCCGAGCACGCGCCCGCCGAGCACCAGCACGAAGAACATCGGCTCGAACCCGGCCACGCCCGTGCCGAGGGGTCGCAGCGCCGCGCCGATCGCGCCGAGCACGCCCAGCAGGGCGATCGCCTTGGCGTCGACGCCGCCCTCGGAGATCTCCGCGAGCGCCACGAGCAGCAGCAGCGGCAGCATCAGCACGAACAGCCACGACGCGGGCCCGGACTGGGTGAGCCCGGCCCCCGGCGCGACGAAGAGAGGCCAGCCGAAGGCCACCAGTCCGGCCAGGGACACCAGCGCGACCGCGATCGCCGAACGCGGCCGCAACCGCACCGCACTCACGGTGGCCCGCCCAGGCCGGCGCCCCCCACCACGAACGATCACGTCGCGAACCCGCGTCGGGCGCGGCCGATGGCCGGCGCGACACCGAGGCGCCGGCCGAACGCGCCCGACCCAGCCGGGAGCGCCGGCGCGACGGCGGAACGCGCTGCCGTCACGGTGGATCCGCGAGTGAGATCGATCCGGATCCGGCTGACGTCGCCGCGCGGGCTGAGGAGGAGAGAACGGCCGGCCGCTGCGAGCGCGGCGGCCATCGCCGAACGTGCTCGTGCCGGGGTCATGCCGGATCTCCGAGGACGGTGGTGGCCTGTGCCACGGTCAGCAGTGGCAGCGGGGCGAAGATCTTGCTGACCTGCGGCGCGAACGCGGGTGAGGAGACCAGGACCTCCTCGACGGGGCCGTCCGCGACGAGTTCGCCCTCGGCGATCACCACCGCGCGGGTCGCCACCTCGGCGGCCATCTCCACGTCGTGCGTGGCCAGTACGATCGCGTGGCCGTCTTCCGCGAGATCCTCCAGGATCTCCACCAGCCGCGCCTTGGCCGCGTAGTCCAGGCCGCGGGTCGGCTCGTCGAGCAGCACGAGCGGAGGCCGGCCGGTCAGGATGACCGCCAGCGCGAGGCTCAGCCGCTGTCCCTCCGACAGGTCGCGCGGGTGGACCGCGTCGCCGACGCCGGGGGCGAGCCGCTCGAACAGCGCGCGGCACGTTCCCTCCGGTGTGGTCATGTCCCGGTCGGCGGCCCGGCACTCGGCCGCGACCGTCTCGGCGTACAGCAGGTCGCCCGGGTCCTGGGGCACCAGTCCCGCGTGCCGCACCATCGCACGGGCCCGCAGCTCGTGCGGCACCGCGCCGAGGACCTCCGCGCGCCCCGCGGAAGGGCGCACCAGGCCCACCAGCGCGGACAGCAGGGAGGACTTGCCCGCGCCGTTACGGCCCATCAGTGCCACGACCTCGCCGCGCGCCACCGCGAGGTCGACGCCCCGCAGCGCCGCCACCGGCCCGTACCGCACCTCCAGGCCGCGTACCGAGGCCACGGGCGACGACGCCGGCGTACGGGGAGAAGGCACAGGCACCTCGCCGAGACGGGCGCGCAGGGGCGCGGCGGCGCGGCGCGCGTCGCGGACCGACAGCGGCAGCGGTGACCAGCCCGCGGCCCGCCCGAGCCGGACGACCGGCGGAGCCACCGGCGACGTCGCCATGATCGTTCCGGCCGGGCCGTACGCGACCGGGCGGCCGCCGCCGGGCAGGAGGACCACGCTGTCGGCCAGGTGGACCACGCGTTCGAGGCGGTGCTCGGCCAGGACGACGGTGAGGCCCAGGTCGTGGACGAGCCGCTGGAGGATGGCGAGCACGTCCTCGGCGCCGACCGGGTCGAGCGCGGACGTCGGCTCGTCCAGCACGAGCGCCCGCGGGTGCGCGGCCAGCACCGAGCCGATCGCGACGCGCTGCGCCTGCCCGCCGGAGAGAGTGGCCAGCGGCCGGTCGCGAACGCCCTCCAGGCCCAGCAGGTCCAGGGTCTCCTCGACGCGCCGCCGCATCACCGCGGGCGCCAGGCCGAGCGACTCCATCCCGTACGCGAGCTCCTCCTCGACCACGTCGGTGACGAACCCGGCACGCGGGTCCTGGCCGACGTACCCGACGACGTCGGCGAGCTCGCGCGGCGGATGGTCGCGGGTGTCACGGCCGGCCACGGTGACCCGCCCGGACAGGATTCCGCCGGTGAAGTGGGGGACCAGCCCGTTCACGGCGCGCAAGAGGGTCGACTTGCCCGTGCCGGTGCGGCCCACGACGAGGCACAGCTCGCCCTCGTCGATCTCCAGGTCCACGCCGGCGAGCACCGGCGCGGCCTTTTCGGCGTAGCGGAAGCCCACCTGCTCGAACCGGATCACGCCGCCTCCCGGCGTACGGGCGGCGCGGACACCAGCGCCGCCGCGAGCGCCAGCACCAGCGCGGCGGCCGGGACCGGCGGAGGGCCCGGCGAGCCGCCGCCGTGCCCGGCGAGCGTCGCCACGGCGACGGCCGCGCCGCACGCGGACACGGCCCACTCGGGCCAGCGCCACGGGTCGGGGCGGTACCGCGTCCGCGGCGAACGACGGCCGCCCAGCCACAGGCCCGCCGACGCGGCCGCCAGGCCCAGGACCAGCGGCGGCGCGCCGAGCGCGGCCGGCGAGTCCGCGCCGAGCAGCCCGTACAGCCCGGCGCACACGGCCAGCAGGCCGGCGAGCGTCAGCGCCGCCGTGGCACGCCGCCGCGCGGCCGGAACCGCCGCCTTCCGGCCGTAGCCGCGCGAGTCCATCGCCGCCGCCAGTTCGACCGACCGCTCCAGCGCGCCCTCGATGACCGGCATGACGAGCCCGCGCACCGCGCGCAGCCCCCGGTCCGGGCGGCCGCGCAGCCGGTGCGCCGCGCGTACGCGGCGGACGTGCGTCACCGCCTGCGGCGCGAACGTCATCGCCACCACGACCGCGACCCCCATCTCGTACAGCGCGCCCGGGACCGCCTTGAGCAGGCGGCTCGGGCTGGCCAGGGCGTTCGCCGCGCCCAGGCACACGAGGACGGCGGCCAGGCGCAGCCCGTCGTAGAGGCCCGCTCTCAGGCCGTCGGCGCTGACCGGGCCGCCGACACGAGTGCCCGCCATCCACGAGGGCAGCGTCACCGACGGCAGCGTGAACAGGGCGGGACCCGGAGCCTGCGCCGCGAACACCACCCAGAACACGACGCGTACGACGATCACCACGAGCCCGAGGCGCAGGAACACGCCGTACGCGCCGGCCCACGGCTCGCGGGTGCGCCGGACCGCCACGACCAGGCCGGTGGTGGCCACGACCAGCAGCAGGAGCAGGGGATCGGCCGTACGGGTGGCGGCGGTGGCGAGCCCGAGCGCCCACAGCCACCAGGCGCCCGGGTGGAGCTGCCGTCCGCTCACCGGGTCACTGGTTGGCGCGGCGGCGTACCGCCATCATGCTGCCGCCGGCCGCGAGCACGAGGACCAGGCCGACACCGATGGTGAGCGCGGTCGACCCGGCGCTCCTCTTGTGCTTGGCGGGCGCCGCAGAGGAGGAAGGGGCGGGCGCGGCCTTGGCGCACGGGCCGAAGGCGTCGATGGCGCAGATCAGGCCGGACTTGTCCGCCTGCGGCCGGGCGACCTTGGCGAGGACGTCGGAGCCGGTGGCGTCCTTGGCCACGATCGCGCAGGCGGTCTTGGCGGCGGGCGGCGTGGCGCCCGACGGCGCCTCGGCCGGCTCGCCGTAGTCGAGGACGACCGCGACCCGCTTGCTGCCGGCCGGCGCGGGGGCGGACCCGCAGACCGCGGTGAAGTCGGGCCTGGCGTGCGGCGGCGTGCCGGTGTTCCCGCTCGCCTTGGCGAACCGCCAGCCCTCGACGGCGCCGTCCTTGGGGTGCGCGGTGGCCGGGCCGGTCTTGGCGAACGCCCAGTGCGAGCCGTCCGCCTGCCAGTAACCCCAGAACGCGGTGGTGTCGGCGGACACGGGGGCGGAGAGCGCGAGAACGAGCCCGAAGACGAGCGCCGCCACGGCGGCGACGCCGGATCGAACCTTCAGCATGGGCGCCTTTCTGAGGGTGTGGTCCCGGCGGGACGGGCGCACCATGAGCCGCACGCGCCCGGACTCCACCCGCAGACCACGACGGAAAAATCGGAGCCGCTCGCGCCTGGGCGGGCGTCCGGCTCACCGTTCGGGCGTCGTGCCCGTACGGTCCACGGTTGCGGGTCAGCGCCGGATTCGGACCGGCTTTCCCCACGTCGGCGCGTGTGCTGCTGCCGATGAGTTGACCACGGACGCCGAGACCTCGTCAAAACGGCCCGCACCGGTAATCTGGGAGACCGTGAGCCAACCCCCGAGCGGCCCGCCGCAGCAGGGCCCCGAACCACCGGACGACCTGCCCCCCGGAGCGCCGCCGCCCTACGGGAACTGGCAGCCGCCACCGTACGGACCACCCCCTCCCCGGTACGGCCCGCAGCCGTACGGCCGGCCCCCGTACGACGCTCCTCCGTACGGCCAGCCCTACTACGGCCCGCCACCGCCGCCCGCAGGCGGCCGCCGCGGGCTCATCGTCGGCCTGTCCGCCGGCCTCCTCGTGCTCGTGATCTGCATCGTGGTCACCGCCGTCCTCGTCTCCCAGGACGGCAAGCGGGGCAAGGCCGTGGCGCTGCCGGCCGGCGTCACGGCCACCGTGGCGCCCGACGGCACCGTCGCGATGGCGAAGAGTGGCGTCACCACCCCGCTCGTGGACGTCTACGAGGACTTCCAGTGCCCGGTGTGCAAGGAGTTCCACCGGGTCAACGACTCCACGCTCAAGAACCTCGCCGGCGAGGGCAAGGCCAAGGTCGTCTACCATCCGATCGTGATCTTCAGCCAGGAGCCGCTCGCGGGGAACTCCACGCGGGCGTCGGCGGCGGCGCACTGCGTCACCGACGGAGCGGAGTGGCTGTCCTTCCAGGACCAGCTCTTCCTGCACCAGCCGCCCGAGGGGTCCGCCGGCTTCAGCGCCGCCGACCTGGTCTCCTACGGCGGCGCGGCGGGTGTCGGCGCGTCCGGGTTCGCGTCCTGCGTACGGAGCCAGCGGTACGCCGCGCAGGTGCGGCAGACGAGCGGCCTGGCGATCGCGGGCGGCATCCTCGGCACGCCGACGGTGAAGGTGAACGGCACGGCGCTCCCGACGAATGAGACGCTGACCGCCGAAGGGCTGCGCAACGGGATCATCGCGGCCGGATGACGGACAGAGGAGACCAATGCCCTGGAGCTGGCGGTACGAGAAGGCCGATGGGACGGAGATCGACGCGCCCGACCTCGGCGACGAGACGTGGACCACACAGGCCGACGCCGAGTCGTGGGTGGGGGAGAACTGGCGCGGTCTCGTCGAGGCCGGGGTCGACCAGGTCCACCTGATCGAGGACGGACGCGTGGTGTACGGCCCGATGAGTCTGCACCCGCCGGAGGGCTGACCGGCCGCCGGCGTGGCCCGCGGGCCACGCCGGCGCTCGGGCTCAGGGGCGGTGCCGCGGGCTGGCCGTACGGGCCGGGTCGCGCTGGACCACCGGCGCGAGGGCGTCGTCGATGCGCTTCATGATCTCGGCGTCGAGCGTGACCCCGGCCGCGCGCACGTTGTCGCGCACCTGCTCGGGGCGGGTCGCGCCGATGATCGCGGCGGAGACGTTGGGGTTCTGCAGGACCCAGGCCACCGCGAGCTGGGCCATCGACAGGCCCGCGTCCTCGGCGATCGGGTTCAGCTCCTGGACGCGGGTGAGGATCTCCTCGGTGAGGTAGCGCTCGATGAAGCCGGCGCCGCTCTTCTCGTCGGTCGCGCGCGAACCGGGCGGCGGGGCCTGGCCCGGCTTGTACTTGCCGGTCAGCACGCCCTGGGCGATCGGGGAGAAGACGATCTGCCCGATGCCCTCCTGCTCCGACAGCGGCACGACCTCGGACTCGATGACCCGCCACAGCATGCTGTACTGCGGCTGGTTGGAGATGATCCGGTCGAGGCCCATCTCATCGGCGATCTTCAGCGCGCGGGCGATCTCCTCGGCGCGCCACTCCGACACGCCGACGTAGAGGACCTTGCCCTGGCGCACGAGGTCGTCGAACGCCTTCATGGTCTCTTCGAGCGGCGTCTCGTGGTCGAACCGGTGCGCCTGGTACAGGTCGACGTAGTCGGTCTGCAGCCGGCGCAGCGAGCCGTGGATCGACTCGAAGATGTGCTTGCGGGACAGCCCGCTGTCGTTCTTGCCGCTGCCGGTCGGCCAGTAGACCTTGGTGAAGATCTCCAGCGACTCGCGGCGCTCGCCCTTGAGCGCGCGGCCGAGAACCTCCTCCGCGCGGGTACGGGCGTAGACGTCGGCGGTGTCGAACGTCGTGATTCCCTCGTCGAGGGCAGCCCGCACGCATGCCGCGGCGGCCTCCTCCTCGACCTGCGAACCATGGGTGATCCAGTTGCCGTAGGCGAGCTCACTGATCTTGAGGCCGCTGCGGCCGAGATGACGAAACTCCATGCGCCCGAGCCTAAGCCCGGGTCAGACCTCGGCCTTCTGGCCCGGCTTCAGCCGCGCCTGGGGCATGCGGAGCCGCCGGATCTGCATCGAGCGGGTGGCGGCGTAGATGCCGACGCCCTGCGTGCTCTCGTCCGGGAACCGCTCGTGGGACATCTTCTTGACCCGGTTCGCGATCCACACCGACTCGCCGATGATCACGACCAGCATCACCGGCAGGCCGAATGTCTGCAGGTAGACGCGTACGGCGAGTGGCGCGACCATCGAGGCCACGACGATGAGGATGGTGAGGTACATGAAGAACTCGCCGAACGTCCGCCGGGAGTCGACGAAGTCGCGGGCGAGCTGACGCACCGGTCCTTTGTCGCGTTTGAGCATGTGGCGCTGGTCGCCACGCGCGACGCCCTCACGCGACTTTTTGCGGTCGGTGGCCTGTCGCTCGCGCGCCTGGCGATAGGCCTCCTTACGCGTGCGCGGCGCCGTTATCGGCTGCCGGTTGCGTTTTTCGGCCTCGCGGCGTTTGGGCGTGGGCCGGCCCTTGCCCTCGGCCTTGGGAGGCTCGACGGGCTGCGGCGGCTCTTCGGTTGCGGTATCGGTACGGCGTCGGAACACGCAGATCAGCCTACCGGCGTCAGGACGCGAACATAATGACTGTCTTGAGCGTTAACGCGTAGGGTGGTGGCTAACCCCAGCAGCGTTTGCAGAGGCACCAGCACGAAGGGACCGGCCACGCGCGATGAGCGTGATGAAACGTATGTCGATGATCTTCAAGTCCAAGGCCAACAAGGCGTTGGACAAAATGGAAGATCCTCGCGAGACCCTTGACTATTCGTATCAGCGCCAGCTTGAGATGCTTCAGAAGGTCCGCCGCGGCGTGGCCGACGTGGCCACCTCCCGCAAGCGGCTGGAGCTGCAGATCAACCAGCTGGAGCAGCAGCAGAACAAGCTGACCGACCAGGGCAAGAAGGCGCTCCAGGTCGGCCGCGAGGACCTGGCGCGCGAGGCGCTGTCCCGGCGGGGCGGCCTCGACGGCCAGCTCAACGACCTCCGGGCGCAGTACCAGCAGCTTCAGGGCGAGGAGGAGAAGCTCACGCTGGCCTCGCAGCGGCTGCAGGCCAAGGTGGACTCCTTCCGTACGCGCAAGGAGACCATCAAGGCGACCTACACCGCGGCCGAGGCGCAGACCAAGATCAACGAGGCGTTCTCCGGCATCTCCGAGGAGATGGGCGACGTGGGTCTGGCGATCCAGCGCGCCGAGGAGAAGACCGAGAACATGAAGGCGCGCGCCGGCGCCATCGACGAGCTCCTCGCCTCGGGCGCCCTGGAGGACTACTCCGGGCCCCGTGACGACATCCAGGCCGAGCTGGACCGCGTGGGCTCGACGGGCCCCGGGGTCGACCTGGAGCTGGAGCAGATGAAGGCGGAGCTGGGCATGGCCCCGGCGCCCAAGCAGCTCGACGCCGCGCCCGGCCAGGCGCAGGGCCAGCCGCAGCAGGCCCAGCCGTACCAGGCGCCCCGTCCCCAGCAGCCGGGGGAGGGCCAGTGATCGTCCGAGTCATGGGTGAGGGGCAGCTGGACGTCCAGGAGGGCGACCTCGCCGCCCTCAACATCCTGGACGCCGAGCTGGAGTCGGCGATCGACTCCGGCGACGAGGAAAAGTTCCGCAGCGCGCTCCACGCGCTGCTGGAGCAGGTCCGCACGGTGGGCAAGACGCTGCCCGCCGAGGACCTCGCCCCGTCCGAGCTGATCCTTCCGCCGGCCGACGCCACGATGGACGAAGTACGCGCGATGCTCGGGGACGCGGGACTCATTCCCGACTGACCCTGGCACCTTACGAGGTGCTCCGGCGTTCTAACGGATACATGCAGGCGGGGGTTGGAGGAAACACGATGGCGCGTTCTCGTTTCGCACCGGATCGAGGACTCACGGCGCGCATGCTGGTGACGATGTTCCTGCTGGGGCTGCTCTACGTCGCCTTCGTCGGTTTCTTCATCGTCTTCGTGCCCAAGTTGTGGGTGCTCGTCCTCGTCATAGCCGTGATCTTCCTGCTCGTGCAGTACTTCTTCTCCGACAAGCTCGCGCTGTTCGCGATGCACGGGAAAGTCGTCTCCGAGCAGGAGGCGCCGGAGCTCCACGGGGTCATCGACCGCATCTGCGCGATGACCGACATGCCGAAGCCGAGGGTGGCGGTGGCCGACACGGACGTGCCGAACGCCTTCGCCACCGGACGCAACCAGGACAACGCGGTCGTCTGTGTCACCACGGGGCTGCTCCGCCGGCTCGACACCACCGAGCTGGAGGGCGTGCTCGCCCACGAACTCGCGCACGTCGCCCACCGCGACGTCGCGGTGATGACGATCGCGTCGTTCCTGGGCATCCTGGCCGGCCTGCTCACGCGGTTCGGCCTGGAGTGGGGCCTGTGGGGCGGCTTCAGCGACCGCAACCGCAACAACAACGACCAGAGCACGGCGACCGTGCTCCTGATCGTCATCGCGGTCAGCGCGGCCGTCTACGCGGTCAGCTTCCTGCTGACCCGCGCGCTCTCGCGCTACCGCGAGCTGTCCGCCGACCGGGCGGCGGCGGTGCTGACCGGGCGGCCGTCCGCCCTGGCCAGCGCGCTGACCAAGGTGACCGGCGACATGGCCCGCATCCCGACCAAGGACCTGCGGGCGGCCGAGCCGTTCAACGCCTTCTACTTCGCGCCCGCGTTCTCCAAGGGGTTCAGCATCTCCTCGCTCTTCTCGACCCACCCGCCGCTGGAAAAGCGGCTGGAGCAGCTCGCGTCGATCTCCGCCCAGCTCGGCCAGGGCGTCTGAGGTGGGTTTCCTCGACGCCCTGCTCGGGCGCTCCAAACCGAAGAAGCCCGACCTCGACCGGCTGTTCGCGCTGCCCACGGCGGCGATCACGCTGGAGGCCGCCGCCGCGCTCAAGCCCACGGGCGTGGGCGCGGTCTGCTTCCGTGCCGCCGAGGGCGCCGCGTTCGCCCAGATCGAGAGCGACGTACGCGAGCTGCTCGACTCCGGCGGCGACGGGCCCAAGATCGAGCTGAGCACCGACTCCTACGGCTACACCTGGCTGGTCACCCGGCACGAGCCCACCGACCTCGAGGGTCT
The DNA here is from genome assembly GCF_030406325.1 of Actinomadura sp. DC4. Lineage (GTDB taxonomy): Bacteria > Actinomycetota > Actinomycetes > Streptosporangiales > Streptosporangiaceae > Actinoallomurus. The sequence goes on along the minus strand of NZ_JAUEQY010000006.1, from coordinate 57,891 downwards.
CGTCACCGACATCCACGCGGTGAACGCCTCGCTGGAGTCCGGCGGGTTCGGCCCGCAGCTCCTGTGCTCGGTGGTCGCCTTCGCCGGCCCCGACGGCCGTCGCATCGGCCTCGTCTACCTCTACAAGCGAGGCACGTTCTACCCCTTCGCCCCGACGTCGGGGGAAAAGCGGGACAACGCCCTCGAACTCCAGGTACGCGGCGCGGTCGGCGCCGACCTGCCCGTGGAGAGCGACCTCAGCCGCTGGTTCCCCGTCTGGGGCGCACCGGGCCTGTAGCCCTGTCAGTGCGGCCCGCCTAGCCCCGCGATGAGGAGCCGGGCCAGCCGGCGCGCGTCGTAGTGGTGGTTGCCGCCGGCGCCCGCGCACAGGCCGCCGACGCCCCGCATGAGCTCATAGGCGTCCGGGCCGGAGCGGATCCCGGCGGCGTCGAGCAGCTCGGCGCAGACGGGCTCGAGCCGTTCGAGAAAGTAGGAGTGCAGGGGGTCGAAGCAGGGGTCGTCGGACTGGAGTACGGCGGCGAGCCCGAGCTTGGTGACCAGGAAGTCGACGAACAGGTCGATCCACTGCGCCAGCGCGGCATGCGGGCTCGCGCTGGTCTCCAGCAGGTCCGGGCCGGCCAGCGCGAGGGCCTCGACCTGGTGCCGGTAGACGGCGATGATGAGGTCCGCTCGCGTCGGGAAGTGACGGTAGATCGTGGCCGTCCCGACGCCGGCCTCGGCCGCGATGTCACGGATGGGCGCTTCGACGCCGGACGCGACGAAGACCGCGGCGGCCGCGTTGAGCAGGGCCTCCTCGTTGCGCCGGGCGTCCGCCCGCTTGGGCCGTACCGCGCGCTCGTCCACCATGTCCTTCCCACCGGCCGTTGCTAAACGGGACAACGTCCCATATCGTCGATCGAGCAACCGGGACGCTGTCCCGTTTCTCTATCATGCCAGATCGAGTGGGGGAGAGTCATGTCCACATATCTACTGGTCCACGGTGCCTGGCACAGCGGGCGGTGCTGGGAGCGGATGGTCCCGTCGCTGACCTCGGCCGGGCATCGGGTGCTCACGCCGTCGCTGACCGGCTACGGCGACAGGGCGCACCTGCTCGGCCCCGACGTGGGGCTGGACACGCACGTCGAGGACATCGTCGGGCTGATCACCGAGGAGGACCTCACCGAGGTGGTGCTGGTGGGACACAGCTACGCCGGGCTGGTCATCGCGTCCGTGGCCGACCGGGTCCCGGACCGGATCGCGCACCTGGTCTACCTCGACGCGATGGTCCCGGAAGACGGTGAGACCGCGGCCGACGTCATGCCGGTGACCCGGGCCCTGATCGACCTCACCCTGAAGTCCGACAGCGGCTGGCGCGTTCCGCCGCTCCCCGAGATGCCGCCGCCCATGGGCCTGTTCGGGGTCACCGACCCGGAGGACGTCGCCTGGTTGCGCACGATGCTGTCGGACCAGCCGGTGCGCTGCCTCCAGCAGCCGGTCCGCCTGGACGACCCGGCCGCGGACGCGATCCCGCGCACGCACATCCACTGCACCGTCGGCAAGCCGGACGGCTTCACCCGGCGGCCCGTCCCCGCGATCCAGCCCAACGGCACCCCGGCGCAGGTGTGGGAGCTGCCGACCGGCCACGACTGCATGATCACCATGCCGGCCGAGCTCGCCGGCCTCCTGCTGAAGCTCGCCTGAACCGCACACGGACGGCCGCCGTGAAATGCCATTGGCAATAAGCTGCTACGCGCCTTCGCCGACGATGCAAAAAGAACTCTTGATGCACAGTCGGCCGGTTGGTAACTTCACCTGAGTACAAAGCAACCAGCCGAATATCGCTCACGCTGCTTTGCGTAGCGCCATTAGGCGTATGAATGCAGCCCCCTGCAACGGGCGCTTCCATCGTCGTCATCGCCGTTGTTTTTTCATGCTGCGTGATATTGGAGAGGCATGTGTCGTTAACCGGTACCGTCCACGACTTCATGACCGACCCGTACTCCACTTACCGGGCCTTGAACGCCGAGGCGCCCCTCACCCCGGTCGGCCCCGCGGAGTACGTCGTCACCGACCCCGCCCTGATCTTCGAGATACTCGAGGATCACGACAAGTACACGAGCGTCCATAATCTGGAAGGCCATGTTCCGGTCTGCGACGAGGCGCGGGCGATCCTCGACGACACCCTCTTCTACCGGACGGCACTGTTCAACGAGCCGCCTCCCGCGCATTCGGCGTTCCGCAAGACCTTCATCCGGCCGTTCACCCCGGCCGCGGTCGACCGGCTGGCGCCCAAGATCCGCGACGTCGCCACCGGCCTGTGCGGTGACCTGACCGGCCGGAACGCCTTCGACGTCATGGGGGAGCTCGCCTACCCGCTGCCGATCAAAATCATCTCCGACATGATCGGCATCCCCGAGGACGACCGGGCTCAGGTCAAGCAGTGGAACGATCTATGGCTCGCGCTGCAGGTGGCCCCGCTGCCGCCGGAGCAGCAGACACAGGCGGCCGGCTCCGTCCGCGCCTACGACGACTACGTGCGGGACCTGATCGCGAAGATCCGTGCGGAGCGGCGGCCCAGCCTCATCCTGGAGATGGCCGACGCCATCGGCACACCGGGCGCCGTGCACGAGGTGGACGACATCATCGTCGCGATCCGGGTCATGATCGCCGCCGGGCACGAGACCACCTCCGGCCTCATCGGCAACGCGGTGGCCCGGCTCATCGAGACCGGCCGCTGGGACCGGCTCGCCGGCGATCCCGGCGCCATTCCCGACTTCGTCGAGGAGACGCTCGCCGCCGACCCTTCCGTGCAGAGCACGCCCCGCTCGGTCGAGGAGGAGACCGTGATCCGCGGCGTCACCGTCCCGGCCGGCGCGCGGCTGCACCTGGCGATCGGGGCCTATCCGCTTCTCGCCGGGCCGAACGGCACGACGGCGGACCCGATGGCGGGCGGCCACAAGCACATCGGCTTCGGGCACGGCATCCACCGCTGCGTTGGGTCCCATCTCGGCCGTGTGGAGGCGCGCCTGGCGCTGGCCGCGCTGCTGGAGGCGGTCCCGTCCGCGCCGCGTTTCGACGAGGCGGCGCCACCCGAGCGGCTGCCCGGCGGATATGTGTTCCGCGCTTTCAGCTCGCTGCCCATCCGCTGGTGAGGGGAATTCCAGTCATGGTCGCCAAACCGCCGTTGGTACCGCACGCCAAGCCGCTCATCGGACACATCCTCAACATCTGGCAGGACCCGCTGAAGTTCTTCAGCAGCGCGGCACGGACCGCGCCGCTGTCGCGCATAAAGATCGGGTGGAAGGACGCCTGCCTGATCTCCAATCACGAACTGCTCTACCAAATCCTGGTGCCCGACGCCAAGAAGTACGACAAGGGCATCCAGTACGAACGAGCGCGCGCGATGCTCGGAAACGGCGTGCTCCTCGCGGAGGGCGATCTGCATTTCCGGCAGCGCCGCCTGATGCAGCCGATGTTCAACAAGCCGTCGGTCAACGACTACATCGACGCCATGCACACCTACAGCACGGCCATGGTCGAGTCGTGGGCGGGCCGCGACGTCGTGGAGCTCTATCCCGAGTTCTACCGGCTGGCCACGCGGGTCGTCATCGACACTCTCTTCTCGACGGAGATGAGCGACGCGGACGTCGAGCTCGTCCGCGAGAAGATGCCGATCGTCATCTCGGGGATCGAGAAGCGCGGAGCCCTGCCGCCGCGCCTGTTCGACATCATCCCGACCTCGGAGAACCGCGCGTTCCACTCGGCCATCGCCGACCTGCGCGCGCTCGGCGACCGGCTGGTCGACGACCGGCTCCGCGCGGACCGCGCGAGCGGCGCGCGGGCCGACCTCATGAACGTGCTGACCGACACCGACGACGAGGTCACCCGCAAGGACAACGACCGGGCGCAGATCCTGAACGAGTTCCTGACCTTCCTCACCGCCGGGTCCGAGACCACGCCCAGCGCCATGGCCTGGTGCTGCTACCTGCTGGCCCGCCACCCCGAGATCCAGGAGGAGCTGCGCGCCGAGGTCACCGGGTTCGACATGGACGCGAACGGGTCCGTGCAGGCCATCTTCGGGCTGCCGCTGCTGCAAGCGGTGATCAAGGAGTCGTTGCGGCTGTACCCGCCGGTGTGGGCGCTGGGCCGGCGCACCCTGGGGACCACGAGCCTCGGCGGTCACGAACTGCCGCCGGGCACCCAGGTCTTCTACTCCGTGTACGCGATCCAGCGGGACGAGAGCGTGTACGAGGACCCCGACGAGTTCAAACCGCGCCGCTGGCTCGACGATCCCAAGAAGTACCCGCGCACGGCGTTCCTGCCCTTCGGTGCCGGCGTCCGCAACTGCATCGGCGAGCACTTCGCGTGGATCGAGATCTCCATCGCCGTCCTCAACATCCTCCAGCGCTACCAGATGGCGCTGCAGCCGGGCCAGCAGGTGCCGCCCGCCGCGATGGGCGCGCTGGTGCCGGGCGCGCTGCCGATCCGGCTGAGAGCCGTGGTGCCGCGATGAACCCGTTCCCCGTACCTGCGGACGAGAGCGCATAACCATGGCCGAGACTTTCACCCGTACTCTCGCCGGCACCCACGTGCTGCTGCCGAGCTTCCAGCACTGCGCGCCCGCGCTGGAACGCTCCGACGCCGGCCAGGTGGTGTCGGACAGCCAGAAGTGGTGCCGTCAAGGGCTCGCCGACCTGCTGTCCCCGCCGGCGCTGACCACGCTGCTCGCCGAGCGCGCGTCGCTGTGGACCATCCTGGTCCTGCCCACCGCGCCGTACGAGTTCCTGGTCACCGCGGCGAGGTACACCGAGTACCTCTCCATCCTCGACAACGCCCTGGTCGACAAGGACCGGCTCGGCAGCGATCCGGCGTACGCGGCGGAGATGAAGGCGGCCATCGACGCGCTGTTCGAGGGCGGCACCGTCGGCGCCTCGGCGAGTGAGGACCTGGCCATCTGGTTCGAGCCGCTGCGCGAGTGCCTGTCCACGCTGCGGACGTACCTCTCGGACGAGGTGTGGCGCAGTTTCCACGACGAGGTCCTGCGGTTCTTCGTCGGCTGCGTCGAGGAGGTCTACTACCGCAACTCCGACGCCGTCTACGACTTCGACACCTACCTGCGGATGCGGCGCAACAGCGTCGGCATGGGCATGTACTTCGCCCTGGGCGAGGCGCTCGTACCCCCCTTCGCCGCCGAGGCGGTGGACGGCTCGGCGTACCGCGAACGCCTGGTCGGCCACGCGCTCGACCACATCGCGCTCGCGAACGACCTGTTCTCCTTCCGCGCGGAGGCGGACGCCGACGACACCGTGAACGCCGTCGCCACGCTCATCCTCAGCGAGGACCTGTCGGTCCAGGAGGCCTTCGACCGCGTCGGGCTCGAAGTGCAGCGCAACGAGATCGCCTTCCGCCGGGCCCTGCGCGAGACGGTCTCGGCGCTCGGCGGCGACCACGCGGTGAGCGTCTACGGCGGGCTGCTGTGGCACATGATGTGCGGCAACGTCGACTGGTCCTACCGAACCACGCGCTACAACGGAGAAAGGCATCAGTGGGATGGCCGGTATCCCCAAGTCGTCCAGCTCCAGGAGGGCGGCACCCTCTTCACCGACAAGTGCTACGCCGACCTCGTCGCCGAAGGACTGGCGTGAGCGCGCGGCCGGGTACTCCGTCCGCGTCCACCGGCGCCTCGGGCTGATCCGGGAGCTGTTACGGCTCGCCAGGGATCCGCTGGCCAAGGTGACCGCGCTCAACCGCGCGGCGGACGTCCAGGTGTTCACCGCGCTGGGCAAGGACTTCGTCTTCCTGGCCGATCCGCTGCTGATCAACGACATGCTGGTCGACCGGCGCGGCGACTTCGAGAAGGGCCTGTTCTACGACCGGGTGCGCCGGCTCGCGGGCAACGGCGTCGTCCTCGCGAACGGGGCCGAGCACCGCAGGCAGCGCGACTACCTGGACCGGTTCTTCAAGCGCGACCACGTCGTCGGGCTGCGCGGCCTCATGACGACGGTCGTCCGCGACGAGCTGGCGCAGTGGGACCGCACCCTGGACATCGACGCGGCGCTGCACCGGATGACGTTCAAGCTCCTGGCCGCGACGATGTTCGGCACCGACATCGACCGCGGGGAGTTCGACCGGATCCACGAGTGGCTCGGGCTCACCCTCGAAGCGATCATGTTCCGCACCGTGGTTCCCAGCTGGTACCTGCGCATCCCCACCAGGCGGAACCGCCTGCACGACACCGCGATGGACCGGCTGCGCGCGGCCATCACCGCGGCCATGAACTCACTCGGCGCGGCGGAACCGGACCGGCTGGACCTCATCTCGGTCATGCGGACGGTGCGCGGCGCCGACGGCGAGCCGCTGACCGCCGACGAGATGGCCGACCAGATCGTCGCGGTGACCATGGCCGGGGCCGAGACCGCGGCCACGGCGCTGTCCTGGCTGACGGTCGAGCTGGCCGCCGACCCGGCCCTGCAGAACGCCCTGCGCGACGAACTCTCCGGCGCGCGGCGGCGTGGAGTGGAGTACGAGCCGGACCTGACGGAGGCGCCGCTGCTCAAGAAGGTGCTCTCGGAGCTCATGCGCTGCCGCCAGCCGATCCTCGTCATCTCCCGGCGCACCGCCCGCGACACCGAGCTGCGCGGGGTCACGCTGCCCGCGGGAACCGAGGTCATGTACAGCCCGTGGGCCATGCACCGGGACCGGACCCACTTCCCGGCCGGCCCCGCCTTCGAGCCCGAGACCTTCGGCGCCGGCGCCTGCCCGGCCGCCAAGGGGTCCTACACGCCGTTCGGCCTCGGGCCCCGGCACTGCGTGGGCGAACAGTACGCCTGGCAGATGATGTGGATCGTCGTCGCGGAGATGCTGGCGGCGGTGCACCTGGAGTCGGCCACGGCGCAGCACCCGGAGGGACGCCCGCTGGCCACGATCATCCCGGGAGCCGTCGGCGCCACCGTACGGCGGCTGCCCGAGACGGCGGGTGAGCCGTCGTGACGCGCCTGCTGGAGCCGAGCGAGGCCTACCACGCGTTCCTCGACTGGCAGACCGGGTTCGCGGCCGAGGTGCCCGCCTCCGTGACACCGGCCGCGGCGGCCGGCGGCCTTCGGCGGATGTACTCCTCCTTTCCCCGGCTGGGCGGCCGCATCGCCCGTACGGCGGACGGTTTCGCGTTCGAGGAGACCGGGACCGCGCCCGCGGTCGAGACGGACGCGGGGGACGTGCGCGTGGACACGGCGTTGTCGGCGTTCACCGTCGGCACCGCGCGGCCGGGCGTCACCGAGATCTCGGGCCGCCTGCACCACGCACTGTGCGACGTGACGGGCATCCTCTCGATCCTCGACCACCTGCTCGGAGAGCTCGGCGCCGGACCCGGCGCCGGGTCGATACCGCCGGAGACGGCGCGGGACTGGCCGATCGCGGCCGAGAGGGTGTTCGGCGTCCCGCAGCCCGCCGGCGCCTTACGGGAGACGCGCCTGTTCTTCGGCGAGGCCCCGGCGCCGCCGCTGAAGCCCGCGCGTCCGGCGACTCTGCACCTGGAGGCGCCGCGGGTGCGCGCGATCGACGACGTGTGCGCCGCCGAGTCCGTGTCGCTGACCGCGGTGATCGCCGTGGCCGCGGCGCCGTTCACGGGCGACGGCGAAGGCCGCCGTGTGGGCGTGCCGGTGGACTGCCGGGTGTTCGCCGATCCCCTGCGAGCGGGGGAGTTCCCCCTGCGGGCCATCGGCAACTGCAGCCACGGCGCGCTGATGCGGATGCCGCGCCCGGCGCGCACCGTCGACGCGGTGCTCGCCGCGGCACGGGAGTACGACGCCGAGCTGATGGACCAGATCGAGGCCGTGGCCCCCACCGCCCCGTTCCTCGACGGCCGGCGGTACCTGCCCGAGAACAACCTTCCCGCGCACCTCGTCGTCTCGAACGCACGCGGCGCGACGCGCCGTTTCCCGCGGCTCGCCACCGCGGGGAGGCTTCTCATCGCGCCGCAGTCCTCGATCCCGGCGTTGCCGATGATCGCGGTGAACGAGAGCCCGGCGACGGGCGCCGTCGACATCACGCTCATCGCGGATCCGGCCGACCTCGCACCGGGCGACGTGCGTGCCGTCATCGACGCGGTGGCGCACACCCTCACCCAGATCGGAGAGCGGCAGTGACCGAACTATCGACCAGCCCGGCCGAGTCCGGGCCCACCATCCCGCGCGGACGGGCCTCGGTGTTCGAGCTTCCGGACGGGCTCATGGACATGGCCGGAGCCGGGCCCATCCACCGGCTGAGGTACGCCGACGGGCACGTCGGCTGGCTCGTCACCGACTTCGAGCTGTGCCGTACGGTCCTGATGAGGCCGGAGTTCAGCTCCCGGCCCGACCTGCGGCACTCGGCGATCCACGAGGCCATCGGCGACGGCCAGCCGCCGGAGGAACGGCCGGGCATGTTCGTCGGCATGGACCCGCCCGAGCACACCCACTACCGGCGCATCGTCGCCGCCGCGCTGCGCCTCGGCGAGATGCGCAAACTGCAGGCCAGGGTCACCGAGCGGGCGGAGACGCTGTTCGACGCCTGCGCCGGCGAGACGGCCGACCTGGTCGCGGACGTCGCCTCACCGCTGCCGGCCCTGGTGATCACCGAACTCCTCGGGGTCGAGGAGGAGGTGAGCCACACGCTCACCCACTGCCTGGAGCGGATGCTGTCGCTGGAGTCCACCGCCGATGAGGTACGGCAGATGTTCGGCACCATCTTCGACGAGCTGGGCGCGGTCGTGTCGCGGCGCCAGCGGGACCACGCTCCCGGTTTCGTCACCAACATGGTCGACGACGGGCGGCTCGGTAACGCCGAGATGACGAGCGTGGCCTTCCAGCTCTACACCGCCGGTCACGAGACCACCACGAACATGATCGCGCTGAGCTATCTGCACCTGCTGCAGAACCCGGAGACGGCCAGGGCGATCGCCGGCTCCGACGACGCGATCGCCGACGCCATGGAGGAGTTCCTGCGGTTCTTCTCCATCATCCAGTACGGCATCTCGCGCGCCGCCCTGGAGAAGGTCGAGCTGGCCGGCGTCGTGATCCAGCCGGGGGAGACCATCACCATCTCCCTGCCCGCCGGCAACTTCGACGCCAGGCGCTTCCCGGACCCGTACCGGCTCGACGTCGGCCGCGGCGACCGCGGGCATCTCGCCTTCGGCTTCGGCGTCCACCAGTGCGTGGCCCAGCAACTCGCCCGCGTCGAGATCACCGTGGCGCTGCGGGTCTTCCTGCAGCGGTACGCCACCTTCAGCCTCGACTCGTACGAGATGAAGTCGGACACGATCGTCCACGGCCTGACCCGGCTGCTCGTGCGCCGGTCCGCCGGGGGATAGCGCGTGATCCGTGCCGACCGGTCCCGCTGCTGCGGCGCGGGCATGTGCGTGCTCATCGCCGAGGAGATCTTCGGCCAGGACGAGAGCGGGCTCGTCGTGATCGACGACGGCGCCGCCCGTACGGCCGACCCGGCGTTGCTCCGCCACGCCGTCAGCTGCTGCCCGGGGCGGGCGCTGTCCGAGGTGGACGGCGCCGTGCCCGCGAAATCCTCCGTGGACGAACGAGAGTGAGTGGCTGATGGATCGACCGATCGCCGTCGTCGGGATCGGCGCACGGCTGCCGGGCGGGCGCGGACCCGCCGGAGTGTGGCGCATGCTCGGCCGCCGGGAGACCGAGATCGGGTCCGCGCCGGAGAGCCGGGCGCGCTTCCTCGCCCAGCACGACGTCACCGACCCTGGTTTCGCCGAGGTGTGCCGCACCGGCGGGTTCGTCGACGGGTGGGAGGAGTTCGACCATCCGGCGTTCGGCATCTCGGCTCGCGAGGCCGAGGTGATGGACCCGCAGCAGCGCGTCCTGCTGGAGACGGCGTTCGAGGCCATCGGCGACGCCGGACTCACCCTCGACTACCTGCAGCGGCGCACGACCGGCGTCGTGACCGGGTGCATCACCCGCGACTACTGGCTCAGCGCCCGCCACGACGCGGGCCTGGACGCCATGAGCAACGTCGGCAACACCGGCAGCGGCCTGTCCGGCCGGCTCTCGCACGTGTTCGGGCTGTCCGGGCCCTCGATCACCATCGACACCGCGTGCTCGTCGGGGCTGGCGGCCGTCGGAACGGCCATCGACAACATCCTCACCGGCAACTGCTCCGTCGCCATCGCCGCCGCCACCAACCTGGTCCTCGACCCGTACGAGACGCTGTCGTTCCACCGGTCGGGCATGCTGGCCGCGGACGGGCGCTGCAAGTTCGGCACCACCCGGGCGGACGGGTTCGTGCGCAGCGACGGTTTCGTCGCGGTGGTGCTGCGGCCGCTGGAAGACGCCCTGGCCGAACGCGACCGCGTCTACGCCGTGATCGAGGCCGTCGCCACCGGCAATGACGCCGGCCGCAGCGGCTCGCTGGTCACCCCGTCGGCCGACGGCCAGGTCGAGGTCGTCCGCCGGGCGCTGGCGCTGGCGGGACGCGCGCCGGCCGAGGTCGGCTACGTCGAGGCGCACGGCACGGGCACCACGGTCGGCGACCAGGTCGAGCTCGACGCTCTCGCCACGGTCTTCGCCGGCCGTGCGCGGCCGCTGCCGGTCGGGTCGGTGAAGACCCGGATCGGGCACTGCGAGGCGACCTCCGGTCTGGCCGGCCTCGTCGTCGCCGCCCTCAGCCTGAGCAACTCCGCGGTGCCGCCGATGCTCGCGCACGGCGAGCTGCGGGCCGAGCTGGCCGACGCCGGACGCGGCCTGTTCGCGCACGTCGACGGCGTGCTGCCGCTGCCGGACGACGCGGTGATCGGCGTCAGCTCGTTCGGCATCACCGGGACCAACGCGCACGCCGTCCTCGCCGCGCCACCGCGGCCGGCGGACGACGTGCCCCGGCCGCGCCCGTCGCTGCCGCGGCTCACCTCGGCCGGAGTGGCGCCGCCCGCCGGCGGCGAGGCCGGCGACCGGGACCGCGTCGACGCGGCGCTGGCGTACCGGCTCAACCACTCCACCGGACGGCGGCGGGCGGGCACCCCGGACGAGGGGGCCGTCACCACGTCCGGCGCGGGCCTCATCGCCGGGCTCTGGCGCGAGACGCCGAAGCTGGTCTTCGCCTTCGGCGGTTTCGGCGCGCACTGGCTGGACCCCGCCGCCGTCGCCGACCCGATCCTGCGCGCCCACCTGGACACCGGCTACGCCGCGGTGCGCGACCGGCTCCCCGAGGGCGAACGGCACCTGCTCGACGGCGGCGACGCCGTCCCCGCCGCGCTGCAGCCGTACGCCACCTGGGCCTCCCAGCTCGCCATCGCGTTCACCCTGACGGACTACGGGGTGCGCCCGGACGCGGTCCTCGGGCACAGCTTCGGCGACATCGCCGCCGCGTGCGTCGCGGGCGCCCTCGACGCCGACACCGCCGCGGACCTGCTGGTGGCCCGCACGGAGGCGGTACGGGCGCACTCGGGCGACACCCGGATGATCGTGATCACCGGGGAGGACGTGGCCCGCGATCGCGCCTGGATCCCGCCGTCGGCGGACGTCGCCGTGGTGAACAGCCCGGGCTGTGTGGTGCTGGCCTGTCCCGCCGGCGCGGTGGACGCCGTCACCGAGCTGGCGGTCGCCCAGGGGCACGAGGCCCGCGCGCTGGAGGTGACCTTCGGCTCGCACAGCCGGTTCGTGGAGCCGGCGATCCCGGCCTTCACCCCCGTCGCGACGGCCATCGGCCGGGACCGGACCGCCGACGTGCCGTTCTACTCCTCCACCACCACGGCCGCCGCCGTGCCGCAGACGGCCATGGCCCCGGGGCACTGGCTGGCCAACCTGCGCGTCCCGGTCGAGCTGCCGCCGGTGGCGGCGCGCCTCGCGGGCGACGGCCACGGCGTCATCCTCGACATCGGGCCGCGGGCGGTGCTGGCCGGCCACCTGCGCGCCCAGTTCAGCGGGACGGTCCTGGCCACCGACGCGCTCGACGGCGACGACTTCCTCCGCGCCGTGATCGGCGCGCTGCACGCGGCGAACGTCCCGCTGCGCCCGGACCGCCTGCCGCCGTGGACCTCCGAGCTCGCCACCGCCCTGGCGCCGAGGCTCACGCCGCGTACGGTCCCGCCGCTCCGCCCCGCCGGGCGCGCGCCGGCGTCGCCAAGGCCCGCGGCCGAGGCCGAGCCGGTGACCTTCCGGCTGAGCGGGCGGGAGCTGGGCGTGCTGGCCGGTCACCAGGTGAACGGCGAGATCGTGGTCCCGGGCACGCTGACCCTCAGCCACGTCGTGCGCGCCCTGCAGCGGGACGGTGAGGCGCTGCGGCTGGACTCGGTGCGGTTCGTCGAGGCGATCGTCATCGACGACGACACCGATCACCTCGCGCTCACCGTCACGCGTACCGGGCCGCACGTGGAGGTGCACTTCACCACCGACCCCGCGGCGGCCCCGGTCCTGTGCTGCACCGCGACGGCCGCGACGGCCGCGCCGGCCGGCTCCCCGGAGGCGGTCATCGACCTGCCGCTGAACCTGTCCCCGCTGCCGGTCGAGGGTTTCTACCGCGACTTCGCCGCGGCCGGGAACCTCTGGGACGGGCCGTTCCGCTCCATCACCGAGCTCTGGGCGTCGACCTCCCACGCGTACGTCACCGCCGAGCTCGGCGAGCCGCTCCCGATCGGCGGTGAGATCGACGCCGCCCTGTTCGACGCGGCGCTGCACGGCCTGGCGGCGGTGCACTACGGCATGGTCCACGGCGCCGAACCCCGGTGCCCCTTCTACTTCGAGGGGGTGGACCGGATGACCTTCCACCGGCACCGGCTGCGGGGGCGCGTCCGGTCGATCGTCGCGCCGGCCGCCACCGGGGCCGGCTTCGACATCGCCGTGCTCGACGCCGAGGACCGTCTCGCCGTCCGGTGCGAGGGCGTGCGCATCCGCCCGCTGGAGAACCGGCCGGCGATCCCGGCGCTGTGGCGGAGCTGGGTGCCGCTCACCGGCGCCGCCACGGGGGGCGAGCAGCGCGTCTTCGACCTGTTCGGCTCGCCACTCGGCCTCGGCGACCTCGACCTCGCCGAGATGGTGGCCGGGATCGGCGCCGGCCGCGAACTGCTCGTCGACGCCCGTACCTTCCCGGACCGCCCGGCGGGCACGATGACCGACGACCTCGCCGGACTCGGACTGGTGCTCACCCGGCTGGCCCGTACGGCCGCCGAGGCCGGGGTCCCGCTCGGCATCGTCGTGGCCGACGTCGAGCACCCGCCGGCCGGGGAGTTCGCCGCGGCCGGCACAGCGTTCCTGTTCTCCCTGGCCGGAGCGCTCCCGGCGGAGATCCCCTCCCTCGCCGTGGCGGTCGTGTCCGTCGCCGCCGGTGAGCCGCTCGGGGAGCTCCCGTCGATCCGCGAGCTCTCCGTACGCGGCGAGCACCGGGTGCGCCGCGACGGCGCCGGCGCGCTGCAGGCGGCGCGGCTGACCGATCGGCCGCCGAGGTCCCGCCCGCCGTACTCCCATCCCCGCGAACGCCACCTCGACCAGTGGTCCGCCGAGGTACGGCTGGACCCGGCGCGAGCCTGCGACCTCGAACTCGTCTGGTCCGACCCGGACCGGGGGCCGCGCGGCATCGGCGTCCGGCCCCTGCCCGGGCGGTATTCGCAGGCACAGCGGATGCCGGACGTGCTGTGGGCGGCGCACACCGCACGGCGGATCGTGGAGGTGGCCCGGTTGAGCGCGGGAGACGACCTCCTCCTGCCGGGCGACTCCGACCGCGCCGCGCTGCTGCGGGCCGCGATCGCCGCCCTGACGACCACGGCGTACCCGGGAGCACCGCGCCGCGTCGGCGTCGCGCTCGGCGCGGCGTCCAAGCTGCCCGACGTCGACCTGCTGATCGGTGGGGAGGGGGCCGCGCTCACCCTGCCCGAGCTGGCGCCGGCGAGCACCTGGCCGCGGTCGCTCGGCCACCGGTCCGCTCCGGCCGAGATCGAGACGACGCTGGCCCGCACCGCTCCCGGCACCGTACGGCGGGAGGACGACCGGCCCGCCGAACGGACCGCGCGGCGGCGGGCGGCGCTGATCGCAGGCGGGTACGGCGGGCTCGGCTCCGCCCTCGCCGCCGACCTGGCGGCCCGCGGATTCGAGGAGATCATCCTGGTCGGGACGCGCGAGGACCCCGGGGGACCGTTCGGCCATCTGCGGTGCGACATCGGCGCGGCGCGGGCGGCCGACACGCTCTACGAGCGGCTGAGCCGGGTCAAGGCCGACGAGGTGTACGTCTTCCACCTCGCCGGGCGGCTGTCGGCCGGTCCGCTCACCGAGCTGGAGCGCGCCGACTGGACCCGGGTGCTCGGACCGAAGGTCGACGGCACCCGGAACCTGGTCGAGGCCGCCGAACGGGCCGGCGCGCACATGCTCGTCGCCTACTCCTCGGCCTCGGCGGTGCTGGCCTCACCACAGTTCGCCCACTACGGCGCGGCCAACGCCGCGCTGGAGGGCATCCTCGCCGCGGCGGGCGGCCGGGTACGCGTGCGGGGCGTGCGGTGGGGCTTCTGGGCCGGGGCCGGCATGCTGCGCGACCTCGACCCGACCCGCTCGTTCACGCCGGCCGGGGTCCAGGAGATCGGCGCGGACGACGGCCACGCTTTCCTCTGGAACGTCATGGCGGCGCCGCGCGGGGACCTCCCGGTCTGCTACCCGGCCGACTGGGCGGAGCTCGGCGGCCGGTACGACGTGCTGCGGCGCGACGCCCTGCTCCACGAGCTGCGCCCGGTCGGCGACGTCTCCCCGCCCCCGGCCGAGACGGCGCGCGCGGAGCCGGCCGGGCAGGCCACCTCGCTGGAGTCGCTCATCATGGACACCCTCAAGATCTCCGACGTGGCGGTCGTCCGCGGCGCGGACCGGCTGCGCGCCATCGGCCTGGACTCGCTGCTCGCCGTGGAGCTGCGTACCAAGATCAAGTCCGCCTTCGGCCACACCGTCCCGATGCGGACCCTGCTCGGCCCGATCACCACGGAGGAGTTGCACGCCCTCGTCACCGACGCCGAGGCCCGATCCGCGTGAACCGACGCCGAACCCCGAAGCCCTCGACAAGGAGACAGCGTGGCCACTGAGATCACCACCGCGCCGCACGACGGTTCGACGGACCCCGCCTCACCCGCACGGCTGTGCGGGCGGCTGCTCGGGCGCGTCGAGACCCGCCTCCACGACTTCCTCGCCGCCGAACGCGAGCTGAGGACCAGGGTGGACGCGCGGGCGGCCGCCCCGATCGACGCGCTCACCGCGCTGATCGACTCGGGTGGCAAGCGCATCCGCCCGGCGTTCTGCGTCGCCGGCTACCTCGCCGCGGGCGGTGACCCGGCGTCCGAGGACATCGTCGCGGCCGCCTCGGCGCTGGAGATGCTGCACACCTGCGCGCTCATCCACGACGACGTGATCGACGCGTCGCCGCGGCGGCGCGGCCTGCCGACCGTGCACGCCCGGCACTCCGCCGAGCACGCCAGGAACGGGTGGGAGGGCGAGCCACGACGGTACGGGGAGAGCGTGGCGATCCTCGCCGGCGACCTGGCGCTGATCTACGCGGACCAGATGATGTCGGAGGCCTCGCCGTCGCTCGGCGCGGCGTGGGCGGAGCTGCGGTCGGAGCTGATCATCGGCCAGTTCATGGACGTGGTGGTCGCCGCGGAGTTCTCCGCCGACGTGGCGCTGTCCCGCTGGATCGCCGTCGTCAAGTCCGGCCGGTACACCATCCACCGCCCGCTGCTCATCGGCGCGACCCTCGCCGGCCGGCCGGAGCTGGAAGGGGCGTTCGAGGCGTACGGGGACGCGCTCGGCGAGGCGTTCCAGCTCCGCGACGACCTCATGGACGCCTTCGGGGACTCCGACGCCACCGGCAAGCCCGTCGGCCTGGACATCGAGCAGCACAAGATGACGCTGCTGATGGGGCTCGCCATGGACCGGGACCGGCGGACGCGCGAGTTCGTGCTCGGAGCGGAGCGCGACCCGGCGGAGGTGCGCAGGCTCCTCGACGAGACGGGCGTCCGCATGGACGTGGAGGCGCACATCGACCGGCTCGTCGAGAAGGGCCGCGCGGCGATCGACGCGGCCCCGCTCGACGAGCGCTGGCAGCGGGAGCTCGGCGCGATGGCGCACCAGGTCGCCTACCGGAACAGCTGAGCGGAACGGGTCAGACGGTGCCGTGCTCCGCGGCGATGGCGGCGAACTCCTCGATCAGCCGGCTCGGGCGCGCGGCGTCCCAGGCGAGGCAGACCGCGCTCGGGCCGAGGCCGGAGACCTCGGCGCGCGCGATGCCGGGGCGAGAGTAGAACGTCGCGGTCGACAGCGGGAGCACCACCACCCCGTGCCCGGCCGCGACGTGCTCCAGCTTCTCCTCGACGGTGCGGATCGACGGCGGCGGCTCGACGCCGGAGACCGGCCACTCCGGCACGGCGGCCGGGTCCTGCAGCAGGCGCTCGCCGGCGAGGTCGGAGACGCGCAGGGCGTCCCTGTCCGCCAGAGGATGGCCGGCGGGCAGCACGGCCACCCGGGGCTCGGTGAACAGGTCCCGTACCTCCAGGCCGCGCCGGTCGACCGGCAGCCGTACGTAGCCCACGTCCACCCGGCCGTCGTGGATCACCTCGATCTGGTCGTCCCAGCCGGTCCGCACCACCTCGACGCCGAGGCGGGGATGGCGGCGGGACAGCTCGCGTACGGCGCCGGTGACGATCAGTCCGGGCATGAAGCCGATCGTGAACGTCTCGGTGCCGCGGGCCGCGCGGGCCAGCCGGCGGCGCGTGGCCTCGGCCGCCGCGAGCAGCGGCCGGGCGTCGGCCAGGAGCTGCTCGCCGGCCGGGGTCAGGGCGGTGGCACGCCGGTCGCGTGAGAAGAGCCGCGTCTTCAGCTCGTCCTCCAGCGCCCGGATCTGCCGGGACAGCACAGGCTGGGCGATGTGCAGCCGCTCGGCGGCCCGCCCGAAGTGGAGTTCTTCGGCCACCGCGACGAAGTAGCGAACCTTGCGCAGGTCCAGATCCACGTGAATCTCCCGGCCCCAGCCTATCCAGAGGTCACGGGCGGGCGAGTTCCTCCAGCGGGTCCAGGTGCGCGGGCCGCCAGCCCAGCTCCGCGCGGGCGCGGGCCCCGGTGAGGCGCTGGTCGAGGGCGAACGCCTCGGCGATCGGCCCCATCCGCTCCTCGGCCTCCTGGAGGGTGAGCCGCTCGACGGGGGCGCCCACGGCACGCCCGACCGCGGCGGCGACCTGCCCGGCGGCCGGGTTCCGGTCGCTGACGCCGGCGTAGACGGACCCGGCGGGCGCGGCGAGCGCGAGCGCGTACAGCTCCGCGACGTCCTCGACGTGCACCATCGCCCAGTGGTTGGACCCGTCGCCCACACACGGCACGGCGCCCGAGGCCCGGCCGGGGGCGGCGTAGAACGACTCGACCAGCCCGCCCGAGCGGCCGTAGACGACGCCCGGCATCACCACGATCGGGCGTTCGCCGGTGGCCACCCGGGCGAGGACGCGCTTCTCGTTCTCCAGGCGCCACGCCGTCACGCGCGGCGGCCTCAGCGGGGCGTCCTCGTCGGCGACGCCGTCGGTGTCGCCGTAGACCCAGACGCCGCCCGTGTGCACGTACGGGCGGGGCCCCGCGCCGTCCTGCAGCGCCTCGGCGGCGGCGCGGTCCACCCCGGCGGTGTCCTCGCCGTTGTGCTGGCCGAGGTGGATCACGCCGTCCGACGTGCGGGCCGCCTCGCGCAGCACGCCCAGGTCGGTCAGCGAACCGCGGACCGGCTCCGCGCCGAGTCCGGCGAGCGTGCGTGCCGAGGCCTCGCCGCGGGCCAGCGCCGTGACCGCCACGTCCCGCCGGACCAGCGTCTCGACGACGGCCCGGCCGATGTAGCCCGAGCCTCCGGTGATGAAGACCTTCATGAGAGCCCCTCTCTCGGTAGGGCTCCCACTCTGGTCGCGGCGCCGGCCCGCGGTCCAAGACCTGCTCCCGCGGCTGTGATGCCGCGCGGGTATTACGGCAGCGCGAGCATCTGGTCGAGGGCGGCGCGGGCGTAGCGCGCGGTCTCCTCGTCCACCGTGATCTGGTTGACCACCTCGCCGCCCGCCAGGGACTCCAGCGACCACACCAGGTGCGGCAGGTCGATGCGGTTCATGGTCGAGCAGAAGCAGACGGTCTTGTCCAGGAACGCGATCGTCTTGTCGGGGTGGCGCGCGGCGAGGCGCTTCACGAGGTTCAGCTCGGTGCCGACCGCCCAGGCCGAGCCGGACGGCGCCTGCTCGATCGCGCGGATGATGTACTCCGTCGAGCCCACCTCGTCGGCGGCCCGTACGACCTCGTGGCGGCACTCGGGGTGGACCAGCACGTTGACGCCCGGGATCCGGGCGCGTACGTCCTCGACCGAGTCCAGGCTGAACCGCCCGTGCACCGAGCAGTGCCCGCGCCACAGGATCATCGAGGCGTCGCGCAGCTCGGCGGTGCTCAGGCCGCCGCCGGGGCGGTTCGGACCGTAGACGACGCAGTCGTCCAGCGACAGGCCCATCTCCAGGACGGCGGTGTTGCGCCCGAGGTGCTGGTCGGGCAGGAACAGCACCTTCGAGCCCTTGGAGTAGGCCCATTCGAGCGCCCGCCGGGCGTTGGAGGAGGTGCACACCGTGCCGCCGTGCCGGCCCACGAACGCCTTGATGTCGGCCGAGGAGTTCATGTACGTGACCGGCACCACGTCGTCGGCGATGCCGGCGTCCTCCAGGACCTCCCAGCACTCCTCGACCTGGTCGTAGGTCGCCATGTCGGCCATCGAGCAGCCCGCCGCCAGGTCCGGCAGCACGACCCGCTGGTCCGGGGTGGTGAGGATGTCGGCCGACTCGGCCATGAAGTGCACGCCGCAGAACACGATGTAGGGGGCGTCCGGGCGGGCCGCGGCCTCCTGGGCGAGCTTGAACGAGTCGCCGGTCACGTCGGCGAACTGGATGACCTCGTCGCGCTGGTAGTGGTGGCCGAGCACGAAAAGCCGGTCGCCGAGCGCGGCCTTGGCCACGCGGGCGCGCTCCACCAGCGTGGGGTCGGAGGCGGGCGGAAGCTCGCCGGGGCAGGAGACGCCTCGTTCACTGGCCGGATCCGAGCCGCGCCCGAGGATCAGCAGGCTGCTGGTGGTCACTGGGGTACCCCCTCCAGAGAGGCTTATCGTCGCTTTGACGATACTGTACGACCTGGTGCGACGAGTACGAAGTGTGGGGGTCTTCAGCAGTATGCGGCGGTATGCGGCCAGGAACACACGCACGAAGTAGGGAATGGCCAGGGGCAGCGGGTACGTTGTGCAGGAGGGAAAAGCCAACAGCGACGGTCGTCATGGGACGGCCGAGCCATCCGGGAGTCAGCACATGACGGTTTCAGCCGACACCTCCACCCAGAAGGGCGTCGTCCTCACCGACGCTGCGGCGGAGAAGGCCAAGAGCCTGCTCGATCAGCAGGGCGAAGAAGGCCTCGCGCTGCGTGTGCAGGTCCAGCCCGGCGGTTGCTCGGGCCTCATCTACCAGCTCTACTTCGACGACCGCGAGGTCGACGGCGACGCGATCCAGGACTTCGGCGGGCTCAGTGTCCGTATCGACCGGATGAGCGTTCCGTACCTGTCGGGCGCGACGATCGACTTCGTCGACTCGATCGAGAAGCAGGGCTTCACGATCGACAACCCGAACGCCGGCGGCTCCTGCGCCTGCGGTGACTCATTTCACTGAGCCTTAAGCCACAAGATCGATGATGGATGCCCGTGTCCCGGGGTCAACCGGGCACGGGCATCTGCCTGTCCGGCCCCGGTGAGGCAGTAGTCTTGCCGGGTTTTTGCCCCACTGGTTCGAGATGGTCTCGCGGCAAAGACGAGGCCACCGAAACGACCGAGGAGATCGACGTCGTGCGCATCGCTGTTGCCGGCTCCATCGCAACCGACCACCTGATGACGTTCCCAGGCAGGTTCGCCGACCAGCTCATCCCCGAACAGCTGCACACCGTGTCCCTGTCGTTCCTGGTGGACGCCCTCGACATCCGGCGCGGAGGCGTCGCCGCCAACATCTGCTTCGGCATGGCCGTCCTCGGGCACACCCCGATCCTGGTCGGGGCGGTCGGCGACGACTTCGCCGACTACCGGTCCTGGCTCGACCGGCACGGCGTCGACACCGCGTCCGTGTACGTCTCCCAGCTCCATCACACGGCGCGCTTCCTGTGCACCACCGACGATGACCACAACCAGATCGCCTCCTTCTACGCGGGCGCGATGAGCGAGGCCCGCGAGATCGAGCTGCAGCCCATCGTCGACCGCGTCGGCGGCCTGGACCTGGTGCTGATCGGCGCCGACGACCCCGACGGCATGCTCCGCCACACCGAGGAGTGCCGTACGCGCGGCATCCCGTTCGCCGCCGACCCCTCCCAGCAGCTCGCCCGCATGAACGACGTGCGCGAACTCGTCGACGGCGCCGCGTACCTGTTCACCAACGAGTACGAGAAGTCGCTGTGCGAGCAGAAGACCGGCTGGTCCGATGAGGAGATCCTCGAGCGCGTCGGCGTACGCGTGACCACTCTCGGCCCCAAGGGTGTCCGCATCGACCGCCTGGGCGAGCCGAGCCTGCACGTCGACGCCGCCCCGGAGGTCCGCAAGGTCGAGCCGACCGGAGTGGGCGACGCCTTCCGCGCCGGGTTCCTGTCCGCGATCTCGTGGGGGCTGTCCATCGAGCGGGCGGCGCAGACGGGCAACCTGCTCGCCGCGCACGTGCTCGAGGTCGCCGGGCCGCAGGAGTACACCCTGCACAAGCACCAGTTCGTGGAGCGCTTCGCCGGAGCGTACGGCCAGGAGGCCGCCGACGAGGTCGCCCGGCACGTCCTGGCCTGACCGGCCGCCACGCGAGCCCCGGGGAGATCGTTCTCCGGGGCCGCCGTCTCAGTAGGTGCGGCGCACGTGGAAGGCCCAGCCGCGCGGGAGGGTCTCCTCCCAGACGAAGTCCTGCGACTTCATCCGGCACCAGGCGGGCACGTCCGTACGGGCCGCGACGTCGTCGGCCTTGACCGCGATGATCTCGCCGACCGGCACCTCGCCGATGCGTTCGGCCAGCATGATGATCGGAATCGGGCACTTACGGCCCAGCGCGTCGATGGTGACCAGCGCTCGGGGGCCGGTCCTCACCGGCTGCGGCTCCGGCGGGGCCTCCCGCACGGCGCGGCGGCGCTTCAGGCCCATATGCCGAACTCCTCGCTTGAACTCTGCCCGCTCACCCGGTCACTCCACTGGTCTGACGGAGACGCTCGACCGCCCCCGGAAGGACCGCGAGGAAGCGGTCGACATCGGCCGCTCGCGCCCCGCGGGAGAGCGATACCCGGACATTTCCATGAGTAATCACTCCCATCGCCTCCAGAACATGGCTGGGACGGAGCGTATCGGCCGTACAGGAGCTTCCGGACGAGACCTCGAATCCCAGGCGATCCAGCTCGGTCAGCAGGGCCTCGCCCTCGACGTAGAGACACGAGAAGGTGACGAGGTGGGGGAGACGTTCGACCGGGTCGCCGATCACCTCCACGTCTCCGACCAGCCGGGGGACGCGTTCGCGGATCAGCTCGACCAGGGCCGACAGGCGCGGGCCGTCGAGATCCATCTCCTTGCGGTACGCCTCCAGCCCCGCCGCCGCGGCCACCGCGCCGGGGACGTTCTCGAAGCCGGGGACGCGGCGGCTCTCCCGCTCGTCCTCGGGCAGCGGCGAGCGCCAGCGGGTGTTCTTGCGGACGACCAGAACGCCGACGCCGGGCGGGCCGCCCCACTTGTGCGCCGAGGCCGCCAGCACCGACCAGCCGCCGGGGATCGCCACCCGGCCCGCGGACTGGGCCGCGTCCACGAACAGCGGCACGCGGGCCGCCCGGCACGCCTCGGCGACCTCGGCCACGGGCTGGAGCGTGCCGACCTCGTGGTTGGCCGACTGCAGGCAGGCCAGGGCGGTGTCGGGCCGCAGCGCCGCCGCGAACTCCTCCGGGTCGACCCGGCCGGAGCGGTCGACGCCCACTGTGGTGACCTTGCCGCCGTCGCGCTCGTGCTGCCCGGCGGTGTGCAGCACGCTGGAGTGCTCGACCGCGCTCACCACCAGGTGCCGGCCGGCCCGCCGCCGCGCGTGCAGGGTGCCGAGCAGCCCCAGGTGCACCGCCTGGGTGCCGGAAGAGGTGAAGGACGTCTCGTCCGGCCGCGCGCCGAGCACGGCCGCGACCTGCGTACGGGCCCGCTCGAGCAGCATGCGGGTACGGCGGGCGGAGCCGTAGAGCCGCTGGGGATCGGCCCAGCCGCCCTCCAGCGCGCCGACCAGCGCATCACGTGCCGCCGGGTGCAGAGGCTCGGTGGAGGCGGCGTCGAAGTAGACCACGCCTACGACAGTAACGGGGGTACCACCGGGGTGTCCGGGACCCTCCGCTAATCTTTCCCACACACGTGTGAACATCGACCTGATCGCCCGAGACTCGGGCTTCATCGTGGGAAGGCAATCCGTGAGTCCGACCCGCCGTAGAGAGCGGCGTACGCCAGTGCGCGCAGGTGCGCCCGGTGCGCGCCGACGCTTGTTGACGGGCGCTTCGGCGCTCTCGATGCTGGCGATCGCCGCGACGGCGTGCTCCGCAGAGAATGTGCGCCTCGGCCTGCCGACGCCGGTCACCGAGCAGGGCAAGCGCGTCCTGACCCTGTGGCAGGGGTCGTGGGTCGCCGCGCTGGCCGTGGGTGCGCTCGTCTGGGGTTTGATCATCTGGGCGGTGCTCTTCCACCGCAAGCGGTCCGATCAGCTGCCGCCGCAGGTTCGCTACAACCTGCCCATCGAGATGCTCTACACCGTCGTGCCGTTCATCATCATCGCGGTGCTGTTCTACTTCACCGCGCGCGACGAGACCTATCTCGACAAGCTGACCAAGAACCCGAAGCCCGGCGACGTCACGATCGTGAACGTCACGGCGTTCCAGTGGAGCTGGCAGTTCGACTACCCGCAGTACAAAACGACCCCGATCGTCGGCCAGCCCGTGTCCCCGGACGCGAAGAACAAGCCGATGTTCGAGATCCCGGTCGGCAAGCGGGTGCGGTTCCACCTGATGTCCAAGGACGTCATCCACTCGTTCTGGGTCCCGTCGTTCATCTTCAAGCGCGACATCCTCCCGGGGGTCAAGTCCGGTGAGGACTTCGAGATCACCCCGACGAAGACGGGCACGTACGAAGGACGCTGCGCCGAGCTCTGCGGCGTCGACCACGGCCGGATGCTCTTCCAGGTGAAGATCGTCCCGCAGGCGGAGTTCGACCAGTTCATCTCCAGCCATAAGCCGAGCGGGAGCGCTCAGTGACCACGACCATCTCTCATCCGACGCCGGCGGCGCCCAGCGCCCGCCCGCGTACGTCCAAGGGCCGGATCATCGCGTCCTGGATGTCGTCCACGGATCACAAGGTGATCGGGTACATGTACCTGATCACGTCGTTCGTGTTCTTCGGCATCGGCGGCATCCTGGCCCTCATCATGCGGGCGGAGCTCGCCCAGCCGGGCGAGCAGGTCGTCAGCCGGGAGCAGTTCAACCAGCTGTTCACCATGCACGGCACGATCATGCTGTTGCTGTTCGCGACGCCGCTGTTCGTCGGGTTCGGCAACGTCATCATGCCGCTGCAGATCGGCTCGCCTGACGTGGCGTTCCCCCGCATGAACATGTTCAGCTTCTACCTGTTCCTGTTCGGCGGCATCATCACGATCAGCGGGTTCCTGACCCCGGGCGGCGCCGCAAGCTTCGGCTGGTACGCCTACTCGCCGCTGTCGAACGCGATCAGATCGCCGGAGATCGGCGGAGATCTATGGATCATGGGCCTGGTGCTGTCCGGGCTCGGCACGATCCTCGGTGGCGTCAACTTCGTCACCACGATCTTCTGCATGCGGGCGCCGGGCATGACGATGTTCCGGATGCCGATCTTCACCTGGAACATCCTGCTGACGTCGGTCCTCGTGCTGATGGCCTTCCCGGTGCTGGCCGCCGCGCTGCTGGCCCTGGAGGCCGACCGTAAGCTCGGCGCGCACGTGTTCGACGCCGCCAACGGCGGCGCGATGCTGTGGCAGCACCTCTTCTGGTTCTTCGGCCATCCAGAGGTGTACATCGTCGCCTTGCCCTTCTTCGGGATCATCACCGAGATCCTCCCGGTGTTCAGCCGCAAGCCGGTCTTCGGCTACGTCAGCCTGGTGGGCGCGACCATCGCCATCGCCGGCCTGTCCGTGACCGTGTGGGCGCACCACATGTTCCCGACCGGCCAGGTCCTCCTTCCGTTCTTCTCCTTCATGACGTTCCTGATCGCGGTGCCCACGGGGGTGAAGTTCTTCAACTGGGTCGGGACGATCTGGCGAGGACATCTGACCTTCGAGACACCGATGCTGTGGGCGCTCGGGTTCCTCGTGACGTTCCTGTTCGGCGGCCTGACCGGCATCATCCTGGCCTCGCCGCCCCTGGACTTCCAGCTCAACGACTCCTACTTCGTCGTCGCGCACTTCCACTACGTGCTGTTCGGCACCGTGGTGTTCGCGATGTTCGGCGGCTTCTACTTCTGGTGGCCGAAGATGACGGGGAAGATGCTGAACGAGTTCTGGGGCAAGGTCCACTTCTGGCTGCTGTTCATCGGCTTCCACACGACCTTCCTGGTCCAGCACTGGCTGGGCGCCGAGGGCATGCAGCGGCGCGTCTCCGACTACGCCAAGGAGTTCGCCGGCCTCAACCTGGTCTCCAGCATCGGCGCGCTGATCCTGGCCATCTCGATGCTGCCGTTCCTGTGGAACGTCTACATCACGGCCAAGAACGGCGAGCGGGTCAACGTCGATGACCCCTGGGGCTACGGCAACTCGCTGGAGTGGGCGACGTCCTGCCCGCCGCCGCGGCACAACTTCACCGCCATCCCGCGGATCCGCTCCGAGCGTCCCGCGTTCGACCTGCACTACCCGCACACCGAGGCGAAACCCGCCGTGGCGGCCGGCGCCGGGACGGAGGACTGACCCGATGAAGGTCGAAGGCTATCTGTTCGTCTTCAGCGCGCTGTTCTTCGCCATCATGGACGTCATCTACTGGCTGTGGTCGCACGACCCGACCGGTACGACGGCGCTGGCGCTCACCGTGGGCCTGGCCGGCCTGGTCGGCTTCTACCTCCTGTTCACCGGCCGCCGGGTGGGTCCCCGCCCGGAGGACGACAAGCAGGGAGAGATCGCCGACGGCGCCGGTGAGCTCGGGTTCTTCAGCCCGCACAGCTGGTGGCCGCTGTTCGCGGCGGCCGCCGCCGCGACGGCCGCCCTCGGCGCCGTCATCGGCTGGTGGATGCTGATCATCGGCATGTTCGCGGTCATCCTCGCCGCCATCGGTTTCGTCTTCGAGTACTACCGGGGTCACTTCTCTCACTGAGAACCCCCAAGAAACGGTAGAGAGGCCGGTGCCGCCCCGAGGCGGTACCGGCCTTCGCCCATACTCGGCCACGGGCTTACCGGCTTGGGGGTGGGTATGAGGCGAGCGACGGCCGTCGCCGCGTGCGTCCTCGCGGCCAGTGGCTGCGCGCACACCGCCCCGCGCCCGGAGGCCATCGTGACGATCTCTCCGGAGTCCGGCGGCCACGCCGTACGCCCGGACACGCCCGTGGCGGTGCGCGTACGGGACGGCCGGCTCCGTACGGTCGTCTTCACGGACGGGGAGCGGTCACTGGAGGGCCGTACGAGCCCCGACGGCACCGTCTGGTGGCCGAAGTGGACGCTGGCCCCGGGTCGCGCGTACCGGCTGACCGCCACCGTGACCGGCGTGGACGGCCGGGTGAGCACGGCGCGGAGCGAGTTCCGTACGCGGAGGGTCGCCCGTACCGTCGCCGCGGCGGTCCTGGCCCCGGGCGAGGGCGCCACGGTCGGCGTGGGCATGCCGATCATGGTCCGCTTCGCCGCGCCGGTGCAGAACCGTGCCGAGGCCGAGCGGGCGCTGGAGGTGCGCACGTCCGTCCCGGTCACCGGCGCCTGGCACTGGTTCTCCGACACCGACGTGGTCTACCGCCCCAGGACGTACTGGCCGGCCCACACCCGGGTCCGGCTGGTCGCGCATCTGAGCGGCCTGCGGCTGACGAGGGCCGCGTACGGCGCGCAGGACGTCGAGCTGGGCTTCGGGATCGGCGACTCGCACGTCACCGTGGCCAGCGCCCGCAGCCACCACCAGGTGGTCCGCATCAACGGGCGGCGTGCCCGCCGGATGCCGATCAGTATGGGCAAGGGCGGGCGGTTCGCGTACACGACGACGAGCGGGGTCCACCTGACGATGGAGAAGGCCCATCACGTGGTCATGGACTCCGCGTCGGTCGGCTGCCCGCCGGGCTGCCCGGACCACTACCGGCACGACGTGTACTTCGCGGTGCGCATCTCCGACAGCGGGGAGTACGAGCACAGCGCCCCGTGGTCGGTCGGGGACCAGGGGAGCCGCAACGTGAGCCACGGCTGCATCAACCTGGGCCCGCGCGACGCCCGCTGGTTCTACCGCCGTACGCAGCCGGGCGACGTCGTCGAGGTGACCGGCACGCACCGCCGCCTGTCGCCGGGCAACGGATGGGGTTTCTGGCAGCTCACCTGGCCGGAGTGGCTCTCGGAGAGCTCCACGGGCGTGTCGCATGGTCAGGGACTGGCCGCTCCGCCGAGCCCGGCGGAGGAGTCCGCGTCCTGGTAGGGCCGGTCAGCCGGTGAGACGCCGGGACAGGTCGGACCAGCGGTCGAGCAGGGCCGCGGCACGGCCGGAGTCGATCGCCTCCAGAGCGCGGGCGTACGCGGCGCGCAGCGACTCCGTCAGGGCCTCCGCGGGCGGGGCCCCCTCCGCGGCCACCAGCGCCGCGGCGGCGTTGAGGGCCACGATGTCGCGTACGGGGCCCTCCTCGCCGGCCAGGACCGCACGGGCCACGCGGGCGTTGTGCGGGGCGTCCGCGCCGCGCAGGGCGTCGGGCGTGGCGCGGGGGATGCCGAGGTCCGCCGGGTCGAAGGTCGTCTCGGTGGCGGTGCCGTCGCGGACCACCCAGATGACCGACGTCGAGGTCGTGGTCAGCTCGTCCAGACCGTCGTCGCCGCGGAACACCAGGGACGAGCAGCCGCGCTCGGCGAACACGCCCGCCGTCACCCCCGCCATCCGCAGGTGGAAGACCCCGACCGCCTGCGCCGTCGGGCGGGCCGGGTTGGTCAGCGGACCCAGGAAGTTGAACACCGTCGGGGTGCCCAGCTCGCTCCGCGTACGGGCGGCGTACTTCAGCGCCGGGTGGAAGCGCGGCGCGAAACAGAACGTGATGCCGATCTCACCCGCGACCTCGGCCGTGGCCTGGGGGGAGAGGTTGATCGCGACGCCGAGCTCCTCGAGCAGGTCGGCGGAGCCACAGGAGGAGGACGCGGCGCGGTTGCCGTGCTTGACCATCCGCGCGCCCGCGGCCGCGGCGACGATCGCGCCCATGGTGGAGATGTTGACCGTGTGGGC
The DNA here is from genome assembly GCF_030406325.1 of Actinomadura sp. DC4. Lineage (GTDB taxonomy): Bacteria > Actinomycetota > Actinomycetes > Streptosporangiales > Streptosporangiaceae > Actinoallomurus. The sequence continues at coordinate 30,478 of NZ_JAUEQY010000006.1, read as the reverse complement.
CTGGTCGCCGCCGGTGCCGACGAGGTCGACGGCGGGGCCGGGCACCGAGACCGGCGTGGAGTGGGCCAACATGCCCGTCGCCAGGCCCGCGACCTCGGCGACGGACTCGCCCTTGGCGCGCAGGGCCACGGCGAAACCGGCGATCTGAACGTCGGTGGCCTGCCCCGACATGATCTCGTGCATCACCCAGGTGGTCTCCTCCGCCGACAGCGACTGCCCGTTGAGCAGCGCGTCCAGCAGGGAGGGCCACGTCGTACGCGGGTCCATCCGGAGGCTCCTGGTGTGGGTGAGGCCGGGCGTTACTGGACGGAGAGTTCGGTGCCGGTGTCGGCGGCGCGCTTGCGCATCAGCCCGGCCACGCCCTCCGCGAGGGCGATGGCGTCGATCGGCTGGCTGGCGACGGCGTCCGCGCGCGACCAGGTGGCGAGCCAGCCGTCGTCGCGGCGGGCGATCAGGACCATGATCGGGGGGCAGTGGTAGATCTCGTCCTTGGCCTGGCGGCAGATGCCCATGCCGCCGGCGGGCTGCGCCTCTCCGTCGAGGACGGCCACGTCGACGTCGCCCTCGTCGAGGCGGGCGAACACGGCCGGCTCGGTGGCGATCTCCACGAACTCGACCTGGGGGAGCCCGGGAGCGGGCCGGCGGCCGATCGCGAGCCGCACCTGGGCGCGGGTGTTCGCGTCGTGGCTGTAAACGAGGATCTTCATCTGACTCTGGCGCGGAGGCCCCGGCGGTGAGGCCGGGAAGCGGTTGCGCCTCCCCCTTCCTGGAAGGACTCTGTCGCGCCGCGCGATGCCGGCGCCGGCGAGCGGCGTGATCATCGACACAGGTCGGGCGATGAGGCCCCGCGCACGGTGCGATGTTACCGGGCGGGACGCCGCCGCAACGACCGGAGCGGCTCCGTAATGGCACGTTCACCGGCATCGATCCGGAAAACCCCCTGGAAACGGCCGCTCGGAGAGGATCGGAGCACGCCTGATGGGGGGTCCTGCGTCACATGGTCGGCAGGTGCCGTAATAATGCTGCCCGTGGCAACAGTATCCGCGACAGACAGCGCACCCCGGTCCCGCGTCAACCGGCCCAACCTTGTGAGCGTGGGCACGATCGTGTGGCTGTCTTCCGAGCTCATGTTCTTCGCGGCCCTGTTCGCGATGTACTTCACCATCCGGTCGGTGACCAAGGGCGACGGCGGAAGCTGGCCGCAGGCCCACCTGGACATCCCGTACGCCTCGGTGAACACCTTCATCCTGCTGATGTCGAGTGTGACCTGCCAGCTTGGTGTGTTCGCGGCGGAGCGAGGTCAGGTCCGGCGGCTGGGGAAGATCTTCAATCTTCGCAAGTGGGGCCTGCGCGAGTGGTACTTCTTGTCCTTCCTCATGGGCGCGGTGTTCGTCGCCGGACAGCTCAACGAGTACCGCACGCTGGTCGGTGAGGGCACGACGATCTCCTCCAGCGCGTACGGCTCGGTGTTCTACCTGACCACCGGCTTCCACGGCCTGCACGTAACCGGTGGCCTGATCGCGTTCCTGTTCATGCTCGGACGCACGTTCGCAGCGAAACGCTGGACCCACGAACAGGCGACGAGCGCGATCGTCGTGTCCTATTACTGGCATTTCGTCGATGCGGTCTGGGTCGGGCTGTTCGCCACGATCTACCTCATCGAGCAGTTCCACTGATCCAGAACGGGGAATTCTTCCGTGAAATGGTTCACCGCATGGCGCCGGCGCCCGTGGGCGGGCTACGCCGTCGTGCTGGCCGCGCTCGCGATCATCGGTGTTGCGTACGCCGGTGTCTCGTCGAGCGCCGACCGCGCCCAGGCGTCTGACACCAAGGCGTCGGCGCAGGACGTCGCCAAGGGCAAGGAGCTGTTCAATCAAGCCTGCTCCAGTTGCCACGGCGCGAACGCCGAGGGTACGCGCACCGCGCCAAGCCTGATCGGCGTCGGCGCCGCCTCGGTCGACTTCCAGGTCGGCACCGGCCGGATGCCCGCCATGAACCCGGGCGCGCAGATCCCGCGCAAGAAGCCGGTGTTCAACGAGGAGCAGGTCCGCCTGCTGGCGGCGTACGTCGCCTCCCTCGGCGGCGGTCCCGCGGTCCCCTCCGCGGATCAGGTCGACCCCAAGGACGGCGACTCCGCCCTCGGCGGCAAGCTGTTCCGCGCCAACTGCGCCCAGTGTCACAACTTCGCCGGGTCCGGCGGCGCGCTCACGGGCGGCAAGTACGCCCCGTCGCTCGACAAGGCCACGCCCACACAGATCTACGAGGCCATGATCACCGGTCCCCAGGCGATGCCGGTCTTCAACGACACGACCGTCACGCCGGCGCAGAAGCGCGCGATCATCGCGTACGTCACGCAGACCCGCGACGAGCCCAACCCCGGCGGCAGCGGCCTCGGCCGTGTCGGCCCGGTGGCCGAGGGCCTCGTCGGCTGGCTGGTCGGGATCGGATTCATGGTCGTCGCAGCGATGTGGCTCACTGCCCGGAAGCCCAAGAAGAAGACGCAGAATGACTGACAACAACGACACCAGCGACGCGACTCCGGAAGAGGAAGGCCGCGTCCCGAAGCGTGTGATCGGCACTCCGCCGCCGGTCGGCACCCAGGAGCTCCTGCCCCGCGACGAGCCGGGGGAGGGGAGCAGCGGTTACGTGCTGGACGAGAACAAGGCACGCAGCGCCGAGCGCGTCGCGGCCGCCTTCTTCATGCTCACGTTCGTCGCGGGCATCGCCTTCATCGTCTTCTACGCCGTGTGGCCCGGCCACGTCGGCAACATCCAGCGGGCGACGCGGTCCAACTACACCCTGGGCATCGCGCTGACGCTGGTCTTCCTCGGCCTGGCCGTGGGCCTGACCATCTGGGTCCGCAGCCTGGTGACCACCAAGGAGATCGTCCAGGAACGGCACGCGATCTCCTCCAGGGCCGAGGACCGGGAGACCTTCAACCAGTACCTCCTGGAGGGCTCCCAGGAGACCGGCCTCGGCCACCGCCGGCTGCTCCGCCGTACTCTCCTGCTGGCCGCGGCGCCCCTTGGCCTGCTGCCACTCGTCCTGCTGCGCGACCTCGGCCCGCTGCCGGAGAAGAAGCTGCGTCACACGGCGTGGAAGAACGGCACGCGGCTGGTGGTCGACGGCACCGGGCTCCCGCTCAAGGCGGCCGACTTCAACTCCCCAGGCGGCATCATCACCGTCGTCCCCGAGGGCGCCGAGGACAACCTGGACGAGATCGCCACCGGCGCCGTCCTGCTGCTCAACCTCCCGGTGGACCGGCTGAAGATCAAGAAGGGCCGGGAGAACTGGAACGTCGGCGGCATCGTCGCCTACTCCAAGATCTGCACGCACGTGGGCTGCCCGGCCGCCCTGTACGAGCAGACCACCCACCACATCCTGTGCCCGTGCCACCAGTCCACCTTCGACGCGCTGGACAGCGCGAAGGTCATCTTCGGCCCGGCGGCCCGGCCTCTGCCCCAGCTGCCGATCGGCGTAGACTCTGAGGGCTACCTGGTCGCCAAGAGCGACTTCACGGAGCCGGTGGGCCCGAGCTTCTGGGAACGCGGGAGGCCCAAAGCATGAACCGCACGTACTACATGGGCTCGCCGATCGGTGATCCGCTCGGCGAGCGAGGAGCGGTGAGCGACAGATGAGCACCACGACACCCCCCAAGGCCGTCGACGGCGCGGTCGGCTACGCCGACGATCGTTTCGCCACCGCGAACTTCCTGCGCGGCAAGATGAAGAAGGTCTTTCCCGACCACTGGTCGTTCATGCTGGGAGAGATCGCGCTCTACTCCTTCGTCATCCTGCTGTTGAGCGGTGTGTTCCTGACGCTCTGGTTCAAGCCGAGCATGTCCGAGGTCGTCTACCACGGCAGTTACACCAAGCTCAACGGCGTCAGCGTGAGCGAGGCGTACGACTCGACGCTGCGCATCACCTTCGACGTCCGCGGCGGTCTGCTCATGCGGCAGATCCACCACTGGGCGGCGGTGCTGTTCCTGGCGTCGATCATGGTGCACATGCTCCGGATCTTCTTCACCGGCGCCTACCGCAAGCCGCGTGAGATCAACTGGCTCATCGGCGTCACGATGTTCACGCTCGCGATCCTGGAGGGCCTGTTCGGCTACTCGCTGCCGGACGACCTGCTCTCCGGTACGGGCCTGCGCATCACCCAGGGCGTTCTCCAGTCGATCCCGCTCGTCGGCACGTATTTGTATTACTTCGCGTTCGGCGGCTCGTTCCCAGGCCATGACTTCATTCCACGGCTCTACACGGTCCACGTGCTCCTGATCCCAGGCCTGTTGCTGGGTCTGGTCGCGGCGCACCTGATGATCATGTGGTTCCAGGGTCACACGCAGTTCCCGGGCAAGGGTAAGTCGGAGAGCACGGTCACGGGCAAGGCCTTCTACCCGGTCTTCCTTCTCAAGACCAACGCGTTCTTCCTGTTCACCTTCGCGGTCATCGCGGGGCTGGCGACGTTCGCGCAGATCAACCCGATCTGGCTGTTCGGCCCGTACACCCCGGACTCCATCACGGCCGGTTCCCAGCCCGACTTCTACATGGGCTTCCTCGAGGGCGCACTGCGGATCATGCCCAACTGGGAGACCAACCTGTGGGGCCACACGATCGGCTGGAACGTCCTGATCCCGGCCCTCGTACCACTGGGCCTGATCATGACGGGCGCCGCGCTGTGGCCGTTCCTCGAACAGTGGGCCACCGGCGACCGGCGTGTCCACCACTTCGCCGACCGCCCGCGCAATGCCCCGTTCCGCACGGCGGTCGGCATGACCGCGGTCGCGTTCTACGGCCTGCTGTGGCTGGCCGGCGGAAACGACATCCTCGCGGACCGCTTCGACGTGTCGCTGTACGCGACGACGTGGTTCTTCCGCTTCGCCGTCATCATCGGCCCGATCATCGCCTACATCGTCACGAAGCGGATCTGCATCGGCCTGCAGCGCAGCGACGCGGCCGAGCTGGACCACGGCGTGGAGTCGGGCATCATCAAGATGCTGCCGACCGGCGAGTTCGTGGAGGTCCACGAGCCGGTGAAGGAAGACACCGAGGCGGTCCTGCGCGCCAAGCCGGAACTCCCGGCGCTGGAGGCCGCTGAGGAGGACGAGAACGGCATCCCGTCGCCGAGTGCCCGTGGCCCCTTGGGCAGGGCGCGGAAGGCGCTCAACAGCGCTTTCACGTCCGACGACATCCCGATGGGCAACGGCCACGGCGATGGTCATGGCAACGGCCACGCCGACGGTCACGGGGACCACCCGGAGATCGAGGGCGGCGACCACAAGGAACTGAGCCGGGGCTGAACCCGGCGAACCGACGGCCCGCCTCCACTTGAAGGAGGCGGGCCGTCGCGTTTCCACCGCGGGTACGCGCCGAGGCGGTGGTGCGGGGGCCGTGCCTGAGGCGTACCGGCTGGCCACCGATCCCGCGCCACTCATCTATTTTTCGCGTCCTGGTGAGCCCGCTGATCAGGCACGGTCCTGCGGACGCGTTCGAGTCGCGGTAGGCAGACGTTCCCGTTCGTGCAGTGGAGGCGGGATCGCGGCCCTAGCATCGGCTGCGGGCCTCTCCGAGGCCTGCGGTGGTTCCGTTTTTCTGCTCAGTACCCGCTGACCAGGCGGTGCCCCCGGGCCGGCCAGGCGTCGTACGCCGCCAAGGTCGTCTTTGCGCGCCTGGCTAAGGGTCGAGGGTTCCCGCCGTCCGGCCGGGCGGCCTATGGGTCGCGAGGTAGCCGCCCCGTGTGGCCGCTTCCCGGGCCCGCCACCAGGCGGTGGCGCTAAGCCCCGGCTAGGGGATCCGTTGAGGACTGCAGCACCGCATCGATCCTGGTCAGCGCCCGTCGAGCGAGTGGTGTCCCTCAGGCTGCCGGCGGAACCCTTGAGGGCCGCGATGCCCACGCCCTCGGAATCCGCCGAGCGGCGGCGAAAGCCGGGCTGGCCGCAGGCCCCGCTCGAGACCCACGACACCCGACGATCTCGCCCCAGATGGTGTTCATCGCGCGATCGCTTGCACGAGTCCTCGATCACCCACACCGCCCGCCTGCCTGTCTCGGTACACGCCCTCGCCCTCCCGCGCTGGCCCCGGCCCTCCTTACTAGCCCCCGCCCTCCCGCGTCGGCCTCACCCTTCCGTGGCGGCCCCGCCCCTTCGGGCCGCCTCTGTCCTCCGTGCTGGCCCCACCCATCTGACCTGCCCCGACCTCCGGGGTGCCTCCATCCTTCACGCCGCCCCCGCCCTCCGAGGTGCCCTCACCCTCCTAGTCGCCCCAGCCCCCGAGATGCCCTCACCCACCGAGTCGCCCTCGCACCCCGAGGCGCCACCGCCGTCCGAGCCGCTCCCACTGACCGGGCCCGTCCGCCCATGGGCAGGTCCCCGCACTTCGTCGCGGCGTGGGCGCGAAGCGGGCGTTAATGTGGACCCGGGCCGTGACTGGCGCTGAGGTGGAGTACCACCGGGGAGCGGTCCGTCATCCGTGCCGCGCGCCTGGGCCTCCTCACCCCGACCGCTCAGGAGCAGCCCATGTCCCAGCCCCACACCGCGCGTCTGATGGACGGTGCCCGGCTCGCCCGTGACCTCGTCGAGCGCACCACGGACAAGGTCGCCGCGCTCACCCGCGAGACCGGTACGCCGCCCTGCCTTGCCACCGTTCTGGTCGGCGACGACCCCGCCTCCGTCACCTACGTCCGCATGAAGCGGGCCCGTTGCGAGAAGGCCGGGATCCGCTCCCGCCACGTCGCGCTGCCCGCCGCCACGACGACCACGGAGCTGGTCGGCGCCGTCGCCGCGCTCTCGGACGACCCCGGGGTGCACGGCATCCTCCTGCAGCACCCGGTCGGGCCGCACATCGACGAGCGGGCCGCGTTCGAGGCGATCGCGCCCGGCAAGGACGTCGACGGCGTCACGGCCGCCTCGTTCGCCGCGATGAGTCTCGGGCTGCCCGGGTTCGTCTCGTGCACGCCCGGCGGGATCATGCGGCTGCTGGAGGAGTACGGCGTCGACGCCGCCGGGCGGCACGCCGTCGTGGTCGGGCGCAGTCCGATTCTCGGGCTTCCCGTCGGGATGCTGCTGCTCGCCCGGGACGCCACCGTGACGTACTGCCACTCCCGTACGCGCGGCCTGACGGACATCGTCCGCGAAGCGGACATCCTGGTCGCCGCGGTAGGACGGCCGGAGTTCATCCGTACCGAGGACGTCAAGCCCGGGGCGGTCGTGGTCGACGCCGGTTACAACCCCGGCAACGTCGGGGACGTCGAGGCGTCCGCGCGGACCCGTGCGGGCCTCATCACGCCCGTCCCCGGCGGGGTCGGGCCGATGACCGTGGCCGTCCTGCTCGCCCAGACGGCCGAGGCGGCGGCCCGGGGGCTGGGCACGGAGTGATCAGTCCGAACCCGGCAGGCCCAGGGAGAACGCCGCCTCCAGGTCGTGCTGGGAGTACGTGCGGAAGGCGATGTGGGTCTCGGTGTGCGTCACGCCGTCGACCTTGTTGAGGCTGCCCGGGATGACGTCGGCGATCTGCTCGTACTGGCGCACCCGTACGAGGGCGACCAGGTCGAACTCGCCCGTCACCGAGTAGACCTCGCTGACGCCGTCGAGCCCGGCGATGACCTCGGCGACCTCGGGAATGCGCGAGACGTCGGCCTTGATGAGCACGATGGCGGTGATCACGAGGACCTCCTGGCGATGGTGGACGCGGCGCCGGAAAGCCTAGTCCAGCGCAGGTCACTGCCAGCTCAGGGCCGCCGACTTACGTGCGAAGCCGCCGCGTTTAACGAGCAGGCCGCAGATCATGCCCGCGATGAAGCCGTAGATGTGCGCGACGTACGCCGTCTGGCTCTGGTCGCCCAGGCTGAACCACTGGAACACGAAGAACTGCGCCAGCAGCGCCCACGACGGCAGCCGGAACGGGAACACCGACAGGATCAGCGCGATCGTGCGCGACCGCGGATAGAGGACCAGGTGCGAGCCGAGCACGCCCGCGATGGCGCCCGAGGCGCCGACCAGCGGGGTGAGGGAGTCGGGGTAGGTGAGCGCGAAGCCGTACGCCGCGATCATGCCGACCAGCAGGTAGAAGACCAGGAACCGGAACCTGCCGAGCCGGTCCTCGGTGGCCGCCCCGAAGATGAAGAGGTAGACCATGTTGCCCAGGATGTGCGTCACGCCGCCGTGCAGGAACATCGAGGTCAGCGCGGACAGCCACGGCCGTTTGTGGATCGGCGCGGGGTGGCAGACCTCGGTGATCTCCGCCGGCACCGGCTCCTGACGGTTGTCGATCATCTCCTTGGGCACCGCGCCGTACTTGAGGAGGTACGTCGCCTGCTCGCACTTGCGCTGGGTGTCGGTCTCGCCCCGGTGACCGATGGAGGCGAGTGGCGAGAACATGAAGACGACCACGTTGGCCGCGATGAGGAGGTAGGTGACCAGCGGCGCGCGCCTTGTCGGCTGGTTGTCGTACAGCGGCAGCGCCACTCCTGCTCCTAACGCATCGGCCGACCGGCGCGCTCAACCATACGGGAGTCGTCGCGGTACGCGTCCTCGATCCACTGCCGTACGCTCTCCGCGCCGTGGGCCGGGCAGCTCCACGTGCCGTCCACCTCGACCAGGCGTACGCCGGGGGTGTCGAGCCAGCGCAGCACGCACTCCATCTCCTCGGCGGAGGCCCGTGGGACGGAGCCGAGCCCGGGGCGTACGGTCTCGGCGGTCGCGACGAGCGCCTCCACATAGGGGACGGGATGGGCGTGCGGGGGGACGGAGCCCGCGGCGGCGAGCCGGCCGTGCCGTACGACGTGCAACTCCCAGCCGCCGTCGAACGCGGGCCGGGCCGCGACGAGCTGGGCGATGCCCGCGAGGCTGGTCAGCCGCTGGCAGCGCGCCGCGCCGCGGACGAAGGCGGCCAGGCGGTCGCGGTGGGCCGCCGCCTCCTCGTAGCGCAGCTGCTCGGAGAGCCGCTCGATGCGGGCCCGCGCCGCGGCCACCACCGGACGTACGTCGCCGGTCAGGATCGCGCGGGCGCGCTCCGCGTGCTCGGAGTAGGCCTCGGGGCTCTGCCGTCCCTCGCAGGGCGCGCCGCAGCGCCCGAGCTCGGCGAGCGCGCAGGTGCTCGCGCGGCCGGAGGAGATCACGCGGAGCGTCAGGCGCTGGGTGCACTGGCGCAGCGGCACCGCGTCGTGCACGGCCGCGCGCGCCTCCTCGGCGACGCGGGTGCTGCCGAACGGGCCGAGGTAGGAGCCGCCGTCGTCGCGCACCTCGCGGACGATGGACAGGCGCGGGAACGGATCGGGCGTCAGCTTGAGCCACACGGCGCGCTCGGGATGGCGGGAGCGGCGGTTGTAGCGCGGCTTGTGCGCGGCGATGAGGCGCAGCTCGCGTACCTCCGCCTCCAGCGCGCTCGCGCACACGATCGTGCGCACCCGCTCGGCGATGCCGATCATCTCGCGGACGCCGCGCCGCGTCTCCGAGGCGGTGAAGTAGGACTTGACGCGCGTGCGCAGCCGGCCGCTCTTGCCGACGTAGAGCGGCTCGCCGCGGGAGTCCTCGAAGATGTAGACGCCGGGCGCGGCCGGCACCGCGTCGGCCAGGTGGCGCTTGCGCTTCTGCTCGGGCGTCGGGGCGCGCGAGAAGCTCCGGAGCTCCTCCAGCGACTCCACGCCGAACGCGCCGGCACGCTCCAGCAGCCCGTGCAGCACGTCGACGGTGGCCCGCGCGTCCGACAGCGCGCGGTGGCACGGCTCGGTGGCCGTACGGAAGAAGCGGGCGAGCGTGGACAGCTTGCAGTTGGGCACCTCGTCGCGGGTCAGCAGGCGGCGCGCCAGGTCTGCCGTGTCGATGACGGGCGGCGCGGGCCAGGGCCGCTCCTGCGCCGCGCACGCGGCCTTGAGGAAGCCCATGTCGAACGGCGCGTTGTGGGCCACCAGCACCGCGTCGCGGGCGAACTCCAGGAACGAGGGCAGCACGTGGCCGATGCGGGGCGCGGCGACGACCATCTGCTGGGTGATGCCGGTCAGCACCGTGATGAACGGGGGGATCGGCGTGCCCGGGTCCACGAGCGTGGCGAACTCGCCCAGCACCTCGCCGCCGCGGACCTTGACGGCGCCGATCTCGGTGATGGCCGAGTCGTGGGCCGAACCGCCGGTGGTCTCGAGGTCGACGACCACGAACGTGACCCCGACGAGAGGCGTGCCGAGATCGTCGAGGGTGCCCTGCACCGCAGGGCCGTCGGAGGCCATGGCAGGCACCGTACGGGCGGCCACTGACAATGCCCGCGGGAAGTGCGGCTCATCACCCGCCGCGACGAGGGGTATTCGTGGAGAGATCACCTGCTCCCGGGTGCTGTGCCGTCTACGCTGGGCAACGACGGCGGTACGGGCGACCGGGGGCATGTCGGAGCCCGTGACCGGATCATGCGTGAGGAGAAAGATCATCGACACCGGCCCGGGCGAGCAGCTCGATCAACCGCTGCCAGAGGCGGTGCGGCAGCGCGTGGTCGAGACGGCCGCCGACGTGGTCGGCACGCTGCGAGCGGACGAGGTCCCCGCGCCGCTCCGCCGCGTCGCCCGCTTCGAGCCACGCCGCCGGGCCCGGCTCGCGGCGATGCCGATCGCCGCCCAGCTCGAGAAGGACGATGAGTTCCGCGAGCGCGTCGCGGAGTCAGTGCGCGAGAGCCAGCCCGAGCTCGCCGCCGCGCTCGAGTCCGGAACGGTCCCGGCCGCGGCCGACCCGGTGAACGTCGCGGCCCTGGCCTATCTCATCCGCCCGCCCGGCTGGCCCGAGCGTGTCGAGACCGCCCGCCGCGACCTGGAGCGGTCCGCGCTCGCCGCCGACGAGGCCGAGACGATCCGCAAGGTCGCCGAGCTGCACGAGCAGATCGCCGCGGCGAAGGCCACGCGCTCGGAGGAGATCGACAAGCTCCGCACCGAGCTGCGCGCCTCCCGCGCGGAGAACGCCGAGCTCCGCAAGAAGCTGCACGAGAGCCGCACCCGCGCCAAGCGCGAGCACTCCCGCGCGGAGGAGCTCGACCGCCAGGCGGGGGAGGAGCGGACCGCCGCCACGGCGGCGCTCGCCGCGGCCGAGGCGGAGATGCGGCGGCTGCGCGCCCGGCTCTCCCAGGCGGAGGCGACCGCGGAGAACACCCGCCGGGCCGCGCGCGAGGGACGCAACCTCGACGACACGCGGCTGCGGGTCCTGCTCGACGCGCTCACCGACGCCGCCAAGGGGCTGCGGGAGGAGGTCGGGCTGCCGACCGGCATCACGCGGCCGGCCGACAACGTCGGCGCCGTCACGCCGGCGCGCCCGGGGCACCGCACGCTCCCGGGGCGCGCCCTGGCCGACAGCGACCCGGCCCTGCTCGACCAGCTCCTCATGCTGCCGCAGGTGCACCTCATCATCGACGGCTACAACGTCACCAAGACGGGCTACGGCGACCTCCCGCTGTCCGACCAGAGGTCGCGCCTCATCTCCGGCGTCGGCGTCCTGCACGCCCAGACCAAGGCCGAGGTGACCGTGGTCTTCGACGGCGCGGAGCTGGACGCGCCGGTCGCGGTACAGGCCCCGCGCGGCGTACGCGTGCTGTTCAGCGTGCCCGGCCAGACCGCCGACGACCTCATCGGCCAGCTCGTACGCGCGGAGCCGACCGGGCGCGCGGTCGTGGTCATCTCCTCCGACCAGGAGGTGTGCGACTCGGCCCGCCGCGCCGACGCGCGCCCGGCACCCGCCGCGCTCCTGCTCAGGCGGCTGAGCCGCACCTGAGCGTTTTTGTCGGTGCCCCCTCCTAGCGTCTGTGTCATGACGTCGACACAAGGAGGCATCATGCTCATCGACTGCGAAAAGTGTGAGGTACGCAACGTCGGCTGCGCGGACTGCGTAGTCTCCGTCATGCTCGGCGACGCGGTCGCGCCGATGGAGATCGGCGACAGCGAGCGTCGTGCGCTGGACGTTCTCGCCGAGGGCGGCATGTTGCCGCCGCTGCGGTTGACGATCTCCGATGAGCGCGCCTCGTAGTCGCGCGTGCGCATTCTGTGGCGTCCGTGATGCGAATTGCGAGCATTCCTCGGGAAGCGGTTGTTACCAGGGTGATACTTGACTAGTCTCGCGCCCTGAGTCAGTCGCTCGTTCGTCGCCCCCCAGGCGACGGCGACGGGCTCCCGCCGAGTCGTCACGGCACAAAGGAGAGACCTCCGTTCGCGGTGGTCTCCGTTCTGTCGTGTGAGCCGGGGAACCAGGTTCCAGGGGTGAATCGGAGCGCTGCGGCGTTTCGTAGGGCGACTTCCACGCCCGAATCCGTCAGCTAACCCGGTAGGCGGTCCTTGGGAGAGGGGCGTGCCGCAATCGTGGCAACAGAGCGCAGTGCCGGCAGTCGCGCCGGTGGCTGGCTGCCGAGAGGCAGGGTCGGGCTTCGTGCCTTGGCGACCCTGTGCGTAGCGGCTTCGGCGGCGCTGGTCTTGCCCGTCGGGTCCGCTGAGGCGAAGCCGAAGGCCACGCTGAAGGAGAGCCAGGCCAAGCTCAAAAAGCTGAACTCACAGGTCGACCACCAGGACAACCTGTACAACAAGGTCAGAGAAGAGCGACAGGCCGCTCAGAAGAAGCTCGCGGCGCTGAACAAGTCGGTCGCCGACGACAAGACGACGTACGAGCAGCTGCGTGTCCGCGTGGCACAGCTCGCCGCGTCCGCGTACAAGAGCGGCCAGTCCGGGGACATTCCGAACCTCGTTTCGTCGAGTAACCCTCAGGACGTGCTCGACCAGATCTCGATCTTCACCCAGGTGGCCCGCAACCGGTCGTCCGAGGTGACTCAGTTCCTCAACGCCGCGCAGCTCCTGCAGCGGCAGCAGGCGCAGGCCAAGCAGGCCGCCGCCGACCTGAACTCCAAGCTCAAGTCCGAGCGTTCGCAGCGCGACAAGCTCAAGAAGCAGGCCGCTCAGCAGCAGTCGCTGGTCAACCGGCTCGGCGGCGGCACCAGCAGCAGCGGCGGCGGATCGATCGGCGGCACCTACACCGGTCCGGCCTCCGGCAACGCGCGCACCGTCCTCAACTGGGCGTACAGCAAGCTCGGCACGCCGTACGAGTACGGCGGCACCGGCCCCCGCTACGACTGCTCCGGTTTCGTGATGATGGCCTGGCGCCAGGCGGGCGTCAGCCTGCCGCGCGTCGTGCCCGACCAGTTCAACGCCACCCGCCGGGTCGCGAAGGCCGACCTGGAGCCGGGTGACCTGGTCTTCTTCGATGGACTCGGCCACGTCGGCATCTACGTCGGCGGCGGTAAGTTCATCCACTCGCCGCACACGGGCGACGTCGTCAAGATCACGAGCCTGAGCGGTTACTACACCTCGAACTACTACGGCGCAGGCCGGCCGTAGGGGGTCACGAGTGGAGATGAAGCGTACAACCATGTCCAAAGCCAGTCGTTGGTTCGTCGGCACCGCCGGAGCGGCCGTCGTCGCCGGGCTCTTCATGCCCGCGACTCCCGCGGAAGCCAAGCCCACCCCCTCCCTGAGCGCCGCGAAGAAGCAGCTCGCCACGCTCAACGACCAGGTCGACCAGCTGGCGAACCAGTACAACAAGGCCAAAGAGGACTGGAAGGCCGCTCAGAGCCGCCTCAAGGCCCTGAACTCCAGTGTCACGACCGAGCGGTCCACCTTCGAGCAGCTGCACATCAGAGTGGCTCAGCTCGCCGCCGCGGCCTACAAGTCCGGCGGTGAGGCCGGCTCGGTCCCGGACCTGGTCTCGGCCAAGGACCCCGAAGCCGTGCTCGACCAGATGACGGCCTTCACCAAGGTCTCCAACAACCGCGCCGCCGAGCTCACCCAGTTCCTGGCGTCCGCGCAGCGGCTGGAGCGGCAGAAGGCGCTGGCCGAGCAGGCGGCCGAGCAGCTCAAGCAGCAGAAGGAACAGGTCGACAAGAAGCGCGCCTCGGCCAACTCCGCCATCACGAAGCAGCTGCGGCTGATCGACCGGCTCGGCAGCAACATCGACCCGGGCAGCTCCAAGGCGAACTGCTCGATCCTGGCCACCGGCAAGGCCGAGGCGGTACTCCGGTACGCCTGCGCCCAGCTCGGCAAGCCGTACGTCTTCGGTGGCGCGGGCCCGTCGTCCTTCGACTGCTCGGGGCTGACGATGATGGCCTACAAGCAGGTCGGCATCAACATGAGCCACTATGTGCCGAACCAGTACAGCGCCAGCCGGCACATCTCACGGGCCCAGCTTCAGCCCGGCGACCTTGTTTTCTTCCACGACTTGGGGCACGTCGGCCTCTATGTCGGAAATGGGAAGTTCATTCAGGCGCCGCACACGGGCGATGTCGTCAAGGTGTCCAGCCTGAGCGAGGCATGGTACACGTCCGTCTTCGAGGGCGGCGGCCGACTTCTCTAAAAGAGGCCTAGAACCAACATTCGTAGCGGTGCAATCACACGTTAAGTGATTGCACCGCTACTTTTTTATGACAAAGTTTGCCCATTCGTAGATGTCTTGCTAGCGTGCGAGAAATGTGCGGTACACGCCATGTATCGCACGGTCGGGGTGGATTCTGTCATTCGTGTGTTGTGGAACACGTTACGGGGATGGATTTCTATTTCGGCCTTTCCGAAATGCATCGGTAAGCGGCCAGCCACGGGGACCGCCTGACAACAGGCGCGTCAGGGTGGCCGCGAACGCCGAATCCGCGGGCACGCGGAGCCGGGGACCCAACCGCGCCATGAGCGCGGCCTTCCAGGGGTGAATCGAGACGCCTGTTTCTCAGGCGTGCCGTAGGGCGCGACTTCCAGCCCGAACCCGTCAGCTAACCCGGTAGGCGTCCACGGAAGGAGAGAACCCTGTCTCGCAACCCCTCGACCGCTTCATTCGCGCGTAGGCGCCTCGCCGGCGGAATGCTGGTGGCAGGCGCGATCCTCGCGCCCGTGGCAGTGACGGTCGTGACGATACCGGCGGCGGACGCCGCCACGGTCACACCGATGACGGCCACGGTGGCGAAGCACAAGTCTTGGAGCCAGCGACACAAGGTCGGGTTGACGGCGGTCGCCGTCGCCCGAAAGCAGATCGGCAAGCCGTATCGCTACGGCGGGCACGGTCCCAGCAGTTTCGACTGCTCAGGTCTGGTCCAGTACGTCTACCGAAAGGCCGGAGTACGGCTTCCGCGCACCGCGGACGCCCAGCACAGGCACGTCAAACGGCATGTGAGGTTCACGAACCTCGCCGTCGGTGACCTGGTGTACTTCTACGGCGACGGCCACACCGGCATCGTCTCGAAGGTCAAGGGCAGCAAGGTCTACATGATCCACGCCGCCCACACCGGCACCCGCATCAAACAGGTCCTGCTCAACAGCTACTACCGGCACCATTTCAACGGCGGCGCTCGCCCGTACTGATCCGCCTGACCGAGGCACGATCTGAGGCCCGGGGCCGTCCCCTTACCGGGGATCGTCCCGGGCCGTCCGCCCTTTTCCGGGGCGGATAAAATCCTTTACTGAGAACGACGATAATCGGCTCGATATTTCGGCCCGAATGGCGATGATCGGCGCGGCGAAAGGCCCGCGACGGCCGGCGGATGCCGGAAGGATTCGGGGTCACTCGGCACCGGCGGCTAGGATCGCGCGCATGCCGGCCACGGAGAAGGCGACCCCGCGCGCGACCACGCCGGTCGTCCTGGCGGGGCTGGTCGGCCTGGCGATCGTGGCCGACCTGGTCACCGCGGCCGGTTACCTCACCTCACGCGCGGACCCGGGCCGGCCGGCGGCCCGCTCGGAGCCGGTCGCCGGAGCCCTGCCCGCGCCGAGCGCGGCGACCGTGAACTCCCTGCTCCAGCGGCGCTCCCGAGCGGTCCTGGCCCGCGACCGCGCGGCCTTCCTCGCCACCGTCGACCCGTCGGGCCAGGCGTTCCGTGCCGGGCAGTCGGTGCTCTTCGACAACCTGGCCAAGGTGCCCCTCACGAACTGGAAGGAGTCCCTGGCCGACACGCGTCCCGCGGTGGCCGCGGACGACGGCTGGACGGCCCGGCTGCGTCTCGCGTACCGGATCCGCGGCTTCGACCGCCGCGACCTCGTCTACACCGAGTACCTCACCTTCGACCGGCGCCGCGGCGCCGGATGGGTGATCTCCGGCGACGGCGCGGCGCACGGCCTGCGCGACGACCCGCAGATCTGGAGCGGCGGCGACCTCACGGTCGTACGCGGGCGGCGCAGCCTCGTGCTCGCCGAAGACGGCGCGGGCCAGAACGCCCATGCCCGTACGGCCGAGCTCCACGACATCGCCGGCCGCCTCGACGACGGCGCGGGCATCGTGTCCGGCGTGGTCGGCGACCGGTGGTCCCGGCACGTCGTCGCGCTCGTCCCCGCCACCGAGCAGAAGGCCGAGGCGATGGCCGGGGACATGCGCAACCTCGGTGACATCGCGGCGCTCGCCACCATCACCGGCGACGCCGGCGGCCGGGCGACGGGGGAGGACCGCGTCGTGATCACGCCGACCGCGTTCGGCCGCCTCAACGCGATCGGCCGGCACGTCGTCCTCACCCACGAACTGGTCCACGTCGCGATGGGCGGGGCCCGCGACGCCCGTACGCCGATGTGGCTGATCGAGGGCCTGGCCGACTACGTGGGCTACAAGGACGCCGGCGTCGCGACGAAGGCGGCGGGCCGGGAGCTGGCGGATCTCATCGCCGGCGGCGACATGCCGTCGGCCCCGCCGGGGCGCGCCGACTTCGCGGGCTCGGGGGACCGGCTGTCCGCGGCGTACGAGGAGGCCTGGCTGGCCTGCCGGATGATCGCCGAACGCTACGGGGAGGACACTTTGGTACGGCTCTACCGTACGGCCGAGGCCGAACCCGGTGAGGCGGGCGACCCGCGCGTCGAGGACCGCGCGCTGCGTACGGTCCTGGGCGTCGGTGCGAGCGGCTTCGACGAGCAGTGGCGCGCGTACGTCCGCAAGGAGCTCGCGTGAGCGCCACGGAGGTGGACGAGAGCGAGCGGTCGGCCGCCGCGACGCCGTCACGGCGGCCCGCGGTCATCGCGGCGGTGCTGCTCTGCGCGCTGCTGGTGGTCGTGATCGCGCTGACGACGCCCTGGCATCCGCTGCCGGGCGCGCGGACCGCGCCCGACCCGCGGGCCGACTTCACGCCCGCGCAGATCGCGCGCAGCCACGCGTTCAACACCGACCTGAACCCCCCGGCGTACGGCGGGCTGGTCGCGGGACTCGTGGCGGTGCTCCTGCTCGGCCTGACGCCGCTGGGCTCGCGGCTGCTGGGCGTGCTCACCCGGCCGCTGCGCCGTGCGCCGCTGCGCCTGGTGGGCACGGCGGTCGTGCTCGCGGTGCTCACGCGGCTCGTCGGCCTGCCGTTCGACATGTGGTCCGAGACCGTGCTGCGAAAGTACGGGCTGTCGACCCAGCACTGGGGCGCCTGGCTCACCGACCAGGCGACCTCCCTCGGCGTCACCCTCGTCATCTGGATCGTCGTGCTGCTCGGCCTGCACCTGCTCGTCCGCAGGTTCCCCCGGCGCTGGTGGGCGGGGGCCGCAGTGGGCGGGTTCGTCCTCGTCGGGGCGGCGTCGTTCGGCTATCCGGTGCTGGTCGAGCCGCTGTTCAACTCGTTCCACTCGATGCCGGCCGGGCCGCTGCGCACCGACCTGCTCGCGATGGCGCGAAGAGACGGAGTGCCGGTCGACGACGTGCTCGTGGCCGACGCCTCCAAGCGGACCACGGCGCTCAACGCGTACGTCTCAGGTTTCGGCTCGACCCGGCGGATCGTCGTCTACGACACCCTGCTCGACACCGAACCGCGGCCCGAGGTCGAGCTGGTCGTGGCGCACGAGCTCGGTCACGCCAAGCGCGGCGACGTCCTGCACGGCACTCTCGTCGGCGCGCTCGGGGCGGCGGCCGGGGTCTGTGTGCTCTACCTGGTCATGAGCTCGCCCCGGCTGCTGCGGCGTGCCGGGGCGGAGTCGGCGGCCGACCCGCGGTCGGTCGCGCTGCTGCTCGCCGCGGTGACCGTGCTGACGCAGGCGGCGGCGCCGGTGGAGAACCTCGTCAGCCGCCGCATCGAGGCGCGGGCCGACATGCACGCGCTGGACCTGACCCGGGACCCGGAGACGTACGTGCGGATGCAGCGCTCGCTCAGCGCCAGCAACCTGGACGAGCTGTCGCCGGACGCCCTGGAGTACGCGCTGTGGAACTCCCACCCGACCGGCCCGGAGCGGATCGCCATGGGCCGCGACTGGGCCCGGCTCCATCACCTCACGGTGCCCCCGCCGCTCGCGGGCGGCACCCCGCCGTGACCACGCGATGCGGCGCGGCCACGGCGGGGACGGTGGTCGCTAGGCGACCGGCTGGGCGGTCTTGGCGCCGAACGGCGAGCCGACCGGCAGGGAGATCCGGCCGGGCGTGTTGTTGGCGACGCCGGCAGCCGAGGTGTACCAGGCCACGACGGCGGTCAGCACGCCGATCCACCCACCGAGCTTGACCGTGCCGGCGCTGTGGTTGAAGTTGCCGATGAACAGGACGATCTCGGTGACCTCCAGCGTGAGGAAGACCCCGAAGACCGCGGTGTTGACCTGCGAGGCCATCAGCAGCATGTAGGTGTTGAAGATGGCGAACGCGAGGAGGATCCACCCGAGGTCGTTCTGGATGAGCAGCTCCGGGTCGCCGCCGCCCGCGGCCTTGGCGGCCGCGCCGGCCGTCGGCGCGACGTGCGTGACGTACCAGGCGAGGCCGATCCAGAACCCGCCGTAGGTCGAGAAGGCGGTCGCCCCGAAGGTGTTGCGGTTACGGAACTCCCACATGCCGGCGAGCAGCTGGCAGAGGCCGCCGTAGAAGAACGCGTAGCCGAGCCAGGCGTCGGTACCGTTGGTCCAGTCGGCGTTCTTGGCCGAGAGCAGGAACGTGGTGAGGGCGAAGGCGGCGAGGCCGAGGGGGGCGGGGTCTGCTATCGCCGAGATCGCCGGCGCGGGGGGTTGGGGGGTTTCGGTCAAGGTGGCTTCTCCTAATCCGTGGAGTACTCCCACCGCCGTGCCTCGTCAGGTCCGCGTTGATCTCAGCAGGCCGGGCGGGGTTAGGGCGGCCACATGTGACACCTGTAAAGATTAACGCCCTGTTTCGTTCCGGTCACTGGCCTGGAACCGAAATGTGATCATCAAATCGATTCTGACGGAGCCATGACAAAGACGCTCGTTGTCACCAACGACTTTCCCCCGCGGCCGGGCGGAATTCAGGCGTTCGTCCACAACCTCGCGATACGGCGCCCGCCCGGTTCCGTCCTGGTCTACGCGCCCTCGTGGCCGGGCGCCGACGCCTTCGACGCCGCCCAGCCCTTTCCCGTCGTACGGCATCCGACCCGGCTGATGGTGCCCGTGCCGGCGGTGCTGCGCCGCGCCGCCGGCCTCGTACGGGCCGAGGGGTGTGATTCGGTGGTGTTCGGCGCGGCGGCGCCGCTCGGCCTGCTCGCGCCCGCCCTGCGCCGCGAGGGCGCCGGCCGGATCGTCGGCCTCACCCACGGGCACGAGGCGGGCTGGGCCGCGCTGCCGGGCGCCCGCCGGCTGCTGCGCCGCATCGGGGACGGCGTGGACGTGCTCACCTACCTCGGCGACTACACACGCGGCCGGATCGCCGGGGCGCTGTCGCCGCGGGCCGCGGCCGGGATGCGGCGGCTCGCCCCCGGCGTCGACGAGACGGTGTTCCGGCCCGGGGCGGGCGGTGAGGAGATCCGCGCGCGGTACGGCCTGGCGGACCGGCCGGTCGCCGTGTGCGTCTCACGCCTGGTGCCGCGCAAGGGCCAGGACGCGCTGATCCACGCCTGGCCGCGGGTGCTGCGGCGGGTGCCGGACGCCGCGCTGCTGCTCGTCGGCGGCGGCCCGTACCGTCCGGCGCTCGAACGCCTGCGCGACGAGCTGGGCGTGACCGGGTCCGTGCGGATCACCGGCACCGTGCCCTGGGAAGAGCTCCCGGCGCACTACGACGCCGGGAACGTCTTCGCGATGCCCTGCCGTACGCGGCGGCGCGGCCTGGACGTCGAGGGCCTCGGCATCGTCTACCTGGAGGCCTCCGCGACCGGGCTGCCGGTCGTCGCGGGCGACTCGGGCGGCGCGCCGGACGCCGTGCTGGCGGGCGAGACCGGGCTCGTCGTCGACGGCCGCTCGGTCGCGGCCGTCGCGGAGTCGGTGGCCGACCTGCTGGCCAACCCGGCGGGCGCGGCCGCGATGGGCGACAAGGGCCGCTCGTGGATCGAGCGCGAGTGGCGCTGGACGGTTCAGGCACGGCGCTTCGCCGCCCTCCTGGAAGGCCAGGAGCGCCAGGAGCGGGGTCAGGAGTAGAGCGCCTCGATCTCGGTCTCGAAGTCCTTCACCACGAGGTTCCGCTTGACCTTCAGGGTCGGGGTCAGATGGCCGGTCTCCTCGGTGAAGTCGGCCTCGAGGATGCGGTACTTCTTGATCGCCTCGGCCCGTGACACGGACGCGTTGGTCTCGGCCACCGCGGCGTCGATCTCCTTGACCAGGTCGGGGTCCTCGACCAGCTCGGTCATGGACATGGAGTCCTTGCCGTGCTGTTCCTTCCACGGCCCGACGGCCTCGGGGTCGAGGGTGATCAGGCAGCCGACGAACTTACGGCCGTCGCCGACGACCAGGCACTGGCTGATGAGCGGGTGGGCGCGCAGGCGGTCCTCCAGTGGCCCGGGGGCGACGTTCTTGCCGCCGGCGGTGACGATGAGCTCCTTCTTGCGGCCGGTGATCCTGAGGTAGCCGTCGTCGTCGAGCTCGCCGATGTCACCGGTGTGGAACCAGCCGTCGTCGAGGGCCTCCTTGGTGGCCTCCTCGTTGTGCCAGTAGCCCGTGAAGACGTTGGGGCCCTTGGCCAGCACCTCACCGTCGTCGGCGATGCGCACCGAGGTGCCGGGGATCGGCTTTCCGACGCTGCCGATGCGGTTGTCGGCGGGCCGGTTGACCGCGATGGGCGCGGTCGTCTCCGTCAGGCCGTACCCCTCCAGGATCGTGATGCCGACGCCGTTGAAGAAGTGGCCGAGGCGCTCGCCGAGCGCGGCGCCGCCGGACACGGCGTGGGTCACCCGGCCACCGACCGCGGCGCGCAGCTTGGTGTAGACGAGCCGGTCGAAGACCGCGTGCTTGAGCCGCAGCCCGAGGCCGGGGGACGCGGCCCGGCTGTAGGCGATCGCGGTGTCGGCGGCGATGTGGAAGATGCGGCCCTTGCCGTCGGCGGCGGCCTTCTGCTCGGCCCCGTTGTAGACCTTCTCGAAGACGCGGGGGACCGCCAGCAGGAACGTCGGGCGGAACGACTCCAGGTCGCCGACGAGGTCGGTCAGGTCCGGCGTGTGGCCGAGCGTGACCCCCGCCTCGACGCAGCCGACCTCGATGAGCCGCGCGAACACGTGCGCGAGCGGGAGGAACAGCAGAGTGGAGCCGTCGGCGAGGTCGAAGACCTCCGCGAGGGCGCCCTCGATCGTGTTGCGCGCGGTGGCGAGCAGGTTGGCGTGGGTGATCTCACAACCCTTCGGGCGGCCCGTGGTGCCCGAGGTGTAGATGACCGTCGCGAGGTCGGATGAGGTACGCGACGCACGGCGCTCCTCCAGATCCGTCTCCCCGGGAGTCTCGGAGGGCAGGTCGTCCATCCGCCAGACGTGCGCGAGGCCGGGCAGCTCGCCTCGTACGGAGGCCACCGCCTTCTCGTGCTCGTCGCTCTCGATGAAGATCGCCTTGGCGCCGGAGTCGCCGATGATCCACTCGATCTGCGACGCCGAGGAGGTCTCATAGATCGGCACGGTCACCGCGCCGGCGGTCCAGATCGCGTAGTCGGCGACCGTCCACTCGTAGCGGGTGCGCGACATGATCGCGACCCGGTCGCCCGGCTCGACGCCGGCCGTGACGAGCCCGCCGGCGACGCGGGAGACCTCGTCTCCGAACTCGCGCGCGCTCACGTCGCGCCAGCCCGCGCCCTCCTTGCGGCGGAACACGGTCCGGTCCGGCTCCTCGGCGGCCCGGGAGAACAGCGTCTCGGTCAGATTCGCCGAATCGGCGATCGCCACCTGCGCGGGAACGCTGAACTCACGCACGAATTCTCCTCTTTCGGGCACGGCGTCAGGGCTGCACGGACGCTACCGCTTCTACTTACCGATCGGTAGCCTTCGGCGGGTGACGCGTCTCGCATTTCTTCTTATCACCGGTTGACGCACTCGTTCACCACGGCCGCGTCATGCTGGAAGGGCGGTCGGCATGGCGTCCCCAGCATGGCCTGCCCGGACAAAGACCAGGTCAATCCGGTCCGCGTGGGTCCCAGGCGCCGCGAGAATGTGCGCTCGTCCGCTGTGAACCGGGGAGGAAGATGTCGCTGCTCGAGGTCATAACGCAGACCGAGGCCGACGCGGAGGCCGCCGAGGCGGGCGGCGCCGACCGGATCGAGGTCGTGGCGGACGTACGGGCCGGTGGGCTGTCGCCCGATCCGTGCACCGTCGCCGTGGTCCGCCGTGCCACGTCACTGCCCATGCGCGTCATGCTGCGGGCCAAGACCGGCTTCCGTACGACCGGCCCGGAGCTGGACCGGCTGCGGCGCGCGGCGGGCGAGCACGCCGAGTGCGGCGCGGACGGTTTCGTCTTCGGCTTCCTGAGCGCGACCGGCACCGTCGACGTCGCGGCCACGATGAAGCTCGCCGACGCCGTCGCGCCGCTGCCGTGGACGTTCCACCGCGCCGTCGACAACGCCGCGTGCCTCGACTCCGCGTGGGCGGCCATCGCGGACCTGCCCGGCCTGGACGCGGTCCTGTCCGCCGGGTCGCCGCGCGGCGTGGAGGCCGGCATGGCGGTGCTGCTGCGGCGAACCGCCTCGCACGCGTCGCTCGTGCTCGCCGGCGGCGGCCTGCGGCGCAAGCACGTGGCCGTGCTCGTCGCGGCCGGAGTGGACGCCTTCCACGTCGGCGCCGCCGTCCGCCGTGCGGGCGTCTCCGGGGTCAACACGGTGGACGCCGCCCTCGTACGGGACTGGCGGACGCTGGTCGACGCGTCGCCGTGCGTCTGAACGCCGCGGGTCCGGAATAGGGTTTGCCCATGCGGGTTCATGTGGTGAGTGACGTTCACGGGCGAGTGGACGCGCTCGCCGGTGCCGGCGACGGAGCCGACGCGCTGGTGTGCCTCGGCGACCTGGTTCTCTTCATCGACTACGAGGACCACGGGCAGGGCATCTTCGCCGACCTGTTCGGCGAGCGGAACGCCGACACGTTCATCTCGCTGCGCACCCAGAAGCGCTTCGAGGAGGCGCGGGAGTTCTCCCAGGGGCTGTGGGCCTCCCTCGACGGCGAGCCGCGCGCGCACATCGAGGCGGCGGTCCGGCGGCAGTACAAGGCGCTGTTCGCGGCGATGCCGGAACCGGCCTACCTCACCTACGGCAACGTCGACATCCCGCACATGTACGCGGAGAACCTCCGCGAGGGCCACCGGGTGCTCGACGGGGAGACGGCCGAGATCGGCGGCCTGCGGTTCGGCTTCGTCGGCGGCGGGCTGCGCACGCGCTACCGCACGCCCTACGAGGTGGACGACGAGACCTACGCCGCGAAGGTCGCGGCCGTCGGTGCCGTCGACGTCCTGTGCTGCCACATCCCGCCGGCCGTACCCGAACTCCTGTACGACACCGTCGCGCGGCGCTTCGAGCGCGGCAGCGAGGCGGTGCTGGCGGCGATCCACGAGACCCAGCCGCGCTACGTGCTTTTCGGCCACGTCCACCAGCCGCTCGCCCGCCGGATGCGCATCGGCCGCACCGAGTGCGTCAACGTCGGGCATTTCCGCGCTCGCGGCGCTCCCTACGTCCTGGAGTGGTAACGACTACGCTCCCGGAAGAAAATGTGCCGACGAAAGGACGTGCTGATGGCGGATCGGACGAGTTCGAGCATCACGATCAACGCCTCCGCGCCTGAGGTGATGGCGGTCATCGCCGACTTTCCCGCATACCCTGGATGGGCCGAGGGCATCACCGCCGCCGAGGTCGTCTCGACGGCCGAGGACGGGCGGGCCGACCAGGTGCGGATCACGTTGGAGGCCGGGCCGATCAGGGACACCTACGTCCTGGCCTACGACTGGGCCGGCGACGACGCGGTGCACTGGAACCTCGCCGAGGCGGGCACGATGCTGACCGGCATGACCGGGGCATACCGCCTCGCCCCGGCCGATGGGAGCACCGAGGTGACCTACGAGCTCGCGGTCGACGTGCGGATCCCGATGATCGGCATGGTCCGGCGGAAGGCGGAGAAGCGGATAATCGAGACGGCTCTCAAAGGGCTCAAACGGCGCGTCGAGGCATAGACCGTGACAGTTGACCCCGCTTCTGCGCGCCACGGACGCCTCCGAGGCGGTACCGTCTCACGTCGAACGATTAGGTAGATGATGACTCCATGAGTGAACAGCCAGCATCGGTGCTGTTTGAGGCCGTACGCCTCGCCGAGACGCTGCGTAAGAAGATGAGCGGCGGCGCGGCCTCCGGAGACGTGTGGAGCGAGGCGACGAGTGACGCCTGGGGCGAGCACATCGCGACCGGCGCACCGGAGTGCCGGTACTGCCCGGTCTGCCGGGCGATCGCGGCCTCGCGTACGTCGGGTCCCGACGTCGTCAGCCACGTGATGTCGGCCGGCGAGTCGCTCTACGCGGCGGTACGCGAGGCGGTGGCGGGGTTCGAGCGGACGCGTCCGCCGCGCCAGGAGCCGGGCGAGGAACCGGCCGACGGCGGCCGGCCGCACAGCGACTAGGGGGCCCGCGTCGATGACGCTCACCATTGGAGTGGATGTCGGCGGCACCAAGGTCGCCGCCGGAGTGGTCGACGACCGCGGCCGGATCATCGAGAAGCTGCGTCGCCCGACGCCCTCGACCAGCCCGCACGAGACCGCGGCGGTCATCGCCGAGGTCGTCGACATCCTCAAGGGAAAGTTCGACGAGGTCGAGGCGGTCGGCCTCGGCGCGGCGGGCTTCGTGGACGAGAGCCGGTCCACGGTGCTGTTCGCGCCCAACCTCGCCTGGCGCGACGAGCCGATCAAGAAGAAGGTCGAGAGTCAGGTCGGGCTGCCGGTCATCGTCGAGAACGACGCCAACGCCACCGCCTGGGGCGAGGCCAAGTTCGGTGCCGGGCGCGGTGAGGACCACATCACGCTCATCACCCTCGGCACCGGCATCGGCGGCGGCCTGATCATGGACGGCGAGCTCTACCGCGGCCGGTTCGGCATCGGCGGGGAGTTCGGCCACTTCCGTGTCGTGCCCGACGGGCGGCGCTGCGGCTGCGGCAATCGCGGCTGCTGGGAGCAGTACGCCTCGGGCAACGCCCTCGTGGCCGAGGCCCGCGAGCTGGCACGGGTGTCCCCGGCACTGGCCGGGCGGCTGCTCGAACTCGGCGACGGTTCGCCGGAGGGCATCAGCGGCCCGGAGATCACCGAGGCGGCGCGCGGCGGCGACACGGCGGCGCTGGAGTGCTTCCGCAGCGTGGCCGTCTGGGTCGGGCAGGGCATGGCCGACCTCGCCGCGATCCTGGACCCGGGTGCGTTCATCATCGGCGGCGGCCTGTCGGAGGCGGGAGACCTCCTGCTTCACCCGGCCCGCGCCGCCTTCGAGAACGCCCTGACCGGCCGGGGCCACCGCGTCTTCGCCGACATCCGGATGGCCGAGCTGGGCCCGGACGCCGGCATCGTCGGCGCCGCGGACCTGGCGCGTCTGCGCTGAGCCCGCCCTTGGCGACGATCCGGCTGCTGAGCTACAACATCCGGTCGATGCGCGACGACCGCGCCGCGCTGGCCCGGGTGATCCGCCGCCTGGAGCCGGACGTCGCCTGCGTGCAGGAGGCGCCGCGCTTCGCGTTCTGGCTGCGCAAGCGGCGGTGGCTGGCCCGCAAGACGTCACTGGGCCTGGCGGTACGCTCCAGGCCCGCGGGCCTGGAGCTGTACGCCGGGCCCCGTACGGCCCTCCTGCACCGGCGGCACCGGCTGCTGTCGCCGGTGCCGGGCCTGCACCGCCGCGGGCTGGTGCTGGGCCTGCTGGAGGTCGGCGGCGCTCGGCTGGTGGCGGCCAGCGTCCACCTGGACCTGGCCGACCGCCCGCGCCTGCGGCACGCGGAGGAGATCGCGGCCGAGCTGGACGAGGCGCGGGAGCACTTCCAGGCGCCGGTCGTGCTGGCGGGCGACATCAACGAGGAGCCCGGCGGGGCGACGTGGGACTTCCTGGCGAAGCGCTTCAGCGACGGCTTCGCGACCGCGCCGTCCGGGCAGGGGGCGACCTACAGCGCCACCGTGCCCCTCACCCGCATCGACGGCGTCTTCGCCGACTCCGGGATCGAGATCGTACGCTGCGGCGTACCCGACGAGCCGGAGCTTCTGGCGGACTATCCACTCGCCACCGACCACCGCCCGCTACTGGCCGAGCTGCGCGTCCGCTGAGGGGCCTTGTCGTGGGCGTGCGTCGACCTTGATGCCCGGCCGGCGGTCTGGACCGTCAGCATGATGGTGGGGTTCGAGGACTCGCGCAGCAAGGCGAGCGCCGCCACGGCCGTCATGGCCGCTGGACCGGGCGGCCTCCTCGACCGTCGGCTCGTGCCCTGCGGGCGGCGATGTGGACGCCCCGAGCCGGCCGTACGGGCCTCTTCCTGTGCTTGCAGGAGGGGGTGGCGGCCGGTTACGCGAACCTCGCCCAGGCTTTCGGGGTCGGCCGGCGCGGCGTGCCCGTGGTAGCCGGCCGGGCCGGCGGAGGGCGGCCGGGCCGGCGGGCCGCATCCCGGCCCGAGGGACCGAACCCGGGCGTGACGGATTTCTTCCGCCCTGGCCCCGGGCCTTCAGACGACGGCGCCGTCGTCGTCCTCCGGGGGTTCGTCGCCCATGCGCAGCACCAGGGCCACGAAGCCGCCGATGAAGGCCGCGACCGCGGCGAACGCCGCCCAGCTCGGCACCTCCCAGCTCAGGAATACCGAGGCCACCAGGTAGACCGGGCCGCCGAGCAGGGCGATCCAGGCGAAGCGTGTCATCGCGTCGGGCTTGGGCAGCGGCGGCGGGGGAGGAGGGATGAAGTGGTCGTCGTCATCGTCGTCGGTGGCGGGCTTGACGACGCGGGCCGTCAGCGTGAGCTCCCCGGTCGACTCGCCCGGCGGCTCCTCGGCGGGTTCCTCGGTGGTTTCGTCGGGGGTCTCGTCGATGTTCTCCTCGGCCGGCCACGGCGTCTCGCCGGTGGCCGAGGGGCGGTCGAAGGACGCGACGATCTCGGCGAAGATCTGGTCCTCATCGCGCGAGGCCGCGTAGTCGGCCCGCAGCTCGGGCAGCCGGGTCTCCAGGATCTCCTCGGCCGCAGACTTGGCGCTCGCGTCGGCGTACAACCGGTCCGTCGGCTCCTCCGGCAGGCGTACGTCCAGGTAGCCCCCGGTCTCGCCCGGCGCCGGCACCGCGTACGCGGCGATGCCCGCCTCCCGCAGCGCGGCCAGCATCGCGTCGGCGAGCTGCGGTGTCAGGTCGGCGAGTGGCACGTAGGCGTCCGCCGTGAGTCCGTTGCCGCGCCGGCTCATCGGCCGGATCCCCTCTGCGTGAGGCCGGAGCCGCCGCACGACGCGCCCGTATCCTCCGACCGGACGCCCGGCGTGAACGCCATGGCGCCTCCCCTCGAACTCCCGTCGACCGACGCCTCTGATGAGCCTACGGCCGGAACAACTCTGATTGGCCAAAAGGTTGCGGCTGCGGATGGTGGGCGATGCGGGTCCCGGGTTGGGAAGATGACCATCATCTCTCAGTTCGGTCTCCGGGCGTACACCTGAGACGGGGTGGGAGGGTGTTTTACCGGCCGTCAAGGGGGGTCCTGCCCCTATTCTCCACCAGGCCGGTGCCGGCGTCCCATGCGAACCGGCGGTTACGGTACGGAGGCCGTGAGGCGGCCGTCCGCCGAACCCGTCTGGCCCGGGGTGTACGGATACCGGACGGTAAGGGGGATCTCTTCGTAGTGGGCTGATGGGGACCACTTTTATCCGATATGGTCTAGACCAATCGCGGTCTCATGCGTGATGCCGCATCCACAGTCTCCTGGCCATTACTCTTGGTCGGGTCAGTCCCATGGTTCGAAGAGGAGTTGGCATGCGTGTCGGAGTGCTGACCGGCGGCGGTGACTGCCCCGGCCTGAACGCCGTCATCCGCGCAGTGGTCCGCAAGGGCGTACAGGTCTACGGATACGAGTTCGTCGGCTTCCGCGACGGGTGGCGTGGTCCCCTCGAGGGGGACACCCTTCCGCTGGACGTGCAGGCCGTACGTGGCATCCTGCCGCGCGGCGGCACCATCCTCGGCTCGTCGCGTACGAACCCGGTCAAGATCGAGGGCGGCGTCGAGCGGATCAAGGACAACCTCGCCGGGCTGGGCGTCGACGCGCTCATCGCCATCGGCGGCGAGGACACCCTCGGGGTGGCGCGGCAGCTGCACGACCGCGGGGTCAAGGTCGTCGGCGTGCCGAAGACGATCGACAACGACCTCAACGCCACCGACTACACGTTCGGCTTCGACACCGCGGTCAACATCGCGATGGAGGCGATCGACCGGCTGCACACGACGGCCGAGTCGCACCACCGCGCGCTGATCTGCGAGGTCATGGGCCGCCACGCGGGCTGGATCGCGCTGCACGCGGGCATGGCCTCCGGCGCCAACGTCATCCTGATCCCCGAGCGCCCCTTCGACATCGAGAAGGTCTGCGGCTACGTCGAGAGCCGCTTCAAGACGCGCTACGCGCCGATCATCGTGGTCGCCGAGGGCGCCCACCCGGCCGACGGCCAGATGGACACCCAGAACCAGGAGCTCGACGCGTTCGGCCACGTGCGCCTGGGCGGCATCGGCGAGCGCCTGGCCGCCGAGATCGAGAAGCGCACCGGCAAGGAGGCCCGTACGACGGTCCTCGGCCACATCCAGCGCGGCGGCACCCCGACGGCGTTCGACCGTGTCCTGGCCACGCGTTTCGGCCTGCACGCCATCGACGCCGTGCACGACGGCGACTTCGGCAAGATGGTCGGCCTGAACGGCACCGACATCAAGCGGGTGGACCTGAGCGCGGCCACGGACGAGCTCAAGACCGTCCCGGCCGAGCGTTACACCGAGTCCGAGGTCTTCTTCGGCTGAGCACCTCTGTCGTCCGAGACCCCCGCCATCTCCGGCGGGGGTCTCGCGCGTTTTACTCCCCGTATACGGTCGGCTACCGTTAGTATTACCTGCGTGCCGACCCGTGAGCATGAGATGTGGATCGAGTTCCTCCGCAGGCGCCCGGCGCTGGCGGCGGACCTGGTGGAATGCGTCCGGTCGGGACTCATGCCGGCCTGCACCGAGGCCCGGCTCGAGTCCGGCGACCTGAGCGAACACACACCCGCGTCGTACCACGCGGACGCCGTGATCACCGTCGGCGGGGGAGACCGCGAGCTGGCCGTGATCGTCGAGGTGCAGTTACGTTCGGACCGGCGCAAGCACTACAGCTGGCCCGCCTACGTCGCCACCGCCCGCGCGCGTTTGGGCCGCCCGGCCCTGCTCCTGGTGATCTGCCTGGAGAACGGCGTCGCCGAGTGGGCACGCCGGCCGATCGAGCTGGGCCATCCGGGGCTCGTCCTCACACCGCTGGTGCTGGGCCCGAAAGAGGTGCCCGAGCTGACCACCCCGGACATGGCGGTACCCGAACTCGCCGTCATGTCGGCCGTGGTCCACGGAGCCGGACCCAACGGCGCCAAGGTTCTCGCCGCGATGCTCGAGGGCATGGAGAAAATAGAGCCTGACCGGGCGCAAGGTTATATTGATGAGGTGCTCGCCGTGCTCCCAGAGACGGCCAGCGAGCTTCTGGAGGCGATGTTGGAGACCCGGGCGCGCGAATACAAGAGCAACTACGCCCGCCGCTACTACGGCGAAGGCATCGTCGAGGGCGAGGCCAGGGGCGAGGCCAGGGGCGAGGCCAGGGGCGAGGCGCGCGCGTTGCTGGCCGCGCTGTCGGCTCGTGAAATCGAGGTGCCGGAGGCGGCGCTGGTTCAGATCCGTGAGTGCACCGATCTTGAGCAACTGGACGCCTGGGTGCGGCTCGCCGCCACGGGCGCCTCGGTCGAGGAGCTGTTCGGCCGATGAGGCACACCGGGTGCGTGCGCCGACTCTAGGCCGCCTTCATGAGCGCCGGAGCCGGTAAGTACAAGAGCGACTTCGCCCGCCGCCATTACGAAATGGGGATGGCCGCGGGGATGGCCGCGGGAATGGCCAAGGGGACAGCGAGGGTGCTGTTGATCGTGTTGTCGGTGCATGGGATCGAGGTGTCGGAGGAGGCGCAGGTCCGGATCAGTGAGTGCCCTGATCTCGAGCAGTTGGAGTCGTGGCTACGCCTCGCCGTCACCGTCGAGATCGACGCCCTCGAGGATCTCCTCGGCTCGGCCTAGTACTACATCCCTAGATCTGGATGACCTGGAGGCGTAGGCGTCGGCGGAAGTGGCTTCGGCGGGCTCTGGCTTGATGTTCGCGGCGGATGATCGACCAGTGGAGGCCCTGGTCAATGGTCTGGT
>NZ_JAUEQY010000069.1 GCF_030406325.1 Actinomadura sp. DC4 | reverse complement strand
TCTTCTCCAACACGACATTACGACCCTTAGGACCAAGGGTGACCTTAACCGCGTCAGCGAGCTGATTCATACCGCGTTCGAGGCCGCGACGCGCTTCCTCGTCGAACGCGATCATCTTTGCAGCCATCGTTCTCCTATCTCGTCCGGGGTTCGGGCGTGGCGGGACGACGCCCGCGACGGACGGCCCGGTGGCCTCGCCGTCCCGTACGCCCTTACATCGGTGCGCCACTGTACCCACAACTTGCGCATCGCGCACATAGTGCGCAGCACGCATGTAGCCGATAGGGTAGGGGCGTGAACGACGACGAGACCGTGGACATGCGCACCCACAACAAGCTGGCCACCCGCGAAGCGATCAGCACCGCCGCCCTCCGCCTGGCCGTGGAGCGTGGCCCCGAGGGGCTCGCCCTCGTACGGGTGCGCGACATCGCCGACGCCGCCGGGGTCTCCCCACGGACGTACAACAACTACTTCTCCAGCCGGGAGGAGGCGATCTGCGCGATCGAGTCCGACCGCGCCCGACACCTGGGCAAGGCGTTGCTGTCCCGCCCGTCCGGCGAGCCCCTGGGCCAGGCCATCACCGCGGCCGTACTGGACCACTACGGCACCGCCGAACCCGACAAGGTCGGCCTGCGCATGATCATGTGCACGGCGGCGCTGGAGGGAGAGGCACTGAAGGCCTTCACC
Organism: Actinomadura sp. DC4; assembly: GCF_030406325.1. GTDB lineage: Bacteria > Actinomycetota > Actinomycetes > Streptosporangiales > Streptosporangiaceae > Actinoallomurus. The sequence continues at coordinate 5,577 of NZ_JAUEQY010000069.1, read as the reverse complement.
ACGGCGGAGGAGCCTTTGGCCACCGCGATCGCCGAACGCCTCGGCGCCGACCCCGAGCGCGACCTGTTCCCCAAGGTCATGGCCGCGACCGTCGCCGGCGCCGTACGGGTGGCGGCCCGGCACTGGCTCACCCCCGGCAACACCGAGTCGTTCGCCGCGGTACTGAGGCAGGCCCTCGACCATGTCCTTCCCCCCGGGGAACCATCAGCGTCGCGTGGGTCCGGAGGCGGCCCAGCGGCGTACGGCGAAGTGTGAGCCGTTCCGGGTGATCTCCACGGCGTGGGCGCCGCGGAAGTGGGCCGAGGCGACGAGTGCGGTGTGGTCGGCGGCCCAGCCGAACAGGCGGTGACGTGTACGGGCCGCCTCGGCCGGGTCGTGGCAGAAGCAGCTGGACGGCTCCGGCGCGAGCGGCTGTACGAGCGTGTGGAGCAGGTCCACGGCTTCAACGAGCTGGACCGCTCGATCGAGGGCATCAGCCGCCGCATGCTGACCCGTACGCTGCGGGCTTTGGAGGATGACGGTCTCGTCGCCCGTACGAGCGGCGGTCCCGTGCCGGCCCTGGTGGAGTACTCCCTGACCGAGCGGGGGCCGCTACCTGCGCGAACAGCGCGCCCGGCTCAGGCGCTGGGCCGCCTCGGACGACGCGCCGTCCTGAAGTCTGTCAGCGGAGTCGGCCGGTCCGGTGAAGGTGATCGAAGAGGTAGCAGACGTCCTTTCCGCGTGACCGGGTGCTGAGGATCCTGCCGTCCTCCAGGTGAATCCAGGCGATCTTGTCGATGGTGGCGGTCATTCGTCGCTCTCCTGTCCGGGCGCCCCGCCGCCGGGAAGGCGGCGGGACGACCCGTCGTTCAGGCCTTGGCGATGATCGCCTCGGTCAGGTGACGCGGAACCTCGGCATACGAGTCGAACCGCATCGAGTGGCTCGCCCGGCCCGACGTCTGGCTGCGGAGATCGCCGACGTAGCCGAACATCTCCGCGAGCGGCGCCAGGCCCTGGATGATCCGGGCGCCCGCCCGCTCGTCCATGGCCTGGATCCGGCCACGGCGCGCGGTCAGGTCTCCGATGACCTCGCCCGTGTAACCGTCGGGCGTGGTGATCTCGACCGTCATCACCGGTTCGAGGAGCACCGGCGACGCCCGGCGGACGGCCTCCTTGAACGCCTGGAGACCGGCCTGCCGGAACGCGAGCTCGGAGGAGTCCTGTTCGTGGAAGGCACCGTCGAGGAGCAGGACGCGTACGCCCACCAGCTCATAGCCGGCCAGGACGCCGAACTGCAGCGCGTCCTGGCAGCCGGCGTCCACCGAAGGGATGAACTCCTTCGGGATACGGCCGCCGGTGACCTTGTTCACGAACTCATAGCCGTCCGCGATCGGTTCGATCGAGATCTGCACCCTGGCGAACTGCCCCTTTCCTCCCGTCTGCTTCTTGTGCGTGTAGTCGACCTTCTCGACCGGTCTGCGAATGGTCTCCCGATAGGCGACCTGTGGCCGGTCGACGTTGGCCTCGACTCCGAAGTCGCGTTCCATCCGGTCGACGAGGATCTCCAGGTGCAACTCGCCCATCCCGCCGATGATGGTCTGGCCGGTCTCCCGGTCGGTGTGCACGACGAACGAGGGGTCCTCCTCCGCGAGCCGCCGGATCGCCAGGCGAAGCCTCTCCTCGTCCCCGCGGGACCTGGGCTCGACGGCCACCTCGATGACCGGTTCCGGGAAGTCCATGGACTCCAGGACCACCGGGTTCCGGTCGTCGCACAGCGTCTCGCCGGTCGTGGTGTGCTTCAGCCCCATCACGACGACGATGTCGCCGGCACCCGCGGACTCCAGCTCCCGCCGCTTGTCGGCGTGCATCCGGTAGATCTTGCCGATCCGTTCCTTCCTTTCCGTGACGGAGTTGAACACCGTGGCGCCGGCCTCCAGGCGGCCGGAGTAGACCCGGACGAACGTGAGCTTGCCGAGGTGGAGGTCGGTCATGACCTTGAACGCCAGCGCGACCAGCGGTTCGTCGTCGGAGGGTACGGTCCCGGCGACGTCGAGCGGCGACGGCAGGTACCGCACCACCGCGTCGAGCAGGGGCTGGACGCCCTTGTTCCGGAACGCCGTGCCGCAGAGCACCGGAGTGATCGTGACGCCGTCCGACCGGCCCGAGGCGATGGTGAGCCGGCGGATCGCCGCGTGCAACTGTTCCTCGGACGGCTCGAGAGCGTCCGCGTACAGCCGCATGACCTCCTCGTCATGCTCCGCGACCGCCTCCAGCAGCCGGCCACGCCACTCTCTGGCGGCCTCGGCCAGCGTGTCCGGGACGTCGACGACGTCGTACGCCTCGCCGAGCCGCGCCTCGGCGGACCAGACGTATGCCTTCATCCGGACCAGGTCGACCACGCCGGCGAAGCCCGCCTCGCCACCGATCGGCAGCTGAACGACCAGCGGAACCGCGCCCAGCCGCTCGACGATCATGTCGACACAGCGGTGGAAGTCGCTGCCCGTACGGTCGAGCTTGTTGACGAAGCAGATCCGCGGGACGCCGTACTTGTCGGCCTGCCGCCAGACCGTCTCCGACTGCGGCTCGACCCCGGCGACGCCGTCGAACACCGTCACGGCACCGTCGAGCACCCGCAGGCAGCGCTCCACCTCGACGGTGAAGTCGACGTGGCCCGGAGTGTCGATGATGTTGACCGTATGGCCGGCACGGTCGAGCGCCCAGTGACAGGTGGTCACGGCGGACGTGATGGTGATGCCGTGTTCGCGTTCCTGGTCGGTGTAGTCCATCGCCGAGTTCCCGTCGTGGACTTCACCGATCTTGTACGAGACGCCCGTGTAGTAAAGGATGCGCTCGGTGGTCGTCGTCTTGCCCGCGTCGATGTGGGCCATGATCCCGATGTTGCGGACCTCGGCCAGATCCAGGTGAGTCGTGGTGGCCATGAGGCTAGGTCCTTTCTTCCGTTCGATGGGATGCGACGACCGGCCGCCGTACTGGATCACGAGTATCGAGACATCACCGAACACACGCACGTCATTTTCCGGGCGACGTTCGTTGGTTCGGGTCAGCTGCTGCGGTGGCGCAGGCGCCAGATCGCGATGGCGAGGAGCGCGGCGGCGAGGCCGGTGAACAGTGCGGCCTCGACGATCTGGAAGTGCCAGAATCGGCCGGCGGGCTGGTAGACGACTCTGAGGTGCAGCCCGAGCCCGCGGAGGTAGGCATCACTCGCGGCCGGATTCGAGAAGCCGCCGAGCCTCTGGGTGATCTGGTCGTGCTGCGAGGAGGAGAGTGCGCGGCCGGTCCGGTCGACCAGGTCCTGGCTGAGGACCCAGCTCCGCGGGCCGGACGAGGTGGGTACCGAACCCGGTCCCATGGTGTGGTCGCCCGCCGGGTCGAGGAGGCGGGTGACAGGGCTCTGGTACCGCTGCCGTAGCCAGTACTCGGCCGGAAGGCGTACGGCGAGGAAGGCGGCGAAGGCCGCCACGATGGCCGGTACGGTGCGACGGAGCAGCAGTCCCGCCAGGACGCCCAGGGCGAAGGCGAAGAGCGTGTACCCGGTGAGCGAAAGCCCTTCGAGGTCGAACGCGCCGGGTGCGAACCGGCCGGAAACCTGGTCCATCGGACTCCGGAACCAGCCGAAGATGGCACTGAGGGTCATCGTGGTCGCCACGACCCCGAGGCCGACCAACGAGAGCTTCGCGGTCAGCCACCGTGTCCGGGGTACCGCCTGGGTCCACGCCAGGCGCCAGGTCCCGTGCTCGTACTCGCGGCCGAGCAGGCTCGCGCCGACTATCGCGCCGATGAGGCCGGGCAATGGGCTGAACCAGGTCAGAAGATGATTGGTGACGCCGTTGAACCGTCCCATGAACGCGGTCAACACGGACTGGCAGTGGTCGCCGCCGGTGCCGTGGGCCAGGCATCCCCCGATGCCGTCCTGAGCGTAGGCTCCCCGCATCGACTGGCCGTACGACAGGAAGACCACGGCGGTGAGTACGACCAGAACAGCGCCGACGAGTGCCTGTGCACGATGCTGACGCCAGGTGAGCCAGATCACGACGCCACCGCCGTCGGGTGATCGAGGTAGGCCAGGATGAGTTCTTCGAGGCCGACCGGACGCGGCTGCCAGGCCGGATGAAAGTCGGGCCGACCCGCCTCGATCCGTACGAGCAGGTCGGTGTGCCGGTCGCTGTGCACGGCGCGGATGACTCCGGGCACCGAGGGGCCGGTGTCGGTACGCGGCCCGGTGAGCAGCCGGTGCCCGGCGAGCACCTCCTCGATCGCACCGGCGATCTGGACGCGGCCCCGGTTGAGCAGCACCAGCCGGTCGCAGACCGCTTCCAGATCGGCGACCACATGGGAGGACATGAGGACGGTGAGCCCGTCCTCGGCGACGGCGCCCATCAGGACCCGCATGAAGTCCCGGCGGGCGATCGGGTCGAGGTTGGCGAGGGGCTCGTCCAGCACGAGCAGGGGCGCGCGTTTTGCCAGCGCCAGGGCCAGCGCGACCTGGGACTGCTGACCGCCGGACAGGTCCCCGGCGCGCCGCTTCAACGGAATGCCGAGCTCGTCCAGCCGCTTCACGGCCAGCGACTGGTCCCAGCGCAGGTTCATCGAGCGGCCCAGCCGCAGAAGGTCGGCGACCGAGAACCCCCGATAGAGCGGATGCTCCTGTGCGACGAAGCCCACCTGGGCCAGCGCCTGGGCAGAGCCGGCGCGGGCATCCGCACCGAGAACCCGGACCGTGCCCTCGGCGGGCTTCAGCAGGCCGGTGACCAGTTGCAGCAGCGTGGACTTACCGGCCCCGTTCGGGCCGACCAGAGCGATCACAGATCCAGCCGGCAGCCGCAGGGTGCAGTCCCTCAAGGCCCAGACCCGGCCGTAACGCATGCCCAGGCACTCGGTCTCCAACGCGGCACTCATGCCACGCCCTCCGCCCGCAGTTCGTGGCGGATCGTGGCGAACATGGCCGTGACCATCTCATCGTCCAGACCCGCGTCATAGGCCTCGCGGACCCACTGCTCCAGCGAGCGACGCAGCTTCGCGTACGGGCCGGCAGCGACCGGCTCGACCGAACCGGTGACGAACGTGCCCTGCCCCGGCCGCGCGCTGACCAGCCCGTCATTCTCGAGCTGACGGTAGGCCTTCACCACCGTGTTGGGATTGATCGCCAGGTGGGAGACCACGTCTTTGACGGTGGGCAGTTGATCACCGGGATGCAGATAGCCCAGCAGCAGCCCCTGCCGTACCTGCTGGACGATCTGCAGGTACGGCGGGACCCCCGTACTGCCGTCCAAACGAAACTGGAACATCGCCGCTCTTCCGTTTAACTATGATGTTAGTTAAACGGTAGTGAGCGGCACGTGCACACGTCAAGACACGCGGTCGCGCCAGGCGCGATGGTTCAGCACCACGAACGACGAGGGTGGTGGGGGCGGGGGACCCGCGCCCCCCCCCAGAAACAGGGAAATTAAGCCCCGGGGGGGCCGGCCGTGATACTGAGCCGCGGGGGGGGGCCCCCCCCCCCCACAAGAAAAACAAACCCCCCCGGGCCCGACAACTGGCCCACGGGCCGGCCCCCCGGGGCGCCCCCGGGCGGGCCCC
>NZ_JAUEQY010000068.1 GCF_030406325.1 Actinomadura sp. DC4 | reverse complement strand
CGGTTCGGTGGTCGCCGTCTGCGGTGCGATCTCCGCCGTGCTGATGGTCAACCACCGAACCGGCCGACAGATCGATGTGGCCCGCGATGATGACGAGGATCATCCCGATCGACAGGATCAGGATGTAGGAGTTCTGCACGAGAACGTTGGACATGTTCTCCGGGGAGAGCAGGCTCCCGTGCGTGAGGATCGCGAACAGCGCGACGATCAGCGCGAACGCGACATAGATCCCACTCTGCCGCAGGTTGACGGAGAAAATCCGGTCGGTCACGCCGCCGCGGGACGGGGGCGGGGCCTCGCCCTTGTCCGGGCGGGCCGGTGCGACGCTGCTCATTGGGCGATGATCTCCTCGTCGTATCTGGTCATGTACTGCATGAGTCGCTCGGGGGTGGCCTCCGCGCGGGAGACCTCACCGGTGATGCGCCCGGCCGACATCGCGTAGATGCGGTCACAGATGCCGAGCAGTTCGGGCAGCTCCGAGGAGATGACCAGCACGGCCTTGCCCTGGTCGGCCATCTCGTTGATGATCGAATAGATCTCGTACTTCGCGCCGACGTCGATGCCGCGGGTCGGCTCGTCAAGGATCAGCACGTCCGGGTCGGTGAACAGCCACTTGGACAGCACGACCTTCTGCTGGTTCCCGCCGGAGAGCTTGCCGGTGACCGCGAGGACGCTCGGCGCCTTGATGTTCATGCTCTTGCGGTAGCCCTCGGCGACGCGGAACTCCTCGTTGTCGGGGACCCAGCCCCGCCTGGCGAGCTTGCGCAGCCCCGCCGCCCCGACGTTGCGCTTGATGTCCTCGATGAGGTTCAGCCCGTACCGCTTGCGGTCCTCGGTGGCGTACGCGATGCCGTGCTTGATGGCGTCGCCGACCGACCTGACGCGGATCTCCTTGCCGTCCTTGTGGATGCGGCCGGTGATGCCGACGCCGTAGCTGCGGCCGAACACGCTCATCGCCAGCTCCGTACGGCCGGCGCCCATCAGGCCGGCCAGTCCGACGATCTCTCCGCGCCGCAGCGTGAGGTTGGCGCCGGACACGACGAGGCGCTCGTGCTGCGTCGGACTGCGTACGGTCCAGTCCTCGATCCGCAGCACCTCCTCGCCGATGGTCGGCTCGTGCTCGGGGAAGCGGTGCTCCAGGTCGCGGCCGACCATGCCGGAGATGATGCGGTCCTCGGTGACGAGGTCCTTGTTCATGTCGAGGGTCTCGATCGTGCGGCCGTCGCGCAGGATGGTCGTGGAGTCCGCGATCGCCTTGATCTCGTTGAGCTTGTGGGAAATGATCACGCAGGTGATGCCCTGCTCGCGCAGGCCGCGCAGCAGGTCGAGCAGGTGCGCGGAGTCGGCGTCGTTCAGCGCCGCCGTCGGCTCGTCCAGGATCAGCAGTTTCACGTCCTTGGACAGTGCCTTGGCGATCTCCACGAGCTGCTGCTTGCCGACCCCGATGTCCATCGCCGGGGTGACCGGGTTCTCGTCCAGGCCGACGCGGGCGAGGAGTTCGGCGGCGTCGGCGTTGGTCCTGTTCCAGTCGATGAGGCCGCGGTGGGCGCGTTCGTTGCCGAGGAAGATGTTCTCGGCGATCGACAGGTACGGGCTGAGCGCCAGCTCCTGATGGATGATGACGATGCCGTGCTTCTCGCTGTCGCGGATGCCGGAGAAGCGGCACGGCTCGCCGTCGAAGTCGATCTCGCCCTCGTACGAACCGTGCGGATGGACACCGGACAGCACCTTCATCAAGGTGGACTTGCCCGCGCCGTTCTCACCACAGATCGCGTGGATCTCGCCGCGCCGTACCACCAGGTTGACGTCCTGCAGCGCCTTGACGCCGGGAAACACCTTGGTGATCCCGCTCATCCGCAGGATCGCGTCGTCGGTCATGTCATGCCCTTCGAGTCACGACGGAAAGGCGGGCGGCGCACACGGCGCCGCCCGCCCCTGGCCCGCTACTTCAGCTGCTGAGCCGTGTAGTAGCCGCCATCGATGAGGGTCTTCTGGACATTGGTCTTGTAGACCGTGACCGGCTGGAGGAGCATCGACGGGACGACCTTGACGCCGTTGTTGTAGTCCTTGGTGTTGTTCACCTCGGGCTTGCCGCCCTTGAGGACGGTGTCGGCCATCTTCACCGTGACCGCCGCGAGCTCGCGGGTGTCCTTGTAGATGGTGGCGTACTGCTCGCCCTTCATGATCGACTTAACCGAGGCGAGCTCGGCGTCCTGGCCGGTCACGACCGGGTACGGCTGGCCGGACGTGCCGTAGCCGGCGCTCTTGAGCGCGGACAGGATACCGATCGACAGGCCGTCGTACGGCGAGAGAACTCCCTGGACCTTCGCGCCGCCGCCGTAGGCCTTGGTGATCAGGTCCTCCATGCGCTTCTGCGCGGTGGCGGGGTCCCAGCGCAGGATCGCGATGGTCTTGAAGGCCGTCTCCTTGCTCTTGACGACCAGGGTGCCCTTGTCGATGTAGGGCTTCAGGGTGGCCATCGCGCCGTTGTAGAAGAACGTCGCGTTGTTGTCGTCCGGCGACCCGGCGAAGACCTCGATGTTGAAGGGGCCCTTGGCGGTGCCGTCGGAGCCGTCCTCCTTCTTCAGGCCGAGGCCGACGAGGAGGGACGTGGCCTGCAGGACGCCGACCTTGTAGTTGTCGAAGGTGGCGTAGTAGTCGACGTTCGGCGACTTGGTGAGCAGCCGGTCGTAGGCGATGACCGGGATGTGCTTGTCGGCCGCCTCCTGCAGCTGCGTCGTCAGGGTGGTGCCGTCGATCGAGGCGACGATCAGGAGCTTGGCGCCCCGGGTGATCTGGTTCTCGATCTGGTTGACCTGGGTGGGGATGTCATTCTCGGCATACTGGAGGTCGACCTTGTAGCCCAGCTTCTCCAGCGCGGCCTTCACGTTCTCGCCGTCGTGGATCCACCGCTCGGAGGACTTGGTCGGCATGGTGACGCCGATCAGCGCACCCTTGGCCGAGTCGGCGCCCGCCGCGCCCTTCTTGTCGACGGTCTTGGTGCTCGAGCCGCACGCCGCGGTCACGCTGAGGGCCATCAACAGCCCCGTGGCCATCGTGGCCATTTTTGTGAATCTCATGTCCCACCTTGGGTCGGGCTAGGCGGTTACGCCGGAGTTACAACTGGATTTCCCACTGCTGTGTCCCGGAGTGTTACCGGTCACAAAACTGATGTCAAGACACAGTTCGGCAACATGGCCTCACATCTGCTAACCGTTGACTTTGCGAGTGTGACCGGTAACATCCGCGTGTTGTGAGGACGTAGTGGCCTCGCCTCTGGGCCCGTAACACGAGGAGCACTTGCAACACATGCGCATCACCGGTATCTCGACACACGTCGCCGGCACGCCCTGGCGCAACCTCACGTTCGTCCAGGTCCATACCGACGAGGGGCTCGTCGGCGTAGGTGAGGCGCGGATGCTGAACCACACCGACGCGCTCATCGGCTACCTGGCCGAGGCCGAGGTCAACCACATCAAGGGCTCCGATCCCTTCGACACCGAAGACCTCGTCCACCGGATGAAATACGGCGACTACGGCCGGGCCGGCGAGATCGCCATGTCCGGGATCGCCTGTGTGGAGATGGCCTGCTGGGACATCGTCGGCAAGGCCCTCGGCCAACCCGTCTGGCGACTGCTCGGCGGCAGGGTCCGGGACAAGATCAAGGCGTACGCCAACGGCTGGTACACCGTCGAGCGCACCCCCGAGGCCTTCCACGCCGCCGCCCGGAAGGTCGTCGAACGCGGCTACCAGGCGCTGAAGTTCGACCCGTTCGGCAGCGGCACGATGGAGCTGGACCACGCCGAGACGATGCGCTCGGTCAGCCTCGTCGAGGCCGTACGCGACGCCATCGGGCCCGAGACCGAGCTGCTCGTCGAGATGCACGGCCGGTTCTCCCCCGCCACCGCCATCCGGCTGGCCGGCCTGCTCACGCCGTTCAAACCCAGCTGGATCGAGGAACCCTGCCCTCCGGAGAACCTCAAGGCCCTCGCCAAGGTCTCCGCCCACACCGACCTGCCCATCGCCACCGGCGAGCGCATCCACGACCGCATCGAATTCCGCGAACTGTTCGAACTCCAGGCCGTCGACGTCATCCAGCCCGACATCTCCCACATCGGCGGCATCGGCGAAACCCGCAAGCTCGCGGCCACCGCCGAGACGCACTACGTCATGGTCGCCCCGCACAACGTCGGCGGCCCCGTACTGACCGCCGCCAACCTGCACCTGGCGGCCTGCACCACCAACTTCAAGATCCAAGAACACTTCAACGACTTCGCCGACTCGGCGATCAAGGATGTGGCGCCCGGCCTGCCCGAGGTCGTCGACGGCCACTTCACGCTGCCGGAGGCTCCCGGCCTGGGGGTCGAGCTGGACCTGGACGCGCTCGCCGCGTTCCCCCGCCAGCGCGCCAACTTCAACCTGTTCGCCGACAACTGGCACCTCCGTGACCCGGCCGGGACCAAGTGAGCCGGTCGGTACTCCTGGAACGGCCGGGCCGCCGGCGAATGATCAAGGGGGAGGCACCGGAGCCGGGTCCCGGTGAGGTCCTCGTCCGCGTCGCCGCCGCGGGCATCTGCGGCAGCGACCGCGAACTGTACGAGGGCGGCCGCCCCGAGCCGTACCGGAGGTTCCCCATCGTCCCCGGCCACGAGTGGTCGGGAACGGTCGAGGCGGCCGGGCCCGGCGTCGACCCGTCCCTGGTCGGGCGGCCGACGGTCGGCGAGGGCTTCGTGAACTGCCAGGTCTGCGACCGGTGCCGCGCCGGGGACACGAACCTGTGCGTCGCCGGCTACGACGAGATCGGGTTCACCCGGCCGGGCGCGTTCGCCGACCACCTGATCGTGCCCGCCCGGCTGCTGCATCCGCTGCCGTCGGGCACCGACCTGCGGGCCGCCGTGCTGCTCGAACCGGCGGCGGTCGCCGCCGCCGCCGTGCTCCAGGCCGCTCCGCTGCCCGGAGAGCGGGTCGGCGTGGTCGGCGCGGGCACCCTCGGCCTGCTGACGATCCAGCTCCTCGCCGCCTCCTCCCCCGCCGAACTCGTCGTCAGCGACCCCCGCGCCGGCCGGGAGCCGGTCGCGCGGGCGGGCGGCGCGACGGCCTACTTCCATCCGGACCGGTTCGGCGCGCTCGACCTCGACGTCGTCGTGGAGACCGCGGGCGCCCACGACTCGGCGGCGGCCGCCGCCCGGCAGGTGCGCCGGGGCGGCCGGCTCGTGCTGACCGGCATTCCGGGCGGAGTCCCCGAGGGGCTCTCCCCCTCGCTCATCGTCGGCCGCCAGCTGGCGGTGACCAGCGTGTTCGGCGCCCCGGCGTCGGCATGGTCACACGCCGTACGCGCGTTCACCTCCGGCCTGCTCGACCTCGCCCCCCTGGTCACCCACGAGCTGCCGCTCGAGGCCTATCCCGATGCGGTCGCGCTGCTCGGACAGGGCGGCGAGGACGTCGGCAAGATCATTCTCAGACCCTAGGAGTCGTGATGAGCCTTTCCCGCCATCCCGGCGAGCACCTGCTCGACCGGCTCGGCATGCCCGCCCGCGGCGCCGCCCCCGCCGGATCGGCGGCCCGGTTCCCCGACGGCGGGAGCTGGCGGACCGAGCTGCCCTCCTGCGAGGGCCCGGAGGTCCTGGCCGCCGCACTGGAGGAGATCGACCGCCTCGACGTGCCGATCCACCGCATCAGCCAGGGCAGTGGCATCTGGATGCTCACCGACGCCGAGATCACCGAGATGGTGAAGACGTGCGACGAGCGCGACATCGAGCTGTGCCTGTTCGTCGGCCCGCGCGGCACGTGGGACATCGGCGCCGGGGTCAAGGCCTCCTCCGGCGGCTCCGGTCCCCGCGCCCGGGGCCGTGACCAGCTCGCCCAGTGCGTCGAGGAGGCCGAGCGCGCCCTGGCGCTCGGCGTCCGCTGCCTGCTCGTCGCCGACGAGGGCGTGCTGTGGTCGCTGCACCGGCTGCGTGCCGCGGGCGTGTTCCCGTCCGACGTCACGTTCAAGGTGTCGGCGCTGGTCGGACCGGTCAACCCGTCCGCGTACACCGTCTGGGAGAGGCTCGGCGGCGACTCCATCAACGTGCCGAGCGACCTGACCATCGAGCAGATCGCCGAGCTGCGGGCACAGAGCGGCGCGCCCATGGACTTCTACGTCGAGGCCCCCGACGACCTCGGCGGCTTCGTCCGCCTCTACGACGCGGCCGAGCTGATCCGCTGCGGTGCCCCGATCTACCTGAAGTTCGGCCTGCGCAACACCCCCGGCGTCTACCCGGTCGGCCGCCACCTGCGCGACCTGGCCGTCAACGCCATGCGGGAGCGTGTGCACCGCGGCCGCCTGACCCTGGACATCCTGGAGCGTCTCGGCGCGGACGAGGGCATGTCCCCGCTCGGCTCACGGCTGCCCGGCACTCTCGACCGCTTCCCCACCGATGGAGACCCACGATGACGTTGCTGTACGGAGTCGACCCGCGGACCGGCGAACGGCTGGAGCCGGGCGTGCCGGAGACCACCGCCGACGAGGTCGCCGCCTTCGGCGTGGCCGCGGCGGACGCCGCCCGCCCGCTCGCGGAGCTGCCGCTGCCCGAGCGGGCCGCGCTGCTGGAGGCCGTCGCCGACGCGCTGGAGGCGTCCGCCGACGAGCTGGTGAGGCTGGCCGACGCCGAGACCGCGCTCGGCCGTACCCGCCTCAGCGGGGAGATGGAACGTACCACCGGGCAGTTGCGCCTGCTGGCCGGCGAGGCGCGCAGCGACGGCTTCCAGCGGGACACCGACGAGCCCGGGTTCGTACGTGCGCTGCTGCCGATCGGGCCTGTCGCGGTGTACGCCGCGAGCAACTTCCCGTTCGCGTTCTCCGTCGCGGGCGGCGACACGGCGTCCGCGTGGGCGGCCGGCTGCCCGGTCATCGTGAAGGCCCACCCCGGGCATCCGCGCACGTCGGTCCGTACGGCGGAGGTCATCGCCGGCGCGCTCGCCGAGGCGGGCGCGCCCGGGGGGACGTTCGCGATCGTGCACGGGCTGGAGGCGGGCCTGGCGCTCATCGAGGACCCTCATATCAAGGCCGCCGGCTTCACCGGCTCGGTGCGCGGCGGGCGGGCGCTGTTCGACGCCGCCGTGAGCCGTCCGGACCCGATCCCGTTCTACGGCGAGCTGGGCAGCATCAATCCCGTCTTCGTCACGCCGTCGGCGGTGGCCGCCCGCGGAGAGGAGATCGCGCGCGGCTACGTCGGCTCGTTCACGCTCGGGTCGGGGCAGTTCTGCACCAAGCCGGGGCTGCTCTTCCTTCCCGACGGGCACGGGCTCGACGCCGTGCTGGCCGAGGCGGTCGCGTCGGTCGAGGCGCCGTCGCTCCTGACACCGCGGATCGCGGACGCGTTCCGTACCGGGGTCGAACGGCTCACGGCCGGGACGCGCACGGTGGCGGAGAGCGCCGGGGCGCACCTGGTCGCGGTGACCGCCGGGGACTTCGCGGGCCGGCCGGAGCTGACGGAGGAGTGCTTCGGCCCGGCCTCCGTCATCGTCGAGTACGCCTCGGAGGAGGAGCTGCGCGCCGCCGCCGCGGCCGTACCCGGATCGCTCACCGCGACCCTGCACGCCGAGCCGTCCGACGCCGACCTGGCCCGCGGGCTCGTCGCCGAGCTGTCCCGGCACGCCGGCCGGGTCGTCTACAACGGCTGGCCGACCGGCGTCGCGGTCAACCGGGCGATGCACCACGGCGGTCCGTGGCCCGCGACGACCGGGCCGCTGCACACGTCCGTCGGCACGGCGGCGATCCGGCGCTTCCAGATCCCGGTCACCTTCCAGGGACTGCCGGGGGAACTCCTCCCGCCGTCCGTGGGGTGAACCACCCGCCGCCATGGCGCACGCGCGGTGGCCGGTGCACGGTCAGCGGAGGAACTCGCCTCCCGGGCCGGCTCCGGCCAGGTCGCCGGCGGCTCCCGTCAGGTCGACCGCGCCGGTCGCCCCACTCGAGGTGAGGGCCGCGCTGACCAGGCGGATTTCGTCGCCGCCGTCCTTCGAATACATCGTGCCGGCGAGGAGCTCGTCCCGGCCGTCGCCGTCGACGTCGAAGAGGGCGAGCTCGGTCCGGACCGGATTCGGCGGCAGCCCGAGGGAGCGCGCGGTCAGGGGCACGGCCCGATCGGACAGGCCGCCGTGTCCGGAGGGCACGAGCCAGGCCAGGGCCGCCCCGTCGTACGGGCCGGCCGGTACGAGCAGGTCGGCGTCGCCGTCGCCGTCGACGTCCCCGGTCGCGAGGCCGCCGCAGCAGGAGTAGGGCGGCCGGCGGCCCGTCACCGTGGTGGCCTCTCGCGGGACCAGGCCGCCGGGACCGCCGCGCAGGACGACGAGCACGCCCTCGTCGCACCGCCCTCCCCGGCGGGTCGCTCCGTACACGACCACGTCCGCGTACGAGCCGTGGCGGAAGCGGGCCGCGGCCAGGTAGTGGCCGAAGCCGTCCTCCACGCCGGCGTCGGCACCGCTGATCGACTGGGCGTCCCGCCCGCTCAGCCCCTCGGCAGAGCCGCGCAGGACGTACAGCATGCCGACGGGGCGCGGGTGGCCGGCCTCGTCCCCGTCGGGATCGACGCAGCGTTCGGTCGCGTCGTCACCGGGGCGTGTCGTGGCGGAGTCCCCGATGAGCAGGTCGTCGTTCCCGTCACCGGTGACGTCGGCCGCGGCCAGATCGCCCAGCCGCCCGGCCGGGACACCGCGTTCGCCCGGGACCAGGAGCTGCGCGCCGCGAGTGCTGAGCCCGGCGGGCCCTCCGTAGAAGACCGTCAGGGCGCCCCTGCCCGTCTTCGGGTCGTGGGGCTCCCGGCCGAGGAGCGGGCCGGGCGCCGACGGCGCGGCGACGGCCAGGTCGGGATAACGGTCGCCGTTGAAGTCACCCGTGGCCAGCGCCGCGCCGAACCGGCCGCCGTACCGGGGCCGTGTGTCGGCCGGATGCAGCAGCGCCGGATGGTCCTGGTCGAGGACGACCGGCCGGCTCGTGCCCAGGTACGGGGAGGCGGCGGTGCCGTACAGCAGGGTGACGATCCCCATCCGGCTGCGCGGCCGCCCGGGCGCGTCCGCTTGCGGGGTCCCGATGGCCACGTCCGTACGTCCGTCGCCGTCGAAGTCGGCGCTCGCGAGCTCGGTGATCGGGTCGCCGTTCCCCGGGACCCGGGCGGACCAGTCGATGACGGCCGGCCGCTCCTTCCCGCCGGGCACCACGTACAGGGTCGGCGTACGCGACGCCGCCACGACGACGTCCGCCTTGCCGTCACCGGTCAGGTCGCCCCGGACGGCCTGCCGGGCGGGCGCCGCCGTGGCCCGCGGCGGCCGGACCGCGGCCGGGCCGCGCGACGATGTGCACGCCGACGGCACGGCCAGCGCGCCGCACAGAAGGAGAGACGCCGCACGACGCCCACGCCGGCCTTCGATGATCTCCATGCGGTCGATGATGCCCGAGGCTCGCCGGTCAGCCTGAGGTGTGGGGGGGGGGGGGGGGGGGGGGCCGCGCCCCCCCCCCCCCCCGCGCCGCCCCGGGGGGGGCGCCCCCCCCCGCCGCGCCCCCCCCCGGCGCGGCCGCGGCGCCGCGCTCCCACACGGCGGGACGGCGCCGCGGGGGGGCGGGCCCGGGGGGGGGGGGCGGGGGGGGGGGGGGCGCGGGGGCGGGGGGGGCGCGGGGGGGGGGGGGGGGGCGCGGGCG
>NZ_JAUEQY010000067.1 GCF_030406325.1 Actinomadura sp. DC4 | reverse complement strand
GCACGCCGTGGGCGTCTTTCCGCTGGTCGGCCGAGATTCGACCGTATGAGACCACGGGGACGAGCGAACTGGATGGGGACATGGCCACCTCCGATTACTTCTTGCCGGAGGTTAAGTTCTACAACCTGCTCGCCCGGGAGGAGGAACGCGAGATGCTCCCGCTCTGCGCCGATGAGGGTGTCGCCACCATGGTGTGGAGCCCCCTCGCCCGCGGCCGCCTCGCCCGCCCCTTCGACCAGGCGAACACGGGCGAACGCTCCGCTTCCGACGGCGGTTACGCCGACCTGCTCTACAAGGCCAACGCCTCCAGCGACCGCGTCGTCATCGATGAGGTCGGCGCCATCGCCGAGGCCCGCCGTGTCACCCGCGCCCAGGTCGCCCTCGCCTGGCTTCACCGCAACCCCGTCGTCGCGGCTCCGCTCGTCGGCGCCCGTACGATCCAGCAGATCGACGACGCCGTCGACTCTCTCGACCTCGACCTCACCGACGAGGAGGCTCGCCGTCTGGAGGCCCCTTACACGCCCCGCCACGATCTCCAGGGCATCTCCGACGAACGCGAACTCGACCGCATCAAGGCCAGTATCCCCGGCTATGCCAACCTCTGACACCGCGCCGCTTATCGGCCCTCTTCGGCGTACGGAAGCTCCTGTCATTCGTCGTGGAGATCGAGGACGCGCAGGACGAGTCGGAGCTGACGCCGGCCCAAGCCCGCCACTTCAGCACGTACGAGACCTGGGACCTGCTCCGCTTCCTCCTGGGACACGCCGCCTTCCCGGTGGACGTCATCTTCGGCGAGGAGCCCTTGGCCGAAGACGAGGACCGGGGGTACGGACGCGGAGCTGGTCAAAGCCGAGGTCTACCCCCTCGGCTGGGACAGCCCGGAGTCTCTTGAATGGGCACGCCACTGGTACGTGGGCCTGACGGAGTTCTTCGGAACGGCTGCCCGCGACGCCGACGCCGTGCTCATCTGGCTCGACTGACCACGGCCACCCGCGAATCGCGATCAAGAAGCACTCGCGCGGTGTCGAGAGTACTCGGCCGGTCTCTGCCGATATCTCGACGGGTTCCGCCGTTGGGCGGCGGGCGCTCAGGCGACTTCCGTCGCCGAGCGTCCGTCGTCGGTGACGTACGCGCCGGCGGCGATGGTGCCGAACGCGGTGGGGCTGAGGTCCAGTGCGATGCGGACGCGCGCGCGTACGGCCTGTCGCCCGACCGGGTGGACTCACCCCTGGCCCGTCGCCCATACGACCTCAGGCATGCCGCGGTGCTCTCAACGACTGATCGTCCTACCGGTTACGACCGGTCAGCGGAAGGGCCAGGACGGGTACCCGCGGACGCGAATACGGGGGTAGTGGTGCTCGCGTGTTCTGGTCAGACTGCGGGTGGCGTGGTGTCCGTTCTGTTTGAGATCGACATTCGCATCGTTGTCCGAGCGGCTGTTCGTATGAGCACGCGGACGGCCGGGCGGGCGAAGACGTGGGCCGACGATCACGGTGGGCCTGGCGGTGACCGTAACCGTCGGTGTGGCCGTCACCGTGGCCGTGGCCGTGGCCGTCACCGTGGCTGTGGCCGTCACCGTGGCCGTGGCCGTGGCCGTCACCGTGGCCGTGGCCGTGGTCGTCACCGTCTGGGTCACCGTTACCGTCGGAGTGGGCGTTGGCGCGCAGTCGGCTTTGCTCACGACGTTGGTGTCGAGAGTGACCGCTCCGTTCCGGGCCAGCAGCCGGCCGTTGACGTTCGCGCCGGTCGTCGCCGTGATGGAGGTCAGGGCGAGGATGTTGCCGTTGAACGTGGACCCTGTGCCCAAAGTCGCGGAACTCCCGACTTGCCAGAAGACGTTGCAGGCCTGGGCGCCGTTGGTCAGGTTCACGACGCTGCCCGATGCGGTGGTGAGCGCGGAACCGACCTGGATGATGAACACGGCGTTCGGGTCGCCCTGTCCGTCGAGGGTCACCGTACCGGTGATGCCCAGTGACGAAGAGGCGTTGTAGACGCCGGGCGTAAGCGTCAGTCCGCCGATGTCTCCTGGAAGAGCCGTGGCAGGGGTACGTCCAGCGGCGTCGTTGTACGCAGCGGTGAGATTCACTTGAGCCTGCGCGGCAGCGGCATCGGCCGCGTGGATCGTCCCGAACACCGTACCGGGAGGGAATCCGGTCACCGCACTACCGGGACTCACTCCCAGGTCACCGGTGATGACGCTGGGCCCGGTGTTGGTGACCGTCTGGCCGCCCAGCACCGCGAAGTTGCCGGCCGTCCCGAGGTTCACCGGCGCCGTCGCCGCGCGCGCGTACGACTGCCTGACGACGAGCGCGATCATGACAGCGACGAGGGCCACGCCCACCGCGATTCCTGCTGCCATGAGGGAACGCACGGTCGGCTTGCGAAAAAAATCCACCATCTTGGGCGACATTATTAATCTTTCACCTTCAGAACGCTCATCCACATGAGCTTTCGCTCACGCCCGGAAGTAGCCCGTCAAATCGCACGAGTGCGTCATTTTTATATGGTCACCGCATGAAGGTGTTCCTGCCCCCGGTGGGCCGATACCGAATCTCAACCATTGGCAAAGACCACGAGAAGCGGGCCAATAAGGGCGAGATAATGCCTTCGACGCGCCATGTGTCCCGATATAGTGGTCGTAGTGTAGATCGGCGACACAAACGCCTACGCCCCAGTCGCCGGAATCTGAATAAATGTGAAAGCGATCATTTTGGCCACGCCGAAGATGATTTCTGAACGCTATGACACCAGTACTGCTATGCGACCTGCGGCCATTCATCGCATTGTCGGTTGTCGCGATCCTGTTCTTTGCGAAGACTCGGGATTAGGCATCGCACACCGGAGCAGAACAGCATTACGCAGCAGACCGAGTGGCAATTGCTGATTTCACGTGGTGTTGCGAGAGGCGCCGAGCTTGCGGTCATCTGACCGTCTCCAGACAAGTCCCACCTGCAACAAAAGGAACGGTCGCCCATCTCAACCGAAGCAAGGCTACAGAAGCTACCGTACATGAAAGACTGAAAACAATGGCCAACGATATTCAAATCGCCCGCAAGCCGCCCAGACATTCCTTCCTGACGGCAGGGATCGCGGCATGTATCCTGCTCCTAACCGCTATGCCCGCCCTTGCTATCGGACGACCCCATGCGCGTGCGGCCCAGGCGCCGGTGAATCTGGGGACGGCCGCCAGCTTCGGGGTACTGGCCGGCTCTACGGTCACCAATACCGGACCCACTGTCGTCAAGGGTGACGTGGGGTTGAGCCCCGGCACCGCCGTGACCGGATTCCCGCCTGGCACGGTGACGGGCACGATACACGCGGCCGACGCCGTTGCCGCACAGGCCCAGAGCGACCTTACGGCCGCTTACAACGACGCGGCCACGCGCGGCCTGGCCGCCCTCGTCTCGGGTGACCTCGGTGGTCAGACCCTGACGCCCGGCGTCTACCATTCCGCTTCATCGTTGGGAGTGACCGGCACGCTCACTCTCGACGGACAGGGCGACCCCAATGCCGTATTCATCATCCAGATGGGTTCAACACTCACCACCGCGTCGAACAGTGTGGTGAAACTGATCAACCGCGCGCAAGCTGCCAATGTGTTCTGGCAAGTGGGCAGTTCTGCGACGCTGGGCACGAACTCGACGTTCAGCGGAACCATCCTCGCTCTTACGTCCATCACGGTGACGACCGGCGTAAAGATATTCGGCCGAGCACTCGCCCGCAATGGGGCGGTCACGCTCGACACTAATGTCATCATAGCTGAGGCCGGCGAGCGCACCAATATCGACGGGTTCCCCTATCTGTACAACCAGACTGGAGCAGGCGGAGGTCTGAAGGTATGGGTCATCGGCCACCATGGTTCAGTGCCGATGACGGCCCCAAAGATCTTCTGCACCGATGCGGCCACCCAGGCCCCATGTCCGGACATGAATGGGACCAAGACATGGCCGATGCCGTTGAACACCCAGCCGCTGCCGTTGGACACCAATAGTCCCGGCGATATAGCGACCACCGAAGTCCTGCAGTTCGTACCGGATCCGTCGGGGACTAGGATCTTCTATCCCGCGGTCACCACCACCTCGTTTCCAGGATTTCCAAGCGGGTCGGTGGGAGCCGGATGTGTGGACCTCCAAAATCAGCTGAACTGCGCCTACACACCGCTCGCGGCCCTGACCAACACGCCCGGGCAAAGCAACGTGAACGGCCTGGCCGGATTCGTGAGCGTGGGCACGAACCTGTACGGCACCACGACCAGCGGGCAGGAACTGTGCATGTCCACGGCCACCCTGACTCCCTGTCCCGGCCAGCCGTACGCCAGTAACACGCCGCCCAACACCGACAGAGCCGGTCTGGGCCCCAGAGACTTCATCGGCAGTAAGGCCACCGTCGGCGGCCGCGTCTACACCGCGTCCAACGGCCCGGACTCCAGCACCACCAGCCCACACCCGCCGACCCTTACTTGTTTTGACCCGGGCACCAAGACGTCATGTGCCGCCTGGGGCGTCAAGGTGCTCGGCACCGCACCGGGTACCTATGTCGCCACAGCGGTCTTCCCCGACTACGACACGGGCGGGACGGCGGTGGGCGTCTGCGCCGTCACAGGCAAATTCAGTACGCAGAAGCCGACAGTGAACTGTTACGACTTCACCGGCGCCGTCGTGACACCACCACCGGGTCTGGCGGATGTCTTCCCGTCCGGAGGCACCGGCAGTGTGATCTTTCCGCCGTTGAACCTTACGGTCGGTGGGGGCCTACGCAGCTATCTGCCCTTTTACACCCAGGACAACGTGTATCCGGGTAACACGATCTGCTACGACTGGACCGTCCAGGCGGCCTGCCCGGGATTCCCCAGTGTCAATGGACATCCCAGTGTCAACGGCGGCGACACCCACGACTACGGATACGTCGGCACCACCGCCTGCCTCTACGGCACCGGGGACCGCCGCTACCTGTTCGACGTGGACCCGGTGACCGGAGCCGGCGAATGCTGAGAGCACACCCGCTGCGCATCTGACGCTCCGATCGCCGATCCACCGCTGGTCGAGAACATGGCCCATCGCGTGCGGGCCGGCAGCCCTTACCTTGCTGGGCTGCCGGCCCCCACGATCGCCGTAGGCGGCTCGCGGGCCGCGGATGATGGTGCCGAGCAGTGCCAGGACCCGGTGGAAGCCGCAGGCGAACCATCTCCTGCCGCCGGCCGCCACGGCCCCGGACCGCATGGCTGCGATGCCCTCGACGCATTCCGCGCATGTTCCGGATGCTCGTTCCATGGAAGAGATCGCTGAGCAGCTCGGCCATGCGGTGTCAGCAGCCCGGACATACGGCGGTAGTCGTGGGGCGTCACCTCGATGACGCGTAGCTCATCCGCGCCGATCGCAGCACAGAACCGAGCGGCCAGACTCGCGTTGCCGCGACGTTGTGGGTCAGACAGCAGATGGCAGACTTCGGTGACCGCCGGCGATGGCACGACGAGCCGGGAACAGTTCTGGGCCAGGAACCTGACGCACCGCTCGTGGTCGCCATCGGCCTTGTTGAACGCTGCTACCAGCGGGCCGGTGTCGCAGAGGTCACGCGGACGCCGCTCCGCCGTCGTGCTCACGATCGGGGTATGCCAAGTCCGGCGACGTCTACCGGTGTTGCTGTCACCGTTGCTGTCAGTCTGGGAAGTCGCTGCTGTCGCCGGGATCACCCGACAGCAGCAGAGCGGCGATGGACTCATCCCGCTCCCATATGTAGTGTCCGTCTGCCCAGCACCCCAGCCACTCGGCCAGGCTGGGCCAGATCTGGGTCTGGTCCACGGCAACCACTGGCGAGTCCCGCTCGGGCCAGTCCCAGCCGTCCCAGTCGAATAGGTAAACCGGGTTCCCGGGCTGCGTCAGCGACACATACCACCAGACGTTGCACCCGCCATAGACCAGAGGGAAACCCAACGGATCATTGAGCTCCGGATGCGCCAGGTACTCCTCGACGGCCGTGTAGTCGTTCCAAGCAAGCTGACCGCTCGGCGTAATCCCCAAGATCCCGGACGTCGGCCCGAAGCCTCCGTTGGCCACCTCCGTGTAGAGGCGTCGGAGCAAGTCAGGCAGCCGGCGGCCCATTCGGCGCTCTGCCGCGAGTAGTTCCGGAACCGTTACCGGCGGATAGGGCGGCTCATGGGGAGTGTCCTTGAAATACTCGACCGCTTCAGGTGCCCCGGCCTCCAACACCGCACGGTCCCCGTACCGTACGGACATCTCACGTTCTGCCCCGTCGCCGTACCGCTGCCTGATCCACTCACACGGCACGTACACCTGGTCTTCGCGTCTGACCGGGTCATAGGCACGTCGACGGAGTCTTGCGATGAGATCGCTGTCGGACATGCACCGAATCATCGCAGCGATTCGCGCAAGCGACAGGCTCCCCCGCCTGGTCATCCCGTCTGCCTTCGTCCCACCCATCGGGGAGCGGACCAGGCCAGAGGGGTGCAAGGTGGAGCCCCCGGCGGAAGAACGACCTTGTGCCCCTCGGGCCTGGTCCGCTCGGCTCGTCCTGGGCGAAGGTGGGCGGGATGATCAGGCTTCCACCTCAACCGCCCACCCAGCTCGGCGTCGGTGCGGCCATCTCGGAGCCTGAGGCCCTCGCCGGAGGCTTCCGTTGGCAGTCCGCCTGCGAGAAGCTACGCGGCATCAGTGCTGAGACGCGATGGGGCGGGCCGGGAGTGGCTGAGATGGATAGTGCCGATTACGTGCTCATGCGTGGCTGTCGGCCGATCGCTCTGCTGCGGGAGACCGAGAGGGATTATCCCTGGGTGTCGTGTGAGTTCCAGGCTTTTCCGGCGTTCGAGGCCGTCCGGCCGGTGCTGCAGGCTGCCAGGGATGTGGACACGTGGGGAGCGGTGCTCCGCGTTCGCCTGCTTCGTCTTCGGCTGCGGTCGACTGACGGCGCTCCGACCCTTAGGCGGCTCCGGCTGGTCGTAGATGGGGACGAGGCGCATTTCAGGTTCGCGCTCGGGCTGCTCGGTCTGTGGAAGCTTCGTAGATGGGCAAGGCGTCAGATGTCTGGAGACACAGACTCGTGACCCGGGCTGCCCGATCGGCACGGCCGGAGGGACCGGCGCCCACGCCGCACGCCCGTAGGGCGTGCCGGAGCGGGCGACTTGCGGCGGCGCGCAGCGCCGTCGCCTTGATCGCTGCCGGAGTCGGGGTCGCGGTGGACGGACGACGGCACGACTCATGCGAAACACGGGCTGAAGCTGCGCCCGGTCACGGAGATCAGGACGGTGTCCATCCGCCGGTCCTGGTGGAGATCCTTCGTGAGCACACCGCGGAGTTCGGGACGGCGCCGGATGGGCGGATCTTCCAGACCGAACGGGGCGGCATCGTCGGCTCGACCGCCTACGGCGACGTGTGGGCTCACACCCGCGCCCTGGCCTTCACTCCCGCCCCGGTTGTCTCTCCCTTGGCACGTCGGCCGTACGACCTGCGGCACGCGGGGGTGTCGCTGTGGCTCAACTCCGGTGTTCCGGCGACCGAGGTGGCCGAGCGTGCGGCGCCGGGGCCCTTCGACTTTTCCGGGATCGACCTGCGAAGACGCGTCCCGACTCATTCCGCGTATATTCCGGGACCAGCGACGAACGGCTGCATCCGGCGGCCTCTGGCTGCCTCTCAGCGATCAAGAAGCAGAACGGCCCCGGACCGCATGGCTGCAGGTCGGGGGCCGGTCTTGCTGCTGTGGCGGGTCCAGGGTTCGAACCTGGGTAGGCTAAGCCGACGGATTTACAGAGGGTCGGCGATCTCGGTGCCGTTTTACCGCTGACCTGCACGGACGTCATACGGCCCGTGGTTCTGCGGCGAGGCCGTCCCGCGTATATCCCGCGCGACATGCAACCTGTTTTGCGCCGAGTCTGGCGCGGACTACACGAGGACGCCGAGCAATCGCCCGACTGCGCGGCCGGCGGCAGCGCATCGATTGAGGCGCTTCAACATCAGGCACGCCGACCGCTGGGTTGAAAACCACGGGCGATTGTCGGCGCCATGCGGGACCATGGCGCTGGACGCACTCAGTGACGTAAATCCGGAAGCAGTGACGGGTACAAACGGAAGTCAGGAGGTGGGCGGGATCTTCGACCGACTAGCGAGCATATGGAAGCCGGGGGACGGCTGCCCCTTCTGTGACCGACCCTGGGGTCAACGGGTAAGACGCTCCAAAGAGCATGTGCTACCTCAGTGGCTCCGCAAGCACACACCCGGGCTGCCTGCCGGATCCACCACCCACGCCACGGGACTCGGGCTCTCCCTCGACGGCCGCGCCTATGAGCCCGTCGAGCCCATCACCATCCACCGTAAGGCCACCGTGCTGACGACCTTCACTCGGTCGGTATGTGAGACCTGCAATAACGGCTGGATGTCGGCATTGGAAACCGCGGCCGAGCCTGTCTTCATGTCGTTGGTGGCCGCGTCGCAGCACCCGCCAGCGGTCGCGATGGACCGTGATAGAGCAACGATTCTCGCCCGCTGGGCCCACAAAACCGCGCTGACCCATGAGCTTGCCAATCAGCGCAACAGTCACGCCCCGCGAAGAATTATCCACCCCGCTCTCGCCTCAATACTGCGGGAACCGGGATTGCCTGTGCAGGACGCCGCAGTGTGGGCCGCTCGCCTACCCACAGACAACGGGGTCGCCGTCTACCAAGCGGTGTGTGCGATCGGTGCAACTCCCGAGCCCGCGCAAGACGAGGACCTACGCCTAACCTTGTCCACTTGCATCGTCTACCGCCGTCTGGCACTTCTGGCGATGGTCCCCGGCCTACCGCCGCCTGGCTACCATCCCCTTCCTCTCGCCCATTCCCTGCCAGAATCTGCGTGGACACCGATCTGGCCCTACCCCGGCACCACGATTCGCGCCGCCTACCCGCCAGCGCAAGCCACGCTTCCCAATGACCTGACGTCAGCCATGGTCGCGCAGGTTCCCCCCAGCGCTGTGGAAGGTATCCGTCTGCACCGCCAGCGGCCCCGAGTTATTCACCGCAACTGATCGCAACGTTGCATAGCCACGAGCGGAGTCGTCCAATCGACCTAAGCCGCGAGCGGTACGACAATCCACTACCTCGATCTGGCCGTCCCCCCACCCACCGGCCCTGGTTACGCGTCTCAGTAGTTATCGGTCGTACTCGCACCACAACGGCAGGTCACACTCGAACTTCAGGGGCCAGCAAGGCCCTAAGGAACCGGAAGCGGTGTGGCATCGCTCGCCTCAACCGCTAACGGCGAGCGACCAACTAAGGTGACCTTCAAGGTCTCGGACCGTCTGAGGATCCGTAGCCAATGGTGGCGCGGGCCTGACGCCCCCTGAGTGGACGCTGGCTGAGCCTTTCCGCCCTCATCTCTTCACTTCACTGGCGATACCTGGCCCAGGGAGGCTGGCCGCATCCTGCCATCGCGGCAACCTCAAGCCTGCGAGCTACGTCGTACCAGCACCTTCACGGTCAAGAGGAGGCCGAGGATGCAGCCCGAGTGGGCGATCATTATCGGAG
This sequence comes from Actinomadura sp. DC4, assembly GCF_030406325.1. Lineage (GTDB taxonomy): Bacteria > Actinomycetota > Actinomycetes > Streptosporangiales > Streptosporangiaceae > Actinoallomurus. The sequence goes on along the minus strand of NZ_JAUEQY010000067.1, from coordinate 3,734 downwards.
GAGCGCTCTTGCTTACGGCACGTAGGGCAGACGCCGACGCCCAGGACGAATCCTCGCCCGGGGTGGTGGTACTACTCGATACCCCCACCCACCGGAGAACTCTCCGAACACCGTCGTCAGCCGGCCACCTCGGCGGATCACGCTTCCAATTACGCCAGCCCGCCCAGCGCAGGCCCGTGACCTGCTGTGAGCACTGACACCCAAGAACGAACCCATTCAAGAGACAAACAAGAAACAACTAGGAGTCCATAGGCGATGGACCTAGACCTCTACTTCTCAGAGCACTTCGGAGTCGACCCGGCGATACTGGACGAGTATGGCGCGTTTGACATCAGCATGGTCTCAGATCTGCCGCTGTTCATCGACCCGTTCCTGTTGTTCAACAGCGACAACCCCGTCTATCAACAGCTTCACGAGGAAATCCTGCGGTATCTGCGCTTCCTGCGTGACCAGGCGATGCCCGATCTAGATAAGGGCCTAATCAATGCCTGGTACCGGTTCAAAGAGGTCAAGCAGAACTGGCTCGGCTACACGCTCTTCGGCAACGACGGCGCGGGCTTGGGCGAGAAATTTGCCTTCGATCTGCACGGCGCGCTGGGCGATATCCTCGCCAACTTCGGGGAGGAGACCGTTACTCGCGGGTCTCACCTGGAGAAGCTGTGCCTGATCCGACCTGGAGTTGGCAAGGACAACATTAGCGACTTCACCACCAACCTGATCAAGGCCTATCTATGCGAGTACACACAGACATTCGCGCGCGAACATATGCGCGACGAGGACTGCCAGACGTTCGCAGTCACGCGGGCGTGGTTCAATTACGAGACCCGTACATGGGTGACTGAGCGCTATTATCTTCCGCGTCTACGCCAAGACTTCGTCCTGCTGACGCCGGTAGACGTGCTCACGCGCGACGACACGTGGATCAACTACGGCGACATGATCGCGAAGTTCAGTCAGCTCCCTGATGCGGTCGCCAACGCGGAGCAGCGCGCGAGCATCAACCAGTACTTCAAACGTGCGCTCGGCTCCGACCCCGACGCTAAGCAGAGGCGTAAGGCTACTGCTGACACCATCCGGCGCTTCCCCGAACTGATCGACCTCTACATCCGCCTGCAAGAGGACGACGGCGATCGCGCACACTCAGTAAGCGCCAGCAAGGTCCAGGACACCTACCGTGCACTGGTGGCGCAGATCCGCCATGCACTCGCAGATATCGCGGGCCGGACGGAGTTCTACGATAAGCCTTGGCGTAGCTACGATGAGTGCCTACAACGGGCACGCTATTTCAAGTCCTACATCGAAGACAACGACGGCTACCTATTGTTCAACCGCGCCGGGAAGCCGTTCTCCAACGAGAAGGAACTCCAGCTCGCATTCGGACTGGTGTGGTGTGGCACCGACTTCGACATAAATCGCGAGGTCAATAATGGCCGGGGGCCGGTGGACTTCAAAGCGAGCTTCGGCGCCGGCGACAAGTCGCTGATCGAGTTCAAGCTCGCCAGTAATACCGCACTCAAGCGCAATTTAGAAAAGCAGGTCGAGATCTACGAGGCGGCCAACAAGACACGCACCTCGGTCAAGGTGATCGTGATATACACTGCTGCCCAGGCTGCGAAGGTTGAGAGAATCCTGCGCGACTTGAAACTTGTGGGCGAGGAGTCGATCGTGCTCATCGACGCCCGCGACGACAACAAACCATCTGCCTCCAAGGCCTAAAAACTTCAGGTCATGAATCGCCCCTTGAGCCGCTTTCCCTGGAGACCAGAGACTGGACACCCAAAGGGAGACAACAGCGGCCTATCCGGCGCCTGACCGCCGACTCTTCGTCCCTAACTGCCAGCGTGAGCCTCGTACGTGCTGGCTCTCTCTGCGCCGGCGTGAGGCGCGGTTAGATCAACGATAGTGCTGTGGGCAGTATTGCTGTGCTTCCGTGCTGGACAGCAGGCGCCCCCGGGTTGTTGCGGCAACCACCGAACCAGAGGACAGGCCGAGCGGCAGCGCAAAGCCGTCCAACGGCCCGAGCATCGGCAGCGGCGCGTCAGCCGATCACCGCAACCATCAACGGCGAGTAATAATCCACGGCGATCGTCACGGCCTATTCATTACGAGTGAGTCTAGCAATGTCCACAGCAGTCCAGATCTGACCACTGCCCTGGCTCGGTGCTGCCAGGAGGTCCGCACGTGCTCCAGAGATGTCCAGCGCAGCTGCTAGCAACCGCGTTAGCAAGATCGTCTCCTACAGTTGTGGTGCGCACCTGTCCGGAGCGCTCGCCCGCGCGAACGGCGAGACGGTGTGACAGACGGTTTCGCGTGGGTGAGTGCTTCGGCTCGCGGGGGGCTGGGGGTCGCGAGACCCCCGCTTCGAGTTCGTTCAACCCTTGGGGGTCGGCGCCTGAGGCCTCTACTTCCGAGTTACCGGTGAGACCGTGCTTCGGGCTGGCTCGTCGAGCTCCGGCGTACGGTGCCGTGAGATCACGGCGGGTGCCGTATGAGGGTGTTGCTGTACTCCTGTGCTTACAGCGTCGGCTTCGGGCTAGCGGATCGATGACTCGAAGCCAGCGGATGCCACATTTCCGCGCGAGGAGTCTTATGTGGGATTTAGTAGGTTCAGTATTCGATATTGCTCCATTTTCAGCCTAGTGAAAGACTCCTGGACGTAGTCAATATAGGGCTCGCCTGGATGGGGAATTAGACTTCCTATATTCACACCTTCGTTGGCACTCTTAAAAAGAACTTCTTGCGAAGTTACATGGGCACAGAATGCCTGAATCGGAAGTGGGACTTCGGACTCTACCAGTAGGTCGGCATGAGATATAATGAGATCGCGCATCTTCATATTTGCTGGCAGTAATGCGTATTCGTGCCATATTTTCCAGTCATTCCAAGGTGGATTTGCTGCGCGCTGTTCCTTTTGGGGTAGGCCAGCAGCTCGGAGTGACTCCCAAATTTGCTCGTTGACGTTTACGAGCGCATTGAGGGGCCCATACAACTCGCGAAGCTGTTCATTAATCCTTACGAGTTGCGCCTTCCGTCTCTCTTGTCGCAGCTGCGCCTGTTGGTTAAGGATAAAAACGAGCACAGCTACGACGACACTGGCGCATGCCGTGATGATCGCGGTCCGCATACTCAAATGCTAGCTCTCGCCAGCACGCGGCCCTGAGCTAGAAGATCCGATGAGCAAAATCGGCCATGGCGACCCCGCGCAGGTTAGGGCATTATGTTAACCGTCCGACCGACTGGTGTTGTCGGCGATCTGTCGTTCAATTTTTTGGTGTCGGGTAATAGCCTCCTCGGCCCCGTCCAGGTCCCCCCGCGCCCTCAGCACATCACCCAGCTTGTTGTAGGAGACGCTCAGGTCCCGCTGGCTTTCGGCGTTGCTGGGGTCGGCTGCAGCCAGGCGTTCGGCGATCCGCAGGTCGGCGGTGTAGCGCTCCTCGGCCCCGGCCAGGTCCCCCCGCGCCACCAGCACATCACCCAGCCTGTTGTAGGAGACGCTCAGGTCCCGCTGGCTGTGCGCGTTGCTGGGGTCGGCTGCAGCCAGTCTCTGCCGGATCTGCAGGCCGGCGGTGTAGCGCTCCTCGGCCCCGGCCAGGTCCCCCCGCGCCCTCAGCACATCACCCAGCCTGTTGTAGGAGACGCTCAGGTCCCGCTGGCTTTCGGCGTTGCTGGGGTCGGCTGCAGCCAGGCGTTCGGCGATCCGCAGGCCGGCGGTGTAGCGCTCCTCGGCCCCGGCC
>NZ_JAUEQY010000066.1 GCF_030406325.1 Actinomadura sp. DC4 | reverse complement strand
TGAACACGCTGGTGCTGCGCACGGACGTGTCCGGGGATCCCTCGTTCGCCGACCTGGTGGCGCGGGTCCGCGAGACCGACCTGGCCGCGTACGCCCACCAGGACGTGCCGTTCGAACGGCTGGTCGAGGAGCTCAGCCCGGACCGGTCGCTGGCGCGGCACCCGCTGTTCCAGGTGTCGCTGGAATTCCAGAACGCCGCGCGCGGCGGCACCTGGGAGCTCCCCGGCCTCACCGTACGGCCGACCCGCTCCAGCCCCGACTCGGCCCGGTTCGACCTGTCGTTCAGCCTCGGCGAGCGGCGCGACGCCGGCGGCGCGCCGGGCGGCATCGAGGGCGCGATCCGCTACTCCAAGGACCTGTTCGACCGGGAGACCGCCGAGCGGCTCGCCGCGTGGCTGACCCGCGTGCTGGAGACCGTGGCCGCCGACCCGGCGGCCCGGCTCAGCCGGATCGGCGTCATGGACGAGGCCGAGCATCGGCAGGTCGTGGAGGACTGGAACCGTACGGCGCTGCCCGTGCCCGCGCGGACGCTGCCCGAGGCGTTCGAGGCCCGGGTGGCCGAACGGCCGGACGGGGTGGCGGTGGTCTTCGAGGGCAGGGCGCTGAGCTACGCCGACCTCGACGCGGCCGCGAACCGTCTCGCCTGGCACCTCATCGGACAGGGTGTGGGGCCGGAACAGCTCGTCGCGGTGGCGATGCCCCGGTCGGCCGAGATGGTCGTGGCGCTGCTGGCCGTGGCCAAGGCCGGCGCGGGGTTCGTGCCGATCGACCCGGGATATCCGGCGGCGCGGGTGACGTTCATGCTGGCCGACGCCGCGCCGTCGGCCGTCGTGTGCACCGAGCGCGTCGCGCGGGACCTGCCCGCCGGCGGCACGCGCGTGCTGCTGGACGACGACGCCGTACGGCGCGCGCTGGAGGAGTGCCCGGACCACGCGCCGCGCGACGCGGACCGCACCCGGCCGCTGCGCCCGGCGCACCCCGCGTACGTGATCTACACCTCCGGGTCGACCGGGCGGCCCAAGGGCGTCACGGTCACCCACACCGGCATCGAGAGCCTGGCGGCGAGCCAGATCGAGGCGTTCGCGGTGGGCCCGCACTCGCGGGTGCTGCAGTTCGCCTCGCCGAGCTTCGACGCCTCGGTCTGGGAGCTGTGCATGGCGCTGCTGTCCGGGGCCGGCCTGGTCGTGGTCGGCGCCGACCGCCTGGGCCCGCAGGGGTCCCTCGCGAAGGTGGCCGGGGACTTCGGGGTGACCCACGCGACGCTGCCGCCCGCGCTGGTCTCGGCCCTGCCCGAGGACGGCCTCGGCGCGATGGAGACCGTCGTCGTGGCCGGCGAGGAGTGCCCGCCCGCGCTCGTCGAGCGCTGGTCGCGGGGACGGCGGCTGGTCAACGCGTACGGGCCGACGGAGGTGACGGTCTGCGCGGCCATGACCGCGCCGCTCACCCCGGATGACGTCACCGGCGGCGTCGTGCCGATCGGCCGCCCGCTCCGCAACGCCCGCGTGTTCGTGCTCGACGCGTACCTGACGCCGGTCCCGCCCGGCGTCACCGGCGAGATGTACGTCGCGGGCGCGGGCCTGGCCCGCGGCTACCGCGACCGGTTCGCGCTGACCGCCGAACGGTTCGTGGCCTGCCCGTTCGGCGACCCGGGCCGGCGGATGTACCGGACCGGCGACCTGGCCCGCTGGACGCCCGGCGGGGACCTGGTCTTCGCCGGACGGGCCGACGCCCAGGTCAAGGTCCGCGGGTTCCGGGTCGAGCCCGGCGAGATCGAGGCCGTCCTGGCCGCCCACCCCTCGGTGACGCAGGCCGCCGTCGTCGCCCGCGAGGACCAACCCGGCCAGAAGCAGCTCGTCGCCTACGTCGTCCCAGAGGCCGTGGACGGGGCCGTGCTGCGGGAGTCCGTGGCCGCCACGCTGCCCGAGTACATGGTCCCGGCGGCGGTCGTGCCGCTGGCCGCGCTGCCGCTGACGCCCAGCGGCAAGCTGGACCGCGCGGCCCTCCCGGCCCCCGACTTCGGCGGGCCGGTCACGAGCCGCGAGGCGCGTACGCCGATGGAAGAGGTGGTGTGCGGGCTGTTCGCCGAGGTCCTGGGCCTGGAGCGGGTCGGCGCCGACGACGGTTTCTTCGCGCTCGGCGGCGACTCGCTGCTCGCGGTACGCCTGATCGCGCGGATCCGCTCCGTGCTGGGCGTCGAGATGAACATCCGCGCCCTCTTCGGCTCGCCGACCGCCGCCGGCGTCGCCCTGCTGGTCGAGGCGGGTGGCCAGGCCCGACCGCCGCTGGTCGCCGGCGACCGGCCGGACGTGCTGCCGCTGTCGTTCGGGCAGCTGCGGATGTGGTTCCTCAACCGCTTCCAGGAGGGCGCCGCGGTCTACAACGTCCCGCTCGGCCTCCGGCTGAGCGGGGACCTGGACCAGGGCGCCCTCCAGGCGGCGCTGGACGACGTGACACGGCGGCACGAGAGCCTGCGCACGATCTTCCCCGACACCGACGGCGTGCCGCGCCAGGAGATCGTGGACGCGTCGCCCGAGCTCGTCGTCATCGAGACGGACGAGGAACGCCTCACCGGCCAGATGGCGGCCGAGGCGCGCCGCGGGTTCGACGTCGGCGCCGAGCTGCCGCTGCGGGCGCGGCTGTTCGCCCTGGCCCCCGACGAGCACGTCCTCATGCTGGTGGCGCACCACATCGCGGGCGACGGCTGGTCGATGGGCGTGCTGATGCGCGACCTGTCGGCGGCCTACACCGCGCGCCAGGCCGGCCAGGAGCCCCCGTGGACGCCGCTGCCGGTTCAGTACGCCGACTTCGCCGTCTGGCAGCGCGAGACGCTGGGCGCCGAGGAGGACGCCGGCAGCCTGATCAGCGCGCAGCTCGCGCACTGGCGGCAGGCCCTGGCCGAACTCCCCGCCGAGCTGACCCTGCCGGCGGACCGCCCGCGCCCGCCGGTGGCGAGCTACCGGGGCGGCTCGGTGCCGCTGCAGGTCGGCGCCGAGACGCACGCGCGGCTCGTGGAGCTGGCCCGCACCCGGCACGCGACCATGTTCATGGTGGTGCAGACCGCGATCGCGGCGCTGCTGTCGCGCCTCGGCGCCGGGGAGGACATCCCGATCGGCGTGCCGGTCGCCGGCCGCGGTGACGCCGCGCTGGACGATCTGATCGGCTTCTTCGTGAACACCCTGGTGCTGCGCACCGACGTGTCCGGCGACCCGTCCTTCACCGACCTGGTCGAGCGGGTCCGCGAGGCCAGCCTGGCCGCGTACGCGCACCAGGACGTGCCGTTCGAGCGGCTGGTCGAGGAGCTCAGCCCCGCCCGTTCCCTGGCGCGCCACCCCCTGTTCCAGGTCTCCCTGACGTTCCAGAACGCGCCGCGGGCGGCGAGCTGGGACCTGGCGGGCCTGCGGGTCAGGCCGGTACGGCCCGGCGGCGGAGGCGCCGCCAAGTTCGACCTGTCGTTCAGCGTGGGCGAGCGCCGGGACGACGACGGCGCCCCGGCCGGCCTCGGCGGCGTGCTCGACTACTCCGCCGACCTGTTCGACCGGCCGACCGCCGAGCGCCTGGCCGAGCGGCTGGTCCGCCTCCTGGAGACCGTGGCGGCCGACCCGGACGTACGGGTGAGCCAGGTCGAGGTCCTGGAGGAGGCGGAGCGGCGGCTGGTCGTGGAGGAGTGGAACCGGACCGCGGAGCAGGTCGCGTCGCAGGCGATGCCGGAGCTGTTCGAGGCGCGGGCGGCCGCGACCCCGGACGCCGTCGCGGTGATGTTCGAGGACACGGCGCTGACCTACGCGGAGCTGGACGCGGCCGCGAACCGGCTGGCCTGGCACCTCATCGGGCTCGGCGTGGGCCCGGAGCGCCTCGTCGCGGTGGCCCTGCCGCGCACGGCGGAGCTGGTGGTGGCGCTGCTGGCCGTGTTGAAGGCCGGCGCGGGATACGTGCCGGTCGATCCGGACTATCCGGCGGCGCGGGTGGAGTTCATGCTCGCCGACGCGGCCCCCGCGTGCCTGGTCACGACCGCCGAGGCGGCGGAGGGCCTGCCCGGCGGGGTGACGACGGTGGTGCTCGGCGACCCCGACGTGGCGGCGTGCCCGGACCGCGCGCCCGCGGACGCGGACCGGACCGCGCCGCTGACCGGCGCGCATCCGGCGTACGTGATCTACACCTCGGGTTCGACGGGGACGCCGAAGGGGGTGTTGGTTCCGCATCGGAACGTGGTGAGCCTGGTCGAGTCGGCCGGGCGGGTGTTCGATCTCGGTGCCGGTGACGTGTGGAGCCTGTTCCACTCGTACGCGTTCGACTTCTCGGTGTGGGAGCTGTGGGGTGCGCTGCTGCTGGGCGGCCGCGTCGTGGTGGTGCCGTACGCGGTGAGCCGGTCGCCGCAGGAGTTCCTGGGGCTGGTGGCGGGGGAGGGCGTGACGGTCCTGAGCCAGACGCCGTCGGCGTTCTACCAGCTGATGCGAGCCGAGGAGGAGAGCATGGCCGAGGCGGCGCTGCGGTATGTGGTGTTCGGCGGTGAGGCTCTGGAGCCGGCCCGTCTCCGCGAGTGGCAGGGGCGGCACCCGGCTCCGGTGCTGGTCAACATGTACGGCATCACCGAGACCACGGTGCACGTCACGTACGTGCGGCTGGACCGGGAACAGGCCGGCAGTGTGGTGGGACGGCCGCTGCCCAACACGCGGGTGTTCGTCCTGGACGCCCTCCTGCGGCCGGTGCCTCCTGGTGTGGTCGGGGAGATGTACGTGGCGGGCGCGGGGCTCGCGCGCGGGTACAAGGATCGTGCCGGGCTGACCGCCGAGCGGTTCGTCGCCTGTCCGTTCGGCGCCTCCGGTGAGCGGATGTACCGTACGGGCGACCTGGCCCGCTGGACCTCCGAGGGTGAGCTGGTCTTCGCGGGCCGTGCCGACGCGCAGGTGAAGATCCGCGGGTTCCGGGTCGAGCCCGGCGAGGTCGAGGCCGCCCTGGCGGGTCACCCGAGTGTCGGACAGGTCGCCGTCATCGCCCGGCAGGACCGGCCCGGCCACCGGCGGCTCGTCGCCTACGTCGTCCCCGCCGGCGACGGCGCCGACGAGGCGGGGCTGCGGGAGTTCGCGGCCGGCGCGCTGCCCGAGTACATGGTCCCGGCCGCCGTCGTCGCGGTGCCGGAGCTGCCGCTCACGCCGAGCGGCAAGCTGGACCGCGCCGCGCTGCCCGTCCCCGACTTCGCCGGCCAGGTCACCGGCCGGGAGCCCCGCACCCCGGAGGAGCGGGCGATGTGCGAGCTGTTCGCCGAGGTGCTGGGCCTGGACCGGGTCGGCGCCGACGACGGCTTCTTCGACCTCGGCGGCGACTCGCTGCTCGCGCTGCGGCTGATCGCGCGGATACGGGCGGCGCTGGAGACCAAGGTCAACGTCCGCGCGCTGTTCGCCGCGCCGACGCCCGCCGGTCTCGCCGCCTCCCTGGAGGCCGGCGACGAGGGAGGCGACTACGACGTCCTCCTGCCGCTGCGGGCGCGGGGCGACCGGCCGCCGCTGTTCTGCGTCCACCCGGTGGAGGGGATCGGGTGGCGGTACGCGGGCCTGGCCGACCACCTTCCGGACCGCCCGATCTACGGGCTGCAGGCGCGCGGTCTCGCCCGCCCGGACGAGCCGCTGCCGCAGACCATGGAGGAGATGGCCGCGGACTACTTCGCGCAGATGCGCACCGTACAGCCGGAGGGTCCGTACCACCTGCTCGGCTGGTCGCTCGGCGGGGTCATCGCCCATGCCGTCGCCACCCACATCCAGGAGCAGGGCGAGCAGGTCGCCCTCCTCGCCATCCTCGACGGCTACCCGAGCTTCGCGGGAAGGAAGAAGGGCGCCGCGCCCGCCGGCGCCGACCGGGGCCGGGCGCCGGGCGAGACCGACGAGCGGCTGGAACGCATGGTCGAGGAGATCGTCGAACTCGCCCGCCGGGAGAACGGGCGCGCGGAGGTCGACGCCGAGGTCGTGTCGGCGATCAGGGCGACACTGATCAACAACAGGCGGCTCGGCGCGAGCTTCACCCCCGGCCGGTTCCACGGCGACGTCCTGCTGTTCGTCTCACTCCTCGGCCGGCCTCCGTCCAGCCCGGCCGCGGAGGCGCCGGAGCGGTGGCGGCCGTACGTGGACGGTCACATCGAGAGCCGCGACCTCGCCTACACCCACCAGGACCTGGTGACGCCGGCCTCGTTCGCCGAGGTGGCCCGCGTGATCAGCGAACGGCCGGCGGGCTCATGACCGCGGAAGCGAGACCGTCACGACGAGGCCCCCGCCCTCGCGCGGCGCCGCGGACGCGGTGCCGCCGTGGGCGGTGGCGACGGCACGGACGATCGACAGCCCGAGGCCGGCGCCCCGCCCGGAGCCCACGCGTTCGGTGCGCAGCCGGCGGAACGGCTCGAAGATGGTGTCCAGCTCGTACGAGGGCACCGTCGGCCCCGTGTTGGTCACGGCGAGTTCGACGCCGTCCCGGCCGGCACGCGTCACGAGCCGCAGCCGGCCGCCTCTCCTGTTGTGCCGGATGGCGTTCTCCACGAGGTTCTGCGCCAGACGTTCGAGGAGCACGGGATCACCGCAGGTGGGCGCCGGTCCCAGGTCGTGTTCCAGGGTCACGTCCTTGCGGGCCGCCTCGGGCCCGGCCACGTCGAGCACGTGCGCGCCGACCTCGGCCAGGTCCACGGGGGTGGCGTCCGTGATCTCCTGCTCACTGCCGGCGAGGGTGAGCAGGCCGTCGATGAGCCGCTCGTGCCGGGCGTTGACGAGGAGGAGCGACTCGCCCAGCCGCCGGACGTCGGCGGTCGCGTCGTTGTGGCGCACCGCCACCTCGACCAGGGTCCGGTTGATGGCCAGCGGCGTGCGCAGCTCGTGGGAGGCGTTGGCCACGAAGCGCCGCTGCCCGTCGAAGGCGCGCGCGAGCCGGGCGAGCATGTGGTCGAAGGTGTCGGCGAGCTCCTTGATGTCATCGCGCGGCCCCTCGTACCCGATCCGCTCGGTCAGGACGTGGCTCCGCGCCACCAGCCGGGCGGTCTCGGTGACCTGGTGGACCGGCCGTAACGCGCGCCCGGCCATGAGCCAGCCGAGCCCGACCGCCGCGGCGCCGACCAGGCCCAGCGCGATGCCGCCCTGGGTGAGCAGCGTGTTCAGCGTGCTCTCCTCGTACTTCTCCTGCACCTGCCTGATCTGCTCGCGGAACGCGGCGGCGTCCTTCGCGGTGATGCGCGTACGGCTCGTCAGCGGGCTCGGCGGCGGCGTGCCGGAGATCTCCCCGCCGGTCAGCGCCGAGCCCGGGGCCACCTGGTACTGCCCGATCAGGCTGTTCGTCGTCCGTACGAGCGACCGGTTCGGGTTGGCCCGCAGGCTCTGCCCGACGAGGACGTACGTGACGACGAGGAGCACGGTGCCGGCGACGAAGAACAGCCCGCCGTACAGCAGCGTGAGCCGCATGCGGAACGTCGGCCGCCAGCCGGCCAGCCGCGCCACCGCCTCCCGGGCGCCGGGCCGTCTCGTGGGCGTGTTCTTCACCGTTCGTTCCTGCCTTCTCCGTGCCGAGGAGAGCTCACGCCGATGCCGCCGGCTCAGAACGCCGGATTGGGCAGGAGCTCGCCCACCATGCCGTACTCGTGCCAGTCCAGGCAGGCGCGGAGGTCCAGCGCGCGCAGGTCGCCGACCTCCTCGTACAGCGCCAGCGCCTCCTCACAGGGCTTCCTCACCTCCTCCACCCGCCCGAGCGCGTGCAGGACCGAGGCCTGGCGGCACAGGCAGTCGGCCTCACCCCAGCGGGAGCCCGCCGAACGGCGTGCCTCGAGGGCGAGGTCGAGGCATTCGAGCGCCGTCTCCGGCTCGTCGTACGTGTGGTGGATGCCGGCCATCTTCACCAGGACCAGGCCCTCGCCGTCGTGGTCCCCGATCTCCCGGAAGATCGTCAACGCCTCGCCCAGCGCGGAGAGCGCGTCGCCCTGCCGCTGCCATCCGGCGTAGGCGTCGGCCAGGGTGAACAGCGCCGACGCCTGACCGCGCCGGTCGCCGAGGTCCTGGAAGATCGACAGGGCCTCAGAGGCGAGAGGACACGCCTGCTCGAAGCACTCCTCCTCCACGGCGAGGAACCCGGACTCGGTCAGCGTCCAGGCCTTGCCCGAGAGGTCGCCGATCTCCCGCCGGATCGCCAGCGCGCTCCTCAGCGACTGCCGGGCCCGGTCGTGGTCGCACGACCATCGGTGCGCCTCCGCCGCGATCGTCCTCACCAGGCCCTCTGCGGGGCAGTCGCCGACCGATCGCGTCGCCTTGAGCGCCAGTTCCAGGCTGGCCGGCCACCATCCCAGCGGTTTGCGGCGTAACCGGGCGTACTCCCGCAGGGCGACCGCCAGCCGCCAGGCCGTGTCGTGCAGCCCGTGCTCGATGGCGAGCTTGATGACCGGCTGGAAGTTGGCGGTCTCGGCGTCGAACCAGGACAGCGCCTGCGGACGGCCGGGGAAGGTGCGGGGAACGACGTCCCGCGGCGCCCCGGGCGCCGGCCGGTCGCATCCGAACGGGGCCAGGACCCGGCTGCCCGCGGAGGCCGTGTGCAGGTACCAGTCGGCGAGCCGCCGTACGGCGGCTCGCCGGTCGTCGGCGTCGTGCTCGCCCTGGACGCGCTCGACGGCGTACATGCGCAGCAGCTCGTGGAGGTGGTAGCGGCCGGCCGGCGCCGCCTCCAGGACATGGACGCTGACGAGTTTCTCCAGCAGGCGCCGTGCCCGTACGGGGGGCAGCTCCGCCAGCACCGCGGCGGTGTCGACGCTGATGTCGGGCCCCCGCTGCAGCCCGAGCAGCCGGAAGACCCGCGCCTCCTCGCCGCCGAGATCACGGTAGGAGGACTCGAAGACGGTGCGCAGGTCGACCGAGTCGCCGGTCGCCAGGGCGTCCAGCGGCCGCTCGTCCGAGCTCAGCTCGTCGACGAGCTCGCTCACGGGGAGGTACGGGTGCGCGGCCACGCGCTCGGCGGCGATGCGCAGCGCCATCGGCAGATGGCCGCAGCGTTCGGCCAGCGCCACGACCGAGGCGGTCTCCGCGTCCGCGCGGGCCACCCCGACGAAGGTGCGCAGCAGGGCGACGGACTCGCGCATGCTCGTCGGGCCGAGCGCGACGCGTACGGCGTCCCTCCGCATCGCCAGCCCGACCAGCCGGCGGCGGCTGGTGGCGATGACCCCGCAGTTGCCCGACCCCGGTAGCAGCCGCTCGACCTGCTCGGAGGACGCGGCGTTGTCCAGGACGATGAGGATCTTGCGGGAGCCGAGCAGCGTGCGGTACAGCTTCGTACGGGGTTCGAGGCCCGCCGGAATCTCGTTCGCCGGCACGCCCAGGCCGATGAGGAACTCCTCCAGGAGGTCCTCGGGCCGCGCCGGATCCTGGTTCGGGGAGTGGCCGTGCAGGTCCGCGAACAGCTCACCGTCGGAGTACTTCCACTGCAGGGACTCCTTGACGTCATGGGCGCAGCGGAGCGCCGTCGCGGTCTTGCCGACCCCCGGTGGCCCGTCGATGGCCACGATCGTGGGGACCCCTTGCCGGCTGCCGACCGTGAGCGCCTCCCGCATCCTGTGGAGTTCGTCGTCACGGCCGATGAAACCGGCCGGCGCCGCGGGCAGATGCGCGGGACGCAGCTCGTGCACCTGGGCCAGGGCGACGAGTGTGCCGTTCGCCCCCAGGACCTCGTCGCAACGGCGGACCACCTCCGCGGAGGGAGGCCTGCCGTTTCTGATCTTGCTGAGCCAGCTCGGATGGTATCCGGTCAGCTCGGCCAGTTTCCGCCAGGAAAAGCGTCGCTCCGCGAGGAGCCGCTGGAGCTCCTCGACGAATGGTGTGGTCATGTGGTCCCCCGTCTCAGGCTTTTACTCCTGTGGCACTTCCACCCCACACCGGCGGCACGGTGGTCCGGCCGTCGACGGTGCCGGAACGATCCCCGCCGGGGAACGCTCCGGTGCCGGCCTGCCGGCCCCGGTTCCGGAGTGGAAGAGCTTGTGCTGTCGGGCAGCGCCGATTCCCGCGGCCCGGCGTTCACCCGCGCGGGCTCGACGCCTCCCGCCGCCGGTGACACGACCGATGGCCCGCGCCGGTCTCGCCGAAACCGGCCGGTGCGGGCGGTGCGGATGTGCGGCGTCCCGATTCCGCCGGGCTCCCGGCCGTCGATCCGGCCGTGTCTGCTTCCCACTTCGACCTGCTCGTCACGCTCGAATGATCCGGCCTCCCGTGAGATCCGATGCGGACTCCGGGCACGGCACAGTGATCTCGCGGTCGGGCGGTAAGGTGCGGCCCGCCGGCGGGAGTAAAATCGGGATCGGCCCTGAAGAGGAAGTCGACGCGAGGCCTATAAATGCTTTTTCGGAGCCGCCGTCGTGGGCGGCTAAACCATCACCGAGGTCCCCGTCGAACTGCAGAATACGACCCGTAGCCAATGCGGCTTCACCCCGTGTCCGCGCTGCTTGATGTCACCCGCGAAAAGCGCATCCGAATGACATTCAGCCATTAGTCAGTTCTGCAAATGACTGACTTTCCGATGGTAGGCGATCGATGACAGAACGTCATGGCCGGTCTTGGCCACGATCATTTGTCGTCAAGATCGATCAATCGCCCGGCGCAGAGGAGGGGAACCCTCTGTGGGGAAGTCGATACCGGCCCGCCTCGGGAATGCCCGGCCGCGGTGGCGAACGCGGGCTTTTCGGTTACTCGGGTGGCGGAGGGGGTGACCCTCCGGTGTCCCTCTGGTCGGGGTGGCAGTATCGGCCGGGAAGGATATCCGGCGTTACACACGATTTTACACCATGAACATTGCGGCACACTCGATATCGGTCGCGCACCGAATGGCGGTGCGGGAGTGCCGGGCCGGCGTGAAGACGGGCGATTGTGCGGCCGCCCGTCTCCACGCCGGCGTCACTTTCGTCGGAAGAGTCATCTCCCCTGGTCAAGAGAGTCTAGGACGCCGCGATCGTGGCCGGCGGCCGCTCGCGGGTGAGCGATGCCGCCTTGTTGAGGACCTCGACCATCCATTCGTGGAGATCCTGCTTTTCCATACTGGCCGCTTCTTGCCACAATCGGACGTGCTCGTCGTCGATCCGGAAGTTGACCTGTTGCTTCGGCTCGGACCGTCCCGACCGGCTCGCCAGCCTCATCTCCGTCCGCAGCCGGTTGCGGGACCAGCCGTGCTCTTCGGCCTCCTGCAGCCATTTGTCCTGCTCGTCCTCCGGCCGCGCGGCGACTTCGGCGTGATGCTGAAAGCTGAGATTCGCTCGCCTTCTGTGGGCGCTGACCCGTCCTGCGACCCATGCGTAGTTGCGGAGCGTCTGGTAGTCGAGTGCCGTGTCCTCGATCGCCTTGATATACCTGTCGGGATACAGCTCCCGGCCGTAAATCAGCCAATCCGCCAGCCACCATGTTGACGAGTCCGAAATACGCACGATGTGAAGGCCGACGCGTAGCCAATCGTCGAGCGGTAGGCTGGCCTTGAGGGATAGTGACGTCTGCCGGGTGAGGGCGAGTCCGGTGAGGCCGGCGACAACCGGTCGGTTATTCTTCGGACGGTGCGCGATGTTGCGGATTTGGGCGGTAGCCTCACTCATGATCGGCCCTTCCTTCCCCTGAGAGCACAGCAGTGGCCGCCACTACTGCTTACGAGCTCCTCGCACCCACTCGGCTCCGTCAGAGGGCTCTCATTGTGGATCATGAGCCGAGCCCTCCCTCGGTTCGAATCCACGCAACGCGGGCCGTTCTCATTCGGATCTCGCTCGATTGAGTGATTCTACTTTCTTGATTTTGTGACATATGCGGAAAGATAGGAAGTGTTGATCCGTTGACTCCTCCGGGAAACCACCTCCGCCTGCTTTGCCGGCGGCGCGTAACGGGACATCGGGGGACGAAACAAGGGTGGGCGTTGACAACGGGTAATCGGTCGTGTGCAATTTATTGATACTTGCCCGTCGGTAATCAGGCGACCGGAGTGCACGGTGTTGTCGCCCTGGCGCGGGGGGCTGCATGGATCTACCGGTTTCGAGCCGCGACGCCTCGCCCGGGCACGGGCGGCGAGGTCGCCGGACATCCGGGCGCCCCCGCGGCGTCCTGGGCGAATACCCGTTGGACGCTGGTGACCGCCTTGACAACGAAAAAGCGTGTGGGCAGTATTGCGCAAAAGACGAGAATGGAATTTCCTTTTCCCTCGTCCTTATTCTTTTTGCGCCGGATCCGGCATTTGATTACATGCGCCCAGAACGTCGGGAGAGGGAAATGGCATTCGACTCGCTCGCACGGGAGATCGATCCCGCCTTACCGGAGGCGGGCGCGGCTCGCGTCCTGGCCCTCGCGGGCCTCCACGGTTCCCTCGCGGATCCGCTGTTGGACACCATGAACTTCCTCAACGAGGTCACCGTCCGCTATCCCGACGCGGTCTCGTTCGCGCCCGGCCGCCCGTACGAAGGGCTGTTCGACCCGGAGCGGATCACCGACTACCTCAACGCCTACACCGACCACCTGCGGCGATCCGGTCTCACCGAGGACCAGGTGCGGGCGGTGCTCTTCCAGTACGGCCGGACGAAAGGGCAGATCCACGGCCTGATCGCCGAGGCCCTGGCCAACGACGAGGACATCCGGGTCCCGCCCGAGTCGATCGTGGTGACGGTCGGCGCGCAGGAGGGCATGTTCCTCACGCTCCGCGCGCTGTTCGCCGATCCGTCGGACGCGCTGCTGGTCAGCTCGCCGTGCTACATCGGGATCACGGGTGCGGCGCGGCTGCTGGACATCCCCGTCGTCCCGGTGCCGGAGGGCGAGGCCGGCCCCGACCCGGAGGCGGTGCGCGCGATCGCCCGGCGCGTGAAGGCCGAGGGCCGGCGGCCGCGAATGCTCTACGTCGTGCCCGACTTCGCCAATCCCTCCGGCGCGAGCATGCCGGTCGCCGCACGCCGCGAACTGCTCGCCGTGGCGGCGTCCGAGGACCTGCTGATCATGGAGGACAACCCGTACGGGTTCTTCACCCGGGAGATCGAGCCCCGGCCGACGCTGAAATCGCTCGACCGGGACGGCTCGGTGGTCTATCTCGGCTCGTTCGCCAAGACCTGTTTCCCCGGCGCACGGCTCGGTTACACGATCGCCGACCAGCGTGTGCTCGGCGACGGCGGCCGGGAGAGCCTGCTCGCCGACGAGCTGGCGAAGATCAAAAGCATGATCACGGTGAACACCCCCTCCCTCAGCCAGGCGGTGATCGGCGGCATGCTGCTGATGAGCGGCTGCCGTCTGCGCGAGATGAACGCCCCGGCGATCGGCTTCTACCGCGACAACCTGCTGACCGTGCTGAGCGAACTCGAACGGCATTTCCCGGCCACGCGCCGCGCGGACCTCGGACTCGGCTGGAACCGCCCCGAGGGAGGGTTCTTCACCGTCCTGACCGTCCCGTTCGTCGCGGACGAGACCGCGCTGGAACGCTCGGCCCGCGAGTACGGCGTGCTGTGGACGCCGATGGACGCCTTCTTCGTGGGCGGCGGCGGCCGGCACCAGTTGCGGATCTCCTCCAGCTATCTCGCCCGCGCGCGCGTGGAAGAGGGGATCGAACGGCTCGCCGCGTTCATCGATGCCGAATCGGGCCGGGTCCACGCATAGACGAAGGCGAAATTCGTAAAATCGCCTTAGTCACTGCGGGGCTTTTTCATTTGAGACCGAAGGGGCGGGGGCCCCCGCGGGGGGCCCGCCCCCCGAACCCCCCCACCCCCCCCGCGGCCCCCCCCCGGGGGTGGGGGGGCCGGCTGAGAAGAAGCGGTAGGGGAAAGTCGGGGAGGGAGACACCCGAGGGGGGGGCCCCCCCCGCCGGGCGCACGCGCCCGGGGGCCGGGGGGGGGGGGCCGAGGCGGGGAGCGGGGGGGGGGGGGGTG
>NZ_JAUEQY010000065.1 GCF_030406325.1 Actinomadura sp. DC4 | reverse complement strand
GGATGACGCGCTGCTGGGAGGGTCCGTTGGGCGCGGTCAGGCCGTTCGAGGCGCCGTCCTGGTTGATCGCCGACCCGCGGATCAGCGCCAGGACCGGGTGCCCGTTCCGGCGGGCGTCGGACAGCCGTTCCAGCAGGAGGAGCCCGGTGCCCTCTCCCCAGCCCACGCCGTCGGCCGCCGCCGCGAACGTCTTGCAGCGGCCGTCCGGCGCGAGCCCGCGCTGGCGGCTGAACTCGATGAACGCGCCCGGCGTGGCCATGACGGTGACGCCGCCGGCCAGCGCCAGGTCGCACTCGCCGCTCCGCAGCGCCTGACCGGCCTGGTGGAGGGCCACGAGCGAGGAGGAGCAGGCGGTGTCGACGGTCACCGCCGGGCCCTCCAGCCCGAAGGTGTACGCGACGCGGCCCGAGGCGACGCTGCCCGCGCTGCCCGCGCCCAGATACCCCTCGAACTCGGCCGGCGAGCGTTGGAGAAGGTGGCCGCCGTAGTCGCCGTACATGACGCCGACGAACACGCCGGTCGGGCTGCCGCGCAGGCCGGCCGGATCGAGGCCGGCGCGTTCGAGGGTCTCCCAGGCGACCTGGAGCAGGAGGCGTTGCTGCGGGTCGGTGGCGAGCGCCTCACGCGGGCTCATCCCGAAGAACTCCGGGTCGAACTCGGCGGCGTCGTGCAGGAACCCGCCGCGCCGGGTGTAGCTCGTGCCCGCGTGGTCGGGGTCCGGGTCGTACAGGCGTTCCAGGTCCCAGCCGCGTCCCGCCGGGAACTCCGAGGTCGCGTCGGTGCCCGCGGCGAGGAGGTCCCACAACTCTTCGGGGGACGACACCCCGCCGGGGAAACGGCAGCCCATCGCCACGATCGCGATCGGCTCGTCGTTCGCCGCGGCCGCCCTCGGGCCGGCCGGCCCCTCGGCGGCGCCGAGCAGTTCCGCGAGCAGGTGACCGGCGAGCGCGGCCGGAGTGGGATGGTCGAAGACGAGCGTCGCCGAGAGCCGCAGCCCGGTGGCGGCGGTCAGCCGGTTCCGCAGCTCCACCGCGGTGAGCGAGTCGAAGCCGAGGTCCTTGAACGCCCGCGACATCTCGACGGTGTCCGGTTCGGCGTGGCCGAGCACCTCGGCGACCCGCTCACGCACCACCGCCGGGACGGCGCTCTCCAGCGCGTCCGGGGGCAGCCCGGCCAGCCCCGCCGTGGACGCCGCCGGAGGACGACGTGCGGCCGGGACCAGCTCGCTCAGGACCGCCGGCAGCGCCCCGGCCCCGGCCAGGTCGCGCAGCGTCACCCGGTGGAGCCGCGTGAGGACGGCACCGGGCCGCGCGAGGGCGAGTGCCGCGTCGAAGAGCGCGAGCCCTTGGTCGGCGGTCAGCGGCGTCATGCCGGAACGGGCCATCCGCGCCCGGTCGGTGTCCTCCAGGTGCCGGGTCAGCCCGCCGTCCACCGACCACAGGCCCCAGGCCAGCGAGGTGGCGGGCAGCCCGGCGGTGTGCCGGTGCCGGGCCAACGCGTCGAGGAACGCGTTCCCTGCCGCGTAGTTGCCCTGGCCGGGGGAGCCGACCGTACCGGCGGCGGAGGAGAACAGGATGAACCGGGACACGGGCCGGTCCCGGGTGAGCTCGTGGAGGTTCCACGCGGCGTCCACCTTCGGGCGCAGCACGGCCGCCAGCCGCTCGGCGTCCAGCGCCGCGACCGTGCTGTCGTCGACCACACCGGCGGCGTGGACGACCGCGGTCAGCGGGTGCTCGCCGGGAATCGCCGCGATCACGTCCGCGAGGGCGGCGCGGTCCGCGGCGTCGCAGGCGGCCCACGTCACGTCCGCGCCGAGCGCGGTCAGCTCCTCGGTGAGCTCCCGCGCGCCGGCGGCGTCCGCGCCGCGTCGGCCGACCAGGACCAGCCGCCGTACGCCATGCCGCCCCGCCAGATGCCGGACGATGAGCCCGCCGAGGGCCCCGGCGGCCCCGGTGACCAGCACAGTGCCGTACGAGAGACCTCCGCGTGGTCCGAGTCGTGGTGCCCCGGGGCCGGCCGCCGGCCGGAGCGTATCGGCCGAGCCGTCGTGGCCGCGAAGGCCGGCACCGGTCCTGGCCGGCGCGGTGTCCCACGGGGTGGGTGTCTCGTCGGGAACGGGGGCGGGGCCGGGGGCTCGGGTGAGGCGGAACCGGTAGGCGGTGCCGTCGCGTAGTGCGAGTTGCGGTTCCCCGGAGGCGACCGCCCGCCGGAGTGCTCGGGCCGAGCTCTCGTGACCGTCGAGATCGGCGAGGACGAGACGCCCTGGGTGCTCGATCTGCGCCGAGCGCAGGAGTCCCCACACTGCCGCGGCGGCAAGGTCGTCCGGGTCGTCCGGCAGGATGGCCGCCGCACCGCGCGTCAGCAGCACCAGGCGCGAACCGGCGAAGCGCTCCTCGGCCAGCCAGTGCCGCGTCAGGGCGAGCACCTCGCGCGTCGTCGCGTGTACCGCGCCGGGCACGTCCGGGCCCGCGTGTCCCGGGCACGGCAGCACCACCACGTCGGGGACCGCCGGGTCCTCGGCGAGCGCGGCCAGGCCGGGGTGGACGCGATCGGCGCCGAAGTCCTCGGCCTCGCCGGCCGCGCCGACGAACGCCCACGAGGCGCTCCCGAAGGGGGAGTCGTGCCGGTCACCGGCCGCCGCGACCGGCCGGGCGCCACCGGACGGGACGTTCTCCTCCGGCAGGGGGACCCAGTCCGCGTGGAACAGCGCGTCCGCGGCGGACCGCCCGGAGAACCGGCCGGGCGCCACCGCCCGTACCACCAGCGTCTCGGCGGAGGCCACCGAGGCCCCGGCCGGGTCGGTGACCGTGAGGGACACGGCGTCCGGCCCGCGCGGAGAGATCCGTACCCGCAGCGCGGTGGCGCCCGCGGCGGACCGGCTCACCCCGCTCCAGGAGAAGGGCAGCCGGAACTCCGGCTCGCCGTCGAGCGCGTCGAGGATGAGGGCGTGCAGCGCGGCGTCCAGCAGCGCCGGGTGGATGGCGTACCCGGTGGGGTCGAGCCGGTCCGGCAGGGCCACTTCGGCGTAGAGGTCGTCGCCGTGCCGCCAGGCGGCGCGCAGCCCCTGGAACGCCGGACCGTACCGGTAGCCCAGCTCGGCGAGCCGCTCGTACAGGTCGTCGACGGGCAGCGGCGTCGCTCCGGCCGGGGGCACGGCGCCACTGGAGGAGGGCGAGGGACAGGGCGTCAGGACGCCGCTCGCGTGCCGGGTCCACTCGTGCGGTTCGGCGTCCTCCGGGCGCGCGGACACCGTGAGGGAACGCCTTCCGGACTCGTCCGCGCCGCCCACCCGGATCTGCACCTGGACGCCGGTGTGAGGCGGGAGCGGCAGAGGCTCGTGCAGCGTGAGCTCCTCGATCCGCTCACAGCCCGTACGCTCCGCCGCCGTCAGTGCCAGATCCACGAAGGCCGTGCCGGGGACGACCACGGTGCCGGACAGGGCGTGGTCGGCGAGCCAGGCGTGAGTGTCGGAGGACAGGCGGGCGGTGAGGACCGTTCCGTCCTCGTCGGCGAGCGGCACAGCGGCACCGAGCAGCGGGTGGTCCACGCGGTCCTGCCCAAGGCCGGTGGCGTCGCCGGTCCCGCCCGGCGCCTGGAGCCAGTAGCGGCGCCGCTGGAAGGGGTAGGTGGGCAGCGGCACCCGCCGGACGTCCCGTCCGGTCGACGCCGCCGCCCAGCCGACCGTGGCGCCGCCCGCGTGGCATCGGGCCAGCGCGGTGAGGAAGTGCCGGGGCTCCGGCCCGTCCGCGCGTAGCGCCGGTATCGCCTCGGCGTCCTCGACGCCGTCCGCGGCGAGGGTGGTGAGGGTGCCGTCCGGCCCGAGTTCGAGGAAGCGGGTGACGCCCTCGCCGTGCAGCGTGCGCAGCCCGTCGAGGAAGCGGACCGGCCGCCGAGCGTGCCGGGCCCAGTACTCGGGCGTGCCGAGCGCGTCGGCGAGCTCACCGGTGACGTTCGAGACCACGGGGATCCGCGGCGTCCCGTACGACAGGCCCGCCGCGGCCTCCCGCAGCCCGTCCAGCATCGGGTCCATCGCGGGGGAGTGGAAGGCGTGGCTGACCCGCAGCCGCCGGATCCGGTGCCCGCGCTCCCGCAGCGCCTCGGCGATCTCGGTGACCGCGTCGTCCCGGCCGGAGATCACGACGGCCTGCGGCCCGTTCACCGCCGCGACGCCCGCCTCGTGCGCGCGCCCGTCGAGCAGGGGCAGGACGTCGGTCTCGGCGGCCTTGACCGCGATCATCGCGCCGCCGGCGGGCAGCGCCTGCATGAGCCGTCCGCGTGCCGCCACCAGCGCCGCCGCGTCGGGGAGTGACAGCGCGCCCGACAGGTGCGCGGCGGACAGCTCGCCGATCGAGTGGCCGAGCAGGAGGTCCGGGCGCAGCCCGAACGACCCGGCCAGGCGGAACAGGGCCACGTGCAGGGCGAACAGCCCGGCCTGGGTGTAGGCGGTCTGGTCGAGCGGGCCGTCCGCGCCGAAGACGACCTCCCGTAGCGGCCGGTCCAGGTGCGGATCGAGGTGCGCGCACGCCTCGTCGAAGGCCTCGGCGAACGCCGGGAACCGCGCGTACAGCTCCCGGCCCATGCCGGGGCGCTGGCTGCCCTGCCCGGACAGCAAGAACGCGGTCTTGCCCGGTGCCGCGGCGCCGCGGCGGACCAGGCCCGGGTCGCCGCACCCCTCGGCCAGGGCGGCGAGGCCGCGGGCGAGATCGGCGCGGCCCTCGCCGACGACGACCGCGCGGTGCTCGAACGGCGACCGGCCGGCGAGCGTGGCCGCGACGTCGGCCGGGGCGGGCGCGGGATCGGCCGTCACGTACGCCAGGAGCCGTTCGCCCTGGGCGCGGAGCGCCGCCTCGCCGTGCGCGGACACGGGCCAGGCGAGTACGCCGTCGTCCGCCGGGCGCGCGTCGTCGTCCCCGGCCTCCGCCGGTTCTCCTTCGAGTACGACGTGGGCGTTGGTGCCGCTGACCCCGAACGAGGACACCGCGGCACGCCGTGGTTCGCCGGTCTCCGGCCACGGCCGCGCCTCGGTGAGCGGGGCGACCGTTCCGGCGGCCCAGTCGACGTTCGGGGTGGGCTCGCCGACGTGCAGGGTCCGCGGCAGCCGCCCGTGACCCATCGCCATGACCATCTTGATCACGCCGGCGACGCCGGCCGCGGCCTGGGCGTGCCCGATGTTCGACTTGATCGAGCCGATCCACAGGGGACGGCCGGCGGACCGGTCGCGGCCGTACGTGGCGATCAGCGCCTGTGCCTCGATCGGGTCGCCCAGTGTGGTGCCCGTGCCGTGGGCCTCGACCGCGTCCACCTGCTCGGCCGACAGCCGGGCGGCGGACAGGGCGCGCCGGATGACGCGCTGCTGCGACGGGCCGTTCGGCGCGGTGAGCTGGCTGCTCCTCCCGTCCTGGTTCACCGCGCTGCCGCGTACGACGGCGAGGACCGGGTGCCCGTTCCGGCGGGCGTCCGAGAGACGTTCGACCAGGAGCACGCCGACGCCCTCGCCCCAGCCGGTGCCGTCCGCCGACGCGGAGAACGACTTGCACCGCCCGTCGGCGGCCAGCCCGCGCTGCCGGCTGAACTCGATGAAGACCTCTGGCGTCGCCATCACCGTCGCGCCGCCGGCCAGCGCCAGGTCGCACTCGCCGCCCCGCAGCGCCTGGCACGCCTGGTGCAGCGCGACGAGTGAGGAGGAGCAGGCGGTGTCGACCGAGACGGCCGGCCCTTCGAGGCCGAAGGTGTACGCGACGCGCCCGGAGGCCACGCTCGCGGCGCTGCCGGTGCCCAGGTAGCCCTCGAATCCGGCGGGGGCGCGGTGCAGCCGGGTCCGGTAGTCGTCGTACATCACGCCGACGAACACCCCGGTCTGGCTCCCGCGCTGTGAACGCGGGTCGATGCCGGCCCGCTCGAACGCCTCCCAGGAGGTCTCCAGCAGGAGCCGCTGCTGCGGGTCGGTGGCGAGGGCCTCGCGCGGGCTCATCCCGAACAGGTCCGCGTCGAAGCCGTCCGCGTCGTAGAGGAATCCGCCCTGCGTGGCGTACACCTTCCCGGCCTTGTCCGGGTCCGGGTCGTAGAGCTCGCCGGCGTTCCAGCCGCCGCGCTCGACCGGGAAGTCGGAGATCGCGTCGGTGCCGGAGTCGACGAGCTCCCACAGGTCCTCCGGCGACCGTACGCCTCCCGGAAAGCGGCAGCTCATCGAGACGATCGCGATCGGCTCGCGGTCCTTCTCCTCGGCCTCGTGCAGCCGCTGACGCGTCTTCTGCAGGTCGGACGTGACCCGCTTGAGGTAGTCGCGGAGCTTCTCCTCGTTCGTCACCCGAGCCATGCGCGTCAGCTCTCAATTCCGAGTTCGTTGTCGATGAAGTCGAAGATCTCGCTGTCGCTCGCGGACCCCATGTCGCGGATCTCGCCCTCGTCGTCGGCGACCCCGCCGAGCCGGACCAGGAACTCCTGGAGCCGCCGCGCCAGCCGCGCCGAGGCGTCCCGGTCGGCGCGTAGCGCCGTGACGGCCGTCTCCAGCAGGTCGAGCGCCGCCGCCGACGAGTCCCGTGCGGCCGGTGCGAGCTCGCCGAGGAGGTGCTCGGCGAGCGCGGACGGCGTGGGATGGTCGAACAGCAGCGTGGCGGGCAGCCGCAGCCCGGTGGCCGCGTTGACCCGGTTGCGGAACTCCACCGCCGTGAGCGAGTCGAAGCCGAGGTCGAGGAAGCCCCGGTCCAGGTCGACGGCCGCGACAGAGGCGTGTCCCAGCACGATCCGCATCTGGTCGCGTACGAGGTCGAGCAGAAGACCGGGCCGCTCCTCATCGAGGACGGTGGCGAGCCGGTCCGCCCAGCCGGTCGCGGCTCCCGCGCCGGGGCTCGCGGCGGTGTGCACGAGACCGCGCAGCACCGGGGAGACGAGCGCGGAGTCGCCCTGCGCGCGCAGGGCCGCCACGGCCAGCCGGGTCGGCACGAGCGCCGGCCGGGCGTCGGCGAGCGCGGTGTCGAGCAGTGAGAGGCCCTGCTCGCTGGTCAACGGCGCGATCCCGCTTCGCGTGGCGCGGGCGAGGTCGGCCTGGTCGAGGTGCGCGGTCATCCCGCTCGCCTCCCGCCACAGCCCCCACGCGAGCGTCGTGGCCGGGCGGCCCTCGGCATGCCGATGGTGGGCGAGCGCGTCGAGGAAGGCGTTGGCCGCCGCGTAGTTGGCCTGCCCGGGTGAGCCGATGACGCCCGCGACGGAGGAGAACAGCACGAACCGGGACAGGGGCAGGTCCTTCGTCAGCTCGTGCAGGTGCCACGCGGCGTCGACCTTCGGCCGCATCACCGTGTCGAGCCGGTCGGTGGTGAGCGCCGGGACGATCCCGTCGTCCAGGACGCCCGCGGCGTGGATCACTGCGGTCAGCGGATGCGCTGCGGGAACGCCGGCGAGCAGCGAGCGAGCCGCGGACCGGTCGGCGAGGTCGCACGCCGCGACGGTGACCCGCGCGCCCAGGCCGGTCAGCCCGGCCACCAGCTCCGCGGCCCCGCCGGCGTCGTTGCCCCGGCGGCTCGCCAGCAGCAGGTGCCGTACGCCGTGCTCGGCGACAAGGTGCCGCGCTGCGAGCCCGCCGATCAGCCCGGTGCCGCCGGTGATCAGGACCGTGCCGTCCGGGTCGAACGGCGCGTCGCCCGCGCCCCCGGCGTCGGCGACCCGGGTCAGGCGGGGCGCGTACGGCTCGCCGTCGCGGATCGCGAGCTGGGGTTCTCCCAGTCCGAGCGCGGCGGTGAGCGCCGGGCCACAGCCCTCGCCGCCGTCCAGGTCGAGCAGGACGAGGCGTCCGGGGTTCTCCGCCTGGGCCGAGCGGACGAGCCCCCACACGGCGGCGGCGGCCGGGTCGACCGGCTCGTGCCCGGTCGTGACGGCGCCGCGCGTGAGAATGACGAGGCGGGCGCCGGTGAGGTCGTCGTCGGCGAGCCAGCGCTGGACCAGCGTGAGCGTACGGTCCGCCGCCGCGTGCGCGCGTGCCGCCGCGTCGCCCGTACCGTCCGCGGGGCAGCAGGCGAGGACGGTCTCCGGTGGTCCTCCCGCCTTCAGCGCGTCCAGGTCCGGGTGGGTACGGACCGGGACACCGGCCTCCTCCAGCCCGCCGGCGCACCCGAGGACGGCCCACGGGCCGGCGTCCCGTGCGGGGGACACGGGGACCGGGACCCACGTGAGCTCGAACAGGGAGTCGTGCCGGCGGGCGCGCGCCGCCCGGAGCCGGTCGGGCCGCACCGGCCGCAACGTCAGCGAGCGTACGGAGGCCACCGGAGCCCCCGAGGGGTCGTTCACCGCCAGCGACACGGTGTCCGGGCCGGTCACCGACATGCGGACCCGCAACGCGCCGCCGCCCGTGCCGTGCAGGCGGACGCCGTTCCACGCGAAGGGCAGCCGGACCCCGGCGTCCTCCACGTCGAGGCCGAGGACGGCGGTGTGCAGGGCGGCGTCCAGGAGCGCGGGGTGCACGCCGAAGCCGTCGATGTCGACGCCGTCGGGGAGCGCGACCTCCGCGTACAGGTCGTCGCCGTCCCGCCAGGCGGCGCGCAGCCCCTGGAAGCGCGGCCCGTACTGGTAGCCGAGGCCGGTGAGGCGCTCGTACACGCCGTCGGTCTCGACCGGTTCGGCGTCCTTCGGCGGCCACGCCGCCGGCGCCCAGGTCTCGTACGCGTCGTCGCCGGCGGCCAGGCGGCCGGTGGCGTGGCAGGTCCAGGGCCGCCGCGCCTCGCCGTCCGCGCCGTCCGCCGGACGCGAGTAGACGCCGACGGGCCGCCGTCCGTCCTCCTCCGGCGCCGACACCACCACCTGGACGCGCGTCGCGCCGTCCTCGGCCACCGTCAGCGGCGCGTCCAGGGTGAGCTCGTCCAGCTCGCCGTACCCGAGCCACTCGCCGGCGTGCCGGGCCAGTTCCACGAACGCGGTGCCCGGCAGCAGCACGGTGTCCATCACCATGTGGTCGGCGAGCCAGGGATGGGTCCGCAGGGACAGCACACCGGTCAGCAGCAGCCCCGCGCCGTCCGCCGGCGCCACCGACGCGCCCAGCAGCGGATGACCCGCGTCGTCCAGGCCCGCCGAGGCGACGTCGCCGACGGCCGTCCCGGCCGCCTCCAGCCAATAGCGCGTGCGCTGGAACGGATACGTGGGGAGCGGCACCGTACGGGGACGTGCCCCGAAGGCCGGGGACCAGCCGACGTCGACGCCGCGTACGTGGACCTGCGCGAGCGAGGTCAGGAACCGCCGGGGGCCGCCCTCGTCCCTCCGCAGCGAGCCCACCGCGAACGCGTCCGCGACGCCGGCCGCCTCGAAGGTCTCCTGCATGCCGACGGTCAGGACGGGATGCGGGCTGACCTCGATGAACGCGCGATGGCCCGCCGCGAGCAGCGCGCGCGTCGCACGCTCGAACTCGACGGTCTGCCGCAGGTTGGCGTACCAGTAGTCCGGCCCGAGCTCGGTGCCCTCCAGCGCCGTCCCGGTGACCGTGGACAGGAAGGTCACCTCCGAACGGCGCGGGACGATGCCGGACAGCACCTCCGCGAGGTGGTCCCGTACGGCCTCGACGTGCGGTGAGTGGGAGGCGTAGTCGACCGGGATCCGGCGGGCCCGCAGCCCGTCGGCCTCGCAGGCGGCGACGAAGTCCGTCACGGCGTCGAGGTCGCCGGAGACCACCGTGGAGGACGGTCCGTTGGCGGCGGCGACGCCCAGCCGTCCCGCCCAGGCGGCCAGCCGGTCCGCGGCCTCCGCGGCGGGAAGCGCGACGGAGGCCATGCCGCCTCGCCCGGCCAGTCCGGCGAGCGCGCGGCTGCGCAGCGCGACGATCCGCGCGGCGTCCTCCAGCGACAGGACGCCCGCGACGCACGCCGCGGCGATCTCGCCCTGCGAGTGGCCGGCGACGGCGGACGGCCGCACCCCGTACGAGCTCCACAGCTTTGCCAGCGCCACCATCACCGAGAACAGCACGGGCTGGACGACGGCCGCCTCCTCCAAAGCCGGCCCGCGCAGGGCGTCGGTCACGGACCAGCCGACGTACGGGGCGAGGGCCTCGGAGCAGGCCAGCAGCCGGTCGCGGAACACCGGCTCGGTCTCCAGGAGCTCGACGGCCATCCCGGCCCACTGCGACCCTTGGCCGGGGAAGACGAACACCGGCCCGCCCGGGTCGCCGGCGCGCCCCTGGACGAGCCCGGCGCCGTCCCGGCCCTGGGCCAGTCCGCGCAGGCCGGCGAGGAGACCGTCGCGGTCCCCGGCCACGACCACCGCGCGATGCTCGAACGTCGCCTTGCCCGTGACCAGCGAGAACCCGACGTCCGCCGGGCCGGCGCAGGCGTCCGCGTACGCGGCCAGCCGCTCCGCCTGGGCGCGCAGCGCCGGCACGCTGCGGGCCGAGAGCACCCACGGCACCACGGCGGGCCCGGCCTCGGCGTCCGGCAGGTCCGGCACAGGCGGCGCCTCGATGATCGTGTGGGCGTTCGTGCCGCTCATCCCGAACGCCGAGATGGCGGCGCGGGGCGGACGGCCGTGGTCGGGCCAGGGCCGGGCCTCGGTGAGCAGGTTCAGGTTGGTCCAGTCGACGTGCGGCGACGGCTCGTCCACGTGCAGGGTCCGCGGGAGCGTCCGGTGCCGCATGGCCTGGACCATCTTGATGATCCCGGCGACGCCGGCGGCGGCCTGGGTGTGGCCGATGTTGGACTTGATCGAGCCGAGCCACAGCGGATCGCGGGTGTAGACGTCCTGCAGGGCGCCCGCCTCGATCGGGTCGCCGAGGGTCGTTCCGGTGCCGTGGGCCTCGACCACGTCGACGTCGTCGGCCGCGAGCCCGGCGACGGCCAGGGTCTGCCGGATGACGCGCTGCTGGGAGGGGCCGTTGGGCGCGGTCAGGCCGTTCGAGGCGCCGTCCTGGTTGACGGCGGTGCCGCGTACGACCGCGAGGACCGGATGCCCGTTACGCCGCGCGTCGGACAGGCGTTCGACCAGGACGAGACCGGCGCCCTCGGCCCAGCCGGTGCCGTCGGCGGCGGCGGCGAAGGGCTTGCAGCGGCCGTCCGCGGACAGCGCGCGCTGGCGGCTGAACTCCACGAACGTGCTCGGTGTGGCCATGACGGTGACGCCGCCGGTCAGGGCCAGGTCGCACTCGCCGTTCCGCAGCGCCTGGCACGCCTGGTGGAGCGCGACGAGCGAGGAGGAGCAGGCCGTGTCGACGGTGACGGCCGGGCCCTCCAGCCCGAAGGTGTACGAGACGCGGCCGGACACGACGCTGCCCGCGCTGCCGATGTCGAGGTAGCCCTCCAGCCCCTTCGGCGCCCGCGGCACCCGGAACCGGTAGTCCTGGTAGACCGCACCGACGAAGACCCCGGTACGGCTGCCGCGCAGGCCCGCCGGGTCGATTCCGGCGTGCTCGAAGGTCTCCCAGGCGACCTCCAGCAGCAGCCGCTGCTGCGGGTCGGTGGCGAGCGCCTCGCGCGGGTTCATGCCGAAGAACTCCGCGTCGAAGTCGGCCGCGTCGTGGAGGAACCCGCCACGCCGGGTGTAGCTGGTGCCGGAGCGGTCGGGGTCGGGGTCGTACAGCCGGTCGACGTCCCAGCCGCGGTCGGCAGGGAACTCCGACGTGGCGTCCGTCCCGGAGTCGACGAGCCGCCACAGGTCCTCGGGGCTTCCCACCCCGCCCGGGTAGCGGCAGCCCATGCTCACGATGACGATCGGGTCGCCGGCGGCCACCGCGACCGACGGTGCGGAGGCCGGCCGCTCGTTCGCGCCGGTGAGCCGGGCGTGGACGAAACCGGCCAGCGCCGCGGGCGACGGATGGTCGAAGGCCATGCCGGCCGGGAGCCGCAGGCCGGTCGCGTCCGCCACGCGGTTGCGGAGCGCCACGGTCGTGACCGAGTCCAGGCCCAGCTCCTTGAAGGCGCGGTCGGCCGCCACCGCCTCCGGGTCGGCGTGCCCGAGCACGGCGGCCACCTGGTCGCGGATCAGGTCCAGTACGACCTGGCGCTGCTCGGCCTCCGGCAGCCCGGCCAGCCGCCGCGCCGCCGCCGAGGTCTCCTTCGCGCGGGCCGGCCGGCGGGCCACGTCGCGCAGGACCGCCGGGAGGACGCCGTACCGTGCCTCGTCGCGGATCGCGGCGAGGTTCGGCCGCCCGGGGAGCACCGCCGGCAGCCCGGAGGCACAGCCCGCGTCGAACAGCGCGCCCTCCCGCTCGGCCGGTGTGTCCGCGGCCCACGCCAGCGCGGTCGCGGGCAGGCCCGCCGCGCGCCGATGGTGCGCCAGGGCGTCGAGGTAAGCGCCGGCGGCCCCGTACGCCGCCCGGCCGGGTGCGCCCAGCGTGGCGTCGGGAGAGGAGAGCAGCACGAAGGCCGACAGCTCGCGGTCCCGGGTGAGCTCGTGCAGGTTCCAGGCGGTATCCGCCGTCGGCCGCAGTACGGACTCGACGTCCTCCGGAGCGAGGTCGGCGAGGGGCACGGCCGCGCCGGGGCTTCCGAGGCCGTGGACGATCGCGGTCACCGGATGCTCCTCGGGTGCGGCGGCGAGTACCGCCGCCGCTCCCGCCGGGTCGGTCAGGTCGCCCTCGGCCACCGTGACCGCGACTCCGCGCGCGCGGAGCCCGGCCTCCTCGTCCGGCCGGAGCGGCGTGGTCAGCAGGACGCGGCGCACGCCGTGCGCGGCGGCGAGATGGCGGGTGACACGCGGCGCGGTGGCCCCGGTGACGAGGACGGTGCCCGCCGCCTCGAAGACGGCACTCGTGTCCGGTGACGGCGTGGAACGTGCGAGCCGGGGAATGTAGGTCTCGCCGCCGCGTACGGCGGCCTGCGGTTCGCCCGACGCCAGCACGGCCAGCACGGCCGGCAGGGCCCGTACCGACTCGGGCCGTCCGTCGAGGTCGAGGAGGGTCAGCCGGTCCGGGTGCTCGGCCTGCGCGGCGCGTACCAGTCCCCACACCGACGCGGCGGCCGGGTCCACCGGGTCCTCCGCGTCCACGGCCATCGCGTGACGCGTGACGACGGCCAGGCGGGTCTCACCGGCGGCGCCGAGCCACGCCTTCAGCGTCGCGAGCGTACGGGTCGCGGACGCTCCCTCAGTGACGGCCGGCACGTCCCCGGACGTGGTGAGACCGGCGTACTCCCGTACGGTCACACCGCTGTCCCGCAGCGCCTCGGCCAGGCCGGGGGCGTCCCCGACCACGGCCACGTCTTCTTCGCGGGGAGCGGCGGGCAGGGGGAGCGGCGTCCAGCGGACGGCGTAGAGCGGCGTGTCGGCGCGGATCGCGGCAGGGTCGAGCGGCCGCGTGACGGCGCCGTCGATCGTGGCGACCAGGTCACCGCCGTCGTCGCGGACCGTACCGTGGATCCGCTCGCCGGTCCGTGACCAGTGCACGCGGAGCGTACGCGCGGCGCCGGACCGGACGTGGACGCCGGACCAATCGGCGGCGAGCCCCGCCTCCTGGCCTTCGGCGATGATGGGACGCAGCGCGGCGTCCAGCAGCGCGGGGTGGAGGCCGAATCCGGTGGCGGGCAGGCCGTCCGGCAACGCCACGTCGGCGTACAGGTCCTCGCCGTGCCGCCAGGCGGCCCGCAACGTCTGGAAGGCCGGTCCGTACTCGTGGCCCAGCCCGGCGAGCCGCTCGTACAGCTCGTCCAGGTCCAGGGGGTGCGCGCCGGGAGGGGGACCGCCGCCGGTGGGCGCGTCCCGCGGGTCCCGTGCGGGGCCGAGGCGGCCGGTGGCGTGCCGGGTCCACTCGGCGTCGCCGCCATCCGCCTCCGCCGCGCGCGCCGCGACGCTCACCGTCCGCGTCCCGGACTCGTCCGCCGCGCCCACGCTGACCTGCAGCCACACGCCGCCGCGACCGGGCACGACCAGCGGTGACCGTACGGTCAGCTCCTCGACACGGGCGTGGCCGACCCGGTCGGCGGCGTGCGCCGCCAGTTCGAGGAAGGCCGTCCCGGGCAGCACGACCACACCGTCCACGGTATGGTCCGCGAGCCACGGATGAGCGTCCAGCGAGAGACGGCCGGTGAGGATCGTGCCGCCGCCCTCGGCGAGCGACACTGCGGCGGCGAGCAGCGGATGCCCGCCCGGCTCCAGGCCCAGCTCGCCCGGCCGCCCGGTGCCGGTTCCCGGCTCCAGCCAGTGGCGCGTGTTCTGGAACGCGTAGGTGGGCAGCTCCACCCGTTCGGCGTGGCCGGGCATCCGCGACCAGCCGACGTGGTGCCCGGCCACGTGGACGCGGGCGAGCGCCGCGAGGAGGGACTCGGGCTCGGCCCGGTCGGGGTGGAGCAAGGCCGCCAGGTCGGCGCGGTCCTCGCCGAGGCAGGTGTCGGTGAGGTTGGTGAGGGTGGTGTCGGGGCCGAGTTCGAGGTAGGTGGTGGTGCCGGCGGTGTGGAGGGCTTGGATGCCGTCGGCGTAGCGGACGGTCCCACGGAGGTGCCGCGCCCAGTAGCCGGGCCCGAAGTCGGTGTGAGGGTCTCCCGTGATGTTGGAGACGACGGGGATGGCC
>NZ_JAUEQY010000064.1 GCF_030406325.1 Actinomadura sp. DC4 | reverse complement strand
CCCTTCCAGCCTCAGCGGTACTGGGTGGAGCGCGCGACCTCCGCCGTCGCGGGCGGGGCGCACGACGAGGACGAGGCGCGGCTGTGGCAGGCGATCGAGGACAACGACGTCGCCACGCTGGCCGGCACGCTCGGCCTGGACGGCGAGGACGCCGCCGCGGCGCTCCGCCCGGCCCTGCCCGCCCTGTCGGAGTGGCGGCGCAAGCACCGCGAGCAGAGTGAGCTGGACTCCGGCCGCTACCGGATCACGTGGAAGAACGTCCGGGTCCCCGCCTCCGCCGGCCCGTCCGGCACCTGGCTGCTGCTGGTCCCGGAGGCGCACTCCGGCTCGCCGGCGGCCGACGCCGTCGTGAGCGCCCTCGAAGGCCGCGGCGCCACGGTGGTGCGTCAGGCCGTCGACGCGCCGCGCGCCACGAAGGAGACGCTCACCGCCCACCTCGCCGAGGCCGAGCCGGCGGGCGTGGTGAGCCTGCTGGGTCTCGACGAGTCGCCGCACGCGGAGTTCGCGGCCGTACCGGCCGGGCTGTCGGCCACCACGGCCCTCATCCAGGCCATGGCCGACACCGGGACCACGCCGCTGTGGTCACTCACCCAGGGCGCCGTCGCCACCACCGCCGCCGACCCTCTCACCAACCCCGTCCAGGCGCAGGTCTGGGGCCTGGGACGCGTCGCGGCACTCGAACACCCCAAACTCTGGGGCGGCCTCGTCGACCTCCCCGCCACCATCGACCGGACCACCTCCGACCGGCTGGCCGCGCTGCTCGCTCCGGGGCAGCCCGAGGACCAGGTCGCCGTCCGTTCCTCGGCGGTCTGGGCGCGGCGCCTGGAGCACGCGCCGCCCGGAGAGCACGGACCGGGTCCCGGCTGGAAGCCCACCGGCACGACGCTGATCACCGGCGGTACCGGCGGCATCGGCGCCCACCTCGCCCGCTGGCTCGCCGCCGCCGGCGCACCCCACCTCATCCTCACCGGCCGCCGCGGACCAGAGGCCCCGGGCGCGGACGAGCTGGTGCGGGAACTCAAGGACCTGGGCGCCGGCGTCACCATCGCCGCCTGCGACGCCGCCGACCGCGCGCAGGTCGAGGAGACACTGCGGCTCGTCCCCGCGGACCAGCCCCTGACCACGGTCGTCCACGCGGCCGGGGTGACGAGCTACGTCCCGATCGCCGACCTCACCCCGGCGACGCTCAGCGAGGTTCTCGGCCCCAAGTCCTACGGCGCCGCGCACCTGCACGAGCTGACCCGGGACCACCCGGTCACCACCTTCCTGATGTTCTCCTCCGGCGCGGCCACCTGGGGCAGCGGGCAGCAGGGCGCCTACGCGGCCGCCAACCACTACCTCGACGCCCTCGCCCAGCACCGCCGTACGCGTCATCAGGCCGGCACGTCGCTGGCCTGGGGGCTCTGGAGCGACGTCGGGATGGTCGCCGACCAGGCCTCCACCGACTTCCTGTCCCGCTTCGGCATCCGCCCCCTCCATCCCGACCTGGCCACGAAGGCCCTCCACCAGGCCGTCACCGCCGGCACGACCACCCTCACCATCGCCGACGTCGACTGGGCCCAGTTCACGCCCACCTTCACCACCGCACGCCCGGCGCCCCTGCTCACCGACCTCCCGGAGAACCGGCAGGCCGCCGCCGCGCCGGGCGGCGGCGCGGTGACGCCCCTGGTCGAGGAGCTCACCGCGGCGTCGGCCGCCCAGCGGGCACAGCTGCTCCTGCAGCACGTGCAGACCCAGACGGCCGCCACCCTCGGTCTTCCGTCACGCGACGCCGTACCCCCGCACAAGCCGTTCCAGGAGCTCGGCTTCGACTCGCTCACCGCCGTCCAGCTGCGCAACCAGCTCAATGCCAGCACCGGACTCCACCTCCCGACCACCCTGGTCTTCGACCAGCCCACGCCCCATGAGCTCGCCGAGTACCTGCACGGCGAGCTCGTCGACCAGGACACGCCCACCGAGGGCTCGATCCTGGCCACGCTCGACCGATGGGAGGCGGCGTGCGCGTCGGACGAGGTGGACGCCGCCTCGCGCCGGCGGATCGCCGTACGGATGCGATCCCTGCTGACCACCTTGACCGGTGACCCGGCCGCCTCGCGCGGCGACCTGGAGACGGCGACGGCGGACGACATGTTCGAGCTCATCTCCAAAGAGTTCGGTAAGTCCTGACCGCCCATGCCTCGAAGGAGCCCGACCGCATGTCGACCGAGGAAAAGCTTCTCGAAAATCTCAAGTGGGTCACCGCGGAGCTGCGGGCGGCACGCGAACGTCTGGACAAGCTGGAGTCGGCCGAGCCCGAACCGATCGCGATCATCGGCATGGCCTGCCGGTTTCCCGGCGGGGTACGGTCCGCGGAGGACCTCTGGCGGCTGGTGACCGACGGCGCGGACGTCATCTCCGCATTCCCGACGGACCGGGGCTGGGACCTGGACACGCTGTTCGACCCGGATCCGGAGAACCCCGGCACCAGCTACGTACGCGACGGCGGGTTCCTGTACGACGCCGGGGAGTTCGACGCGGCGTTCTTCGGCATCAGCCCGCGCGAGGCGATCGCCATGGACCCCCAGCAGCGGCTCCTCCTGGAGACCGCGTGGGAGGCGGCGGAGCGGGCGGGGCTGAACCGCGCGGCGCTGGCGGGCAGCGACACCGGGGTGTTCACCGGCGTCAGCGCGCACGACTACATGATGCTCGTCCCCCAGACGTCCAGCGACGTCGAGGGCTACATCGGCACGGGCAACCTCGGCAGCGTGGCGTCCGGCCGCATTTCCTACACCTTCGGGCTGGAGGGCCCCGCGACGACGGTGGACACCGCCTGCTCGTCGTCGCTGGTCGCGATCCACCTGGCCTCACAGGCGCTGCGCGACGGCGACTGCTCGCTCGCGCTGGCCGGGGGCGCGACCATCATGGCCACGCCCGGCGCGTTCACCGAGTTCTCCCGGCAGCGCGGCGTTGCACCCGACGGCAGGGCCAAGCCGTTCGCCGACGCCGCCGACGGCACGGGCTGGGCCGAGGGCGTCGGGCTGATCATGCTGGAGCGGCTGTCGGACGCCGAACGCAACGGCCGCCGGATCCTGGCGGTGATCCGCGGCTCGGCGGTCAACCAGGACGGCACCAGCAACGGCCTGACCGCGCCCAACGGCCCCTCGCAGGAACGCGTGATCCGCCAGGCGCTCGCGAACGCGGGACTGTCCCCCACCGAACTGGACGCCGTCGAGGCCCACGGCACCGGGACCACTCTCGGCGACCCCATCGAGGCCCAGGCCCTCCTCGCCACGTACGGGCAGAACCGCTCCGACGGCGAGCCTCTGTGGCTCGGCTCGATCAAGTCCAACATGGGCCACACCCAGGCCGCGGCGGGCGTGGCCGGGGTCATCAAGATGGTCATGGCCATCCGGAACGGCCTCCTCCCCGCCTCCCTGCACATCGACCGGCCCAGCCGGCACGTCGACTGGGACTCCGGCGGCGTACGCCTGCTGGCCGAGCACACTCCGTGGCCCGAGACCGGCCGCCCGCGCCGCGCGGGCATCTCCGCGTTCGGCATCTCCGGCACCAACGCCCATCTCATCGTCGAGCAGGCCCCCGAGACGTCCGAGGCGCCCGAGCCGGCCTCCCCCGGCGGCCTCACCCCCTGGGTCCTTTCCGGCCACACCGCCCAGGCACTGCGCGCGCAGGCCGGGCGCCTGACCGAGCACGTCACCGCCCGCTCCGGCCTGTCCCCCGCCGAGATCGGCTGGTCCCTGGTCACGACGCGGTCGGACTTCGACCATCGAGCGGTGGTCGCGGGCCGGGACCCGTACGCGGGCCTGGCGGCGCTGGCACGCGGTGAGGCACACCCCGACGTGGTGCACGGCCAGGTGGGCCCGGCCGGGCCCGGCCCGGTGCTGGTGTTCCCCGGCCAGGGCTCGCAGTGGGCCGGCATGGGCGCCCGGTTGCTGGAGGAGTCACCGGCCTTCGCAGCGCGCATGGCCGAGTGCGAACAGGCCCTGGCCCCGTACGTCGACTGGTCGCTCTCCGAGGTGATCCGCGGCGACGGCTCCGAACTGTCACGCGTCGACGTCGTACAGCCCGCGCTGTGGGCGGTCATGGTCTCCCTCGCCGCGGTATGGGCCGAGTACGGCGTCACCCCCGCGGCGGTCGTCGGGCACAGCCAGGGCGAGATGGCCGCCGCCTGCGTCGCGGGAGCGCTGTCGATCGAGGACGCCGCCAAGGTCGTGGCGTTGCGCAGCAGGGCGATCCGCCGGCTGTCCGGCCAGGGCGCCATGGCCTCCCTCGGCATCGGCGCCGACCAGGCCGAACCGCTGCTCGTCGACGGCGTCACGGTGGCCGCGGTCAACAGCCCCTCGTCCACCGTCATCTCCGGCCCGCCCGACCGGGTACGTCAGGTGGTGGCGACCGCCCAGGAACAGGGAGTGCGGGCGCGGATGGTCGACGTGGACTACGCCTCCCACGGCCCTCAGGTCGACCAGATCACCGATGAGCTCACCGAGACCCTCGCGGGGATCACCCCGTCCGAGGCCGAGATCTCGTTCTACTCCACGCTCACCGGAACCCGGATCGACACCGCGACGCTGGACACCGCGTACTGGATCAGCAATCTGCGCCGGCCCG
This sequence comes from Actinomadura sp. DC4, assembly GCF_030406325.1. GTDB lineage: Bacteria > Actinomycetota > Actinomycetes > Streptosporangiales > Streptosporangiaceae > Actinoallomurus. The sequence continues at coordinate 11,733 of NZ_JAUEQY010000064.1, read as the reverse complement.
TACGGTTCGCCGACGCGATCGGGAACCTGCTCGCCGACGGTTACCGGATCTTCATCGAGGCGAGCCCCCACCCGGTGCTGACGCCGGGCGTCGAAGAGTGCGCCGAGCAGGCCGGCACCACGGCCGTGGCCGTCCCCACGCTGCGGCGCGACGACGGCGACCTGACGCAGCTCGCGCGTGCCCTCGCCCAGGCCCACGGCAACGGCGCCGTCATCGACTGGACCCGCTGGTATCCCGCCGACCCGCCGCCCCGCGTCGTCGACCTCCCCACCTACTCCTTCCAGCGCGAACGCTACTGGCTGGAGCCGCCCGCGGCCGGGCAGCCCGGCGCCGGCGGGGACGACCCCGTCGAGACGAAGCTGTGGCAGGCGATCGAGAACAACGACATCGACGCGCTGACCGACACCCTGCGACTGGACGACGAGGAGAGCGTCGCGGCGCTCCGCCCTGCGCTGCCCGCGCTGTCGGAGTGGCGGCGGGAGCACCGCGAGCGGCGGACGATCGACTCCTGGCGGTACGAGATCGCCTGGAAGCACGTCTCCGACCTCACCGCGCCCGCGGTCGCCGGCACGTGGCTGGTGCTCGTCCCGGCGGCGCATTCGGACCACCCCGCCGTGCACGTCGTACTGCGGGCGCTGGGCGCCGGCGGGGCCACCGCCGCGCGTCACACGCTCGAGCGGCACGAACTCGACCGTGAGACGCTCACCGGCCGGCTGGCGGAGTTCGCCTCCGACGTGGAGCCCGCGGGCGTGGTGAGCCTGCTCGGCCTGGACGAGTCGCCGCACGCGGAGTTCGCGGCCGTACCGGCCGGGCTGTCGGCCACCACGGCCCTCATCCAGGCCATGACCGACACCGACCTCACGGCGCCCCTGTGGTCCGTGACCCAGGGCGCCGTCGCCACCACCGCCGCCGACCCCCTCACCAGCCCCATCCAGGCGCAGGTCTGGGGCCTGGGACGCGTCGCGGCGCTCGAACACCCCAAACTCTGGGGCGGCCTCATCGACCTGCCCGCCACGATCGACCAGCGCACGGCGGCCCGGGTGGCCTCCGTCCTGACCCCCGGCCAGCCGGAGGACCAGGTGGCGATCCGGCCCACGGGCGTGCTGGCACGCCGGATGCGGCACGCGCCCGCCACGCCGAGCCTGCCCGCCGGCTGGAAACCCACCGGCACGACGTTGATCACCGGTGGCACCGGCGGCATCGGCGCCCACCTCGCCCGCTGGCTCGCCGCCGCCGGCGCACCCCACCTCATCCTCACCGGCCGCCGCGGACCGGACGCCCCCGGCGCCACCGAGCTGGCCGAGGAGATCCGGGGCCTGGGCGGCACCGTCACCGTCGCCGCCTGCGACGCCGCCGACCGCGCCCAGCTCGAGGAGACACTGCGGCAGGTCCCCGCGGACCAGCCCCTGACCACCATCTTCCACGCGGCCGGGGTGCCCAACTACATCCCGATCGCCAATCTCACCCCCGCCGACCTGCGCGACGTCCTCGGCCCCAAGTCGCACGCCGCCGCGCACCTGCACGAGCTGACCCGGGACCACCCGGTCACCACCTTCCTGATGTTCTCCTCCGGGGCCGCCACCTGGGGCAGCGGGCAGCAGGGCGCCTACGCGGCCGCCAACCACTACCTCGACGCCCTCGCCCAGCACCGCCACGCCGCCCGGCAGCCGGCCACCTCCATCGCGTGGGGCCCGTGGAGCCAGGCCGGAATCGCCGCGGACGAGACCACGCTGGCGTTCTTCTCCCGCTTCGGCCTGGGCCCGATCCACCCCGACCTGGCCACCAAGGCCCTCCACCACGCCATCACGGCCGGCGCCACCAACCTCAGCGTCGCCAACTTCGACTGGGCTCAGTTCACGCCCACCTTCACCACCGCGCGCCCGGCCCCTCTCCTCGCCGACCTCCCGGAGAACCGGCGGCCCGCGACCGCGCCGAGCGGACCCAAGGCGAGCACCGCCGTGACGCCCCTCGGGCAGCAGCTCGAGAGCGCGTCGCCGTCGCAGCGCCACCAGATCCTGCTCAACCACGTGCGCACGGAGGCGGCCGCGACGCTCGGGCACTCCGGGGCGGACGCGATCCCGGCGAACAAGCCGTTCCAGGAGCTCGGCTTCGACTCGCTCACCGCCGTCCAGCTCCGCAACCAGCTGAGCCAGACGACCGGGCTCGAACTGCCGGTCACGATGCTCTTCGACCACCCGACGCCGCAGGATCTCGCCGAGTACATCAAGGCCGAGCTGCTCGGCGAGCGGCCGGCGGAGGCGCCGGCCGTCACCCCGGTGCGCGCCACCGGGTCCGGCGGGGACGACGACGAGCCGATCGCGATCGTCGGCATGGCGTGCCGCTATCCGGGAGGGGTGCGGTCGGCCGACGACCTCTGGGACCTGGTCGTCGAGGGCCGGGACGCGATCGGGGAGTTCCCGACGGACCGGGGCTGGGACCTGAAGGCCCTGTTCGACCCCGACCGCGGCAAGCCGGGCACCAGCTACGTACGCGAAGGCGGGTTCGTCTACGACGCGGACGAGTTCGACGCCGCGTTCTTCGGCATCAGCCCGCGCGAGGCCATCGCGATGGACCCCCAGCAGCGGCTCCTCCTGGAGACCGCGTGGAAGACCATCGAGAACGCCGGCATCAACCGCGAGACCCTCGACGGCAGCGACACCGGAGTCTTCGCCGGGCTCACCATCTTCGACTACCTGACGCTCGTCGGAAAACGGTTCAACGAGGTCGAGGGCTACATGGGCACCGGCAACCTGGGTTGCGTGGCGTCCGGCCGCATCTCCTACATCATGGGCCTGGTGGGTCCGGCCGTGACGGTGGACACCGGATGCTCGGCCTCGCTGGTCGCGATGCACATGGCCTGCCGGGCGCTGCGGCAGCGCGAGTGCTCGCTCGCGCTGGCCGGGGGCGCGACCGTGATGGCCACGCCGGTCTCGTTCGTGGAGTTCTCGCGGCAGCGCGGGATCGCCCTCGACGCCCGCTGCAAGCCCTTCGCCGACGCCGCCGACGGCACGAGCTGGAGCGAGGGCGTCGGGCTCGTCATGCTCGAACGGCTCTCCGACGCCCAGCGCAACGGCCACCGGATCCTCGCCGTGGTCCGCGGTTCGGCCATCAACCAGGACGGCACCAGCAACGGCCTGACCGCGCCCAACGGCCCCTCGCAGGAGCGGGTCATCCGGCAGGCGCTCGCCAACGCAGGGACGTCGCCGGACGAGCTGGACGTGGTGGAGGCCCACGGCACCGGGACCACGCTGGGCGACCCGATCGAGGCCCGGGCGCTCCTGGCCACCTACGGGCGGCAGCGCCCGGCGGACCGGCCGCTGTGGCTCGGCTCGATCAAATCCAACATCGGCCACACCCAGGCGGCCGCCGGTGTGGCCGGGGTCATCAAGATGGTCATGGCCATGCGGAACGGCCTTCTCCCCGCCTCCCTGCACATCGACCGGCCCAGTGACCACGTCGACTGGGACTCCGGCGCCGTACGCCTGCTCGCCGAGCACACCCCCTGGCCGGAGACCGGCCGGCCGCGCCGCGCGGGCATCTCCGCGTTCGGCATCTCCGGCACCAACGCCCACCTCATCCTCGAACAGGCGCCCGACGAGCCCGAGACCCCGCGGCCGCCGTCCGGCGACCGCCCCGTGCCCTGGGTGGTCTCCGGCCACAACGGCCAGGCCCTGCACGCGCAGGCCCGGCGGCTGGCCGGCCACATCGCCGCCGACCCTGACCTGTCCCCCGCCGACATCGGCTGGTCCCTGGTCGAGACGCGGTCGGCGTTCGACCACCGCGCCGTGGTCGTCGGCGAGGACCGGGAACGGCTGCTGGGCTCCCTGCGCACGCTGGCCGACGGCGAGCCGGACGCCGGCGTCGTGACGGGCGTGGCGGACACGACCGGAGCGGGACCCGTCCTGGTGTTCCCCGGGCAGGGTTCGCAGTGGGCCGGCATGGGCGCCCGGCTGATCGACGAGTCGCCGGTCTTCGCCGCCCGCATGGCCGAGTGCGAGCAGGCCCTCGCCCCGTACGTGGACTGGTCGCTCGCCGACGTGATCCGCGGCGACGGCTCCGAGCTGGCCCGCGTGGACGTCGTGCAGCCGGTGCTCTGGGCCGTCATGGTGTCATTGGCCGCCGTCTGGGCCGACCACGGCGTCGTCCCGGCCGCGGTGATCGGGCACAGCCAGGGAGAGATCGCCGCCGCCTGCGTCGCCGGAGCCCTTTCCATCGAGGACGCCGCCAAGATCGTCGCGGTCCGCAGCAAGGCCCTGCGCCGGCTCTCGGGCGGAGGCGCGATGGCCTCCCTCGGCGTCGGCGAGGAACGCGCGGCCGAACTGCTGGCCCAGACCCCGGACGTCACGGTCGCCGCGGTCAACGGCCCGTCCGCCACCGTGATCTCCGGCCCGCCCGACCAGGTCGCCGCCGTCGTCGCCGACGCCCAGGCCCAGGACCTGCGGGCCCGGGTGATCGACGTCGACTACGCCTCCCACGGCCCGCAGATCGACCAGATCACCGGCGAGCTGACCACCGCGCTGGACGGGGTGACGCCCCAGGAGGCGCGGGTCACGTTCTACTCCACCGTCACCGCCGCGCCCCACGACACCGCCGGCCTGGACACCGCTTACTGGATCACCAACCTGCGCCGGCCCGTACGGTTCGCCGACACCGTCGCCGCGCTGCTGGCCGACGGCCACCGCCTGTTCATCGAGGCCAGCCCCCACCCGGTGCTGACGCCGGGCATCGAGGAGTGCATCGACCTGGCCCGTACGGACGGCGCCGCCCTGCCCACGCTCCGCCGCGACCACGGCGGCACGGAGCAGCTCATCCGGGCGCTCGGGCAGGCGTTCGCCGCGGGAGCCGAGGTGGACTGGACGCCCCGGTTCCCCGCCGACCCGCCGCCGCGGAGGATCCCGCTGCCCTCGTACGCCTTCCAGCGGCGGCGCTACTGGCTGGACGCGCCCGCCTACACCGCCGGTGACCCGGTGGGCCTCGGCCTGACCGCCGCCGGGCACCCTCTGCTGGGCGCCGCGGTGGAGCCGGCCGGCGAGGAGACCCTGCTGTTCACCGGCCGGGTCTCCCAGGACTCCCACGCGTGGCTGGCCGAGCACCGGGTGATGGGCAGCGTCCTGCTGCCCGGCTCCGCCTTCGTCGAGCTGGCCCTGTACGCCGCGGCGCGAGCGGGCTGCGACCACCTGGCCGAGCTCACGCTGGAGAGCCCGCTGGTCGTGGGCGACGACGACGCCGTCGAGCTGCAGGTCGTCGTCGGCTCGCCGGACGAGACCGGGATGCGGCCCATCAGCGTCCACTCCCGGCCGACCGGCGAGGACGAGGACGAGGAGCCCGCCTGGACGCGGCACGCGACCGGCCTGCTCTCGCCCGAGCGGCCGCAGGACCCGCCCGCCGGTCTCGACGGCGCGTGGCCCCCTCCCGGGGCCGAACCGATCACCACCGGGGACCCCTACGACGAGCTGGCCGCGGCCGGTCACGAGTACGGTCCCGCCACACGGGCGCTCGTCGCCGCGTGGCGGCTGGGCGATGAGGTCTACGCCGAGGTGACGCTGCCCGAGGGGGAACGGGCACGTGCCGCCGACTACGGCGTCCACCCGGTCCTCCTCGACGCCACCATGCACGCGCTGCTGCTGGACGCCGGCGCGGCGGCGGGCGACACCGACGAGGTCCTGCTGCCGTTCTCGTGGACCGGGCTGCGCCTGCACGCGACCGCCGCCACCACGCTCCGGGTACGGATCACCCGCGGGGCGCCGGACCGGCTCGCCCTCACCGCCGCCGACCCCACCGGCGCGCCGGTGATCACCCTGGAGTCGCTGATCGTACGGCCGGTCTCCGCCGGCCGGATCGCCCGCGCCCGGAACGACGACGCGCTGTTCCGGCTCGACTGGACGCCGCTCACCGTCCCCGCCGGCGTATCCGCCTTCCGGTACGCGGTGCTCGCGCCCGACGGCGGCGCGCTGGCCCGGGCCATGCCCGACGCGGCCGTGTACGGCGACCTGGCCGGGCTCCGCGCGGCCGCCGAGGCCGGAGATCCCGTGGCCGACGAGGTCATCGCCGTCGTCGCGGGCCCGCAGGACGGGGACGACCCGCTCGACCGGCTCCGGCGGACCGGCGCCGAGCTGCTCTCGCTGCTCCAGGACTGGTTCGGCGACCCCCTGTTCGACGGCGCGCGGCTCGTCGTGGCCACCCACCAAGCGGTCGCGACCCGCCCCGGCGACGACGTCGGCGACCTGGCCGGCGCGACGCTGTGGGGCCTGGTGCGCAGCGCGCAGATCGAGTTCCCGGGACGGCTGGTCCTGCTCGACCTCGACGGGCAGGACGTCTCCCACCTCGCCGTCCGTGAGGCCCTGGCCTCGGAAGAGCCGCAGCTGGCGCTGCGCGACGGCGACGCGTTCGTCCCGCGTATGGTCCGCCACGAACGGGAGGAGGGGCTCGTCCCGTCCTCGCCGCTGGATCCCGAGGGCACCGTGCTGATCACCGGCGGCACCGGCGCGCTCGGCGCGCTGTGCGCCCGCCACCTGGTCGCCGCGCACGGCGTGCGCAGGCTCCTGCTCGTCGGCAGCCGCGGGCTCCACGCTCCCGGCGCCGCCGACCTGGCCGCCGAGCTGACCGCCCAGGGCGCGGAGGTCACCGTCGCCGCCTGCGACGTCGGCGATCGTGGCGCGCTGGCCGGCCTGCTGGCGGCCGTCCCCGGCGAGCACCCGCTCACCGCCGTCGTGCACGCCGCCGGCATCGTCGACGACGCCACCATCCAGTCGATGACCCCCGATCAGCTCGACGCCGTGCTGCGCGTCAAGGCCGACGGGGCGGCCCACCTGCACGAGCTGACCCGCGACCTGGACCTGTCGGCGTTCGTGCTGTACTCCTCGGTCGCGGGGCTGATCGGCGGCGCGGGCCAGGGCTCCTACACCGCGGCCAACGCCTTCCTCGACGCGTTCGCCCAGCACCGGCACGCCCTCGGCCTGCCGGCGACGTCCCTGGCCTGGGGGCTCTGGGAGCAGGAGACGGGCATGTGGGGACAGCTCACCGAGGCGGACCGCGTCCGCCACACCCGTACGGGCGTCATCGGGCTGAGCGCCGAGCAGGCCCTGTCCCTGTTCGACGTCGCGCTGGCCGACGACCGGCCGCTGCTCGCGCCCGTCCGCCTGGACCTGGCGCAGATACGCCGCCAGGCGCAGACCCACGAGGCGCCGGCCGTGCTGCGCCGGCTCCTTCGCGGCGCGGCACCGCAGGGGGGCGCGCCGGCCTCGCCCGACCTGGCCCGCCGGCTGGCCACGATGTCCGACGCCGACCGGGAGCGGACGGTCCTGGACCTGGTGCTCGCCAACGTCGGGACGGTGCTGGGGCACGAGGACGCCGACACGGTCGCCCCCGCGCAGCGGTTCCAGGAGCTGGGCTTCGACTCGCTGACCGCCCTCGAACTGCGCAACCGGCTCTCCGCCGCCACCGGGCTGCGGCTGCCGGCCACGCTCATCTTCGACCACCCCGGCCCGGGGGCCCTCGCCCACCATCTGCTCGCCGAGCTCGACCCGCCGGAGGCCGACCCGCTCGCCCCCATGCTCGGCGAGGTGGACCGGCTGGAACGCTCTCTGCTGGCCGTCGCCGGCCGCGACGACGCGGCCCGTGAGGCGCTGACCAGACGGCTGCAGGACACCCTGCTGCGGATGGAGGAGCAGGGCGGCGTCGCGGTGAAGGAGAAGACCGACACCGACCGCCTGGAGACCGCCACCGCCGACGAGATCCTGGACTTCATCGACCGCGACCTCGGACGAGGCACGAACACGGGAGAGACGAGTTGGACAGCGCGCTGATCAGTGAGCGAGGCCGCAAGGAACTGGCGCTGGAGCACTGCCGTCGCGTGAACGCCGGGGACGTGGAGGCGCTCCTGGAGCTGTACGGCGACGACGTCGCGTTCGCCGATCCCGTCGGCTGGGAGCGGCGGACCGGCCGGGACGCCCTGCGCGCCCACTTCGAGGAGGCATTCGCCGCGGGCCTGCGGGAGGTCCCCGGCGAGCCGACCGCGGCGCAGGACGGCGCGCACGCCTTCATCCCGATCACCGCGACCATGGACTACCTCCCCCTGGGTCCCGTCTTCGCCGAACGCGGCTGGCTGGTCCCCCCGGCAGACCCCGCGGGCAAGCGCCTGCGGCGCAACTCCATGCTGCTGCTCCGGGTGGATGAGACCGGCCTGATCCGCGAGGCGCAGGTGTTCTGGGGTAAATCCGACATCGAAGTCATCGACTGATCCGCCGGCCGACCTAGGAGGAGGTGCCCATGCCCGACGAGGCGTTCCGCAAGGAGATGGCCGAGGAGTACGCACGGCTGCTGAACGAAGGCGACGTGGAAGGCGCCCTGGACCTGTTCACCGACGACGTCGTGTTCGAGGACCCGGTGGGCCGGCCGCCGACGATCGGCAGGGAGGCCCTGCGCAGGCACCTGGTCATGTCCGTCGAGAACCAGGTGCACGAGACGCCCCAGGAGTCGGTGACGTCGATGTGCGGCCGGTTCGTCGTCACGCGCACGAAGGTGGTCCTGCGCACCCCTGCGGTGATGAACTTCCACATCATCGGCATCGTGGAGTTCAACGAAGAGGGTCTGGGCCACCACGTACGGGCGTTCTGGGGAATGACCGACCTGTCCCTCGGCGAGGGACGCCGCGCCGACCCCGCCCCGCAGGCGGTGTGACCGGTCATCGGTGATCCTGGTCGCCTCCGGTCCCCCAGCGGGCGCGGAGGACGCCGTCCTCGTCGGGCAGGACGGCGGCGAGCAGCGGAGGCCGTTCGCCGTCGTAGGAGAGGGCCGTCGCCGCGCGTGCGCCGTCGGGCAGGCCGGGGCTCGCCTCGTCCGTGACGCGGTGGCGGATCCGCCCGTCCCGGTCCTCCCAGACCAGCCGTGTCAGGCGATCGCCGGGCAGTGAGGCGAGCACCGCGGCCGGATCGGCGGACAGGCCCGGCCACACGGACACGCGGACCCGGGGCGCGAGCCGCGCCCGGACCTCCTCGATCCCGCCTACGACGAGCCGGTGCCAGCGGGAGACGCCCGAGACGGGGTTCTCCTCCAGGAGACCCGCCCGGCCGGTCGCGACGAGCGCGGCCACCCGTTCCCAGAACGCGCCGTCGGCGGGACGCCGCTCGTCCGCCTCCAGGTCCACCTCGTACGGCGACCGCGCGAGCCGCTCGGGGAACAGGCCGAGCGCGCGCGTACGGGCCGGCGCGCGTTCGCACGGGCGGGCGGCGCCGACGTACACGTACTGGTCCCAGCCGACGTGTACCGAGAACCGGCCCTCGACCTCCAGCCGGCACCAGACGCCGCTCTCGCGCAGCATCCCCCGTACCAGCTCCAGCCCCACCTCGACCGAGACCTCCGCGCCGTCGTGATAGCCGGACAGCCCGTCGGGGAACAGACCGGCGAGGCCGTTCCCCGAGACCGGCGACTCGAGGCCCAGGTCGAACAGCCCGGGTTCGCGGACGAACAGCCGCCGGATGCCTGCGTCGGCGGTGAAGGCGGCCACCGCCTCCAGATAGGCCGCCTCGACCGGACCGTGGTCGCTGACGTCGTCCTCGGCACCGACGTAGTGTCCGTGCTCGTCGCGGTCCGCCGGGTCGTACTTGGTGACCCGGTACACATACGGCAGCACGCCGGTGATCCTGCCACGAAGGCCGGTCAGGCGCCGAGGTCGCGGTCGATCAGGGCGAACATTTCGTCGGCCGTCGCCGCCTCCAGGTCCGCCTCGTCGTCGTCGGCGGTGACGGCGCTGTCCGTGTACCTCCACAGCAGGGTCTGCAGCCGGTCGACCAGGCCGCTGCGCCGCAGGTCCTCCGGCGGCAGCACGGCCAGCGCCGCCTCCAGATCGTCCAGGCGGCCGAGGGCCGGAAGCGCCGCCCCGGCGTCCGCCGGCAGCACCTCGGCCAGCAGCCAGCGCGCCAGGGCGTCCGGCGACGGGCGGTCGAACACCAGCGTGGCCGGCAGCCGCAGCCCGGTCGCGGTCCGCAGGCCGTTCCGCAGCTCGACCGCCGCGAGCGAGTCGAAGCCCAGGTCCTTGAACGGGCGCTGCGGATCCACCGCCTCCGCGCCCGCGTACCGCAGCACGCTCGCCACGTGCGAGCGCACCAGCGTCAGCACCGCGCCGTGCCGCTCGGCCTCGGGCCGCGCCGCGAGCTCCCGCCGCAGCGCCTCGGTCGCCTCCGCCGCGCCGTCGTCGTCCTCCCGCGCGGCCTCGATCACCTCCAGCGCCGCGGGCACCTCGTCGAACAGCCGCGTACGGCGCTCGCCGGTGAACAGCGGCGCGAACCGCTGCCACGCGACGTCGGCGATGACGGTGTACGGGTCGTCCCGCTCCAGGATCCGGTGCAGGGCGGCGAACGCCAGCCGGGGGTCCAGTGGCGGCAGCCCCTGGCGCCGGGCGCGCTCGATGTGCGGGCGCGCCTGCCCGGCCTGCCCCTCCTCGTCGTCCGGTACGTCCCACAGGCCCCAGGCCACCGAGACGGCGTGTACGCCCTCGGCCCGGCGCCGCTGGGCCAGGGCTTCCAGGTGCGCGTTCGCGGCCGCGTACGCGCCGTGGTCCCGGCCGCCCCAGACGGCCGCGATCGAGGAGAAGTAGATGATGGTGTCGCCGGGGCCCAGGCGGCAGCTGTCCTCGACCTCCAGGACGCGGTCCACGTCCGCGCGGATCGCCTCGGCCAGCGCCGCCGGGTCCGTCTCGGCCAGGGATGCCGGCTCACCGGAGACCGAGGCGTGCACGAGCGTTCCGATGGCGACGTCGGCCGGGACCTCGTCGACGACGGTCACGCCCGGGGTCACAGGTGCCTCCGCCCCGGCGGGGTCGAGGAGGAAGACGGGCTCGGCGCCCTGGCCGGCCAGCCACCGCGCGACCAGCACGGCCGGTCCGCCGCCGGTGACGAGCGCGGCGCCGCCCAGGCGCCGGTCCGGGGACGGCTCACCGGCCCCGAGCGGGTCCTCCACCAGCCGCCGCCCGAACACTCCGGCCGGGCGGAGCGCCGCCTCGTCCTCGCGTGCGAGCGCGGTACGGAACCGCGCCGGGTCGAGATCGTCCGGCGTGGGCGGCAGGTCGACGAGCCCGCCCCAGACGGTGGGATGCTCGACGGCCGCCACCCGGCCGAGCCCCCACAGCCGCGCCTGGGCGGGATGCTCCGGGACGCCGTCATCGCCGGCCGCGACCGCGCCGCGCGTCGCCACGTGCAGGGTCGCCTCCGTCCCGGCGCCGGCCATGGCGTGGAGAAGCGTGAGGGTGCTCGCGAACCCTGGAAGGCCGTCCTCGCGCTCGTCGAGGGCGAGCAGCGACAGCACGCGCGCCGGCGGTGTCTCCTCTTCCAGCAGGGCGGCGGTGAGGTCGGCCGGGTCGAGGTGACGCACCGTGTCGCCGCCGGCCTCCAGCGCGGCGGTGCACGCCCGTGCCCAGTCCTCGGCGGCTCCCGGCGGCCGGACGACGAGCCACGATCCGGCCGGTACGTCGTCGTCGGGGAGGTCGACCGGCCGCCACTCGACGCGGTGGCGCCAGGAGTCGACCGCGGATCGGTCACGGCGCTCACGCCGCCACCGGGACAGCGCCGGGAGGACCGCGTCGAGGGAGGCGTCGTCGACGCCGAGCGTGCCCGCGAGCCCGCTCGCGTCCGCCTGCTCGACCGCCGCCCAGAACCGCGCCTCCTCCTCGTCCACCGGCCCGGCGGCCGAGACGGGCGGCGCGACGTCCGGCAGCCAGTACCGCTGGTGCTGGAAGGA
>NZ_JAUEQY010000063.1 GCF_030406325.1 Actinomadura sp. DC4 | reverse complement strand
GACCACCGAGCCGTACGCCGGCGTGGACCAACCCTGGCCAGAGTCAAGCACTCGCACGCACTTTTTCAAGTGAGGAGGCTTGCCCAGAGAACGGAGCCGGTTCTACACTCACCGCCAAGTAATGGCTGTTTACTTGATAATGGGGCCGTCTAGAACATTCACCTCCCTAGGCCGGCGTACCGGCCTCGGCTCGATGCGCTGTGACCCCCGGCGCTGCACCTCCACCCCTCAGCCGACGCCTCGCCCTGAAGGAGAACCATGTCAATGACGCGCTCGCGTGTCCGGGTCGCACTGGCGACCTCGATAGCGCTGCTGGTCGCCGGATGCGGTGGAGCCGGCGGGTCCGGGTCGGGCAGGACCGGCGGGGGCAAGAGCCTGGAGGTCTTCTCCTGGTGGACCTCCGGATCGGAGTCTGAAGCGCTCCAGGTCCTCCAGAAGGCCTTCACCACGGCGGACCCGGGCGTGACGTTCAAGAACGCCGCCGTGGCGGGCGGCGGCGGATCCAACGCCCGTACCGTACTGGCGACCCGGCTGCAGGGCGGCAACCCTCCCGACTCCTGGCAACTGCACCCTGACCAGGACCTGATGTCGGTCGTCCAGGACGGGAACGCCGCCGATATCACCGACCTCTACAAATCCCAGGGCTGGGAGAAACAGCTGCCGGCATCGGTCAAGGCGATGCTCCAAAAGGACGGCAAGTACTACGCGGTCCCGGTCAACGCCCACCGCGCCAACGTGCTCTGGACCAACCCCGGCGTCCTGAAGAAGGCCGGCGTCCAGATCACCGACAGCACCACGCCGGCGGAGTTCGTCGCCGACCTGCCGAAGCTGAAGGCCGCCGGCGTGGCACCGGTGTGCCTGGGCGCCAAGGACACCTTCGCCCCCGCCCAGCTGCTGGAGGTATTCATCCTCGCCAACCTCGGGCCCGACGGCTGGAAGCAGCTGCTGACCGGCGCCCTTTCCTTCAACGACGCCAAGGTGCGTACGGCCGTGACGCAGTTCGCCACCACGCTTTCCAACACCAACTCCGACAGCGCCGTACTGACCTGGGACCAGGCGGCGCTGCAGACCGCCGAAGGCAAGTGCGCCACCAACCTGATGGGTGACTGGGCCTTCGGCGAGCTCACCGGCAAGGGCAAGAAGGACGGCACCGACTTCGGACACGTGACCTTCCCCGGCACCAGCGGGGTGTTCGACTTCGTCGGAGACGCCTTCGTCATCCCCGCACACAACGCGCCCGACCCCAAGGCCGAGAAGGCCTGGCTGGAGCAATTGCTCAAGCCCGAGGTGCAGACGCAGTTCAACCTCAAAAAAGGCTCGGCACCGGTCAGCTCGCAGGCGTCGCTGCAGGGCTACCCCGACTACCAGAAGAAGGCCGCCAAGGACTTCCAGACGCTGCCGATCGTCAGCTCCCTCGCCCACGCCCAGGGAGCACCCGCGGAATTCGCCAACACCTATCTCGACGCCGTCACCTCATTCCTGGGATCCAAGAACGTCGACGCGTTCCTGAAGACCATGACCAGCGCCCAGAAGACCCAGCTCGGCGACTGACCCTGCGGTGACATTCGATGCCGCGGCCAGGGGCGGGCGACGCCCGCCCCTGGTACCCGACCACCGCCGGAGCGACCGATGACCACGACCGCCGCACCCCCTGCCCCCCCGAGCGCCAAGCGCGCACGCCGCCCGCGGGCCCGCTTCCGCACGGCGCCTTGGTTCATGGCCCCGAGCCTCCTGCTGGCCTTCGTGTTCGTGTACGGCTTCATCGGCTTCTCCGGCCTGATCTCACTGTCGAAGTGGAAGCGCCCCACACGCAGCGACCTGGCCCTGCGCTCCCCGTTCGGCGGCACCTACGTCGAGATGCTCAAAGAGCAGCGCTTCCAGGCCGACATGCGCAACGTCATCGTCTTCACGGTGTTGTTCCTGCTCATCACCGTCGCCGGCGGGCTGGTCATGGCGCTGCTGGTCCACCACGTCGTCGTGGGCAAGGGATTGTTCCGTACGGTCCTGCTGCTGCCGTACGCCCTGAGCTTCATCGTGACCGGGGTGGCGTTCCGCTGGATCTTCAACCCCAGCAGCGGCGTCAACGTATGGCTCGGTGACCTGGGGATCACCCACCCGCCCAAATGGTCGACCGACACCGGCGTCGCCCTCACCCTCCACCACGCCGGCAGCGGCTTCTGGCAGATCGACCTCGGCATCCCCGTGGCAATCATCCCCATCGTGATCGCCGCCGCCTGGCAACTCAGCGGATTCGCCATGGCGATGTACCTGGCCGGACTCGCCGGCATCCCACGCGAGGAACTCGAGGCCTCCAGCATCGACGGCGCCGGATGGTGGCAGCAGTTGCGCCACATCATCCTGCCGCAACTACGGCCCATCACCGTGACCTGCCTGATCCTCCTGCTGCACACGTCTCTGAAGATCTTCGACCTGGTCGTGGCGATGTCCGGCTCGGGCCCCGGCTTCGTCACCGACGTTCCCGGCATCTACGTGTACGACATGATGGGCCGCGCCGACCGCTACGACAAAGGCTCCGCCGCGGCCATCGTCCTGCTGCTCACCGCATGCGTGTTCGTCGTGCCCTACCTCATCCGCGTTTACCGCAAGGAAGGAAAGGGCGCGTGACCCACGCCGTCATCGACGCTCCAGCTCCCACCGCACCCAAAGGAGCACGCCCCCGCCGCAAGCGCGCGGGACACTGGCGGCCCCGCTCCGTGAGCCAATGGCTGGTCCTGACCGCCTGCGTCCTCCTGCTGGTCTACTTCGCCTTCCCCGTCTACGTGATCGTCAGCACCGCCCTCAAGGGACCCGGCGCGACCGGCGGCTCACTCGGCCTTCCCCGCTCGATCGACATGTCAGGATTCCGGCTGGCCTGGGAGCAGCTGAAAGGCAACTTCTGGAACTCCCTCCAGATCGCCGTACCCGGAACCGTGATCTCCTGCATGCTCGGCGCGCTCAACGGGTTCGTGCTGGCCAAAAGCCCCTTCCGCGGCGCGAAGCTGCTGTTCGTCCTCATGATGGTCGGAATGTTCGTCCCATTCCAGGCGGTCATCATCCCGCTGTTCATCGTCCTCAAGGCCCTCGGGCTGCAAGGCACCCTCGTCGGCATCACCGCGGTACATGTGATCTACGGACTGCCGTTCGTGACCCTGATCATGAGGAACTACTACGTCACCGTTCCCGACGCCATCGTAGAAGCCGCCACGATCGACGGATGCGGCCTGGTACGCACCTTCTTCCGCGTCATGCTGCCACTATCGATCCCCGGGTTCGTCGTCGCCGGCATCTTCCAGTTCACCAACATCTGGAACGACTTCCTGTTCGGCCTCATCGTCACCTCCCAGCAGACCTGGCCGATCACCGTCCGACTGAACAACCTCCTCGGCGACACCAGCGTCGACTACGGCACCCTCATGGCCGGAGCCCTGATCGTCGCCGCACCGACCGTCCTGGTCTACATCGGCCTGGGCCGCTACTTCATCGGCGGACTCACCAGCGGCGCCGTCAAGTGACCGCCGCTTAACCAAAGATGGCCGACGGATCCAGGCGCGGTACGTGCGTCACCCCGGGATTGAGCGCAAATCGGACCCGGGGCGATCCATCCGGCGAGCAGACTGACCGCACTGTTCGACCGGGGACCATCCCCGCGTGCGCGGGGAGCACTTGGTGTCAGGGCGTACGGCAAGACGGACCCTGGGACCATCCCCGCGTGCGCGGGGAGCACAACGCGACCTGCATGGCGGCCCGCACGTACCTGGGACCATCCCCGCGTGCGCGGGGAGCACGAGGCGCGCATCCCGCACCGCTCCACCGCCGGGGGACCATCCCCGCGTGCGCGGGGAGCACCCCTTCTGGCTGTTGAAGCCGTGCGCCTTGCCGGGACCATCCCCGCGTGCGCGGGGAGCACTGACCTGCGGAAACGTAGGCCGCGG
This sequence comes from Actinomadura sp. DC4, assembly GCF_030406325.1. Taxonomy (GTDB): domain Bacteria; phylum Actinomycetota; class Actinomycetes; order Streptosporangiales; family Streptosporangiaceae; genus Actinoallomurus. The sequence goes on along the minus strand of NZ_JAUEQY010000063.1, from coordinate 13,831 downwards.
GCGGTCGGGGACCATCCCCGCGTGCGCGGGGAGCACTCTCGATGACCTGGGGCTTTCCAGCGTGAAGTGGACGGAAATCATTACTTCATCGATTCGGTCATTTAGGGCACCAGTGGTGTGCCAGCTTAACCTTTGCCGAAAGCCACACTGTTTAGAAGCCTTGCTCAAGCCTTTCGGCGGAGAGCCAACAGCGGGATGCCGGTACACCCGTAATGCGTGCCGATCAGCACACGGGCAGCTGCACCGTCCGACGTCGCGACCACGAGACTCACCGAGCCACTCCTGCAGAGGCAACCGAAAACTCACCTCCACTCACTCCAACCACCACATCAGTCATCGACAACGAAGGGCGACAGGCCCCCACCGATAGACTCCAAGAGGCACCGAACGACACCGCACCGCACCCCACTGAGCGATCTGCACGAAGCTAGGCAATATGTCGGATTCCATGAAACTAATAAAAACCCGCCCTCTCGCCGCGTAACCCTCCAGGTCAGCGAGTGTGCTCCCCGCGCACGCGGGGATGGTCCCGTTATAGATCAACACGAAACTTGAACGTAAATGTGCTCCCCGCGCACGCGGGGATGGTCCCGGGGAGATCGAGATGATCGGCGGCCTGAAGGTGTGCTCCCCGCGCACGCGGGGATGGTCCCAGGTCGAGGCCGACACCTGCCGCGGCTGCGGGGTGCTCCCCGCGCACGCGGGGATGGTCCCTCCCATTGCGTCGGCACAGACGTTGCACATGCGTGCTCCCCGCGCACGCGGGGATGGTCCCGTGGCCATGGCGACGGGGGCGCGGTTGATGAAGTGCTCCCCGCGCACGCGGGGATGGTCCCCACGCGGACTCATAGCCACCGTGACCCGCTGAGTGCTCCCCGCGCACGCGGGGATGGTCCCCGCCCTCATGCTTCCCCCCGCGCGAGCAGCTCGTGCTCCCCGCGCACGCGGGGATGGTCCCCGGGCGTCTCCGCGCTGGCCGTCGAGCCAGAGGTGCTCCCCGCGCACGCGGGGATGGTCCCGGGTCAGCCCCGGCATCGTCGCCGTGCTGGCAGTGCTCCCCGCGCACGCGGGGATGGTCCCGTCACATCAGCACGGGGACGGAAGGGGATCTCGTGCTCCCCGCGCACGCGGGGATGGTCCCACGGACACGTCCGGGGCCACCCTGTTCCGCTCGTGCTCCCCGCGCACGCGGGGATGGTCCCCTGGAGAAGACTCCGGACGGGGCGCATCTCTTGTGCTCCCCGCGCACGCGGGGATGGTCCCGTCCCGAACAGGTACTGGAAGTAGGAGTGCCCGTGCTCCCCGCGCACGCGGGGATGGTCCCATCGCAGAAGACAGCAGCATGGACCGGGTGAAGTGCTCCCCGCGCACGCGGGGATGGTCCCGTGATGCCCTCGGCCTTGAGCGCCGCGTTGATGTGCTCCCCGCACACGCGGGGATGGTCCCGGGTTGAACCGGCTCGGCGCGGTGGCGCGCTTGTGCTCCCCACGCACGCGGGGATGGTCCCGGATCGAGCACCGAGGGCGGCCTCCGCATGGAGTGCTCCCCCGCGCACGCGGGGATGGTCCCCGGGCACCTGCCCGAGCCGGACCGCTACGTCTGTGCTCCCCGCGCACGCGGGGATGGTCCCTCCATCGCGGGCCGCGGGCCGGCCGGGCCGGGTTCGCGTGCTCCCCGCGCACGCGGGGATGGTCCCCGTTCCACGATGGGTGGAATCGGTTGGATGGCGTGCTCCCCGCGCGCGCGTGGGGATGGTCCCACGTCCGACGCCGCGGTGCTGGTGAGGCCGCCGTGCTCCCCGCGCACGCGGGGATGGTCCCGCCAGCGTCGACCGGCTGATCGTCCACCACGAGCGATCCCCGCGAACGGGGAGATGGTCCTGATGCCGCCCGAATGAACCACGCTGATCGAGCCTGCTCCCCGCGCGCGGGGCGATTTCTTGCTGCCCGCGGAAGGCGGGAATGCCGGACGTAGTCAGTCCTCGCTGGCAACGAGTTTGAGGCGGGTTGTCTGGCTAGTGGTTCGGCGGCGTGGGGGGTGGATGAGTTTGGCGACGTCTTCGGCTGCGCGGCGGGCGAGGTCGGGCAAGACAGAGGTGTAGGTGTCGGCGGCGATGGTGATGGAGGACAGGCCGAGGGTTTCCTGGACCACCTTGATGTCGTATCCGGCGGCCAGCAGCAACGTCGCGGCGCCGTGGCGGAGGTCGTGCAGCCGGATGGGGGGCACGTCGGCTTCCATTCACAGCCAGTGGAACTGCTCGGTGACATCGGCGGGATTCAGCCGTTGACCGGTCTCGGTCGTGAACACGAACCCGCTATCGTGCCAGTGACCAACGGCCTGCAGGCGTTCGGTGTTCTGGCGTGCATTATGGGCGAGGAACTCCTGGGCAGTCTGCTTGTCGAACGCGACCTGGCGCTGGCCGGCGTCGGATTTGGGTTCGCCTTCGGCGAGGATTCCGCCGATTTGAATGATCTGCCATCTGATGGTCATGAGCCGACCGGTCAGGTCCAGGTCGGGCCAGCGGAGCCCGCATGCCTCTCCCCTTCGCAGACCGCGGCTCACAACGGCATGTCGCGTCCAGGCCCGGTCCTGATGTACGCGTTCGGTCGGTGTCTGGGAGGTGGTGGGTCTGATCACCACGTGTTCGGGGTGCCCGACCCCAAGAGCACCGGGCCGGTGGCGCTGCCGACGGTGATGTCATCGTGGCTCGTATTCGCGGGCGTCAGGAGCAGGGCTCGCTGTGTGTTGGAGAGCGGTGATGAGGTGGAGGGCGTGCGTGGCTTGGGCGGGGATGACGCCGTTGCCCAGGACGCAAAGTTGCGCGGTGTGAGGAAGGTTCAGGTCGGTGACCCAGCCTTCGGGTGCTCCCCGCGCACGCGGGGATGGTCCCGCTTCGAAGCCGACGTGCCGGGTGACGATCAGGTGCTCCCCGCGCACGCGGGGATGGTCCCCTGCGGCAGTGTGACCAGGTGATCCGGCAGGTGTGCTCCCCGCGCACGCAGGGATGGTCCACGCGTCATCGCTGGCGCCATCTGAGCGAACGCGGTGCTCCCCGCGCCCGCGGGGATGGTCCCGATCGCAACCGCGAAATGTGGAGCCATACGCAGTGCTCCCCGCGCACGCAGGGATGGTCCCAGGGCGGCCAGGGCCGTACGGGGCTGGACGGTGTGCTCCCCCCGCACGCGGGGATGGTCCCCAGAAAGCCGCCCGGTTCCCCTTTTGAAAGAATTGCTCCCCGCGCACGCGGGGATGGCCCCTGGCTGATCGCGATCGTGTCCTGGCGGACGATGTGCTCCCCGCGCATGCGGGATGGCCCCCCGGCGTGGCCGGTCACCCACCTGGAACTCGGGGGCGCTCCCCGCGCACGCGGGGATGGTCCCGTCGGCCCCCCGACGCGCCCGCCTGGCCTGTCGTGCTCCCCGCACGCGGGGATGGTCTCCCGTACCCGCGGGCGGTACCCCGTGACCCTCTGTGTTCCCTGCGCAGGCGGGGATGGCTCCCTGAGGCCGGTCTGCGGCCGACGAACGGCCGACCCCGAAGCGCCAGTGTTGGAGCCGAGGCGGCCGGACCTCGGCTATGTGGCCGCTCCTTACATTTGCGGTTCTCGCCACCCGAGGGGACCGACGACGTCCGACGCCATTGCCGATGCACCTGATCCGCGCGATCGCAGCGAGTCGATCGCGTAGGTCACTCGGCGTTCCATTCCCTCTCAAGGACGCCGTAGACGATCGAGTCGCGCCATACACCACGGACGCGTACGTGCTCCCTGATACGACCTTCTTCTTGCATACCAGCAGCAATGAGGGTCCGGTGGGAAGCAGTGTTGAGTGGGGCGCGAGCCGCCCAGAGCCGATGAAGGCCGAGTTTGTCGAACGCCAGTCCCATCAGAGCCTGTACGGACTCGGTGCCGAGGCCTTGGCCCCATTGGTCTTGGCGTAGCGCAAATCCGATCGTTGCACCTAGATGCTGATGGGGGTCAGTGGCGAGCCGAGCAAAGCCGATCAGTTGACCAGTCTCTGAGAGTGCTATGCCTAGGGCGTACTCCGAGCGCGGGTCTGTGGTCGCTGAGGCAATTGAACGCCTCAAAATTTCAGCGACCTGGTCTCGGTCACGCGGCTCGCCGAATGAGAGATGGGTAGTCACTTCAGGGTCGCCATAAATGGCATGGAGTGCGTCGACGTCGTCTTCAGCGAGCTCCCGGAGGACCAACCGCTCAGTGCTATACGTGGCCGGGTACATGCCAGCGCACCTTATCGGTGGTGTCGTCGTCTATCGAGGCAACGCGAGGGGGCGGTGTCGGCTGAACGCTGTGATCTCGTCGCGGAGCCGCCCGGCCGACGTCGCGCTTCGGACCGGCTCACGCAGGAGTTCACGTCGCACTCGCTGGACGGATTCGACGATGCCTGCGTTGCGCTGGGCTGGTGGCAGGGCGAGTATCGGAGCGACCGCGTCAGGGACTCCCTCTACCTCGTTGGCGTTGAGTCGAGCGAGCGCAAGGTCGGCTCGTGCGCCGGCCTCATCGCCGAAAGCCCAGTGCGGCGCGTCATGGTCGTCGAATTCCCGTACGGCCTCCTCCGCGAGGCGTGTTTCAGCCCTTCCGAGCAGAACGCTGGTCTCGGCCGCGTAGTAGAGCTGGCGGGCAGGGGGGAACTCGAAGTTGCCGCCCAGCTTGTCTACCTCGTCTGCCTCAGTGCGCTCGCGGAGTTCGACCGCGCGGTGAACTGAGGCCTGGGCGGTCTCGTGGTCGCCGAGCAAGGCTGCGGCGCGTCCTTCCAGGCTCGCCAGCCAGACGCTGACGGTGCCGCGGAGGTCCTTGCTCAGGGCTGCGCCAAGTCGGGCGTAATCGAGTGCGTCCTGATGCCGGTCCGCCCAGTAAGAGATGAGGGACTGGAGGCCGCGCACCCACGCGACCATCGCTTGGTGCTCGGCCCGTTCGGCAGAAACCACTGCGCTTCGTGCCTGCGTCATAGCGGAGTGTGGATCACCCAGGTCGTGGCTGGCTTTGGCGAGCATGCCGGCTTCGATCGCGGCGAGTTCGAATAGGTCGCGAACCTGCGACAGCCGTCCTCGACCGCTGTCCAGCAAGCGGAATGTCATGTCCTGGAGTTCGGTCAAGTCGTCGATGATTTGGCCAATTGGGACACGCGTATAGAGTTTCGCGATGCGGCGAACCTCCTCCTGAAGGTAGCTCATCGTCTCCGGACCTAGGTCTTTCGACTCGCTTCGTATCGCGAATTCAATCGCGCGTCGTGCGGCCATCTGCACGCGCCCTTCCATGGTCGGAATATCGACATTATGCCGGGTGGGATTATCGGGTGCGTTGATGTGTAGCGCACCGATTCTTGACTCCATCTGCTCGAGGTCTACTTCTTGGATTAGTTCCTCGATAGGCCGGTCGAACATGTGGCTGAGGATTCGTCGCGCGCTCGTCTGAGGCGTGGTCTCGCCGGCGTACCAGCGCCTGAACGTGTCCTGGGAGATCGTGGTTGACGCTAGACGTGGCTCGCCAGCGTCTTTCGCGAGGTGTTTCGCGGAGGTCAGATAGAAGGCCTGAAAGGCCCCGAACTCTCGCAGGCCCCGCCGGTCGATCAAGACACGCAGGAGCGTCGTCATCGCGTCCACCTAGTGGTGTGTACAAGTGCGTCACGATGAACCGTACGACGTCCAAGCCTGTTTTTGAACGGAGCGGCAAGAAGTCCGGGCACTCTGCGGAGATTTGCTGGACAGCAGCAGAGTTTTGCGTGAATCTGCGGCCGTTCTGCCCCTAGATCTGCGCTGGCGGTGCGGGGACGATCGCTTCTACACCGCCCGGCATAGCCCTGCCATGTCACGCGGACAGCGCGGGCGAATCCGCACTCTGGGCCCTCCGGTCCGCGCGAGCCACCACATGGTAGCTGGAAGAAAGGATGCAGTATCGCAGCGGCGAGTTATATCTACGGACGCCATTTTTGGCTTGGCGACACCGATGGGACCGACATCAACCTGAGGCGATTCGGAAGATTAGATTACGCGATGACGATAACGCATGAGCGGACGTCAGAAGTACTGGCCTGCTTCTACCGAGTAGAGCGTGCCGGGGCGGCACGCCTTTCGGACGGCGGCGGCCCGTTCGGTTTCGACATCCATACGGCGCTGCTGGTTGAGGATCTCATCAGCTCATATCACCCGGCTGCGGTCGTCGAGACCGGCTGTCACCTGGGAGACACCACCAAGTATTTGGCCATGGCCTATCCCGATCTGCCCGTGTTCACCTGCGACATCGACCCTGACGCCACCCGGTTCACTGCGCACCGGCTTCGCAATGAGCGGCATGTCACGGTAGCGTGTTGCAATTCACCGGATCTCGTCGCTGAGGTGGACGCACGTCACTCGCCGGGTCTGTATTTCCTGGACGCGCACTGGGGCGAGCATTGGCCTCTCAGACAAGAGCTGGAGTCGATCACCAGCGGGATCGCGGTCGTTCACGATTTCGATATCGGCCACCCTCGGTTCTCCTTCGATGAGTACGGCGGTGTTCGCTGTGGCCCGGAACTTCTCGCGCAGGTGCCGCACCTGGCGGATCTGTTTTTCACCCCTGACCCGGAAATTTCGTATCCGTTGCCGTGCCTGCAGGTCGGCCGCCGGGCAGGTGTCGGCGTCGTGCCGATCGGCGTGGACCCAAGTCCGATGTACGAGAACCCGCATCTGACCAGTCACTCCCTTCAAACGGTTCGGAAAGGTGCGTCGTGACGGGCGTGACGCCGACGGGACCGCTTGTGGAGCTCGGCGGCATGCCGTTCCTTGATGATGGCTTCGCTGATCGGCGACTTCTTGCGGCCGCTGCGGCGGTCCGTCACGTCGATGGGGGACGTGCCGGCCTGGCGGCTGGGATCACTGCGGCCGACGCTGAAGCGTGGCTCGCGCCATCACGCGCGTACATGCTTCGCGCGACCCAGCCGATTCCCGCCCAGCCCCTGACCCCTGAACGCCAGCACATGGTCCAGGAGGCCTTGACCGAGCTGGCCGCCGATGTCCCCGCTTGGGGCCGGCTCGTGCGATTGCCCGTACGGTATGCGCGCCTCGTCACCACCAATGGAGCCGTATCGGCGTCCTCCCGGGCCTGGCCTCAGCACGTTCTCCTGGCCGAGGAGGCGTTTTCAAGCCGAGGTGAGCTGTGCGAGCAGGTCCTGCACGAGCTGACTCACCAGTGGCTGTATCTGATCCAGGAGATCTGGGCGCTACAGGCGCCGACAGCCGGCACCTTCACGCTGCCTTCCGGAACGACCGGCCGTGAGGCCGCCGAGGTCCTCGGCGCCGCGCTCGTCGCGGCAACGCTTCTGCGCTGGTACCGGACGAATTCTGACCGGCAGCCCGCCGGACGGCTTCGGCAGCTCGGCATGTACGGAACCGGCTGCTTGGAGCTGCTCGCCGGCCGGGACGAGGAAATGTCCGATGCCGGGCGGCAGATCGCCCGGCGGCTGAAGGAGGCTCTTTGAGCATGGCAGATACCGCCAGCGCGACCCCTGCAGGCGGCTCGCGGACTCTGATGCAGGCGTGGCGGACGCCGATCTACGTCGCCGATGTCCCTGACGCCGATCAGTACAATCGCCGACTTCGGACGATGATCCTTGAGGCCGAGAAGACCGATGCTCAGGCCGCGAACTTCGGGGGCATCGATGCCATCAAGTCCTCCCAGACGATCCTGCGCTGGGAGGACCCGGAGATCGACTGGTTCAAAGCACAGATCGTGAACGCGGTCACCGCGATGACGCAAGACACCCTCGGAGACGCTGCGAACGAGGTCACCCAGGGCATCGAGGCGGAGGGGTGGGCCGTGGTGTATCGCGGCGGCGGCAGCTTGCGACCCCATACCCATCATGACTCCGCCTGGTCCGGGGTCTACTACGTCTCCTCCGGCGCCGAGGAGGGAAACGGCGCTGCGGCCGGGCCGGTCGACGCCGGCTATCTCCAGCTCCTCGACCCACGTCCTGCAGCGATCGCTCGCCAGGCGTCCAAGGGGCCGGAGCGTATCCAGCCGGTGCCGGGCCGGATGGTCGCCTTTCCGGGCTGGCTTCCACACTCCGTCCAGTCGACGCTGACGGGGTCGGGCCTGCGGATCTGCATCGCGTGGAACGTCGCCTACGACAAGACCTGGCAGGGGATGTCATGACCACTACGTCTTCCACCATGCCCGGCACCGTCACTCGCTACTGGGGAACCGCCGTGGCGATCGCCAACCTCGACATCAGCGGCATCATCCGGCCGGGCCTTGGCGACTCCTTCGGCCCGAGCGGAACGAGCTATGAGGATGTCCCGATCAGTGTCGTCGTTGCGGATGAGCAGGCACTGCGGGAGCAGTTCCTCACCTCCATGAACGCCCTGGCCCAGGCGCAGGACGCGGAACCCGTCGCCAACGTCGATGTCACCGTCCACGTGTGGCGGCAGGGCTACGACCTACCCGCCATGGCCTACCAGGAAGACTTCGTCGGCTGGTGCTACCTCGCCACCAGCCCGGCACCGCAACACTCCGAATCCGGCTCGCTCTCATTCGCGGACCCGCGGGCCGGCGCCGCGATGACGGCGATGCCGGGTCTGCCCTGGGGACGGCAGGTGATGATCCGGCCGCGACCGGGCGCCCACGCGGCGGTCCCAGGCTGGCTCACCTGCTCGGTCGTGCCCGTGGAGCACGACCAGTACGCGGTCGTCGCGATCGCGAAGTCGGCCCGGTGACAGAACCGGGTCAACGACACATCAGGAGGTAACCACAATGGCACCACAACCGAACGAGAAGGCAGCGTCGAGCCTGCGGCTCGCCGGACCGGGGCTGGGCCTCGGCCTCGACCCGCAGGAGGTCGACGGCTACATGCGCATGGCCGACGCCGGGCTCATCGTGCCGGAGACCCCGTGCGACAAGGGGATGCAGGACAACTTCGCGCTCCGGCCGGAGACGACCGTCGCGCTGAGCTGACCCGCAACTCTCGCCGGCGTTCGCCGTCGGTCTAGCCGAAGTGGCCTGCCAGGAGATGTTCGCCTGGCAGGCCACCGTCGTTAAAGGTCGCCGCGGCGCCAAGCGTCGGCTTCGGCGTCCAGCGCCTTAAGGTCGGGCCGCCGTGCAACGGCGTTGTCCGCCCAGCGCTTGAGGAGAAGCGCGAGCTCGTCGACGTGTTCGGCCGTCGCCTGCTCATGGACGGTGAAGAACACCACGATCGGGCCGGTTATCGGATCCTCGCGATCGCATCGCTCGCACAGCAGAACCTCTGATGTTCCCTTGATCTGCTTGCCTTGCCCGGTCGTCCAACCGTGCGGGACCTGCAGCGCGGCGAGGATCTCACCACCGCAAACCGGACACGCTCGACCCGGTTCGGTCACCAGGGCTACACCGTTCGAACCTGCCATCAGGTCCCGATCGCGCTAGGCCCAAGCAGATGTTTCACATCGCCGAAGAACGCGGTGTCTGCGCTCACCTGGAATTTCTCCAGGTTGATGAGGATGCCTTTAGCTCCTGGGCGCTGTGGCTGCAGCCGCAGGTGAACTGGGGCCTTGCCGGGATGGGTCACCAAGATCTGTTTGAGATCCTGGACCAGGACCGGGTTCACTCGGACTTCAGGTAGTGAGATCACGACCGGGGCCTCTAGATCGCTTCCCACGGTCGAGATGTCGAGGACTTGCAAGGTTTCGCCGTAGATGGTGACGGCGCCATCCCGTTCGTTGATCCGGCCTGATACCGACACGACTCGGTCGGCGACGAGTTCCATCGCGTAGAGCATGTACGCCTTGGGGAAGAACAGGCACTCAATGCCGGCATCGAGATCTTCAAGCGTGATGATCGCCCAGGTGTCGCCGTTCTTGGTCACCTTCCGGTCGACCTTGCCGATGATCCCCGAGATCTTCACGTTGCCCTCGGTGCGGGAGCCGCCCAGTAGCTCGGCCACCGAGTGGTCGCGGTTGCGTTCCAGGATGCGCTCAGCGCCGTCGAGAGGGTGACTTGAGACGTACAGGCCAAGCATCTCCCGTTCGAACGTCAGCAGGGTCGCCTTGTCCCACTCGGCCTCGTCGGGGATCGCGACGCTGATCGCGTCACCGGAAGACTCAGCATCCAGCTCACCGAACAGCGAATCCTGCCCGATGGCGGAGTTACGTTTGTCTTCGATCACAGCTTCGACGGCTTGCTCATGGACGAGCAACAGCGACCTGCGGTGATGGCCGAGGCTGTCGAACGCCCCTGCTTTGATCAACGATTCGATCGCCCGTTTGTTGCAGACCGGGATGGGGACCTTGCGGAGGAAGTCGCTGAAGTCGGTGTACGGGCTTTCCTTCCGGCCGGTAACGATGCCGTCGACGACGTTCTCACCGATGTTACGGACCGCGCCGAGCCCGAAGCGGATGTCGGTGCCGACCGCGGCGAACCGGAGCTGAGACTCGTTCACGTCCGGGGGCAAGACCTTGATCTTCATGCGGCGCGCCTCAGCGAGGTAGATCGCCATCTTGTCCTTGTTGACGCCCACCGAAGTCAGCAGCGCGGCCATGTACTCGGCCGGATAGTTCGCCTTAAGGTAGGCGGTCCAGTAAGACACCAGCCCATACCCGGCAGTGTGCGACTTGTTGAACCCGTAGGCCGAGAAGGGGACGAGCACGTCCCACACGGCTTTGGTCGCGTCTTTCGAGTAGCCGTTCTTGGCCATGCCCTCGGAGAAGATGGACCACTGTTTGTCCATCTCCTCCTTCTTCTTCTTGCCCATCGCTCGTCGCAAGATGTCCGCGCCGCCGAGTGTGTAACCGGCGAGTTGCTGGGCGATGGCCATGACCTGCTCCTGGTACACGACCAGGTGGTAGGTGGTGCCCAGGATCGGCTCCAGCGCATCCTGCAAGTCAGGGTGGATGGGTTCGATCTTCTGCTGACCGCTTTTACGCAAGGCGTAGTTGACGTGGGCGTTCGCGCCCATCGGGCCCGGTCGGCCCAGCGCCAGAACGGCGGAGACGTCCTCGAATCGGGTCGGGGCCATCAGTTTGGTCAGGTCCCGCATCATGGTGGAGTCCAGCTGGAAGACGCCCAGCGTCCAGCCTTGCGCCAGCAGCTCATAAGTCTTGGCGTCATCCAGCGGTACCGTCAGCATGTCCAACTCGATGCCGCGGTTGGACTTGACGTTGGCGACGGCATCGCCCAGGACCGTGAGGTTCCGCAGGCCGAGGAAGTCCATCTTCAGCGCGCCGAGCGTTTCACAGCTCGGACCGTCGAAGCCGGTGATGCGAGCGCCGTCGTCAGGCCGCTGGTGGATGGGCATGACCTCGACCAGCGGTTCACTGGACAAGATGACGCCGGCGGCATGCACACCGGTGCCCCGGGTCAGCCCTTCGATACCGCGGCCGGTGTCAATGACCTTCTTGACGTCCGGATCTTCGTCATAAAGACGACGAAGCTCGGTGGCCTCGTTGTAACGCGGGTGGCTTTCGTCAAAGACACCTGAGAGCGGGATTTCCTTGCCCATCACCGCCGGCGGGAACGCCTTGGTGATCTTCTCCCCGAGAGCAAAGGGATAGCCCAGGACCCGGCCAGCGTCCTTGACCGCAGCCTTGGACTTGATCGTCATGTAGGTGATGATCAGCGAGACGTTGTCCTCGCCGTACTTCTCGGTGACATACCGAATCATGTCACCGCGCCGACGCTCGTCGAAGTCCAAGTCGACATCGGGCATCGAGACACGCTCAGGGTTGAGGAACCGTTCGAAGATCAGCCCATGCTCGATCGGATCGAGTTCGGTGATCCCGGTGACGTAGGAGACCATGCTGCCGGTGGCCGAGCCACGGCCGGGCCCGACCCAGATCCCGGACTCCCGTGCGTGCCGGCAGATGTCGGCGACCACGAGAAAGTATCCGGGAAAGCCCATACCCTCGATGACACCGAGCTCGTACTCGATCCGCTCCAGCACCTCGGTGGGCACGTTCTCGCCGTACCGGTCGTGGGCTCCGCGGGCTGCCTCCTTACGGAGCCAGCTCATCTCGGTCTCACCCTCGGGGACCGGATACTTGGCCGCGAGGTCTCGGTGCGCGAACACCGGCCCGTAGTCCTCGATGCGTTCGGCGATCGCCAGCGTGTTCCGGCACCCCTCGAGCCAGGCATCTGAGGAGTCGACCGCGCGCATCTCATCCGCGGTCTTGAGGTAGTAGCCCGACCCGCCGAACCGGAAGCGGTTCGGATCGGCCATCTGACTCTGTGTCCCCACGCACAGCAGTGCGTCGTGTGCTTCGGACTGGTTCTCGGTGACGTAGTGGGAGTCATTGGTGACCAGCGGCGGGATACCGAGCCGCTTACCGATCTCCAGCAGGTCTTTGCGGACCCGCCGTTCGATCGGCAGGCCGTGATCCATCAGCTCAAGGAAATAGTTGTCCTTGCCGAAGATCTCCTGGTACTTCCCCGCCGCCTTCAGCGCTTCCTCGAACTGGCCGAGCCGCAACCGGGTCTGGACGGCCCCCGAGGGACAGCCTGTGGTTGCGATGATCCCCTCGCCGTACTGCTCGAAGAGCTCATCATCCATCCGCGGCCACTTACGGTAGCGGCCCTCCAGCGAAGCCAGCGAAGAGATCTTGAACAGGTTCCTCAAACCCTGCGCCGTCGCCGCCCACATCGTCTTGTGCAGATACGAACCGGAGGCGGAGACATCGCCGCCCTCGCCCGTCGTCTCGTTGGACTTGCGCTGCGACCGATCTCCCCACAGGACGGGCTCTTTGTGGAAGCGAGACAGGGGGGCCACATAGCCCTCGATCCCGACGATAGGCGTGATCCCGGCCTTCGTCGCCGCGCCGTAGAACTCATAAGCCCCGAACATGTTGCCGTGATCACTCATCGCCACCGCCGGCATCCCCAGCTCGGCAGCGCGCTGCACCAGCGGAGCGATCTTCGCCGCACCGTCTAGCATCGAATACTCAGTGTGAACGTGCAGGTGAGCGAACGAGTCAGCCACTCCAGCACCTCTCGCGGCGGGGGTTTATGAGTGCCTCAAGACTCTAGCCCCACCCCAGCGGCGGGACTCGCGAGACACGGAGCAAGAGCAGATCTGGCCCCAGGCTCCTCCCGCAGGGAGACGACGCATGCTGCCGGACGGTCCGCCGAGTTCGGCGCGATCAGCCGCTCCACAACGAAATCTCGGTCAGCAGCCTTCAGCCATTACAAGGTCCGCCTCAAGACTTGGATCATGGTGCTACGGAGCGACTCCAACAGCAGGGTGCTGCACCCGAACAAGCTGCGGCGCGTACGACTAACACCAACGTCAACCGACGCGGGAGAACCGCGCTCCCACAGCCCGGCTACGCCAGCGGGTGTGGGGAGGGTTTGCTGGACGACGCCGCAGAACCCGGCACCGAAGTGTGAGGGTATGAATTATTCGCAGGCGTAGCACCTCGCCTCGTGACTAGGGTCGATCTGTGACGGAGGAGACCGATCAGGTTTGGTGGCAGATCCGTGCGACGCGGTCGGCGCCCCCGGCGGCGGCCGCCGCTCGCCGGGACCGGCGTCGAACTTACCTGGCGGCACTGGAGCAGGCCGAACAGCTGATGCGCGCCGCCGACAGCGTACGGCCGGCCTCCAGCCCACTCTTGCTGTTCTATGGACTGAGCCAGGCCGGCCGGGCGATCGCCGCCGCAGCCTCAGACCTCACTGCCGACGCCTGGCGGTTGGACGGCCATGGCATCCGAATCTCTCCTCCCACGGCGCTGGCCGGCCCGGACCTGGCTAGTGCTCTGTCCATGAACGTTGGCCGGGTCTGATCACGCGGCTTTGGGGCGCCGTGGGTCTCCCCAGCGTTGTTGTCGTTCGCTGCGGATGCGGGCGCGTTCGCGTCGTTGGGCGGCGAGGATG
>NZ_JAUEQY010000062.1 GCF_030406325.1 Actinomadura sp. DC4 | reverse complement strand
GGTGGTCGCCGGGGTGGGCGCAGGCCTGGCGCTCGGCCGGTCCGAGCGGGTGTTCGCCTACCTCGACCACCGACAGCGCGAGCCCGACCGCCATCCGCGCGAGGCTGGGCAGGACGTCGCCCGTGGCCTGCCCGGTGAGGAACACATGGGAGACCGGGCCGGAGAACCAGAGGTGGTACATCCGGACGACGATCCTCGACGGCGGCGGATAGAAGGCGCTGCCGGCCTCCCGCGCGCCGATCTCCCAGCAGGTCACCACGACCGCCAGCGCGGCCCAGCGGTGCAGGGCCGCCGTCAGCAGGCCCAGGCCGTACCGGCTCCGCGCGCCGGTCAGGGCGACGGCCCTCATGACGCCTCCGACCGGGCGAAGTGCCAGCGGAACAGCCGTCGTTCACCGCGGACGAGCAGCAGGTTGATGACCAGGCCGAGCGCGCCCGCCCACAGCGTGCCGGCGAGCACGTCGGTGGTGCCGTCGACCGTCTGCTGGGCCTGGGCGATGAAGACGCCGAGGCCGTCGCCGAAGCCGGACAGGATCTCGGTGCCCACCGCAAGGATGAGCGCGATCGCCGCGGCCAGCCGTACGCCCGTCGCGATGAACGGCGCCGCCGACGGCAGCGAGACGAGCCGGACCACCGCGAGCCCGCTGAACCCGTACGCACGGACCGTCTCCTTGGCCACCGGGTCGACGTCCTGCAGCCCGTAGATCGTGTTGAACAGCACGGGCCAGGCCGCCGCGTACACGATCAGCGTCACCTCGGTACGGGCGCCGGTCCCGAGGATCAGGCTGACCAGCGGGATGAGCGCGACCGAGGGGATCGGCCGCAGGAACTCCACGATCGCGCGGACCGCCGTGCCCAGGACCGGCACGCTGCCCAGCAGCAGCCCGAGCGGCACTCCGCCGCCGACCGCGATGGCCAGGCCGATGGCCCACGCGCGGATCGTGCTCCACAGGTCCGCGAGGAAGGCCGTGTCGCCGAGGAGGCCCGCCGCCCGCACGATGACCGCCGACGCCGGCGGGAGGTAGTCGCGGTCGACGATGCCGGCGCGGCCGAGGATCTCGCCGGCCGCCGCGAGGACCGCCAGCCCGGCGACGCCGCGCGCCCACCGGCCGCTACGGGTGAGACCCTTGCGTCCGGCGGGCTTGGTGGTCACGGCGTCACTGCGTCTTCGGTGCGAACACCAGGCTTCTGGCATCGAGCCTGGTCTTCAGCAGGCCGCTCTGGAGCATCATGTCGGCCAGCCGCTGGAGCTGGGCGGGGTCGAGAGACGCCGGATAGCCCGGGAGGCTGAGCGCCGCGGCCGTCTTGGCGTCCAGCCGTGCGTAGGACGGCAGCACCTGGTCGACCGTCTTCCGGTCGCCCGTCGCCGCCTGCTGGGCCTTCTCGATGGCCCGCTGGAACGCCGCCGCGGCCTTGGGATACTTCTCCACGAACCGCTGCGTCGACAGGTAGCCGCTGACCGGCAGGCCGGCGACGGCCGCGCCGCTGCCGCCGTCGAGGACGACGCGGGCGCCGAGCTTGCGCGCCAGGTCGGTGGCGAACGGCTCGGCGACGTGCACCGCGTCGACCTGTCCCTTCTGGAGCGCCGCGCCCATCTGCGGGAACGGCACCGCGCGGTACCTCACCTTCGACGGGTCGACGCCGTCGGCCTTGAGGGTCGCGTTGAGCGTCAGCGACTGGACGTTGTTGAGGATGTTCACCGCGACCGTTCTGCCCACCAGGTCCTTCGGCTGCCTGATGGGGGAGCGCGGCATGGTCAGCACGGTCATGAAGTGCGGGGCGAGGCTCGCGCCGGCGGCGAGGACGCGCAGCTTCAGCGTCCCCTGTTCCTGCGCTTGGAGGAACGTCACGTAGTTGCCGCCGGCGATGACGTCGACCTGGCCGGTCTTGAGCGCCGGCAGCGCCTGGATGCTCTGTGCCACCGGCCGGATGCGTACGCGCAGGCCTTCGGCCTCGAAGAACCCGCGCTGGATCGCGATGTGCAGCCCGGCGGTGTCGACGAGCGGGAGCGCGGCGACGGTGATCGTCCGGTTTCCCGCGCCGTCGCCGCCGGAGGAGCCGCAGCCCATCGTCGCCGCGGCTAAAAGGCCGATGAGTAGAGCGATACGGGAGGCGGCTCGGCGCATGGCGTTCCTCGGAAATGGGCGGAGCAGACGGAACGTGGCGGCCGGTCGCAGGAGGCGGCCGCTCACGATCAGTCCGGACAGTACAGCACTCCGCAGGCCATAAGAAGGGCGCGGTCGGCAGATTCTTTACTCGTCCTGACAGCGCCGGGAAGAGAGGTCAGGCGGCCTCGGAGGAGACGTTGGCGCGGACGAGGCGTCCCACCTCCGAGCGCAGGTGGACGAACGCGGGCAGTTCGCGGGTCTCGATCCGGTCGCGCTGGGCGGGCAGGCCGACGCTCAGGTCGGCGATCACCCGGCCGGGCGAGCGGCCCATGACGAGAATGCGGTCGCTGACGTACACGCTCTCATCGATGTCGTGCGTGACGAGGAGGATCGTCATGTCGCTGGCCGCGCGTACCTGAAGGAGAAGGTCCTCCAGGTCCTCGCGCGTCTGCGCGTCGACCGACCCGAACGGCTCGTCCATGAGAAGAAGGGACGGCCGGTACGCGAGCGCGCGGGCGATGGCGACCCGCTGCTGCATGCCGCCGGAGAGCTGCCAGGGGTACTTCCCGGCCGCGTCGGACAGACCGACCGCCTCCAGCGCCGATCGGGCGGCCTCGCGCCGGGCGGTCCGGTCCAGGCCGCGACGCTTCAGCGGGAAGGTCACGTTGTCGCGGACCGACATCCAGGGGAGGAGGGAGCGTGAGTAGTCCTGGAAGACGACCGCGAGGTCGTCGGGGACACCGTTGACCGGCCGGCCGGAGAGCCTGACTTCGCCGTCGGTCGGTTCCATCAGGCCGGCGATGGCCCGCAGGAGTGTGGATTTACCGCAGCCTGACTTGCCGACGATACTGACGAGTTCGCTTTCGCCGACCTCGAATGTCACGTCGTCGAGAGCCGTCTGATCACCGTACGTGTGGGTAAGTTTCAGCACTTCAAGCACGATTTGAACCCCACAGCTCCGTTTGTCGGAAACGCCAATGGTAACCCAGCGCACGCGAGCGCGACATGGGTAATGCATCCTGCGCCGAAAGTCGCGCGCCCGCACCGTGATGCGCGGCCTGCCGGAAAGTGAATGGCCAGGTCAACGGCGGCGTGCCGGGGCTTACGTCAGCGAGAGCGCCGGATATGGGTCCGCCACCACCGGGACATAGGGCCCCACGACGCGAAAGCGCGGACGGCCGGGTGCGTCCCCAGGGCGGAAAGCGAAACCGGCCGTCCCGCGGGGGCTCGCGGGACGACCGGTCTCCCGCGACCGGGGTCGCGGGACGAAGTCAGGGATCTACTAGAGGATGCCCTGCACGTCGTAGTGCTGCTTGAGGACACCGAGCTCGTTCATGAGGTCGGCGACCCGCTGCAGGCGGGTCTTGCTGAGGGTCTGCGGATAGACGCCCAGGGTGATCGTCTGGGCGACCTGCGGCGACAGGCCCTTGATGTAGGTCGGCAGGATCTGCCCGACCAGGTTGCGGTCCGTCGCCGCGGCCTGGGCCTTGGCGATGGCGCGCTGGAAGGCGGCGACGGTCTTGGGGTTCTCCTTGGCGAACTTCTGCGAGGTCATGTACCCGCCGACCGGGAGGTCGGCCGTCGGCCCGCTCATCGTGTCGACGATGACACGCGCGCCGAACTTCTGCTGGGACTGACTGAGGTAGGGCTCAGTCATGAAGGCGGCGTCGATGGAGTGGTTCTCCAGCGCGGCCGGCATCTGGGGGTACTGGATCTCGACGAGATGAGCGTCCTTGGGGTTGACCCCGGCGTTCTTCAGCGCGGCGTTGGTCAGCAGGGACGGGAAGCCCTTCGCGTTGATCAGGCCGATCTTCTTGCCGGCCAGCTGCTTGGCGCTGTGGATCGACGAGTTCGGCACCGTGATGATGGGGTACAGGTTGCTGCGCCCCTGGTAGCCGTCCGCGATCACCTTCACCTTGATGCCCGTCGAGGCCGCCTGGACGATCGGGATGTAGGCGCTGTAGGACATGTCCACGCCGCCCGACATGACCTTGGAGATGGTCACGGAGCCGTTGGCCAGGATCGTCGGGGTGACGTTGAGGCCCTCGGCCTTGAAATAGCCCTTGCTTCGCGCGATATAGATGCTCGCGGCATCCGCGATCGGCAGCACGCCCACCTTGATATTCGTCTTCTCCAGGCCGCTCGAACTCTTGGAGGAGTCGGAGTCACCGCACGCGGTGAGGGCCGACAAGGCAAGCGTGATAAGGGCAGTCGCATAAGTCCAGCGACGTATTTTCATGAAACTCCTTGTGGGGGAATCGCGCTGGACCCTTAGTCGGCGTGCGCGGGGAGGCGGGCAGGCCTCGACCACCGGCTTCAGGTCACTCAGAGTACGGCCGCGCCAGAGTATAGGCCCGCAACATCCGTACGTCTGGGTACCTACCGCAAAACGTGTATCAGAACCGGACGATCTGGACTCTCGTCACCCAGCGTGCACGAACTGTGGTCGTGGTGTGGTCGCGATCGCGCTGTTCGGGGCCGTGTGAGCGACCCAGGGATGAACTGGTCGTAACTGGGGCAGTCACGGCAATTCGTCAGAGACCGGTGCTATAGCATCCGATGCGCGCTGAGGCTCGGCCGGCGGACCGCGAGGCCCGAGGGCTCTGACGTGGTGTGCGCCGCCGGTCCGGGGCCGACATGCCCGCTGGCATCGAATGAAAAGAGGGCCATGTTCCCATCCCTGCTCATCTCTCCCCAGACGAGATCGTCCGTGTCCGCAGCGGGACGGCCGGCGTGACCGGCCCGGGCCGCAGCGGCGGACGGGCGGTGCTGGAGACCCTCCTCGCCTGGGGGGTGCGACGCGTCTTCACCTGCCCGGGAAGCACAGAGGCGGCGTTCCTGGACGCGACGCTGGACCATCCCGACTTCGAGGTCGTCCTCACCCCGCACGAGTCGATCGCGGTGTCCGCGGCCGACGGTTACGCCCGCGTCACCGGCGAGCCGGCCGTCGCGTACCTGCACACCCACGTCGGGCTCGCGAACGGCCTCGGCCACCTGAACGCGGCCCGCCTGGCCCGATCGCCGGTCGTGGTCCTCAACGGCCTGAAGCCCACGCTGCTCCAGTCCCACCAGGGCTTCACGTGCATCCCGGACACCGGCCGCCTGGCCGAGCCGTACGTGCGCTCGCAGTGGCAGTCGCTGCGGACCGAGGAGATCCCCGAGGACCTCAACCGGGCCTTCCGGCTCGCGCTCACCGAGCCGGCCGGGCCGACCTGGGTGGGCCTGTCACAGGACCTGATGAACGGCACTTGCACCACGCCGGTGCCCGACCCCGGGCGTTTCCGCCCCCGGGCGCGTACCGCTCCGGACCCCGACCTGGTCCGCGAGGCGGCCGGCCTGCTCGCCTCCGCCGCCAGCCCGCTGCTGGTGGCCGGTGCGGAGGTGGCGCGGCACGGTGCGGTCGGCGAGCTGATCGCGCTCGCCGAGCGGCTGGGCGTTCCGGTGGTCAACGAGGACCGGCGGACCTACGAGCGGCCCGGGTTCCCCACGTCGCATCCGAACTACGCCGGGCTGTACGCCGCGAACCGCCCGATGGTGCGCGACAGCGACGTGATCGTGTTCGCGGGCTGCCGCTGCTTCACCGAGTTCGAGGTGCCGCGCGGTTCCGACGTGCCGGAGGGCGCGCGTACGGTGCACATCCACTCCGACGCGGCCGAGATCGGCAACATCTACGGCGTCGACGTCGGCATCGTGGCGGACGAGCGTCTCGCGCTGTCCGCCCTGCTCGCCGGGCTTCCCGAAGGGGATCTCGCGGCACGCGCCGGCCGGGTGGCGGAGGCGCGCGCGGAGTACGAGGCCGACCCCGGTCCGCTGCCGCCCGAGACCGAGGGCGTCGAGAACGTCGCCGCGGTCGCGGCCGCGCTGGCCGAGCAGGTCGGGGAGAACACCACGGTCGTCGGCGACGCGACGACGACCGGGGCGATCCTTCTGCGGCGCCTTCCGCAGGACCCGCCGCACCAGTACTACACGACCTCGTCGGGGTCGCTCGGCTGGGCGATGGGCGCGGCGCTCGGCATCAAGCTCGGCCGGCCCGAGCGCGAGGTGGTCGCCGTCCTGGGCGACGGTGCCTTCCAGTTCGGCCCGCAGGGCCTCTGGGTCGCCGCCCGCTACCAGATCCCGGTCACGTACGTGGTTATCAACAACGAGTCGTACGCGGCGGTGGCGGCCGCTCTGCGGCGCTACGGGGGCACCGCGGTCGAGCGCGGCGACTTCCCGGGCAAGGATCTGTCGGGCATCGACGTGTCCGCGCTCGCGCGTGGATACGGCGTTTTCGGACAGCGCATCCACAGCGCCGGCGAGCTCGGCGAGGCGATGGCGAAGGCACGGGCCCAGCAGGGTCCGGCGCTGATCGAGATCATGACGGACCCGGACTACCTCGGGCCCTGACGAAACGAAACGGCGGCCCGCGACCGGGAAGGTCGCGGGCCGCCGCCGTCGCTCCGCTACTGGTCGACGCGCCGCGCGCCGCGGTGCCAGGCGAGCACGCGCCGCTCGACCGCCAGCAGCGCGGCGTTGAAGGAGTACCCGATGATGCCCAGGAGCACGATGGCCGCCCACATGTCGGGCAACTCGAAGGAGTCCTTGGCCGCGTAGAGCGTGTAGCCGATGCCGTTCGTGCCGCCGACCATCTCCGAGATCACCATCAGGATGATCGACAGCGACAGGCTCACGCGCAGGCCGGCGAAGATCTTCGGTCCGGCCGAGGGCACCACGATCAGCCGGAACCGCTCGACCCGCGACAGCGCGAACACCCGGGAGATGTCGATCTGCAGCGGCTCGACCGAGCGGGCCCCCTCGATCGAGTTGAGCAGGATCGGCCAGAGCACGCCGAAGACGATCACCGCGAGCCGCATGGTCAGGCCGAGCTTGAACAAGACGATGAAGACCGGGATCAGTGTCGGCGACGGGAGCGCGCGGAAGAACTGGATCAGCGGGTCGACGTAGTCCAGCAGCGTCTGGGAGCGGCCGAGCAGCACGCCCAGGCTCACCCCGATCACCACGGCGATGGCCCAGCCGGCGAGCATCCGGCCGATGCTGGGCAGGACGTTCTCGGTCGCGGCCTCGGTGAGGAACAGATGGCTCGCCGGGCCGGTCAGCCACAGGTCGTACATCCGTTTGGCGATCGTCGTGGGGTGCGGGAAGTACAGCTTGTCGTCCTCGGGCACGCCGACGTACGTCACGAGCTGCCAGATCGCCACCGCCACGGCGAAGACCGCCCAGCGAAGAGCCAGGCCGGCCGGCCCGGACCGGCCGAACGGCCGGGTTCTGCGCGGCGCGGCCGCGACCGGCGCGGTCGTGGTGCTCATGAGGCTCTCCCGAGACGTTCGTAGTGCCAGCGGAACAGGCGCCGCTCGATGGTGCGCATGGTGACGTCGATCAAGTATCCGAGCAGGCCGGCGATGCCCGCCGCCGCGAAGACGACGTCGGCGTGGGTCGCGTCGGAGCTGGCGTTGAGGATGAAGATCCCGATGCCGTGCTCCCCGCCGCCGGCGGTCAGCTCCGTGCTGATGGTGACGATGAGGGCGATCGAGGACGCCACCCGGATGCCGGTGGCCACGAACGGCGCGACGCTGGGCAGCGCGACCCGGGCCAGGATCACCGCCCGGCCGAGGCCGAACGAGCGCGCCATCTCGCGCGGAACCGGGTCCACGTCGCCGACGGCGTAGACCGTGTTGATCAGGATCGGCCACATCGCGGCGTACGCGGCGAGGGTCTGCTCGATCTGCGCCTGATCGGCGATCATCAAGATGACGAGGGGGATCAGCGCGACGGCCGGGATCGGGCGCAGGAACTCGATGAGCACCCGTACGGCCGAGTTCACGACCGGCAGGCTGCCGAGCAGCAGCCCGACCGGCACCGCGATGACGACGGCGATGAGCAGGCCCACCGCCCATACCTTCAGGGTCCAGGCCACGTCCTGAAGGAATCCGCCGTCTGTCAGGAGGCCCCCGGCGCGGGCGAGCACGGATGACGCGGGCGGCAGGTAGGAACGGTCCACCAGCCCGATCCGGCCGATCACCTCGCCGATCAGCAAGAACACCAGCACGCCGACCAGCCCGCGGACGGCGCGGCGTCCCTTCGGCGACCGAAGCCTGCTGGGCGTGGAGGCGGCGGGGGCTCGAATACCTGAACTGGAATCCGTCGCCGGGGCCGGTGTCCTGACACTGTGGTCAGCCAATGGTCACTCCCTGGCGGCCGGTAGACACCGGCCTGACGTGCGGAATGTGGCGGTGTGCCGTGGCGGGTGCCGTGGAAACGGCACCGATGAGGCGGCTCCGACTTCGAGCCGTCTCTGGTCTGGCGGTGGGGCGAACCTATCCTAATGATGAGTTTCCGGGGCGTCCGTCCGGATTGCCGGGCCTTCGGGTGCTACTTTCGGTGACGGACGGCGGCACCCCTCGCCGTCCGGTTCGCGGGAGCCCGCGTACGGTGAATGCCGTCCGTTATTGGTGACCGATGAGTCGCCGAGAAGGGACTCTCTGTGACCATTGCTCTCGGTTCGATCTCGTTCCGCTCGAACATGGTCCCCCGGCACTTGCCGTGGGGTCCGGTGAGGGCAATGATGTTGCGCGCAAATCAGTCCGTGCCCGACTTCTAGGCAGGATGATGCAGAAAACAGAGAAATATAAGTTAGGTGGGACATAGGATCGCCTCGGTTATATGCAGTCGGTTCCGTTTTGGGTAGCGAGACCACTCTGTGTTGGCGTAACTGTGCTCGACTGGCAGGTGCCTCCCGTCGGTCGACTGCATCGTTCGGCAGGAGCCCAGGACGGTTTGATCCGGTGAGACGCAGCGGAAGGTAGTGTGGACAGCGACGGAGATCGACCGCGACAGAGCGTCGTGGACACATCCCAGCCGACGGACGAAGGCGCGGGCCGCCCCAACAGGCGCTTCGTGACACGCTTCGGGCTTCGCAACTGGAAAGTGTCGGTACGGCTCGTCGCGCTCATCGTCATCCCGACGATCGTGGCCGGCGTACTCGCGGGTCTGCGAGTCAGCAGCGCTCTGGGTAACGCGACGACGTTCGGGCGCATTGAGCAGCTGGCCGCGCTGGGCGACAAGCTGAGTGTGCTGACGCACGCGCTTGAGGGCGAGCGCGACATGACAGCCCTCTATGTCGCCTCGACCGGCAACAGCGCGACCAAGAGCGACCTGCAGCGCGTCGAAGGCCAGGTGGACACGGCCGTGCAGGGCGTACGCGCCCAGGCCGGCCACATCGACGGCTCTTATCCGAGCCTCGTACGGACCCAGGTACGCGACATCCTCAACCGGCTCGACCAGTTGCCGAGCCTGCGCGCGCAAGCGACACAGAGCAAGCTGCCCCCTGACGCGACGGTCGACAAGTACAGCGAGTTCGTCTCGGACTTCCTGAACTTCAACAACCTCATCTCTCAGGGCAGCTCGGACGCCGATCTGGCGGAGACCTCACGGTCGCTCTCCTCTCTGGCCGCGGCCAAGGAGGACTCCTCCAAGGAGCGCGGCTACCTCGCCGTGGCGCTGGCGGCCAAGGGCTTCCAGCCCGGCACGTTCGAGGAGTTCCAGGCGGCGCGAAGCCAGCGGGACACCGACATCGCGGCGTTCCAGGCATCGGCCACGGCGGAGGAGAACCAGCTCTACTCCGACACGGTCGCCGGGCCGGAGGTCGACCAGGCGGAGCTCATCCGCCAGCAGGCCGACAACACGGCGAGCAAGGCACCCGACCTGCAACTGGTCGGCATGCAGAACAGCGATCCGCGCACGTGGTTCAACGACATGACGGTCCGCTCCGACAAGATGCGCGTCGTCGAGGACCGGCTCGTCCACAACCTCCTGGACAAGAGCAACGACCTGAAGACTCAGGCGCAGCGTTCGGCCATGCTGGTCGGCGGCCTCCTGCTCTTCGTCCTGTTGCTCGTGATCCTCGCGGTCGTGATCGTGGCGCAGTCGCTCGTACGTCCGCTGCGCCGGTTGCGTACCGGTGCCCTGGACGTGGCCGGCAGCCGGCTGCCGGACTTCGTTCGCCGGCTGCGCGAACCCGACGTCGAGCAGGTCAACTTCGACGTCGAGCCGATCGAGGTCGATTCGACCGACGAGATCGGTGAGGTCGCGCGGGCCTTCGACGAGGTCCACCGCGAAGCGGTACGCCTGGCCTCCAACGAGGCCATGATGCGGGGCAACGTCAACGCGATGTTCGTCAACCTCTCCCGCCGCAGCCAGTCGCTCATCGAGCGCCAGCTGCGACTGATCGAGGATCTCGAGCAGAGCGAGCAGGACTCCGGCCGGCTGGACAGCCTCTTCAAGCTGGACCACCTCGCGACCCGTATGCGCCGCAACTGTGAGAACCTCCTGGTTCTCGGCGGCCAGGACCAGGCGCGCCGGTGGAACAAGCCGGTCCCGCTCGTGGACATCGTTCGCGCCTCGCTGTCCGAGGTCGAGCAGTACGAGCGGATCACCCTGCGGATCCAGGACGAGGTCTCGGTCAACGGCCGGGTCGTCAACGACCTCGTCCACCTCGTGGCGGAGCTGGTGGAGAACTCCACCTCCTTCTCACCCGAGCACACCAAGGTCGCGGTCTCCGGACACCTGCTCAGCGGTGGCGGGGCCATGCTCCAGATCTCCGACAGCGGCGTCGGCATGTCGCCGGAGGAGCTTGAAGAGGCCAACTGGCGGCTGGCCAACCCGCCGACCATCGACGTCTCGGTGTCCCGCCGCATGGGCCTGTTCGTGGTCGGTCGTCTTGCCCAGCGGCACGGCATCCGTGTCGAGCTGCGGGCCGCGCTGTCCGGCGGCCTCACCGCGTTCGTCATCCTCGCGCCCAACGCGATCATGCAGGACGCGGGCAAGGTCCGGCCCCAGCGGATCGAATCGCTCCCGGGTGGTCCGGCCATGGACCGGTCGGCGGTGCAGCCGCCGCCCGTACGCGGTGAGATCTCCCGGCCCGGCGAGATGCCACGGCCGAATGAGATGTCGCGGCCGGGTGACCTTCCGCGGCCGGGGGAGATGGACCGGCCTCCGGTTCCGGACACCCCCCGCGAGCCCCTGCGGTCCCACGGCTCGACGCTGCCCAAGCGCAAGTCGGCGCCGACGTCGCCGCCAGGGCGTGGACCGGGTTCGACCGCGCCGTCGCGTTCGTCGCGTCCGCAGGGCGTGCCGCCGTCCGCGAGGTCGGCCGGCCCGCCGCCGAGTCAGCCGCCGCCGGAGCCGCCGCCCCGGCCGCAGCCGCAGCCTCAGCCGGCTGTGTCGGCCTTCGGTGATAGCCGGCCGATGAGTGAGAACAACGGACGTTCGCCTATCTTCGAGGCAATGCAGTCGGAATGGTTCCAGCGGCGTAAGACAGGATCTATGAACCGTGCTGATTCCTCCCCGCCGCGGGAGTGGTCGTCACCGGGCGACGAAGGTTGGCGAGCCGCGGAGACGATCCGCGCCCCGGCAACCGGCGGGCAGACCAGTACCGGTCTGCCGAAGAGGGTTCCGGGAAGCAACCGGATCCCCGGCTCGGTGGGCGCGGTGCCCAGACCAGAACAGCCAGCTCAGCCCGCTCAGCCCGCGCAGCAGGCGCCTCCCCCGGCGGAATCCCGCCCGCCGCAGGCCGAAGCTGTACGGAACCGTTTCGCGAGCTTCCAGCAGGGCGTACGTAAGGGTCGCGCCGCGACCCGGCCCGAAGATGATGAACGGGAGAACCAGTGAACAGCCGCCAGGACCTCAGTTGGCTGGTGACGACATTCGTCGAACGCGTCCCCCGAGTCGCGCACGCCGTGGTGGTCTCCTCCGACGGTCTGCCGATGGCGTACTCCGAAGGCTTCCCGGCCGACCGCGTCGACCAGCTCGCCGCGATCGCCTCGGGACTGACCAGCCTCACCCAGGGCGCGGCCCGCATCTTCGAGGGCGGGGCGGTCACCCAGACCCTCGTGGAGATGGAACGAGGGCTGTTGTTCGTAATGGCGATCAGTGACGGTTCCGTGCTGGGCGTCCTCGCCGCACCCGACTGCGATATGGGATTGGTGGCCTACGAAATGGCACTGCTCGTCGAGCGCGTGGGCCGGGTGCTGACACCTGCCCTGCGCGCGGAACCTGGGATCGGTTAAGGGTGGACGGCGGCAGGTACGGCAACTACGGGTACGGCTCGTTGTCCGGGCCGAACCCAGGTCCGCACCGAGACCCGCCGCCGGGGCCGCCCTCGCCGCCCTCGGAGACGGGAGACTCGAGTTCGCTGGTGCGGCCCTACGCGGTCACCGGCGGACGCACCAAGCCGCGGTACGACCTGCCGATCGAGGCGTTGATCTCGGTCGCACCGTACCCGCGTCAAGACATCACGACTCTCACCCCCGAGTACAAAGCCATCATCGATCTGTGCCGTAACTGGCGTTCGGTGGCGGAAGTGTCGGCCCTGCTCCGACTGCCGCTCGGCGTAGCCCGTGTGCTCATCGCGGACATGGCACACGAAGGCCTGCTGCGCCTGCATCAGTCTCCCTTCACTGAGGGGCAGCCTGACCTCCAGCTGCTGGAAAGGGTTCTCAGTGGACTTCGCAAGCTCTAATCCGGGTTCTTCCGGCTCTGGTCTGACCTCTGGCATGACCTCCGTCAAGATCATCGTCGGAGGTGGCTTCGGGGTCGGGAAGACGACTTTTGTCGGATCGGTCTCGGAGATCATGCCGCTGACGACCGAGGCGGTGATGACCCAGGCCAGCACGGAGGTCGACGACCTCTCGTCGACCCCGGACAAGACCACCACGACCGTCGCGATGGACTTCGGCCGGGTCAGCCTCGACCGAGAGCTCATCCTCTATCTGTTCGGCACACCCGGCCAGCACCGTTTCTGGTTCATGTGGGACGACCTGGTCAAGGGTGCGATCGGCGCGGTCGTCCTCGTGGACACCCGCCGGCTCGCCGACTCGTTCGCCGCGGTCGACTACTTCGAGGAGTCCGGGGTGCCCTTCGTCGTGGGCATCAACGGCTTCGACGGCGTGTACACGCACGCCATCGAGGACATCCGTGACGCGCTCACGATCGGCCAGCACGTGCCGATCGTGACGTGTGACGCACGGAATCGCGAGTCGACCAAGGCGACGCTCATCACGCTCGTCGAACACGCTCTGTCGATGCGCGGCCGAGGAGTGCCGATCAACCACTGACCCCGATGAACGTCGTCGCGGACGTCGATGCATCATTGGTCGATGTGACCGACTCCGCTTCGACTTACTCCTCATATGTGGCCCTCGGTGACAGTTTCACCGAGGGCCTCAACGATCCGGACCCGGCCGGCGGTTACCGCGGCTGGGCCGACCGGCTCGCCGAACATCTCGCCGCCGCCTCCTCCTCCGTTGACGGGCTGCGCTACGCCAACCTCGCCGTACGCGGCAAGGTGCTGCGCCAGGTCATCGCCGACCAGGTGCCGCGCGCCGTCGAGCTGCGGCCGGACCTGATCACGTTCTCGGCCGGCGGCAACGACCTGCTCCGCCCCCGCGCGGACCCGGACGGGCTCGCGGAGGCCATGGAGGGCGCGATACGGCGCCTGCGGGACACCGGCGCGGACGTGCTGATGTTCACCTCCTTCGACACGCGCGACGTGCCGGTGCTGCGCCGCGTCCGCGGCAAGCTGGCAACGTACAACCTGCACGTACGCGACATCGCCGACCGGCACGGCTGCCGCGTGGTGGACCTGTGGTCCATGCGGACACTGCTCGACCCGCGCGCCTGGTCCGCGGACCGGATCCACCTGGCGCAGGAGGGCCACCGCCGGGTCGCGCTCGCCGCCTGCGAGGTCCTCGGCGTCCCGGCCACCGGCGACTGGCGCGAACCGTTCCCGGCCGCACCCGTCGCCGGCTGGCTCGACTCACGCAGGAGCGACATCGAGTGGGCGAAGACGTACTTCCTGCCGTGGATCCAGCGCCGCCTGCGGGGCCGTTCGTCCGGGGACGAGGTCACCGCCAAGCGCCCGGACCTGCACCCGCTCTGAGCCTCGCGCTCCGCGGTTTTCCGTACGGGCTTGACGCCGGACCCGCCGGGATGAGATGACAACGTTGTCGTCTCGTCCCGCCATTTGCCGGCGCCGTTCAGAAGGGGGCCCATGCGGCCGACCATGCGCGATGTCGCGCGCCACGCCGGCGTGAGCCTCAAGACCGTCTCGCGGGTCGTCAACGGCGAGGTGGGTGTGCGGCCGGACACGACCGAGAAGGTCGACGCCGCCATCGCGGCGCTGGGCTTCCGCCGTAACGACATCGCGCGGGCGCTGCGCGGCGGAAAGCGGACCCGCAGTCTCGGGCTGGTCATCAAGGACGTCGCCAACCCGTTCTACTCCCAGATCGCGCGCGGGGTGGAGGAGGTCGCCCGCACGAACGACCTCCTGGTGATCTCCGGATGCTCCGACGAGGACCCCGCGCGCGAACGCCACCTCATCCGCTCGCTGTGCGAGCGCCGCGTGGACGGCCTGCTCGTCGTCCCCTCGGGCAGCGACCACCGCTACCTGATCTCCGAGATCAACATGGGCACCCCGGCGGTGTTCATCGACCGCCCGCCCGAGGACGCGCTCGAGGCCGACGTCGTCCTCATCGACAACGTCGGCGGGGCGCGCGCGGCCGTCAGGCACCTCGTGGAGCACGGCCACCGCCGTATCGCCTGTCTGTCCGACCTGCCCGGCATCTTCACCGCGAGCGAGCGTCTCCGCGGCTACGAGGAGGCCCTGCGCGAGCACGGCGTCACGCTGGACCGGTCCCTCGTACGCGCGGGCCAGCACGACGTGGCCGGCGCGGAGGCCGCGATGGCCGAGCTGCTCGCCCTGGGCGACCCGCCGACCGCGGTCTTCACCGGCAACAACCGGCTCACGGTCGGCGCGCTGCGCGCCATCCAGGCCGCCGGCACCGGCACGGCCCTGGTCGGCTTCGACGATCTGGAGCTCGCCGACATGCTGGCCACGCCGGTGACCGTCGTGGCGCACTACCCGGCGGAGATGGGCCGCCGGGCCGCCGAGCTGCTGTGCCGCCGCATGGCGGGGGAGGCCCTGCCACCGCAGCGTGAGGTCCTGCCGACCCATCTGATCGTCCGTGGCTCCGGGGAGCTGCCGCCGCCTTGACCCCGAGGAAGGTGCACATGACGGATCCGCTACTGGAGGCACGAGGCGTCACGAGACGCTTCGGCCACGTCCAGGCCCTTCGCGGGGCCGCCTTCACCGCGTACGAAGGCGAGGTCGTCGCGCTGATCGGCGACAACGGGGCGGGCAAGAGCACGCTGGTGAAGGCGCTGGCCGGCGCGCTGCGCCCCGACTCGGGAGAGATCCTGCTCGACGGCCGCCCGGTGCACCTGGCCGGCCCCGTCGCCGCCCAGCGGCTCGGCATCGAGACGGTCTACCAGGACCTGGCGCTCGCCCACGACCTCGACGCCGCCGCGAACCTCTTCCTCGGCCGCGAGCTGACCCGCTTAGCCTTCCTCAACGTGCTGGACCGGCCCGCAATGCGGCGGCGGGCGGCGGAGGCGTTCGACGAGCTCGGCATCCGCCTGCCGGACATGTCCGCACCCGTACGCCAGTTGTCCGGCGGTCAGCGGCAGTGCGTCGCCGTGGCGCGCGCGGTCGCGTGGGCCTCCCGCGTGGTGTTCATGGACGAGCCGACCGCGGCGCTCGGCGTCGTCCAGCGCAAGCAGGTCCTCGACCTGATCCGCCGCGTACGGGACCGGGGTGTCACGGTCGTGCTGATCAGCCACAACATGCCCGAGGTACTCGCGGTCGCCGACCGGGTGGAGGTGCTGCGCCTCGGCCGCCGGGTGGCCAGGTTCACCGCCGCCGACACCTCGGTGGAGGAACTCGTCTCGGCCATGACCGGGGGCCTGGACCAGGAGGACGCCGCGTGAGCGAGCGAGCCGACGCGGGCGGTGTCTCCGTCTCCGGCGAAGGAGACCTCACGAGCCCGGCGGGACGCGTCCTGGCCCTGCTCCGCTCCAACACGCTGTGGACGCTGGCCGTCCTCGTCGCGCTGTTCCTTTTCTTCGCCGCGCTCAAGCCGGCGGAGTTCGCCACGACCTTCAACATCCGCAACGTGCTGACCGACTCGGCGATCCTGCTCGTCCTGGCCGTCGGCATGACCTACGTCATCGTCACCGCCGGGATCGACCTGTCGGTCGGCTCCATCCTGGTGTTCTCCGGCGTGGTCGCGGCCAAGACGATGGTGGCGCTGGGCGGCACGACCGCGGGCTGGGGCGCCATCGCCCTCGGCGCGCTGGCCGGGGCCGGCTCCGGCCTCGGCTGGGGCCTCGTGAACGGCCTGCTGGTCGCCAAGGCGAAGATCCCGCCGCTCATCGCCACCCTGGGCAGCCTCGGCGTGTCACTCGGCCTGGCCCAGGTCATCACCAACGGCAGCGACGTGAACCAGATCCCGGCCAAACTGTCCAACGCCATCGGGTACGGCCTGGTGGCCGGCGTCCCGTGGCTCGTCATCATCGCGGTGGCGATCGCGATCCTGTTCGGGCTGCTGCTCGCCCTCACGCGTTTCGGCCGGCACACCTACGCGATCGGCTCCAACGCGGAGGCCTCGCGGCGGGTCGGCATCAAGGTCGACCGCCACCTCATCAAGGTCTACGCCCTGTCCGGCCTGCTGTCGGGCGTGGCCGGCGTGCTGTCGCTGGCGCACTACACGACCACCACGATCGCCAGCCACACCTCCGACAACCTGGGCGCGATCGCGGCCGTCGTCATCGGCGGCGCCAGCCTGTTCGGCGGCGTCGGCGGCATCGGCGGCACGGTCATCGGGGTGCTGATCCCGGGGGTGCTGCGCAACGGCCTGATCATCCTCGGGGCGCAGCGGTTCTGGCTCGACGTCGCGGTCGGGGCCGTCCTGGTCGTCGCCGTCTTCTTCGACCAGTTGCGGCGCAGTGCCCGAGAACGCCAATGAAGGAGGCACCTGGAGCGATCCCGACGAGCGAGCGGAGTGTTCGGCGCCGCGGAGCAAGCTGGACGCGGAGCGAGTGAGGAGCGGTGAGGGACAAGTGACATGGTGAACAGGTACGTCGTCGCGGCGGCGGCGCTGGCATTAACGGTGACCGGTGCGTGCGGAGGCAGTGGCTCGTCCTCTTCCTCCGGCGGAGGGGAGAAGAAGCTCACCCTGATCCAGGGCATCGCGAACGAGCCGTTCTACATCTCGATGTACTGCGGAGCCAAGGCCGAGGCGGCCAGGCTGGGCGCGCGCCTCAGCGTCCAGGCGCCGGCCCAGTGGGACGTCGCGCAGCAGACCCAGGTCGTGACCTCGGTCGCCGCCTCACGTCCGGGCGCGGTGCTGATCGCCCCGGTGGACAAGGACGCGATGGCGGGCCCGATCCGTCAGCTCAGCGGCAACGGCAGCAAGGTCGTCTTCGTGGACACCGAGCTGTCCGACCCGTCGATGGGCCTGTCCCGGATCTCCTCGGACAACCGCCTCGGCGGGCGGCTCGCCGCCCAGACCCTCGCCAAGCTGATCGGCGACAAGGGCAAGGTCATGGTGCTGGCGCCCACGCGGGGCATCGCCACCACCGACGACCGGGTGGGCGGCTTCAAGGAGGAGCTCGGCCGGCATCCGGGCATCAGTCTCGTCTTCGAGCAGTACCCGGGCGACGACGCGGGCAAGACCACCGAGGTGGTCAACGCCGCGCTGTCCAGGAACCCTGACCTGGACGGCATCTTCGGCTCCAACCTGGTCACCGGCGAGGGCGCGGCGGCGTCACTGAAGCAGGCCAGGAAGGTCGGCTCGGTGAAAATGGTCGAGTTCGACGCCAGCCCCAAGCAGGTCGAGGACCTCAAGGCGGGCACGATCCAGGCGCTGATCAGCCAGGAGCCGCTGGAGATCGGCCGCCAGGGCGTCGACCAGGCGGTGAACGCCCTGGACGGCAAGCCGGTGACCAAGCGCATCAAGACCCAGCTCGTGGCCGTCACCAAGGACAACGTCGACAGCCCCGACATCGCCAAGTACCTGTACAAGCAGACCTGCTGACCGCCGATGTGGGGACGGCCCAGACGGCACGACGGCCGTCCCCACGGGCCGTCCCCACGGGCCGTCCCCACGGGCCGTCCCCACGGGCCGTCCCCACGGGCCGTCCCCACGGGCCGTCCCCACGGGCCGTCCCCACGGGCCGTCCCCACGGGCCGTCCCC
>NZ_JAUEQY010000061.1 GCF_030406325.1 Actinomadura sp. DC4 | reverse complement strand
ACTGGGGGCGGACCTCACCGACCATGCGCACCGCACGCCGGCGCAGCTCCGGAGAGTAGGGGGACTTCGCTGCCATGTGCTCGATCTTCCCTTCTGATCGAGCCTCCAACAAACCCGGGACGGGTCACGCGGCAAGCCCTCCGACAAGGCTGTCCGCAGGGCGCTATGCAGGTGGGGGTTCAACACCAAGCAACGGGAAGACGCGCCGCCCGATGTCGCCGAGGTGCTCAACTGGGTGTCGCGCAACACCAAGAACGTGGAGGTCCTCGCCGACGGTGAGCTCCTGCGGACGGTCCTCGACACGATGACCACCCGACGCGATGGAAAGCGGATGGCCGCCGTGACCACCAAGAAGTACCGCGGCATCCTGCACAATGCTCTTGAGTACGCGGTGGTCCGCAAAGCCATCGCGGAGAATCCACTCACAGGGCTGAAGTGGATCAATATCAAGACCGCGGTTGAGGTCGACCGCCGCTCAGTCGTCAATCCGTCCCAGGGGAGAGCGCTTCTCAAGGCGGTGAGAAAGCAGGAGCCAAGCGGCCCGCAGCTCGTGGCGCTCTACGGGACGATGCTCTACTGCGGCCTACGCCCTGAGGAGGCAGTCGAGGTCCACGAGCACAACCTGATCCTGCCGGCGCGCATCTGGAACGAGGAGACGAAGCAGTTCGAGGACCCAGTGGAGGAAGAGGACTGGGGAGAACTGTACGTGGGCCCGGTAGCCCCAGAGGTCGCCAGAGACTGGACCGACGACAGCGCCCGCAGAGACACGCGACGGATGCCCAAGCACCGAGCCGAAGGAGAGACACGCGGCCCGATCCCCGTGCCACCCGTCCAGGTACGGCACTTCCGCGCGCATCTGGACGATTTCGGTCTGGGGAAGGACGGGCGCGTGTTCCGTGGAGTGAAGTCAGACGCCGTCCCCGGCGAAACGATCCGCAAGGTTTGGGGGAGAGCGCGAGAGAAGGTGCTATCCGACAAGGAATTGGCTTCGCCCCTCGCCAAGCGACCGTACGACCTCCGCCATACGTGCCTTTCCACCATGCTCAACGCAGGCGTCCCACCGAGGCAAGTAGCAGAGTGGGCGGGCCACAGCCTTGAGGTTCTCCTCCGGACGTATGCGAAGTGCATGGTCGGCCAAGAGGACGCGACGAAGCGCCGCATTGCCGATGCGTTGGCGCAGTAAGGGGGTGAGACACGCGGGCCGGCGTGCACGGACCCGGCCCGCGAACGAGGCTGCGCCTCGTTGAGTGGATCTCTTACGTCAAACTTCGGAACCCTAAATTCGCACGTCAGCCCGGGAGGTTCCTAACCCGGAATAGGCGGTTTCGGCTGCAAATCGGACATAGATTTCGGCGGCGAGGAAGTAGGTAAGGCAAAATGCCAGGTCATGAACCGTGTCACCGGCCGGTCCTCATTGCGGCCGGAATGGCAAGGCCCGCGACCTCGGATACACCGCTCGGTGACACCGGCCCTCACCGGCCGGTCCTCATTGCGGCACCGGCAACCCGTGCCTGATCCCTGCCC
This sequence comes from Actinomadura sp. DC4, assembly GCF_030406325.1. Taxonomy (GTDB): domain Bacteria; phylum Actinomycetota; class Actinomycetes; order Streptosporangiales; family Streptosporangiaceae; genus Actinoallomurus. The sequence continues at coordinate 16,769 of NZ_JAUEQY010000061.1, read as the reverse complement.
GCACGTTCGTGCCACCGGCCCTCACCGGCCGGTCCTCATTGCGGCAGCGTCGAGTCCGCTTCGAGTCCGCTCGCCTCGAGCGGGTGACACCGGCCCTCACTGGCCGGTCCTCATTGCGGGCAGACGATCCACCACAGCGCGGGGTCCAGCGCCCACTGGTGAAACCGGCCCTCATAGGCCGGTCCTCATTGTGGGGCCTCCGGGGCGCACGGCAACCCGCTCTCTCAGCGTCAGTGACACCGGCCCTCGCTGGCCGGTCCCCATTGCGGGTCGATCTGCACCTCACCGGACGTCGGATCGGCGGTGGTGAAACCGGCCCTCATCGGCCGGTCCTCATTGCGGGTCCTGGGATCCGTCGGGGGCGTAGCTGAGACGCAGTAGTGACACCAGCCTTCACCGGCCGGTCATCAGTGCGGGACAGATCCTGAAGGCGGGCCACCGACGGGACGAACATGACGCCGGCTGTCACCGGCCCGGCCCTCATTGCGGGTACCCGCGCGTGTGTTTACCGACTACGACGACGAGAGTGACACCGGCCCAGACCGGCCGGCCTTCATTGCGGGACCGCCGCCCCGCGCCTACATCGCGGGCGTGAAGCGCGGGGGACGCCGGCCCTCACCGGTGGGTCCTCGTTGCGGCAGGGCGCGAAGTCGGAGTTCGGCGAGGTCCGCCTTGTGGCCGTTATTCGCTGATGTCCCGATCGGACAGGCGACGCGATAGGTTCTGGGCTCCTCGGCTCCGAACGCTTACATAGGTGGAGATGAGTGCTGGCTCGGTCTCTGAGGGGTCTTGTCCCGTGATGCGTGTGATTCCCGTGACCTTCTGCGAACTGTCAGTGCCGGGTCGTAAGGTCTCCGTCACGTGACGTCGATCACTTAGCGGAGGCGATTGCATGGATCAGGTGTTCTTGGATCGGCTGCTGGAGGCAGTCGATGATGACCGGACCGATGCGGGTATCTCAGTTCGTGGCGTCTACCGAGCGGCAGCGGACGAGAAGGTGATGCCGCCGACCTTTCCCGGTGCGCGTCCGTATCTGTTAGAACCTCGGCGCGTCGAAGGGGAGACCCGGAAGACGGTGGTGCTCGACCAAGTGCCCTCTCAGGCGAACCGCATCGAAGAGGCGTTACTGGCCGCACGGGACAAGGGCCGGATCGAACTCCCCCTGTTCGAACTGCAGGCGAAGACCAGCCGTGGCGCCGTCCGGTTGACGTCGCTGGAGTTCCCACACCGGTACGCGGACGCCTACCTCCGCGACAGTCTCCTGGACGGTGTCCGGTTCGACAAGAGCGACCCCGGCAAGCGCCTGCGCGAGGTGAGCCCGGAGGACGTCCGTCCTCTGTTCGAGCGAGACCCCGGTTCGCTGATCTTCGGCGCGTGGGACTCCCACCGAAAAGGACGGTGGCCGAGGTTCGCCCGGTTCTACACCTCGGCGATGTTCGGTCTGGATCCGTTGGAGGGGGAGCGGCGGAGCATGCGTAAGGATCCGCTCAATCTCCAAGGAAGTATCGACGACAAGACGAGGGCGGAGGCTGACTGGACCTTCTACGCAGAAGGGGAGAAGGCCAAGGGCAAGAAGCTCAGCGAGATCGGCCATGGACAGATCCTCGCTAACACTGAGACGCCCGGTGGAGTCTCCATCAGTCAGGCACGCCGAGACGCGTGGATCTCGCTCGGTGGTTTGGAGAGGCTCCGATTCGGCGATGTCTCCTCCGAAACGGCGCGACTAGCGCGGGCGACGTTGCTCGCCCTCGCTCTCGCCGGTGATCGGCTCGCCTTCGACCGTCCCTCCGCATGGCTGCGATCAGGCTGTGACCTGCTCCGAGTGTCGGAGACGCTCGCGTTCGAGCGGGACGGTGGCGAGACGGAGGAGTTCTCACTGTCAGCGGCCGAGGCGATCCAGGTCTTCCACGAATTGCGGGATCGGACCGCCACCGAAGGGTTGGCCATGGCCGCCGACACGATCCAGTTGGAGCCACATCCGAGTCTCGCTAAAGCGATCGAGTTCGCGGTGACCAAGGCGACGGACGAGGGCTGAACGATGCCGCTGTCGATTCTGGTACGACTGCGGGACGGCCGGTATGACGCGGGCGGAGGGCGGCCGGACGCCGCCGAGTGGCCACCGCATCCGGCGCGGCTGTTCTGTGCTCTGGTGGCCTCCGCGGCCGATGAGGGCGACTGGCAGGCACTGGGTTGGTTGGAGCGAGCCGGGTCGCCGGAAGTATGGGCGGCAGGTGAGTACACCTCGGTTCGGCGCGACAGCTACGTCGTCACCAACAAGACGAACGGCAAGGGCGGCAGCCAGCAACACCTCGGGCGTACCAGTGTCATGCGCACCCGCTTCAGCGCCGAGCCTGCGGACCCGGAGTTCGCCGTCGTCTGGCCGGACGCCTCACCGGGGCCGGACATCGTGCGAGCCCTGTCCAGGTTGGCGCGGAGGGTCCCCTACCTGGGGCGTACGACCTCACCGGTGACGCTCGTCGTCGGTACGGAGCCGGCCGAGCTCCGGAAGGAATGGGGACGTCTCGTACCGACGCGTCTTGGCGCGCCGTCGGCCGCTTCGTTGCGTGTGCCGTACGACGGCTACACCGAGCGGCTACGAGACGCTTACCAGGACGGGCGCCGTTCGTGGGAGGTCGCACGGACTATCCCGTACGCCACTCCGGAGGCACCTGCCGGGCCTATGCCGAAGGTGTCACCGTTCGGCGAGATGCTGATCTTCGGGGCTGCTCGCGGGACGGTGAAGGTGGCCGGCGGTTCCCTGCTGACCGTGACGGCGCGGCTGCGCGAGGCCGTCATGGCGCGCATCGGCATCGACCTACCCGCCCAGATCTCAGGGCATGGGGCAGATGACAAGCGGCATCTCGCTTATCTGGCGCTTCCGCACGTGGGGCACAGGCACGCGGATGGACGGATTCTCGGCGTGGCGGTGGCCGTACCGACCGACCTGGACGGCGATGCGTACGGACGGCTGTGGCAGGCGATCGTCGATGCTCCGCTGGAGCGATTGACGCTCCGCCGTGACCAGGTCCTTGAGCTGGAACCCCCCATGTCGGTCCCCAGCGCATGGGGGCTTTCGCCGGAGCGGTGGACGGCAGCGGACCGGGGTGGTTCTCGTACCTGGGTCACCGCGACACCGCTGATGCTGGACCGGTTCCTCAAACGTTCGCGTGACGAGGACGCGGCCGTGAAGGAGGTCTTCGGCTCCGTCGTACGCGCCGGTTATCCAGAGCCGGAGGAGGTCACATTCTCCCCGGCCCCGATGATCGAGGGCGCGCCGCACCGGCCTCGTACCGACACGCTTCCTGCGGGCCGTCCGCGTAGGCCGATGGTGCATGCCCGGATCACCTTTGGCGAACGCATCGCCGGCCCTGTTCTGGTCGGGTCGATGAGGTACTTCGGCCTGGGACTCCTTGTGCCGACGGGGGAGGGACGATGAGCGTTCTCACCGTCGAGGACTTCACCGCCTTTCTCCGGGAGGTTTACGACCGGCGTCCGTTCCCCTGGCAGCGGGCACTCGTGGAGAGTGTCCTGACCGAGGGCCGGTGGCCGGATGTGCTCGACGTCCCGACCGGTCTGGGCAAGACCTCGGTGATCGACGTGGCTGTGTTCGTCGCGGCTGCCCGGCCGGACCTGGCACGGCGGCGTCTGTTCTTCGTCGTCGACCGACGCCTCATCGTCGACGAGGCGTACGAGCACGCCAGCACGCTCGCCGACGGACTGCGATTCCCTTTCGGTCCGGTAAGCGCGCGCGTCGCCGAAGCGCTCACCCAACCTGGTGACGACACACCGTTGCAGGTGAACCGGATGCGCGGCGGCGTCACGTGGTCGTGGCGGTGGCTGGACCGCCCCGACCGGTTCGCCGTGGTCGTCGGAACCGTCGACCAGGTGGGCAGCCGGCTTCTGTTCCGCGGGTACGGAGTGGGGGAGTACCTCCGCCCGATCGATGCCGCGCTGGTGGGCACCGACAGTCTGATCGTCATCGACGAGGCGCACCTCGCCCAGCCGTTCCACGCCACCGTCCGGGCGATCCGCGACCTCGAACCCACGGGACGCGGGCCCACCTTGATGACCATGTCCGCAACCTCATCAGTAGATCCGAATGCCGTGATCCACCGGATCGGCCGCGCAGACGAAGACGACGATGTGGCGGGCCAGCGCCTCCGGGCCCAGCGCCGTATGCACCTGCTGTGCCCTCCCGCCACCGGCAAAAAGGCCCTGACCGTCGTACCCGAGACGATGGCGGCCTGGGCCAAGGCGCTGACCGGATCCGCCGACTCGGGACATGTGATCGGCGTCATCTGCAACACGGTCGCCCGCGCGCGGGCCGTGTTCGACCAGATCACCTTTGATGGTGTGGACCGAATGCTTCTCACCGGTCGGGTACGGCTCATCGACCGTGACCATCTTCTGCAGACCTGGTACGAGCGCATCCGCGCCGGACGTCGCCGTGAGCCGGGACGACCGCTGATCGTCGTGGCAACACAGACCATTGAGGTCGGCGCGAACATCGACTTCGACGCCCTGGTGACCGAGTCGGCCGCGCTGTCGGCGCTCATCCAGCGGCTCGGCAGGCTGAACCGTTTCGGCGAGTTGGCGATCAGCCACGCGCTGATCGTCCATGACCCAAGCTGCGGAGACGACGACCCGGTGTACGGCCCGGCCCGCCTGGCCACGTGGTCCTGGCTCAGCGGCATGGCCGAACCCATCGACCACGAGGCGAACCCGGGCACCGAGGCGCTCGGGTCCGGTCTGCCCGCGTCCCCGCTGGCACTCCGCCACCTGCAGGAGGGCCTCTCCTCGCAGCAGGAGCAAGCGATGCGCCCGCCGAGGCCCTACATCCCGGTGCTTGCGGCCGACGTCCTCGACGCGTGGACCCGGACGTCTCCGCCACCATGCCCCGATCCGCCCGTCGCCCCGTACCTGCATGGCCTTGGCCACGGACGGCCCGATGTCGCGATCGTGTGGCGTGCCGGCCTACCCGAGAACCCGGATGAATGGACGGACGCGCTCCAGGCGGTCCCGCCCGATCGGGAAGAGGTATTGGAAGTACCGCTGACGGCCGTACGCCGCTGGCTGGCCGGGCACGAAGAGACAGCGGTATCCGACCTTGAGGGCCAGCCCGACCAAGAGGACCGGCTGGACGCTGGCGGCCGGATCGCCGCGCGCTATGCCGGAGGCGGTCGGCCAGTGGTTCCGCTCAGTCCGGCGGAGATCGAACCGGGAGACACGATCGTCGTACGGTCCGAGGTCGGCGGCTGTGACGAGTACGGCTGGAATCCGGCGTCTGTGAAGGCCGTGCTGGATGTAGCGGACCTGGCGGGGCGTCGTGACCATCCGATCATCCGGCTACGGCCCGAGCTGCTCACCACTGTCGGCCACTATTACCCTGACCTGGTTCCGGCGCTCACCGAGTTCGTCGCGATGGGGGCTGACTCGGAGGAGATCCCCGCACCGGCCGATTTCCGAAGCGTTCTCTCGGCGATTGGGAACCCGGACCGCCCGTTCCTTGACAACCTCAGCCTGTTGGCCAAGGACTGCACCCTCCTCTCCTATCCGGACATGCGTGGCCACAGCGTGATCACGCTCGCGGGGCGCGGAGGCGGGCATCGCGGTGACCAGGGTGCTCTTGAATCGGCGACCGGTGCCCGAAAGCGCATCGGTTTGCACGCGCATCAGGGTGCCGTCGCCGTACGGGCGGCGGAGTTCGCGCGTAACCTCCACATGCCGGAGCCGCTCGTCGCCGCCGTGGCCAAGGCCGCCGAATGGCACGACAACGGCAAGCAGGACCCGCGCTTCCAAGCGATGCTCTACCAACGGCCGCTTCACGCTCACCACGACAGCCCTCTGCTCGCGAAGTCCGGCATGGATTCGGCCGACCGCGATGCCTTCCGCCAGGCGCGGCTCATGGCCGGCTACTCCGACGGTATGCGGCACGAGGCACTGTCTGCCCAGATCGCCCAGGCCATGAGCGGCGAACCGGACGATTTGATCGTCCACTTGGTCGCCACTCACCACGGCCGAGGCCGCCCGCTCCTGCCGCCGATCCATGACCCTGATCCGCAGCAGGTGACGATAGCTATCGACGGTGTCGAGATCGTGCTCAGCACGGAGCGGACGGTCGACTGGACGTCTCCTGCGAGGTTCGTCCGTCTAAGCGCGGCCCATGGCCGCTGGAGGCTCGCGCTTATGGAGACGATCGTGAGGCTCGCCGACATGTGGTGCTCGGAGCGGGAAGAGGAGCACGAGGAGTACACCGCATGACCTTTACCGTCGAACTGCCCGCCCTGGACGGCCGTGATCCGCTCGGCTTCCTCGCCACCCTCGGTCTGCACGCAGTACTCACTGTCGAACGGGGCGCAGAGGTCCGGCTGTCCTTCTCCGACACCACCGGCTGCGCCCTCCTGTACAGCGACCTTGACTCGACCCGTGCGATCGCCGACGCCCTCGCCGCAGTCGTGGCCCGCGCGGGCGACGAAACCGCGATCGTCGGCGTGGACGATCGCTTCCCGCTGCGGAAACTGGATCCGGCCACGGCCCGCGCAACTGGGGCGAGTGAGTCCGACCCGATGAGGGTGCCGCGCGAGGAGTACCCCGCTCTCGTCGCCCGGGTTGCCGAGATGGGAGAGAACGCGGTCCGCTGGCTCCGCGTGCTGATCACTGACTTGGGCGTCGACAGGAGCGGCCGCGCCGCGCTCACCCCCTACTGTGCCCCAGCTGGCAAGCAGGACTGCCGCACCTTCTTTTTCAAGCCGCTACAAGCCGTCCGCCAGCACCCGGAATTCCTGCGGGAAGCGCTGGAAGGATGGCGACGCGTCGACTATTTCACCGGGGAGTACCTCGACCACCGCGTCATCCGAGACGCGGGCCACCATCCACGCGGTGAATCCGTCACAGCAGGCGTACCAGGCGCCACCTGGCTGGCCACCCAGGCACTGCCGCTGCTCCGCCTGACCGGCGACGGGACCTATGCAGCCGCCACACTCTGGCATCGGTACGATCGTCGCTCGGTGATGATCTGGCCCTTGTGGACCCAACCGCTGGACCTCGACGGTGTCCAGGCATTCTTGGAACACCCGGCCCTGCGCCCACGACGAGACTCGCCGCTCTCTGTGCCCAGAGAAGTACTCCAGACCCTTGGCGCCTTCACCGCCGTCGCCGCCGAGCGGCAGCCGCTCTCCAAAAGCGCCGGAGCCTTGGCCCCCCTTCCCATCGTCTTTTGAGAGATGGACACCACCGCCACGCACTTGGGAACCCCAAGTTCGCACGAAAACACCGGAGGGCTCCTAACCTCGAATCGGCCAATCGAGCAACAAATCGGACACCGCTCGGCCTGGGCTCGCGAGTCCCAAGAAGAAACCGCCAGTTCACAAACCGTTGCACCGGCCCCAGCGGCCGGTCCTCATTGCGGGGGTGATGTTGATATTGCTGCTCTTACCTGGCATTACGTTGCACCGGCCCCAGCGGCCGGTCCTCATTGCGGGAAGCCCGCGGCAGAGGGCCGGTTCCCGCCGAAGGCTGTTGCACCGGCCCCAGCGGCCGGTCCTCATTGCGGGGCTCAGGAGAAGTTCAAGGAGGAATTCGGTGGCCTTTCGTTGCACCGGCCCCAGCGGCCGGTCCTCATTGCGGGGAGGACATCGCGTTTATGGTCGGCTCCGGGGTCGGGTTGCACCGGCCCCAGCGGCCGGTCCTCATTGCGGGATGATCCTCAACGACGCAACCCTCCACCCGGATACCGTTGCACCGGCCCGAGCGGCCGGTCCTCATTGCGGGTACCCATCGCGCGAGGCGCTGCTGGACGAGGCGGCACATTGCACCGGCCCGAGCGGCCGGTCCTCATTGCGGGTCCGCTACGAGCTGCGCGCCGTGCTGAGCGGGTCAGCTGCAGCGGCCGGTCCTCATTGCGGGCTCTCTCGTATCTGCACACGAGAGAGAGGGGTCCTCGTGGTTGCACCGGCTTCAGCGGCTGGTCCTCATTGCGGGGACGCGGACAAGGTCACCTACAAGATCCGGCACATCGTTGCACCGGACCCACCGGTCGGTCCTTATTGCGACTGGGTCCAGACCGGTGCCCGCGATGAGCCGGGTCTGGTGTTGCACCGGACCACTCGCCGGTCCTTATTACGGATGGCCTACGCGGTCGCGTGGCGGTACTGGACTTGATGCTTCTTCGGCAAGGGAACGGATAGGGAACAGAGGGCCGCCGAGAGCCGGTTATAGCCGGAGATCGCCGGGCAAAGGGCGGGCGCTCGCCCCGTGCGTTGGCGCAGGTCCGTCGCCAAGTGACGCTGCTAGCGGCACCCTCTCTACCGGTCGCATTCGCGGCCGTGGGCGGATTCTGGTTCAGTTAGTCTAGGTTCGAGTCCTGGTACCCCAGCAAACGTCTGACCTGCAGCGGGAGTCTCACTGAGACCCCGCTTTCGTCATTCCCGGGTTCGCTGCACGGACGTCGGTGCGGGGGCCCCCGTGCCAGGCCGGCGCGCTGCCGCGCCGATCAGTGCGCGGGCGGCGGCACGCTGGTCCTTGGTGTTCGCCTACTTGCGTCGAAAGAGGTTCTGCTTCGCCGCGTACAGAAGAAGGAACGTCACCATCACGACGATGACCGCGGCCTCGACGAGCATGGACTCCAAGCGAGAGAGCCCGAGCTTTCCGGAGAGGAACCCGAGTCCCGAAGCGAACAGCAGCGATACGAGTATCGCGAGCAGGAACCGTCCTGGGGACGATCGGTCTTGCCGTGGCGGACGGCGTGAGTCATTCAACTGAACGTCTCCCACAAGATGTCGTTGCTTACTCGGCGAAGTACATCCCGGTGCCGAAGAGGAGTCCTCCAAGACCCCGGAGGGTCGCGCCTCCGGCCATTCCGCCGGTGATGGTGATCGGTGCGGCGGGGCCGCCGATCAGGCCGTAACGCCTTGAATGCAAAACAAAGATCGATTGCCGGCACTGCGTGAACTTCACGAGGACGGTACGCGTCGCCGGCCGCGGTTCCCCAAGGCGCGGTCGAGAAGGCCGAGCAGGCGGTCCCAGTGGTGCTGTAGGGCGGTGGGGTTGAAGGCGTCGGTGTCGGACATCGTGTAGCCGTGGACGGTGCCGGGATAGATCTCCGTCCTGTAGCCGACCCCGGCGGCGTCCAAGGCTCCGTTCAGCTCCCTGATGGCCTCCGGCTTCATGTCGTTTTCGGCGAGGCCAAGATGGACTTCGGCGGTGAGCCGGGAGACGAGGCGATGCGGGCTGTCGGGCTCCTCGGTGACCAGGAAGCCGGGATGGAACCCGGCGACCGCGGCCACCCGGCGGGGGTGGGAGGTCGCGGTGCGCATCGCCAAAGCGGCGCCTACGCAGTAGCCGGTCACCCCCACCGGCCCGGCGCTGACCTCCGGCTGGGCGGCGAGGAATCTGAGATAGGCCTCGGCGTCGCGCAAGACGCGTTCGGTGGTGTGGGCCTCGACCAACGGCATCAGCCGGCCGATGACCGTCGGCCGGATCTCCTCTCCGATGTGCTCGGGAAGGTCGACGATCGGGGCCGGGCCATGCCGGTAGTAGAGGTTGGGGACCAGCACGTAGTACCCGTGTCCGGCCAGTTCGCGGGCCATCGACTCCAGCGCGGGCCGTACGCCGAACGCGTCGGAGTACAGCAGTACCCCCGGGTGCCGGCCACCGTCGGGGAAGGCGGCGAAGGCGTCGGCTTGGCCGTCCGCCGTAGGAATCTGCAGCATGGATTCTCCTGTCGTGGTCGATGAAGGCTGTGATCAACACGACAGGAGGCGGAGCCCGAGCGGACCTTCGATCGGGAAGACCCGGGCCGCCGGCGCTCAGCGGAGCGCCGGGTAACCGATCCGTGTGTGGCGCAAGGCCGTCCCGGTAGTCATCGCCGCACAGGTTAGCCCACCGGGCAATGGCCCTGCCATCCAACTGGAACGCGTTCTAGTATTGGCCAATCCGTCCGCCAAAGCGTCTGGAGCGGTTCCATGAGGTTCACCTATGCCGAGGCCATGACCGACCCGTCGTACTACGCGCCGCTCGCCAAGGCGGCCGAGGCGGCAGGTTACGACGGCTTCTCCGTCGCGGACTCGCTCATCTATCCCAAGGAGTCGGACTCCACCTACCCCTACACCGGCGACGGTGACCGGGAGTTCCTCGAGGACAAGGCGTTCATCGAGACGTTCACGCTCATCGCGGCGCTGGGGGCGGTGACCGAGCGCATCAGGTTCACGCCGTTCGTGCTCAAGCTCGCCATCCGGCCCCCGGTCCTGGTGGCGAAGCAGGCGATGTCCGTCGCCGCGATGAACGGCGGCCGGCTCGGTCTCGGCGTCGGGCTCAGCCCCTGGCCCGAGGACTTCACCGTGATGGGCGTCCCGTGGGAACGGCGCGGCAGGCGCATGGACGAGGCCATCGACATCGTACGAGGGCTCAGCACGGGCGAGTACTTCGAGTATCACGGCGAGTTCTTCGACATCCCGGCGGTGAAGATGACGCCCGCGCCGCCCGAAAGGATCCCCCTCCTCGTCGGCGGGCACAGCGACGTGGCCCTGCGGCGGTCCGTCGTACGCGGCGACGGGTGGATGCACGCCGGCGGCGACCCCGAAGAGCTGGACGCGCTGCTCACCAAGCTGAGAGAACTCCGCGAGCAGGAGGACAAGAAAGAACCCTTCGAGGTGCACGTCATCTCGTTCGACGCCTACGCCCCGGACGGCGTCAAGCGGCTTGAGGACAAGGGCGTCACCGACGTCATCGTCGGGTTCCGGCGGCCCTACATCAAGGGGCCCGACAAGGAACCGCTCGCCAAGAAGGTCGAGAAGCTGGAGCGCTTCGCCGAGACGGTGATAACGAAGGTTTCCAGCTAAACGAGAACGGGTTACAGTTTCGCCATGACGGTCACGTGGGACGCCCCCGACTCCGACCACCCAGCCCGTCGCGCCGGGCAGGCCTCCATGGCCGCCGTCGCCGAGGGCCGCAAGGACGACTGGATCGCTCTCTTCACCTCCGACGTGCTGGTCGAGGACCCCGTCGGCCCCTCGATGCTCGACCCGGAGGGCAAGGGGCACCGCGGTCACGACGGGGTCCGCCGCTTCTGGGAGTCCTTCATCGACACCGCGAAGGGCTTCCGCTTCGAGGTCAACGACTCGTTCGCCAACGGCCCCAGCTGCGCCAACATCATGACGATCACCACGACGCTGGACGACGACGGCACCACCATGACCGTCGACTGCGTGTCCATCTACACCGTCGACGACGACGGCCTGATCACCTCGCTGCGCGCCCACTGGGAGCCGGAGCGCGCGCTGGCCACGGTCACCGAACCGAAGGGCTGAACAGGCGCCTACGGTTGGTCCCGTTACAAAAAGGGACCGGAGGAGTAGGCGATGGCGGATCTGCCCGAGGTGGTGTCGCGCGAGGAATGGCTCGCCGCGCGTAAGGAACTGCTGGCCAGGGAGAAGGAACTGACCCGGGCCCGCGACCGGGTCAACGCCGACCGCCGTCGCCTCCCGATGGTCCGGATGGACAAGCCGTACGTCTTCGAAGGGCCGGACGGGACGGTGGGTCTGGGCGACCTGTTCGAGGGCCGGCCACAACTGGTGATGCACCACTTCATGTTCGGCCCGGACTGGGACGCCGGCTGCCCGAGCTGCTCATCCGCCGCCGACGGGATCGGCGGGCTGCGGCAGCTGCACGTCCGCGACACGACTCTCGTCGCGGTCTCGCGGGCGCCGTACGAGAAGCTCGCCGCGTTCCGCGAGCGGATGGGGTGGACGTTCCCCTGGTACTCCTCGTACGGCAGCGACTTCAACTACGACTTCCACGCCACCCTCGACGACCGGGTCGCCCCGGTGCTGCTGCACTTCCGCGACGAGGCCGAACTCGCCGAGGCCGGGACCCCGTGGACCGGGGGTCCCTGGACCGAGAGCATGCGCGGCGAGGAACTGCCGGGGATCAGCGCTTTCCTGAAGGTGGGCGATGAGGTCTTCCACACCTACTCCACGTACGGCCGCGGCATCGAGGAGTTCCACAACGGCTACCCCTACCTCGACCTCACCGCCCTCGGCCGTCAGGAGGAGTGGGAGGAACCGAAGGGACGCGCGGTCCCGCGAGGCCTGAACGTCGGCGGCCCCGGGATGCGCCTGCCCGACGAGTACGGGACCTGACGGATCCACGCCCCATGGAGGGCCACCAGGCGCGTTCGCCGAGGGTGAGCAGGGCGGCGGGGATCATCACGGTCCGGACCAGGAGCGTGTCGAGCAGGACGCCGAAGGCGATCGCCGTCCCGACCTCGGTGTAGGTCACGAGGTCCTGCTGGGCCAGGGCGGCGAACGTGGCGGCGAGGACGACGCCCGCCGCCGTGATGACGCCGCCGGTCACGCTCAGGCCGTACAGCGTGCCCTGCCGCGTGCCCAGGCGCCCGGTCTCCTCCCGGATCCTCGCGCTCAGGAAGATGTTGTAGTCGACGCCCAGCGCCACGAGGAAGACGAAGATGTACAGCGGAAGCTGCGCCTCCACCCCGGAGAAGCCCAGGACATGACGCCACACCAGGACGGAGACGCCGAACGACGCGGCGAAGCTCAGGGCGGTCGCGGCGACCAGCAGCAGCGGCGCGACGACCGCCCGCAGCAGCGCGGCGACGACCACGAGGATCACCAGCAGCACCAGCGGGATGAGCACGAGAGTGTCCCGGTGGGCCGCCGCCATCGTGTCGTACGCCACGGCCGACTCCCCGCCGACCAGCGCGCCCGGCACGACGCGGCGCAGGCTCGCGCGCAGCCCGGCGACCGCGGCGTACCCGCGGGCGTCGAACGGCGGGACGGACAGGGTGACCGAGTACGCGGCGTACCCCCGGACCGGAGCGGCCGGCGACACCCGGGCCACGGACGGCGTCGACCGCACGGCGGCGGTGGCGGCGGCGGCCGCCGAGCCCGGCGGGGTGAGCAGGACCAGCGGGGCGATCGCGCCGGCTCCGTAGTGCTGGGAGATCAGCCGCGCGCCCGTCACCGAGTCCGGGCGGCCCTCCAGGTTGTTCAGCGGATCATTGTCGGTGTGCAGCGCTGCCAGGCCGACGGCGGCGGCGCCGAGAAGGACCACGGAGGCGACGGCGACGACCGCCGGGCGGCGGGCGGTCCGGGCACCGACGGCCGACCACAGCCGGGACGACTCGCCGCCGGCCCGGCCCGTACGAGGCCAGAACGCCCGGCGCCCGGCGATCAGCAGGAGTGCCGGCAGGAGGGTGGTCTGGGCGAGCAGGGCCGAGACGATGCCGACGGCGCCGACCGGGCCCAGGCCGTGCAGGGACGCCGACCGCGCCGCGAGGAGGGCGAGCATGGCCCCGATGACCGTGGCGGCCGAGGCGGCGAGCGTCGGCAGGGTACGGCGCAGGGCGGCGGCCATCGCGTCCTCGGTGGTGTCGTGATGGCGGAGTTCCTCCCGGTAGCGGTGGATGAGCAGCAGCGCGTAGTCGCTGGCCGCGCCGAAGACGAGCACGATGAGGATGCCGGTCGACAGCGAGCTCACCGTGAGGCCCGCGCTCGCCAGGCCGTGCGCGGCGGCCTGCGCGATGATGATCGCGCTCGCCGCTCCGAACAGGGGGAACACCCACAGCACCACGCTGCGGTAGACGACCAGGAGCACGAGCGCCACGATCACCACGGCGGTGAGCAGCAAGGTGGTCTGGCTCTGGCCGCCGCTGTCGGCGTTCACCGCCGCCTCACCGCTGACGAGGACCCGGAGGCCGGTCGCCGGCGACCGTACCGCGCGGCGGATCGCGGTCACCACGGAGTCGTCGGCGGCGGTCGCCCGGAAGGCGGCGGCCTCCCCGTCGGCGGACCGCTCGGCGGGACCGGCCGGGCCGGCGAGCCGGGCCACGGAGGTACGCGCGGCGGCGATCGTCGCCAGGTCCCCGGAGGTCAGGCCGCCGCGCCGGGTGAACACCACGGCCACGGTGGCGCTCCGGTCGGACCGTACGGGCTTTTGCAGCTCGGCGACCCGGGTCGAGGGCGCGGAGGAGGGCAGGTACGCCGACGTGGTGTCGTCGGTCACCGTCGCCAGGTCGGCGGCGAGGGGGTGCAGGAGCACGAGGGCGAGCACCCAGGCGATCACCACCGGCCAGCGCAGCCGTCGTAGCACCGTTCCGGGCGAGCGGGGGATGGTCATGTGAGGGACTCCCGAAGACGCGAGATCGACGCTCAAGAGTCGGCCCGCTCCGGCCACGGGCGCGTCCCACCGCCGGGTTGATCGGATCAACCCGGCGGGCTGACGACGGGTGGACCCCCGCGCCGTACATTGGTCGCGTGACAGCGGCGGGCCCGGCGGGGGAGATCAGCCTCGGTCCGGAGCGTCCGGCCGACTGGCTGCGGCTGAGCTGGCCGCAGCTCGGCTGGCTCCTGCGGCTCGCCGAGCTCCTCGCGGTCCTGGCCCTGGTGGCGCTCGGCCGTCCCCGTCATCACCTCGGCCTGCTCGAAGTGCTCCTGGCGGTCGCCGCGACGGCCTGGATCGTGTGGCTGTGCGTACGGCCGTGGCGGTCGGAGGCGCCGGCCAGAGGCTGGGCGGCGCTGGCGCCGATGCTGGTCATCGCCGCCGTGAGCGGGCTGGCCACCATGATCGAGGGCGGCGGCGACGCGGCCATCCTCGCCGGGGTCGTCGCCATCCAGGCGGGGGCGGCGCTGGAGGCCGGTACGGCACTGAGCGTGCCGCTCGCCGGCGTGGCCGGGCTCGCGCTCGGCGGCCTGGTCCTCACCGGACCCTCGTACGGGATCTTGGGCAGGCTGCCGGCCGGGGCCCACGTCGCGATCTACGCGGCGGCGTTCGGCGGCGCGACGCTGACGGGTGTCGTCCGCGGTCTGCGGCGCGCGCAGCACCGCCAGGCCCGGCTCCTGCTGGCCCAGGAGCAGCAGACCCGCGCCGAGCGGGAGCGTGCCGCGGCGCTCGCCGAGCGGGCCAGGATCGCTCGCGAGATCCACGACATCCTCGCGCACTCTCTCGCCGACCTGTCGATCCAGCTCGAGGTCGCCGACGCCCTGCTGTCCGGCGAGGAGGACGTCGCCGGCGCGCTGGACCGCGTACGGCACGCCCACCGCCTCGCCGCCGAGGGGCTGGAGGAGACGCGCCAGGCCATCCACGCCCTGCGGAGCGACGCGCCGCCCCTGCTCGACGCGCTGGAGGTCATGGTCGGCGCCTACCGCAGGCACGGCGGCGAGGCGTCTCTCGAGGTGGAGGGGGCGCCGCGCCCGCTGACGGCGGCGGCCGGGCTCGCGCTGCTCCGCGCCGCGCAGGAGGCCCTGGTCAACGCCCGCAAGCACGCGGCGGGCCGCCCCGTGGGCGTCCACCTGTGCTACGAGCCGGACCGGGTCGCTCTGGCAGTCGTCGACGGGGCGACGCGGGAGGCGCCCGGGACGCCCGCAGGGACGGGCGGTTACGGCCTGGCCGGGATGCGCGAACGGCTCCGCCTCGCCGGCGGGTCGCTCGTGGCCGGGCCGGTGCCGGGCGGCTGGGCCGTCCACGCCGAGGTGCCGGAATGAGCGTGCCCCCCGTACGGATCGTGGTCGCGGACGACCAGACCAGCGTGCGCGACGGCCTGGTCGCGTTGCTCTCCACCCTGCCGGACTTCGACGTCGTCGGCGCGGCGGGCGACGGTGCCGCCGCGCTGGAGGCCGTCGAGCGCGAGGCCCCCGACGCCGTCCTCATGGATCTGCGCATGCCCGGCATGGACGGGTTCGAGGCGATCGAACGGCTGGCCCGTACGCACCCTGACGTGGCCGTGGTCGTCCTCACCACGTTCGCCGACGACGACTCGGTGTTCGCCGCCCTCCAGGCCGGCGCGCGCGGCTACCTGACCAAGAGCGCCTCGCGAGCCGACATGGCCCGCGCCCTGCACGCCGCGGTCGCTAACCAGGTCACCCTCGACTCCGGCGTCGAGCGCACCCTGCTGGACGCCGCGCTGAGGGGCCGGCGCACGGAGGAGCCGCGCGGGCCGTGGCCCGACGGGCTCACCGCGAGGGAGGGCGAGATCCTCACGCTCATCGCCTCCGGCCTGTCCAACCGCGAGATCGCCGGCCGGCTGTTCATCGGGAACGCCACGGTCAAAACCCACATCAACCGGATCTTCGCGAAGATCGGCGTCACCGACCGGGCCGCCGCCATCGCCTACGCGAGGCGTCCGCACCAGCACCGAAACTCCTCCGCCCGCCCCTGATCGGCCAAGTGGATTCACCGTGGATACCCACATGTCAGGCGCGAAGAGTTACGAGTCGATCACGTATCGATAACTCAGGTGTCCGCTGATCGAGAACTGGATACCTCTTGCTCCGGTGGTTCTGTGAACACGCAGCCACCGAGAGTCACGATTTAGGGGGAAATCAGTGCTCAGGAAGCTCACCGCAACAGGGATCCTCGCGGCAGCGGTCACCGGCGCCATGCTGTCCGCTGGGCCCGCCAACGCGGACCGGACCAGCACGGCCAAGATCGATCCCTGCGTCACCGTGCCGGGGTTCTACCAGCCGCCGGCCTGGTGCAACACCTACTCGACGACGCCGTACTACCCGCCGATCGTCACGGCGCCGGCACCCATCGGCTACTACCCCGGCTACGGCGGCGGCTACGGCTGGAACCGGTGGCACCACAACCCTTACCACTGGCACCGGTAAGACCCGAGCACACGGGGGCGGGGGGCGGCCGCCCCCCCCCCCCGGGCCGCCGCCCCGGGGGCCGGGGTGCCAACCCGGGGGGCGGGGGGCGGCCCCGCCCCCCCCCCCCCCGTGGCCGGGTTGTTTACCCCGGAATAACACCGGGGG
>NZ_JAUEQY010000060.1 GCF_030406325.1 Actinomadura sp. DC4 | reverse complement strand
GCTTCCGCGCTTCCGCGCTTCCGCCTCTTCCGCCTCTTCCGCTTCCGCGCTTCCGCCTCTTCCGCTTCCGCGCTTCCGCGCTTCCGCCTCTTCCGCTTCCGCGCTTCCGCGCTTCCGCCTCTTCCGCTTCCGCGCTTCCGCGCTTCCGCCTCTTCCGCTTCCGCGCTTCCGCGCTTCCGCCTCTTCCGCCTCTTCCGCTTCCGCGCTTCCGCGCTTCCGCGCTTCCGCCTCTTCCGCTTCCGCGCTTCCGCGCTTCCGCGCTTCCGCCTCTTCCGCTTCCGCGCTTCCGCGCTTCCGCGCTTCCGCCTCTTCCGCTTCCGCGCTTCCGCGCTTTCTTCTCGTCGTAGCGGGTCTTTCCGTGTTCTCTCGGTTCCGCGGCCGAATCCGCGCCTGACTGCCGCGTCCGCCCCATCAACCCGCACCCACACCCACGTCCCGTGTGTGCGGGGACCCCCACGCTCCGCGTCAGGCCCGACATTTCCCGTGTACGTGTCCGGCGCTTCAGTGCTGGTCGCAGGCTTCCGTGCCGGACATCGCGTTGTACATCTCCGCGCGGAGCCGGCCTTCGGTGTTCGCCGTCATGCTCGGTCCCGCATCCGTACGCCTCGCGCCCTTCGTTCTTCACGCTGACCTTCGGTCTCGCAACCCGCACCCCGCTGCCTGGCTCCGTCGCTTGCTCCGCGCGTCGCTTCTGTACCTACTAGTATGTACGGCATGTCGGCGCGGGAGCGGTTGGTTCGGAGTGCTCAGGAACTGCTCTGGGAGCGGGGCTATGTCGGGGTCAGTCCTAAGGCCATTCAGGAGCGGGCTGGGGCCGGGCAAGGGAGCATGTATCACCATTTTTCCGGCAAGGCGGAGCTCGCCCTCGAAGCGGTACGACGGTCAGCAGAACAGATGCGGGCCGCCGCTGACGCCGAGCTCTCCGCGTCCGGATCTCCGCTCTCCCGCATCTCCACCTACCTCCTGCGCGAGCGGGAAGTGCTCCGCGGCTGTCCCATCGGGCGGCTGACGCAGGATCCGGAGATCATCGCCAGCCCTCTGCTGCGGCAGCCGGTCGACGAGACCTTTGCCTGGCTGCGGAAGCGCCTCGCGGAGGTGATCCAAGAAGATCTCAGCGAATTCCCGCCCGGGCTCGATCCCGCCGCCACCGCGGCCACCATCGTCGCCACCCTGCAAGGCGGCTATGTCCTCGCCCGCGCCGCCGGGTCCGCCGAACCCTTCGATCGGGCGATCAGCGGCATCCTCGGGCTGCTCGGCGGCGCCCCCAAACGATAGGAAAGCCCCCAATGCACGCCATGCAGTACGAGATCACGCTGCCCGCCGACTACGACATGGACATCATCCGGGAGCGGGTCGCGACCCGGGGTTCGGCTCTCGACGACTTCGACGGGCTCGGGCTCAAGGCGTACCTCATCAGGGAGCGCGGGGACGCATCACCCGTCAACCAGTACGCGCCCTTCTACCTCTGGCAGTCCCCGACCGGGATGAACCGGTTCCTCTGGGGTGGGGGTGGCTTCCACAACATCGTCCGCGACTTCGGCCGCCCCTCCGTACGCCACTGGACCGGCGTCGCCCTCGAACATGGCCCGGCCCGCATGCGGCAACCCCTCCACGCCACCCGCCTCACCGAACGGATCGACGGCGACCCCGCGGCGGCCGTCGCCGACGCCCTCTCCGATCTCCAGACCCGAACCCCCGGCGTGCACTCGACCGCGCTCGCGGTCGATCCGTTCTCCTGGGAGCTGGTGCGCTTCACCCTCTGGGCAGAGAAGACAGAGACAGCCGGCGACCACTACCAGGTGCTCCACCTGTCCAGCCCCGCCCTCAAGCAGATCCCGACCGGGCGCCACTGGTGAGCACCGTCCGTACGGTCCTCGGCGACGTGGAGCCCGAAGCCCTCGGTGTCTGCGACGCACATGACCACCTGTTCCTCAACTCCCCCCGCCTCCCGGGCCAGGAGCTCGACGACGAACAGGCCGCGGCCGAGGAGCTGGCAGAGTTCCGCAAGGCCGGTGGGCGGGCCGTCGTGCAGTGGACGCCGTACGGCATGGGCCGGCCGGCCGACATGCTCGCCGAGCTGTCCGAACAGACCGGCGTCACTCTGATCGCCGCGACCGGCCTGCACCAGGTCGCGCACTACGACCGCGAACTCCTGGACGGCGTACGAGACCGGCTCGCGGACACGTTCGTCTCCGAGCTGACCCGGGGCATAAGAGGGGGACCGCGCGCCGGGATGGTCAAGGTGGCCGGCGGTTTCCACGGGCTGGACGCGCATGCCCGAAAAACCATGACCGCGGCGGCGCGCGCGCACCACGAGACCGGCGCGCCCATCGGCGTCCACCTGGAGCTCGGGACCGCCGCGCTGGACGTCCTCGATCTGCTCTGCGGCGACCTGGCCGTACCCCCGTCACGCGTCATCCTCGGTCACCTCAACCGTTCGCCCGACCTCCGTACCCAGAAGCAGGCGGCCGAGGCGGGTGCGTTTCTGGCCTTCGACGGGCCCTCGCGGGCCAACCATGCGACCGACTGGCGGCTGCTCGACTCGCTCACGGCGCTGGTGGAGGCCGGCCACGCCGACCAGCTGCTGATCGGCGGCGACACCACCACCGCGGAGGCGCGCTCGGTGAGAGGCGGGCCCGGTCTGCCGTACCTCCTCGCGCGGCTGCGGCCCGCGATCGAACGGGAAATCGGCGAGGCGACGGCGACAGGGTTCTTCGTGCAGAACCCCGCGCGTGCGTTCCAAGCCGACTGGTAACGCAAACATGATAAGACAACTACACACAGTAAAGGAATCTTGACGGTCGCAATGGCTCCGATCGGGATCTGACCCGCTGCCGCGGACGTCATGCTGGCACCGAGCGGTGACCAGCGTCTGGGCGGGGGAGGGTCGTGTTCGGTCCGCAGGGCTTCGTCTTCTTCGCCTTGCTCGTGCTGCTCTTCGCGGGTGCGCTCTACTGGCTCGTACGGGTCAGGCACGTGGCGCTCAAGGTGGTCGCCGGAGTGATGGCCTTCCCACCGGCGATGATGTTCGGCGTCGCGCTCGTCAACCACGTCTACGGCTACTACGAGAGCTGGGACGACGCGTGGCGCGACCTCACCAACCAGGCGCCGGCGAGCGTCGCGCGCGTGCCCGACCTCGGTGCCCGTCTCGACCAGGTGCTGAGCGAGGCGGTGCGCAAACGGCAGGCGCGCAAGAACGGGTTCGCCCTGCAGACCACCCTGCCCGGGCCGCAGAGCCGGGTCAGCCGCCAAGGTGTGGTCTACCTGCCGCCTCAGTACTTCCAGAAGCCGTACGCCGGGCAGCGTTTCCCGGTCATCGAGCTGATCCACGGCTCGCCGGGCACTCCGGGCGACTACGAGGGCCGGCTCAAGGTCTCCGGAATGCTGCGCAAGCTGATCTCCTCGCACAAGGCCAAACCGGTGGTCCTGGTCATCCCGGACGCCAACGGCGGCCTCGACCGCTCCACGCAGTGCCTCAACACCGTACGCGGCGAGCAGGACGAGACCTACCTGGCGTTCGACGTGCCCGACGACGTGGCCGGGCGGCTGCGGGTGGAGCGGCCCGGACCGGCCTGGGGCATCGCGGGGTTCTCCGAGGGCGGCTTCTGCGCGGCCAACCTGGCGTTGCGTCATCCCGACCGGTACGGCGCGGCGGCCGCACTGAGCGGCTACTTCGAGCCGCTGCGCACCAACCGGTTGCCGCGGGCGGTCGATCCGTTCCGGGGCGACCGGGCGCTGCGGGCGGCCAACTCGCCGCTGAAGGTGCTGGCCCAGGCGCTGCCGCCGGCGCCGCTGCCGCACTTCTGGGTGATGTCGGGCACCGCGGCGCAGAGCGACATGGTGCAGGCGCAGGCGTTCGTGGACCTGGTCAAGCAGTACCAGCCGGGCGCGCCGTTCCTGGTCATCAAGGGCGGGCAGCACAACTACGCCGCGTGGCGGCAGGCGTTCCCGAAGATGTTCGAGTGGGTCACGACGCAGGTGTGACGGCTACCGCGGCGAGGGGGTCACGTCGACGGCGTCGAGGTCGAGTACGCGGGCGTGCAGCACCGTGCGCTGGTGCAGGGCCGCGCGCAGGGCCCGGTGCAGGCCGTCCTCGAGATAGAGCTGGCCGCGCCACTGCACGACGTGCGGAAACAGGTCGCCGTAGAACGTGGAGTCCTCGGCGAGCAAGGAGTTGAGGTCAAGGCCGGCCTTCGTGGTGATCAATTCGTCGAGGCGCACCTGACGGGGCGGAACATTGGCCCAGTCGCGGGAGCTGAGGCTGTGCTCCGGGTAAGGGCGCCCCTCCCCAACGGCCTTGAAGATCACGTCAAGCAGTTTAGGCGGCGATGCCGGTGATCACGCCACTTGTTGTGCTCCCGGTCTGCATCAGATTCCGTCCGATATCTGACCCGCAGGGTACGAATCACAGGGGCCGGTACCCGTACGGATACCGGCCCGCTGTTGATGATCTGTGTAGTCGTTGTCAGCGTCTGGACCGGCCGCGCCAGGCACGGCCGCGGCCCCGCCAGTCGTAGCCCGCCCCGAATCCGGCCAGGTGCAGTGCGATCAGCAGGAAGCCGAGGGTGTCGAGAGTCTGGTAGTTGAAAAAGTCCGAGCCCGTTCCGAGCCAGTCGCACAGGAGCGCGATGGCGAAGCAGACTGCGGCGACTATGGCGAGCATCTCTTTTACCTCCACAGGGTCGAACGTCTCCCCCGAGATGCACCAGAGATCTCCGCAGAAAACGTGATCAAACACCCGCAATGCAACAGAGTGGACACATAACCCTCACGGCGAGGTCGCGCCGACCGGCTCATCCGTGTCGGGTGACGGTTCAACCCCAGGTCAGAGGCCATGATTGAAAAGTCTGTAGCGGATAGTCTATAACGGGACTATCTACTACAGACCATCATGAGGGATGCTGAGGATGATTCTCGACGAGCCGGTACGCCGGATCCTGGACGGCAAGAACTTCGCCACGGTCGCGACGGTCAAGCAGGACGGCTCGCCGCAGGCGTCCGTCGTGTGGGTCGGCCGCGAGGAGGACTCGATCGTGTTCTCGACCACCGCGGGCCGGCAGAAGGCGCGCAACCTCACCGCCGACCCGCGCATCAGCGTCTCGATCTTCGACCTGGCGAACCCGTACGAGTCGGTGGAGATCCGCGGCACCGCCGAGCTCTCCGTCGACGAGGACAAGCGGCTGCCGTACGAGCTGTCCTACAAATATCTCGGCACGGACCCGCCGAAGGCCGAGCCCGGCGAGGTCCGGCTGATCGTCCGCGTGATCCCCGACCGGGTCATCCGTTTCGTCCCCTAGACGACGGCGTACGGGCGGGCCTTGCGGCTGGCGATCACGTCGTCGACCAGGCCGTACGTCCGGGCGCGCTCGGGGGTCAGGATGTGGGCGCGCTCGATGTCACGGCGTATCCGCCCGGTCTCCAGGCCCGTGTGCCGGGCGATCATCGCCTCCAGCTGCGTGCGCATCCGGAGGATCTCCCGGGCCTGGATCTCCAGGTCACTGGCCTGCCCCTGAGTCGCGCCGAGCTCCGGCTCGTGCAGGAGGATTCGCGAGTGGGGCAGCGCCGAGCGCCGGCCGGGCGTGCCGGCCGCGAGCAGCACGGCGGCCGTGCCCGCCGCCTGGCCGACGCAGACCGTCTGGATCTCGCAGCGGACGAACTGCATCGTGTCGTAGATCGCCGTCATCGCCGTGTGCGAGCCGCCCGGCGAGTTGATGTAGAGGCTGATGTCGCGGTCGGGGTCGAGGGACTCCAGTGTGAACAACTGCGCCATCACGTCATTGGCCGAGATGTCGTCGATCGGAGTGCCGAGAAAGACGATGCGCTCTTCGAACAGCTTGTCGTAAGGGCTGGTCTCCCTCGTCCCGTACGAGGTCCGCTCGGTGAAGGACGGCATCATGACAGCGGCCCGTCGACCTGGCGGGCGTTGTGGACGACGTGGTCGATGAAGCCGTACTCCCGCGCCTCCTCGGCGGTGAACCAGCGGTCGCGGTCGGAGTCCTCCACGATCCGCGTCACCGGCTGCCCCGTGTGGAACGCGATGCGCTCGGCGAGGAGGCGCTTGGTGTGCAGCATCTGCTCGGCCATGATCTTGACGTCCGTGGCCGTGCCGCCGACGCCGCCGTGCGGCTGGTGCATGACGACCTGGGTGTACGGCAGGGCGTATCGCTTGCCCGGCGCGCCCGCGCACAGCAGGAACTGCCCCATCGAGGCGGCGAACCCCATCGCGACCGTGGCGACGTCGTTCGGGACGTACTGCATCATCCCGTAGATCGCCATCCCGGCGGTCACCGAGCCGCCGGGCGAATTGATGTAGAGATAGATGTCGGCCTGTGAGTCCTCGGCGGACAACAGCAGGAGTTCGGAGCAGATGCGGCCCGAGATGTCATCGTCGACCTCCTGCCCGAGGAAGACGATGCGGTTGCGCAGCAACCGCTGGTAGAGCGGGTCGCTCAGGTCGTTGTCCGAAGGCCGGGCGAGGGTCTGTGAGGTCGTCATCCGCCATCCAATCGTCGTTGCTGAGCGTGACGTTAATCGGCTTCACCTGGCAGATGAAAGCCATTTCGCCAGGGGCGGATAAACCTCGGAATCGGTTAATTCAAAACGCCTGTCGCGTCAATGGTGTTTCGCCGTGGGCGCATATGCCCATAGCGAATCACCGGCCGAAGAACTCCTTCAGCACCGGAGCGAGTGCGTCCGGTGACACGTCGTGCGTCTGGCCCTCCAGCGTCCGGAGCCGCGCCGCGGGGAACGCGTCCGCGGTGGCCTCGGCGGCGCGCCGGAGGCTCTGCGGACTTGCGCCGCCGGAGAGGACCAGCGTCGGAACGGGCACCTCCATGCCGTGCGGCACCCGGCCGCCCCCGAGCAGCTCGTCGTCGTAGGCGAGCGTCGGGGCGATCGCCTCGAACGCGGCCCAGCTCGGCTGGGCGCGCATCCCGGCCGCGACCGGCTCGGGGACGCCGACGCGCGCCATGAACAGCGCGACCGCGTCGCCCCGGCGCCCGTCGCCGAGCAGCTCGCGCAGCCGTTCGGTGTACTCCTTCGCACCGGTGCCGTGATCGATGAACGGCGGCTCGTACAGCGCCAGCCCGGCGGTCGACGGCGCGGTCGCCAGGGCCAGTGCCCCGCCGGAGGACATCGCGTACACGTAGGCCTCGCCGCCGGCCCGCTCGATCAGGGCCCGCAGGTCCTCGACCTCGCGGGCGACCGCGTACGGAGCCGTGTCCGAGCTCTCCCCCCGGCCCCGGCGGTCGTAGGCGTAGACGGTGAAGGCGTCCTGCAGCAGGGCGGCG
This sequence comes from Actinomadura sp. DC4, assembly GCF_030406325.1. Taxonomy (GTDB): domain Bacteria; phylum Actinomycetota; class Actinomycetes; order Streptosporangiales; family Streptosporangiaceae; genus Actinoallomurus. Next base: position 13,059 of record NZ_JAUEQY010000060.1, on the reverse strand, counting down.
AGTGGCCGCATCGGACCGGCGGCGCGGTGGCACATGGCGCCGTCGACGAGGATGAGCGCCGGCCCGGCGCCGGACCGCTCGTACGCGATCGTGGTGCCGTCGGGTGAGGTGACGGTGGGCATGATCAGCTCCGCTCGAGAGTGGCGAGGTAGACGTCGAAGCGGTCGAGGCTCGTGGCGAACCCGGCCTGCGCCTCGGCGCTCATGTAGGCGGCCGGCACGTTCGTCTGATGGGTGACCACCTCCGTACGCCCGTCCTTCAGGTCGACGAAGGTGACCGTGGTGCGCATGCCGCCCTCGACGCCGGGCTCGATCCACACGAGCCGCTCCGGGCGGAGGATCTCGGCGTAGACGGCCCGCATGGTGTACGAGCCGCCGTCGGCGTCGTCGACCATCGTGGTCTCGAACGCCCCGCCGGGCCGCAGGTCGATGACGATGCCGTCCACCGGCGTCGTCGTCCCCGCCGGTCCCCAGAAGTGCGTGAGGTGCTCGGGCGTGGTCATGCAGTCGAACAGCAGCTCGCGCGACGCCCGGTGCACCCGGCGGTGGGTCAGCTCGCCCGTCATCGAGGCGTCCCCTCGTCGCGACCCCGCAGGACGGCCAGGTGCTCCTCCAGCCGGTCGTGCCGGTCGGCCCAGATCTGCCGGTGGCGCTCGATCCAGCCGACGGCCGCGTCGAGCCGTACGGTCTCCAGGACGCAGGGCCGGGACTGCGCGGTACGGGTCCGCGAGATGAGGCGTGCGTGCTCGAGCACCTTGAGGTGCTTGGAGACCGCCTGCTGGGTGATCGCGAACGGTTCGGCGAGCTGGTTGACCGTCGCGTCGCCGTGGGCCAGGTGCTCCAGGATCGCCCGCCGGGTGGGGTCGGCCAGGGCCGAGAACACCAGGCTCAACTCGTCTTCGAGGACTGCTGTCATGCCCCGACGGTATCCACAACCGTTGATTTGCACAACCAAATGGTTGTCAAGGATGGACGAACGGCGTCGTCGTGGCGAGCTCGGTGAAGCCGAGACGCCGCAGGATCGGGCGGCTGTCGGGCGAGGCGTCGACCTGGAGATAGCGGAATCCCCGCGCCTCGGCCAGCGCCGCCCGGTACGCGACCAGCGAGCGGAACACGCCGCGGCCCCGCCAGGCCGGCAGCGTGCCGCCGCCCCACAGGCTGACGAAACCGGTGCCGGCGTGGAACTCCGCGCGAGCCGCCGAGACCGGCACCTCCCCTGCCCACGCGACCACGGCCGCCGCCGTACCCGGGTGTTCCCTGAGGGCGGTCAGGAGCGTACGCCCCAGGCGTGAATAGTCGCCGCCGAAGACCTCGTCGTGCACCGCGACGAACGCCGCGACGTCGCGTTCGTCCTCGACGGCGCGCAGCTCGACGCCCGGCACCGGCCGTACGCCGAGGTCCAGGTCGGCGATATCGGCGACGAGCAGCGCCTCCTCCTGCTCGGGCGTGAACCCGGCCGCGACCAGGCGTTCGGGCAGGTCGGCGGGCTCGTCGTAGGAGTAGTGCTTCCACTCCCAGGAGACGCCCGCGAACCGCCGTACCTGCTCGGCGATGACCGCGTCCGCGTCCGTACGGGCCAGGTCGGACCACACGACGCCGTTCCAGGCGCCGGCGAGCCGGACGACCGTGCCCGCGTCCTCGACGCGGCCGTCGGGCGGGTCGGGGATCGGCCGCCGCCGTACGCGCTGGTCGAAGGCCGTGAGTACCACATCTTGATCCATGCCGCTCAGCCGAGCAGAGTCTCAGCCCGGCGGGCAACCGGATTTCACTGGAGCGGGAACGGCACCCCGCGTTCGTTCTCGGGCCGCGTGCCGAAGATCCGGCGTTCCTCCTCCTCGATCGGCACGTCGTTGATGCTGGCCTCCCGGCGGCGCATCAGCCCGTGCTCGTCGAACTCCCACAGCTCGTTGCCGTAGCTGCGCCACCACCGGCCGTCCGCGTCGTGGCACTCGTACTGGAAGCGCACCGCGATCCGGTCGTCGCCGAAGGCCCAGAGCTCCTTGCGGAGGGCGTAGTCGAGCTCGCGCTGCCACTTGGCGGTCAGGAAGCCGGTGATCGCCGGCCGGCCCTGGAGGAACGTGCCGCGGTTCCGCCAGACCGAGTCCTCGGTGTAGGCGAGCGCCACTCTGGCGGGGTCGCGGGTGTTCCAGGTGTCCTCGGCCGCCTGGACCTTCTGCACGGCGGTCTCCGCGGTGAACGGAGGACGGTTCTCCATCGGTGGCGTCCCTTCTGTGACGGATGCGAGCGGCATGTACCCACGCGACGCCGTGGCGATGCCCCCGGTGCCTACGATGTGCCATGCGCATCGATCGGCTGGACCACCTGGTGCTGACCGTCGCCGACGTCGACGCGACGGTCGCGTTCTACGTTCGCGTCCTGGAGATGGAGGAGGTCACCTTCCACGATGGCCGCCGCGCCCTCCGCTTCGGGAAGACCAAGATCAATCTGCATCCGGCGGGCCGGGAGTACGAGCCGAAGGCCGCCCGCCCGACGCCCGGCAGCGCCGACCTGTGCCTGATCGCGGAGATGCCGCTCGATCTCGTCGTGGCCGAGCTGGAGCTCAAGGGCGTCGAGATCGAGGAGGGTCCGGTCGCGCGTACGGGCGCCATCGGGCCGATCGACAGCGTCTACTTCCGCGACCCGGACGGGAACCTCGTCGAGATCGGCACGTACCCGTCAGAGGATCCCGATCTCCGCGTCTGTGGAACCGCCGCCCTCGCGATCGAGCGCCTCCGGTCCGCTGACTAGGGGGTGTCCGAATTCCTCCGGCCGGGGCGCCCTCGCCGGGCTAGGGTCGGCCTGAGATGACGACTCTGCGGATGACCGAGATTCCGGCCGGGACGATCGTGCTGCGGGACGAGGGCACGAAGGCGAGCTGGAAGGTCGAGGTCGACGCGTTCCTCCTGGCACCGTGTCCCGTGACGCGCGACCTGTACGGCGCGGTCCTCGGCGGGGCGTTCTCCGCGCTCTCCGGTACGACGCCGATGACCGAGGTCTCCTGGACGGAGGCCGTACGGTTCTGCAACGTGCTCTCGCGGGAGTCGGGCCTGCGGCCCTGCTACTCGATCGGCGATGACCCGGACGCACTGGACGTGACCTGCGACTGGACCGCCGACGGCTACCGCCTGCCGGCCGAGGCGGAGTGGGAGTACGCCTGCCGGGCCGGCACCTCGGACGTCCGTTACGGCGAGCTGGACGACATCGCCTGGTATCGCGGGAACTCCGGCGGCGCCCTGCACGACGTCGCGGGCAAGGAACCGAACGCCTGGGGCCTGCACGACATGATCGGCAACGTGTGGGAGTGGTGCTGGGACGTCTACGACCCCCGGGTGTACGGCCCGTACCGCGTGTTCCGCGGCGGAGGCGCCTTCGACCGTGCCTGGGGCTGCCGCGCGTCGACCCGGCGCAAGAGCCATCCGACACTGAGCATCGACGACCTCGGCTTCCGGCTGGCGCGAAGCCGGGGCTGACGTTCACTTGCCCGCGGTCACGGCCTTGAGCTCGTCGAGCGACTCTCGGATGATCTGCGCGATGTCGCGCTCCTCGGCGTCGCCGATCCAGCGTTCGAACGAGACCTTGAAGACGGCGATCCCCGCCTCGGCGGTCAGGCTCGCGGCCGGCTCGGGGACGCCGCGGCGGCGCAGCGTCTCGGCGAGGGCCGCGGCCAGGGAGGCGAGCTTGATCAGCTCGCGCTCCCGGAGTTCGGCGTTGGCGACGATGATGGCGTGGCGCCGCCGGGCGTGCTCGCGACGCTCCTGGAACATGGCGCCGGCGGCGTCGAGGGCCACGGCGACCGCGTCGATCGGGGCCGCGGAGCCGGGGGTGCCGGCGAGGGTGGTCACGAAGAGCTCCTGCAGGGAGCTCGCGCCCGCGAACAGCACCTCGCGCTTGTCGGCGAAGTGCCGGAAGAACGTGCGCTCCGTGAGCCCCGCGCGCTTGGCGATCTCCGCCACGGTGGTCTGCTCGAACCCGCGCTCGCTGTAGAGCTCCATCGCCGCCTGTTCGAGCCGCCCGCGCGCGTTCGGCTCCCATCGACCCATGTCCTTGATCCTAGCCTGATGACAGTGAGTGACATCAGGTGTTACTGTTCTGATGTCAGTTGCTGACATCAGTATGGAGGTTCTCTCATGCGCGTATTCGTCACCGGCGCGTCCGGCTGGATCGGTTCCGCCGTCGTTCCCGAGCTCATCGGCGCAGGTCACCAGGTTGTCGGGCTCGCTCGCTCGGACACCTCGGCCGCCGCTCTCACCGCGGCCGGCGCCGAGGTGCATCGCGGCACCCTCGACGATCTCGACGGCCTGCGGAGCGCGGCCGCCGCGTCGGACGGCGTCATCCACCTCGCGTTCAAGCACGAGATCGCCTTCTCGGGCGACTTCGAGGGCGCCGCCGACGCCGACCGCCGTGCCATCGAGACGTTCGGCGAGGCGCTCGCGGGCTCTGACCGGCCGTTCCTCATCGCCTCCGGGACGCTCGGCCTCGCACCGGGACGCGTCGCGACCGAACAGGACGGGCGCGACCCCGACGCGGCGGCGCACCTGCCCGCCGGCCCGCGGACCCGGCTGGCCAACGCCCAGAAGACCCTCTCCCTCGCCTCCCGTGGCGTCCGCTCGTCGGTCGTACGGCTCTCGCCGACCGTGCACGGCGAGGGAGACAACGGCTTCGTGCCGGCTCTGGTCGGCATCGCCCGCGAGAAGGGCGTCTCGGGTTATCTGGGCGACGGAAGCGGCCGCTGGCCCGCCGTACACCGGTCCGACGCCGCGCTCCTGTTCCGCCTGGGACTGGAGAAGGCCCCGGCGGGGTCCGTCCTGCACGCGATCGCCGACGAGGGCGTGCCGACCCGATCCATCGCCGAGGTGATCGGCCGGCACCTCGACATCCCGGTGGCCGCCGTCTCGCCCGAGGACGCGGCCGGGCACTTCACCTGGATGGCCGGCTTCTTCGGGTCCGACAGCCCGGCGTCGAGCACCCTGACCCGCGAGCTGCTGGGGTGGCAGCCGACCGGGCCTGGACTCATCGAGGACCTGGACAAGGGTCACTACTTCGCGTGAGAGGCGTGGAGGGCCGGCACCGCCGGCCCTCCACGTGGCAGAATGCTTGCGATAGACGTCATCCACGCCACGAATGAGGCCGATGAGCCGGGATAACCACCACGTCGCCGTGCTCGTGCTCGAAGGCGCGAAGCCGCTCGACGTCGGCATCCCCGCGCAGGTGTTCTCCAGCCGGCCGGGCATGCCGTACGAGGTACGGGTGTGCGGCGCCGCGCCGGGGCTGGTGACGGGCGGCGACGGCCTCTCGTACCACGTGGCCGAGGGCCTCGGCGCCCTCGACCAGGCCGACACGATCTTCATCCCCGGCTACCGGGAGCCGGCGACAACGGCGCCGCCGGCGGCGGTCGTCGGGGCGCTCATGGCCGCGCACGAGCGCGGCACCCGGCTCGCGGCCATCTCGACCGGCGCGTTCGCGCTGGCGGCGACCGGCCTGCTCGACGGTAAGCGGGCCACGACCCACTGGCACTACACGCGGGCCCTGGCCGAGCGGCATCCGCTCGTACGGGTGGATGAGAACGTGCTGTTCGTGGACGAGGGCGACGTGCTCACCTCGGCGGGCGCGGCGTCCGGCATCGACCTGTGCCTGCACCTGGTGCGGCGCGACCACGGCGTCGGGCAGTCCAACCACGTGGCGAGACGGCTGGTGGCGGCGCCGTACCGCAGCGGAGGGCAGGCGCAGTACGTTCCGCGGAGCGTGCCCGAGCCGCTCGGCGACCTGTTCGCGGGCACGCGTGAGTGGGCCCTGGCGCACCTTGCCGAGCCGCTCACCCTGGAGGCGCTGGCCCGCAACGCCCGGGTGTCGGCGCGCACCTTCTCGCGGCGGTTCGTGCAGGACACCGGCTACACCCCGATGCAGTGGGTGCTCCGGGCGCGGGTGGACCTGGCGCGCGAACTGCTCGAACGCACCGATCTGGGCGTGGAGGAGATCGCCGACCAGGTCGGGCTCGGCACCGGTGCGAACCTCCGGCTGCACTTCCAGCGCATTCTCGGCACCTCCCCGACGGAATACCGGCACACCTTTTCGGCCTGACCTCGGGAGTGGCGGGATCCTTGCGGGCGGTGGCGAAAGTCCTGGCGGGATCCTTGCGTATGTTGTCGTTCAGGCCACTGTCGGCGCCGATATCCGGATGTCGAGGATGAGGAGGCGACGAAAGGAGCCTCCATGACCCGCATCGCCATCAACGGATTCGGCCGGATCGGACGCAACACCCTCCGCGCGCTGCTCGAGCGCGAGAGTGACCTGGAAGTGGTCGCCGTCAACGACCTCGCCTCCACCGAGACCCTCGCCCACCTGCTCAAGTACGACAGCACCCTCGGCCGTCTCGGCCGTTCCGTCGAGGTCGAGGAGACCTACCTCGTGGTCGACGGTCTCCGCATCATGGTGCTCGCCGAACGCGAGCCCGCCAACCTGCCGTGGGCGGAGCTCGGCGTCGACGTCGTGCTCGAGTCCACCGGCCGGTTCACCGCGGCGGACGCCGCCCGCGCGCACATCCACGCCGGGGCCAAGCGCGTTCTCTTGAGCGCTCCCTCCGCCGGCGCCGACGTCACGCTCGCGTACGGCGTGAACACCGACGCCTACGAGCCCGGCGAGCACGTGATCGTCTCGAACGCCTCGTGCACCACGAACGCGCTGGCTCCGCTGGCATCCGTACTGGACGAACTGGCCGGCATCGAGCACGGCTTCATGACCACGGTGCACGCGTACACCCAGGAACAGAACCTGCAGGACGCCCCCCACCGCGACCTGCGCCGCGCCCGCGCGGCCGGCGTGAACATCGTGCCCACCACCACCGGGGCCGCCAAGGCCATCGGCCTGGTGCTGCCGAACCTGTCCGGCAAGCTGTCGGGCGACTCGATCCGCGTGCCGGTCCCGGTGGGTTCGATCGTGGAGCTGAACACCACGGTCACGCGCGGGGTCACCCGCGACGAGGTGCTCGCGGCCTACCGCACCGCCGCCGATGGCGCGCTCAAGGGCATCATCGAGTACACCGACGAGCCGCTGGTCTCCAGCGACATCACCGGCCGGCCGGCGTCGGCGATCTTCGACGCCGCCCTCACCCGCGTCGACGGCAAGCACGTCAAGGTGGTGGCCTGGTACGACAACGAGTGGGGCTTCTCCAACCGCGTCATCGACACCCTCGAGCTCCTCGCGCGCGGCTGACCGCCACCGGCGGCCGGAAGGCCTTCGCGCAGGCAGGCGGATCAGGGCTGGTAGGTCGCGTCATGCTCGCGGCAGCCGCATGACCTCGCCGAAGATCTCCGGCGCGGTCTGGATCAGGGTGCCGATGGTTCAGGCCGATGACGTGGACCTGGTGCTTGTAGACCAGCAGCGGGGCCGAAATCACAGTCCAGAGCGCCGCTATAGGAGCCCGTCTATTTGGAGAATCTGTTGCCACATAGAGCGTGGCGAGCCACTGGCTTTTCGCCGGTGGCTGCGGAACAATCTCCGCGAGGTTTAGGAAATGATGATCCGGCCGGTTTTCGATCCGGCGATTCCGGTCGAGGTCCGCGGTCCGCTCGCCGACCTCGGTCAACGGTTGCCCTCAGCTTCGGGTGCGCCGACAGCGCTGCCGGGGTGGGGTCGGCGGGCCGGCAGAGATGTCGCTCGGGCGATTGGCCTCGGCGCGGTATGCGCGCTGCTCCCCGTCGTCCTGGCGGGGATGTTCGGGTTGGCGGGCAGGATCGCTGCCGTTACTGCGCAGGTCGTTCTCGCCGCGGTCTGGTGTACCTCGGCATGGTTCACCGGCGACCTATGCACTGCGATGATCGTGACTGTGACAGTGCAGCTGGCGTGCACGGTAAGCGCGTTTGTGCGCATGGACGCATGGCAGCTGCGCCAAGGGGCCCGCCGGGCGCACAGCAATTATCTGGTGGGCGATGATTTCGATCCGGAGTCGCGGGTGATGCTCGCTCGGGCGCAGGCCGCGATCGCCGCCGTGACGGGTTCGGCAACCGCGGCGGCGGGTCTGCTGGATGATGTCGCCAACAATGTGGTCCTGTCCCGGCAGGAGTGGGAGATCGCCCAGGTGCTGGCACGGCGGCCGGGCCGGGGCGGCGGAAACACCGGGCTGGTCGCCAAGCGCATCGAAGCCCTGGAGCGTTACGCCGGGCAGGTCCGGAAGGCCGACGAGGCGTTGGCGGAGCGTCACGCGCCATCCGCGGTGGCTGGGCCGGCGGAGTCGGTAGCGCTGGCTGAGATCGATGACCTGGCCGAGAACGCCCGCTGGCTCACAGATGCCATCCGGGCCGCCCCTCATGCAAGCGGCCAGGCGGGCGCAAGCGCCGCCGAGCCGCGGCAGGGTGACCAATGATGGGAAGAGAGGCCGGCTCTTGGCAGGGCGTGGGCACTCATCGGCGCGCGCGGCGCTGACCCTGCTGCCGGGCTGGGTGACGGTGCTGGGGTTGGTCCTGGTGCTCGGCGAGCTGACCGGCGGCGCCGTCTTGCTGGCGAGAAGCCGAGATGGCCTGACGGCGCCGGGCGGTGCGGCGCAAACCGTCGTCCTCCAAGTCACCGGCGCATGCGCCGGTGACACCGCGACGTACACCACACCGACCGGGGACGGACAGTTCGATATGCCGGCTCAAAAGCCCCCGCGGAGCCTGGCGAACTGCGTCAGTCACGGCTCACCCACCACCCCCACTCTGCAGAAGACGGTCAACATGCAACCGGGCGGGAAAGTGACGATCAATACCTTCAACGGGTATGCCGACTTCCCACTCACCTGTTCGATAACCATGAACGGCAAGGTTCTCAGCCAGGTCGTGAACAACGAATTCTGGGGAAGGGCCACCTGCTGGGCCAGAATCCAATGAGCGGTACGCGAACGGGCTAACCGCCAGATAGGCCCAGATCTCCTGACAGGGCTCCCTCGGGCGTGCGTGAGCGCGGCGGGCCCGCCGTTAACCGCACACACCGGTATCTGGCGTGGGGTCGGACGGCGCAGTGGTGGCCGTCCATCACGGAGTCGCCGGGCGTACACGGGTCGAGGACTACGTAGGCTCTCAGGTATGCGGATCGGTGAGCTGTCCAAGCGCACGGGCGTGAGTCCGCGCTCGTTGCGGTACTACGAAGAGCAGGGCCTGCTGACCAGCTCACGCTCCGACGCCGGGCAGCGTCACTATTCCGAGGCCGAGGTCGAGCGCGTGTCACTCATCCGACAGCTGTTCGACGCGGGTATGTCCAGCCGGGTGATCGCGACTGTGCTGCCGTGCGTGGAGACCCCCGGTGACCCGGGCGTCGTCGAGCTGGCGTTCGCGACGATGACGCGCGAGCGTGACCGGATCGACGCCGACATCGCGCACCTGATCGAGACCCGGGATGCGCTAGACGGGCTGATCAGGGCCAACAGTCGGCACCGGGCGGAGCTGTCCACGGCGCCGGAACCGGCGGCACGGGCATCCTGATGCTGTGACCTGCACCACATCCGGTTGCCTCTGACATCGATGTGAGCGGTGAGGATGGCGACAGAGCCCGGAACCACCGGGGTCGGCCACGGGAGGCGGCAGAAGATGGGGCAGGCGTGGGGTTTCGGCAGGTATGGCGGGCCCGAGGTGCAGGAGTTCTTCGATCGTCCCGATCCCGTCCCCGCTCGCGACGAGGTGCTGATCCGGGTCGACGTCGCCGGCGTGAATCCGCTCGACCACCTTCTGCGCTCGGGTCTGGTCTCCGGGCTTGGCGGTGGGCGTCCGTTTCCTCGCGTGCTGGGCATGGAGGCATCGGGAACCGTTCTCGCCCGGGGTGAGGACGTCGACGGGATCGAGGTGGGTGACGCGGTCTTCGGCTTCGCATTCACCGGTGGCGGCACTTACGCCGAGACGACGGTGCTGTCGGCGCCGAACACCGCGCGCATCCCGGCGGGTCTGGCCGCGACCGTGGCGGCAACGCTGCCAGTGGCCGGGACTACCGCGGTGGATGCGCTCGACCAGCTCGGCCTCCCGGCCGGTGCCACGGTCCTGGTCAACGGGGTCGGGGGCGGGGTCGGCCTCGCCGTCGGCCGGCTGGCCGTCGGGCGCCGGCTGCGTGTGGTCGGCACGGGGAGTGCCGCCAAGCGCGAGCACGCCGAGGCCATAGGGGCACGGTTCATCGACTACGCCGCCGGGGACGTCGTCACCGCGGCACGCGAGCTGGCTCCGGACGGCTTCGACGGGATCGTCGACCTGGTCGGAGGCACCTCGCTGCGGACGGTCGTTCCGCTGGCCCGTGATCCCCGCAACGTCATCGCCGTGGGTGATTCGTCCGTGTCCGAACTCGGTGGGCGTTCCGTCGAGCGCCGCATCGACCGCGAGAACCTGGAGCGGTCCGCCCGGCTGGCCCTCGACGGGCTCCTCGCCCCCGTGATCACCGTGGTCCATCCGCTCTCAGACGCCCCGGCCGCCCTCGCCACCGTCGAGAACGGTCACACTTCCGGCAAGGTCGTCATCAAGGTGACATGAGAAGTGCCTGGCCGACGCCAAGAGAAGGCCACACACTGGACCGCGGATCGGGTAAAGGTGAAAGCCAGTCGTCGCTATCGGCAGTCTGCCGAAGGCTGGATGGGTGACCTGCCGAAACCCTCGTGAGTGATTCACCGAAGATCTACAGAGGCTCTGCGGATACGGGGGTTGTCCTTATGCGGTCGATGGTGGGTGCCGTGTTTCTGCACCTACGGGGCCGTCGCGGACATCGCCTGGCGAAGATGCCGAAGGGAGGACGTGGTGAGCGGCATCCTGGCGGGAGGGATCGGTCGCGACGAGACTACGAAGTCAGCAAGCCCGGCATCGGAAGGTGCCGGGCTTGCGTCACTCCTGCTCAGTGTGGCGGAGGATAGGAGATTCGAATTTAGGCTCAGGACGTTCCGAGTTGCCACAACGCGGCCATCGGCAGTGCCTTTAGTTGTTTACCGAAAGGCAATGATTGTTCACCCGCGTACAGGACGAACCCCGCTTCGAACCGGTCACCAAGCCGATCCGCGAGGTGCCGCAGGCCACGGAAGTCGTCGCTCCGCACCGTTTCGGCCGCTTTGACCTCGACGCCGATCACCTGGCCCGACGCATGCTCAAGCACCATATCGACCTCGACCTTGTCGCGGTCGCGGTAATGGAAGAGCTGAACAGGCTCCTCTGCCCAACTGAGTTGTCGCGCCACCTCGCCGATCGCGAAGTTCTCCAACAGGGGCCCTACCAGGGCAGTCGGATCCTTGGCGCGCTCCTCGGACAGGCCGATGAGCCTTCCACCCAGTCCGGAATCGGTGACGATCAGCTTGGGTGTCGAGATGGCGCGCGTGGTCAGGTTGGACGACCAGGCGGGAATCCGCCTGATCACGAATACCAGCTCCAACAGATCCAGATAGCGTGAAAGCGTCATCCGAGGCAGGCTGACGTCATTAGCCATCGACTGCACGACGGCCAGCGTTCCCATCCGCGCGGCCACCACGCTGAGCAGCCGACGCATCTCCGCCGGCCGCTCGATATCGGAGATCTGCCGCACATCTCGCGTCACCAGGTCCGTGATATACGAGTCGAAGAACCTCGACCTCCGACGCCCCTGATCCCGCCGAACGGCTTCCGGATAACCGCCGCGCAACGCACGGGCCACATAGTCGCGCTTGGTCAACTCACAGGTAGGCATAGAAACCTCAACCCCCTGGCCGAACACTGCGTCGACGAATCCGTCGGGCGTTCCGTCGATCTCCCCTTGTGACAGCGGCCACAACTCGATCGTCTCGGATCGTCCTGGCAGCGCGTCAGGGAGATCGCGCAACCCCAAGAGACGAGCGGAGCCAGTCAGCAGGAACCTGCCTGGACGCGTGTTCCGATCGACCTCCCTCTTGATCGGCAACAACAGATCCGGGACCCGTTGGATCTCATCGATCAACAACAAGCCGTCATGCCGCACGAAGGCGCTGGGGTCGCTCTCAGCCGCCGCACGCACGGCGGGATCATCCAAGTACAACTCCCGTGCGTCGGGAGACCGTTCGACGATCAACTTGGCCAGGGTGCTCTTACCTACCTGCCGAGCGCCGTTGACGACCACAACCCGAGTGTCGGCGAGCGCTTCGAGCGCCATCGCCTCAGCACGTCGAGCGTACAGTCCATCGCCATCCACCCGGCGAGCATATCGCAGGTGCCGCCCATGGTGTGGGCGTCCCGCCGAACCTCTGTGGGCGTTCTGCCGAAGGCTGTATGGGCGATCTGCCGAAACCCTCGTGAGTGATTCACCGAAGATCTACAGAGGCTCTGCGGATACGGGGGTTGTCCTTATGCGGTCGATGGTGGGTGCCGTGTTTCTGCACCTACGGGGCCGTCGCGGACATCGCCTGGCGAAGATGCCGAAGGGAGGACGTGGTGAGCGGCATCCTGGCGGGAGGGATCGGTCGCGACGAGACTACGAAGTCAGCAAGCCCGGCATCGGAAGGTGCCGGGCTTGCGTCACTCCTGCTCAGTGTGGCGGAGGATAGGAGATTCGAACTCCTGAGGGGTTGCCCCCGACACGCTTTCCAAGTCTGTTGACCGAAGTCCGTCTCAGGTCAGAGCGATATGTGACCAGGGCGAGAGTGGCGTGGCGGTCCCTACCGAACGCCCGCGAACGTAGCCGAATGAGACTGGAACTGAGACCGGGTCAGACCATGCGTCAAGGCGTGTCTACCCTGGGGCCCGCTCTGACGGACGGTCTTGCGGCAGTCTGTTCTGGCTCAGCGGTCTAGTACTACATCACTAGATCACCTTTGGTGACTGGTGAGTATCAGCAAGTGATCAGGGTGGGGTGTGTGAGGGTGTTGGCATGCCCCCATCTATTGAGGCCGTTGTTGCCCGGACGGTGACACGTGCTGATCTGGCCGAATGGGAACGCGAGTTCGAGCGGGTCTGTGCGCGGTTTGAGAAGCGGTTCTTCCGGGTCGAGTCCAGACATTTCCGGCAGTACCTGCGTGGTCTGCTGGCGCCGCTGGAACGTAAGAACGCCTGGACTATTTCGGAGTTCACCGGGGAGCCCACCAGGGCAGGGATCGAGCGGTTGTTGAACTTCACGCCGTGGG
>NZ_JAUEQY010000005.1 GCF_030406325.1 Actinomadura sp. DC4 | reverse complement strand
TCGACAGCGACTTCATTCTGGTCTCGGCTATAAGACGCCTCAAGAGGTCGAGGATGAGTATCTGAGTCCCCAGGTCGCTGCTTAAGTCAGGCACAACGCAGCTGTCCGGAAACCGCAGGGCCCCTCAGCCGGTCGAGGGGTCCGTCTCCGGCGGGAGATTGCTTCGAGCAGCCTGCCGTGGCGAGGACTCCGACCGCGACGGCCGTCGCCGCCAGCCGAAGAGTCATGCGGGAAGCATTTCGGTGGCCGGGCCGTTCTCGCTTGCGGCGTCCTTGCTCGCTCGCCATTCCATTGCTTCAGGGTTCTCGTGGTATTCGAGGATGTGTTGGTCGGTGAGGCGTTCGAGGAGCTGGCGTACCTCGGCTGGGGTGGCGTAGAAGAACTCGCGTCGGAGGTTGACGCGGTTGACCCGCCGGTCGGCGAAGTCGTTGTGGAGTCGGGCTTCGAGGCCGACAGCGTCTTCGCTGAAGATCAGAGCGTGGACGTCGAAGCGGAAGGGAACTGAGGCGTCGCCGAGTTCACGGACGCGGTCCATCGGGTCGAGACGGCGGGTCATGCCGATCTTGACCATGCGTTCACCGAAGGCTCCGATGTTGGAGATGACGTAGACGTAGCCGGCCCGGATGTTGGCCGCCCGTTCCTCCACGCCGGTGATGGCCGTACTGATCTGTTCCAGCTTGGCGCGCATCGCGGCAGCCGCTGTCTCGTCTTGCCGGTCTTCGAGCTTGGCCAAGGCGGTCTGGTAGTGGGTCTGTTCCTTGATCAGGCGGGCCTTCTCGCGTTCGAATTCCTTGCGGGCCTTGTCTTCCTCGCGCTGACGTTCTCGTTCGGCGCGGACTCGTTCCTTTTCCTCTTCGACCTTGGCGAGGTAGTCGGCGGTGAGTTCGAGCTCACGGGCCCGTTCCTGGTGGTAGGGCGCGCTGATGCGAATGTCCATCGTCTTGCCCAGGCGGGCGATCGTGTCCGCGGTCTTGCTCAGGCGCTCGATCGCCGAGGCGAGCTTATAGGGGCGCATCGTGCGCACAAGGTTGTCGGCCTCGGCGTTGTAAGCCCGCAGCAGCAGCTTGGAGAAGTCTCGGACCATCCGGCGGCCTTCAGCCGTGGACCCGTTCACCGTCCAGTTCGTGGTGGCCGACACCGCGCTACCGGCGCGAGTCATGGTCTTGACCGTGTCCTTCAGCTGCGCGAGCCGGGCCTTGTAGGCGATCGCATCGGACAGCGGATGCTGGTACTCATACACCCCGGCCTCTTGCAACAGAGCGACTTCTTCGGTCTTGACGATCTGGAGTTGCAGGTCGACCAGCCGCCGCCGCTTCTCATCCGCCTCCCGCTTAAGGTCGTCGGCCTGTGAGCGCAACTCCGTAATCCGCGCCGATAGCTCCAGTGCATCCATGCCCTTCAGCATCTGGACCATCTCAAGCAGAACAGCGTTCTCGGATTCCAGCTCCTCGATCCGCTTCTTGCTCCCGAACAGCCCACCATGGCGACGAGTCGCCTCACCCGACTTCGCTACCGCCTCATGCGCGCGACCGGGCATCGAGACGGGCGGCGGAGACGCCGCCGGCGGCACCGATGTAGGCGCAGACGTATAGGTAGGGGCGCTGCCGTTGCTGTAGCCGGGCGACCCGCCTCCATGGGGGTAATCGGCGATCCACAGCTGCCAGCCGACCGGAAGCGGCGGCCACGACGGATCCGGAACCCAACCCGGCGGAGGCGACCACCCAGGAGGCGGAGACGGCCAATTCGGCGGAGGGTTATACCGATACCCCATCAGATCCATCTCCCAGCCCCGTAACACCCGAACACCAGAACACCAGAACAAGGAGAAGACGCGCACCGTCGCCCAGGTGTTGACATCGCGGCCGGAACAGGACCGACGCGCGCCATTCGCCCGCCCGATCTCAGCACCGCACGCGCTTCAGGCGTGCCACAAGCCTTGCTAACGGATTTGCTAACAACGGCCTAGGAGGGCCGTGGATGGGCCCGGACGACGCAGTAGGTCGGCAGCAGGGCAGGGGACAATTCTGGACGGCTGTGGACGTCTTCAATCTTGCTACGGATTAGATGCTCCCCTTTTTCCGGCCGCGCCGCCATGGCTACGTCCTGTCTTCGCTCCTCGCGAAGCTGCCACTTGGCGCATGTAAGGATCGAGAGTCTTGCGACGATCTCCGCTCTGCCGCACGTAAAGTTGCGGATCGCGACCGTAGTAAGCGGCGCATCGCGCGATCACCAAGGCAGAGGCAGAGATCGCAGTCTGGGCTGCTGCTGCGATCTCTAGGAGGTCGGGCGCCAGGACCAGGGATTCGCCCGGACTGGAAGCGACGGCGCCGCGTAGCGCCCAGTAGTAACTGTGGGTGACGCCAGAGCTTAGGTTGTACCAGGCTGGCGAATCGGGCAGCAGTTCGCTCATGAGTTCGGTGACATCGAGCCGGACAGGAACCGAAGCCTTCGGCGAGGCAAGCTCAAGTCGGGCGATCCTCTTGTTGTCTCGGGAACGCACCACGATCAGGCCAGCCTTGTCGATTAGCGTTTGGACGTTGTCGCGCTCTGCAGTGGAGTTGTCGGTTATCAAGCGCATATGGTGCGGATCGAGGTGTCCGGTAGGGACTCGGAGGGCGCCCCTCAACCGTTCCTCAGCGCTCACAAGAAGCGCAACCGCGCCGCGCATGATCCGCTCTTCGCTGCTGATGCTCGAATCCAGAATCCATGCAAATCGTACGGCCGCTTCGCATACGACTCGCGAGAGGCTTGCGTGTGCGTACAGCGACATCGCCCCGTCGCTTCCAAGTGCCCTACCCAGGGTCAACAGGTGGTCGTAGGCATTGATACAGATTAGCCGCGCTTGGTGCTGCGTGACGTGTAGCAACTCACGACGCTCGGTAGCTGAACCCGTGTCATGTGACCACGCCTGACGATCCGATTCGTGCGGGGAACCGGGCGCAGGTGTATCTGAGAAGTCGGAGAGTGCTGCTCGTAGCGCCTGAGCTTCGTCGATGATCAGTCGACTGCAGGCACGCACCAGTTCTGGCAGCGGCTCATTGGGATTCGTCGGGCGAACGGTCATGCTCCCAGGGTTCAGTTGATCGGCAGTCGGTGGCAAGCGGGTTTCGGTCCGGGCACGCTCTCGCTTGTTTTTGGCGTCGGGTCGTCGCTCTAGGCCGATATTTCGCTGTTACGCGCAGGCCAGCGGGGAGGCATGGTCAAGATTCGTGGCGCACTGTAAATTCGCCGGCGCGCGTCGCGTCAGTTCGTCGCCCTCGCAGTCGGTTGCTGTACAGCACAGAAGTACAGCAACACCGCCGTACAGCCCCTGCCGCGATCACACGTCACCACACCTCCAAGCAGGGCGAGCCTGCACCGACCTTGATCGCGCTGGTAGTTCGCATCGAGAGGGTCATCCTGCCGGTGGACGCTCAAGACGATCGCCGTGTGTGGTTGCTGTCCGCCATAGTCGGCGGCGATCGTTGCCGCGCGGCTGCCGGTGCTCGGGCCGTGCCCGGCCCTGCGCTCCGGGGTCCTCTTGCCACCGAGATGGCCGGTTACTGTGAAGCCGCAAACGAGCAGGTCAGCCAGCTGAGTGCGTGCAATTGGCGTGCAACTAGCCAGGGTGAACAGGGGTCAATAGAGGTCACTCGCGGACAGTTGGAGACGCAGGTCAGGGCCGCGGACGGCCGCTTTCCATTTGATTCCCAAGCTGGTAGTGCGGGTTCGATTCCCGTCACCCGCTCTGACGCCGAAGGCCCAGGTCAGGAAGTTTCCCCGACCCGGGCCTTGATCGTTTTTGCCGGTTTCCGGCCAACGAGCGATTGGCCATTTGATTCGCCGTCGTCCTCAGCCGTCTCCCGAGCCGTTCGCGGTTGGGCGTGCCTGTTGCGTACTCCCGGTGGGGCGGAGGGTGCATGTCCGGCGTTCGGTCACAGCTGCCAGCGAGCAATGGCGCCCCCGACTTCGCGTGAGTCTGTCGCGGGTGCTCTGTAAGCTCTGCAGGAGTGGAAGGAGGTCCGGGATGACCGCACAGCCAGACGACTTCGCTCCTGTCGGCGCGCCCGAACCGGCCAAGAGTCTGCGCGCCATCCGGGCTGCCCTGGTCGTCCCCCAGGATCGCGAAGCGTTCGACGCCGGGCTCAAAGCGGTGCTCGACGAGGTCCGCGTCAACCTCGATCTCGGCGTACTGAACGACTTCGTGCACCGCTGGTGGATCTCCGCCTGCGACTCGGCGCACGACCCCGAAGGCCGCCGGCGGATGCACGCACATGCCGCGCAGATCGCCGCTGGAGAGACGGTCCCTGCGGGTAGGCCATGGCGCGACGTCCTCGCCGAGCGCGAGAACGGACGGTAGGTGTACCGGCTCAACCTGGACCCGGTCGCCGAGGAGCAGATCAACGCGGTCCCCGAGGGAGCCCTGCGCCCGCTCGCCGACTTGTTCACCCTGCTAGAGACAGCGCCCTGGAGCGGGCAGCCGTTCAACCCCTCCAACCCCAGAGGCAACATGCTCACGCATGCCTTCGGCGAGCGTGGGCTCGCCACCTACCTCGTACTAGAGGAACAACGCGAGGTGCACCTAATCCGCGTCGAATGGCCATGATCAACCATCTCTGCGAGGGTCGCGCGATCCACATCTACAGTCTTCCGCGGGCCATTAGCAGGCCATTAGCCCCGGTGAACAGGGGTCAACAGCGGTCACTCACGGTCATGTCGAAGCCCAGGTCAGTGCCCCTGACGGCCCGGAACCAGACGATTCCCAAGCAGGTAGTGCGGGTTCGATCCCCGTCACCCGCTCGCCGTGCCGGCCCGGGGGCGACCCCCGGACCCCCGATGTGAGGGGCCTCCGCCCCGCTCGTGGTATCGACGCTCAGGGATCCCTCACGGTGAGGAGCAGGCCTGACTCGACGCTGAGGACCTCTCGGGTGCCCCCGTGTGGGCCTCGCCGTCCCGGCGCTCGCCCGGCCGGGGCTCCCAGCGCCACGGCTCGATCGACCGGCCAGTGGCTACGCTGTCGCCGGCGGCCACCGCGCGATCCTCGGATGTCTTCACGGACACTCGATGATCACGGTGGCCGTTCTCGTGCAGTCGCCCATCAAGACCGCGAAGTGTCACTGGGGTATTAGCGGATCGCCGTCTTGACGATGTCGGCGGCGTCGGGCGGCAGGAGGAAGCCGGCGGTGACGCCGGCGGCCGCAGCTCGGACGGTTGCGGTCACGTATGCCCGGTGTGTCGGGTATAGCGCCTTGAGCCGTGCTGGGTCGAACGGGGTCGTGGTGCCCTCGATCTCACACTGTCGACTGGTGCCGTCGTTGCCCGAGCCGGTGAGCGTCGCAACCGGTGCGTCCAGCGCGGGCGTCCGCACCCCACCGAGCGCGTTGCCGTACCCGTCCCGGATGATCGCGGTGCCGTCCGGCGTGACCTGAATGCGTCGTGCGGTCGGAGCCGGGACGCCGGTACGGATCCAGCGGTTGATCTGGGCCAGCGCCGCGGACATCACGGCGCTTTCCTGTCCGTTGTTGGCCGCTTGCGTGCACTGGGTCGGCTGCGAGCCGGACTCGGCCGCGAGGAGCGCGTCGAGCGTGGCGTCCACGTGGGAGGTGCCGGGCACTTCCCAGAGGCGGAAGCCGCGGCTGTCGGGTTGGCTGACCGGGTAGTAGTCGAGGTTCGGGTACGACGGATGGGTCTGGAGGATCTCGGTTTCCGTCGCGACGGTGAGTACGGGAGCCGAGCTGTCGGTGCGGGTGTACACAATGGACGGCGAGGACTGCGGCGCCTGCGGCGGTTGGGAGATCGGTGCGGATCTGGCCCAGCGGCTGTGCACGAGGAACCCGGAGAAGAGCCGGTCGACGGGTTGTACGGCGTTGATGTAGGTGACCAGCCGGGCCGAGGAGCCGGAATATCCGTCACCGATGAGGGTGCGGGGACGCAGGCCGCCGAGCGGGTCGATGCCGGCTGGGTGAAGCAATGCCTGGGCGGCCTGTGAGTAGATGCTGTAGGAGAATGTGTCGCCGGGATGACTCAGGTCGGCGTAGCGTCCCGGGTCAACGCGTTGGAGCGTGGTGACGCCCTGTTGCTGGGCCGACACCCCCACCCACGCGTAACCGGCGCGTAGCAGTTCGGCATGCGTGTAGAGGAAGTCCGGGTCGACGTCGACGCCGCCGGGCAGGTCGAGCCACTCCACGATGACGGTGCCATTGAACCGGGCCGGATCGGCCGGTCGGCGCACCAGCAGCCGGGTACGGAACGCCGATTGCTCGGCCGGCCGCACGCGCCACCGGCCGTCGCTGCCCCACGTGTCGGCCTGGACGTACCCCGTTGCGGTGCCGTCCAGGAAGTACTCCTGCTCCATGTAGCCGGCCGTGTCCAGCGGTACCGGCGAGGTCGGGAACGGTCGGCCCGTCCCTCCGTTGACGGGGCCGATGACCGTCGGGCCCGGCGTGTCCTCCTCGGCGTGAGCGGTCAGCCCGGTCCCGAGGGCGGCGGTCAGGATGAGGGTGGCCATCGCCACCGCTATGAATATTCGGTGCATTCATTCTCTTTTCGAGGTGCGCGGATTACGCGGTGAGCACCTCGTGCAGCCGGTCCGCGAACGCTTGTGGGGTGGGTGAAGAATCCGTCGTGGCCACCGGGGAACTCGACGAGGTCGCGGCGACGCGTCTCGGCCCGCAGGGCGACGGCCCGGTACGGCTTGTGCGCCCGCGACGTGACCCCGGCGGCCGCTAGGACGGGAACCGGTCCGCTGCGTAGCGCCAGGGAGTCGAGCCGGAACCGATTGACGGCGGGTACTTTCCAGGAAGAAGTCCAGGTTGTCGGTGGAGCGTGCTGGTCACGGGGGTTCCTCCCTGGGGCTCCGGCTCAGGCACGCCGGACACACTTGACATAGCCGACGACGAGTACCGCGCCGATGCCCGTGACAGCCCAGCCGACGACTCGGGACACGAGGAGGTAGCGGCCCGTCGGCAAGGTCAGCGCGAGCACGATGTTCGCGGCGGCATGGGCCAGGAGAACGACTCCGACGGTGGCCGTCAGGACGCTGAAGTAGGGCCCCTGGGCTGCCGACGTCCGGGAACGGCGCACAGGAGACGGCGCCGGCGGGAAGCGCCGCAGCAGCAGCGGCCGTACGCCCGCGAGCAGCGGGTGGCCGATCAGCACTGATATGAGACAGGCCAGTCCCGCCCCGCCGGTCACGGCTACATGCCGCAGCAGCAGCGGCAGGCTGCCACCGCCGACCAGGAGCGAGATCATCAGGGCGATGCCGAGCCCGGCGAGGGCCAGCAGCCCGAGCGGGTCCGGGCGCCGTCGCCAGGCGGCGAATCCGAGGCTCCATACGAGCGGCGCGCCCGCCCCTACCGCGAGCGCGCCGGCGTCGCTGTGCATCGGCGCGCGCAGCAGCGCATATGTCGCCACTGGTACCGCACCGTTCACCGCGACGCTGAGCAGTAGTCTGCACAGCCATGCGCTACGTCCGAGAGTCACCAGCTCATCTCCGTTCGCGGATCACGTATAAGTAGGAGGGACGTGAAGCGGGCAGGAGTGAGCGGCGCGGCACCGCGTCGGCGCCACGGAGGATCAAGAGTCAGGGCTTAGTCGGGGTCCTCGTCGCCGCGCCGGGTCCCCTTCGGGACGAACCGAGCCACCAGCACCTCAAGCGCGGCCTCGACCTCGACGAGCACTGCGGGGTCGTCCGTGCCCAAAGCTCCACGTAGCAGGTCATCGAATGGAGTCTTCGCGCGCTGCCGGATCCGACGGGCGGCCGTACGGGTCGAGCGGACCAGTGTGCGGCGCCCATCGGCTGGGTCCGTGAACGTCTCGACGACCTGCTGGTCTCGTAGCAGGTTGACCCACTTCGACACGTAGCTCTGCGGGAAGCCGGTGCGGTCGGTGATCTCACTGATCGAGCTCCCCGGGTGGGTCAGCACGTCACCCAGCACCAGTGCCGCCGCCGGCGACAAACGCTCGGCGCCCGGTCTTCCGAGGGCTGCCTCGCCGACCTTCCCGAGCCGGCGACCCAGCACATACAGATCCAGCGCATCCATGCCCACAAGATACATCTCTCAGAGATGCATCTCAAGAGATATTTAGCTCCAGGCGATCAGGTCCTTGGTCGTCGCGCCGGTCGCGGCGGCGAGCATGTTGCCGGTGTGCCTGAGGTCGTGGAAGTGGAGGCCGAGCACTCCCAGGAGCATGACCACGTGGACCCACCTTGTGACCTTGTTGGAGTTGCTTCGCCGGAGTGGGCCGCCCTTGATGCCGGTGAAGACCAGGGCGTTCGGCTTGTTCTCGGTGTACTTGTCCAGTGCGCTTGCAGATCGGGGACGAGAGAGCGCGGGATGTTGACCGTACGGACGCCGGCGCGGGACTTCGGCCATCTACCGCTCCCCCTCGGCGTCGCCGGCCACGAAGGCTCCACCGTCATCGTCGGACTCAACGGCCTGCGCCTCCTGCGCAGCGCAGCCTGGCGGCGCGCCACCACCATCCGCACGACAGCAAGGAAACCGCGATGAGTACCACCGGCCCGCCCCGGCCCGGCCATCGCCCGCCATCCCGGCATCACGGCCTTGACCATCGCCGACCACCTACGCCAGGCCTACGCCGATGCGGAGCAGACCTCGGTAGACGTGGTGGGACTCCACCGGCCTGGGCGCGCTCGTCGGCCTGCTGCACCGGCTGCGGACGCACAACGGCTCCCTGGCGCTGGCCGGCGCGAGCGAGCGCGTGTACAAGGTGTTCAACACGACGCAGCTCACCAAGGTCCTCACCATCACCGAAGACCGTCCCGGACGCTATCGAGGCCGTCAACTCCGACGCTGCGGACACCCAGGCACCCTGAGGCCCGGCGCCGCTCCCGCTGAGCCGTACGGTCAGAACGGCGTGAGGGTCACGCTGACGGCACTGGGCGCTTCGTCCTGGATGTAGGAGGCGAAGCCGGCGACGTCGTCGAAGGCGAAGCCGTACGCCTTGGCGTCCTTGCTGTTCGCGTGCATCGCCTGTGCGTAGTGGTTGGTCACCGACCCGGCGTAGAAGCCGGCCGGGTCCGTGGCCGGCTGGGCGGCGTCGAGGAGCGTGGAGCGGTTGAACGCGGCGGCGAGGATCGCGGCGACCGGCCCAGTGACACCGTCGTTCGGCGCGGCGAGTGCACCGTCGCAGAACAAGACGTCACGCGTTGACGGCTTGGCGATGGTCGCGGGAGTCCCGCTGCCGCCGGTGAACGCGAGGCCGGCACCGCCGACCTTCCCGGTGAAGGTCCCGGCGTCGGTGGTCACCGAGAGCGGCGACCGCTCGTACTTGCTCCACACCGCGTCGATGTACGGGTCGAAGTAGTTCGCGGAGAACAGCCCGGCCTCGATCCCGTGGCCGGGCGCGAGGATCCGGAGGCCGTCGCCGACGACGAGCCTGGCGAAGTCCGGCCGGTCCGCGACCGCCGCGAAGATCTTGTCCCGGCCGCCGTCGACGAGCGTCCCGGTCGTCTGCGTCCGCGCTCCGGTGAGGCGGATGGCCAGGGGGACGCTGAACATGTCGACCATGGTCGTGTTACAGAACATCCCGGCGTCGTTGTGGGTGAACTCGATCCAGTCGTGCAGGATGCCGTGGTTCGGGTCCGAACTCACCCAGCCCGCCGGGTACTGCAGGGCCGGCGCGCCGTTGCCGTCGACGACGACTTTGAGCCGCAGGCGTTCGTTGATCGAAAAGTAGACGCGGCCGGACATTTTCGGCAGGACGACGGACGACCCGGACAGCGCGTAGTCGGTGTACCCGTCCGCGCCGTTGTCCGAGAGCGCGCACGGCCGGAACGTGCCGTCCGCCGCGACGTGTCCCTGCCGGCCGGTGGCCGGGTCGGTGCCGAGGACGTACATCGCGATCGCGCCGTCCGGGTACTTCCCGGTCGCGTTCGTCACCGTCAGGGGCAGGCCGTCGCCGGCCACGGCCGCGGCACGCCCTGCCTCGGCCGTGCGCGTACCGCATCCCGATATCCCGGCACCGACCGCGACGGCGCCCAGCGCCGCCGAGCCGAGGAACGCCCTTCTACTGATCACGAGATGTGCTCCTTCTCCGGGGCGCCCACCACTGGACGCGCCTAGACGTGATCAGTCAAACCGTCGCCGGAGGCGGTGAGAAGGCGTTTAAGGCGCGCTTGAGCTCGGCTTATGAGTGCCGACAGAC
Organism: Actinomadura sp. DC4; assembly: GCF_030406325.1. Classification (GTDB taxonomy): domain Bacteria; phylum Actinomycetota; class Actinomycetes; order Streptosporangiales; family Streptosporangiaceae; genus Actinoallomurus. The sequence continues at coordinate 399,823 of NZ_JAUEQY010000005.1, read as the reverse complement.
ACGAGCCCCGGCGCTTGACGCCACCATCGCCCGGATCCAACGACCGGCCATCTCTTCACGGAAATCGCTCAGCCGCATGCCGAGAGCCTCTCACGGTAGACAAAAGCGACATCGAACAGTCTTCTGACGTGACGCTGGTGACGGCCTGAGCACTCTCATAACCGCACTACCGTCAACCGCCGCATAGCTCGGGCCGCCCCTCAAGTCTGGTCGATGGTCCGGATCCAGGTTGGACCCTCTGGTGTGCAATTAGCGTGCAACTAGCCCGAGTGAACGGGGGTCAATAGCGGTCACTCGCGAGCTATCGGAAACCCAGGTCAGCGGCGCCGAGGGCCGGTATCCATATGATTTCCAAGCTGGTAGTGCGGGTTCGATTCCCGTCACCCGCTCTGTATCTGCCCAGGGGGCGACCTCCCGGAACCCCCCGGTGTGAGGGGCTCCGCCCCTCACGGGTTGCTGTTCGCGGGGCAGCATTTCGTAGGCTCAGGCCAGAAGGTTATCTCGGCCGAGCCATTATTCGTTTCTGGGGTATGCCGCCCCCGCCTTACATAGTCGCCGTCGGACGCGGGTCCTGAGTCCTTGCCTTCGCCTGCCGAGCAGTACCACGATCCGTCTCCTGGCTCCAAGAGAACCTGCGCCGCAGTACTCGGGCACGCCCGACGAAGCAACCATGGCCTTTCGCCTGGCACCACGCTCCACGCCTCTCCGATCGACTGCGGTAGCACGCAGCGAGGAGCTCACCAGCGTGGGCAGCGCTTCCATTTTCTTGTCTTGGTCGACTTCGAAGGATCTACGCGGAGGCCGTCTCATGACGACACGCCTGTCACCAGCGGGAACTTATACACCACATTCGTGGACACAACCTCAACAGGGCAAACGGAGCTTGATGCGGCCCCTAGGTAAGCGCCTCTGCTCTGTGTTATACGCCAACAGTTATCTGGGCACAGTCATCCGCTATGGGTGGATACGCGTCATATAGGAGCGTGGGGAGAATGGGGGAGTTCAGTGTCACAGACCAAACAGCAGGCGGCTGGGTGTGGCTGTCTGGGCATTCTCATGCTGATCATTATCGGCGCCGTAGGCAACGCCTGCTCCTCGTCGGGTACATCGACGAGCCAAGTAGCGTCACCACCGCCCGCCGCCGCGGTGTCCTCTCCTTTGTTCGGCGCTGCCGCGACTCCTTCTCCCGCACGCACCCACCACCATCGCGCCGCGGTGACTCCTTCCCCCGCGCACACCCGCCGCCATAAGCACCGTCACGTAGCGCCGTCGAAGGCTGCTCCCCCACCGCGATCAACCTGCCATCCCCTGACCAACTCCGGGAAGTGTTACGAGCCGGGAGAGTTCTGTCGCAATTCTGATCATGGTGTCCGCGGTGTCGCAGGCAACGGCGAGAAGATCAGGTGTGAGGACAACAACGGGTGGCGGTGGGAACCCGTCTAACTGTGCGGTACCGAGGAAGCCTGCTTCGGCCACCCGCATCTCCGCCTACTCATAGACGTTCGGGTTCGCCTGTGCGATCGACCTGCTGGTTGCGCCGGCGCGTGCGCGTTTGTGTCGCAGCCCGCCTTACGTTGGAGGACACGTTCGCGGTCGCTCAGTCGAGGTCGAACTCGTTGCCCTCGATGTCCTGCATCACGAGGCACGACTCGTTGACGCCATCGGCAAGCAGCAGTCGCACGCGTACCGCGCCGAGTGCGACCAGTCGTGTGCATTCGGCCTCAAGTGCGGCCAGGCGCTCTTCGCCCACGAGCCCGGTGCCGACCCGCACGTCAAGGTGCAGCCGGTTCTTGACGACCTTGCCTTCGGGGACGCGCTGGAAGAACAGTCGCGGGCCCACACCTGAGGGATCAATGCATGCGAACGCCGAACCCTGTCTCTCCGGCGGCAGCGCGCGGTCGAAATCGTCCCAAGTGGCAAACCCCTCCGGCGGCGGCGGTACGACGTACCCCAGCACTTCGCACCAGAAACGAGCGACCCGCTCGGGTTCTGCGCAGTCGAAAGTGACTTGGACCTGCTTGACCGACGCCATCGGTCCACCTTAGAGGCGCGATCAACAGCGCGGAAATGTGCACGGAACGACCCAGCCGCAACAGGCGCCGCGTAAGACCGCCGGACCGCAGGTCAGGAGCACACTCGACCCGGATGCGGTGGCCGGCCTCGAGAGCCGGACGCGTGGCCGTGGTGTGTCCCTCAGGCGGGGCGATCGCATCAGTAGTCTCGGCTGCGTGAACACGGCGATCTTCGACGAGGCCGCGGCGCTGTGGGACATCCGGGTGCTCAGCCACAATGACGCGTGACGGTCCGTGCCGCCTCGTCGAGGCCGCCTCCGGTCGCGTCCATGATGGCGTCCACGGACCAGGAGAGCGTACGGCCGGCCTGGTTCAGCTCCAGGGTGAGGCCCGGTTCGAAGCGGGTGGCGAACAGTGCGAAGTCCGCCGCCGGGACCGCCTGGTGGACGGCGTCGAGCAGCGCGGTCGCGAAGTCGTCGCGTTCGGTCCTCGCCGCCGGGTCGCACTCGCGCAGGGCGGTGGCGACCGCAGTGCTGGCGGGGTCGTAGGCCGACAGGTGGGGCACCAGCGCCGGGTCGCGCAGGCACGCGGCGGCGTCCAGGCCCCAGGAGCGGACGCCCTCCTCCGCGTCTAGCAGCTCGATGAGCGGAGCCGTGGCCCTGGGGTCACCCCGCCTGGCCAGCCCGAAGACCGCCTCCTCGCGTACGTCGTCGCCGTCGTCGCTGTCGTCGCGGATGCGCGCCCACAGGGCGGCGCGCACGGCCGGGGTGTCGACGGCCAGCTGGGTACCCAGGCCGAACGTCGCCCAGTCGCGCACATCGGCGTCCGGGTCGCCGGTCAGGCGTACCAGCACGCCGACCTCGATGCCGTCGAAGTCACCGGTGGCCACGGGGGGCAGCGCCTGCGCCACCTGGCAGCGAACGTCCGCGCGGGGGTGCCCGGCCAGCCTCACCAGGACCGGGATCGCCCGTTCGTCGGCCGTACGGCCGAGGGCGCAGGCCAGGGACCAGGCGACGTCGGCATCGGTCTCGGCCGGCGCCAGGCCCAGCAACGCGGACACGGCCTCGTCGCGTACGGACTCGTGTCGGTCACAGGCGCAGCCCAGGAGGTCGCAGCCGACCGAGCGGGTCACCGGATCGGGTGAGTCGAGCAGCCCGACGCCGTACCGCAGCGACGCTGCGCCGTCCTCCGCGACCTGCCCGAGGATCTGCCAGACGGCGTCGTACTCCTCCGGGTCTGTGACGTCACGCGCCACCTCCACGGCCCGCGTGACCCGAACGTCGATTGCCGGCACCGTTCTCTCCCGAGGTCGAGCGATCCCATCATCTCCGGCCGGACACCGCGACCGCACCCCAATATCGCGGGCGCCGCGGGCTCGCCCATCGAGAATCTTCCCGAGCGTGGAGGCGATCTCCTTGTCGCGCTCCTGCCGCGCGTGCGGCGTGAGCGCCGGTCCCTCCGATCGGGCCGGCTAACACTCATCGAGCATGTGACGCGTGTACTGGCGATCGGGGAGCCCGAAGTCCATGCCGTTCTCGTCGAGGGCGTTGTAGATCGTGACCTGGTCGTCCGGGAAGGTGAAGGTGACAGCCACCATCCCTCCTGCCATGTCCTCGCTGGCCCATTCGAGAAGCTCCACGGCTCGTAGTCGCTGCCCGCTCAGCGCCGCCAGCTCGCCAGGCACACCCTGTCGCCATGCCAGCCGGAGTCCTTGCCCGGCCCAGTCCAGCGGCTGAGTCGGATCGACGGTGTTCCAGGTGATCGAGAGTTCGTCGAACTTCTGGTGCACGATTTCGACTTGCTCGCCCTCGAAATCCAGCAGGATCAACCCGTCGGAGAACCACGCATCGTCCTCGACATCCCAGACCAGGAAGGCCTGGGTCAGTCTCCGTCCTTTGAGCATGGCCAGTCGTCGCCCATGAGCAGCAGTGACAGCCGAACGGCCGTTCAGCCAGGCCGGTCTGTAGCCGGCGATCCCGAAGTCGAACACCTGGCGATGGTCCCAGGGGGACGGCACGATGAGGTCAACCCTCCGGCATAGACGACGCCTCCGGCGGGGGCCTCAGGCTCCGGGATGGCTGCGCTCACGGGCGGAGCCGGGCGGGTGATCGAGGTGGAAAGCCTGGTCGCGGCTCAGCACACTAGTAAGTGCGGTCGGGTACGCCGTCGACTCAGTTCGACTTCACCCGTGCGAGGAGTGCGAGGAGTTCGGTGGCCACTCCGTCCGGGTCCTCGTAAACCGGGGTGTGTCCGGTGTCCAGCAGGCGTAGCCGTGCGTCCGGGATGGCTGCGGCCAGTTCTCGTGCCTGGTCCGGTGTTCTGGTCGGGTCGTGGAGGCCGTGCAGCACGGTGACCGGGCAGTCCAGCATGGCCAGTCCCGGAGTCAGATCCAGGTCCCGCTGACTGCGCAACGCGTCCAGCGCCGCCTGGGCCGGCACCGTGGCCGCGTACTCGAGCAATTCGTCGCGGAAGGCCGGGTCCGGCGCCTTGGCGAACGACCGGTCCAGCACTCTGGCGTGCAACCGCGGACCCCAATCGGTGGCCAGCGCGGTCAGGATGGCGTCCACATCTCCGTGGCCGCGCATGTGGGCTCCGGTGTCGACCAGCAGCAGGCCGGCCACCAGTCCGGCGTGTTCGGCCGCCAAGCGCAGGGCGATGGCACCGCCGGTGGAATGTCCGATGACCAGGACCGGGGCGCCGTGCCGCCGCGTGATGCGCGCGGCGAGCCGGTCGGCGACCGCGCCGAGGTCCCACGGGCCGGGGTCGGTCATCCAGGACACCGCGTCGAGTTCGACCTGCTCGGCCAGCCGTTGCGCCAGCGGACCGAACACGGCGGGCGCGCACATTGTGCCGGGAATCGCGAGCACGACCGGCCGCCGCGTGGCTCGTTCATCGTCTCGGGTCGGCATTGCCCCTCCTTACGCCGACCATAATGCCTCCGGTAGGCGCTCGATCGGCTATTGCGCGTGCGGTTCCGTACAGGGGCGGCCGCCGCAGACGTCGACGACCACACCGTCCCTGAGGAACCGCGCCTTCTGCGCCCGCGCCGTGGCGTCGGCCCGGGGATCCTCGTGCGGGTCGATGCCGTACTGCTCACCGGCCGGCGGGGTGTTGGTCACCGGAGGGGCAGGCGTACCGCTGTCCCACACGACCATCGCCGAACCCGCGTAGGCGCCGTACGGCAGAGCCTTGATGCCCCAGTACGGGACGACATCGGGGTTGCGACCCGGCGCGATCGCCGGCTGGTGGACGCGTGCGCCCATCGTCCGGGCCTCGACCTCGGCGGTGACGTTCGACACCTGGTGGTCGCCGAACGCCACCTGCGTGAGGATGCGGTGGCGGGGCGAGCCCGGCAGCGGGTCGCCACCGAGGTGCTGGGCGTACCCGTCGGTCTCGGCCCGGTCCCACAGGATCTGCTGCAGTGCGAAGCAGATCTGCTGGTCGAGCTTGTCCGGATAATAGGCGTTCATCACCTGCTCGAAGGGCGCGAAGTCGACGCTGCGGTTGAGCAGCGTGCTGTAGTTCATGCCGGCGACGCCGAGTACGCCGAAGCGCACGTCGGGGGAGACGGCGACGGCGGCGCCGCCCGCGATGGAGCCCTGGCTGTTGCCGTCGTAGACCAGGTCGGCGCGGGGGTCGATCAGGGAGTGGCCCTTGTCGTCCTGGAACGCCTTGTCACTCGCCAGCCCATTCTTGGTGATCATCGTACGGCCGAGGAACACGAAGTCGACCAGGCTCTGCTGGAGGCGGTCGACCACGGTGTCGAAGTGGGAGAAGTCGCCGAACACCCCGGCGACGTTCGCGATGTCCTCTGCGGCCATGCCGATCCAGGCGGTGGCGCAGAAGGTGAAGTCGTGTTCGCCGGCCATCGCGCGGACGTTGGCCGCGTGGACCTCGGAGATGCTGCCGAGCAGGCCGTGCCCGTACACGGACGGCTGCGCGGGCCTGGTGAACGCGGCCCGCGGGATCTCGCACTGGAACTGTGCGTGAACGTCGTCGCCGAAGCGCACCGGATCGCCGTGCGCGTCACGGTTGAGCCGGGAACCGGGCGGGCCTCCGGGCTGGTCGAGGTAGTTCGGCACGAGGAACTCGCCCTTGACCTCGCGTGCGACGTTGGCATCCTGCTCGGGGGTGAAGTCGGTGACCGAGGTGACCGTGAAGTCGGGCGACCGCCCGTGCAGGCCGCGGAGCGCGTCGTCACGCATGTCCAGCACCTGCCCGGCGATGCCCTGCTCGCTGGCGACGGTGAAGTCCCAGGCCAGGTAGAGGCCCCTGCCGCCCACCCCCGCTCGGCCGAGGTCCGTGAGGGTGCCGCGGAGCGCGTCCTGGCGTGCGGCGAGCGGATCCCGGCGGCTGAGCTTGACCCCCGCGAGGCGAGTGAACGTCGCGGGCGCCGCGATCCGGGCGCCGGAGGAGTTCTTGAGGTCGCGGAGGGCGACGGCGTAGTGGTGGCCCTCCAGGAAGTTCTTCGCCGGCCGGACGATCAGGGCCTGCCGCGCCGGGTCGGTGGCGTTCGCGTCGAGCTCCGCCCAGTACGGCCAGCGCTCACCGGTCCGGGTGTCCACGATGACGATCGGGGCGTCTCGGTCGAGGGACCTTCCGACATCGGTGACCGGCGCGGCCCCGGTCTTGGCGAGGTCCAGGCCCGGCACCTGGGCGAGGAGCATCGACCCCGGCGAGAAGCCGTCGGAGATGTTCCACGCGGCCGGGTAGATGGCCTTGCCCGCCGCGTTCTTGGGCGTCATCTCGCCGGTGAGGGCGAGCCGCCGGCCCGTCGGCGTGTGGGCGCGGGTCGTGTACCAGTCGTTCGGGAAGGGCAGCAGGCATCCGGTCCCGGCGATCGGGTCGCATCCGCGGGCCGGGCGAGGCCCGGTGGCGTGCGAGGTCGACGCGGCCGCGGCGTCAGCGGGTAGGGCGGAGCCCACGACCGTCGCCACGACAAAGATCGAGAACGCGCGTTGCAGGCGCACATGCCCTCCTGAGTCGCTGTTGCTCTTTGGAAGGTGTCATGTTTTGCGAGGTTTGTGGGAGAAGGCGCTGGCCAGCGGTGGTCATCGTGGCGACGTCGCGAACGGGATCAGACGGTGAGGACGAGCTTGCCCTGGAGGTGACCGGCGTCGAGCAGCCGGTGCGCGTCGGCGACGCGCTCGAACGGGAACGTCTCCTGCACGTGGACCCGGAGCCTGCCCTGTTCGACGAGTTCGACGAGACCTTGCAGGGCGACCGGATCCGGGTCGACCGCGATGCCGCTGAAGCACATACCGGCCGCCTCGAACGTGGCGGCGAGCTCCGAATCCTCCTCGGCCACCGCCGTCACCAGGTGCCCGCCTGGGCGGAGCACTCCGAGCGATCGCTCGACGGTGTCGCCGCCGATCGTGTCGAGCACGACGTCGATGTCGCGGATCGCCTCGGCGAAGTCGGCCGTCGAGTAGTCGATCACTTCGTCGGCGCCGAGCCCCTCGACGAACTCCCGCTTACCTCCACCGGCGGTCACGATCACGTACGCGCCGAGTGCCTTCGCGATCTGGATCGCGACGTGGCCGACCCCACCGCCACCGCCGTGGACCAGGACGCGGTCGCCCGCGGTCACGCCGCCGAGGTCGACGAGGCCCTGCCACGCCGTCAGCCCGACGACCGGCAACGCCGAAGCCTCGACGTGTGAGAGCGATGCCGGCTTGCGCGCCAGGTGCAACGCCGGAGCGGACACGACCTCGGCGTACGCACTCGCCGCCCGCGGGAACAGCGGCATCCCGAACACCTCGTCGCCGGGCCGGAACCGCCACGTCTGCGGTGCCTCATCGACCACGCCGCTGATGTCCCAGCCGAGGACGAACGGCGGCTTGCCGATCAGCGGAAACTCGCCGGCGCGCAGGCGCGCCTCCAGCGGGTTGAGCCCGATCGCCTTGACGCGCACGAGGACCTCGGTCGGGAGGGGCTGCGGCTCGGGCGCGTCCACGATGGTGAGCACCTCGGGACCGCCGAGCGCCTGCTGGGTGATGACTCGCATGACTCTCCTGGCTTTGGAGGGGGGAGAGAACCCAGGCTAGATTTCCGATAGGAACCAGCAGGTACCTTGGGCGCCATGAGCGGTTTCAGTCCCGGCGATCCCTTTCTCGCCGACTGCCCGGGGCGTCTGACGGTCGAGCTGATCGCCGACAAGTGGACGGCGGTCGTGCTCTACGGCCTCAGCAAGGGCCCGGTACGCCACGGCGAACTGATCGAGCTGATCGGCGGCATCTCCCGCAAGGTGCTCACCCAGACGCTCCGGCGGCTCGAGTCGCACGGGCTGGTCCGCCGCCACGCGTATGCCGAGGTGCCGCCCCGCGTCGAGTACGAGCTCACCCCGCTCGGCGCGACGCTGATCGATCCGATTCACATACTGACCGAGTGGGCGCGGGCGAACGGCGACGCGGTCCTCGACGCGCTCGACGCCGAATCCGAACCGGTCGCCCATCACGGCTGAGTGAGTCGCGACGGGTGCCCGAGGGCACCCCGCCGCGGGTTCTCAGTGGTCGTACTGCTGGATGATGGCGTCCCAGGACTGGTCGCCGGAGGTGGGCTCGACCTGGCCGACCGCGAGTACCTTCCCGGCTCCGGGTACGTGGTCGAGGTCGCGGATGTCGATGTCGTTCCGGCCGGGCGGCCTCGGGGCCGCGTTGGCCGTGGCCCGCCCGCTCTTCGTCCGGTGGACGTAGGACTTGTAGAAGGTCGTGTACCAGATGCCGCCGGCGCCGTCTGAGGTGATGTTCAGGGCGTACGTCTCGTGCGTACCGACGGCGGAACTCCACTTCTTGCCGTTCCAGTGCATGAGAAGGGTGCGGTTGTGACCGGGCTTGCCGGGCGCGATGGAGTAGAAGCGGCCGGCCGCCCACACATTGTTCTTCGACACCGCGGTGACATCGGTGAAGTTGGCGAAACCGCTGCTGCCCCTGGGCACCGTCACCGTGGGCAGCTTTACGGCCGTCCACTTCGCGCCGTTCCAGTGCGCGGCGTACGGCTGGTTGTTCGTGTTCTCACCGACCGCCCACGCGTCGTTCTTGGAAACGGCGCTGATCCGGTACGCGGTGAGCGGCATCGGCACCGTACGCCACTTCTTGCCGTCCCAGTGCAGGCCGGTGCCCTTGCCGGACTCGTCGCCCCCGACGGCCAGGGCCTCGTTCGCGCTCAGGACCGCGACGCCGCTGGCTCGGTAGCCGGTGGAGACGGAGGTCCAGGCCTTCCCGTTCCAGTGCCACGCGGCGCCGGCGCCCTGGGCGGTGAGGCCGAGGACCCAGACGTTGCTCGGTGACGAGCCGCCGACGACCTGGAGGGATCCCGTACTCCCGGGGATCTTGACCTCATTCCACTTCGCGCCGTTCCAGTGCAGAACCGCGCCACTCGTGGCCGCCCCCTGGTCCCTCCACCCGACGGCCCAGGCGTCGTTCTTGCCGACGGCGGCGACGGAGTCCAGAACGAAGTTGTCGTAGCCGGTGTCCTTGCTGATGTACGAGGTGCGCCAGCGTGACGCGCTCGCGGCGACGGCGGGTACGGCCCCGGCGCCCAGCATCACCATGGCCAGCCCGGCCGCCGTCAGCGTCTTCTGCATTGGAATCCCCTTCGATGCCCGAGGCGCCGTTGCCGGGCGTAGCTCCGGCAAGGTTAATCCGGAATTGGCGGGAATTCTCGCCGACTTGTTCGGAAAAATTACGAACCGGAACCCAAGAAGGTCGGTCACCGTCAATCGACGTGTTCTTGCTCGGCGGCCGCGGCGCGAGCGGCGTCGAGGCGCTCGAACGGGCCTGGACCGTCGTACGGCTTCGGCGGGGCGTCGAGGTGGCGGACGCGGAGTTCGTCCATGAGTTCCTCGACGAACGCCGGGCCCTCGTCGCGCATGAGCTGCTGCCGGATCCGGAGCTCGTCGCTGCCCGGCCGCCAGTCGAGGCCCCAGCTGCCGAGGGCGTAGATGATCGGAAGAGTCTGGATACCGGATTCGGTGAGGCTGTAGCGAGCGCGCTGCCCCCGTGCCGCGGTGCCGCGGGTGAGGATCCCCGCCTCGACGAGCCGTACGAGGCGGTCGGCGAGGATGTTCGAGGCGATCCCCTCCATCGACCCGGTGAGCAGCGCCCGGAAGTAGCGGCGGTCGCCGAACATGACGTCGCGAAGCACGAGCAGCGACCAGCGATCTCCGAGCACCTCGACGGCGGCGTTGATCGGACAGCCGGACCGTGGTTCCACGCTTCCTCCTTGACAGGTGTTTCGCCCTCCCTATAGTAGTTGCAAATCGCAACCACTACGGAAGAGGGGATGATGGGCCGCTTCGTCTATGCGATGAACGTGTCCCTCGACCTGCGGATCGAGCAGGTTCCCGGGGACAACGGTGCCGGCGAGTGGCTGCGCATCGACGAGGAACTGCACCGCGAGCTCAACGCGCGGACGCGCGAGATCGCGCTCATCGTCCACGGCCGGGTCATCTACGAGACGATGGAGGAGTACTGGCCACGGGCGCGCGATGACGCGTCGCTGCCGGACTTCATGCGTGAGTACGCCGAGATCTGGACTGCCAAGCCCAAGGTGCTCGTCTCCCGCACACGCCTCAGTGCCGATCACAACACCCGGATCATCGGCGGAGACGACGCGATCGAGCAACTCGCCGTCCTGCGGGCCGAGACCGACGGCAGCATCGGCGTGGGCGGCGCGGCGCTCGCGACGCAGCTGCTCCGGGCGGGGCTTCTCGACGAGCTGCTGCTCTGCACCCACCCGGCGATCCTCGGCTTCGGCAGGCCACTGTTCGACGACTACGACATGCCGATCGAGCTCGACCTGCTCGAGCAGCGGTCGTTCGAACGGGGCGTCACGTTGCACCGCTACACCATCCAGGACACGAAAGAGGCGAGCTCATGCTGAAGCAGGTCGCGGAGGGTGTACTGGTCCACGAGAGCGAGTTCTGCCAGAGCAACGCCGTCGTCGTGCAGGGCCGGAGTGGCGCGTTGCTCATCGACCCCGGGGTGCTGGCCGACGAGCTGGCCTGCCTCGCGAACGACCTGTCCGACTCGGGCCAGACCGTCGTGGCGGGCTTCTCGACACATCCGCACTGGGATCACCTGCTCTGGCACCCCGGGCTCGGGAAAGCGCCCCGTTACGGCACCGCGCGGTGCGCGGCCACCGTGCGCGATCGCCTGTCGGGCAGGGTCGAAGCGGTCGCGAAGGCCGTCGGCATCCCCGACGGGGTACCCCTGGACCTGATCGGCCTCATCACCGGGCTTCCCGCCGAGACCGCGCGAATCCCATGGGACGGCCCCCAGGTCCGGATCATCGAGCATCAGGCACATGCACCCGGCCACGCGGCGCTGTTGATCGAGGAACGCGGGGTTCTCGTCGCCGGCGACATGCTCTCCGACGTCTTGATCCCCATCTTCGAGATGAGCGCCGCCGACCCGATCGAGGACTATCTCACCGGGCTGCGCCTGCTGGAGGGCGCGGCAGGCGGCGTCGACGTCCTCATCCCGGGCCACGGATCCGTCGGCGAAATACGCGCACGGATCGACCAGGATCGCGCCTACGTGCACGCCGTACGCGACGCCCTGGTTCCCAGCGACCCGAGGATCGGCCCATCGGCCAAGGACGGCTGGGACTGGGTGGCCGGTGTGCACGAAGGGCAACTCCAGCGCCTCGCCCAAAGGCACGGAACCGCAAATGGGTCGTCCGGCGTCCAATAACCGCGGCGAACACCGCAGCGCCATCACATCGCCCCGGGCAGGCAGCCCTCCGCAGGAGGAAATCCATGAAGGTCGAGATCGTCGTTGCTCTTGGTGGCTTAGGGGTGGCGATGCTCGCGCTCGCGTTCGCCGCCTTCCAGACGCGTTTCACCGGTCAGCAGGCCGAGGCCGCGGGGCGTCAGGTGAAGATCGGCAACGAGATCAACGGTGCGTCGGTCACCAACGATGTGATGACCAACCTGCACGACGTCCTGCGGATCGTCGTCGACTACCCCGAGCTGTACCCCTTCTTCTATGAGTCCGCGCCGGTGCCCGTCACCGACGACCTCCGCCGGCGCGTCATGATCACTGCGGACATGATGTGCACCGTGCTGAGCCTCGGCCTGCACGCCTACGAGGCCGTACCCGCAGCCGGGGATGGGCTGCGCCTATGGAAGATGTACGTGGACCACTGGCTGCGCACCTGCCCGGCCGTCCAAACCGTCGTCGACCAGAACCCCGGCGAGTGGCACTACCTCGGTCCGCTCCGCCGTCAGGTCCTCAGCGAAACCTGACGGGAACTTCAGTCCGCCTTGTGCTGGGCCGGTGATGGGACGCGGTAGCGGCGCAAATCCGGGCTCGCGGCGACGAGTGTCAGCATCGCGGCGATCGTGAGGACGCCACCGCCCGTTACGGTCCAGGTGGTTCCGAAGGCGGCTCCGGCCGCGCCGTGTGCGAAGTCGGCCAGCCGGGGCCCGCCTGCGGCCACGACGGTGTCGGCGGCCTGGAGGCGGCCGCGTAGCCCGTCGGTCGCCGCGGTCTGCAGGATGGACTTGCGGAAGGCGCTCAGCACGATCAGTGCACCGCCCGCCAACGTCAGCAGAAGCATGGCGGAAAGGAGCGAGCGGGCCAGGCCCAGTCCGGCGATGGCCAGTCCCCAAACGCACACCGCCGCCGTGATGGCGACACCGTGGCGGCGAGTCCGGGTGAAGCTCCCCGAAAGCAGTCCCGCGGCGACGCCGCCGATGGAGATGGCCGCGTAGAGGGCCCCGACGGCACCGAAGTGTTCCCGCGCCAGCTGAGGGAACAGCGCCACGGGCAGGCCGAGGAACAGGGCGGCGAAATCCGCGAGATAGGCGGCCAGCAGAACACTGTGCGTGGCCAGAACGCGAAAGCCTTCCAATGCCTGCCACAGGTCCGTACGACGGGCGATGACGGCCTGCGGCGGAAGCGGCGGCAGCCTTGTCACGGCCCACAGCGTCGCGCAGAGCGCGGCGGCGTCGGCGAGGTAGAGGGGCTGGCCGCCGACCACCGGCAGCAGACCGCCCGCCAGAAGCGGACCGGCGATGCCGGCGGACGAGACGACCGTCGACCGGAGAACGTTCGCGGCGGGGAGGTCGGCGGCCGGCACCAGGCGCGGTATGGCCGCTCCGCTCGCCGCGGCATTGGCACCGAACAAGGCCTGCTGTACGGCGACGAGGCACAGCAGCAGACCGACCGACCGTAGATGCGTGGCCGCCTGAGCCCACAGCAGGACCGACGTCGCGCCGATGCCGCCGTTGGTCGCCAGCAGCATTCGCCGCCGGTCGACGGCGTCCGCCAAGGCTCCTCCCCACAGGGCCCCGGCCACCATCGGCGCAAAGCCGACCAGGCCCGCGAGCCCGACGTAGGCTGACGAGCCGGTGAACGCATAGATCTGCAGGGGAATGACGACCGCGGTCAGCTGGCTCCCCACCGCCGTGACCGCACCGGCCACCCACAGCCGGCGGAAGTTCGCCGACCGCAACGGCCGGACATCGGCCGTGATCCGAAGTCGCCGACCCACCCCACCACTCCTCACGACTCGCTTACGGCGATCGTGCGGCTTCCCGCAGGGGAAAGGTCAACAATGGAACGGTCGTTCACTTGAGAACGACGCCTTAGCATCTGCCGCGTGAAACGCTCTGACTCATTTCGCAACCACCTGAAACTCGCGGTGGTCACCTCGTTCTCAGCGGCGGCCCTCCTCCTGGTGCCGACGGACCTTGCGCAGGCGGCTCCCGGTGACAATCCCGGGAAGCTGACCGCCCTCACCTCCTCGGCGGAATACACGAAGCTTGCACTCCAGGAGCACCGGGTCCCGGCGTCCTCGCTGGACAACCTGGCCAGTGCGATGGGCACCGCCCGCGGGGTCGACCAGGTCCTAGCCAGCGCCAACCACCCGATGCGCAACGCGGCGAACTGCTCCGGCATGGAGAAGAGCGCGCTGCCGTTGAAGCCGGCGGCCGAGTCCTCCTACTGCTGGGACTCCGGTGACGACAAGACCCAGGACTGGCTGCCGCAGGGGTTGACGTCCAGCGGCGACGCGGACGACGACGGCGTGTGGGGTACCAACAAGGTGATCCTGTCCGGCTGGGGCGAGAACGGGGCCACCACCATCGATCACATGGCCCGCATCGCCTTCATCGACGCGAACGATCCGAGCGGCTTGAAGTACCGCTGGGTCCTGCCCGTGGTCCCCCTCAGCGGCGGCACCGACTACCGCGCCCTGAAGTCCCACATCGGCGGAATGGTCTGGTACCAGGACAAGCTGCTCGTCACCTCCTGGGAGGGAGATGCCGACCACAATCAGCTGTACATCTTCGACATGCACCGGATCTTGCAGGCGACCGTCAACAGTTCCACAGTCGGCAAGGTGAGCAACGGCTGGTCCGCCGACGGCTACCAGTACGTCATGCCGGCCATCGGCTCCTACAGTCTCGTCGGCGGGGCCTGCGTCGCGACCAATGACGACTCCTTCCCGTGCTTCGGCTCCATCTCACTCGACCGCAGCAGCGTGCCGGCCAGTCTGGTCGCCACCGAGTGGTTCTCCTCCGGCGGCAGCCGGCCGGCCCGCGTCTGGCGCTACGACTTCGACGGCAACGACCCGGGCTACCTCGCCAAGGACGGCAACGGCCGCGTCGGGGCCGACCAGATCTACGAGACGAAGGCCGTCGGCCTCCAGGGCGTGCTGTCGCACAGTGCGACCCAGGGAGGCACCCCGAACCTCTACGTCGACGACGCGCGGGGCGGCGTCGACCAGCACGGCATCCTGTGGCGGCAGAACGCCACCGGCGCCAGTGCGGCGGCCAACTGCGGGGGCGACATCACGTACGCCTGCTGGGGCATGCATACGGAGGGAATGTCCTATTGGTGGAATACCGGCCGGCTGTGGACGCAGACCGAATGGGCGGCCGACATCAACGCCAAATGGTCGGGCACTGAGAACGCACGCCCGCAGCGGTTGCTGTACGCCGTACCGCTGTCCTCGGTCGACGGCACGCTGAACTGACCACCACGGGCGCGGCGGTGTCGCCGTTCGGCGTGTCCGAGCCACTTCCGGATAGCCCGGTCACCCGAACGGCCGGGACGTCCAGGCCGTACGGCCGGTGCCGAGGACCGTCAGGCCGCGCAGGATCCGTTCCGGTGCGCTGTGACCGACGTTGGACGTCTCGATCCTGAACGCGAAACCGTACACCCCGGCGACTCGCAGGATCTCTGTGTTCCCCATGCTGTTCTTCAGCGAACGCCGGTACGCCCGACGACCGTCCACTGTGGTGTTGGGCGACTCGCTCCCGTCGGTCAGGGAGGGCGTCGGAGTGGCTCTGATGACCACGCGTCGGGGCTTCAGCCCGTCGGCCGAGGACGTACGAGGCATGAGCTCGATGGTCGCCGACCATCCCGGCGAGCCCGGGTCCCCGCTCTCGGCGCTCGCGGCCGGCCGCAGGCCGGGTGGGATGAAACCGGCCCGGAACGGTACGCGCAGCGGCTCGTTCGCCCCGACGCGTAGCGCCTGGGCGACCCGCCGGAGCACCGACCTCGGGTCACCGTCCCCGGATGCGAGGCGTGCCGTACGCGCGACGGCCCACGCGCCCGGCGCGTACTGCCAGCGCAGTTCGACGGCGGTCGGATCGCACTGCGCTCCCCCGGCGGCACGCGGATACACCCACCGCCCCGGACGCCCGCCGATCCTGGGAGCGGCCGTGCCGTCGTCGCTGCGGCACCCGCCCTCCAGCGGCCAGGGCAGGTCCTCCACGACGTTGGCTCCGGGCTGCTTCCCGGCCGGATAGAGCACCACCGCGATCCGCGGGGAGGGGCGTACGGTCGGCTCGACCCCGGGTAGGGATGCCTCCAGGATGAGGTGCTCCGGCTGAGTGAACGCCGACCGTTCGCTCAGGCGTGACGGCAGCCAGCCGAAGTCGGCGTACCGCGTCATCGGATCGAACCTGCCGGGCGCCACGACCGTCACGGGCCGCGGCGTCCTCGTACCCGCGAGGCCCACGCCGCCCAGGATCAGGCCGACCGCGGCGACGACCGCGCCGCACTCCAGCATCCGGCGGTTGCGGCGGCGACGGCGCCCGTCCCGTACGGCCCGGCCGACATCGACCGTGGACGGCGCCTGCGGCTCCTGCACGAGCTCGCCGAGGATCGCCCTCACCTGTTGCTGGTTCACCGCCGTGTCCCCTTTCCCTCAACGTCCGGTGCCGGGCTGAGGATCCGCCGTAGCGCGTCCAGCCCCCGCGACGTCTGGCTCTTGACGTTGCCCGTCGAACACCCGAGGATCTCCGCCGTCTGCTCGACCGTGAGATCGCAGTAGAACCGCAGCACCAGCGTCGCCCTCTGCCTCGGCGGAACCGCGGCGAGCGCCCGCCGTACGTCCACTCCGGCGTCCACGTCGATCCCCGCGTCCGCCGTCTCGGGCACGCTGTCCGTCACCCTCACCCGTGACCGCCAGCCGGTCCGCTGCTCGCCGAGGAACTGGCGGACGAGCATCGTCCGGACGTACGCGTCCAGGAAGTCCACCGTCCGCGCCCGCCGCCACTTCACGTACAGCCGGGTGATCGTCGCCTGTACGAGATCGTCGGCCCGGTGCCAGTCGGCGCACAACAGGTACGCGGTCCGGTGCAGCCGGGGCAGCAGTTCCCGCACACGGGCGGTGTACTCCTCATCCGCGCGGCTCACGTCGCTTGCTCCATGCCCGGATAGATGGGGCCGGCCATCCCCTGGGTTGCACGGGGCAGAACACTCGAAGATGGTGTTCTATGGTCTCGGCACCCTTGGTGATCACTTTCTACCAACTCGCCCTTCGACGAGACAGGTGGGCGGTCTGGTGATGAGCCAGCGCAAGCGGGGAGACGTACGGGAGCGCAAGGACGACGACCGGCAGCGGGTGTTCGACCGGCGATTCGTCAAGGCGGCCGGGCGGCTCGCACATGCCAAGGCGGCGGTCCGGCTGGCCGGGGTGTACGCGATGGCGGGCCTGGCCGACGACTGGCGGGACGGCCGGCAGAACTGCATCGACGAGCTGTGCGCCTACCTACGGGCGCCCTACGAACCTCCCCCGGAGGCCGGTCCCCCGGTCGCCGAACAGCTGAGTTTCGGCGGCAGCCAGGAGATACACCACGCCATCATCTCGATCATCACCGCACATCTGCGCGACGACGCCCGGGTCTCCTGGCGCGGCCATGACTTCGACTTCACCGGCGTCCGCTTCCACGGCGGCGACTTCAGCGGCGCGACGTTCTCCCGCGGCACGGTCGACTTTCAGCACGCGACGTTCTCCGGCGGCACCATCGACTTCGCGGGTACGGAGTTCTCCGGCGCCACCGTCGACTTCACCGGCGCGGAGTTCTGCGGCGCCGCCATCGACTTCACCGGCGCCACCTTCTCCGGCGGGGCGCTCCTCTTCGTCGCCGCGGTGTTCTCCGGCGGCACCGTCCTGTTCACCGGCGCGGACTTCTCCGGCGCCACGATCCATGCCGTCACCGCGGTGTTCTCCGGCGCCGCCATCGACTTCAGCGACGCGACGTTCTCCGGCGGCACCATCGACTTCGCGGGCGCGGAGTTCTCCGGCGGCACCGTCCACTTCGCGGGCGCGGAGTTCTCCGGCGCCACCATCGACTTCCCGGGCGCGGAATTCTCCGGCGCCACGTTCCACTTCACCGGTGCGGCACTCTCCGGTGGCGCCATCGACTTCACCGACGCGACGTTCTCCGGCGGCACCGTCCACTTCACCGATGCGACGTTCTCCGGCGCCACGTTCCGCTTCACCCACGCGACGTTCTCCGGCGCCACCGTCGACTTCACCGACGCGACGTTCTCCGGCAGCCGCGCCGCCCTGTCCGCGGACATCGCCGCCAACCCACCCGCGGGACTACTGCTGCCCTCCGCGTAGCCCGGCGACGATTCAGCCGGTCGAGGCGATCTCCCGGAGCTGAGCAAGGGCGTTCCTGGCGATCTGCTGGAACGGTGACTTGTCCGGGTCCTCGACCCATTGCTCGAAGGCGACGTGCATGACGGTGGTGCCCGTACGGGCGGCGAGGGTCGCGGCGGTGTCGCCGACCCCCTGCGCGCGGAGTGCCCCTGCCATCGCGGCCGACAGTGAGGCGGCCTTGATCAGCTCGCGTTCCTGGAGTTCGGGGCTGGAGACGATGATCTGGGCCGGCGACTTCCCCGCCGCGGTCGCCGCCGACTTCGCCGCCATCAAGGCGCTCGCCTCGGGGCTCGAAGGAACGGGCAGGCCGCTCGTCACCTCCTCCGGCACGCTCATGCTCGCCTTCGCGGGCATCACCGGACGGCCGGGCACCGAGGCCGACTTCGCCCCCAGCGGTCCGCGGGTCGACGCGGAGAACTTCGTGATCGAGCTCGCCGAACGCGGCGTACGCTCCTCCGCCGTACGGCTGCCACCGATCGTGCACAGCTCGCTCGACCACCACGGCTTCGCGCACATCCTGATCGACATCGCCCGGCAGACCGGCGTATCGGGATATGTCGGGGACGGCGCGAACCGGTGGCCGTCGGTGCACACGCTCGACGCGGCGCGGGTGTACCGGCTCGCCCTGGAGAACGCCCCGGCCGGGAGCCGGCTGCACGCGGTCGCAGACGAGGGCATCCCCTTCCGTGACATCGCGGCCGCCATCGGACGCGGGGCCGGCGTGCCCGTGGCCGGCATCTCCGCGGAGGACGCCGGTGAGCGCTTCGCCTTCCTCGGCGGGGCCGTGGGGGTGGACAATCCGACCTCGAGCGAGGTGACGCGCAAGGTGCTCGGGTGGGAGCCGGCGCATCCGGGGCTCATCGAGGACCTGGAGCACGGCCACTACTTCGCCTAGGCCAGTCTTGGGCGCGAGCGCGCTGACCTGGGCTGAACGGTTCACCCCATCAAATGGCAATTCATGGGTGTAACGCAGTCCAGATACGAGGAGGGTCATGACATCTGATCCGGATGACGCGGAGTTGATCGCGCGGTCGCTCGGCGGTGATGAGGATGCCTTCGTCGAGTTGGTGCGGCGGCATGAGGTCGCGGTGGGGGCCTACCTCGCGCGGCGGGTCGGCCGGGAGATGGCCGAGGACCTGCTCGGTGAGGTCTGGGTGGAGGCGCTCAAATCCCGGGCGACCTACGATCGGTCGTTCTCCAACGCGGGCCCCTGGCTGTTCGGCGTGGCGCACAACACGCTCCGGCGGCACTGGCGGTCGCGCCCGGACGAAGACTCCGTGGCGGACATGACCGGCATGGCTGCCGGGTGGGATCCGTGGGGTGCCGTGGACAGCCGCGTCGACACGGAGGCGGTGTTGCGGCACGCGCTGACGCTGCTCCGGCCGCAACAGCGGGAGATCGTGACCCTGGTCGCCTGGGAGGACCTGACCGTCGCCGACGCGGGACGGGCGATCGGCATACCCCCCGGAACGGCGCGTCGCCACCTGCACGAGGCGCGCTTGGTGTTGCGGAACGCGCCGGGGATGGACGCGCTGCTGACCGATCACAACGCGATCAAGGAGGCCAACTGATGGTCGATGAAATGGACCTGCTGAGAGACCTGAGGGACACCGACGCCGTACGGCCGCACGCCTTCGAGGAGGCCACCGCCGTCCTGCGGGGGGCGATGGCCGCGGAAAAGGCGCCGGAGACGCGACGGGCCCGATGGAGCGTGCGCCGTACGGTCGGCTTCAGCGCCGCGGCTCTTGTCGCCGCGGCCGCGGCGACGGCGCTGGTCGTCACGTCCACGTCGACGCCCGGCAAGCCCACCGCGAAGGCGCCGGCGGCGAACCCGGTCCTGACCGAGCTCGCCGCGAACATCACGCCCCTGCAGGCCAAGGCGACGGGCGACGCGACGCTGGAGATCCGCAACCAGTCGCCGACCAGCGCCGCGCTCGGCAGCAACGGGATCGGCCTGTACTCCGACGACGGCACCTACTACTGGGGGAACGACAAAAGCGCCCTGCGGCGGGCCATCACCCAGAAGGGGGGCGATGACCTGTTCAAGCGGGACATAGCAGTGGCGCTCTATGCCGTGAAGGGCGATATCTCCACGGCGCGCGCACGGATGGCCGTGTCCAACCTCACGCCGGGTACGAAGCCGGATCAGGACCGGGCGAAGACCGAGAAGCTCAAGGCCGTCGCCAAGGCGAAGGGCCAGAAGTACGTGCCGCCGAAGCCGCTGACCCCCGAGCAGCAGAAGCAGATCACCGACAACCACATCTGGACGAACGCCATCGACGCACTGGTCGCGGCGCCGGAGAATCCGCAGGTACGCGCCGGTGTGCTCCGCATCATGGCGACGATGCCGAAGGTCAAGGTCACCAAGACCACGACCGCCGGGCAGCCCACGCTCAAGCTGGTGGACAGCTGGACGGCCACCGGAAAGATCGTGGAGACGCTGATCATCAACGCCGGCACAGGTCAGCCGGTCGCCGTGTCCACCAGTGGCTCCGATGTCCCGCCCGCCACGACGTACTACCACAACTCCCGGGTGACGCTCGCCGACGTCCGGGCCGGCAGGTTCTGACCCGTACGGGGGCCATGGCAGCCGGCGCCGCGCTGAATACGTTCAGCAGCCGAAACGGCCGGTGGTGGCGTTTTCGCTGGACAGGTAGCCGGTGCCACCCAGGCCGTACAGACAACAAATGGAACATCTATGCCAGGAAAACGTCAGAGGTTTGCTGGATGACGTCAGACCCGGCGGGGATGGTCGACCTTATTCAGAAGGTCCCGATCTACAGGTCGAGGCGTTTGCGTAGCTCCGGGCCGAGGTCCAGGTCGGCGGCGGCCAGACACTCTTCGAGCTGGCCGACCGAGCTGACGCCGAGGACCGGCAGGACCGGTGGTTCGCCGTGGAGGAGCCATGACAGGACGACCTGGTTCGGTGTCGCGCCGAGTTCGGCGGCGATCTCCCTGAGGGCCCCGAGCCGCCGCGCCTTGTCCGGTCGGTCGTACTGCTCCTGGAACGGCCGGTTCGCCCTCGTGTACGCACCGCTGAGCAGCGTGGAGTAGCCGAGCAGGCTCAGGTCGGGCTGATCCGCGACATACGCCAGCAGGTCGTCGGTCACGTATTTCTGTACGCCGAAGTCGGCGTCGGCTCGGGGGCGCAGGTACGAGTGGCGTTGCTGGATGACGCGGTACGGGGCCAGGCCCTCGTCGGCCGCCAGGGTCCGGGCCCGCCGGAGTTCGCCCACCGAGTGGTTGCTGCAGCCGAGCATCCTCGTACGGCCCTCGGTGACCAGGGCGGAGAACGCCGCGACGGTCTCCTCCTGCGGCGTGCCCGGGTCGGCGATGTGGGCGTAGTAGAGGTCGACGTGGTCGGTGCCGAGCCGACGCAGGCTGCCCTCGATTCCGGACCGTACGGTCCGGGCGGCGAGGCCCTCTCTCCCGGTGCCACACGGGCGGGCGCCGACCTTCGTGGCCAGGACGACCTGGTCACGGAGCTTACGGTCGGCCAGCCAGCGGCCGAGGACCTGTTCGCTCTCGTGTCCCGTGGCGCCCTCCTCCCAGCAGGCGTAGTTGTCGGCCGTGTCGATGAAGGTCCCGCCGGCCTCGACGAAACGGTCCAGGATCTCGAACGCGGTGGGCTCGTCCACGGTCGTGCCGAAGGGCAGGGCGCCCAGGCAGAACGCGCTCACCGGCAGTCCTTCGGCACCGCCCAATCGGTTCATGCCTCCGCCTCCGGGAGCATCTTCTTGTAGGTCGCGATCTTCTGCCGAAGATGCGCCTGCTGGGCGCGCAGTGTCTCGATCTGCCGATCGACCTGCGCGTCGTGCTCGGCGAGCAGTGCCACGCGTTCCGCGATGGTCCCCTCGCCTCTCCGTACGAGCTCGGCGTAGTGGGACATCTGCGCGATCGGCATGCCGGTTTCGCGGAGGCAGATCAGCACGCCCAGCCACGCCAGATCGCGTTCCTCGAAGCGACGGTGTCCGCTCTGGTCGCGTTCGATCCGGTCGAGCAGTCCGATGCGTTCGTAGTAGCGCAGTGTGTCCAGGCTGAGGCCTGTTCGCCGTACGGCCTCACCGGGTGAGAAGTAAACGGCCATGCGGTGAGCCTCGCACCTGGAGCGCGCTCCAGGTCAAGCGACGGTGAGCTCTGCCGCCGCGATCACTACTTGCCTATCTGGAAAGCAGTGAGTACTTTCCTAGTAGGCAAGTAGCCAAGGAGGCAGTTGTGGACGAACGACAGCAGGCGGCTGAGGCACTGGCGACGGCCCGCGTACATCAGGAGCGAGCCCGGCGGGCGGCGCGTCTGCCGGTGTGGGTCTACGCGGCGATGTTCGTGCTGAGCGCAGGAGGCGCGGCGGTCAACGACTTCGTCGGTGTCGGCGGCGCCCGGCTCGTCGCCATGCTGGTCATGGTCATGCTGGTCGTCGTCCTCGCGGCCACCTTCGTCGGCGACCGGTCGGCGTTGCTGAGTAGGGTGCGTGGAGTGCAGCGTCAGCAGCCGTTCGTTCCATGGGCATTCGGCGTCGTGGTGATCGCCGCGGCGATCGGCGCATGGCTGATCTCCGCTTACGGCCCCGGTTTCGCCGGTTCCATCGCGGACGGGATCGGGCTGCGCGACTACCCCGACACCGTGGCCGGCGTGCTGTACGGCGCCGCGTTCACCGCGCTGTTCGCCCTGTCTCAGCTGCTGACGTCCTCCCAGCGCCGACCGAACCCATGACGTCGCCCCCATCGCCAGGACTTGATCGCCTGCTGTCCGATCCGACGCGGCTGGCGATCATGTCCGTGATCTGTGCGGTGGAATGGTGCGATTTCGCATTCCTACGGGATTCGGTGTCTCTTTCGGATTCTGCGTTGTCCAAGCAACTGGCCACGTTGAAGAAGGACGAGTATGTCGAGCAGCGGCGTACGTACCTCGGCCGGGTGCCCAAGACCACCGTACGGGCCACCGACCAGGGACGACAGAGGCTTCTCGGGCACGTCGCGGCGTTGCAGGCGATCGTCGAGCGCACCTCACGGCCCCAGCCCGACGAAGTGACCTAGCCCGCCGACCGCCGCAGAAGGCGGCGCTCAGCGCGCCAGTCCCCGCAGGAAGGCGTCTTCGACCTGGTAATCGAAGAAGTGCTCCTGAGCCGCCACATCAGGCAGAGACCGCCGCCAGTCGGGGCCGGCAGCCGAGTTCACGTTGCCGAGCAAAACGGCCGGCCGGCGGTCCAGGACGCGTCTGACGAGCCACCACTCGCGTGAGTAGGTGGAGCCTGGTCCGTGGATGGCGCCGGGGCGGACGATGGTCACCGGCACGGGGAAGCCGGTACGGCCGGCGGCGGCGCTCGTGAGGTTACGGCCCGCTTCGTCGGAGTAGAGGCCATCCCGGCTTCCTTTTCCGAATGACCCGGGCACCAAAATGGGGGCCATGCTCGTAACGGACGCGGAACGGACCCTGCTCGGCCTCCTCCGGGAAGAAGGTCAGCGTCGGGACGGCCTCGAACCGGCTCGTGCCTGGAAAGCGTTCCGCAGGTTCATGAATGTGCCGGTGGCCGGCGTCGCGGAAGACGCCATGCTCTACGAATACCTCATCGCTGAGTTCGGCGGCCCTCGACGCTTCGTCCTCTCTCTGTGCCGCCAGTTCGACCTGGAAGAGGAGAGGACGCTGCTCCAGCTTCGGTGTGAGATCGCGTACGACCCGGCTCCCGCCCTCGAAGCGCTGGGCAGGTACCACCAGTGGTGGTCCGAAGAGTGCCCGGTCGGCGAAGCTCTCGACGCCATCGAGCGTCGATCCGAGTGGGCCGTCATCGCGGCTCACGCGCCCGTGGAGAGCACGGTGTTCCTGGAAGACGCCTGTTGATAGGTAGCGACGATCACACCGGTGGAGGTCGTCAGCCGGGCCGCCGGATCGACAGAGAAGGGAGACCTCCAGAATGAAGATCTCAGGCGTTCGTACGGAAGGCACCGCATGATCAGCATCGGGAAGCTCGCACCGGAGGACCGCGCCGAGTGGGAGGTCCTGTTCCGCGGCTACAACGAGTTCTACGAACGTACGCTCCCGGCGGACCTGACCGACCGGGCCTGGAACGCGTTCCAGAACGACACCCGGATGCACGCGCTCGGGGCGAAGGCCGACGGCAGGCTGGTCGGCATCACGCATTTTCTCGTGCACGCCAGCACCACGGCGCTCGACGTCTGTTACCTGCAGGATCTGTTCACCGCGCCGGAGGCCCGGGGCAAGGGTGTGGCGCGGGCGCTGATCGCCGCGGTCACCGACTGGGCGCGTGCCGAAGGCTGCAGCCGCGTCTACTGGTCCACCCAGGAGACCAATGCCACCGCGCGCCGGCTCTACGACCAGGTGGCCGTCAACCGGGGGTTCATTCTCTACCAGATCAGTCTCTGAACGGCCGCGGTACAGCTGGCTGGACCCACCACGGTAGGGCCAGGTCCACCCTCGGAGTAGCGCCAGTGGGATCGATCCGAAACCGCCCTTTTACTTAGCGTTATCGGCATGAGCAATCATCGAAATCGTCTCACCGCCGTCGTCGCGCTCAGTGGATTGGGGCTGCTGGGCGGCCTCGTCTCGCCCGCCGGAGCGCTCGCGGCGCACACCGGCCGGTCCGCCGACGTCGTGCAGCAGCGTCTCGACGCGCTGGTGCGCGACGACGGGTTCCCCGCCGCCCTCGCCTCGGTGACCGGCAAGGACGGGCGCGTTCGCAACTACACCGCCGGTGTCGGCGACCTGAAGACCAAGGGCAGGGTGCCGGTCGACGGGCAGGTGCGCATCGGCAGCAACACCAAGGTCTTCACCGCCGTGACCGTTCTGCAACTGGTCGGCGAGGGCAAGGTCGACCTGGACGAACCGGTCGAGACCTACCTGCCCGGCCTCATCCGCGGCGACGGCATCGACGGACGGCACATCACCGTACGGCAGATCCTCCAGCACACCAGCGGCCTGCCCAATTACACCAACCTCCTCTTCAAAAACGGTTTCCTGCCGGCCCGGCACACCTACTTCGAGCCGCGCGAGCTGCTCGACACGGCGCTCAGCCAGAAGGCGGACTTCGCGCCCGGCACCAAGTGGGAGTACAGCAACACCAACTACATCGTCGCCGGGCTGCTCGTCGAGAAGGTCACCGGCCGTCCGCTCGGCGAGGAGATCACCAACCGGGTGATCCGACGCGTCGGGCTGCGGCACACCTATTTCCCGGGCGTCGGCGACCAGACGATCCGCGAACCGCACCCCCACGGGTACGCCCACGACGACCCGAAGGCGCCGCTGACCGACGTCACCGAGATGGAGCCGTCCTCGGGCTGGGCCGCCGGCGAGATGATCTCCACGCCGAGCGACGTCAACCGCTTCTTCTCCGCCCTGCTCGCCGGCCGGCTGCTCGCCCCGGCACAGCTCAAGGAGATGCGGACCACGGTGCCCGCGGCCGAGCTGGGCCAGGGCGTACGGTACGGCCTGGGCCTGTCCAGCACCCCCCTGACCTGCGGCGGTCTCGCGTGGGGCCACGGCGGCGACTTCCCCGGCTACCACACCGCCAACGCCGCGACCGATGACGGCCGGGCCGTCACCATCGCCGTCACCGAGCTGCCCGGCGACCTGGATCAGGTCGGCCGGATCGACACCGACGTCGACACCGCTCTCTGCCGGTGACGAGTCCTTCTCAAGGCTGTACGAGGCTGGGCGGAGGTGGGGTCCAGCGCGCGGTGGGTGAGGGAATTCCGAAGTCGGCCTTCAGCTCCTGGGGGATGGCGTAATGCATGACGCGACCGCGGGTCAGCGACGAGAGTTCGAGCAGCGTGACCAGGCCACCGATCCGGTCGGACAGTTGCGCCGCCCAGGGGCCGCGGTCCTCGAAGCGTTCGAGGATGCCGAGAAGGGCCGGCCCGACCCTGATGACGGAGTCCCAGCGGGAGCGGGGGACCTTCAGCCAGTCGGCCGCGGTGTCGCCGATCAGGAAGCGGATGAGGGCAGGCACGATCGGGTCCAGGAGCGTCCCGGGGACCACCTGCTCGTACATCTCGATGAGCTGCCGCGTCAGGTGCGCCCCCTCGGGCGAGGGTCCCATGTGGCGCATCATGTACCGGTCGGAGAACCTCCGGGCCTCCCGCAGGTCCGCA
Source organism: Actinomadura sp. DC4 (assembly GCF_030406325.1). Taxonomy (GTDB): domain Bacteria; phylum Actinomycetota; class Actinomycetes; order Streptosporangiales; family Streptosporangiaceae; genus Actinoallomurus. Next base: position 373,803 of record NZ_JAUEQY010000005.1, on the reverse strand, counting down.
GGGATGCTCTCGAGGTCGCAGCCGAGGATGACGCCGACGACGCGCCACGCGTAGTAGTACGCCTCGGCGCCTTCGGTGGTGATGTGGACGCCCATCCGGTGCAGGGCGTCCAGGACCTGGAGGCTGAACATCATCAGCCCGCCGAGCATGTCCTCCTGACAGATCGGCACCGGCTCCGGCCAGCGGTCCTCCTCCTTCAGATGACGGCGGATCGAGGCGTGCAGCAACCTCACCTTCTGCGCGGCCGGGAGGAACCGCCCGCCGGCCTCGAACGCGTTGGGTTGCAGGAGGTAGACGGTGAACTGCCCGGTCTCGGCCATTCGCCGCGCCGGGTACGCCAGCGAGTGCGTCGCCGACAGCAGGGCGGCGATGTGCGGGACGACGTAGCAGGCCGGCATCGCCGCGAACGACAGCGCGGTGGAGATGTGCACGTCGTTGTCGATGAAGAACTGCCGGGCCTGTTCCATCATCGCCCAGTCGATCCACTCCGGCGGCGTCGCGGTGGCCGCGAGGTAGTCGCGTGCGGCGGTCGGGAGGCCCTCCGGCAGGGGCTGGCCCGACGTGGCGAACCACCGGGACAGCGTGTTGTACTTGCCGACGTCGCCGCCCTCGAACAGGGCCGCCACGGTCGCGTCGGCGAGAGCGTCGCCCTTGAGCCGGAGGCCGTCCATGTACTCATCGGTGTACTCAGGCATCTGCGGTCACCTTGGAGATCAGTCGGGTCAGGGCATCGGCGGCATCGAGCGTCAGGCCGCCCTTGTCGAGCGCCACCTGCGCGGTCTGCGCGCGTTCGGCGATCATCTGCCGTACCGCGGCGGGCGCCCCGGACTCCTGCATGATCTGCCGGATCTCCGCCGCGTCGGCCGGGGTCATCGGCGCGTCGAGCAGGTCGTCGAGTCGCCGGCGGTCGGGCTCGGACGCCCGGCTCAGGGTCAGCGCCAGCAGGGCGGTGGGCTTGCGGCCCGCCAGGTCGTCCAGGATCGACTTGCCGGTCTGTAACGGGTCGCCGAACACCCCCCACAGGTCGTCCCGTAGCTGGAACGCCTCGCCGAGCGGACGGGAGTACTCCGCCAGCGCGTCGCGTACGGCCGGGGGCGCGCCGCCGAGCACCGCACCGATCTCCAGCGGCCGCTCGACCGTGTAGGAGCCGGTCTTGAACCGCACGATCGTCAGGGACCGCGCCACGTCGTGGGGGAGGCCGGTGCGCATGATCTCCAGGCACTCGCCGGCCACGAGTTCCCGGCCCATCGTCGTCCACAGCGGCACCGCCCTGGCCAGGAAGGTCCGCGGCAGGCCCGAGGTGTGGAACAGCTGCCCGGCCCACGCCATCAGCAGGTCGCCGACCATGAGGGCCAGAGCGTCACCGAGCTTCTCGTGCGCCGTTGGCCGGCCGCGCCGCATCGGACTGCGGTCGATGAGATCGTCGTGGACGACGGCCGCCGCATGCACCAGCTCCAGCGACGCGGCCGCGCGGATCATCGCGTCGCTGTCGGGCTGGCCCGCCGCCCGCCAGCCCCAGTAGCAGAACGCCGGGCGGATCCGTTTGCCGCCGGCGACGGAGATCCGCATCTGCTCGGCGACGGGCGCCAGCTCCGCGTCCAGGGCCAGCAGCTCCGCGGCCTCCGAATCGACGAACTCGTCCAAGGCCTGGTCGATCCGGCCCCGGAGGTCAGCCATCGTTCGCCCGCTCGGCGGCCTTTCGCGCCAGTACTTCCATGTGCGCCCTCGGCTCCGCGCCGACGCGTTTCAGCGCCAGTTCGCCGCGCGCCCGTAGCTCCTGGCGTGCCTCGGTGAGGCCGGGGAGCCGCCGCGCCAGATCGCGCATTCCCTCTGCGACCAGGTCGGCCATCCCGGCCGCCAGGGAGAGCACCTCGTCCCGCGATGTGACCTTCTCGCCCACGATCCTGCTCACCTTCTGTTCTTTTGCCAACACAGATAGTGATATCAGGGTGATCTTCGCGATGTCAGCGGGCACACCACACACGGAAGCCTTGCCACTACGTGACGGAATCATCACCGTCGGGAGTCTTACGGCCGCCTACTGCCACACCAGAGCCGTCGCGTGGTCCCCGAGGAGCCCCTGTCCCAGCCCTGCCGGAAAGCTAGCTGAAGAGGAAGTGACCGCAGCTCGGCCACTGGCCCTGCCAGCGACCGCCGACCCGGTTGTACAGGAGCTGCGCGCGGTAGGTCTGCTCCGCCGCGGAGGCCTGGCTGGGCAGGCCCGAGCCGCCGACCGTCGCCCACGACTGGCGATTGAACTGGTACAGGCCGTAGTAACCCGACGGGTTGACCGCGCCCGGGTTGCCGCCCGACTCGCACTTGGCCAGGGCACTCCAGTTGAGCCTGGCGGCGGAGCCGGCGCCCGAGGGCTGCGGGCCGACGGCGATGATCTCCGACACCGGCTTGCGCTTGATCTTTTGCGAGATGACGGCCTTGACCTTCTTGCCGTGCCGCGAGACGTACGCGATCTGCACCGTCTTCAGGCCGGCGCGGCCCCTCCGCGTCACCTTCTGGCTGAAGGCGGCGACCTTCGAGCTCTTCTTCCGTACGACCGGCGGCTGGATCTTCACGTTCTTGGTCACCGGGTCGGACAGCAGGCGGATGACCTTGATGGTCGCGTCGGGAGCGGCGGTCGCGGGCGGGGTCACCAGGTCGTGGGGGCCGAGCTTCAGGCCCAACTGCGCGAGCACGTCCTGCACCGTGCCGGCCGTCGTCATGGTCTCGGCGCGCTTCTTGTGGTCGACCACCACGACGACCTTGTGCGGCGTGGGGGTCGCGCGCGGCACGTCCGCGACCTTCTGGTCGTTCGCCTTCGAGGTTCCGCACCCCGATGCGGCGATCGCGAGCATCGCGAGACTGGTGATGACCACGGAAAGGCGCACTTGTCCTCCGGCGTATCGGCAGCCCCGGGCGTACCGGCTAGCACCCTAGCGGAACAAATGCCTCCATTTGGAGCGAACCCGGAACTTTCCCTCTGCCACCCTCCAGGCGCGACCGATGATCAACGGGCCGATTCGGCGTACCGAAATAACAGGACGTACACGCAGGAATAACGTACTTAGCGTTAACAATTAACCAAGGGTCGAGCGTGGTCGGTGTCATCGACCGGCGGCTGGGATATCCCTTCAGACGTGACCCCGTTCATCGGGTCACGGAGATTCACGATTTCGGGGGGAAACAGTGCTCAAGAAGCTCACCGCAACAGGGATCCTGGCAGGGGCCGCCACGAGCGTCGTCCTGCTCTGCGGTCCCGCTCAGGCGGACCGTCTTGCTGCCAGCCCGTCGGCCGTTTCGGACGTTCCGGCCGCCTGTTACACCACGCCCGGCTACATCCGGCCGGCATGGTGTTCCAGCTACGTCACCAACCCGTACTACCCGCCGGCCGCGTACGACCCCGGCTACAACAACGGCTGGAACCGGTGGCACCACTACCCGCACTACTGGCACCGCTAGGTCCGCCGGAGTTTCACAGACGAACAGGGGCCTGACCGCGATCACCGCGGTCAGGCCCTCCCCTTTCACCGCCGAGCCCGCCGTACGAGACGCGCGTCACACGCGCACCGTGTCACGTCCCGCCCCGCTGTCCGGTCAAAGAGGTGTAACCGCACCACAGCAGGGAGATCCCCATGGAAGCCCGTCTCAACATCTTCGACAGCTCCGTCGCGATGAGCGTCATGAAGGCCCTCAACGCGGCGGGTAAGGCCGTGTCCGGCTCGGATCTGCCGGCCGCGACGCAGGAGCTGGTGAAGATCCGCGCCAGCCAGATCAACGGCTGCGGCTACTGCACCGACATGCACACCAAGGACGCCGCGCACGCCGGGGAGACCGCGCAGCGGCTCCACCTCGTCGCGGCCTGGCGGGAGGCGACGGTCTTCACCGAGGCCGAGCGCGCCGCCCTCGAGCTCGCCGAGCAGGGCACCCGGATCGCCGACGCCGCGGGCGGCGTCACCGACGAGGCCTGGGCGAACGCCGCCAAGTACTACGACGAGGAGCAGCTCGCCGCCCTGGTGTCGATCATCGCCGTCATCAACACGTACAACCGCCTGAACGTCATCGTCCAGCAGCCGGCCGGCGACTACCAGCCCGGCCAGTGGTCCTGAGCCGATCTGCCGACCTCGGGCGAGACCACCACGTAAAGCCGCATATTCCACCCATATTCTCGCGCAGAGTGTCCAAATGGTTGCGGAGGCGGTAATTCTCGGGTGCAGGGGTGGCTAACTCGCCGCAAAAGGCGGTACCGTCGGACCCGACGCGTTACTGGCGGGTTTGGTTGACGTGAGTCCCTGTGACCTTCGTCACACGATCTGCTAGGACGTAGGCGGCGCCATCCCAATCCCCGCTCCCCCCGGGATGGCGCCGCCAAGTCTTTTCTCGGTCCCGGAACGGCGAAACGGGCCCGCCGAGGCGGACCCGTTTCCTCAAGAAGCGCCGGACTACTCCGCGACGGCCGGCTCCGGCTCGGGCTCCGCCTCGCCCTTGATGGACCTGATCAGCAGCTGGGACACGTCGACCACCTCGAGCGACTCACGCGCGCCGCCCGAGGACTTCTTCTCGTTGATCGCGTCACCCAGCATCACGAGGCAGAACGGGCAGGCCGTGGACACGGTGTCCGGGTCGGTCTCCAGCGCCTCGTCCACGCGCTCGGTGTTGATGCGCTTGCCGATGCGCTCTTCCATCCACATCCGCGCGCCGCCCGCGCCGCAGCAGAAGCCGCGGTCCTTGCAGCGGTGCATCTCCTGCGTCTGCACGCCCGGGACCTTGGCCATGATGTCGCGCGGCTGGGAGTAGACCTTGTTGTGCCGGCCCAGGAAGCACGGGTCGTGGTAGGTGATCTTCTCCTCGATCGGCGTGACCGGCGTGAGCTTGCCGGTCTCCACGAGGTGGGACAGCAGCTGGGTGTGGTGCACGACCTCGTACGTGCCGCCGAGCTGCGGGTATTCGTTCGCGAGCGTGTTGAAGCAGTGCGGGCAGGTCGCGACGATCTTCTTCACGCCCGCCTCGTTGAGCGTCTCGACGTTCTGCTGGGCGAGCATCTGGAAGACGAACTCCATGCCGAGGCGCCGCGCCGGGTCGCCGCTGCACGCCTCCATCGGGCCGAGCACGGCGAACTTCACGCCCGCGATGTGCAGCAGCTCCGCGACCGCCTTGGTGGTCTTCTTGGCCCGGTCCTCCAGAGCGCCCGCGCAGCCGACCCAGAAGAGGTATTCGGTGTCCTCGGGCATCTTGTCCTCGACCATCGGAACGTCGAAGTCGAGCTCCTCGATCCACTCGGCGCGTTTCGTCTCGGACATGCCCCACGGGTTGCCCTTGTTCTCCAGGTTCTTCAGCATGACGCCGGCCTCGGAGGGGAAGCTCGACTCGATCATGACCTGGTAGCGCCGCATGTCGACGATGTGGTCGATGTGCTCGATGTCGACCGGGCACTGCTCGACGCAGGCGCCGCAGTTGGTGCAGGACCACAGCACGTCGGGGTCGATGACGCCCATCGAGGCCGCGTCGCCGACCAGCGGGCGGCCGGCCTCCTTGAGGACGTCTTCGGGGAGGTTCTCCCGGTCGGCCTCGTCGGCCAGGATGTAGGGCGCCTTGGCCAGCGCGTGGTCGCGCAGGTCCATGATGAGCGTCTTGGGCGACAGCGGCTTCCCGGTGTTCCAGGCGGGGCACTGCGACTGGCAGCGGCCGCACTCCGTACACGAGGCGAAGTCGAGGAAGCCCTTCCAGGTGAAGTCCTCGATCTTGCCCCGGCCGAAGGTGTCCTCGTCCGGGTCGGCCTCTTCGAAGTCGATCGGCTTGCCGTCGCTCATCATCGGCTGCACCGCCCCGAGGCCGTCCGGGCGCCGCTTGAACATGACGTTGAGCGGGGCCAGGAAGATGTGCAAGTGCTTGGAGTTGAGCACGATGATCAGGAACACCAGCATGACGCCGATGTGCAGCAGCAGGCCGACGGACTCCAGGGCCTCGTCGGCGCCGTGGCCGAGCGGCTTGAGCGCGCTGCCCACGAGGTGGGACATGAAGGCCCCGTCGCCGTACGGGAAGTTGCCCGTGGCGACGCCGGCCCCGCGGAACAGGAACATCGTCCAGACGACGTTGAAGATCATGAACAGGACGAGCCACGCGCCGCCGAGGTGCGAGCCCTTGAAGCGCGACTTGCGGTCGAGCTTCTTCGGGGAGTTCTTGAGCCGGATGCCCGCGAAGACGACGAGGCCGAGGAAGGCGGCCACGGCGATGAAGTCCTGCAGGAAGCCGAGCGCGTCCCACTTGCCGACGAGCGGGATGTGGAAGTCGAGCCCGAAGATCAGCGCGCCGTACGCCTCGAGGTAGACGGTGGCGAGGATGATGAAGGCCCACATCACGAAGAAGTGCGCGAGGCCGGGCACGGTCCACTTGAGCAGCTTCTTCTGCCCGAGGACCTCCACGACCTGACCCTTGACGTCCTCGCCGACGTTGTCCTTGGCCGAGGCGACGCGGTCGGGCGCGGGCTGGCCGCTCGTCGCGAGGCGGTAGAGGAACAGGACCCGCCGACCGGCGAGCGCGAGCGCCACCGCCGTCGCGAGGAGTCCGATGATCAACCTGAGAACCACGTTTCCGTCCTCCTGGTACGGCACTGGCAGCCAGCGTATGACCAGCGACTGAAAGGTACGTGCGGGGGTTCGCATCCTACCGAGCAGTAGCTTTACCGCCAGCCCACGGGAGCCCCGTTTCTGTACGCGGCCGTGTGGCGAACGTCATATCGGCAGGTCACCGGCCGGACATTCTCTCCGTGCACAGCCGGTTCAACCGGTCCCACGCGGGTGTTGAGGACCCCGGCTGCGAGGCGACCAGGGTCTCGATCAGCGGGTCGTCCGTCGCCCAGGACCCGTCGTCCCCGCTGCCGGAGAAGGCGACGATGTCGTCGGCGAGCCGCTCCAGCCGGGGGTCGGCCGGATCCCAGTCGCGCGCCTGGTCGTACGCGAGGTAGACGCGCTGGAAGTCCGGGTCCGCGAACATCGCCTGCTTCTCCTTGGCCCACACCCGTACGTCCTCCGGGGACCGCGCCGCGAGCATGATCCAGCCGTCGCGTTCGAGCCGGACCGAACGCGGGCTGACCCCGGCGTCGCGCAGCGCGTCGAGGTAGCCGGTGACCTCGGGCGGCAGGAACAGGCGGTCGCCGCCGACGAGTTCGGCGATCCGCTTCCGCTGCCGCTGGAGGTCGGCGATCCGCGTCGTCAGCGCCTCGTCGATCTCGGTGACGGCGCGGGCGAAGCTCTCAGGCCCGGCGTCGAGCAGCTCCGCGATCCGCGCCAGCGGCACGCCGGCGTCCGACAGCGTCTTGATCCGGATCAGGTCGATCACCGCTTGCGCGTCGTACCGGCGGTAGCCCGAGGCATCGCGCTCCGGCTCGGCCAGCAGGCCGCGCTGGTGGTAGTGGCGCACCGCGCGCACCGTCACCCCGACGTACGCGGCGAGCCGGCCGATCGTGAGCATCGTTCCTCCAGGTTCCGAAATCGTCGTATGTCGAACTATCGCGCACGGTTGAACCGTGTCTTCGCCCACAGGTACCCGCCGAGCGCGATGGCGGCGCACCAGGCGACGGCGATCAGCGCGCTGTGGCCGATCGGCGTCCCCATGAGCAGTCCGCGCAGCGTCTCGGTGATCGGCGTGAAGGGCTGGTACTCGGCGAACTGCCGCACTCCGGCCGGCATCGAGCCGGTCGGCACGAAACCGCTCCCGAGGAAGGGCAGCAGCGTCAGCGGCAGCGGGAGGTTGCTCGCGGTCTCGGGCCGGTCGGAGACGAGCCCGAAGGCGACCGCCAGCCAGGTGAGCGCCAGCGTCAGCATGAGCAGGACGCCGATCGCCGCGGCCCACTCCGCCGGACCGGCGCTGGGCCGGAAGCCGATCAGCAGCGCGACGCCGGTCACGAGGACCATGCCGAACGCCGTCTGGATCATGCTTCCCACGACGTGCCCGGTCAGCACCGAGACCCGGGAGATCGCCATCGTGCGGAACCGGGCGACGATGCCCTCGGTCATGTCCATGCAGACCGACACCGACGTCGAGATCGCCCCGGCCGCCGCGGTCATCAAGATGACACCGGGTGCGACGTAGTCGACGTACCTGCCTCCGCCGATGCCGGCGCCCAGTGTGGAGCCGAAGACGTACACGAACAGCAGCATGAAGATGATCGGCATGGCGGCGGTCGACAGTGACATCGAGGGGTAGCGGAGCGCGTGCCGGAGGTTGCGGCGCAGCATCGTCGCCGAGTCGCGCGCGGCGAGGGACACAGTGCTCATCGGACGGTCTCTTTCTGGTCGTGCCCGGTCAGGGCGAGGAAGACGTCATCGAGGTCGGGCGTGTGCACCGACAGGGAGGAGATCGCGATCCCGTCGAGCCGGTCGAGGAGGGACCGCAGCGACTCGACGCCGCCGTCGCTGGGCACCCGCAGGGTGAGCGCCTCGTCGTCGCGCGACACCTCGCCGAGCAGGCGGGCGGCGGCGGCGAGTCCGTCCTCGGCGCCGAACCGCAGGCGGATGTGGCCGCCGGGGACCAGGCGCTTGAGCTCGTCCGGCGTCCCCTCGGCGACCAGCCGTCCGTGGTCGAGGACCGCGATGCGGTCGGCGAGCTGGTCGGCCTCCTCCAGGTACTGCGTGGTGAGGAGGACGGTCACGCCGCCGGCGACGAGTTCGCGGATGATCTGCCACATGTCCCGGCGGCTGCGCGGGTCCAGGCCGGTGGTCGGCTCGTCCAGGAAGATGACGCGAGGGCTGCCGACGAGCGTCATCGCCAGGTCGAGGCGGCGGCGCATCCCGCCGGAGTAGGTCGCGGCCGTCTTCACGCCGGCCTCGGCCAGGTCGAACACTTCGAGGAGCTCGGCGGCGCGGCGCCGCCCGGCCTTGCGGCCCAGGTGGTGCAGGTCGGCCATCAAGATGAGGTTCTCCTGGCCGGTGAGCAGGTTGTCGACCGCGGAGAACTGCCCGGTGACGCCGATCGCGGCGCGTACGCCGTCGGGGTCGCGGCTCAGGTCGTGGCCGGCGACGCTCACGTGGCCGTCGTCGGCGGCGACGAGCGTGGACAGGATCTGCACGGTGGTGGTCTTGCCGGCGCCGTTCGGGCCGAGCAGGGAGAAGATCGTTCCCTCGGCGACGTTCAGGTCGATGCCGTCGAGGACGAGCTTTTCCCCGTACGACTTGCGGAGCCCGGTGGCCGAGAGCGCCATGGTCGGTTCGTTCATGACGCACATGCTGCAAGCCTGACGCTGGGTCAGGGTCAAGCCCCGAATTGCCCGGCGTCCCGATCGGCCGGGACGCGGCGATCTCGTTGTGGGAGAGCTCGCCCAGCGCGCTGAGCAGCAGGACGTCGCGGTCGCCCTGTGGGAGCGCGGCGATGGCCTTGGCGGGGTGCGGCTGGAGGCCCTCGGGCGCCACCCAGTCGACGACTCGCGTCTCGTGGCTGTCGGTGACCTCATCCGCGCCGACGCGTCCGAGGGCCCGGTAGCGGCGCGTCTCCCGGCGCCGGTGCTGGGCGACGAGCTTCGTGACGATGCCGAACACCCACGGCCGTACGTCGCCCCGCGCGGCGTCGAAGCCGTACCGCTTCCGCAGGGCGACGACGAAGGTGTCGGCCGCGATGTCGTCGGGCCACGTCGCGCCCCAGCCGCCCGACGATATAGCGGTAGATGTCAGGGAAATGTTGGTCGTACAGCGCGGTGAACCTGGCGATCGGCAGTGCCGCCTCGCCGGCCTCGTCCCTCGCCTCGGTTCCCACCCTCATGTGGCCGGCTCCGTCATGAGTCGCCTTCCGGTGCTCGGCGCGCCTACACCGGATACTCCGCCGAAGCCCGCAAGGCTTTCATGGCGGCTCCAGGGCCGGCCGTCGGCCCTGGAGAAGCCGATCATTCCGGGGACCGGGCCGTCCGGCCGGCGGCTCGTACGGCGCTGGTGCTCGCGATGGTCCCGGCGGGCGGGCGCGACGGACGCTTCCTCGTGGGTCAGCCCGGCGAGCAGCACCACGTCCCGGTCTCCGGGTGACAGAGCGGCGAGCCCGCTCCCTTGCCGATGGGCTTGGTCGCGAACCCGTACGGCCAGGTCCGTACGCCGGCGCGCGCCGTAGCGGTCCCGGCCCCTGGTCTCGCCCGATCCGCCCGGCCGCTTTCACGCGCCACCGCGGCCCCCGGGCACTCCACCGAAGCGCCCTATAGCTCCCATATGAGTAAATGGAGACCTAAGGCGTACTACGTACTGAGATTTCAGCATTCGCTTGAACCGTCTTGCAGGTGACCGCTCGCTACGGCTCGGCCCGGGATCCGGGGCCTCGTGAGGTCGGGGGGACGCAAGTGAAGAATGCGCCGATCAAAGGGCCGGTGGCCACCCTGGCCACGGTCGCGGCTCTGTTCGCCGGGGCCGGGGCGGCGCACGCCACGCCGCCGCCTCCCACCGCGACCATCGCCGAGCGGGCCGTCTCCACCGCACGGGCGCTGCCCGCGATGCCCCGCGCGTTCCGGCTCGCCCTGCACGAGCAGTACCAGTCGACGAACTACTTCTGCGTCCCCGCCTCGACCTCGATGAGCCTCGCGACGTTCGGGGTACGGATCGACCAGGCCGCGCTGGCCAGGAAGATGCGGACGACCACGCGCGGCACCGGGGGCGACAACGCCGCCACGGTCATGGACTCCTACCTGCACCCGCGGCGTTTCGACGACCGGATCGTCGGGGACGTCGTCGGCCACCCCGAGATCCTCATGCAGCGCGTCTCGTACGACGTCGGCTCTCTCCGCCGGGCCCCGGTGATCCAGGTGTGGATGGAGAAGCTCCCCTGGAACCAGGGCAGGCTCAAGGGCCAGTGGATCGGCCACGCGATCGTCGCGTACGGATACGACCAGCAGGCCGGCACGATCACCGTCTTCGACCCCTGGCGGCCGACCGGCGGCACCCACACGCTGCCCGCGAAGTCCCTGGCCACCACCCTGCAGAACGGCTCCGGGATGCACTACATCTCCCGTACCTAGGAGTGCGGCGGCCCCTCCGGCCGGACCGACATGGTCGACTACGCCACAAAGTCGGACGATCGCCACGGGAACACAGGGCACGCCTCACGCGTTAAACCAGTCAGTAAAGTTGAGCGAGCTAGACTCAAGTCAGTTGACAAGGCAGAGCCTCTCGGGCAATCTTGCGTCTGCTGAACTCAGCTTCATCGAATCTCAGCTTCATCGATAAGAGCACGGTCGGAGGAACCAACTCATGGCACGAGCGGTCGGTATCGACCTTGGGACGACCAACTCGGTCGTCGCGATCCTGGAGGGTGGCGAGCCCACCGTCATCGCCAACGCGGAGGGGTCGAGGACCACGCCGTCCGTCGTCGCCTTCGCCAAGAACGGCGAGGTTCTCGTCGGCGAGGTCGCCAAGCGACAGGCGGTGACCAACGTCGACCGCACCATCCGGTCGGTCAAGCGCGAAATGGGCACCGACTGGAAGACCAAGATCGACGACAAGGACTTCACACCTCAGCAGATCAGCGCCTTCGTGCTGCAGAAGCTGAAGCGTGACGCCGAGTCCTACCTTGGCGAGAAGATCACCGACGCGGTGATCACGGTCCCGGCGTACTTCTCGGACCACCAGCGGCAGGCCACCAAGGAGGCCGGTCAGATCGCGGGTCTCAACGTCCTGCGCATCATCAACGAGCCGACCGCCGCGGCGCTGGCCTACCACCTGGAGAAGGAGGGCGAGGCGACCATCCTCGTCTTCGACCTCGGTGGTGGCACCTTCGACGTCTCCCTCCTCGAGGTCGGCGACGGCGTCGTCGAGGTGAAGGCGACCAACGGCGACAACCACCTCGGTGGTGACGACTGGGACCAGAAGGTCGTCGACTGGCTGGCCACCAACTTCAAGAACGCTCACGGCGTCGACCTGTCCAAGGACAAGATGGCGCTGCAGCGTCTCCGTGAGGCCGCCGAGAAGGCCAAGATCGAGCTGTCCAGCTCGTCGGAGACCAGCATCAACCTGCCCTACATCACGGCCTCTTCCGAGGGCCCGCTCCACCTGGACGAGAAGCTCACCCGGGCGGAGTTCCAGAAGATGACCTCCGACCTGCTCGACCGCTGCAAGGCGCCGTTCCAGCAGGTCGTCAAGGACGCCGGCATCAACCTGGACGGCATCGACCACGTCGTCCTCGTCGGCGGCTCGACCCGCATGCCCGCCGTCGCCGACCTGGTCAAGAGCCTGACCGGCGGCAAGGAGGCCAACAAGGGCGTCAACCCGGACGAGGTCGTCGCCGTCGGAGCCTCGCTGCAGGCGGGTGTCCTGAAGGGTGAGGTCAAGGACGTCCTGCTGCTCGACGTGACCCCGCTGAGCCTGGGCATCGAGACCAAGGGCGGCATCTTCACCAAGATCATCGAGCGGAACACCACGATCCCGACCAAGCGGTCGGAGGTCTTCACCACCGCCGATGACAACCAGCCGTCCGTGGAGATCCAGGTCTACCAGGGCGAGCGCGAGATCGCGGCGTACAACAAGAAGCTCGGCACCTTCCAGCTCACCGGTCTGCCCCCGGCGCCCCGCGGCGTCCCGCAGATCGAGGTCACCTTCGACATCGACGCCAACGGCATCGTGAACGTCGGCGCGAAGGACCTCGGCACCGGCAAGGAGCAGTCGATGGTCATCACGGGCGGCTCGGCGCTGCCCAAGGACGACATCGACAAGATGATGCGCGAGGCCGAGCAGTACGCCGAGGAGGACCGCAAGCGCCGCGAGGAGACCGAGACCCGCAACAACGCCGACACCCTCGCCTACTCCACCGAGAAGTTCCTCGGGGAGAACGACGAGAAGATCCCGGCCGAGGTCAAGACCGAGGTGCAGACGGCGCTGGACGAGGTCAAGAAGACCCTCGAGGGCACCGACATCGACGCGATCCGTACGGCGTCGGAGAAGCTCGCGCAGGTCAGCCAGAAGATGGGCGCCGCGATGTACGCCCAGAACCAGCCCGGCGAAGAGGCGCCCACCGCCGACGCCGCCGCGGGGGAGACGCCTCAGGAGGACGAGGTCGTCGACGCCGAGATCGTGGACGACGAGAAGGACGGCAAGCGCGAAGGCGGAGCGGCGTGAGCCGCATCTCCCCTTCGCCTAAGGAGGAAGCGTGACGGAGCGTCGCGATGACGCCGAGGAGCGCGAGGGACCGGTGATCCGCGACAAGCGGCGCATCGATCCCAAGACGGGTCAGGTCCGGGAGGCGGCAGAGCCGGCTCCCGGGTCCACCCCGAACGCGCCCCCGGCCGCGGACAACGAAGAGAGCGCGGACCTGAAGAAGCAACTGTCGGAGCGCACCCTCGATCTGCAGCGGCTCCAGGCGGAGTACTCCAACTACCGCAAGCGGGTCGAACGCGACCGGGCGATCGTCCGCGAGCAGGCGCTCGCGAACGTCCTGTCCGAGCTGCTCCCGGTGCTCGACGACATCGGGCGGGCGCGGGAGCACGACGAGCTGAACGGCGGGTTCAAGCAGGTCGCCGAGGGTCTCGAGGGCACGGTCAGCAAGCTCGGTCTGGTGTCCTTCGGGACGCCGGGCGAGCCGTTCGACCCGAACGTCCACGAGGCGCTCATGCACTCCTACTCCGCCGACGTCACCGCGCCGACGGCCGTGCAGATCCTGCAGCCGGGCTACGGCATCGGCGAGCGGATCCTCCGGCCGGCACGGGTGGCCGTGGCGGAGCCGGACGGCGAGTCGGCTTCCCCTGCGGAGACCGAGGCGCCGGCCGAGGAGACCAGGGCCGAGGCCACGGCTGACGATCAGCCGCCGCCCGAGGCAGCCGACGAGGAATGACCGACGAAGGCACGACAGACGGAACGAGGTAAGGGACGCCGGTGAGCACCAAGGACTACCTGGAAAAGGACTACTACAAGGTCCTCGGTGTTCCGAAGACCGCAACCCACGACGAGATCAAGAAGTCCTACCGCAAGCTCGCGCGGCAGTACCACCCGGACGCCAACAAGGGCGACTCCGAGGCGGAGGAGAAGTTCAAGGGCATCTCCGAGGCCTATGACGTGCTGTCGGACGACAAACGCCGCAAGGAGTACGACGAGGCCCGCAGCCTGTTCGGCGGGGCTCGCGGACGCGGCGGCGGTCAGGGCGGGTTCGGCTTCGACCTCGGTGACCTGTTCGGCAACCAGGGCGGCACGACCGGTACGGGCGGGGTTCCCCCGGGCGGCACGGGCGAGCGCATCGGTGACCTGTTCGGCGGGCTGTTCGGCCGCCGGCAGACGAGCACCCAGCGCCCGCGCCGTGGCGCCGACGTCGAGTCCGAGATCACGCTGACGTTCGGCGAGGCGCTCGACGGCCGTACGGTCCCGCTCCGGCTGACCAGCGAGGCGGCCTGTCCCACCTGCCGGGGGACCGGTGCCAAGACCGGCACGGTCCCCCGCGTCTGCCCTCGCTGTGAGGGCACGGGGCAGGAGAGCCGCAACGCGGGCGGGTTCGCCTTCTCCGAGCCGTGCCGCGAGTGCCACGGGCGCGGCCTGATCGTCGACGACCCGTGCACCACGTGCTACGGCAGCGGCCGCGCGCAGAGCACCCGTACGATCCAGGCGCGCATCCCGGCCGGGGTCGACGACGGGCAGAAGATCCGGCTCAAGGGCAAGGGCGCGCCAGGGGAGAACGGCGGGCCGAGCGGCGACCTGTACGTCCTCGTGCACGTCACCCCGCACAAGGTGTTCGGGCGCTCGGGCGACAACCTGACGCTGAAGGTGCCGGTCACCTTCCCGGAGGCCACGCTCGGCGCGGAGATCAAGGTGCCGGTCCACCGCGGCCAGCCCAAGACCGTACGCATCCCCGCCGGCACGCCCAACGGGCGGGTGCTACGGGTACGCGGCCAGGGCGCGCCCCGGCGCGACGGCACCAAGGGCGACCTGCTCGTCACCGTCGACGTGCAGGTGCCCACCGAGATCGACGAGACCACCCGTGAGGCCCTGGAGAAGATCACCGGAAGCCTCAACGGCGACGACCTGCGCGGCGACCAGCTGCGGATGGCGCGAGAGGAGTGATCTGGCAGTCATGACCGAGGGCATCGGCAGGCACAGTCTCCTGGTCGCTCCGCCGACGGAGGAGGGCTCATGACTCCCTTTGGCGATGACAGTCCGGTCTATGTGATCTCGGTGGCGGCGGAGCTGTCGGGGTTGCACCCGCAGACGCTCCGCACGTACGACCGCATGGGCCTGGTCTCGCCGGGCCGCACGTCGGGGCGGGGCCGCCGCTACTCCATGCGCGACATCGTGCTCCTGCGGGAGATCCAGCGGCTGTCCCAGGACGAGGGCATCAACCTCGCCGGCATCAGGCAGATCCTCGACCTGCAGCGCGAGGCGGAGGCGCTGCGGTCGGAGGTCCTGCGGCTACGGGCGCTGGTCGAGGAGATGGGCAACGAGCTGGAGTCCACCCGCGCGGTGGCGGCTCGTCTCGCCCGGTTGAAGAACACCCCCGAGTCGGCGGGTGGCGCCGAACTGGTGCCGATCCGGCAGACCAGTGTTGTGGTGTGGCGGGCACGCGGGGAGGAATAGATGGACTACAAGCTGACCCAGAAGAGTCAGGAGGCCGTGTCGGCCGCCGTACGCCGTGCGGCCACCGAGGGACACCCTCAGGTCGAGCCGGCGCATCTGCTCGTCGCCCTCCTCGCCCAGGGTGAGGGCACGGCGCGACCGCTGCTGGAGGCGGTGGGCGCGGACCCGCAGGCCCTGCGCCGCAAGGCCGAAGAACAGATCGCCGCGCTGCCGAAGGCCGCGGGATCCACGGTCGGCGCGCCGCAGACCTCGCGGCCGCTGCTCGTCGTGCTGAACACCGCGGCCAACCGCGCCGAGCAGCTCGAGGACGAGTACGTCTCCACCGAGCACCTGCTCGTCGGCCTGGCCGCCGACGGCGGGCTGGCGGCGACGCTGCTGCGCGAGGCCGGCGCGACCCCGGACGCCCTGCTGGAGGCGTTCGAGAAGGTCCGCGGGCACGCACGCGTGACCAGCGACAACCCCGAAGAGACCTACCAGGCGCTGGAGAAGTACGGCATCGACCTCACCGCGCAGGCCCGCGACGGCAGGCTCGACCCGGTCATCGGCCGTGACACCGAGATCCGCCGCGTGGTCCAGGTGCTGTCGCGCCGTACGAAGAACAACCCGGTGCTGATCGGCGAGCCCGGCGTGGGCAAGACCGCGGTGGTCGAGGGCCTGGCCCAGCGGATCATCGCCGGCGACGTCCCGGAGACGCTGAAGAACAAGCAGCTGATCTCGCTCGACCTGTCCGCGATGGTCGCGGGCGCGAAATTCCGCGGCGAGTTCGAAGAGCGCCTCAAGGCCGTGCTGAACGAGATCAAGCAGAGCAACGGGCGGGTCGTCACCTTCATCGACGAACTGCACACCGTGGTCGGCGCGGGCGCGGCCGAGGGTTCGATGGACGCGGGCAACATGCTCAAGCCGATGCTGGCCCGCGGCGAGCTGCGCATGATCGGCGCGACCACGCTGGACGAATACCGCGAGCACATCGAGAAGGACCCGGCGCTGGAACGGCGGTTCCAGCAGGTGCTGGTCGGCGAGCCGTCGGTGGAGAACACGGTCGCCATCCTGCGCGGCCTCAAGGGCCGGTACGAGGCGCACCACGAGGTGCAGATCTCCGACGCCGCCCTCGTCGCCGCGTCCGCGCTGTCCGACCGCTATATCACCGCACGGTTCCTGCCGGACAAGGCGATCGACCTGGTGGACGAGGCCGCGTCCCGGCTGCGCATGGAGATCGACTCACGCCCGGTGGAGATCGATGAGGTGCAGCGTGTGGTCGACCGGCTGGAGATGGAGCAGCACCAGCTCAGCAAGGAGTCCGACGAGGGCTCCCAGCAGCGGCTCGAACGCCTCAAGGCCGAGCTCGCCGACCGCAAGGAACAGCTCAACGGCTTGAACGCGCGCTGGGACCAGGAGAAGGAAGGCCTCAACAAGGTCGGTGAGCTGAAGAAGCGCATCGACGAGGCCGAGAGCCGACGCGAGCAGGCCTTCCGTCAGGCTCAGGTCGACGGCGACTGGAAGGCCCCCAGCGACATCGCGATCGAGATCAAACAGCTGCGCGACGAACTGGAGGCCGCGGCGGAGGCCGCCAAGAACCCGGACGCCATGGTCAGGGAGGAGGTCACCGCCGACGATGTCGCCGAGGTCGTCGCGGCGTGGACCGGCATCCCGGCCGGGCGCCTTCTCGAAGGCGAGACCGCCAAGCTGCTGCGTATGGAGGAGGAGCTGGGCCGCCGCCTGATCGGGCAGTCCGCGGCGGTGCGCGCGGTCTCCGATGCCGTACGCCGGGCGCGGGCGGGCATCTCCGACCCCGACCGCCCGACGGGCTCGTTCCTGTTCCTCGGCCCGACCGGAGTCGGCAAGACCGAGCTGGCCAAGGCGCTCGCGGACTTCCTGTTCGACGACGAGCGTGCCACGGTCCGCATCGACATGAGCGAGTACGGCGAGAAGCACTCCGTGGCGCGTCTCATGGGCGCTCCCCCCGGCTATGTCGGCTACGAGGAGGGCGGTCAGCTCACCGAGGCGGTACGCCGCCGGCCGTACACCGTGGTGCTGCTGGACGAGGTCGAGAAGGCCCATCCCGAGGTCTTCGACGTACTGCTGCAGGTGCTGGACGACGGACGGCTGACCGACGGCCAGGGCCGTACGGTCGACTTCCGCAACACGATCCTGATCATGACGTCCAACCTGGGGTCGCAGTTCCTGGTCGACCCGGCACTCGACAACGGCGCCCGGCGCGACGCCGTGCTCAAGGCCGTACGGGCCAACTTCAAGCCCGAGTTCCTCAACCGGCTCGACGACGTCATCATCTTCGACGCGCTGTCCACCGAGGACCTCACCAGGATCGTCGACCTGCAGATCGACCGGCTGGCGCACCGGCTCGCCGACCGCCGCCTGACGCTGACGGTCACCGACGCGGCACGCGAGTGGCTGGCGCTGACCGGATACGACCCGGCGTACGGGGCCCGGCCGCTGCGCCGGCTCGTACAGAGCTCCATCGGCGACCAGCTCGCCCGCGAGCTCCTGGGCGGTGAGATCCGCGACGGCGACGAGATCGTCGTGGACCTCGACGACGCCGCCGACACGCTGACCGTCAAGCCGAGTGTCCCCGCCGTCTGACCTCGATCGCACGGCGGTGGGGAGCCGGCCCTCGTCAGGTCGGTCCCCACCGCCTCGATTGACGTTGCATGGCTGCTTGAGCGGGTATCGTGCAAGTAGTTTGCACAAACCGGCTTCTGATCAGGGGGCATCGGTGCTTCTGAGTTTCAGAGTCGCCAACCACCGCTCATTCCGGGCAGAGCAGGAGTTCCTTCTGCTGCCTGCCTACGACAAGGACAGAGCCGCCGTACCGGTGGCCGCGGTCTTCGGTGCCAACGCGTCCGGCAAGTCGAACCTGCTCGGTGCGTTGCGGGCGATGCGAACGGCGGTGCTGCACTCCTTCTCCCAGTGGGGACCGCTCGATGGCGTGCCGTCACGCGATCCCTTCGCCCTCGTACCGGCCGCGAGCGATGAGGAGTCAAGGTTCGGCGTTGATCTCCTGCTCGGGGGAGAGAAGTACGTCTACGGCTTCGCCCTGGACGACCAGCAGGTGGCCGAGGAATGGCTCTACCATTATCCTCATGGCCGCCGCAGGCTCCTGTTCGAGCGTACGGCCGATGAGTTCCAGTTCGGCGATTCGCTGCGCGGGCAAAAGAACGTCGTCGAGGACATCACTCGGCCGAACAGCCTCTTCCTCAGCGCTGCGGCCCATCACCGACTCGAGCAGCTCCTGCCGATCTACTCCTGGTTCGGCCGCCAGCTGACGTTCGCCGAACCCGATGATCGGCTGCTCGGGCGTCGTCGCACACTAGAACTCCTGCGTGAACCCAGCACCGCTCGCCGGGTACTAGCGCTTCTCAAAGCGGCGGATCTCGGCATCGACGATGTACGGGTAAGGCGGGGAACGTCCGGCGACGAATCCGACTTGTTCCGACAGGTGCTCACGGAAGCCGCCGGTATCGGCAAAACACAAGAGACTGCTCAAGCAATTGCAAGTGTCGCCAATCAGGGGCTTTTGGCGGAAACTTATGGATCTGAGCAAACTCCTGCTCGCATAACGGAGCTCTTCTCCGGCATACGCAGACGCGGAGATCCCGAAATCGCTATGATCCGAAACAGCCCCGAAGGCCCGATCCCACTTGGTCTTGACCAAGAATCACATGGAACGCGCACCTGGTTCGATTTCCTCGGCCGGATCATCGACGTTCTGGACAACGGCTGGGTCATCGCGGTCGACGAACTCGACGCCAGCCTCCATCCCCTGCTCGCCCACGCGTTCGTCCGGCTGTTCCAGCACCCCGATACCAACCCGGACGGAGCACAGTTGATCTTCACCACGCACGACACCTCCCTCCTGGCGCGGCACGACGGGGCGGAAGTCCTCCGGAGAGACGAGATCTGGTTCACCGAGAAAGACCCCGCCGGCGAGACCCAACTCTTCCCGCTCACCGACTTCAAACCTCGGTCGGGCCTGAACTGGGAGCGTCGGTACCTTGGTGGCGCGATGGGGGCGGTGCCGTTCCTGGACGAGAACGATTTCGCCGCGGCCGTCGACGAAACCTCCACCTCCGAATGAGTGGTCGTCGCCGCGAAGGCCGGACCTCCAGAAACCCGAGCCCCCGCCGTCGGCTCTCCCGACGCGTTCTCATCGTCTGTGGCGGCCAGAAGACGGAGAAACAGTACCTCGATGGCCTTAAGCGGGCAGAAAGAAACCCGTCCGTAAGCGTCGCCATCAAGACAAATCCTCGATCACCCTCCGAGGTCGTCAATCATGCACATAAGCTAAAACGACAGTCTCCTGAAGACTTCGACGATGTCTGGTGCGTGTTCGACGTCGACGAATTCAGAGATATCGACAGGGCGGCCGATCTGGCACGCCGCCACAGGGTCGGACTGGCGATTTCCAACCCCTGTTTCGAGTTATGGCTGCTGTTACATTTCGACGATCGGACGGCTTACTCCCCGTCCTACGCGTCGTTGCTACCGCTCCTCCGCACGCATTTGCCCGACTACGACAAGACCGACCTGGCTTTCACCGCATACGCCACGGGGATTCAGCAAGCGTGCTCGCGTGCTCGATCTCTCGAGCCGACCGGCGAGGCGCCGTATGTCAATCCCTCGACCGGGATGTGGCAGGTCGTGGAGTTGATGCGGAGAACCTGACCGGCCCGCGAGCTCCTGGGCGGTGAGATCCGCGACGGCGACGAGATCGTCGTGGACCTCGACGACGCCGCCGACACGCTGACCGTCAAGCCGAGCGTCCCCGCCGTCTGAGGCCCTGTCCGGGCGGGCGATCCGTCGCCCGCCCGGCGGGTGACCCCGCTACCCAGGTAGACGGCGGCGCCGGTTGTGGCGTAATCCATACATTTATGACGCGACTCATCGTTGGTCCCCTGCTCCGCCACGTCGGCCCCGACACGGCCGCCGTCTGGGTCGAGACGGACCAGCCGTGCGACGTTCAGGTGCTCGACGCCACGGCGCACACGTTCACCGTCCACGGCCACCACTACGCGCTCGTCCAGGTCGAGAACCTCGCCCCCGGATCGGACACGACCTACGAGGTCGCGCTCGACGGCGACACCGTGTGGCCGGAGCGCGGCACGCCGCCCAGCCGGATCCGCGTCCCCGGGCCCGACGACACGCACCGGATCACCTTCGGGTCGTGCCGGGTCGCCCCCGGCAGGGAAGAGGTCCACGGGCCGGACGCGCTCGGGGCCTACGCCCGCCGTCTCGCGGCCGGGCACGAGTGGCCGGACCTGCTCCTGATGGTCGGCGACCAGGTGTACGCCGACGAGACCGGCCCGGAGATGCAGGAGTTCATCAAGGAGCGCCGGGACGTCGACGAGCCGCCGGGCCTGGAGATCGCCGACTACGAGGAGTACACCAAGCTCTACCAGCTCGCGTGGACCGACGACTCGATGGTGCGCTGGCTGCTGTCGACCGTGCCCACGCTGATGGTCTTCGACGACCACGACGTACGCGACGACTGGAACACCTCAGAGACCTGGCTGCGCGACATCCGCGCCAATCCGTGGTGGCACGGCCGGATCGTCGGCGGGCTCGGCTCCTACTGGGTCTACCAGCACCTGGGCAACATGTCCGCGGCCGAGCGCGCCAAGGATCCGCTCTACCATGCCGTCCTGGACGCCGAGGGCGACGCCGGCGCACTCGTCGACGAGTTCGCCGAGCGCGCCGACGAGCAGGCGGACGGCACTCGCTGGAGCTACGCCCACGACTACGGGCGCACCCGGCTCATCGTCGTGGACAGCCGCTGCGGGCGCGTGCTGCGCGACGGCACGAGGGCCATGCTGGACGACGACGAACTCGCCTGGGTGCAGGAGCAGTGCCGCGGCGACGTCGACCACCTGATCGTCGCGACGTCGCTGCCGTTCCTGCTGCCGGCGACCATCCACCACATGGAGTCATTCGACGAGGCGCTCGCCGGCGGCGCGTGGGGCAAGCGGCTGGCCCGGCTCGGCGAGAAGATCCGGCAGGGCGCCGACCTGGAGCACTGGGCGGCGTTCGAGGCGTCCTTCAGCGCGCTCTCGGACACGCTCCTTGAGGTCGCGTGCCGGGAGGACGGCCCGGAGAGCATCGCGCTGCTCTCCGGCGACGTGCACTACTCCTACCTCGCCCGGGTCGCCGACACCCCGACGCCGATCTCTCAGGTCGTCTGCTCACCGATGCGCAACCACCTGCCGTGGAAGTACCGCATGATCCAGCGGGCGGCGTACGGGCGGATCACCGACGGCCCGGCGCGGGCGCTGGCCCGGCTCGCCGGGGTGCCCAAGACGGCGATGCGGTGGCGGCTCAGCCACGGCCCGTGGTTCCACAACGCGGTGGCCACGCTGCACGTCGACGGCTCCACCGCGTCCGTACGCTGGGAGGCGGTCGATCCGGACACGAAGCTGTACGAGATCGACCACGCGTCCCTGTCGAAGATCCCCCACCTCTAACGAAATTGCGTGTCGGGGGCCTCGTCGGTCTTCTTCAGGAGCTGGTCCAGCAACGCGTCGTACTCATCCTCGGGCCGGCGGAGGTCGAGCCGGGACCGGTAGCGGATCCGCAGCAGCCCTTCGAGGCTGTCCGGATCGTCCGCCCGGGCCAGGTCGGCCCCTGCCGTGCTCCAGTCGTGGGCCTCGACCAGCTCGCCCTGCTCGTAGAGGAGTTCGGCCACCGCGCGGTAGATCTCGGGGTCTCGCGGCGACTCCGACCGCACCTGTTCGATCAGCCTGCGCGCCTCGTCACGGTCGTCCAGCTCGAAGAGGGCTCCGGCAAGATAGATGCGCGGATCACCATAGGTATCACCGCCGTCGGCGAGGGCGTTCCGGAACGTCTCCGCCGCCTTGGCGTGGTCTCCCGCGTGCTGCCACTGTTCACCCGCACGCAGCAACAGGCTGGCGCGCGACACGCCGCCTGAGACCGTCTCGGCGAGCTCGACGAAACGCCGGGCCGCTGAGGCATGGTCGCCCGTGCGGAGCGTGTCGAACTCCAGGTCATCGAGATCGTCTTCGGTCACATGCGTCACCTTCTAGACGCTACCCGGCGCACCTGCTGCGAATCTGGTCATTTCGCATCATCGGTGAGACATCGCACAGAGGGTCGCCGGCCGGGAAGGCCCCGCCGCGAGAAGGCTATACGCGGCGTGAGCGTTCGAGTGCGTCCCAGAACCCACGCCGCAACGCGTGTCGCACCTCGTCATGCAGCAGAAAGTCGATCGGCAGCGACGACCCCTGGAGCAGCCGGGCCTCAAGGTCGGACGGCATTCGCGGCTTGCGGGCGAGCACCGCTTCGAGCCAGAGAGCCGGGGCGTCGCGCGCGACCGACTCGCCGAAATCTTGACCCTCCTGGTGCGCGGCCTTGACGGCGTCGGAGAGCGTCGGCGTGGACTGCTGCGGCTGCGGCGGCGGAATCTGCTGCGGACCGGTGTAGGGCCCAACGGGCTGCTGGACGTACTGCGGCCCGCTGTTGTTGCTCGGCGGCGGACTCGTCGAGCCCGTGAGGGTGCGGCCGGGCGAGGAACCGCCCGGCGGTGAGCTCATCGGCTGGGGCGGGATGATGGGCGGCGTCGGCGCGGCGTGCGACGGCGCGGAGCGCAGCGGCGGCAGCGACGAGCCGGCGCTCGGCGGCTGGCCCAGGCCGGACGGGGACGAGCTGGGGCTGCCGAGCTGCGGGTGCGCGGTGATCGGCGTGCTCGGCGGCGGGCTCGCGTGATGCGAGGGCGAGTGCAGCGGCGTCAGCGCGCCGCTGGAGTGCCCGCTCGACGTCGAGTGGCCGTTGGACAGCGGCGGCGAGGAGGTGTCCACGCCGGCCAGCAGGTTGACGTACGGCCGCAGGTGCCCGGAGCCGATCTCGATGAGGTCGTCGCACTCGTGCCGGAGCACCCGCGAGATGGTCCAGTTGCCGTCGACCGCGACGTGCACCACGGTCACGCGCACGCCGTGGTCCTGGGCCTCCGCGATCACGGGGGCGATGTCCTCGTCGCCACTCACGACGACCGCGTCGGCGACGCCGCCGTTGCGGGCGAGGGTCATCAGGTCACGGTGGATCTCGGTGTCGACACCCTCACGGCGGCCGGGGCGGATGCGCGAGAGGCGGAGCTTGATGCCCGGCAGGTCGGCGAGCGCGTCGTGCTCGGGCGAGCGGCGACCCTCGACGGTCGCCTCGTACCAGTAGCAGCGCAGCAGCGGCAGCCCGGTGCGCTCCCGCGCAAGGTTGCCGAGAAGCTGCAGGAGACCGCTGAAATCCCAGGAGACGGACTCGCGGCGGCGGGTTCCGTGCACCGCCATCGCGCCGTCCGCCAGGAGATAGCTGGCATCAACGAACAGCGCGCAGCGATCCACGCGACACCGCCCCTTCCTCGGCACGAGACCCTATATCTGCGACCCACGGGTGAGCTTTCGAGCCGGCGAGCGACCTTGGGCAACCAAAGCGTAGTGAAGTCCGCCGCTGGCGTATGCCGATCCTGTAATTGGAAGCTCCTGCGGAGTATGGGGTGCATGCGGCTTACTTACGCTTGGATGGCCCGACTTCTCCCGCGTGTCACCGTTGACTCGCTCACCCGTAACTGTATGTCGAGTCGCGTGGCGACACAGCGTGACTTCCGAAGCCTGCAGCGTCCTCACGTCCGTTCGGCGACGGTATCACCCAGTTCTCGGGCGGCGGAATATCTCACAGCGTCGACATGAGGTTGCCCAGCGCACGCGCCGTACCGGCCGGATCCTCGGCCGCCGAGAAGTGGCCGGCCAGGTGCTCGGCGACCGGCCATCCGCGCATCCTCGCCTGCCTGACCTGGTCTTCGTGACGCTCGGAGGTACGCAGGTAACCGCACGGTGCGTCCGGCCAGTCCTGGGGCAGAGGAGGTTCTTCGGCGAAGAAGTCCGCGCCGCGAACACGCAGGGTGACCCCCGGGGGCGGCGCCTCGTCCTCCGCGTACCCGAGCACCTTGCTCCCCGGCAGGAGCGCGTCCACGAAGACGTACGCGCCCACGAGCCGGTGGGCCGCGCGCTGCGCCGCACCGAGCGGCGGCAGCAGGGGCCCCGCGGCGCCGTGCGCCACGAGCACGACCGGAGGCCTCGCCCCGGTCCCCATGATCTCCAGCGCGGCCCGCGCCACGTAGCGGCCTCCGTACGGCGGCCGGTCGTCGTCGGCGACCTCGGGCACCACGACGTCGTACGCGCCGAGCTCCGCGGGCAGCGAGCCCCACGCCGACGCGGTGGTCAGCGGACTGTGCAGCAGGATGATGGTGCCCGGTGTCATGGATACAGTTTCGGGCATGACGGACCGGGACGATCTCCTCGCCGAGATCAAGAACAAGGCGGTCGTGCACGGCAGGGTGGTCCTGTCGTCCGGACGGGAGGCCGACTTCTACGTCGACCTGCGCCGGGTGACGCTCGACGGGCATGCCGCGCCGCTCGTGGGGCGGGCGATGCTCGACCTCACCGAGGACCTCGGGTACGACGCGGTCGGCGGGCTGACGCTCGGCGCGGACCCGGTCGCGACCGCCATGCTGCACGCCGCCGCGGCGCGCGGACGGCGTCTCGACGCCTTCGTCGTACGCAAGGAGGGCAAGGCGCACGGGTTGCAGCGGCGCGTGGAGGGCCCGGACGTGGCCGGGCGGCGGGTGCTCGCCGTCGAGGACACCTCGACGACCGGCAACTCCGTACTGACCGCGGTCGAGGCGCTGCGCGAGGCGGGCGCGGAGATCGCCGGGGTGGCCACCATCGTCGAGCGTGGCGCGCAGCCGCGGATCGAGGAGGCCGGGCTCGAATATCGGTCGGTGTTCACCCTGACCGACCTCGGGCTCGGCTGAGTCTCGCCTACCGCATCGAGTACCGCATCTAGGGGATCTGGTAGGTCTTGGCCCGGGGCTGCAGCTTCCCGTTGATCGTCACGGTCACCGTGCTGTTGTCCTGGATGGCGACGGTGAGCTGGGTCTCGTTGAAGATGCGGCGCTCGTTCTGGGTGAGGCTGCCGTTGAACTGCACGTCAG
Source organism: Actinomadura sp. DC4 (assembly GCF_030406325.1). Taxonomy (GTDB): domain Bacteria; phylum Actinomycetota; class Actinomycetes; order Streptosporangiales; family Streptosporangiaceae; genus Actinoallomurus. The sequence goes on along the minus strand of NZ_JAUEQY010000005.1, from coordinate 348,285 downwards.
TGGCGCCGGGACCGGACACGAACACCGCGCACTGCACCGAGAGGCAGTGGATCAAGACGGTGTTGCCGATCTGGCTCGACGGTGCCTTCGGCTTGGTGCTCACACTCGATGGAGTGGGCGACGCGGCGTTCGGTTTCTCACCGTCTTTGCTCGTGAGCGCTCCCCAGAGCGCGATGCCACCGATGATCAACAGACCGAAGGCCAGCACCACGGCGATGACCGCAATGGCTATGCGTGCGAGACCCATAGGGTCCGACCGGTGACGTCCCACAGAGGGAGGTTAGCGATAACCAGGCACCGTCAGCGACGGTGACGGCCAGTTGGTTGGTGCGTCTTGGGCGTCTTGTCCCCATCTGAGCGCCGGCCGCGGAGCACCTCACGCAACACCGGCACCACCGACACCAGGACCGCCAGTGCGACCACTGGCAGCACATACTTGTCGATCCCCTTCACCCGGTCGCCGAGGAATCGACCGATCAGGATGATCGTTTCGGTCCAGACAACCCCACCAACGACATTCCACACAAAAAATCTGATCGCCGACATCTCGAGCATCCCGGCGAGCGGATTGAGGAACGTACGGACGACGGGGATGAACCGCGCGAGCACCACGGCCTTGGCGGGACCGAACTTGTTGAAGTAGTGCTCGGCCTTGTCCACGTGGTCCTGGCGGAAGATCCGGGATCTCGGGCGGTCGAACAGCCTCCGCCCGTACTTTGCGCCGAGGAAGTGGCCGACCTGCGCACCCGCGACCGCGGCCACCGGCGCGCCGATCATCAGGACGGGAAGCGGCAGCGGGTGGGCGAGGGTGGTACCCGCCGCCGTGTAGATCCCCGCGGTGACCAGTAGCGTGTCACCAGGGAGAAAGAACCCGACGAGCAGCCCCGTCTCGGCGAAGACGATGACCAGGACTCCGATGAGCCCGAAAGTCTGGATGAGGGACTTGGGATCCAGGACGTTCACGGCGGCAACCACTCGCCGAGCGTACCGGTAGGTGTGCCCTGGTCTCCGCCGGGCAACGATTTCGAGATACTGGAACCGACCCGCCGGGAGCCACGCCCCAAGGAAGGAACACTGTCATGCCCATCGCGACCCCTGAGGTCTACGCGGAAATGCTCGACCGGGCAAAACGTGAGGGCTTCGCCTACCCCGCGATCAACGTCACGTCGAGCCAGACGCTCAACGCCGCCCTGCGCGGTTTCGCCGAGGCCGAGAGTGACGGCATCGTCCAAGTTTCGACGGGCGGGGCGGACTACCTCTCCGGCAGCACGGTCAAGGACATGGTCACGGGTGCGACCGCGCTCGCCGAGTACGCGCACGTCGTCGCCGCGAAGTACCCCGTCAACATCGCTCTGCACACCGATCACTGCCCCAAGGACAAGCTCGACGGTTTCGTCCGGCCCCTGCTGAAGATCTCGCAGGAGCGGGTCGCCGCCGGTCAGAACCCGCTGTTCCAGTCCCACATGTGGGACGGCTCGGCGGTGCCGCTGGATGAGAACCTCTCCATCGCGGCCGAGCTTCTCGAGGAGGCCCGCAAGGCCAACATCGTCCTCGAGGTCGAGATCGGCGTCGTCGGCGGCGAAGAGGACGGCGTCGTCGGAGAGATCAACGAGAAGCTCTACAGCACGGTCGAGGACGCCCTGGCGACCGTCGAGTCGCTCGGGCTCGGCGACCGCGGCCACTACCTGCTCGCCGCGACGTTCGGCAACGTCCACGGCGTCTACAAGCCGGGGCACGTCAAGCTGCGGCCCGAGGTGCTGAAGGAGATCCAGGAGGCGGTGGCCGCCAAGCACGGCCAGGAGAAGCCGTTCTACCTGGTCTTCCACGGCGGCTCCGGCTCGACCCTTGAGGAGATCCGCGCGGCCGTGTCGTACGGCGTCGTGAAGATGAACATCGACACCGACACGCAGTACGCCTTCACGCGGCCGGTCGCCGACCACATGTTCAAGAACTACGACGGCGTCCTCAAGGTCGACGGCGACGTGGGCAACAAGAAGACCTACGACCCGCGCGCGTGGGGTAAGTCGGCGGAAAAGGGCATGGCGGAGCGCATCGCCCACGCCTGCGAGAACCTCCTGTCCTCGGGCAAGAAGCTCGGCTGACGCAAGCGTCTCCGGTGGGCGGGCGCGGACCGCGCCCGCCCACGAGATCGACTTTTGGCCCAACTTGTCCGATCGGCGGAATAGGAGAACGGCCGCCGATTGGGCAGGATGAGCACATGGAGCAACAGAACCTCCTCGGAGGGCCACCCCCGACCGAGCTGCCGGACAACCCGGAGGCCCGCCAGGCTCTCGAAGCCGGCGTGGACCCGTTCGAAGTCGCCGCCCGATTCCCCGGTCACCCAGCGGCATGGGCGGAACTCGCCGACCGCGCGTTCGGTAACGGGGACGTCATCGAGTCCTACGCCTACGCCCGTACCGGCTACCACCGGGGGCTCGACCAGCTACGTCGCTCCGGGTGGAAGGGCCACGGCCCGATCCCCTGGCAGCACGAGCCCAACCGAGGTTTCCTCCGCTCACTGCACGCGCTCGCCCGTGCGTCCGCGGCGATCGGCGACAAGGAGGAGGCCGACCGCTGCCGGACGTTCCTGCGGGACAGCAGCTCGGCGGCCGTCGAGGTTCTCGCCACCTAACTGGTCGCTCAAGGAGCTATGTCCGTTTTCCTGGTGGCCATCCGGCGGGTACGCTCTGATCGCAAGAGCCCCTGTCGCCGCTTGCGCAGGGGCTTCGTCGATGTCAGGGAGAACACCGATGCCGGCCATCGTGCTCGTCGGCGCCCAGTGGGGTGACGAAGGCAAGGGGAAGGCCACCGACATTCTCGGCGGTGACGTCGACTTTGTCGTCCGCTACCAGGGCGGGAACAACGCGGGACACACGGTCGTGATCGGCGACCAGTCCTACGCGCTGCACCTGCTTCCGTCGGGAGTGCTCTCCCCGGAGGTCGTGCCCGTCATCGGCAATGGCGTGGTCATCGACCCAGGTGTGCTGTTGGAGGAGATCGACGGGCTACAGGAGCGCGGCATCTCGTGCGACCGCCTGTTGATCTCCGCCAACGCCCACTTGATCATGCCGCACCACAAGGCGCTCGATAAGGTCACCGAGCGCTACCTCGGCAAGGCCCAGATCGGTACGACCGGCCGCGGCATCGGCCCGGCGTACGGCGACAAGATCGCGCGGATGGGCATCCGGGTGCAGGACCTGCTCGACCCGGGCATCCTGGCGCAGAAGCTCGAACTCGCGCTGCGCGACAAGAACCAGATCCTCGCCAAGGTCTACAACCGGCGCGCCATCGAGCCCGAGTCGATCGTCGAGGAGTTCGTGGCGTACGGCGAGCGGCTGCGCCCGCACATCGCCGACACCGCGCTCGTCGTCAACCGCGCGCTCGACGAGGGCAAGGTCGTACTGCTGGAGGGCGCGCAGGGCACGCTCCTCGACGTCGACCACGGCACGTACCCGTTCGTCACCTCCTCCAGCCCGACTTCGGGCGGCGCTTGCGCGGGCTCGGGCGTCGGCCCGACGCGCATCACCAAGGTGATCGGCATCCTGAAGGCCTACACCACGCGTGTCGGCTCGGGACCGTTCCCGACCGAGCTGCTCGACGAGACCGGCGAGTGGCTGCGCACGACCGGCGGGGAGTACGGCGTCACGACGGGCCGCAACCGGCGCTGCGGCTGGTTCGACGCGGTGATCGCCCGGTACGCCACGCGGGTCAACGGCGTCACGGACTACTTCCTGACCAAGCTGGACGTCCTGTCCGGCCTGGAGCGGGTGCCGGTCTGCGTGGCGTACGACATCGACGGCGAGCGGTGCGACGAGATCCCGATGACTCAGACGGGGTTCCACCACGCCAAGCCGATCTACACCTACCTCGACGGCTGGCAGGAGGACATCTCCAGCGCCAAGGTCTTCGACGACCTGCCGGAGAAGGCGCGCGACTACGTCCGCGCGCTGGAGGAGATGTCGGGCGCACAGATCTCGGCGATCGGCGTCGGCCCCGGCCGCGACCAGACCGTGCAGGTCCGTTCGTTCATCTGACCGGAGACGCGCGTACGGGCGGCGCCTCACCGGCCCGCCCGGCGCCGTCCTCGCGGGAGAGTCCTCCGGGCCACCAGAATCGCCGACCGCAGATCGTGACCAGCGCGGGAACGAGCAGCGTGCGTACGAGCAGGGTGTCCAGGAGCACGCCGAACCCCACGATGACGCCCAGCTCGGTCAAAGTGATCAAAGGCAGCACACCGAGGACGGCGAAGACGGCCGCGAGCAGCACCCCCGCACTGGTGATCACCCCTCCGGTGAGCGTGAGGGCGGTGAGGACGCCGGCCCGCGTGCCCTGGCGCACGGCCTCCTCGCGGGCCCGGCTGACGAGGAAGATGTTGTAGTCGACCCCGAGCGCCACCAGGAAGAGGAAGGCGAGCAGGGGGACGGACGTGTCCAGCGCGGGGTAGCCCAGCCAGTGGGTGAAGGCGAAGTTCGCGCCGCCGAGCGCGGCGGCGAAGCTCGCCACCACGGTGAGGACGAGCAGCACCGGCCCGACCAGGGCCCGCAGCAGCCAGATGAGGATGACCAGCACGATCGCCAGGACGATCGGGATGACGACCCGCTGGTCGCGCACTGCGGCGTCTCTGGTGTCCAGGTCGGTGGCGACCGTTCCGCCGACGAGGGCGTGCGCGCCGGGGACGGCATGGAGGCGGTCGCGCAGCGCGCGGACGGCGGCGTAGCTCGCGCCGGTGTCGGGCGCGGCGCGCAGAACCACGTCGATACGGGCGCGCCGCACACCGGTCTCGGCGACGGCGGCCGACGCGACGCCGGGAGTGGTCCGGGCGGTCCGCAGCACGGTCTGGGCCTGCGCGGGGGCCGTGATGACGGTGACGGGGTCGGAGGCGCCGGCCGGGAAGTGGGCGGAGAGGGTGGCCAGGCCGTCGATGGACTCGGCCTTGGTACGGAAACGGTCGGCCTGGGACAGGCCGAGGTGCGCACCGGACAGGCCCGCGCCGAGAACGGCCAGCAGCACGAGAGAGACGGCGACGACGCTCCGGGGCCGACGCGCCACCACCTGCCCCACCCGGAACCAGACCCCGCCCGCAAGCCGCTCACGTACGCCCACACGCCGCCCGGGCTCGCCGATAGGTCTTTCAAGGTCGCCCACACCATGCTCGGTCCGGCCGGTGCGACGCTCAGGGTCTGCCACGCCATGCTCGGTCTCGCCGGCGTCGCGCTCGGCCCCGCCTTCATGACGTTCCGCCCCGCTCACGCGGGCCTCGACCCCGCCCGCTGTCCGCTCCGCCGCGACCACGTGGCGCTCGGAGTCACCCGCGCCACGCTCGGCCCCGCCCCCATGGCGCTCAACCCCGCCCGCCCCGCCCACGCGGCGCTCAGGCTCGGCCCCGCCCTCACGGCGCTCGGCTTCGTTCCCGGGGGGCTCCGACCCGCTCCCGTCGCGGTCGGGGGCGGTCGGCCGGCTTTCGGTTTCGGGCGTGTGGTGGGCGGGGGCTCGGGGGACCACGGGCCAGAACAGCCATCGGCCGCAGGTGACCAGGGCGGCGGGTAGGAGCAGGAGGCCGGACAGCAGGGCGCAGATGACGCCGACCGCGCTCGCCAGGCCGATGCCCGTGTCGCTCGGGAGGGTGGCGAAGACCAGGCTGGCCAGGCTCAGGGCGACGGTGCCGCCGCTCGCGACGATGCTCCGTCCCGCGCGCAGCAAGGCGCTTCGCATCGCCTCGTGGCGGTCGGATGTCGTGCGCAGTTCCTCGCGGTAGCGGGCGATCAGCAGTAGTGCGTAGTCGGTGCCGGCGCCGAAGACGAGCACCTCCACGATGCCGGTCGTGGCGTTGGAGACGCTCAGGCCCGTGTGCCGGCTGACGATCGCGACCAGCGCGGTCGTCACCTGGTCCGCGACGCCGACGGCGGCGAGCGGGACCAGCCACAGCCACGGGCTGCGGTAGGTCAGGATCAGCAGCAGCGCGACCACGACGACCGTCGTGAGCAGCAGTGTCACGTCGGCGCCGTCGAAGACCCCCGCCAGGTCGGCGGTGACGCCGGCCGGGCCGGTGACCTGGGCGGTGAGCCCGGCGGGCAGGCCCGCGCGGGCGGCCGAGCGCACCCGGTCCACCGCGGCGGCCAGCTCCTTCGACGAGGCGGCCCGGTCCAGCGGCACGACGACCGTGGCGGCCCTCCCGTCCTCGGAGACCCGCGGGGGAGTCGCCGCGCCGTCTGAGGCCCTCCCGCCTGGCCCCGGACACTGTGGCGAGCGCGCAGGAGGACAGCGGGACCGCGACAGCCCAGGCCGCCGTCCGTCGATCGCGGCGAGGTCCCGCGCGCTCAGCCGCGCCGACGCGCGGGCGTACACGATGACGGCGGGCGTGACCCGGCCGGACGGGAACTCCTCACGCAGCGCCGCGACCCTGCTGGACTCCGCCGACGCCGGCAGCCCGGCCGCCGGATCGTTGGACACCTTCGGGGAGGCGCCGAGGCCGACCAGCAGGCCGGTGATCAGTGCGGCGAGCGCCAGGACGAGCCATTTCGTACGGCGTCCGCTGACGAAGCCCGCGACGGCCGACCACACGCGCATCGCCTCCCACTCAGCAGGTCGCTCGATGGTGAAGTCACTTCACGGTGAAGTCATCTTATCCTTGAGGGAGCGTCCAGCCAGCTTCCGGAGATCATGTGCCGCCCACCGAGCCTTCCCGCGATCCCCTGGACGCGCTGCTGCGCCGCTACTCCGTCGAGGCGGACCGCATCGGCCGCGCCTTCTGCGACCGGCACGGCATGCACCGCACCGACTTCCAGGCCCTGGGGATCGTCATGGACGCCGAGCGGCAGGGCGCGCCGATCACGCCGGCCGGCCTCGCCCGCGCCCTTTCGATGACCACGGGCGCCGTCTCGGCCGCGATCGACCGCCTCGAACGCACCGGGCACCTGCGCCGCAGCCGCGAGTCCACCGACCGCCGCCTGGTCCACCTGCACTTCACCGCCGAGGCCTGGTCGCTCGCGTACGACTTCTTCCGTCCCCTCGGTGACCGTGCCGCCGACGTGCGCGCGCGCTTCACCGACGAGGAGCTCGACACCGTCGCCCGCTACCTCACGGACATGAACGAGGCGATGAGCGAGCACCACCGGTCGCTGACGGCCCCGCCACCGTGACCCGGGCGCTGCCCCTACTCTTGGCGCCGTGGAGATTCAGGGGCATCGAGGCGCACGGGGGCTGTGGCCCGAGAACACCGTCCCGGGGTTCGCGCGGACGCTGGAGCTGGGGGTCGACGTGCTGGAGCTGGACGTCGGGCTGACCGCCGACGGCGTTCCGGTCCTCCACCACGACCAGGCGCTGCGACCCGACACCGTCGCCGACCGCGCGCCGTACCGGCCGGACGACCCGGGGTTCCCCTACGTCGGGCGGCCGATCCGCGAGCTGACGCTCGCGCAGGTCAAGACGGTCGACGCGGGCATCCGGCACGAACGGTTCGCGGAGACGCAGACGCCGCTTCCCGGCACGGAGGTGCCGACGCTCGCCGAGGTCTGCGAGCTGGTCGCCCCGCACGACGTGCTCCTCGCGGTGGAGATCAAGACCGACCCGTCGTGGCCGGAGGTGGAGACCATCACGGCCACCGCGGTCAAGGTGCTCGACTCGTACGGACTGACCGGGCGGTCCCGGATCCTGGCCTTCGACTGGCGGGTCCTCGGGGTGGCGCGCGAGCTGCTGCCCGGCGGCGATCGTGTCGCCCTGGTCGAGCCGGACACCCTGGAGGCGTCCTGGATGGCGGGCCACGACCCGGCGGGCGGCCTCGTCGCCGCGGCCCAGGCCGCCGGCGCGACGATGATCTCTCCCAAGCGCGTCATGGTCACCCCGGAGCTGGTCGCCGCCGCGCACGATCGAGGGCTGGCCGTCGTCGTGTGGACCGTGAACGACCCGGCGGAGATGGCCCGGTACGTCGCGTTCGGCGCCGACGCCATCGTCACCGACTACCCCGATCGACTCCGCGAAGCGCTGGGACGCTAGAGCCAGCCGGTGCGGCGGAAGCGGCGGTAGAGGGTGTAACAGGAGGCCGCGATGATGCCGAGGACCATCGCGTAGCCGTACTTCCACTGCAGTTCGGGCATGTGCGAGAAGTTCATGCCGTAGATGCCGGTGATCGCGGTCGGCAGCGCGAGGATCGCCGCCCACGCGGAGATCTTGCGCATGTCGTGGTTGTCGGTGACGGTCACCTGGGTCAGGTGCGCCTGCAGGATCGGGGTGAGCAGCTCGTCGCACGTCTCGACCTGCTCCCGTACGCGGGACAGGTGGTCGTCGACATCGCGGAAGTACTCCCGGATCTCGGCCGGTACGAAGCGGCGTCCGGCGAGGTTGCGCATCGGGCCGGCGAGCGGGCCGACCGCGCGCTTGAGCTGGATGACCTCGCGCTTGAGGCGGTAGATCCGCTCGGCCTGGTTGGACGCGTCGGCGGAGAAGACGCACTCCTCGACGTCGTCGATGTCGGCCTGTACGGCGTCGGCGACGGAGATGTAGCCGTCGACCACCTGGTCGGCGATGGCGTGCAGGACGGCCGCCGGCCCGAGGGCGAGCCGCTCGGGGCTCTCCTCCAGGCGCATGCGTACGGAGTCGAGCGCGCCGTGGGTGCCGTGCCGGACCGTGACCACGAAGTCGGGGCCACAGAAGATCATGATTTCGCCGGTCTGCACCACGTCGGCGCCGCCGCGCTCGACGTAGCCGACCGTCTTCATCACGAAGAACTGGACCTCGTCGTAGCGCTCGAACTTGGGGCGCTGGTGCGCGTGGATGGCGTCCTCGACCGCGAGCGGGTGCAGGCCGAACACCTCGGCCAGACTCTCCAACTCTGCCGCGTCCGGCTCGTGCAGGCCCACCCACACGAAGCGGTTCTCGGCCCCACTGTAGAGAGTGGTCGGGTACTCCTCGGCGGACTCCGGCGCGCGTACGAGCTGCACCGCGTCGGCGACGTCGGGCGTGTCGACGCGCTGACCGTCGATGTAGGCGGCCCAGTCGATGACGGCGGAGCCGCGGTCGGCGGCGGTGCGTACGCCGCCGCGTCCGGGGCGGTTCAGCGGCTTGAACAGAACGCGGGTCGCGCGGGTCGGACGAACCTTTGTCATGGCCATCTGGGGTCCTTCCCCGGCCCGGTCAACACGCGTCAGCGCGCGCGTTGGCCCGAGATTAGAACGGGGAGCGCGCGCCGTGTGCGACCGGACGCCGAGTAGAGGGGGTTGTACTAGGAGGAATCTCGGCACTTCCGCAAGGATCACCAGGACTCATCACAACCACCTCCTAAGGCTCGTTGGCGTCATCGACCAAGCTCTAAGGTTATACCGGGTAAGAAGACGCCTCGGTGGGGCGCTCGGTTCACAGCGCTCTCAACTTTTTTACCGGCACTTTCCGGCGCACCGGTCGCGTCCGTACCGGCACGATGACCGGCCTACCCGTTAATAACGGAATCACCCATCTCCGGCTTCCCTCCTGGTGACCGGGCCTGTCGGGCCCTCAGATCTGGATAGGCTCTGCGCGTGCGAGTCCTCGTTATCGGCTCGGGCGGACGTGAGCACGCTCTGATCCGTTCCCTCGCCCAAGATCCCGACGTCACCGCGCTTCACTGCGCCCCCGGCAACTACGGCACCGCCGCGATCGCCGACAACCACGTCCTCGACCCCACCGACCCGATCGCGGTGGTCGAGCTGGCCCAGCGCCTCGGCATCGGCCTCGTCGTCATCGGACCCGAGCTTCCGCTGGTCAACGGGGTCGCCGACGCCGTGCGCCGCGCCGGGATCCTGTGCTTCGGCCCCGACCGCGCGGCGGCCGAGATCGAGGGTTCCAAGGCCTTCGCCAAGGAGATCATGGCCGAGGCGGGCGTGCCCACGGCGGCCGCGCGCGTGTGCGAGGACTCCGGGGAGGTACGCGACGCCCTGGACGAGTTCGGCCCGCCGTACGTCGTGAAGGACGACGGCCTCGCCGCCGGCAAGGGCGTCGTCGTCACCGACGACCGCGAGCTGGCCGAGCGGCACGCCGACGACTGCGACCGGGTTCTGGTCGAGGAGTTCCTCTCCGGCCCCGAGGTCTCGGTGTTCGCGCTGACCGACGGCGTCACGGCCGTGCCGCTGCTGCCGGCGCAGGACTTCAAGCGCGCCTTCGACGGCGACGAGGGCCCCAACACCGGCGGCATGGGCGCGTACGCCCCGCTGCCCTGGGCACCGGCCGACCTGGCCGAGCAGATCGTCTCGACGGTCATCCAGCCCACGATCGACGAGCTGCGCCGCCGCGAGACGCCCTACGTCGGCGTGCTCTACGCCGGGCTCGTGCTCACCGAGGCCGGCCCGCGGGTGATCGAGTTCAACGCGCGGTTCGGCGACCCGGAGACCCAGGTCGTCCTGGACCGGCTGGCCACGCCGCTGTCCGGCCTGCTGGAGGCGTGCGCGGTCGGCACCCTCGGTTCGGTGCCGACCATCGAGTGGCACCCCGGCGCCGCGGTCACCGTCGTGATCGCGGCGGAGAACTACCCCGACGCCCCGGTCACCGGTGACCCCATCGCGGGCCTGGAGGAGGCCGAGGAGGTCGAGGGCGCCTACGTCCTGCACGCGGGCACCAAGCCCGAGCGGGGGCTGCCGGTCACCGGCGGCGGGCGCGTCCTCAACGTCGTCGGCACCGGGCCGGACGTCGCGACCGCGCGGGACCGCGCGTACGAGGCGGTCGGGCGCATCCGTGTGCGTGGCGGACAGCACCGTACGGACATCGCGGCGCGGGCCTGACCCACCGGTCGCTCGCGCAGGTGCCCGACCTGGGAGACTGGCTCGTGTGATCGAGCGCTACACCCTTCCGGAGATGGGCCGCGTCTGGAGTGACGCGCACAAATACGAGCTGTGGTGCAAGGTGGAGACCCTTGTGCTGGAGGTGCACGCGAAGGCGGGCACCGTCCCGGCCGACGCGGTCGAACCCGTGCGCGCCGCGCCACCGCCGACCGCCGAGCGCGTGGCCGAGATCGAGGCGACCACCCAGCACGACGTGATCGCGTTCCTGAGCGCGTGGGCGGACAACACCGTCCCGCGCGAGGCCGCGGCGTACGTGCACTTCGGCATGACCTCCTCGGATCTGCTCGACACCGCGCTCGCGGTGCAGCTCACCGAGGCCACCGACCTGCTGCTCGCCAAGGCCGACGCGCTCGTCGCGGCGCTGCGCGACCACGCGCTGGAGCACCGCGCGACGCTGCGTGTCGGGCGTACGCACGGCATTCACGGCGAGCCCGACGTCTGGGGCCACCGGGTCGCCGACTTCGCGTTCGCGACGGCCCGGTCCCGCGACCGGCTGCGGCGGGCCCGCGACGCGGTCGCGGTCTGCGCGATCTCCGGCGCGGTGGGCACCTACTCCAACATCGACCCCGAGGTCGAGCGACACGTCGCGGCGGAGCTGGGTCTCAAGCCGGCCGACGTGTCCACCCAGGTGGTCATCCGCGACGGCATCAGCGAGTGGACGTCCGCCCTGGCGATCATGGCGACGGTCTGCGAGGCGATCGCGCTGGAGGTACGCCACGGCCAGCGCACCGAGGTCCGCGAGCTGTGGGAGCCGTTCGGCCGGGGACAGAAGGGCTCCTCGGCGATGCCGCACAAGAAGAACCCCATCATGTCCGAGCGGCTGGCGGGCATGGCGCGCATCGTACGAGCCCAGGTCACGCCGGTGATGGAGGGCATACCCCTGTGGCACGAGCGGGACATCTCCCACTCCTCCACCGAGCGCGTCGCGCTGCCCGACGCCTCGATCGCCCTGGACTACATGCTGCGGCTGACGCACCGGCTGGTCACGGGCCTCGTCGTCGACCGGGACCGGATGCGGGCCAACCTCGACTCCACGGGCGGCCTGATCTACACCAGCGCGGTCCTGCTGGAGTTGGTGAACGCCGGGATGTCCCGCGACGACGAGGCGTACCCGCTGGTCCAGAAGGCCGCCATGGAGACCTGGGAGACCGGCGTGCCGTTCCGTGAGACCCTGCGCCGGCGCGCCGCCGAGGCGGGACAGACCCTCGACGAGGCTCGGCTGGACGACGTGTGCCGGCCCGAGCGTTACGTCGAACGGCTCGAAGGGATGTTCGGGCGCCTCGCGGCCCTGAGGTGACGGCCGTCGTACGGCTGCTCAACGTCTATCCGCTCAAGAGCGCCGGGGGCACCCGGCTGATGAGCGCCGAGGTGACCCCGACCGGGTTCCGGCACGACCGTGAGTTCATGCTCGTACGCCCGGACGGGGCGCGGCTGTCGCAGCGCGAGGTGCCGCGCATGGCGCTGCTGCGGCCCTCCTACGACGGCGGGACGCTCGTCGTGGACGCCCCCGGCGCCGTGGCGCCCCTCGTGCACGAGGGGCGTACGGAGGGGACACCGCGCGAGGTACGGCTGCCGGCCGGGACCTGCCTGGGCCTGGACCAGGGCGACGAGGCGGCCGGCTGGTTCGGCGCCCTGCTCGACGTGGACTGCCGGCTCATGCGGTTCACCGGGCGGCGGGAGACCGCGCGCGGCGGCGGCACGCTCACGTTCGCCGACGGCTACCCGCTCCTCGTGATCTCGGCGGAGTCGCTGGAGGACCTCAACGCGCGCCTGAAGTCCCCGCTGCCGATGGACCGCTTCCGGCCCAACATCGTCATCGAGGGGCTCGGCCCGTACGGAGAGGACTCGGTAGATCTTCTGCGCATCGGCGACATGGAGATCGAACTCGTCAAGCCTTGCGGCCGTTGTGTGATCACCACCACTGACCAGAACTCCGCCGTACGCGGGCGCGAACCCCTGCGTACTCTCGCCACTTACCGCACCCGCCGCACCGACGACGGCAGCCGCGCAGTGATCTTTGGCCAGAACGGCATCCCCCGTACGGTAGGCACCATTCGCGCAGGTGACCGCGTCTGTGCCACTACGCGCCGTTCGCACCCATGAGACACTCGAAGAACATGACGCACCGCCGGAGACGCGCGGGGGCCGTCAGGACCGGATCCGAACCAATCCCCGGCAGGCGGTCTCTAAGAGATCGAGTTAGGTGCACAAGACCGGATGTTTCGGTCATGGCACGGCAGACCCGGTGGAATACTGTGCCCCACGCATCACACCGCGTGTGGGCACTCGTGACTCGCTGACTGGAGCGAGCGGGCAGGTCAATTTCATCCCCGCATCCGAAGGAGTATCGGCGCTATGAGCTTGGGCCACGAGGTCCGTTACCGCGTGCGAGGTGGCCGCGAGTTGCGCGGCACCGTATTCGTACAAGGCGCGAAGAACGCCGTCCTGCCAATGATCGGCGCGTCGCTGATGGCGACGAAGGGCCGTACGGTCCTGCGGAACGTTCCGATCATCGAAGACGTCAGGCGAGCCGTCGAGCTGGCCCAGGCGATCGGCGCCAAGGCCGAGCTGCACGAGCCGGAACGCACTCTCGTGATCGACGCCTCGAGCCTGAGCAGCCCCGTTCTGCCGGCCGACATCGCGGCGCGCTTCCGCGGCTCGTTCCTGTTCGTGCCGGCGCTGCTGCACCGGCTCGGCGAAGCGATCATCGAGGGTGTCGGGGGCTGCAATCTGGGCAGCCGCAACCTCGACTTCCACTACAACGGCTTCAAGCGCATGGGCGCCACGGTCACCGAGCAGGTGACCGACGACGGCACCGGCTCCATCCACGTCAAGGCGGGGCACCTGCAGGGCGGGACGCTCTACCTCGACACGCCGTCGCACACCGGCACCGAGAACCTCCTCATGGCCGCCTCGCTGGCCCACGGCACCACGCTGATCAAGAACTGCGCGCTGGAGCCCGAGGTCCTCGACGTCATCACGCTGCTGCAGCGCATGGGCGCCCGCATCAGCGGCGGCGGCACCGGGTTCATCACCGTCGAGGGCGTCGACCGGCTCACCGCCGTCGAGCACACGGTCATGCCCGACCGCATCGACACCGGCGTGCTGGTCATGGCCGCGGCCATCACCGGCGGCGAGATCAGCCTGGTCGGCGCCTCGCTCGAGCACCTCGGCGTCGCGGGCGACAAACTGGAGCAGATGGGCGTGGAGTTCGCCTCCCAGGGCGCCGTGCTCCAGGTCCGCCGCGACCGGCCGCTGCGGCCGATCAACGTCATCACCGACGAGTACCCCGGCTTCGCCACCGACCTGCAGTCGCCGATCATGGCGCTGGCGTCCCAGGCCGACGGCCCGAGCTACATCTACGAGCGCATCTTCGACGGCCGCTTCAAGCTGGCCGAGGAGCTCGGGCGCATGGGCGCCGACGTCGAGGTCAACGGCAACCGCGCGAAGGTCAACGGCGCGACGCCGCTGCGCGGGACCGAGGTCGTCGCACACGACCTGCGCACCGGCAGCGCGCTGGTGCTGGCCGGCCTGGCGGCGGAGGGCGAGACCACGATCACTTCGGGTTACTACCTCGACCGCGGGCACGCCCACGTGGCGGAGCGCCTCACGACTCTCGGGGCCGAAATCGAGCGCGTGGTCTGACCCCAACTGACATCGTCAGTCACCGTTCAACCCGACCTCGTGTTACCTGTCCGGTTAGTAATAAGTTCCTCACCGGATCCGCCCGACTAGTAGTTTTTCAGCGTGCTCTTAACCGATTTTGCTCAGAGGCGTCACATCTCGTGGTCTCCGGCCGATCTGCCCAGTGGAGGAACGAAGTACACGGAGGCTGGGGCTGTCGACCAGACAGGGGCGTCAAAGGTATGAGTCATGCGTTGGGTGGAGGCCGTCCTAGGACGGACGCGAACGGGGGCAAGCGGCAGGCCGAACCGGCCGAAGGCCACCCAGGACCGCTCGTAAGCCGGAGGGGGCTTAGATGAGCGGGCCACGGAGTGGTTCGGTGACCCCCGATCTGACGATCGGAGTCGTTGGTCCACATGACCTCGTCGAACGGGTCATGCTCATGGGCCATGGTCCAACATCGGTGCCAAGCCGACTGGTCGCCGCGGCGTACCGCGACGAGCAGGAGGCGGCGGACAAGGTCGTACGGCTCGGGTCAGGGGTGGACGTCTGCCTCTTCGCGAGCCCGGTGCCGTACGAATTCGCCCGGAAGGCGGGCGTTCTCACGATGCCGGCGACGTTCGTGCCGCTGAACGGCGCAGCCCTTCAGGGCGCGCTGTTGCGGGCGTCGCTCGACGAGCGGCACGAGCCGGAACGGGTCAGCATCGACGTGCTGACCCGCGCCGAGGTCGAAGAGGCGTTCAGCGAGATCGATCTCAACACCGATCACGTGCACTTGCGGGAGGAATCCGCCGGACCGGGCACACTGGCGGCCTTCCATGAACGTCTTTGGCGGCGCGGCGCCACAAGTGTCGCGCTCACTTGCGTGCACGCGACGGCGGAGCGGCTGGAGCTGGCCGGCGTACCCACGCTGCGCATCCGGCCGACCGGCGCGGCGATCCGGTCCGCACTGCAGACCTCGGCGTTGCTGGGCGCCCACCACCGTCTGGAGGAGTCCCAGCTCGTCGTCGTCCTCGTGGACGTCCCCACCCTGCGGGAGACGCCACGGCGGGTCACGCCGCGCTACTGGCGTGAGGAGCTGAAACTCTCGCTGCAGCGTCTCCTGCTTCAGGAGGCGCACCGGATGAGCGCCGCCGTCTGGCCGCTCGATGACCACAGCTATCTCGTGACCGCCACCCGCGGCTCGATCGCGGCGGCGACGGAGGGTTTTCGCACCCCTCCGTTCGTGGAGCGCGTACGGGAGGAGCTGGGCCTGGCCATCGAGGTCGGCATCGGCATGGGCCGTACGGCCCAGGAGGCGGAGACGCACGCGCGTGCGGCGCTTGCCCGTTCGCAGACCTCGCAGCGGGCACAGGGCTTCGCGCTGGATCGCGACGGGCGGGCGCTCGTGCCCGCGCCGCGCACGCCACCGCGCGCCCAGTCGCCGGCCAAACCGAAGGGCTTGGAGATCCTTTCGCGCCTGGCCGACCGGCTCGGCGACCAGGAACAGCCGCTCATCGTGGACGCGGAGAACGCCGGCAACATGCTCGGCGTGACCCCGCGCACGGCGCGACGGCTGCTGCGGACCCTCGTGGAAGAGGGGCTCGCCTGGCCGCTGCCGCCCAACCGGACACCACAGCCGGGCCGTCCGCGGCAGCTCTACCGCCTGATCGTGGAGAAGCTCGGGCCGAAGAATCCCTGATCAACGTCGGTGCGCCGCCGTGGCCGGATCCGGCCACGGCGGCGCACCGATTAAACCGGACACTCTTCTCAAGCGTCGCATTCTTAGCGCACGTCAATCGACGTGGGGGCGCGTAGAGCGAGGATCGTCATGATCGGTGACTGGACGGTTCCCGGATATCGGCATGTGCGTCCGCTGGGCGAGGGCGCCTCCGGGAAGGTGATGCTGGCGGTCCACGAGGCGACGAACGCGCCGGTGGCCATCAAGTACCTGTCCGAGCAACTCCGCTCGGACGAGACCTTTCTCAGCCGTTTCCGCGCCGAGGCGCGGCTGATGGCCGATCTCGACGACCCGTACGTCGTCCGCTTCTATGAGTACGTCGAGGCCCCGGACGCGGCCGCGCTGGTCATGGAGCTGGTCGACGGCGTCACGCTCAAGGAGATCATCAAGTCCGAGGGTGCGACCGGGCCCGAGGCCGCGCTGCTCGTCCTCAAGGGCTCGCTCCTGGGCCTGGCGGCCGCGCACGCCGCCGGGGTGGTGCATCGCGACTACAAGCCCGGCAACGTGCTCGTGGACGAAGAGGGCCGCAGCAAGCTCGCCGACTTCGGTGTCGCCGTACGCGCGGGCGACGAGGTCACCGCTTCCGGAACTCCCGCGTACATGGCGCCCGAGCAGTGGATCGCCGGCGCGGTCACCACCGCGACGGACGTCTACGCGGCCACGGCCGTCTTCTACGAGTGCCTCACCGGCGAGCGCCCGTTCAACGCCAAGGGCCTCTGGGCGCTGGCCGCCGCTCACCGTTCGGAGCCGATTCCGGTCGAACGGGTCCCGCCGCCGCTGCGCGGTCTCGTCACCTTCGGCATGGCCAAGGATCCGGCCGACCGGCCACGCTCGGCCGACGCGTTCCTCATCGAGCTCGAAGAGGTCGCGGTCGCCACGTACGGCCCCGGCTGGGAGGAGCGCGGACGCGCACGCCTCGCGGCGCTGGCCGCCCTGCTGGCCTCGCTGTTCCCGATGGCGGGTGCGACGCCGGCGGTCGCCACGGCGCTCGCCCTCACGCGCCTCGGCCGGCGACGCCTGGCGATGATCACGGGCGCGCTGATGGCGGCGGTGCTCGCGGGCGGTGGCGGCGCGGCCGTACTTGCCGGGGTCCACCACGGCATCGGGGCGCACACGAGCGTCACCTCCAGCCCGGAGGCCGCCCCCGAGCCGAGCACGTCCCCACCGGACTCCACCTCGCCCAGCCCGTCGCCCACCGTCTCCACACCGGAGACGACCCCGCCGACGAGCGCTCCGCCGACCACCACTCCGGCCTCGGACCCGGTGACCAAGATCCCCAAGCCGGTCATCAGCAAGATCCTTCCCACGCCGACGACGGTCAGCGGGCTGACCGTCTCAGACTTCAGCCTCACCACCCGGAGCGCGAGCGCGAGCGTGAGCTTCACGATCCACGGCCCCGGGAACGTGACCGTGTCGGCGAGCTTCGCCGGCGTGGGCGGCACGGGTACCGATGGCACGCTGGCCCGCGCGGCCGCGGCCGGCGACTCCCAGACCGTGAGCGGCAGCGGATCGCACACGGTGACGTTCTCCCACGACTTCGGGCGTGAGTGCCCCGACTCCGCGACCGTCAGTGTCACCGCGTCGCCCGGCGGATCCGCCTCCGCGACCACCCAGAACCAGAAACCGTGCGAAGTGGTGGGGACCGTTGGATGAGACGCGACGAGAGCTGGAGACCCAGCCTCTCGACACCCGGCAGGACTACGCCACGCAGCACGGCATCGAGACGATGTTCGAGGGCAGGTCGTCCACGGACGACGTGACGATGCGGTTCGGGCCCGGTGTGTCGCCGAGCGTGGCCGGTCTGTGGCGCGAGGGCCGGCCGGCCCGCAGGCGGTCGCCCGCACGGCGGGTCGCCGGCGGCCTGCTGACGCTGGGCCTGGCGGTTCTGAGCGGCCTGGTCGTGTGGTGGCTGCTCCACCAGTCCGGCCCGGCCGCGGCGGTGACCGGCGTGACCGTGAGCTCGCCGTCCGGCGTCCAGCCCTGTGGCGCGACGGCCGTCGTCGTCGGCGTGATCCACACCAACGGCGGGCAGGGCGACGTCTCGTACCGCTGGCGGCGCAGCGACGGCCAGAACTCCAGCGTCTTCACCGACACGCTGCCGCACGGCAAGAAGTCGATCCGCGTCCCCCTGCGCTGGACGGTGCAGGGCACCGGCACGATGCACGCCATCGCCACGCTGGAGGTCATCAGCCCGAAGACCGCCGGCGGCACCGCCTCCGGCGCCTTCGACTACAGCTGCCACTGACCAGGCCCCTCGTCCCAAGGGGCGATATCAGGCTGCGCTCTGTCAGAGGCATGGTTTAGCGTGTAATGACCAATGAGCGCACAGACTACTGACTCCCGTTCCTCGTTCGTCTGGATCGCCCTGCCGATCGTCTACGTCGTCTGGGGCTCGACCTATCTCGGCATCCACTACGTCGTGCAGACGATGCCGCCGCTGATCAGTGCCGGTCTCCGGTTCGTGGTCGCCGCGGTCCTGCTCGCGGTCGTCCTCGCGGTCAGGAGCGGTCCGCGGGTCCTGCTCGTGCCCCGGCGCCGGCTCCTCACCGCAGCGATCGTCGGGCTGTTGCTGCTGACCAGCGGAAACGGCCTGGTCGGCGTCGCGGAGCTCCACATGTCGACCGGCCTGGCCGCGCTGCTCATCGCGAGCGTGCCGCTGTGGCTGGTGGTGTACCGCTCGATCACCGGCGACCGGCCGGCGGCGGCCACGGTCGCGGGCGTGCTGGTCGGCTTCGGCGGGCTGGCGCTGCTGACGGTCACCCGCGGCGGCGGGTCGGGCAGCCCGCTCGGCGTCACGATCATCATGATCGCCGCGCTGTCGTGGGCGACCGGCTCGTTCCTGTCCTCGTGGCTGACGATGCCGGCCAACCCGTTCGTGGCGAGCGTGTACGAGATGGCCGCCGGCGGCCTGGCCCTGCTCGCCATCGGGTTCGGGCGCGGCGAGAGGCTCCACCTGGACCAGGTCTCGGGCACCTCCTGGATCGCGCTCGCCTACCTGGTGGTGTTCGGCTCCCTGGTGGCCTTCACCTCCTACGTCTGGCTGCTCGGCAACGCGCCGATCTCGCTGGTCGGCACGTACGCCTACGTCAACCCTGCGGTGGCCGTGCTGCTCGGCGTGGCGTTCGCCGGCGAGCACGTCTCCTGGATGATCCTGCTCGGCGGCCTGGTGATCACGCTCGGTGTCGGCCTCGTGGTCTCCACCGAGCGTGCCGGGCGTGCCGAGGAGGTCAGCCCTCCTTCGCGGTCCGATACAGCTCGGCCACCGCGAGGAACGCGTCGTTCTCCTCGGGAGACCCGATCGAGACGCGGGCGCCTTCGCCGGCGAACGGGCGTACGCTGACGCCCGCCGCGTCGCAGGCGGCGGAGAAGGCCATCGTGTCGTCGCCGAGGGGCAGCCAGACGAAGTTGGCCTCGCTCGGCGGCACCCGCCATCCCCGGGCTCTCAGCGTGTCGTAGACCCGCTCGCGCTCCTTCACCGTCGAGGCGACCCGGTCGAGCAGCTCACCCTCGGCCCCCAGTGAGGCGATCGCGGCGGCCTGGGCGACGGAGTTGACCGAAAACGGCAGATAGGTCTTGCGCACCTGCTCGGCGATCGCCTCCTGCGCCACCATGAAGCCGATGCGCAGCCCGGCCAGGCCGTACGCCTTGGAGAAGGTGCGCAGGACCACGAGGTTGGGCCGGTCGGCGTACAGCTCGAGGCCGTCGGGCACCTCGGGGTCGCGGATGTACTCGTGGTACGCCTCGTCCAGCACGATCAGGCAGTCCTGCGGCACCCGGTCGAAGAACTCCTCCAGCTCGCGGCGGCGGACGGCCGTGCCGGTCGGGTTGTTCGGGTTGCAGACGAAGACCAGGCCGGTGCGGTCGGTGATGGCGTCGCCCATCGCCCGCAGGTCGTGCGTCTCGTCGGTGAGCGGCACGCGTACGGAGGTCACGCCGGACAGGTCGGCCAGGGTCGGGTACGCCTCGAAGGAGCGCCAGGCGTAGACGACCTCGACGCCGGGCTCGCCGATCGACTCCAGCAGCATCTGCGCGACGCCGACCGAGCCGCAGCCGACCGCGACGTGGGCCGCGGGCACGTCGTGACGTGCGGCGATGGCCTCGATCAGCGCGGTGCAGCCGTTGTCCGGATAGCGGTTGACCAGGCCACCGGCGTCCGCGATCACCTCGCGGACCGACGGGAGCGGCCCGTACGGCGACTCGTTCGAGGACAGCTTGTAGGACCGGCCCTCTGACGAGCGCGCGACCTTGCCGGGCCGGTAGGCGACGTACTCATCGAGTACCGAGCGGAAGCGTGGCTTGGACACCTTTGTCCTCCCTGTGAAGAGGCGTACGACGTCACTTTAGGGACTGCGAGGGCCTGGAGCCGCCCCCGAGCCAGCTCAATCAGCATGTTTTGCCAGCAAGTGGGGATAAATCCGTACTACCGGGTGGCCGTTCTGTCGGGGGGGAGACAGCCATGAGGTACTCGATGGCCGCGATCGATATCGGCCAAAGTCTCCAACGGATGTTGGACAACGTCGTGAGGATCGTGCCGAAGCTCATCGTCTTCGTGGTCATCCTCATCATCGGCTGGATCGTGGCCAAGATCATCGAACGTGCGGTGGCGGCGGTCCTCGAACGCATGCACTTCAACCGGGTGGCCGAACGCGGGGTGGTGGGCCGCGCGCTGCAACGCAGCGACTACGACGCGAGCCGGCTCCTCGCACGGCTGTTCTTCTACGCCATCCTGCTGATCACGTTGCAGATGGCCTTCAACGTCTTCGGTCCCAACCCGGTCAGCGACTGGCTGCGCGCCATCGTGGCCTGGCTGCCGAGGCTGGCCGTCGCGATCATCATCGTGGTCATCGCGTCGGCGATCGCGCACGCGGTCAGGGAACTGCTCGTCGCGGCGCTCGGCGCCGTGTCATACGGGAAGTTCCTGGCCGACGCGGTGGCGGCGTTCATCGTGGTGCTCGGTGTCATAGCGGCGCTCAACCAGATCGGCATCGCCACGACGGTCACCGAACCGCTGCTGATCACCGCGCTGGCCACGATCGGCGCCATCCTCGCCATCGGCCTGGGCGGCGGACTGATCAAGCCGATGCAGCAGCGCTGGGAGCGCATCCTGTCGACCGCCGAGCGTGACGTCGAGTCCGTGCGCAGCTCCGCGTACCAGCGGGGCCGTGAGGACGCGCTGCGCGGCGGCGGTGTGCCGACCGAGGGCGGACGGCCGCACGAGACGCCGGGCACGCCCGGCATGCCGCGCGGCAAACCGCGCGATATGCCGCACTGACGGTGAGGGGCGTCGCCGGGGGCCTGCCGGGCTCCCGGCGACGGCCGCGTCAGCGACCTGTCTTACGCAGGAGCGCGTGGACCGCGATCACCCGGGTGGTCTCCCAGTCGAACTCGCCGGTGGGCCACCAGCCGCGTTCGATCGCGGCATCGACGAAACCGTGCACATAGTCGAGCAGGACCTCGGCGACCGGATCATCCCCGGACGCCTTGATCACATCCCGTACGGCGGCCATGTGCTGGTCCACGGCCGCGGCGAGCCCGGGGGCGCGGCGCATCTCTTCGATGCCCGCGTCACCGACCTCCGCGATGAGCTGATGCACGATCTCCGACGAAGCTTCCGACATGGCCAGGAACGTTACCAAGAGCTACGAAATGCCTCGTCACCAGGTCGGTCGCATCATCGGTGGATGCAGCGACTCGGCGTCTCCCCGGCGGTAGAGCCGGGCCGGCCGGCCGCCGTCGCGCGTCGTCGTGCCGCCCGTCGGCACGAGGAATCCGTCCGCTCCGGTGACCTTCCGGTGGAAGTTCCTGGGGTCGAGCGGGTTGCCCCAGACGATCTCGTACACGTGGCGCAGCTCGGCCACGGTGAACTCCGGCGGGCAGAACGCCGCCGCGAGCGGGGAGTACTCCAGCTTGGCGCGGGCGCGCTCGACTCCGTCGAGCAGGATGCGCCGGTGGTCGAAGGCGATCCGGCCCTTCTCCGTGAGCTCGGCGACCGGCCGCCACATCACCTGGGCGCGAGTCGAGGCGGGCAGGTCCGGGGCGAGCCCGAGGTAGGCCACGCTGACGACGCGCTGCCGGGGATCACGGTCGGGATAGCCGTACGTGGCGAGCTGTTCGAGGTGGACCCGTACGTCGGCCAGCCCGGCGCGCTCGGCCATCAGCCGCCGGCCCGCGACCGGAAGGTCCTCGTCGAGCTGGACGAATCCGCCGGGTAGCGACCAGCTCTCCGCGTACGGCGGGCGGTCGCGCCACCAGACGAGGGCGCTGAGCTGGTGCTCACGGACCGTCAGAACGACGAGATCGACCGTGACGGCCACGCGTGCGTTGGTCATGAAGCCTCCTTGGCCGGCTCCATGACCGCGGTGCTGTGCTTGTGGATTCCCTCGCTCCTCTCGGCCATGTCCGCACGTTAGCGTCCGGCCCCCACGGCCGGTGCCGCAGATCGGACATGCGGAGGGCCCGGAGCGAAAGACCCGGGCCCTGGCGGAGAGGTGTTGGACTACTTGTCCGGGTTGTCGTCGACGGGGACGAGCTTTCCGTTCTGCGGACCGGAGTTCTGGCCGTTCATCGTGGAGAGAAGCTGGCGGGCGACGCCCAGCCCGGTGCCGCCGAGGGTGAGCGCCTTGGCGAGCATGTCCTCGACGCCCTGCGCGCCGTTGAGGACGACCATGTTGTCGACGTTGCCGAAGACACTGGCACCCGCCTCGACGATCTCGGGCCAGCGCTCGGCGAGCTGCTGGGCGATGACCGCCTCCTGGTTCTCCGCGAGCGCCTCGGCCCGCGCCTTGATCGCTTCGGCCTCGGCGAGACCGCGTACGCGCACCGACTCGGCCTCGGCCTGACCGTTGATCTTGGTGGCCTCGGCCTCCGCCTGGGCGCGGGCGACGGCGGCGCGCCGCTCGGCCTCGGCGAGGGTGACCCGCTCGTAGGCCTTCGCGTCGGCCGGCTTGCGCACCTCGGCCTCCAGGGCCTTCTCGCGGCGCTCGGCCTCCAGCTCGGCGTTCTTGGTCTCCTTCATGATGACCTGCTGGCGCGCCTCGGCCGCGGCCTGGTCGACCTGACCCTGGTACTCGCGCCTCTTGATCTCGGTGTCGCGGATCTGCCCGGCGTTGGCCTGCTCGGCCATCTGCTCGGCCTCCGTGGCCTCCTGGTTGCGCTGCGCCTCGGCGATGCGCGCGGCGGAGGCGACGGCGGCGGAGTTCGGCTTTCCGAGGTTGTCGATGTAACCGACGTTGTCTTCGATGTCCTGTATCTGCAACGAGTCCACGACGAGGCCGAGCTTGCCCATCTCGTCCGCGGAGGACGTACGGACCTGGTTGGTCAGCCGGTCGCGATCACGGAGCAGGTCCTCGACGGTCAGGTTGCCGACGATGGAGCGCAGGTGGCCGGCGAACAGCTGGTGGGTCTTGTCGTCCATCATCTTCTGCTGGTCGAGGAAGCGCCGCGCGGCGTTGGCGATCGAGGAGAAGTCGTCGCCGATCTTGTAGATCACCACGCCGCGTACGTGCACCTTGATGCCCTGGGAGGTCACACAGGTGACTTCCAGTCCGGAGACGCGGGTGTCGAGGGAAAGGCGGCGGCAGGTCTGGAAGCCGGGCAGGACCATCGTCCCCTTGCCCGTCGTGATCTTGAATCCCAGGCTTTCCGCCGTGTCCCGGTTGTGGGCCTTCGCCCCGAGACCGGAAATGATGAGCGCTTCGTTCGGCTCCGCGACCCGCCAGATCGCCTTGAAGATGACGATCAAAACGATGACCGCGACCAGTGCACCGATCACCACGGCGAAAACCGGCATGGCTCCTCCTCGGGGGGCCTAAAAAAGACGATGACGTCAAATAGACGCAGAGGAGACGTAAACGGTTCGCGGTGGGTGGTAATCCATCACCACCACGAGAGAACCGACCGGGATTTCCTCGCCCTGGATCGCGGAATAGCCGTAGAACGCCTCGACCCCGCCCCGAATCGGGATCATCACCTCACCGACAAGGCCCGGCCCGATCTTGCCGGTAACCCGGCCCTGCCTGCCGACCACCGCGTCCTCCTTCGTCACCGCGCAGGCTACCCGCAGCGTGGGAGGTCCCTAGGGAAGAATCCGCTCCGCCTGCTGGTAGGCCCTGCGCGCGTATCGCTCGGCCTCGGCCTGGGTGGCACCCGGACCGTACAAGGTGATCGTCGCGAGGTAGCCGCGTGAGCGCAACACCACGAACCACGTGCGGACCGTGGTCGTACCGGTCGAGGTGAGCACTCCCGCCGTACGCGAGCCCTCGCCGATGTGCGCGCCGGAGGGTTCGACCAGCGTGTCGGAGACCCAGACGCGGCCGACCTTGACCCGGATGCTGCGGCAGCCCAGCGGGATGCGCACCTTGACCTGGCGGGCGGCCACATCGGGCCCGACCGCCATCAGCGTCTCGGTGACGCTCTGCCGGGTGCCGTGGGTGAAGGCGGCGAGCGCGGAGGGCGCGGCCTGCACCGCCTTTTCCTGGTTGAGCGCACGGGTCGACGACGCGCATTGCGGTTTGTCGAGTTTGACCGCCTGCTGCATCTGATTGAGGTTCTGCACGGCGGCGAGCGACCCGTATTCGCCCCATTGCGGCGCACCCGAGCGTACGTATCCGGGAATGTCGGTGAGCAACGCCTGAGTGAGCTGATCGGCGTTGTACGAGCCGGGCGCGGGCGCCGCGGACGACGGAGAGGAGGTCGCCGCGACGTGGCCGCCGCCACCTCCGCCGCAGCCCGCGACCAGGGCCAGGAGCAGCAAGGCCGCAAGGGCCGACGGGGTACGCGATGTCATGTCGAATGACGATAGCGCAGCATTGGGCCGCCACGCGCCGCAAATCACTGCCAACGATTAACCCCGGGCGCCGCTCTCACGGTAAAAATGGAGAGCGACGGTTCGACCCAAGGAATACCGCACGAAAATTGTCCCAATCAGTAGCATTATCTTCGGGGGAAGCTGAATGCTCCGGAAAACGTTCGTCATCATTCCGATCATCTTGCTCGCGCTCTCGGGGTGCAGCAGTAAGTCCAAGGAGGCGGCCGTGACGGGGGCGGCGCCGACCGTCGGGGCGCCGACGGCCCCCGCGGCCACGCCGACCGACTCGGCCACGCCGGTGGCGTGCCCGACCGCGCAGACGCGAAAGTTCGCCAAGACGCGCTTCATCACCAACGCCGGCCTGGCGGCCGGCTCGTTCAAGCGTTACATCTACGACCCCTACCGCAAGGGCACGTTCAAGAGCGGCGCGAAGGGTCAGAAGCGGGCGATCGTGAAGGCCGCCGCGGCCGGGCTGTTCACGCTCGACCAGATCCGGCGGGCCAGAGCCAACGTCCACGCCGACCCGACGCTGTGCAAGGCGCTGTCCGCTCCGATGCAGCGTCTCGGCTCGGTGATGAAGGGCCTCGTCGACAAGCTGAAGCGCGGAGAGGTCGACCCGAGCGCCATCGGCGTGGCCTCCGGCGCCCTCGAGCAGACCCGCGGGTCCGCCGGCAGTGTCGGCGCCGGTTTCAAGGACAAGAACGTTCCCAGCAACATGATCGGCGGCTGACGGCCGACATCGGACACGACCGCGTGATCACCTGGGCTCGGTGGTCGCGCGGTCGTCGTCCTTCTCAAGTGCCGCCCCCGTTGGGGTTACGCTTCATCAGATGACGACGCAGGGGACGACGGACGAGACGCGGCTGGCGGGCTTTCCCGCTTTCGTCCGCGAGCTCGACGCGACCCTTTCTGTGCACCCGCAATATGTTCTGTGGGGCAACCTGCACGACAGCTTCCTGGTGCCGGAAGAAGGCCGCCTCTTTCCGCTGCGCGACCTGCTGTGGGAGACGCTGCGCCGCAGCGGCTACTCCTTCATGGTCGTCTACGACCAGGTCGACGGGCTGCGCGTGCACCCCGCCGACGACCGGGCCGCCGCCGACGCCGCCGCGAGCCTGTTCGGCAGCCGGGTGGACGAGCGCAAGGTGCCCTCACTCGAGGGCCTGCGCACCTACCTGAGCTCCCTCGCCCGCCCGTCCCGTCCGGTGCGCGCCGCGTTCGTCGTCGACTACGCCTCCCGCATCGCCCGCAGCGCCACCGAGCTGGAGCCCGCGGAGAAGGACTTCTTCGTCTTCTGCGAAAAGCTGTCGCGCACCGCCACTCCCGTACGCGGGGAGGGTGAGCGCCCCAAGCCGCTGTACAACCCGATCATCTGGCTGGCCGGCCGCCCCGGCGACCTGCCGCCGTGGCTGACCGCCGACAACGACGGCATCCGGGAGATCCCGGTGCCACGCCCGCACCTCGGCGACCGGCAGCAGACCGCGCGACTGCTGGCCCGCGCCTTCGAGGCCACCGACCCGGACCTCGACATCACCGACGACTTCGCCCAGGAGGCCGAGGGGCTGACGCTCCAGGCGATGATCGAGGTGACCCGGCTCGCCAAGGAGCGCGAGGTCCCCCTGGAGGACCTGCCCGACGCGGTCCGCACTTACAAGCTCGGCGTGCTCGACAACCCCTGGAAGCGCGAGCACCTGCGCAAGCGCATCGTCGACGGCGAGCAGCGGGTGCCGGCGCGCGTCGTCGGCCAGCCGCAGGCCGTCACCAAGACGCTCGACATCCTCAAACGTGCCGTCCTCGGCCTGTCCGGGGCCCAGGCCGCGCGCGCCTCCAGCCGCCCGCGCGGCGTGCTCTTCTTCGCCGGGCCGACCGGCGTCGGCAAGACCGAGCTGGCCAAGGCGATCACCTCGCTGGTCTTCGGCAACGAGGACGCCTACCTCCGGTTCGACATGAGCGAGTTCTCCGCCGAGCACGCGGGCGACCGGCTGATCGGCTCCCCGCCCGGCTACGTCGGCTTCGAGGCCGGCGGCGAGCTGACCAACGCGATCCGGCAGGACCCGTTCCGCGTCGTCCTCTTCGACGAGATCGAGAAGGCCCATCCGCGGATCCTGGACAAGTTCCTGCAGATCCTCGAGGACGGGCGTCTCACCGACGGCCGGGGCAACACCGCGTTCTTCTCCGAGTCGATCCTGGTCTTCACCTCCAACCTCGGCACCCGGCACGTCACGCCCGGCATGCCGTACACCGAGCTGGAGACCGAGATCCGCGGCGCCGTCACCGAGCACTTCACGACCGAGCTGAACCGCCCGGAGCTGCTCAACCGCTTCGGCGACAACATCGTGATCTTCGACTTCATCGGGCCGGAGGCGGCGGGTCGCATCTTCGACCTGCAACTGGCCAACATCTGCCGCCGCGTGAGCGACGAGCACCACATGAAGCTCCTTCTGTCGGACGAGGTGACGGCCACGCTCCGCGACTGGTGCACGAGTGAGCTCGACAAGGGCGGCCGGGGCATCGGCATGGCGCTCGAGTCCTACTTCATCAACCCGCTCGCACGCGCCCTCTTCGACCGCGGCCCGGCCACCGAGGTGACGGTGACCGGCATCCGGCGCGAGGGGCACATCGCCGTGGTGGACCTTCGGTGACAGAGCGAGAGACGGCGGGGGCCCGAGAGAGCACGACTCTCCTGCTCGCCAAGGCGCACTATCCGGTGACGACGCTCGGCCCGGGCCGGCGCGCCGGCATCTGGACCCAGGGTTGCACCATCCACTGCCCGGGATGCATCTCGCAGGACACCTGGGAGGCCGATCCGGCCACCGCCATCCCCGTCTCGGCGGTTCTCGGGTGGCTACGGTCACTCGACCGCGTGGACGGCGTGACGATCTCCGGGGGAGAGCCGTTCCAGCAGCCGGCGGCGCTGCGGGAGTTGCTCCTCGGCATCCGAACCTGGGCGCCGCCGGAGGTGGACATCCTGGTATACAGCGGGTACGCACTGTCACGACTACGACGGTCCGCGGAATCGCGCGAACTTCTCGCGCTCTGCGATGCCGTGGTCACAGGGCCGTACATCGGCCGCCTGAACTCCCAAGACTTCAGGCATCTCTGGCGTGGCTCGACCAATCAGCGCATCATCCCTGTTAGTGAGCTAGGCGAGAAACGCTATGGTGACGCGGAGGGCGGCGAAACGCGGCCGCACATGCAGATGTCGGTCGAAGCCGACCGTATTTACTACATCGGGATTCCACGGAGGGGCGACATGGAGCGGCTGACAGAGCGACTCTCGCTCTCCGGAGTCCACGGCGGGGAGGTGTCATGGCGTCCCTGACATGCCCGGTCTGTGCCGCTCCGGTGCGGCAGGGAGACCTGATCTGTATCAACTGCGGGGCGAACCTCGCCCGGCGTGAGGCTCCGCAGCAGCAGTACCCCCCGCAGCAGGACCAGCAGCAGGGATACCCGCCGCAGGACCAGGGTTACCCCCCGCAACACGGGTACCAGGGTCATGACCAGCAGCAGGGGTATCCGCCGCAGGACCAGGGCGGGTACCAACAGCAGGGCTACCCTCCGCAGCAGGACTACCAGCAACCGCAGCAGGGGTACCAGCAGCAGGACCGCGGCTACCCGCCGCAGGACCAGGGCGGGTACCAGCAGCAGGGCGGCTATCCCCCGCAGCAGGGCGGCTACCCCCCGCAGCAGGACCAGGGCTACCCGCCGCCGCAGGACCGGCAGCAGGGCTACCCCCCGCCGCAGCAGGACTACCAGCAGCAGCAGCAGGGGTACCCTCCGCAGCAGGGTGGCTATCCCCCGCAGCAGCAACAGGGCTACGGAGGCGGCTACGGGTCGCCGGGCGCACCGCACGTGCCCCCGCCGCCGCGCGAGCCCACCATGACCGGAGGCGAGTCGACGGCGGCGTTCACGCCGTTCTGCCCGCACTGCGGCGCCGAGATCCCCGACGTCGGCAACCCGGTCTGCGTCCAGTGCCTGCGTCCGATCAACGACACGGGCGCCGGAGGCGGTGGCGGTCCGCAGCAGGTGAACGTCACCGTGACGTTCTCCTCCGGCGACCTCCAGGTCACGCCGGGCCAGGAGCTCGTGCTCGGCCGTGACCCGGTGCACTCGCCGGTCGCGAGCGCGTTCTCCCGGTTCGACAACGTCTCGCGCCGGCACGCGACGCTCGGCATCGACAACAGCGGTCAGCCCTGGATCCGCGACGAGCGGTCGACCAACGGCACGTTCGTCAACGACCGCCGGCTCCAGCCGGGCGAGCAGGCGTCGCTGCGCGACGGCGACTCGCTGCGCCTCGCGGCGGACGCCCGCGGCCAGGTGCGCGTCGGCCGCTGACGCCCGCGAAACCCTGGCGATCCGTGGCGGATCGCCAGGGTTGTTCCATCTCCGACCGCGACTTGTCCTGCGGCGCGGGCGCCTCCCGCCGTACCGTGAATCCGCTCTCTCACGGGGGCTCTCACCACGCCCGACGTACGGCAATGTGCGCACCTGACGTCTGCTCCCTCACAAAGATGTAACAAAGCCCGGCAAATGGGTACGACACCCCTCGTAGGGCCGTGACGGGCGACGAAAACCAGGACGATCGCCTCATTGAGCGACGAATGGGCAAGGTGGGACGTGGTGGCAACTCTTGGGGCCGCAGTGGCGCACCCCACGGTGCGATACCACCGGCGGATGCCGGTGGGATCGGGGGATCAGGTAGACGAGATGGACTTCACGGTGGACCATCTCCCAGGCGTGCGACAGTTCGTCGCAGCGCGCGCCCGAGAGAGCGGACTCAGCGAAGAAGCCGCAGGCGACCTGGTGATCGCCGTGAACGAGATCGCCACCAACGGCGTGCGTCACGGTTCACCGAAGGCCGAGCTTCACATGTGGACCTCTGACGGCCGCGTGATCGCCGAAATCCGCGACGAGGGCCGGTGGATACCGTCGGGCGCCGGTGAGGCCCCGCCTTCCTCTGACGCCGAGGGCGGCATGGGCCTGTGGGTGACCCGCCAGATCTGTTCGGCGGTGCACATCACCGCAGGTGAGAGCGGTACCATCGTTCGACTTGAGATGCCCCTCCCATCACGGCACGTCTGACCGGTACGGTGGCGTCCACTGAGTTCCGTGGAGGTCACCGTGGCAGCGCTCGAACTCAGCTCCACTCGCCATGGCGACCGTACGGTCGTCGCGATCAAGGGGGAGCTGGATATCGTCAGCCGTACCCAGTTCACCGCCCATCTGGACGGTGTGATCAGGGATCACGGCAGCAGGATCATCCTTGACTTCTCGGGCCTGAGCTTCATCGACACCAGCGCCCTGAGCACGGTCGTCCTGTACTGGAAGCGCCTCTCGGCCACCGACGGCGGCATGCTCCTGCTGGCCGGCGCGGAGTACACCACCGCCCGCGTCCTGTGGATCACCGGTCTGGCTCAGCGCCTGCCGATGTACGACGACGTGGAAGCCGCGCTGGCGGCCTCCTGAGCGGCTGGGCGCCCTGACCGCTTCCGGGGCGTTTCCTAGGCAGCGGCCAGGGCGCGGTGGGTCCAAGGTGAAAGACGGGCGACATCGCCGCCCGCCTTTCGTTCCCCGGTTTCCCCCCTTGAGGTCTGAGCGGGTGAGCCGCTCGCCGCGGGACCGATGTGTGCACCGGTAGCCGGACTTGCCCCCGCGACCTCGGCTTATATCCCCCTGTGAAGACCTCGTCTTCGAAGCTAGGTCGAGTGCGCAAGTCTTGTCAAATGTTCGTCTAAGGCTTGTAAATTGGAGTGGTGGAACCCGAGTCGGCGATGCTGCGGATCGGCGAACTCAGCCGGCGGCTCGGAGTCAGCGCCCACGTCCTGCGAGCGTGGGAGCGCCGGTACGGCGTCCTGCGCCCCGCGCGGTCGGAGGGCGGCTATCGCCTGTACTCCGAGGCGGATGAACACCGCATCCGCGTCATGCAGCAACACCTCGCCCGCGGTCTGTCCGCGGCCGAGGCGGCACAGGCATCCCTGCGCCAGGCTTCCGCCTCCCCCGACTCCTCCGTCGCCGTCGAGACACTCGCCCGAGCCTTGGAAGGCTTCGACGAACCCTCGGCACAAGACGTCCTGGACCGGTTGCTGACCGACTTCACGCCGGAGACCGTGCTCCGCGACGTCGTCCTGCCCTACCTCCACGAGCTCGGCGAGCGCTGGGACCGCGGGGAGGCCACCGTCGCGCACGAACACTTCGCGACCAACGTCGTACGCTCGCGGGTGGCCGCGCTCGGGCGTGGCTGGGGCCGGGGCGTCGGGCCGCGGGCGCTCCTCGCCTGCCCGCCCGGCGAGCTTCACGACATCGCGCTGCTGGCGTTCGGTGTCGTGCTCTACCGCAACGGGTGGCGCGTCGACTTCCTCGGCGCCGCGACGCCCACGCCGGACCTGATCCGTACCGCCGAGGCCGATCCTCCACGGTTCGTCGTCCTGTCCTCCCCGGACCCCGCGCGCTTCGCCGGCCTGGAGCCGGAGCTGCGGCGGCTCGCGGGCATCGCGCCCCTCGCGCTCGGCGGACGCGGCGCCACCTCGAAGGTGGCGCGAGACGTCGGCGCCCGTCTGCTGGCCGGCGACCCGGTCACCGAGGCGGAGCGCCTCTTGACCTCAACCTAGGTCGAGGTCCCATGCTCGACCTCATGAGAGCCGTGTGGTTGAAGGAGTTCGGCGAGCCGTCGGTGCTCGTCGCGGGAGAGGCCCCCGAGCCCGAGGCCGGCCCCGGGCAGGTGCTGGTCGACGTCGCGTACGCGAACATCACGTTCGTCGAGACCCAGTTCCGGGCGAGCGGCTTCGGGCCGTTCGCGGGTGAGCCGCCGGTCATCCCGGGCAACGGCGTCGGCGGCGTGGTCGCCTCGGCCGGCGCCGGGGTCTCCCCTGAGCTGATCGGCCGGCGCGTGGTCGGCAGCCTGGGCGGCACCGGCGGCTACGCCGAGCGTGCCGTCGTGGCCGCGGACGTGCTCGTGGAGGTGCCGGACGGGGTCGAGCTGGAGGCCGCGGTGGCGTTGCTGGCCGACGGCCGTACGGCGCTGTCCCTGCTTCGTGCCGCGGACGTACGGTCCGGGGAACGGGTGCTGGTCGAGGCGGCGGCGGGAGGCGTGGGCTCGCTACTGGTCCAGTTGGCCCGTACGGCGGGCGCGGTGGTGATCGCGGCGGCGGGCGGGCCGCGCAAGGCCGGGCTGGCGCGTGACCTCGGCGCCGATGTCGCGGTGGACTACCTCGCGCCGGACTGGACCGCGGAGGTGGGCACGGTGGACGTGGTGTTCGACGGGGTGGGCGGTCCGATCGCGCTCGCGGCGTTCGACCGGCTCGGCCCCGGGGGCCGGATGCTGAGCTACGGCCTCGCGAGCGGCGCGTGGGCATCCATCTCGCCCGAGTCGGCCGCCGAGCGTGACGTGTCGCTCGTACGGCCCCGTCCGACACCGGAGGAGTCGCGGGCGCTGACCGCCGCCGCGCTGGCCGAGGCCGAGACGGGCCGGCTGCGCCCGGTGATCGGGCAGCGGTTCCCGCTCGAACGGGCGGCGGACGCGCACTCCGCGATCGAGGCGCGTGCCACCGTGGGCAAGACGCTGCTGTCGGTCAGTGCTCCGCGGCCAGGCGGGCGCTGAAGTGTCCGGGCCTGGTCACATGCCGCACCGCCGACCGGCTCAGTTCTCCGTGCGGGCGGCCAGGCGCTGGTGACGCTGGCGGGCGGCCTGGGCCGAGCCGAGTCCCATGTGGAAGCCGATCTGCTGCCAGGTCATGCCGCGCCCCCGCGCCATCTCCAGCAGCCCGATCTCCGTCTCGTCCACCTCGGTCCGCGCCAGGTGGACCAGGGCGAGAGCCGCGGCGATGTCGTCGGCGTCCGCATTCGGCTCGCCGTCCACGGGCACCTGGCCGCCACCCGCGACGAGGGCGACCTGGCGTACGGCGTCCAGGGGCCCCATGGGGATCTGGGAGTTTTCCCAGCGCTCGCGCGACTCACCGCGCGCGTGCCGTTCGGTCAGCCGGAGCAGCGCCGCGTACCTGTGCCGGGGGTCGGCCGGCGTGCCGGAAAAAGCGTCTATCACCCCCTCATGCTAGAAAGTGAACGATCCGTTGTCAATATTTCGTTGACAACGCTTCGTTCATGTTCACTACGGCGCGCCATCGTGGGCAAGACGCTGCTGTCGGTCAGTGCTCCGCCGCCAGGCGGGCGCTGAACCCGAGCAGGGCCGTGCCGGTGGCGGCGTCGAGCCCCCGGCGTACGCGGGGGCGCGTCAGGACGTGGCGTACGCGGCTCATGAGGACGGTCAGCGTCAGGAGGTAGCACAGGGACAGGGCGGCGTGGCTGAGCGCGTAGGCGAGAAGCGCCGGCAGACCCGCGTCGCCGTCAAGGAACTGCGGCAGCACGGCCAGGTAGAAGACGAGCACCTTGGGGTTGGTGATGTTGGACAGGAAGCCCTGCCGCCAGCCGCCGGAGGCTCCTTCGCCCTCCTTCGGCTCCGGATAGGTGCCGCGGACCGCCGCACGGATCGCCTGGACGCCGAGGAAGGCGAGATAGGCGACACCCGCCCATTTGACCGCCTCGAAGACCGGCTGGGCCCGTACGATCACCGCGCCCAGGCCGGTGGCCGCCGCGACACCCTGGACGGCGTTGGAGGTGGCGACTCCGACGGCGCTCCAGGCCCCGCGCCGCCGCCCGGCGGCGAGCGTGTTCTTGGTGACCACCGCGAAGTCGGGTCCGGGCATGATGACGAGGATGACCGCGAAGACGAGGAACGACCCGTATGACGCCATAGCGCCACGTTAGTCCGGTTGCTGACGGTCAGCCGTACTCGTCCACGTCGAGGTACGCCCCCGTCGCGACGAGGAACTCCAGCACCTCGCGATCGAGCGTCCAGCCCAGGAGCCGATGCCGGCCGGGAAGCTTCTGCAGGGCCACCCCGGGCGGGCTGAGCTCCTCGTCCTCACCGTCGGGGTCGTCGAGGTAACGCACCACCTCGAGGACCGCAGCACCGTGCCCGGCCAGCGCCTGCGACAGCGCCACGATCCGGTCCCGGTACGGCCGGAGCCGCTCCATGATCCGCCCGACCTGCTGGTCCACCGTCAGCCCACCGTCCGCGCAGACGATCTTCCAGGAGTGGCTGACCGGCCGTGGCGGATCCGCCGTACGGCTCCCGCGGACCGACACCTCGTCCGGCTCCAGCCCCAGCCGGGCCGTCATCTCCGCGGCCGGGACGACGGAGCTGCGCAGAGCGAAGTAGGCGTACTGACTGATCCGCATCCGTCCTAGTCCCACCAGAACTCCCACACATGGCCGCCGACCAGGCCGGCGGCGTACTCGGCGAAGGGGGTGAACTCCCGCATCGTGTCAGTGCCGGTCAGGAAGTGTTCCAGCGCGACATGTGCGGCGTGGCCGGCCGTGGCCGGCGGGCGTGCGACCGACACCCACAGCCTGGCGCCCTGGAAGGCGACGACGCGCGCGCCGAAGCGATCTTCCCGGCTACGGAACAGCGCGCACAGCCGGCCGAGGGCGGTCTCCGCGCCCCAGCCGACGACAGCGGGGATGTCCGCGTTGCGCTCGACGGGGACCAGCACCAGGTGACAGTCGTCGAGCCGCTTGAGCAGCCGGCGTACGACGGCCGCCGCGACCCTGTCCGGATCGGGCGTTGCCGGACTCGCCGGGACGGGCGGCGCGAGGCCGGGCCATTCCGCGAAGGGGGGCAGTAGGCCGTCCTCGTCCGGTTCCTGCTGGTCGGCGCGTTCCTCGCGCCAGGCGCCTTCCAGTTCGGCGTCCAAGTCGATCCCGTCGACCTCGTCCAGCGGGCAGGTGGCGCCGTGCGAGGAGGGCCACGAGAACAGGACCGGACGGTGCCCGGTCGCGTCCCGCCGTTCGTGACACCGCGCCCAGAGTCCGGCCGGTTCGCTCACCGGCTCATCAGAGATCCACAGTCGCCGTCCGGGGCCGTCGACGGTCCGGCCCGGGGGCATGCCGCTCTCGCTCACGGCCGCACGATACGCCCGGCCTCGGATCGGCGCTTGCGCGTTTTGCTCGGCCAAGCTAAGTTTTGCTCATGCGAGCAAGAACCTTCACCGAGTCGGGCAGACGGGCCCAGATCGTGACCGCGGCGATCGAGGTGATAGCCGAGGTCGGCTACACCAAGGCCTCCTTCAGCCGGATCGCGAAACACGCGGGCCTGTCGAGCACCGGCATGATCAGCTACCACTTCGCCGGCAAGGACGACCTGCTCACGGCGTGCGTCGCCGAGATCGAACATGTCACCGGGACGTTCATGCAGCCGCGCATCGAGGCCGCCGACGGCCACGTCGCGCAGCTGCGCGCCTACGTCGAGGCGAACGTCGCCCTCGTCGGTGAGCACCGCGCCGCCGTACGGGCACTGATCGACATCGTGCGGAACGCCCCTACGGCGAGCCCCGGCGTCAGCGGACGTGTCGCGCTGTTCGAGGAGCACTTCCGTACCGGCCAGGAGGCGGGCGCCTTCCGCCCCTTCGACACGCGGACCGTGGCGATCGCCCTCACCAGCGGACTCGACGCCGTCGTCGTCACCGCGGCCGAGACCACACCCGAACCCACTGATCTCGCCCGCCTCGGCCGCGAGCTCGCCGATCTGTACGTACGGGCCACCGCGCCCATCTCCGAAGGAGAGTCCGCATGATGATCGACGAGAGGCCCGCGGGCGACGCGGGACTGCGCCGGGTGATCCGCGCCAATGTGCTCACCGTCGTGTTCGAGGTGATCGTGCCGATGGCGCTGTTCTACGGCCTGCGCGCCGCCGGCGTCAGCCAGTGGTGGGCGCTCATGGCCGGAGTCCTGGTCGCCGCCCCGTACGCGGTGTGGACCATCGTGCGCAGCCGCCGTATCGACCTCGTCGCCCTGGTCACGCTGAGCGTCCTGGTGCTGTCGGTCGTGCTCGGCCTGCTGTCGGACGATCCGCGCACCCTGGCCATCCGGGAGGGCTGGACCGCCGCGCTGGGCGGCCTGTTCGGCGCGTGGATGCTGGTCACCGTCTTCCTCGCCAAACCCGCCCAGCTGACCCTGGGCCGTACGATCGCCGAGATCAAGCGCGGCGCCGAGGGCGCGGACGCCTGGGCTGCCCGCTGGGACACCGACGCGCGGTTCCGGCGCGGCCTGCGCATCAACACGGCCGTCTGGGGCGCCGTCCTGCTGGCCAGCGCCGTGGTGCACATCGTGCTCGTCTACGCGCTGCCGATCGACCTGATCTCCGGGGTCACCACCGTGGTCTGGTTCGCCACGCTGGGCTGCCTGGTCACCTGGCACATCTGGTATCTCCGCAAGGAGAACCTCGATGCCTGACATCCTGGTGGCCGGCGGCGGCCCGACGGGACTCCTGACCGCGTACGAGCTGGAGCGGGCGGGCCTCGACGTCCTGGTCCTGGAACGCGACGCCCGGCCGACCGCGCAGTCGAAGGCCCTCGCCGTGCAGCCCCGCTCGGTCGAGGTGCTGGCGGACCGCGGCCTGCTGGAGGCGATCGAGCCGTACGCCGAGGCGCGCGTGCCCGCCGGGCACTTCTCGGGCGTCCCGATCGACTACACCGACCTGCCGACGCGCTTCCCGTACCAGCTCGGCATCGAACAGGCGCACATAGCGGCGGCGATCGAGGCGCGGCTACGTACTCCGGTGCTGCGCGGCGCGGCCGTCACCGCCGTGTCACAGGACGGCGAGGGCGTCACCGTCACGGCGGGCGGACGCGACCACCGGGCGGGCTGGCTGGTCGCGGCCGACGGTGGCCACAGCACGGTCCGTACGCTGCTGGGCGCGGCGTTCCCGGGCACGTCGGCGCGGGTCTCGCTGGTCGTCGCCGACCTTCGCCTCGCGGGCGAACCGGCCGGGCTCGCGGACGAATGGCAGCTGCCGTCGTCGACGTCGGGATTCCTGCTGCCGCTGTCGGGCGGACGCCACCGCGTGATCATCTTCGGGGAGGAGCAGCAGCGGCTGGGCCGGGACGCGCCCGTTACGGCCGGGGAGCTGCAGAGGGGGCTGACCGCCGCGCACGGACCGGGCATCGAGGTGGGCGAGGTGCTGTGGGCTTCGAGGTTCGGCGACGCGGCCCGGCAGCTGCAGCGGTACCGCCACGGCCGCGTGCTCTTCGCGGGCGACGCGGCGCACGTCCACCTCCCGGTCGGCGGCCAGGGGCTGAATCTGGGCCTGCAGGACGCGGTGAACCTCGGCTGGAAACTGGCCGCGCAGGTCCGGGGGCATGCGCCTTCGGGGTTGCTCGACAGCTATCACGACGAGCGCCATCCGATCGCCGCCCGTGTACTGCTGAGCACCCGAGCGCAGGCGGTACTCGGTGTGCCGGACCCCGACGCTTCGGCCGTCCGGGAGATCGTGACGGGGCTGCTGGCCGTCCCGGAGGCCCGCCACGCCGTCGCGCTGGAACTGTCGGGCATCGGGATCACCTACCCGGAGGTGTCCGGCCGCGCCGTGGACGTCCCGGCCGCCCTGGACGGCCGCGCCGTCCTCATCGGCGCACCCGCGCCGGAGGGCTGGACGGACCGCGTCGAAGTCCGCGACGGCGGAGACCCCCGGTTGGTCCGCCCTGACGGCTACGTGGCCTGGGCCGGCGGCCCTGGCCTGGAGACGGCACTGCACCGCTGGTTCGGCCCTCCGAGCCTCAACGGCCACAAGGCAGTGGCATGATCCGGCCCATGCGTGCGCGGGAGTGGCTGAGCACAGAAGACCGGCAGGGAACGGGACTACGTGGTGACCCATGCGGTCGGCTGGGCGGAAGACACGGCCACCGACCGCGATCCCAGCGAACTCGCCGACTTTTCTCCCGGCGCTGACCCGGCCCGCATCCTGGGCTAGAGACCTGCTGATGGCCGGGCCCCGGCTCGTCCGCCCAGATGACCACGTGACCTGGTCCTCAGATCAGGCCGAAGGCGCTGGGGAGATCCAGAAAAAGCCTTTCCCAAGACGCGTTGAGGCTCCGTCACGGGACAAACCGTCTCAGCCGGCCTCCGCCTGGTCTTCAGGCAGGGCGCGACTGCGCCGAGGTAAGGCGAGTTCGTCGAGGTCAGGCGGGTTTGTGGAGGTCGGAGCGGGCCTCGTCCGCGAGTTCGTGGATCTTCTCTTCGGTCTCTCGCAGTTTGGCCTCGGCCTGGGCGGTGCGCTCGGCGGCGCGGCGCTCCCGTCCGGTCGGCGTTCGGTTCGTGCGGTCCTTTCGCTTCAAACGGTCGAACAATCCCATCCCACTCACTCCTTCGGTCGCGCTCGGTTCGGTGCGAGCGGAAGATCCCCGATATCCAACGTTTTACTCCGATACGACGGGCGCCTCATGTCTCCAGGCCCGTGAGCAGTCTCGCAACGTCCAGTCCGCTGGTGAGATAGTCGACGAACAGAGGGTTGTTCAACGCCCACTTGGACCGGCGGTAGCGGATCAGGAAGATCGCATCTTCGGCGGCGTGGCCCATCGTGACGAGAGCCTGCGCGACGACCAGGCCGGAGCGGTTGTAGCCGGAATGGCAGCGGATCAGGACACGACGGCCGTCGCCGACGGCCTCCGCGGCGAGGTCCGCCAAGCGGCAGATCGACTCGATCTGGTCCGGGTTCAGCGGCCCGTCCGGGGTCTCGGCGTAGTGGTGCTCCACTCCTGGGGCCGGGCCGTGGCCGTCGCGCTGGTAGAGGCTGATGACCAGGTCGAAATCGCTGCCGACGATGGCAGGCTGCCGGCTTCCGGTCTGATCCCAGAAGTGGCCGCCCATCCACAGCCCGGTGACGATCTCGTCCCAGGGGGAATTCGCGTCAGGCGCTTGCCGCCCTCGGTCCGCACGGTGTCTCTCCTGGTGGTGTCCATCCAGACATACAGGCTCTCGAAAGCAGATGTCCGGATGTGCCGCTTTCATGACCAGTTGAGCTGCCGCGATGCCCTCCGCGTCGCCGTACGTTCAAAGAACACGACGGCGACCGGCCGTACGAAGGCACCGGCGTCGCCCCGACTGTTCGCAACAGGGAAAGAAGGCGTTTTACGCCGTGATGTCACGATCGCGCAGCGGCCTGGAGCCGTCGCACGTGTCGGAGTTCGGCCTCCACAGCTGGCTCGTGGAGGAACAGCATCAGCGCTATCTCGACGATCCGGACTCCGTGGACCAGGTGTGGCGGGACTTCTTCGCCACGGCCACCGAGGCGCCGGCCGACGCGCCCCCGCAGCAGGACGACGCCGACAAGGCCGTACGCCTGGCCGGGCTGATCCACGCCTATCGTGTACGCGGGCATCTGAGCGCCGCGACCGATCCCCTCGCGTCGGAGCGGCCGCCCCTTCATCCGGACCTCGGCATCCACGCCCACGGCCTCGTCGACGAGGACCTGGACCGCGAGTTCGCCGTCGCCGGCTTCGCCGGGAAGACCAGGGCCAGGCTGCGGGACGTACTCACCACGCTTCAGGACGCCTACTGCCGGACCGTCAGCGTCGAGTACATGCACATCCGCGACGCGCGCGAGCGTTCGTGGATTCAGCAGCGCGTCGAAGCCCCCCGGCCGCGGTTCACGCAGGCCGAGCAGCAGCGGATCCTGTACCGGCTGGGCGCCGCGGAGGCCTTCGAGACGTTCCTCCACGTCAAGTACGTGGGGCACAAGCGCTACTCCCTCGAAGGCGGGGAGTCGGCCATCGTCCTCCTCGACGCGTTGCTCCACCGCGCCATCGGGGACGGCCTGCCGGAGGCCGTCATCGGCATGGCGCACCGCGGCCGGCTCAACGTCCTCGCCAACATCGTCGGCAAGTCCTACGCCCAGATGTTCCACGAGTTCGAGGACGCGGCCGACATCCGGTCGATCCACGGCTCCGGCGACGTGAAGTACCACCTCGGTGCGGACGGGGTGTTCCGCGCCGAGGACGGGCGCTCGATCGCCGTCTCCGTCGTGGCCAACCCGTCCCACCTGGAGATCGTGGGTCCGGTGGCCGAAGGCGTCGTACGGGCCAAGCAGGACCTGACGGCGGCGCCCTTCGCCGTACTCCCGGTCGTGGTCCACGGCGACGCCGCCTTCGCCGGGCAGGGCGTGGTGGCCGAGACGCTCAACGTGTCACAGCTGGAGGGCTACCGCACCGGCGGGACCGTCCACGTGGTCGTCAACAACCAGCTCGGCTTCACCACGGCGCCCGCAAGCGGCCGGTCCAGCACCTACGCGACCGACGTCGCCCGTACCGTCGAGGCCCCGATCTTCCACGTCAACGGCGACGACCCGGAAGCGGTGGTACAGGTGGCGCACGCGGCGTTCGAGTACCGCCAGGCGTTCCACAAGGACGTGGTCATCGACCTGGTGTGTTACCGGCGCCACGGCCACAGCGAGGTCGACGACCCCTCCATCACCCAGCCCGCCATGTACGAGCGCATCGCGGCCAAGTCCTCGGTACGCGAGCTGTACGCGGAAACGCTGCTGCGCCAGGGCGACATCGGGGAGAAAGACGTCGAGTTCGCCCGCCGGGACTACCGCGATCGGCTGGAGCGGGCGTTCGCCGAGACCCGGGAACCGCCCCCATCGACGGGCGAGGTCTCCGTCGCCTCCCCGAGCGCGGCCCGTACGGCGATCAGCGAGGTGACCGCCCGGCACGTCCTGGCGACGCAGTCCGTGCTGCCGCCGGGGTTCGCCGTCCATCCTCGGGTGCTGCCGCAGCTTCAACGCCGCGTCGCGATGCCGGACACCGGAAAGGTGGACTGGGCGACCGGGGAGACCCTGGCGATCGGCTCTCTGCTGCTGGACGGGGTGCCCGTACGGCTGGCCGGGCAGGACTCGCGCCGCGGTACGTTCGGCCAGCGGCACGCCGTGCTCACCGACCGCACCACCGGTGCGGAGTACGTCCCGCTGAACGCCCTCGGACCGGCGGCCTTCTCTCCGTACGACTCGTCGCTGTCCGAACTCGCGGCGGTGGCGTTCGAGTACGGCTACTCGCTCGCCCGCCCTGACGCCCTGGTCCTGTGGGAGGCGCAGTTCGGCGACTTCGCCAACGGCGCCCAGACGGTCGTCGACGAGTACATCTCCTCGTCGGAGCAGAAGTGGGGACAGCGTTCCGGGGTCACGCTGCTGCTGCCGCACGGCCTGGAAGGGCAGGGTCCGGACCACTCCTCGGGCCGGATCGAGCGGTTCCTCCAGCTGTGCGCCCAGGACAACATGACCATCGCCATGCCCTCGCTCCCGGGCAACTACTTCCATCTGCTCCGGCAGCAGGCGCTCGGGGGCTCGCGCCGCCCGCTGGTGGTCTTCACCCCCAAGTCGATGTTGCGGCTCAAGGCGGCCACGTCCACGTTGGAGGAGTTCACCACGGGAGGTTTCCGTGCCGTCATACCGGACGGCACGTGCGACCCTTCTCGCGTCAGACGGGTGCTGCTCTGCTCGGGCAAGGTCTTCTACGACCTGGACGCGTACCGGCGCGAGGCGGGTGTGACCGACACGGCCATCGTCCGGCTGGAGCGCCTGTACCCCTTCCCCGGGGACGAGCTCCACCGGGAGCTGCGCCGTCATCCGGACCACGCCGAGGTTCGCTGGGTCCAGGAGGAGCCGGCCAACCAGGGGGCGTGGACGTTCGTCGGCCCGCGCGTGGGCTCGATGGCGGCGGGTGTGGTCGCCCGGGTGAGCCGCCCGGACGCCTCCGCGCCGGCCGTCGGGTCCGCGCACCGGCACGCCGCCGAGCAGCGGGGCCTCGTACGCGACGCCTTCGCCTGACGCGTTCGGCGAGGAGAGACGACACGTGACCCTGCTGGAAGACCTCAACGAGCCGGCCGACCTGCGGCGTCTCGGCCATCCGGAGCTGGCCGCGCTCGCCGGGGAGATCCGCGATTTCCTCATCCGGAACGTCGCGGAGACGGGAGGGCACCTCGGGCCGAACCTCGGTGTGGTCGAGCTGACCCTGGCGCTGCACCGGACCTTCGACTCGCCGCGCGACACCCTGCTCTGGGACGTCGGCCACCAGTCGTACGTTCACAAGATCGTCACTGGTCGCGCCGGCCGGTTCGCCGGGCTGCGGCGCCACGGCGGCCTGTCCGGCTATCCCAGCCGTACGGAGTCCCCGCACGATCACATCGAGCACTCCCACGCGTCGGCGGCGCTCTCCTACGCGGACGGCATGGCCAAGGCTCGCGCGCTGTCCGGAGAGACGGACCGCCACATCGTGGCCATCGTGGGTGACGGCGCCCTGACGGGCGGGCTGGCCTGGGAGGCGCTCAACAACATCGCGGCGGCGCCCGAACGCCCCGTGGTGATCGTCGTGAACGACAACGGGCGCTCGTACGCCCCCACCGTGGGAGGCCCCGCGCGGCGCCTCGCTCCCCACGTGCTCCTGGGCGTCGAGTATCTGGGCCCGGTCGACGGGCACGACATCCCGGCCCTGGAAGAGGCGCTGGAGCGCGCCAAGGCGTACGGGGCTCCCGTCATCGTCCACTGCGTGACGCGCAAGGGCCTCGGCTACCGGCCGGCCGAGGAGGACGACGAGGATCACCTCCACGGGGTCGGGGTGATCGACCCGCTCACCGGCCGGCCACGGCGCTCCGGCGGGCTCGGCTGGTCCGCCGCCTTCGGGGACCAGATGGTCTCCCTCGCCGCCGAGCGCCGGGACCTGGTCGCCATCACCGCCGCCATGCCCGGATCCGTGGGCCTGGCTGGGTTCGCGGCGGCGTACCCGACACGGTTCTTCGACGTCGGGATCGCCGAGCAGCATGCGGTGGCGTCGGCCGCCGGGCTCGCGATGGCGGGCCTGCATCCGGTGGTCGCGCTCTACGGCACCTTCCTCAACCGGGCCCTCGACCAGGTGCTGATGGACCTCGCGCTGCACCGGCTGGGCACGACCCTCGTCGTGGACCGGGCGGGCGTCACCGGAGACGACGGCCCGAGCCACAACGGTCTGTGGGATCTCGCCCTGCTCCAGCCGGTGCCGGGGCTGCGCATCGCGGCGCCACGCGACCTGCCCACACTCCGCGAGTCCTTGCGCGAGGCGATCGACGTCGACGACGCGCCCACCGTCGTCCGGTTCCCGCGAGGTGCCGTCGGCGCGGACGTGCCCGCCCTCCGCCGCACCGGTGGCGTCGACGTGTTGCGCGAGTCGTCCGGAGGGGTCCTCGTGATCGCGGTCGGGGTGATGGCCCAGGTGGCGCTGGAGGCGTCGCGGAAGTGCGCCCGGCAGGGCGTGGACACCACGGTGGTCGACCCGCGGTGGGTCAAGCCGCTGCCCGCCGAACTGCTCCGGCTGGCCGCGCGGCACTCCGCGGTGGTCACGGTCGAGGACGGCGTGCGCGCCGGGGGCGTCGGGGCGGCGTTCGTCCAGTCGCTGCACGACGCCGGGGTACGCGCCGACGTCCGGGTGCTGGGGGTGGCCGACGGCTTTCCCGAACAGGGCACGCGCGCGGAGATCCTGGCCGAGGCCGGTCTGAGCGCGGAGTCCGTCGCCGAGGCGGTGCTGGCTGCGGGCGCGTAAGACAGGCGCGTGAGTCAGGCGGGCGCCGGAACGTCCTCTTCCGCTCCGGTGGTGCGGAAGCTCGCCCGGAAGGTGCCCGGTGTGACGCCCAGATTCCGGACGAACGCCCGGCGCAACGACTCGGCGGAGCCGAAGCCCGTACGGCGCGCGACCACGGC
Source organism: Actinomadura sp. DC4 (assembly GCF_030406325.1). Taxonomy (GTDB): domain Bacteria; phylum Actinomycetota; class Actinomycetes; order Streptosporangiales; family Streptosporangiaceae; genus Actinoallomurus. The sequence goes on along the minus strand of NZ_JAUEQY010000005.1, from coordinate 304,780 downwards.
CATCGGGTCGTCGCCGCTCTCCAGCAGCGCCTGCGCGGCTTCGAGGCGAACCTGTTCGACATAGCGGGCCGGGGTCGTACCGATCTCCTCGGAGAAGAGGCGGGTCATGTGGCGGGCGCTGACGCCGGCTCTGCGTGCCATGGCGGCCAGCGTGTGGTTGTCGTCGGGGTTCTCGGCGACGGCGTCGAGCACGCGGCGGAGCATCTCCTGCCGCGGGTGCGAGGCACGCGCGCGGACGCTGAACTGGGACTGCCCGCCGGGCCGTTGCATGAACACGACCATCTCCTTGGCCACCGCACGGGCCACCTCGGCCCCGTAGTGCTCCTCGACGAGCGCCAGAGAGAGGTCGATGCCGGCGCTGGCCCCGGCCGACGTCATGATCCTGCCGTCCTGGACGAAGATCGCGTCCGGCTCGACATGGACGCCGGGGAAGCGCAGCGCGAGTTGCCGTACGTGCCGCCAGTGCGTCGCCGCCCGGCGGCCGTCCAGCAGACCGGCCGCCGCCAGGAGGAACGCGCCCGTGCACACCGACGCCGTACGATCCGCGGTCCCGTCCAGCTTTCGTACGGTCTCCAGCAGCTCGTCGTCCTTGATCAGCGTGTCCCACTCCGGGCCGCCGGGGACGATCAGGATGTCACCGGCGTCCTGCACGTCGTCGACGGACATGTCGGCGCTGAGGCGGGTCCCCGACGAGGTCGTCACCTCGGCTCCGTCGGCGGAGACCATCCGCAGCCGGTAGTGGGCGCCGAACTCGTTCGCCGCCGCGAACACGTCGACCGGGCCGGTCACGCTCATCAGCCGCACCCCCGGGTAGATGAAGATCGTCACCGTGAGTGTCGCCGTACCGGCTGGTCTGTGTGTCATCGCTCCCTCAGGGCCGTGGCCTGCCATTCGATGGTAGGTGAGCCGGTGAGCTCAGGCCGCCGGCGGGTGCTCGCGCTGGGCCAGTGCGGCGCCTGCGGAGAGGGCGAGCAGGAGGACCGACAGCCACAGGCCGTGGGAGATACCGCCCGCGGAGTCCGACAGGAGGCCGGACAGCAAGGGGCCGATGGCCTGGCCGACGCTGAAGGCCACGGTCAGCAGGGCGATCCCGGACGTCCAGGCGTACGAGGGCAGCACGCGGCGGGCGTTGACGGTGACGGCGGTCGGGCCGGCCATGAAGGCACCCCCGAAGATCACCGCCGACGAGATGGCCGCCCCCATGCCGTGCCACAGCAGGACCGGCAGGACGCCGATCAGGACGACCACCGACACCAGGACGTAGGCCAGGCCGCCGCGGAGCCGCCCGATCACCCGTCCCCACACGAGCAGGGTGCCGGCCGCCGACGCGGCGCCCAGGACGATGAAGAACGCGGCGACGCTCCAGGTCTTCATGCCCTGGTTGTGCAGCAGGGCGACGATGAAGGTCATGTACGACACGTAGCCGGCGCCGAACAGGACGTACCAGCCGAAGGTCGGCGCGAGAAACGTCAGCCTGGGCCGCGGACCGGCCGCGAGGCCCGCGGCCTGCTCCGGAACGCGCCGCGACGCCCAGACGGCCGGCCCGGTGGCGAGCAGGGCGAGGACTCCCAGCAGAACCCAGCCCTCGTGCCAGCCGGAGACGCCCCACGCGGTGAGAGCGGCGGGGATGACGACACCGGAGGCCGCCACGCCCATGCCGACCCCGGCCATGTAGAGGGCCACGAGGACCGCGGACCGGGGGCCGTCCTTGGGCACGCGCGTGGCCAGCGCCGACCCGATGACGAAGGTGACCGCGGTGCTGATCCCTCCGACGAACCGGAAGATCCCCAGAGCCGCGAACTCACCCGTCACCCCGGAGGCGAGCAGTGCGACGGCGCTGACCACCATGCCCCAGGCGAAGGCCGCGCGGGCACCGAACCGCCGCGCCCACCAGGCGGCGGTGGCCGCCCCGATGATGTACCCGGCCGCGTTGGCGGTGTTCATCCCGCCGGCGGCGGCGTAGTTCCACCCCAGCTGGTCACGCATGGAGGGCAGCAGCAGCGCGTATGCGAAACGGGTGAACCCGAGCGCCACGACGGGCCCTGCCGCGAGTCCGAGCGCGACCAGGTAGGGCGATGTCGTCTTCGGCGGCGCGGTCGTGAGGGGTGAGGTCATCGCGCACTCTCCGGCGGAGTGTGGATGCTTCGCATGGGTGCCTCTTCCGAACGATGCGGGCGTTGAAGCAGGCGCGCTCAGCACCTACTTGGGAGTCCAACAACCCGGCCACCCGCCCGATCGGGGCTTATGTGGACGTGAAGACCACAGATCAGGCCATGACCCGCTGCCACAGCCGCGCTGTACCGGTGTGGGCCGAACGACGAGACCGGGATCGACCGTGACCTCATGACCGGTCACCTCCGTCGATGGGTCGGTACGGTCGCCGTGACGTGGCGGAAACCACCCCTCGCCACTCCCGGAACAAGTGAGACAGAAGCTTCCGCTCTACGCTACTGATCATGCGCGAAGGTCTGCTGAGCCGGGCATGTCCCACCGTCGCGTCCCCGGCGACCTCGAGTCGGCCGACCGACGATACGCGGAAGACATCGCTGGAGGAGGATGGCTTGGCTCATGATTTCGACGGGTGGCGTGAATCCGTCCGGTGCCGCATCGGTGGCGACACCATGTGCGTGCAGGCCGCGCCCGGCCGCGTGATCACCGGTTCCGATGGTCTCGTGCGATTCACCCCGGACGGAGCCGGCCGTTCTCTACCTGAGCTGAATCGGCTGATCGGTGATGTGAAGGAATTCGGTCGGCAACTGCCTGGCGATGAGTTCCAGGTGTGTCTGATCATGATCAGCGAATTGATACGGCGGCTGTTCCCGGGGGGCGTCCACCGAAACTCGTGGGCCGATGACCTGCTGATCGGATCGGCTGTCGGACGACGACACCTGAACGTGCCCGCGGACCAATGGGGAGAGGCCACCTCATGGCGCACGTTGACCCATCAGGTGCCCGCCGGCGGAACGGTAATCGTCGTGCTCGGGCGACCAGGTGGCCACCGGCACGCCGTCGCGCTCATCGACACGGTCGAGGGTGTGCAGATTATCGACCCTCGTTCGGCCGACGACGTGGAGGTGGCTCCCGCGCCCCGGCCGGATGAGGTCGAGACCGCCATGCCCGCACTCATCGGCGCGCGTGCCCTGACCATCGGCCCTGACGGTGTCATCGGGCAACCGCGCGAACCTCTCCCCGGTGGCCGGTCGGGCTCGGTCGTAGATGCCCTCACCGATCCCTTCGACCCTCGTATCGCCGGGATCATCAATCTGAGTCGTGTCGCCGCGCTCTGGCGCAAAGACTGGATCCCGCCTTTCCAGCGCAACGGTAAACTGCCTCCGGGGGAATATCGCGCGTCGTGGTCCACCGTCGCGCGGCGATTCGGTGGGACGCCGCATCGAAACGCCCTACTCGCGGGATTGCACGCGGCGGCGACGAACCTGTACTACGCCGGCCTGATGCATCTGTGGCTCGACGGGAGTTTCGTCACCGCGAAAAATCATCCGAATGACTACGACGGCGCTTGGGAGCCTCGCGGTGTCAACCTGGCCGCGGTCGATCCCGTGTTGCGAGACCCGGAGGATCTCAGAACCGGCCGTGAAGAGCAGAAGGCAAAATATGGTGGCGAGTTGCTGGTGGACTCCAACGGCACACTCCGCAAATTCTTCCAGCGAGACAGGACGGGGGGCCGGAAGGGAGTCGTTCGCCTCGATCTGAGAACGCTGCCGCCCCTTCCGTCCCGGAGGGTCGCCGCGCAGCCTCCTCCGCCGGTGGCACACCCGCAGTTCGTACCCATGCCGGTGATACATCCGCAGGTCGTGCCCATGCCGGTGGTGGTACATCCGCAGGTGGTGCATATGCCGGTCGCCCATCCGCAGGTCGTTTGGGCGCCGGCCGTCGTCGTGCCCGCTCCGCGCTGGCAGAGGCGGGGCTGGGTTCCAGGTGCGGCACGTGGAGACGATCCGGTGGCGTTGCGGTGGCCGGTGGGTCATCCGATCGTGGTCGAGGTCACCGAGCGTGGTTCGTGGTTCGACTGGCGGCGGCGCTTGTCGGGCGAGGCGATGCCATCGCTGGTGACGCGGGAGCTGCACGACGATCCACTCGATGCCCCCGATCGGCCGGGGAAGGCCGCCGCGCCTTCTTGGCTGTTCGAGCGTTCGTTCTCCCCGGCACAGGCCGCCGGAATGCCTGCCCTGGGGGCCTCCCAAGGGTCCTTCGGGTACGTGGTCGATGCCACCGGTGGGATTGTTCTGCCGGACGGGGTACGGATATCGGTGACCGGGTGGAGGAGGCACGGTTCCGACTTCGTCAACGTCGACGAAACATCACGCGTGGTGGTGTTGCGTGCCGACAGCGGCTGGGTCGGGCTCGTTGCCAATGGCGATGTCCTGGTCCAAGCGCTGAGGCGGCGCCACACGGGAACCGAGCTGCCCGCCTATCGAACGCACATCCACAACGACGCGCTGTACCTGACCCCACAAGAGGGAGTCGAGTCGGTTCGCGTCGGCCCGCTACGCGCCCTGCGCGACGCCGACGAGATTCCGGTCAGATCCATCGAGCCCGAGAGAATGCCCGTGCCCCGCGTGCGGCATGGAATCGACTGGCTCCAGTCGGCAGCGGCGGTCGAAACGATCGGGCCGCACATCGACGTCGGACACGACGGCCTCGAATGGCTTTCCAGCGCGAACTGCGTCGTAGACGCCGATGGTCGCCGGTCATGCATCGAGGTCACCGTGATGGTGCCGGCGAACTGGCTACCCGAGGTGTCTCATGATTCAAAATGATGACGAGCATCAGTCCACGCTACGGCAGCGGGAACTGCTCGCCAGGGGACTTGACCGGTTGGTTCGCGACGACAAGATGCCGGCAGGCGCCGGGGGCGAATTCGACCCGCACGACCAGGACGCCTATGTGCTGGAACTTCAGCGCGCCTCCATCGAGGGCCAGCTGGCCGCGTTGAACGCCGACCTGTCCGACTACGAGCGGCGAGGTGATCAGACGTAGGAGCCGGACGCCCAGCGTTCCGACCACGTCATCTGGCCAGGGCTTGGGTGGGGGAAAGGCGGGCGGCGCGGGCGGCCGGGTACAGGCCGGCGAGGGTGCCGATGATCAACGTGCCGGCCAGGCCGAGGGGCAGGGCCGTGGCCGGGATGACGGCCTCCAGGTGTTTGTACTGGGCGTAGCCGACCGTGACCAAGGTGCCGAGGGCACAGCCGGCAAGGCCGCCGAGAAGTGCCAGGACCAGGGACTCTCCGATGAACTGGCCCGCGATGTGCCGCCGGGCCGCCCCCAGGGCACGCCGCAGGCCGATCTCGCTTCGGCGTTCGAGCACCGAGATGACCATGACGTTCGCGATGCCGATCGCGCCGACCAGGACGGCCACGGCGCCGAGGCCGAGCAACAGGCTGTTGATGGTCTTCTTGGCGGCGAGCCGGGCGCTCAAGGCGGCCGAGGGCTGGCTGACACTGACCAGGTCCGGATGGGCGGGACTGGCCGCGGCGGCGAGGGTCTTGGCGGCCTCCCCGACATGGGACGGGTCCGTACGCAGGTAGACGGTGGAGGCCGAGCCGTCGATCCGGAAGGAACGCTCGGCCTCGGCGAAGCCGATGAGGGCGGAGCGGTCGATGTCGGGGGCCAGTTCGATGGGGGCGAGGACGCCGACGACCGTGAAGGTCCGGTCGCCGACGCGTACCGCGGTGTCGGGGCGCAGGGTGGTGATGCCGAGGCGCTGGGCGGCCACCGCGCCGAGGACGGTGACGGGGTAGTTGCTGGTGGCGGCGTTGAGGAACACTCCCTGGGCGACGCGGCCGCGCAGGGCGGAGGGCAGGTTGGGGCGGGCCGCCTTGATGCTGATGCCGCCGGTGATGATGGAGCCGATGCGCTCGTTGCGCAGGACCGTGCCCGAGACCGGGGCGATGCCGGACACCTGCTGGACGTACGGGGCCTTGGTGAGGGTCTGTTCGGCGGACAGCGGGAGGGTGGACTGGTCGCCGGTGAGGCTCTGGCCGGGCTGGACGGTGAGCAGGTTGGTGCCGAGCCGGTCGAGTTCGTGCTGGAGGCCGGCCGCGCTGGACTCGGAGATGCCCAGGACGCAGACGATGGCGGCGATGCCGATGGCGATGCCGAGGACGGAGAGGGCGGCCCGGAGCTTACGGGCGCCGATGCCGAGGAGCGAGACGCGGACCAGGTCGGCGGGGGCGAGTCGGCTGGTTCTCATGTCGGCTCCGGGTGGATGCGGCCGTCGCGGATGTGGATCTCACGGTCCATGGCTGCGGCGACGCTGGGGTCGTGGGTGATGACGATGAGAGTGGTCCGGTCGTCGTGCAGTTCGCCGAGAAGTTCGAGGACGGCGGCGCCGTTCGCGGTGTCGAGGGCGCCGGTGGGCTCGTCGGCCAGTACGAGGGCGGGCCGGCCGACGAGGGCGCGGGCGATGGCGACGCGCTGGCGTTCGCCGCCGGACAGCTGGGGCGGGCGGTGCCCGGCCCGGCTGCCGAGGCCGACCCGGTCCAGGACCTCGGCGGCCCGGCGGCGGCGTTCGCGCAGCGGGGTGGCGGTGTAGAGGAGGCCGTCGGCGACGTTGTCCAGCGCCGTGCGGTAGTCGAGCAGGAAGAACTGCTGGAACACGAAGCCGATGGTGGCGGCGCGCAGCCCGGCGAGCCGGCGGTCGGTCAACGCGGCGGTGTCCTGGCCGTTCACGACGAGCGTGCCGGAGGTCGGGCGGTCGAGGATGCCGATGAGGTTGAGCAGCGTGGACTTGCCGGAGCCGGACGGGCCGACGATCGCCACCTGCTCGTCGCGTTCGATGGTCAGGTCGATGCCGTGCAGCACCTCGACCGGCCCCGGATAGGTCTTGTGCACGTCGTGGAGCTCGATGACCGGGCTCACTGCGGGACCACCACCCGGAGGCCCTCGCTGATGCCCGGGCCGGAGATCTCCACCTGGCCGGTGCCCGCGCCGTCGGTGGCGAACATGCCGGTCTTGACCGCGACCCGCCCGCCACCCGCGACGTCCACGGCGTACCCGCCGGTGGAGAGGGTGACGAGCGCGGTGACCGGAACGGCGAGGACGTTCCGCGCGCGCTGACGAGTGAAGTCGACGGTGACCGGGGCCTGGTCCAGGCCGCCGGTGGCCTTCGGCTTCGTGAGCCGTACGGTCACCGCGACCTTGGCGTCGTCACCGGAACCGGAACCGCCCTCCTCCGAGCTGGAGGAACTGGTCGCGGTGGTGCCGACCCGGGTGATCACGCCGGGCGTCTCGGTGCCGTCGGGCAGTCCGACGGTGACCTTGTCCCCGGCGTGCGCGAGGTCGCTGTCCGCGGGCAGCTTCACGGTCGCGATGCGGGTGGTGCCGGTGATGTCGACGAGCTTGGCGCCCGGTCCGACCCGGTCACCGGGCTTGGCGTGCTGGGTGCCGATCCGGACGGCGCCCGGCAGGAACACCAGGTCGGCCAGCGTGACCTGCCCTGTCCTGGTCTGCCCGTGCGCCTTCTGCCAGCGCTCGACGGCCGTCGCGGTCGCGGCGGAGAAGTGATCGTCGATGGTCATGCCGCGGTACGGGTCGTACCCCAGGGTGCGCAGGTTCCGCTCCAGTTGCTTGACGTCCTTGCCGGCCGAGACGCCCAGGGCGAGGGTGCGCGACAGCGGAACGGTGCCGTAGAAGAGCCGGACCGGGTGCAGGCCGACGCCGTACAGCGCCTGATCACGGGTGACGGTGGCGCCCTCGGCGGACTCGGCGGTGAGGATGCCGGCCGCCGACGACTGGAGCGTACGGGCCCCGGCGAAGCCGAGCGTGCCCTGCTCCTGGTCGGTCTCGACGAGGTCGGTACGGGTGACCGTGGCGGTCGTGGTGCCGGCCGACGGGGTGGAGGAGGCCGTGGCGGAGGGCCCGGACCCGGCGGTCCACAGGGCGCCGGCGGCGATGGCGGCGAGGCCGCCCACGGCGGTGAGAAAGATCCAGAGGCGCTTCATGGGCTAGTCGCTCTTCGGCTGGGGCGTGACGCCGCAGGCTCGCATCGCCTTGTCGATGGCTTGCTTGTTCAGCCCCTTCCCGAGGCGGATCTTCTGGTCCCCGCTCCCGGTCGGCGGGGACGGGTCCGGGAAGTTCGGCACACCGTGCTGCCGGACGCAGGCCGCCACCTTGAGCGCCTTGTCGTACCCGGCACTGGGGTCCTCGTTCTCGTGGGTGAGGACGCCGTCCATGTACTTGCCGCAGATCTTCATGACCTTCTGCACGATCGGACTCTGCTTCGTGAGGCCGGGCGGCGGGCTGATGTCGATGTCGCCGTCCGAGCCCACCTTGGGATCGGCGACGTTGGGGATGCCGTTCTTGCGGGCGCATTCGACGAACTGGCGGGCCTTGGCCTCCTTGGCGGCCGTGCTGAGCGTCGGAGAGCTGGACACCGCCGGCCCGGAACCACCCGAGCCGCAGGCGGTGGCGGCGCCGGCCACCAGCACGGCGGCGGTGGTCAGATGAAGGATTCGCATGCCGGTGAGCCTCGGATGCGGGGCTCGGGACGGGCTCAGCTTTCGGTCAGAATCCAGTCAGACTCCCGTACGGATGGCAGCTCGACCCGGAACCGCGCACCCTCTCCGGGCGTACTGACGACCTCGATCGTGCCACCGTGGGCGGCCACGATCGAGGCGACGATCGCCAGGCCCAGTCCCGAGCCGTCGCCGTAGAAGCGGTCGAAGACGCGCGCGGCCCGTACGGCGTCCATGCCCGGCCCCTCGTCCGCCACCTCGATCACGCCCGGCGCGACGGTGACCGTGATCGGCGTGCCCGGCGGGGTGTGCCGGCAGGCGTTGGACAGCAGGTTCGCGGCGACCTGCCGGAGCCGGTTCTCCTCGCCGTGCACGTACACGCCGGCGGTGGCCTCCAGCTCGATGGTCCGGTCCGGAGCCGCGAGCCGGGCGTCGTCCACCGCGTCGGCGGCGATCGTCGCGAGATCGACCCGCGTCGGGCGCAGCCGACGGCCCTCGTCCAGCTCCGCGAGCAGCAGCAGCTCTTCCACCAGCCAGGTCATCCGGGCCGCCTCGGCCTCGATCCGGCTCATCGCCCGGGCCAGGTCCTCCGGCCGGTCCCGGGCCCCGCTGCGGAAGAGCTCGGCGTACCCGCGGATGGAGGTGAGCGGCGTGGCCAGTTCGTGCGAGGCGTCGCCGAGGAACCGCCGCATCCGCTGTTCGGACTCCACGAGCCGGCCGACGTACCGCTGGATGTCGGCGAGCATGGCGTTCAGCGCCAGCCCGACCCGGCCCACCTCGGTCCTGGGGTTCTTGTCGGGCACCCGACGGGTGAGGTCGCCGCCGGAGATGGCGTCGGCGGTGGCCGCGATCCGGGCGAGCGGGCGTGCGGTGAGACGTGCCACGACCAGCGCGAGCCCGGCTCCGATCACCACGATGATCGTGCCGAGGACGAACTCGACGACGGTGAGCTGTTGCAGGAACTCATCCACCGGGGCGGTCCGGATCGCCAGTGTCACCGACACCGGGGTGTCGCCCTCGTTCATGGTCATCGTCAGCGTCCGGTAGTCACCCTGGTCCTTCATGGCGACTCGGTCCCTTGGGACGCCGACGGGGCGCGGGGCGGAGAGTTCCGGCCGGTCCACCCTCACCTTGGAGGCGAGCGCCTGGCGGTCGAGCAGGGTGCCGTTCTCGCTGCGGACCTCGATGACCAGGCCGGGCGGGAAGGCCGCCATGTCGGGAGACTTCCGCGGGAGGATGCCCACGACGCCGGGATCCACCTTCTGCCGGGCTGGGAGCTCGAAGAGCCGGTCCAGGTCGTGCTGGTCCTTGTCGGTGGCGAGGACCTGCCTCACGACGCTCGCCACCACCGCCAGCTGCTGGTCGAGCTGGTTCTCCAGGTTGCCCCTCATCAGCCTGCTGATGCCCACGCCGAAGGCGGCGAGGCCGAGGACGAGCAGGCCGACGAGTCCGGCGAGAATGCGCAACCGTAGCGACATACCCCCATGGTCGCTTCACCGGCTCATAATCCAGTCAGAAAAGGTGCGGCAGTCCCGTGATCGGGTCACGATGGCCGGGTGGTGACATCTTCGGCGCGGGTGCTCGTGGTGGACGACGAGGAGAACATCCGCGACCTGGTCGCGACCGGCCTGCGCTACCAGGGCTATGAGGTGGCGACGGCGGCGGACGGCCGGTCGGCGCTGGCCCGGGCGGAGGCGTTCCGCCCGGACCTCATCGTGCTGGACGTCTCGCTGCCCGACATCGACGGCTTCCGGGTGTGCGACCGGCTACAGGCTCTCGGCCAGGCGCCGCCGATCATCTTCCTGACCGCACGCCGTACGTTGGAGGACAAGCTCACCGGCCTTTCCTCCGGCGGCGACGACTACATCACCAAGCCGTTCAGCCTGCAGGAACTCCACGCTCGCGTACGGGTGGTGCTGCGCCGTACCCGGGCCGCGCCGGACGCGCCGCGCCGGCTGCGGGTCGGCGACCTCGAACTCGACGTCGACACGTGCACGGTCCGGCGCGCGGACGACCAGGTCACCCTCACGCCGACCGAGTTCCGGCTGCTGCGCTGCCTGATGGAGCACGCGGGCCAGGTGCTGTCCAAGGAACAGCTTCTCGACCTGGTCTGGAACTACGACTTCGACGGCAACGCGCAGGTCGTCGAGACGTACGTCTACTACCTCCGCAAGAAGCTCGACCGGACCGGCCCGCCGATGATCCACACGGTCCGCGGCTTCGGCTACGCGTTGCGCGCCGGGTCGTAGTGATTGCCGGTACCGGGATGGTCAGGGAGCCGCGCCGGATCCGAACCGAGGCCGAGACTCTGATTCTCACCGTTCGGAAAGCCTGGATGACCGAAGCGTACGCGTGCTCGTCACAGGTGGGATGAGAGCACCCTTACTTCAGCACGCAGGGCTTCGGCGCGCTCCGGCCGCCCCGCACGGTCGTAGTCCAGCGCGGCGGCCTCACGCTCCGCCACTTCGGAACGTACGATCTGGGCGATGTCCTCGTCGGACAGAGCACGCCGCTCGACCTCGGCGACACCGATACCGACGGGAGACGACTCGATCGCCGAAGACCCGTTTCCCGCTGCGACGTCGACGGCCTCCGCGTTGTCGATGGCGGCCAGCGTCGAGCGCAAGACGGTGACGGCGACGCGATCGCGTCTCTTCATCGCGACGACGAGCGCGTCGCGCAACCGGCGGCGCAAGGGGGGAGGCTGGGCCTGAGCCGCATCGTTCGACACGGCCGTGACCTTACCTGGCTCGCCCGCCGCGTCCCCACCGAATATTGGCCGCGGTCGTGCCGGTGGCGCGTACTGCGAGCTGGTGCGGCTGAGGGTCCCCGCCGGAGGCTTGGAGATCATGAAGGGTGCTGCGCGCGGCCGGTGCTGACGAGCTTCTTCATGGCCCTCGGCTAAGCCTGGCCGCAGATTAGGTCCCGGTGGAGCCGTGACCACCCTCGTGCAGAGTCAGGGAGGCTGCCGTCCTGCCGTGCTGGATGCCCCGGTATCGACCGCGCACCGCATGACCCTAGCGAGCGGCACGGACATCTCACGGTTCCCGGTCCGCATTTCGTCCGGACGGGCGGCCCAGCCGGGGTTCGATGAGTGTGAAGAGCCGGATGCGGATCAGTGACGGCTCCGCCTCGGTCAGGCCGCTGCGGACCCACACCGCGTGCATGGTCAGGCGGATCAATCGGCGGGCTGCGTGGAAGCAGAGCGCCGCCAGCGGAAGCTCGCAGCCCAGCGCGGTCACGACACTGAGCGGGAACTCGTCCGAACCCCAGGACAACATGACGTCGAACCACGCGTCGCAGACCAGCAGCGTGGAGGTGATGAGCATGCCGACGATCGCCACCTGCCGCCTGCCCAGAATCGCCAGCGCGCTACCGGCCAACGCCGCCAGCAGGGCGATGTCGAAGCCCGTCCACGTCGCGGACCACTGACCGGCCGTGTAGTGCCCGGGCAGTGTGAAGGCCAGATAAACGATCCAGGGAACCAACCACACACACGACCCGACCGTCAGCGCGATGAAGAGCCGGCGCCTCTTGCGGCGACCCGGATCAGCCAGCGGATCTTCCTCGGCCAGCTCGATCAGTTCCCGCATCAACGCAGCGCGCTCGTGCGGCTCCATGAGCCGCAGGTCCTCCGTACTCCACTCCATCGGGCCGGCTCCACATCCCCCGTAGCATCAGCGCCTGGTCACCCTGTTTACCCTCTCCGCAGCCAGGGCTCCAAGCCACCCGTTCCCTGTCGCTGCGTGGGAGGTTCGCAGTGGCGCCCCGTCCAGGGGGTCGCTCCGCATGGAAGAGGCCCTTATGCGGTCAGACGAGGTCGGCGAGGTCCTCGAAGGCGCGCTGTGTCGCATGATCAGGCCACGGCCTGCCGTCAGACGCGGCACTGGATGCCCCAGGGTCGGCCGGTCGCCGCCGAGGCAGCGCTCATGGATGTGGGAGTACGCGACATCGTTGCCGATGAGGAGCTCACCGGTGACGGTCACCGGCACCTTGCGGCTTATGATGCCCTCCTGTTGTCCCCCGAGACGATCCTCCGGTGTGAAGAGCAGATGCACCGTCTGGCCCGGGCCACCGACGTTTCGTTACGACGGCTGGAAGGTCACGCTCACCGCTGGCGAGGAACGCGCTATCGGTACACCGGGAGCAAGACCCGCCCGCGTGACCGCCGACGAGCGGATCCGCGCCGAACTCCACGCCGCAGTTCCGTTCGCGGTCCGGTTATGACAAGTACTTGGCGTGGTCGCGGCTCGAGTGGATCAAGCCTTGGGAAGCTCCCGATGACACTGCAGTCCCCGTCAGCGGGTCCCATTGCCGTCAAAAAGGGCCTACCTCGTTATCGAGGTAGGCCCTTGACCTGCGCAGCCGGAGGGATTCGAACCCCCAACCTTCTGATCCGTAGTCAGATGCTCTATCCGTTGAGCTACGGCTGCTGGCTCGGACGAGTGTACCGGGACTCCACAGCACTGCGCGAATCGGTCGTCAGACCGTCGCGATCACGGCATGTCCGTGAGGTCGACGTTCAGCAGGAACTCGTTTCGGTCTGCCGCGAAGACGCTGACGGTGAGTCGGAACGGCCGAGCCTCAGTGTCCCTCGCGGTCCGGTACGTCTGGAAGACCGGGACGCTGCCGTTCGCCGGGAGATCGAAGAAGGCGACCTCGTTGACGTCAGGGGCCCGTACGGTGATCCGGTCGGTGTAGGACGCCTGCTTGATCCCCAGCGCCCCCTCGATGTACCTGACGGTGCCTTCCTCGATGTCGTCGGCGGAAAGCAACCGCGTGGCACCCCTGGCAACGAAGTCGACCGGATAGTACGACGTCTGCAAGGACCAGGGCGTGTCGTCGATGTACCGCTGCTGGTGCCGGCTGATGACCTCGGCGTCGACCGCGAGCCCCAGCTCCTCGGCGATCCGGCCCTTCGCCTTGTGGATCTCCACCTTCGGCGAGCCGGCCCTGGCGACGCGGTTCTGCGCCTGGACCTCCGCGATGTACGCCGCGCCCTCGCCTCCGCCGAAGCCCGTCTCCGAGTCGGGCGTGAGCGTGATCTCGAACGGCACGGGCTTGGAGATCACTGTGGTCCCGCGGCCCGGCTGTGTGTCCACAAGGCCAAGATCCTTCAGCCATCGGACGGCTTCTCTGATCGTGTTCCGCGAAGCCTTGTAGTCCACCGTCAGCTGCGACTCGGGCGGGACGAGCGACCCAGGAGACAGCTCACCGGTCTCGATCTTTAGTCGCAGTTCTTCGGCGATCCTCTGGTAAAGCGGCCTTTCCGCCACGGTTCCCCCAACACGGCGCAGACGAAATGGATAGGCCGGGCGGCCGGAGGGCAGGATGCAAGACGTCACAGGCGCCAACCACATGGCCGGTTCCGGACCTACCTCCCTTAAGGATCAGGTCTCCTATTCGTCACTCAAGCGACATAGCCTCCGCACGTCCCGAACCAGGAGGTAGCTCATGTCACTGTCCCGACGCTTGCTTGCCGGCGGGGTCGCGCTCGCGGCGGTCGGTTCCGCCCTCGTCGCTTCCACCACGGTGAGCGGCGCCGCCTCGGCGCCGGAGCGCCCGAGCACGCGGTTGCCGATCGTGATCGCTCACCGGGGCGCCAGCGAGTACCGTCCCGAGGAGTCCAGGCACGCCTACGAGCTCGCCATCGAGATGGGCGCCGACTACATAGAGCCGGACGTCGTGACCACCAAGGACCACGTCCTGGTCGCGCGGCACGACAACTGGCTGAACGACACGACGGACGTGGCGAACCACCCGGAGTTCGCGAGTCTCAAGACGACCAAGACCATCGACGGCGTGCAGCGCACCGACTGGTTCACCGAGGACTTCACCTTCGCCCAGCTCCGTACGCTGCGGCTCAAGGAGCGGCTGCCGGACCTGCGGGCGGGCAGCTCGGCGTTCGACGGGGTCGACCCGATCGCCAGCCTCGACGAGGTGCTGGAGATCGCACGCGACCACCACGTGGGCGTTTACCCCGAGACCAAGCACCCGACCTACTTCCGGAGCATCGGGCTGCCCCTGGAGGACGAACTGCTCAAGGATCTCGGCCAGTACGGGTTCAAGGGCCGGAACGACAAGGTCTTCATCCAGTCCTTCGAGACCTCGAACCTCCAGGCGCTCAGTAAGAGGACGAGCATCAAGCTGATCCAGCTCATCGACGCGCAGGGCGCCCCGTACGACTTCGTGGCAGGCCACGACCCGCGCACGTACAGCGATCTCCTCACGCCCGCCGGGCTGAAGTGGGTCGCGAAGTACGCGTACGGCATCGGCCCGGCCCTTACCCGGATCATTCCGGTGGACGCCACCAACCACGCGCAACAGCCCACGACGCTGGTCCGTGACTCCCACCGCGCCGGGCTCGCCGTGCACCCCTGGACCGTACGGCCGGAGAACTACTTCCTGCCGGTGGAGTACCAGGAGGGCAACCCGAGCTCGCCGAACTTCCCCCGCGCCGAGGGCGACGCATCACGGCTCCTCGAGGCGTTCTACAAGCTGGGCGTCGACGGCATCTTCTCCGACGACTCGGCCTTGGCGGTCTCGACTCGTACGCGCGTGTTCGAGTGACGTCCAGAGCCGATCACCGTACGGCGAAGGTTCTATAACGTCCGCCGTCAAATGATGCCCCGTGCGCACCCGCACGGGGCATCGTCGTCCTTACCTGCACCGTCACCGGACGTACCAAAACCCGCAGCCGGACATGTCGCGCCATTCGCTTCATTTACGGTGAGGTGCCCCGAACCCCTAGGGTCAGGGGGTAAGCAGGACGCGCTGGTCAATTCGTGGAGCACGTACATGGCAAGGTGGTCACGCTACGCCCCCGACGCCGATCGACGTCTCGTCAAGGGACTGCACGACGGTGACGACGACGTACTCGCCACTCTTTACGACGTCTACGCCGAGCGCCTGTACGACTACTGCATGGCGCTCCTGGACGATTCCCGCGCCGCCGCGGACGTCATCCACGACACGTTCGTCGACGCCTCGCGCCGGTCGCCGCGAATGCGTGACCGCGCGAAACTGCGCGCCTGGCTGTACGCCGCCGCGCGCCGGCGGTGCATGCAGCGCAAACTCCAGCACGAGGCGGCCGAGGGCGACCCGCTCGCCGGCCTCGACTTCCTGCAGCGCGAGGCACTGTTCCTCGCCCTGCGGCACGACCTGACCGGCGAGGACCTCGCCACGACGCTCGGCGTCTCCCTCCGCAGGTCGGAGGCGCGCCTGAAGCGGGCGCAGGACCAGGTCCCGGAGGCCGAGGAGTTCCTGGACAAGGCGGCCGCCCCAGTGATCCCGGCCGCGCTCCGCCACCGCGTGCAGCACACCGGGACCGATCCGGAGCTGGCCGGGTACCGCGCCGAGATCGCCGCCCGCGGGGGCGCGCTGACCCCCGAGGGCATGCCCCGCCAGCCGGACGCCCCCTCGCACCTGGCCCGGCGCTGGGCGTTCACGAGCGCCGGCCTGCTCACCGCTCTGGCGACCGCGCTCGTGGCCCTCATGCTGATGGACCCGAACCTTCCGGTGCCGAGCATCGAGTGGCCCGGCGGCCGGCCGCACACCTCCACGCCGCCCTCGGCGCACACTCGCCGGCAGGGCGCGCAGGACCCCGAGCCGGGCGGCGGCCGTGACCAGCAGCGGCCGACGACCGCGCCGCAGTCGGTCAACTCCCCCACTCCGACGCCGACGCACTCGCGGCGGCCGGGGCCGCGTACGGGCGCGCTGGCGGTCAGCCCCACCTCGATCCGCTTCCGCGACCACACGACGATGGCGGCCATCATCCTCACCGCCGAGGGCGGCCCGGTCACCTGGACCGCCGCCACCTCGTCTCCGCAGGTCACCCTGATGAACGCCGGGGGCACCATCCGCGCGCACGGCCACGTGACGGTCCAGGTCACGCTCAACCGCGGGCTGCTCACCCTGCCCGGCACCGCCACCATCACGGTGAGCGGGGGTACGGGCCCGGTGGTCCCGGTGGGCGTCGCCTGGGACATCTCGGTGCTGTGATCACGCCCCCGCCGCGGCGGGCCCGACGGCGTGCGGCCAGGCGTTCAGCGCCGGGCGTACGGTGCCGGGCGGGAAGTGCACCCAGGCGCGTGCCTCGGTCTCCTTGAGCGACACGCTGATCGCGTCGTACAGGTCCGGGTCGATCAACCCGGGGCCGTGCCGGATCACGTCCTCGTACAGCCGGTCGGACACCACGAACCCGAGCTCGCAGGGCGTCGCGGCGAACGCGGACTTGAAGGCCGGCGCCTCCAGCAGCCGGAAGGCGTGGACGAGCGTCTGCCCGGCCACCCCGTACGCGTCGAAGTGGACGTGGCCGGCGTGCAGCGCCATGCGCAACCGGATCTGCGCCGCCTCGCTGGACAGCTTGTTGTGCCGCCGCAGCCCGGCGCGTACGCGCTCGGCCAGGGGTGAGATGAGCAGTTCGGTGGAGATGTGGGCGGGGACGACGACGAGGACACCGTCACCCCGGTCTTCGCGGTGACACGCCCGCCAGGGGGCACCGACGGAGCCGAAGGCCCGCTCGATGATCCGGTAGAGCGCGTCGCGTACGTAGAGCTGCACGTCGTCGTCCCGCCGCCGGTCCCCGAACCCGACGACGTCGAAGGCCAGCACCGCGCACTGCCGCAGCCGGTCATCGACGGTCGGCGCGGCGACGCGGCGATGGAGCCGCGTGGACAGCCGGCGGCCGAACGCCTTGCCCACGTCGGCGAGCGCGGCGGCGTGTGAGTAAGAGGCGGACCGGGCCCCGCCGACCTCCCCGTATGTGCTGTAGGGAGCGTCCATTGTGATCGGATCCTCCGCTCGGGTCGCGGTCGCCCCCGGGGACCGCTCGATTGGGCTCGCTCGCCCTCACGACCGGCGACGCCGCCGATCGTGAGGGCCCCTTCGAGGAACGTACGGCGTGCCGGTCAGGCGGCGTGCTCGTGGTCCAGCGCGGACGGCTGCCGTTCGGGCTGCGGCCGCCGGACGTAGACGCCCGCCCACCGCCGCGCCCGAGCCGAACGCTGGTCCGGCGCCGTCGCGGTCAGCGGGTCCCGGCCGCTGAACCTGATGAACTCCCAGAGCGTTTCCACGACCGCGCCGAAGACCACGACCGCGACGACCAACAGGATGAGACTTACCGGGTTGAACCAGTGCACGAGCTTCCCCTCTCGCTCGTCACCGCACCTTGTGTGCGGGTTCTTCTCCGCCCCCTGACGTGGCCTTCAAGCCCCCGAAGGATCTGAAGGCCGGTGACGCCCGGCCGAACACGCACCGGTCGCCTGACACGATGATCGTTTCTGGTATGATCTGACTCATCCCAACCAGTTATCTGATACCCCATGAACCAGTATCTTTAACCTCATTTGGATGAGTTAGCGTGTCTGTACCGTTCTAGTGAGTGACCCCAACCGGCTGAGGGGGATACATTCGCCTCAGCGTCGGCCTGAGAGGTGATCATGGCGACGTTCAAGTGGCGCACGATCGCGGACGACCTCATCAAGAAGATCGAGGCTGGAGAGCTCACCCCTGGAACTCAGTTGCCGACCGAACTCGAGTTGCAGGACGAGTACCACGCCTCGCGCAACACGGTCCGCGACGCACTCAAGTGGCTGATCCAACGGCAGCTCGTCGTCACCCATGCCGGACGTGGCACCTTCGTGACCAGGGATATCACGCCCTACAAGGTCGAACTGTCGCCGCCACGCGGTGTTGGCCCGGGCGGAGACGAGGGCAGCGCCTACGTCGCCGCCGCCAAGATCCAGGGCCGTCGTCCGAGCGTCTCCGACCCTCGTGTGGAGATCCGCAAGGCGTCCGCGTCGATGGCCGAGTGGCTCCACGTCGAGGAGGGCGCTCGCGTCGTCAGCCGTCACCAGCAACGGTTCATCGACGACGAGCCCTGGTCGCTGCAAACGTCGTTCTATCCCATGGATTTCGTCACGAGGGGCGCCGACCGCCTCGTGGACGCCGTCGACGTCGAAGAAGGCGTGGTCAAATACCTGGAGCAGGAGCTCGGGCTGGTCCAGGCGGGCTATCAGGACCAGATCACCGTACGACCGCCTGACCGGGATGAGTCACTCTTCTTCGACCTACCGGAGACGGCGGCCGTCACACTGATCGAGCTGTCTCGTACGGCCTACGCCACAAGCGGTGAGCCGCTCCGCTTCACGGTCACCGTCTACCCGGCGGACCGCAACATGCTGAACTACAAGATCGGTGAAGTGCCCTAGAACACCTTTCCCATAAAGCACTCGGATCCCATGAACACCAATTTCACCATTCGTCGCGCGACGCCGGGCGAACACTCCCTTGTGATCGATCTGATCGAAGAGGCCTCAGACTGGTTGCGAGCCAAGAAAACCGACCAATGGGCCGACCCGTGGCCGACGAGGAACGACCGCGACGCACGCGTCCTCGCCGGCCTCGAACGCGGTGAGACCTGGCTGGTCTGGGACGGGCGGGCGCCGGCGGCCACGATGACGATCTGTCAGGAGCCGATCCCGCACGTATGGGGAAAGAGTGGCAGGGGCGACGCCGTCTACGTGCACCGACTCGTCGTCGGCCGGGCGTACGCCGGTCATGATCTCGGTGGAGTCATGATCGATTGGGCCGTCCAGCGCGAGCTGCGGACGCGTCCGGTGGAGTGGGTGCGCGTCGACGTCTGGACCACCAATGAGGGCCTGCACGCTTATTACAGGAGACAGGGCTTCATCCGGTGCGGAACCTGCGCCGACCCGAAGTACCCGTCCGGAGCACTCTTTCAAAAGAGTGCGGACACAGCGCCGAAGACCGACACATCTTTCCTCGAGGAGACATAGCCAGCGCCCGAATCAGGTCGCGGTGATCATCTCTTTTTGAAGCATAATTCGTGGCAAGCCCCCAGAAAGGTGCCTTGCCGTTATGGATCATCGCGAACCATCGCCTCATCGGGTTCCCCGCGTCAACGT
The DNA here is from genome assembly GCF_030406325.1 of Actinomadura sp. DC4. GTDB lineage: Bacteria > Actinomycetota > Actinomycetes > Streptosporangiales > Streptosporangiaceae > Actinoallomurus. The sequence continues at coordinate 285,378 of NZ_JAUEQY010000005.1, read as the reverse complement.
CACCAGGAACTACGTGATGTGGAGCGTGCGCGCTCTCGTCCTGCAGGGACTGGCCGTCGACCGGAGCTGGCTCGACCCCAGCGATCCGCGCGACGCCACGGTCGTACTCGCCGACTCCCGTGCCCTCGTCTGGGACGAGTCGGCCGGCTGGCGCATCGGTCTCTTCCGGTCAGGATCTCCAGGTGTGCGCACCGCTCTCGACGGTGCCGTACATCTCGGCGGCGGTCCGCTGCCCGACCCGGACGAACTCGGGCTGCGGGCCGGCTCCGGCATCTCGGAGGTCGGACGCCGGTACCGCTCGTACACGGCCGCGGACGGGTTCGGCGAGGCGCTTTTCGCCTACCGATGAGGGCGGCTACCGCCCGCGCCGGATGGCGCGGGCGGTGACCGGCCCAGTCGTGGAGGAATCGTGAGGGGCTAGGCCTGTGGCGGGGGGACGGATCAGGCGAGGCCACCGGGGAGCGCTACGAGGTCCGCGCCGCCCCCACTGGCCCGGCGCAGGGTCGCCGGGGCCATCCGCCGCTCTTCCTGGTTGCGCACGAAGCCGTGGTACTGGATGCCTTTGGCGTTCACGCGTACGGGCTGGAACTCTTCGGGGTCGAGCGAGCAGAAGCCGGTGCGGACGACGTCTTGGTAGAGGGTCTGGGAGACGATGAGCGCGAGGTCGCGCTCCTGCTGGTCGGTGAGGAGCTTGCGCAGGGGTTTGGCGTCCAGCAGCCGGCTGACCACGATCGGCGCGTCGCCGGCGGGGCCGAAGGGGCCCGGTGTCAGCGTGCCGTGGTGCATCGCGACCCGCAGCCGCAGGGGCGTGTCGGTGACCGCCCGCCGGTTGAACTCCGCGAGCATGGTCTCGAGCTGGCACGTGAAGTCGCCGACCACCACGGAGACGTCCACGTCCTCGGGCAGGACCACCAGCTCACCGTCGCCGCTGACCTGTTCGTACCATTCGCGCTGGTCAAGACCGGTGTTCTGGGCGGCGACGTTGAGGATGCGCTGGAGCTCCTTCTGCGCCCTCAACTGCTCGCGTGCGTCCCGCGTGCTGTACTTCTCGACATCGACCGCCACCACAAGGCGATACATAAGCCGACCATTGCCAAAACCGTTGGTATACGACATGGACACCTCCAAAACGAACTGGGCCGTCCGCCCTCATTCGCTCCACTTCGGAGTGAGTGTGCCTCTCAGAGGTTGACCATGGCGTCTGTTTTTCTCCTACGCCCCCCGCGCCTCCCGTGCGTCATGACGAAACGTGCGCCTCTTAGACGTAGGAAGCCGCAGGTCGGTTCAGGGGTAAGGCCGATCGGTGCACGGAAGTAAGGCGGTCGTCGCCTCCCGGACAGCGCGGAGGACGTCGACGCTGTACGCCACAGCCGAGATTCCCTCCGGTATCAGCAGTCGCGGCAAACCCGTTCCGGCCCCATGTTCACCGTAAGAAAATCAGCTCTGGATTATAAATACCCTCCGGTATGTCACAGGTTTCTTTATGCGAACATCAGATGCGAATGACCGCCCGAGCCACGACAATTGATCAAGAAGACCGAGCTGTCACAACCGGCGACTACTTGGCGTGACAATCGGGTAGCTAGCTGTCGTGACCGACATAACGGAGGGGAACGGCACCGGCCGGCTCCTGGTCATCGGTGGCAGGGAGAACCGCACCTGCGGCACCGGGCCGCTCGAGGAGTTCGTGGCCCTCTCCGGCGCACAGCGGTCGCGCATCGTGGTGGTGACCACGGCGACAGGTGTACCCGAAGAGGTCACCGCCGAGTACTCCCTGGTGTTCGGCCGCCTCGGCGTCTCGTCGATCACTGAGCTGCGCCTCATCGGCCGTACGACCGCCGACGACCCGGCGTCGCTCACCATGCTCGAACAGGCGACCGGCGTGCTCATCAGCGGCGGCGACCAGTCGCGGCTCAGCATGCTCGTCGGTTCCAAGACCAACGTCCTCCTGCACCACCGGCTCCATTGCGACGGACTGGTGATCGCCGGCACGAGCGCGGGCGCCACCGCGCTGGGCCGCTGGATGATCCTCGGTGGTGACGGGCGGACGGTAACGACGTCGTCGGTACGGATCGGGCCGGGGCTGGACCTGCTCGGCAACGTGCTGATCGACATGCACTTCGCCGAACGGGGCCGGCTGCCCCGGCTTCTCAGCGGGATCGCCCTCGACGTGCAGTACCTCGGCGTCGGGATCGACGAGGACACCGCGATCGTGGTCGACGGCGACCATTTCGAGGTGATCGGCAGTGGTGTCGTCACCGTCGTGGACGCCGACCGGGCCACGGTCGCCCATGCCGCGAACAACCCGATGGCCCTGTTCGACGTCCGTCTGCATCTCCTTCCGGCCGGCTGCTGTTTCGACCTGGAGCAGCGCAAACCGTGGTTCGGCCCAACACGGGAAGAAGAGGAGTAAGCCGTGCACCTGGACCATCTGCGCTGGCTCGGTGGCCCGAATCTCTACGTCTCGCGGCCGGTGGCGATCGCCCGTATCGAGCTCGGGGAGCTCACCGGGCGCGAGACCACGGACTTCACCGGCTTCGCCGAACGACTGGCGCCCCTGCTTCCGGGCCTGGCCCAGCATCACTGCTCGGCCGGGCGCCCCGGCGGCTTCCTGGGCGCGATGGCCCGCGGCACCTACTTCGGGCACGTCACCGAGCACGTCACGCTCGAGCTGTCCGCCATGATCGGCCGCGAGGTGTTCTTCGGCCGTACGGTGTGGGCGGGCGCGCCGGGCCGGTACGACGTCATCCTGGAGTGTCCGCGCGACGAACCGGCCGGGGCCTCGGTGGTCGAGGACCTCCTCCGGCTCGGGATGCGGACCGTCACCGAGGTGCTGGCCGGCCGGACCCCGGTGCTGACCGCGGACCTGGCCGCCCTCGCCTCCACGCACGGGCAGACCCGGCTCGGCGTCAGCACCGCGGCGCTGGCCACCGCGGCGCGCCGGCGCGGCATCCCCGTACGCCGGATGGGCCACCTGAACCTCCTGCAGCTCGGGCACGGATGCCACCGCAGGATGGTCTGGGCCGCGATGACCGACCGGACCTCGGCGGTCGGGATGGAGACCGCGGCGGACAAGATGCTGACCAAGTGCCTGCTGGAGGAGGCCGGTCTCCCGGTGCCCAGCGGCTACGTCGTGGGATCCGCCGAGGAGGCCGTCGGGGTGTTCCAGGACATCGGCGGGCCCGTCGTGGTCAAGCCGCTGACCGGCCACCACGGCGAGAAGGTGTCGATCGAGCTGGCGGACCCCGCCGAGGTGGTCGCCGCCTTCCGCGAGGCCGCCACCGTGTGCGAGGACGTCCTCGTCGAGGCGTACGTCCCCGGCCGCGACCACCGGGTGCTCGTGGTCGGCGACAAGGTCGTGGCCGCCGCCGAGCTGAGCCCGGCGCGAGTGACCGGCGACGGGCACTCGACCATCGCCGAGCTCGTCGCGGTCGCCAACGCCGACCCGACGCGCGGTGAGGGCCACGACCGCCCGCTGACCCGGCTCGCGCTCGGCGACACCGAGCTCGCCCACCTCGGCCGCCATGACCTGCATCCGGGCAGCGTGCCGGCGGCCGGCGAGGTCGTCCCGCTGCGCCGGAACGCCAACCTGTCCACCGGCGGCACGAGCAGGGACGTCACCGACCGCGTCCACCCGGACGTCGTACTGCTGTGCCGCCGCGTCGCGGCGACGGTCGGGCTCGACGTCTGCGGCATCGACCTGCGGCTTCCCGACATCGGCGCGCCCGTGCCGCCGGACGCCGGAGGCATCGGGGTGATCGAGGTGAACGCCTCGCCGGGCCTGCGCATGCACCTCGCGCCGTACGAGGGGCGGTCGCGCGACGTCGCGGCCGAGATCATCGACCAGATGTACCCGCCGGGCGTGACGGCCCGGGTGCCGCTCGTCACCGTCACCGGCACGAACGGCAAGACCACGACCGTGCGTCTGGCCGCGCACCTGCTCGGCCAGGACGGCCGGCGCGTCGGCATGTGCACGACCGAGGGCGTCTACGTGGGCGACGACCTGATGTACAAGGCCGACGCCTCCGGTCCCCGGTCGGCGCAGATGGTGCTGGGCAACCGCACGGTGGAGACGGCCGTGCTGGAGGCCGCGCGCGGCGGCATCGTACGGCGCGGGCTCGGCTACGACCGGGCCGACGTCGCGATCATCACCAACATCACCAACGACCACCTCGGCGTCGACGACATCGTCGACGTGGACGACCTGGTCGAGATCAAGGCCCTCGTGGCCGAGGAGATCCGGGTCGGCGGGCACGTCGTGCTCAACGCGGACGACCCGCGCGTCGTGGAGTTCGCCGCGCGCCCGGCCGTACTCAGGCGCAAACCGGTCATCCGCTACTTCGCCCAGTCCGCCGCCAACCCCGTCATCGAACGGCACCTGCGCGCGAACGGCGTCGCCTACTTCACCGACGACGGCTGGCTGGTCGAGGCGGAGGGCCGCCGCAGGAGCGCGCTGTTGCCCGTCGGCGAGGTCGCCGGATCGTTCGGCGGGCGGGCCGACTACATGATCGCGAACGCGCTGGCCGCCGCCGCGGCGGCGCGGGCGCTCGGCGTGCCGGCGAGCCTGGTGACGAGTGGCCTGCGGACCTTTGAGCCGCATCGGTGCAACCCCGGGCGTGGCTGCTCCTTTCGCATCGAGGAGACCCCGGTCGTGGTGGACTACGCGCACAATCCCGCGGCGGTCGCGGCCGTCGGCGGGCTCCTGCGCCGCGTGTGGGGGCGCGAGGGCGTCGCGGCGGTCACGCTGCCCGGCGACCGGTGCGACGACCTCGTGATGGACACGGCGCGCGAGGTCGCCCGGTGTTTCGACCGCGTGGTCGTGTACGAGGACGAGGACCTGCGCGGGCGAAGGTCCGGTGAGATGACCCGGCTCATCATCGACGGTCTCACCGAGACGCGGCCGGACGTACGGATCCATACCGCGGGCGATCTGAAGGACGCCGTCGGCATCGCGCTCGGCCTCGCCGTGCCCGGCGAGCCCCTGCTGCTGCTGTACGAGAAGCTGCAGCCCGTCGCCGACCTCCTGCAGACGCTCGGCGCCACGCCGGCCCGGTGAGCCGCGCCGGCCCGCGGCCTCCGGCGAGGCGCGCGGGCCGGCCGCGGGTCAGAGCCATTCGTGCTCGTTCGCGATGCGGATGGCGTCCAGCCGGTTGCGCGCCCCGATCCGGACGAAGGCGCGGGACAGGTGGTTGCGCACCGTCTTCGCGCTCACCGACAGCAGCGCGGCGATCTCGTCGGTCGTCGCGCCGTCGGCCGCGATCCGCAGGACCTCCTGCTCACGGGGGGTCAGCGGATTCTCGTTGATGGCCCGTGCCGTACGGGCCAGGTCCGGGTCGACCACACGCCGGCCGGCCGCCACCCGGCGGACGCACCAGGTGAGCAGGTCGACGGGCGCCTCCCTGGTGATCAGGCCGAGCGGCTGGACGGCCAGGGCGCGGCTGAGGCCGCCGGAGTCGCCCGAGCCGACGAGCATCACCGCGGCGCAGTCCGGAAGCGTCTCCCGCAGCTCGGTGGCCACGGCGGCGCCTCCGGCGGGCGGCAGGTCGACGTCGATGACGGCGACCTCGGGCGAGGTTTCGGCGGCGGCCGTGACGAGCCCGCCGCCTTCGTCGAGCTCGGCGACCACATCGATCCCAGGTTCGCGGGTGAGATAGGCGACAAGACCGATGCGCAGCAGATGCACGTGCTCGGCGACGAGCGTACGGATCACGAGTCGTTCCCCCTTGTGTACTGATCGAACAGCTCCCGCTCCACGGAAGGCACTGGGGTGTGCCGGCTACGAGGCGGTACCGGCGCGACTACGCGTTAGTCAGGGGAGAAGGACGGTTTGTCGGCGATAATGCGGCTGGCCGTGACGGTCGGCTGTGCCGTGACGGTCCAGATCCCGGAAGCCGGCAGGGCGAGGCGCGGCGCGGCGTCCGTACCCGATGAGGACTTGCCCGCGGAGCAGTCGTTCTCCCCGGAACCGGAGCTCGGGAAGGGCATCGGGGTGATCAGGACCGGGCGCGCGACGCGCGGCCGCGGAGTGTGCGTGATGGCGCCGGTCGCCTTCATGGGCGGCGGCGGTCGTGTCGCCCGGCCGGCGGGCGGGCGGTCCGGATGACCTCGTACGGCCGGCGAGGCCTTGGGCGCGTGCGGGACGACGGAAAAACGGCGGTGCGGCGGCGGGAGAGCGGCCCGGCGCGAGTGGCAGCCCTGGTCGCGCCGCTCCGCCGAAACACGCTCTCTCCTGAGCGTGTCGCGCGGGGTGCGGGCCGGTCGTACGACGGTGGGCCGTGCGGCGGCCACGCGGACGCTTCTCAAGGCACGGTACCCGGACGGCGGATGCGGGGCTCTGGCCTGCGGAGACGCCGCGTTGCGGGGCCGGAAGGCGTCGGCGTGCGCCTCGGCGAGAGCGCCGAACGCCCAGCACACGATGATCATGCCGACGCCGGTCAGGAGGAGGCGGGCGACGTGCACGGTCACGGCGCGGAAGGCCGTGAACCGGGCACGACGCGCCGGTAAGTGGCCCTCTCCGTGGACCGATGGGGCGCCGGCCGGACAGGCCGTTGTCCGGGGCGCCGATCGTGGCGACCCCGGACAACGCACGTCTATGGCCATCTCCCCCGCCCCCGCCAATAACGGCTTGATCGGAATTTTCCCCAGCGGATTTACATCAATCCATAAACACGAGGATGTCCGATCCCGGCCGTTATTCGCGGGTCAACGCGGCAGGACGAGCGGAATCATGGCGCGTCTCCGAGGAGCGACCGCAGGTCGAGGCCGTCTCCGGCGTCGCCCAGGTCACCGCCGTCGTCATCGCCTCGGCCGTCGAAGTCGCGGTCGAACCGCTGTTCGTCGTTCTGCTGCTGCACCGACGACCGCGGCCAGTGTGGACGCGGCCTGGGACCTCCGTGATCGCCCGGCGGCGGCTCGGGCTGGTGCCGTCCCCGGTGCCGCGCCGCGATGAGCGGGATCGGCAGGGTGATCGGCCTCCGCTCCGGTTCGGCGGCCGGCGGGGTCTCCACCGGCGGCTGTTCCGGATACACGTCCGAGTCCTGGTCGCCGGGCTCGATGTCCGGCGGGGCCGCTGCGTCGTCCGGCCAGGTGATCTCCGGGACCGCCACGTGGCCGTGCGGGCGATGTGACGCGTGCTCGTCCGCGTGACCGGCGAGTGTACGGACCCAGTGCGGCCATGAGTGGTACGTGGGTGCCCCGGGACGCGCCGCCCCGGCGAACGTCCGGAGCCGCCAGCCGGACAGAGTGCCCTGCTGGACCCGGGCGCCGGTGTGCGGCGCGTGAAGGAACCGGCGGCGGCCGACATAGATGCCGACGTGGTGGTCGCCCGAGAAGAACACGAGGTCTCCCGGGCGAAGATGGTTGAGACCCACCTTCCTGTGGATCATCCGGTGCTGGAGGTCCGCGCGGTGCGGCAGCCGGAGGCCGGCCTGCCGCCAGGCGGCCATCACCAGACCGGAGCAGTCGTAGGTACGCGGCCCGGCGCCGCCCCACTGGTAGGGCTTGCCGATCTGCCGGTAGGCGAACCGCACGGCCCGCCCCGCCTTGGCGCTCTGGACCCGCATCCGGGCCAGATAACGCTCGTAGGAATGCAGCACGTGCAACCGCCGCTGCGTTGGTACGGCTGAGGTGAATTCTTGAGAGCGTGGCAGCGTACGGGCCGACGCGGCGAGTGGCGTCGCGACGACCAGCACGGCGCTGATGCCCAGGACAGGACAACGCAGTAACACTGGAGCAGCCAATTTGGCCCAGAGACTCCAGGCTTGCGACTTCGCCTGGTCCACCGAATCCATCTACTGACCTCCAAAGGGTGCGTGTGAGCCTTTCTTCGCATCAGCAGATACCCCGTCCCCCAGGCCTCGTATCATCGCCTCTTTTCGCCGCAAGACTCGCCATCGTGATTTAAATTCAAGGCCATTACGCCAAAGTAAAGCAGGGGTATATCGATGACCTTATAAACCCCAATGCCACCGCACAGAAAGTGCAAGGGATACGATGTAATTTCATCGTCTCAGCCACGAGAATCGACAACACGGGACGAGATAGCCGCCCGCGACCGGATTCATGGCGGGTGAACGGGAGAGATCGGGATTTGACACCGTCTGGCCCCGCCCCGCGGAGGTGTCCCGTGGCCCGAAAACGAAAAAGGGCGACCTCGCGGTCGCCCTTCGACACCGATTCCGGGGCCGGCACGCCTGGCAGAAGAGCGTCCGCCCGCCCGGTTCTCCCGGGCGGGCGGACGGATGATTCGCTGGACGTCGAGGAATTTCCTGGTCGTCAGCTTCGGCCGAGCGGACCGTTACGGACGGACCGCACGGTTGCCGAGCCACCCGCTCGACGCCGACCCTTCGCAGGCCGCGGTGGCCGTACCGCCGAGGGCGCCGGCGTTGCCGCAGATCCGGACCGGCGTGTTCACCGGAGCCTCCACCTGGTTGCCGCCGAGCACGCTGTTGTCACCGGAGGTGCTCATCTCCACCACCGGAGTGGCGGCCGGAGCCTCGGCGGGCACGGCCGCCGGAGCTTCGGCCGGTGCCTCCACGGGCGCCACCTCAGGTGCCACCTCGGGCTTCACCGCCGGAGCCTCGGCGGCGACGGCGACCGGCTTGCCCGCTGCGCCGATCGCGGCGATCGGCGCACCGACCGCGGCCGTCGGTGCACCGACCGCGGCGTTGGACGCCTCGGCGATGGCCGGGGCCGGGGCCGGGATCGGGGCCGGCGGGGCCGGGGCGGCGATCTCGCCCTGGCCACCGACGCTGGCCGCGCCCTTGCACGAGGCTGTGCCGATGCCGTTCGCGTTGGAGATGGCGTTGCCGCAGATGTCCATCTGCGTCGGGTTCGAGTCGTCCGTGGGGACGGACGCGAGCCGCGCCTCACGGAAGCCGCTCAGCAGGTTGACGCTGTTGCCGTAAATTCCGATCGGGGCCGTGATCGGAATGAAGAACTGGTTGCCGCCGAGAATGCTGTAGTCGCCCGACGTGTCATCCGCATTGGCGATGCCGGCACCGGCCGCCGTAATAGCGGCCGCGACCAACGCCATCCGGGCGGCGCGAACAGTCCATTTATGCATGTCTCCCCCAAGGGTGTTGATTTTATTCACTGGTAATATGGGAGGTTCGCGCCCGGTGATACGGCGGCGCGCGATCCGCGCCGCCTCCCAGGGCGCACAACCGGCGATGTGGATCACCGCTCGGAGTTCTGGTGAATGAGGATTCTCGGGGACGAGGCGGAAATAGGCCGGATCCCGGCGATAATGGGGGCGAAGCGCACGAGGCTCAGGCGGCGATCGTTACCGACGACAAGTGTCGTCATCCACACCTTCAGCCGTTGCCGCTTCACACACCCTCCGTGTGGCCGGTGATTTCAGAAACGTCGCACCCCGATGCTGATCGAACGCAACATTAACACCGTGCCCCGTGGCGTTCGTTAGACCCGATCGAGGTACGTAAAATAGCCTCCGACTTGCCGGGTGATTTAAAAATATCTTGCCCGCTGCGGTCCATGTGGGCACCATTCGGAGTAAACAACGGGCAATGTGCCATCCGTTGCGGGGTTGCAATATTTGACGGTCTCCTTGCGTCTACCGCGCCACCGAGAAGGCCACAGAATGCCCGTCGGTATCGGATATCAGGTTGATTCGTACGGTGCTCTGCGGGATCGTCGTGGAGTTCTGCGCGGACGAGGCGGCGCAGGGAGCGCGCTGCGCCGAGGTGACCTTCACCGCCGCGGCTCACGCCGAGACGGACGCGTGACCGCTGAACGGCGCAGGGCGAGCGTAAGTTGGTTCGCATGACGATCGAGACCGCCGAGTTCGGGCGCACCGGCCACGAGAGCACGCGGGTGATCTTCGGCGCGGCGGCGCTCGCCGAGGTGCCCCAGCGGGTCGCCGACGAGACCTTCGATGTCCTTCTCGAGTACGGCGTGAACCACATCGACGTCGCCGCCTCCTACGGCGAGGCCGAGGTACGACTCAAGCCGCTGCTGGCCCGCGAGCCGGACCGCTTCTTCCTCGCCACCAAGACCGGGGAGCGTACGGCGGCCGCGGCCCGCGAGGAGCTGCACCGGTCGCTGGAGCGGCTGGGCGTCGACCACGTCGACCTGCTGCAGCTCCACAACCTCGCCGACCCGATCGAGTGGGACGTCGCGCTGAGCCCCGGCGGCGCGCTGGAGGCCGCGATCGAGGCGCGCGAGCAGGGCCTCGTACGCGCGATCGGGGTGACGGGTCACGGCGCGCAGATCGCCGCCACCCACCGGCGCAGCCTGGAGCGGTTCGACTTCGACTCGGTGCTCCTGCCGTACAACTACGTGACCATGCGGAACCCCTACTACGCGGAACACTTCGACGCGCTGTACGCGACCTGCCAGGAGCGGCAGGTCGCGGTCCAGACCATCAAGTCGATCGCGCTGCGCCACTGGCGCGACCGCCCGCACACCCGGTCGACCTGGTACGAACCGCTGCAGGAGAAGGGCGACATCGACCTGGCCGTCTGGTGGGCGCTGAGCCGTCCCGGGGTCTTCGTCAACAGCGTCGGCGACGTCGGCCTGCTGCCCCGCGTGCTCGACGCCGCCGCGCGTCACACCACCACCCCGGACGAACAGGCGATGAGCGCGCTGGCCGAGCGGTCGGCGGCCGAGCCGCTGTTCGTCTGAGCCGTCAGGCCGGGGACATGACCTCATAGAGGTTGCGGGCCGCGTCGGCGAAGAACAGAGCGCGCGGGCAGAGCGGATGGTCGACGCGGCCGTTGGCGGGCGTGCGAGGGCTGTTGCCGAAGGGCACGTCCAGCTCACGGACGCGGGCGAGGATCCGGTCGAAGGTCTCCGGATCGACGTCGAACGCCAGATGGTGGCCGGCCGGCTCCTCGACGGTCATGAAGTCGACGGTGAGCTGCTCGTTCACCCTCACCGGGGCGAAGTGCCCGTGCGCGCCGGCCGGCGGCAGGCACTCCAGGCCCATGACCTGGGCGAAGAAGCGCGCGGCCTCGACGTTGTCCGGCGCGGTGACGATCGTGTGGTTGAGGGTGACGGTCACGCGCCGGCTCCTTCGGCCGCGAGGGCGCCGTGGAGGAAGACCTCCACGAGACGCTGAGTGCTCGGCCCGCCCGGCTCCTCGCCGCGCGCGCGGGAGAACAGGAGCCCCAGGAAGATCGACGCGGCCTCCTCCGGCGGGAGCCGCAACGCGTCCTGGTCCGGGTCGAACAGCTCCGCGACGGCCGCACGGATCACCGCGGCCGACTCCTCGCGGCTTGTGGCCGGGGGACGCTGTTGCTGGGCGCCGGGGCGCGACCGGTGGCCGGACGCGTGCAGCGCACCGGCCAGCGTGCCCATGCGGGCGAGATAGGCGCTCAGGGCGTCGGCGGCCTCGGCCAGGCGGCCGTCCAGCGGCTGGTCGAGCGGGACGGAGGCGATCTCCCGTACGGCGTGGTCCGGGCGGACCGCCTCGGCCATGCAGGCGTCCAGGAGCTCCTCCTTGTCGGTGAAGGCGCGGAAGATGGTGGCCTCGCCGATGCCGGCGGCCCGCGCGACCCGGCTGGTGGTCACGGCGGCGCCGTACTCCGCCACCAGGGGCAGCGCCGCGGCGACGATCATCTCCCGGCGCTGTTCGGTGCTCATTCCCGGCGCGCGTCGCCGGGTGGTGGGTTCGCTCATACCGCCGAGCGTACGGAGTGAGTGTTCACTCCGTCAAGGTGGAGTGAGTGGTCACTCCGCTGTCTCTGGCGTCAGCGCGAGGTCGCCGTACTGCTGGACGACGTAGGCGTCCCGGCCCGGTACGTGGTCCACCGATGCCCACGAGCCCGTACGGGTGCCGCGCTCCAGCCCTCAGAACGTGCGCTCAACCGCCTCGTCGCCCTCGCCGTGGTAGAGCCGGGTCTGCACGCTCGGCACCATCGCCGCGATCGCCAGATCCGCGCGTCGGAGTCCGCGACGAGACGGCGCGGTTCCAGCCGCGTGAGCGTCTCCTCGGCCGTACCGTGAACGAAGTCGAACGCCGCGCGGGCACCGGCCGCTGCGAGCGCATCATCATGTAGCCGGCCCGGCTCGGGAACCGGCCCACCGCCGAACCGTCGCCCGTCACATGGAGCCGCGCCAGCCAGCCGTACCCATGACCGGGCGAGAACGGCACGGCGATGGCCCCACCCGGACGCGTCTGCTCGACCCACGCGTCTCCTCCAGCCGGAGCTCTTCCAGAAACGTCACGACGACACCCGGCGCCGAGCACGAGGAGGACGCGAGGCCCTCGCCGGTCGTGACGTCACCGGTCCCGCCGTACAGCCGGGTGATCAGGGAGGCGTCGGAGTAGGCCGCGTCCCACCAGCCGTCCTCGTCGGCCGCCCGGTCGACCGGGTAGCCGGGGCCGGCCCGTCCGGATTCGCCCAGGCGACCGGCGGGACGAACAGACGCCGAGGTATGGCGTGCAACGCCTCCCGCCACCGCGAATCATGCAACTCGTCCTGCGCGGCGAGCCGGTCGGCGAGCCGATCCGCGAGAGCCCGCCGGTCGGTCACGGATTCTTCTTGCCGTCGCCGGAGTTGCTGTCCGTCTTATCGTCCCCGGACCCCCGTGAGCCTTCCTGAGTGACCTGCCGAAAGTCACCTATTTGCGGTCAGCCCCAACCCCGGGTTCATGGCCGCCGGGCCGGCCGTCTCGCTTGGTGTGGTTCGGCGTGCGGGACGATTTCATCTTTTTCAGCGGACATCCGGCATAGGGAGTCGCAAATAGCCACTAGAGGACATCGTGCCCGGCTCTCGTACGGCTGCGTATAGGTTGTGCGGGAACGGCGGAAAGACTCATCTTGGGAGATGTTCCTTCGTGACCCAGGAGCCCTCACACGGCCTGCAATCCTCCCCCGAGATCGACACCACCGTGTCCCACTCAGCACGGGTCTGGGACTACTGGCTGGGCGGCAAGGAGAACTACCCCGTCGACCGCGAGGTCGGCGATCGCATCGCGGAGATGTTCCCCGACATCGTCGAGCATGCCCGCATGGACCGGGCGTTCCTCGGACGCGCGGTGCGCTACCTGGCCACGGAGGAGGGGATCCGGCAGTTCCTCGACATCGGCACCGGCCTGCCCACGGTCGACAACACCCACGAGGTCGCCCAGCGTGTGGCGCCCGAGTCGCGCATCGTCTACGTCGACAACGACCCCCTTGTGCTCGCGCACGCCCGCGCCCTGCTGACCAGCACTCCCGAAGGCGCGACCGACTACATCGATATCGACATGCACGAACCCGCCGCCATCGTGAACGCGGCACAGCGCACACTCGACTTCTCCCGGCCGATCGCCATCACCATGCTCGGCGTTCTCTGGCATATCGTCGACGATGACGAGGCGCAGTCCGTCATCGACCAATATGTCGACGCCGTGCCGCCCGGCAGTTATCTCGCCATCGCCCATCCGACGATCGCGGTCACCGGCGAGAGGATGGCCGAGGCCATCCGGCACTGGAACGAGTTCGGCACACCGCCCGGCATCCACCGCACGCCGCAGCAGATCGCCGCCCTCTTCCATCGCCTCGAACTCGTGGAGCCCGGCGTGGTCTCCTGCACGCGATGGCGGCCCGAGGCCACGCTGGACGGCGAGCCCGAGGAGATGGACCTGTTCTGTGCCGTCGGCCGGAAACCGTGATCTACCGTCCCCTCACGGTGAGGCCGGCATGACCGACGCGCTGCACGAAAGGCCGGTCGGGCCGACGGCGACGCGCATGGTCCTGGGGGTCATGCTCCGGCGGTTGCGTGAGGCCCGCAACATCAGCCTCGAACGCGCGGGCGAGGCGATCCGGGCGTCGCACGCCACGATCCGCCAGCTCGAGCTGGGCCGGACCGGGTTCCGGCTGCGCGACGTGGTCGACCTGTACGACCTGTACGGCGTCACGGACCACGCCGAACGCGCGACCCTCCTCGGCCTGGCCCGGCAGGCGAACGCCCGCGGGTGGTGGCACGCCTACGACGACGTCGTGCCCCACTGGTTCGAGGCCTACCTCGGCCTCGAACAGGCCGCCGGCGTCATCCGCACGTACGAGGTGCAGTTCGTCCCCGGGCTGCTGCAGACCACGGAGTACGCCCGCGCGGTGATCCGGCTCGGCCACCACCACCGCCCGGAGCCGGAGGTCGAGCGCCGCCTCGCGCTCCGGATGCACCGGCAGGACATCCTGCGGCGTCCGCGGCCGCCGTACCTCTGGGTCGTGATCGACGAGGCGGCCCTGCGGCGGCCGATCGGCGGCGCGGCGGTCATGTTCGCCCAGCTCCAGCGCCTCATCGACCTCTCCGAGCTGCCGCATGTCACGATCCAGCTGCTGCCGTTCAACGCGGCCGGCCACGCCGCCGCGGGCGGGCCCATCACCCTGCTGCGCCTGCCCGAGCCCGAGCTCCCCGACGTCGTCTATCTCGAGCAGCTCAGCAGCGCGGTGTACCCGGACAGGAACGGCGACCCGGACTACTACCGGGACATCATGAACCGCCTGGCCACGCAGGCCGAGCGCCCGTCCGCCACTCCCGGCATCCTCCGGCGGATCATCCGGGAGCTGTGAGGCGTACGGGCCGGGCGCGTTCTTTGCGGAACCCCGTCCACCCGCCGGGCGGTCACTTGACATCCCCTTAGCTGAATCTGTTTCGGTTACTGCCGAGTAAGCATGTCCGACCACTGCACAAGGCCGCTCAGAACTCACCAGGACACCACATGAGCTGGCTTTTCCCACATAAAGGAACGATCCAGAACGGTGCCGTACAAGTAAGGACTGTCGAAACTGATCACCCCGAGACGGAGCAACCCGTACTAGTGCAGCATTAGCCCCAAGATGGGCGAACCGCCGTTAAGCCGGGCAACGAGAGTGGCGGGAAATGACACGAAAGCTTCCAGTCAACCCTGCGAAGGCGAGCTTCCTCGCCGACCTGAGGGCGTTCCAGAAGCAGTGCGGGTCCCCGTCGTTCGGCGAGCTGGCCGCCATCTCCAAGAAGCAGCTTCCCGAAGAGCGTGACCTGCCGGAACTCTCGACCACGGCCCTGTCCGAGACGCTCAACGGCCGCCGCGTGAACCTCCCCACCGCGGCGTGGCTCGCCTCGTTCGTCCTGTCCTGCGAGCAGTACGCCTGGAAGGTGGGGAAGTTCACGGCCGAGCCGGGGCCGGAGAGCCTGGCCTCATGGCAGGCGAAGCTGGCGGCGGCCGAGGAGGCCGCCGGCAGCGCCTCCGCGCCGGATACGACGCCCGAGACGCCCACCGGCGACGTGCTCTCGTTCCCGCCTCCGGCCAACGGGCCCGCGGAGGAGACGGCGATGCCGGGCTTCACGCTGACGCCCGCCGAGGCCGCGTACATGAAGAGCCTGGGACCGTACGGGCGGGCGCTGCTGGCCGGGTTGGGGAGCGGAGACCCGGACGTCGCCTACCGGGTGGCCGTCGTGCTCGCCGCCACCACCGACCACCGAGAGGTGGCCGCCTCCCTGCTGATGGGGCCGGGGACGATCGGCCACAAGCCGGCGCTCGCCCTGCTCGAGGCCGGCATGGAGCCCACTTACACCACGACCATCGGCGAACATGCCTGCGAGCTGGGCGCGGCGGCGGCCGACCGCGGCGACGTCGAGGCGGCCGTCGTCTTCTACGGGTGTGCGGCGGGGTGCTGCTCGCACCTGGGCACCGTGGAGCTCGCGGCGATCCTGTTGGCCGAGCGCGGCCTGAGCGGGGTCGCGGAGGCGATCAGGGCCGCGAACCGCGGAGGAACCGACCCGGCGCCGAAGCGCCCCTGAGCGTCATTTCCGGCCCGGCCGGATCACGGCCGCGATAGAGCCATCCATCCGGGAGTCGCTTTCGTCCCGGACCGTTCTGCTCCGTACTTGATCGCTCTGACCTGCACTTCGTCCGTTCCGATCTGCGCGATCTGCCGACGAAGCGGTGAATGGCGGGAGAAGGTGCCGGTGGGCGGTTGCGGTCGTCCGATTCCGACGAAACCTCAGGAAACGAGAGAGCCCGATGCGTCCTCCGCTCACCCGAACCGGCACCGCCCCGGTGCCGTACGGGCCGAGCGGGGAGGGCACGGGCCGGCCGCAGCCGCCCGAGACCCCCGTCGGCCCGCGGTCCGCGAGCGAAACGATCATCGGTATGGCTCTCACGGCCACGTGGATGCTGACCACCGGCCGCCGGCTGGACCAGCCGCCACTGCTGCACGAGCTCACCGCCGACCAGCTCGTCGACTTCTGGGCCGACGACCACAACGGCGGGACCGCTTCCGGCTCCCGCCCGGCACAAAGGTGTGACATGACGGACAGCCCGACCTTTGAGTCGCCGACACGCGTCACCGATCCGACGCACTGCGGCATGATCACCATCGATATCGCCGAGTTCGGCCGGCGGGACTCCGAAGTGCAGGTCTTCCTGCGCGAAGCCGTCTACCGGATCGCCAAGGCCGCCTGCACCGCCAGTGGCGTGCCCTGGGACGCCTGCCACGTCGAGGACCGGGGCGACGGTCTCGTCCTGATCGCCCCGCCCGACGTCAGCGTCCTGTCCCTCCTCGACCCGCTGATCTTCCAGGTCCGCGCCGCCCTCCGTACGCACAACCGGACGGCGAGCTCCGCCGCCCGGCTCCGGCTGCGCATCGCGGTACACGCCGGGTACGTCCGGTTCGACAGCCACGGCGCGACCGGGTCGCAGGTCATCCACCTGTTCCGGATGGTGGACGCGCCGAGCGTGAAGTCCGAGTTCGCCGCCAGCGGTGGTGACTGGATCGTGGTCGTCTCGGACTACCTCTACCAGGAGGTCATCCTCGCCGGCCCGGGTCTCATCGACCCCGAGGTCTTCGCGCCCGTGGTCGTCTCGGTCAAGGAGACCTACTGCCTGGCGTGGGTCTGGCTGCCGCAGCGCGGGCGCGGGGGAACCCCTGTCCGTCCGGCCGATCTCCCGCCGTACGGCCCGCGACACGTCCGCCGCATCCACCGGCGGCGGGACGGTGGGTCATGAGCGGACCGAAACATAACGGTACGTACCTCCGATGTCACGAGTGTGGCCGGTGAATCCCCCGTGGGGAGGCAGCACGCGAAGACACGCGACGTCCTCATCGTCATCGCGGTCACCCTCCTGGTGACGCTGCTGCTGATCTACGTCCTCATCGCGGTGTGGCCGCCGCCGCCGACGTCGCGTACGGCGGGAAACGGTGCCGTGCGCCTGTTCGGCCGCGCCGCGCGGATGTCGCTGGAGACCCGGCTGTTCGTGATCGTCGCGGTGGCGGGCGCGCTGGGGGCGCTCATCCACTCGCTCCGATCGCTGTACTGGTATGTCGGCAACCGCGCGCTGCGCCGGAGCTGGCTGCTGATGTACGTCTCGCTGCCGTTCGTCGGCGCGGTGCTGGGCCTCGTGGTCTACCTGGTGCTGCGCGGCGGCCTGACCAGCTCGGTCGCCCAGTCCTCCGACGTCAACCCGTACGGCATGGCCGCCGTGGCCGCCCTGGTCGGGATGTTCTCCCAGGAGACCTCGGAGAAGCTGCGCACGGTCTTCGCCACCCTGCTGGCCCCGGCCGCGGCGGGCCGGGACCAGGCCCTGCCCGCGCGTGTGGTCTCGGTGCTGCCCGCCGAGGGCACGGCCGGCACCGTCGTGACGCTGCGGGGGGTCGGCCTCGCCTCCGCCCTGGCGGTCGCCTTCGGCCGCGCCGAGGCGGTGGCGGAGGTCGTCTCGGACAACGAGATCAGGGCGATGGTCCCGGACGGGGCGGACGACGGGTATCCCATCGTGAAGACCCCGGCCGGTCCGGTCATCAGCCCGGTGGAGTTCCGGGTGTCAGGGACGGTCGCCTGACCAGGCGGGGTCGAGCACTCCCGGAGCGATCTCGGGAAGC
The DNA here is from genome assembly GCF_030406325.1 of Actinomadura sp. DC4. GTDB lineage: Bacteria > Actinomycetota > Actinomycetes > Streptosporangiales > Streptosporangiaceae > Actinoallomurus. Next base: position 267,569 of record NZ_JAUEQY010000005.1, on the reverse strand, counting down.
ACGCCGTTCTGGGTCAGCCCCACCCCGTCGGCCGTCGCGGCGTGGCCGAACTCCACCGAGAAGTCGTACGTCCCGCGCTCGGGGTCGATCGGCCCCATGACCAGGCAGCTGTAGAGGTCGGGGGGCCGCCGGCCGGGCCTTTGACGACGAGGCTGTTGGAGACGACGATCCAGGTGCCGAGCAGGCTGGTCGCGCGTTCGGCGGCGATCTGCTCCCAGCGGTACCGCATGATCGGCTTGGAGAAGATCGGCACCAGCATGTGGGAGACCCCGCAGGCGATCAGCTCGCGCTCCCAGTTCACCGACTTGGGGAAGTCCTCGCAGATGAGGATCGCGAGCCGGCCGAGGGAGGACTCCAGGACGTTGACGGCGGCGCCCTGCTGGATGTACTCCTCCGCGGACCTGCCCTTCGGCGCGCCGGGGATGCCCCAGCTGACGATCTGCTTCTCCACCAGCGTGAAGTTGCGCAGCTTGTCCTGCGTCATGATGATGTCGCCCGTACGGCGGTCCATCAGAACGGCGCGGTTGTGCGGCGGATCGTCGCTGCCCACCGGCCCGCTGCCGATCAGGATCCAGCGCAGTGACGCCTTTCTCGTCGCCGTACGGCGCGCCTCCGACCGCCAGTAGTCGAGCAGGCCGTTCGACAGTGTCCCTTCGGGCATCACGCCGATGCGCGCACCGCTTTCGTCGAGCCTTCTGAGGATCGCGCTGATCCGTTCGCGAAGCCGCTGCGAATCGGCCGGCGCGAGGCGATAGACCGTCTGGCCATGGCGTTCGATGAAGTCGATGTCGATATCGGCGAAGTTGCCCAGCACGGGGGCGCAGCCGACCGGGATCGGCTCCTCGGCGGGGAAGTGCACGTCGTGGGCCGGGTCGATCACCTGCTGGCGGACCTCGGTGCCCCACCAGTCGGCGGGCACGCGGTGCACGCTGAAGAACTCGCCCTTCGCCTTCTTGCGGGAGGGCACGCCCGGGTAGGCGCACCGCGGCAGCAGCGCGCCACCGTCGATCTTCCCGGAGGCGAAGCTCCCGGTCTCGGCGTACCGCGCCGCCAGGTAGGTCAGATTTCCGTGGGAAAAGGCGCCGCTGAAAGGGCTGACGTCGGCGAGGGCCGCGTCGATCCCGCGAAGGACGGTGAACATGCCCCGATAGTCGGCCGGTTCCTTGATTATCCGCCCCACCGTCGCCTCGGCGACGCGCCCGGAGTCGGAGAGTTCGTCGTACACCTCGTTCGCCAGCTTCTTGACCTTGGGGTCGCGACTCCAGGCCATGGGATCCCACCCACGGAACAATGATTCGGGGAGCGCGTCATAGAGCTGTACGAACAGATCAGCAGGATCGACCGAGTAGATGGATCGGACGAAGTCGTTCATGTGATCCTAGGGCAGATTAAGACGTACGGTATTGCATGGTAACCCGTGAGTAGTTAGCAAACGATGCGGTTTGCCACAGAGGCCGTTCGACCACCGTTATGGCGTCCGCTCTGATCCTTTGCGGTAAAGGTGAGGATCGTCACTTGACATTCACTTGACGTCGACGCACCATGGGTGGACCCGATGGCTCTGCAACCCGAGGTGTGCGATGAGCGCTCCAAGCGACAGTCGTCATGGCCAGGCCGGTGACCGCCGTGCCGAGGTCGAGCGCCTGATCAAGGTCTTGGAGGACAGTCCGGACGGCGCCGACCGGCAGCTCAACACCCTCGGCATGCTGATCACCGACGCGTCCCTGGACGCGGACGAGATCGCCCTCGCGGAGGCGCACGACGGCCTGCAGTGGCTCTATCGCAACCACGAGCAGCAGGCTCCGGAGTTCCGCGGCCGGCTCCAGGGGTTGCTGGACGTCACCCAGTGGGCGCTGCGGCGGCTGCCCTCCCGGCTGCAGCTCGCCCTCGTGCCCAGCGGTCACGCGGCCCGGTTTCTCGTCGCCGTCATCCAGCGGCCGGGGCTGTCCAACCAGGAGATCGCCGCACGCATCGAGGCGGACGAGACCGAGGTGAGCCGGGTCGGACGCCGGCTGCTCGCCGCCGGCGTCGTCATGCGGCGCAAGGAGTGGCGCCACAACATCTGGGACGCGACCCCGCGCGGACGCCAGTACGCCGAGAGTTCCGGCCTGCTGACCAAGGCCGCGCCCGCGCCGCCGACCACGGCGGCTCTCGGCGTCGGTGTCGTGGTCCTGCCCCACCGGCTCGTCGGTGTGGTGACCGACCGCCGGGCGCGGGTCATGACCTGCCTCGAGCAGGAGCTGCCGCCGCTGCTCGACTCGATGACCACGGCCACCGAGGTGGCGGACTTCGTCAACCACCTGCTGAAGGGCGTCCCGGACGCCGACGCCGAGGCCTCCGTCATCGGCGTGCAGGTCGGCGGCCACGTGATCCCGGAGAGTGGCCGCGTGGTCTTCGCGCCCAACCACGAACCGGAGGTCCCGCTGACCGGCGCGTCACTGGCCGGGATGATCGAGGACGCCACCGACCTGCCGACCGTGATCGAGAACGACGCCAACGCGCTGGCGCAGTACGAGCGGTCGTTCGGCGACGGCCGCGACACCGAGTGCTTCGCCACCGTCATCCTCGGCGAGGGCATCGGCAGCGGCCTCATCGCCCACGGGCGCATCTCCCACGGCGCCCGTTCGGCCGCCGGCGAGATCGGCCACGTCGTCGTGGAGCAGCCCGGACGCGCCTGCCAGTGCGGCAACAAGGGGTGCCTGGAGACCGTGGCGAGCGCGCCCGCCATCATCGGCATCGCCCAGGAGAGTGGCCTTTCCGTCTCCGACCTGGACGCGGTGCTGACGCTGGCGAACGAGAAGGACGGGGCCGCGACGGCGGCCGTCGAGCGGGCCGGCCGCGCGCTGGGCCGTGCCCTGTCGATGCTGCTCAACCTGACCAACCCCGAAAAGGTCATCCTGTACGGCCCGCAGGGGCTGGTCGGCAGCCCGGGCACCCACGCGTCGGACCTGTTCCTCGACTCCGTACGCGACGCCCGCGACCAGTACACCTTCCCGACCACCGGCACCGACTGCGAGCTCATCGCCAAGCCGCTGTCCGGCGAGGTCGAGGCCAGAGCGGCGGCGGCCGTCGCCCTGGCCCGGCATCAGTGAGTCAGTTGTTCCACGGCATGGTCGGGAACCAGCCGTAGCCGAAGGCGGCCGGCAGGCGTACGTCCCAGTAGATGACCAGGAAGGCGCCCAGAGCCAGGAGAGCGACGCCGGCCATGGCACTGGCGCGGCGGGGCCGGGCGGCGATCCACCGGCCGAGGGCGCCGCCGCCCAGAACCGCCATCAGGAAACCGAGCAGGCCCACGACCAGGATGTTTCCCAGCGACTGCAGGCCGAAGGTCAGCGCCCCGGCGAACGGGTTGTGCGTCGCCACCGCCCAGTCGGCGAGCTTGTGGAAGAGCGGGTACGGCCGGCCGATGAGGAATCCGCCGATGAGCGCGCCCAGCACCAGGGACCGGGCGCGCGGCCGTGCCGCCAGGGGATCGGGGATCAGGCCGAGCGATCCCAGGCCCAGGAAGACGAAGATCAGGCCGATCACGCCGAACGCCACCACCGACTGCAGCAGCCGTTCCGGCATCCCGTTGCCGATCACGCGGGTGGACAGTTGCGGCAGGTCGGAGCCGATCAGCACCCCGACGAAGCCGTACGCGACCGAGACCGCCAGCATGCCGCCGACGATCCAGCCCAGCGTGGCCAGCGGCGCGGTCCACCGGCTGCGTTCGGCGCCGGTGACCTGAGGCAGCGCGCCGAACACCGCGAAGTTGCAGGCCGTGAACGTCCCGGCGAAACCGGAGACGAACGCGAAGATCGCCGCGCCGGTCGTACCCCCGATGGCGCTGGTCTCGGCGCTGTGCCGCAGCACGCCGTCGGCCACGTTCTGGCCGATGGAGTCGTCGACGAGGTAGGACGACCAGATGACGGCGAGTAAGAGACCGCCGACGACGCTCGCGCCTGCGAGCGCCCAGGCGCTGCGCCGGCCGACGACGGAGGAGCGGGAGGAGGGGACCGAGTCGACCACGGCGGCCATGACAGACCTCGCAAACGGCAATCGATAACGGTGTGATGTCCCGTTACGTTAGAGAGCCGTCGCCGCTGGGGCACCTCCCAGATTGCGCTTGCCAACGGCCTCCCGTGGTGCCTTCGGGGAGTGAGTCGGCGAGGTACGCGTTCAGGTCGGGCCGGTCGGGCGCGAGCATGTGGCGTACCCAGGCGTCACGCTCGTGGATGATCGGCGGGAGCTCCCAGACGCAGCCGATGAAGTTCTCCTCCAGGACCGTGAAGTGCGTCGAGTCGCCGTCCGGGCAGCCGAGCACGGGCTGGCCGGCCGCCGCCGCACGGAAACGCAGCGCGTTGTCCCACGCCCAGCTGTACGCGTTGAGGTAGGCGCCGTCGTCCGTGCCCCGGTGCAGGACGACGAAGGCGGCCGGGGGCGTCCCGTCGGGCTCGGGCAGCAGCTTCGGCAAGATCGCGTACGCGGCCTCCTCCACCTCCGGCTCGATGCCCGCCGGGTCGGCGGTCACGTGGTAACGCTTGATCCGGCGCCCGCCCACCTCGATCGGCGGGTGCACGCGCAGCAGCTTCTCGGCGAATGTCATGGCTGGACCGTACGGCCGCTCCACTGCCATCTTGTGTCAGTGAAGTCGAGCCGGCTGCTGTCCATCCTCCTGCTCCTCCAGACCGGCGGACGGCTGACCGCCGCGCGGCTCGCCGCCGAACTGGAGGTCTCGGTACGCACCGTCTACCGCGACATCGAGGCGCTGCACGCGGCGGGCGTCCCGCTGTACGGGGAGGCCGGGCATGCCGGTGGATACGAGCTGCTCGCGGGCTACCGCACCCGGCTCACCGGGCTGAGTGCGCCCGAGGCCGAGGCGCTGTTCCTGTCCGGCCTGCCAGGGCCCGCCGGCGAGCTCGGGCTCGGCTCCGCGCTCGCGGCCGCCCAGCTCAAGCTGCGCGCCGCGCTCCCGCCCGGCCTGCGGGCCCAAGCCGACCGGATGCGCGGACGCTTCCACCTCGACGCGCCCGGCTGGTACGCCCCGGACGACGACGTACGCCACCTGCCCCAGGTCGCCGACGCGGTGTGGAACAGCAGGGTGGCCGACGTGCGCTACCGCCGCTGGAAGGAGCCGACCGACGTCGACCGGCGGCTGGAGCCGTACGGGCTCGTGCTGAAGGCGGGCCGCTGGTACGTCGTCGCGGGGCCGGGGCCGCGGACGTACCGGGTCGACCAGATCCTGGAGATCACCGTGCTGGAGGAGGTTTTCGATCCTCCGGAGGACTTCGACCTCGCGGGCTACTGGCGGGGCTACCAGGCGGACTTCCACGCGCGCCTGCACCGGGACGAGGCCGCCGTACGGCTGGCGCCGGCCGCCGCGTCACGCCTCACGGGCGCGGCGGCTCGCGCCCTGGCCGCGACCGGGGTGGAGGAGCCGGACGGGTGGGTACGCGCGGTGCTTCCGATCGAGTCACTCGACCACGCGCACGGGAGGTTCCTGGCGATGGGCGCGGACGTCGAGGTTCTCGACCCGCCTGAGCTGCGCGAACGCCTCGCCGGTACGGTCCGCGCCTTGGCGGCGCGCTACGCCCGGTCCTGAGGCCACGTGAGGAAGTCGGGCCCGCCGTGCAACCGAAGCGGCCGCTCGTGCGTACTCAACGAACGCAGATGACTCTCCGAAAGGGTTCGCGGGCGGCGCAGTAAAGCCGCCCCTGGCGAACCCTCGACGAGCGCTCCACCCCGCGTCCTTCAGGAGTCGAAATCGTGCGTTTGAAGCTTTTGACCAAGTCCGTCGCAGTCGCCGGCGCGCTGGCCGTACCGGCCACGGTCGTGCCCGCCGCCGTCGTCGTGGCCGCCGTGACGGCGACCTCCGCCGCCGCCGCGAGCCCGGCCGGAGGTGTCTCCTCGGCGTTCGGCGTGTCCGCGACCGGCCTGGTCAACGTCCCGCAGATCCCCGCCGTCTCCTCCGCGACCGGCACCCACGACAAGAGCCTGGCCGAACTGCCGGCCAACCCGCTCGTGAAGCTGAAGGTCCTGCACACCTCGGCCGTGGCCGGGCGGTCGCGGGCCAGCGTCGTGGACCTGAGAGTCGTCCGGGCCGCCCTGTCCGCCCACCTGATCACGGCCAAGTGCGTCGACGGCCAGGGTTCGTCGCACCTGGTGAAGGCCTCGCTCGCCGGCCGGCGGCTGGCGGCCGACGCCGCGCCGAACAGCACCATCGCGGTCCCGGTCGGGGGCGTCGGCACCGTCTCGGTCGTGCTGAACAAGCAGGTCAGGGGGGCCGACGGCAGCCTTACGGTGACGGCCGTCGAGGTGAACCTGACCCTCGCGTCGGGCAAGGCCGAGACGATCGACATCTCCTCGGCCACCTGCGCCGCGGGCGGGAAGACGCCGCCGGCACCGCCGACCACGCCCGCACCGACCCCGACGACCACCCCGCCCGGGCAGGCACCCGCGCCGATACCGGTCCCCACCGACCTGCCGGTGACCGGCTGACCCTGCCCCTCCCGCGGTGACGTGCGCGGCTCCGCACCGAGCCCGCACGTCACCGCTTTTTCCCGCGCTCGGTGCGTGCCGCCGCGATCTCCTACTTCCAGTGGCCGCCGTGTGACGGACACACCAGGCCGCTGTTGTCGCAGTCCCGGCAGCTGTGCCGGTCACCAAAGATCGACTGGCCTGGCCTTCCTTTGCAGCTCTGGCATGTGACCAGTGACTTTCCACACTTCTGGCATCTTAGATTCGGCATCGCGCCCGACCTCCCCGTCGTCAGCGCTTGAATTGCGCGTCAACCCGTGTCCGGATATCGCACCTTTATCGACCTCTGTTACCAAGGAAATTGATTCCACGATATCCGCGCATTCCATGGAAGAGTGGAATGCGTTTCGTGCCGTTATTCATCCGCCTGATCCACACCGCCGCCCCGGATACGCCCCGGTTTCGCCCGGCTGTCGACCGGTTATCGGACAGCCGCGCTGATGTGCTTGTGGTGGAGGGGAGACCGTGAGGCTCGTCTCGCAGGTGTCACGGTCGATGGGAGAGCCAGGGGGATTCGGAGGGGAAGACGATGCTGCGTCTGACGCAGGAGCTTGAAGGGGCGGTCGTCGCCAGGTGGTGCCGCGACTCGGCCGGCCGGGGGATGCGATTCGACGGGACACGGACGCCTGAGTCGGCCCGGCTCCGGTGTTGCCGGGCGGTTCTGCGGTTTCTCGACTCGCTGGCCCCGGAGTCGGACTTCGCGGCCGTACGAGTGGAGCGCGCCGCCCTGCACGGGTTGATCGACGTACGGTCCTCGTCCACGCTGTACGCGACGTTCGGGCAGAGTGCCCGGCACTCGCTCGCCGGCCGGCTCACGCCCGAGCTGTCGGCGGCTCTGGGCCGGCGGAAGGTCGGCGACAACGTTCTTGTCGAGACGAAAGTGCTGAGCTACCGGCCGTACCGTGACGCGTGGCTGGCCGGCCTCGACGAGAGCGAACACCTCGACCGGCGGGTCGCCGCCGAGTCCCTGGTCCGTATCCTCGCCCGCTGGGCGCGGGGGAACCCCAGACTCGCCGCCGCCGGCGGTCACCTGCCGCCGCTTTCGGCCATCGAGGATCTGCGGCTCATCGGCCGGCAGGCGGCCGGGATGCCGGAGATCAGAGCGTTCCTGTCGTACGTGTCGGCGACGGCGACGCACCCGCGCGGGCTGAGTCCGGAGGCGGTCCTGGAGACCGTCGACGACGAACTGATCGCTCTGCTCGGCTTCACGCGCAGGCCGCACATCAGCGAGATCCTCAGCCAGATCGCCGAACCGCTGGCCGAGATCGAGTACCTCCTGCCGCGGCTCGGCTCGGCGGAGAGGGATCTCGTCACGGGGGAACTGGAGCCGCGCTTCGCCGGGCTGATCCGCGTGCTGCGAGGGGAGAGCGTCGCCTGACCCGGCCCGGCGCCGGGGCCTCGCTCGCCGGCGACGGGGCCCCGGCGCTTCCAGGTTCAGCCCGGCACTCGCGGCCATGAGGCGGGCGAGAGCGGCCCGTTCGAGGGGCACCGGGCGTTCCTCCAGCAAGCCGTTCCTGATCGCGTGGACGGGAAGCGCGAGCTCGGGGGAGGCTCGCGGATCGAGGCCGGCCGTCGGACGCGAGCCGACCATGTGGCGGGCGCGGGTCCCGGTCGCCCGGGACCGCGCTCGTCTTTCAGAGGCGTCGGAGCCTGAGGGTGTTGTCGGTACGGGTGACGGTCTGCCCGTCGGGAGCGGTCTGGGTGCGTTCGTGCTCTTCGGCGACCTGGACCTCCCACTCTCCTTCGGGGAGAGCCAGGTCTTCCAGCACTTCTTGAGGCGTCGGCAGGTGCACGTCGCCGTGGGCGTGCTCCTCCCACGGCGGGAGGCCCGCGTGGCCGACGATCAGGAGGACTCCGCCGCGTGCGACGGCGTCGGCCGCCGTGCGCAGGATCTCCTCTCGCGGGAGTTCGCCGGGGGAATGCAGGAAATGGGCCGAGACCAGGTCGTACTCGCCGGCGGGGAACGAGGTGGCGAGGTCGTGCCGCTGCCAGTCGATGCGGCCGGCGACGCCCTCGGTGGCGGCGTGGCGGGCGGCGCGTTCGAGGGCGACGGCGGAGATGTCGACCGCGGTCACGCGCCAGCCCTTTCCAGCGAGCCAGATCGCGTCGCCGCCCTCGCCGCAGCCCAGGTCGAGGGCGCTGCCCGGGGTCAGGGCGGCCACCTCGCGGACCAGTGCGTCGTTGGGACGTCCGCTCCAGACGCGGTCGCTCTCGCGGTACCGCGCGTCCCACAGCTCCTGGCTCATCGCGGGCTTCCTTCGCGCTGTCGCAGGTCCCACGGTCGCTGGATCATGATGCGTCTCCTTCGCGGTACCGCGCGTCCCACGGTCGCCGACTCATCGCGGGCTTCCTTCGCGGTATCGCGGTCGCTGTTCGCCGCGCGCGTCTCCCTTGCCGTACCGGGCGTCCATGCCCGCCGCGCATCGCGCGTCCGTTCGCCGGACCGCGCGTCCCGCTGCTCCGGCTCATCGCGCGTCTTCCTCGCCGTACCGCGCGTCCTGGGGTTCCCGGCTCAGCGCCTGTTCCCTCTCCGCGACGGCACGCCGGGTCTCCTCGGCGATGAGGTCGGCGTTGATGGCGGCCCCGGCCCGTACGCCCGCGGCGGCCGAGCCGATGACCTGGTCGAACGGGGCGGCCACGTTTCCGGCCACCCACACTCCGGGGGCCTCCGTCGCACCCAACGGGTCCGCGGCGATGTAGGTGCCGACCACGTGCTCGCCCATCCGCTGCTCCGTCGGCTCCAGGCCGAGGCCGGCGAGCAGCTCGGCGCGGGCGGTCAGGCGGGTGGTCGTCGTCAGGGCGTCGCACGGGACCACGTCGCCGGTGTCGAGCCGTACGCCGGTGAGCCGGTCTTCCACGATTTCCAGGCAGGTCGCCCGTCCCACCGCGATCCGGATCTCGCGGGCGGCGAGCCGGGTGTCGTCTTCCAGGGGTTCCGCGGTGAGGAGCGTGATGTCCTTGCTCCACTGCCGCCAGAGCAGGGCCTGGTGGACGGCCATCGGCCCGGTGGCCAGGACGACGATCGCCTGGTCGCGTACCTCCCAGCCGTGGCAGTACGGGCAGTGCAGGACGTCGCGCCCCCAGCGCTCATCGAGGCCGGGAACGTCCGGAAGTTCGTCGACGAGCCCGGTGGTGACCAGGAGGCGGTCCGCCGTGACGGTGGTGCCGTCGCCGAGCGCGACGCGGAACCCCTCGTCCGTACGCTCGACCGCGGTCACCGTACCGGTGACGATCTCGCCGCCGTACCCGGTCACCTCCCGGCGGCCGTTGGCGAGGAGCTCGGCGGGTGGGATGCCCTCGTTGGAGAGGTATGTGTGGACGTGTCCGGCCGGGGCGTTACGCGGCCGGCCGGCGTCGATCACCAGGACCTCGCGGCGGGCGCGGGAGAGGGTGAGCGCGCCGCTCAGGCCGGCCGCGCCACCGCCGATGATCACGACTTCGTAGTGCGTCTTCGCTGTCATGCGGCGATGGTGCGGCAGAGGTCGTAGATTTGACAAACCTTCTTGCCATAGTGGCAAATACAAGAATGAGCGAGGACATCGCGAGCGTGCTGACCGGAGTCGGGCCGAGGCTGAAGGCGCTGCGCCGGGAGCACGGCACGACGCTCGCCCGGCTCAGCGAGATGACCGGCATCTCGCTGAGCACGCTGTCCCGGCTGGAGGCCGGTCAGCGCAAGCCGACGCTCGAACTCCTGCTTCCGCTGGCCAAGGCGCACGGCGTACAGCTCGACGAGCTCGTCGGCGCGCCCGCGACCGGCGATCCCCGCATCCACGCGCGCCCGTTCACGCGCTGCGGCGTGACGTACATCCCGCTGACGAACCAGCTCGGCGCGCTGCGCGCGTACAAGCAGATCCTGCCCGGCGGCAACGCCCCGCTCGCCAAGCCGGACCAGCGCGCTCACGAGGGATACGAGTGGCTGTACGTCCTGTCCGGCCGGCTGCGGTTGCTTCTGGGAGAGCACGACCTGGTCCTGACCGCGGGGGAGGCCGCCGAGTTCGACACGCACATCCCGCACGCGATGGTGAACGCGGACGCCGAACCGGTGGAGTTCCTGAGCCTGTTCGGCCCCCAGGGCGAACGCCTGCACGTACGCGCCAAGCCCACCGGGCGTTAGGTCATCTCGGCGAGGACCGCGCCGCCCTCTCTGAGCGCGGAGCGCGTACCGCCGCGCCTTCACCCGTCTGTGACGAGCGTTCCATCGGGCCGTCTCGCCGCTTCTGTCAGTCTCCGTATGTGGACCTTGAATCCGAGTCCCACGTCCGTGGACTCCCCTTGCCGATCCTTCTCCTTGAGCTGCTGGCCGAGGGTCGTTGGATGCATCCTGGAGACGAGAGGCTGCACGAGGTGTCGCCGTGGTTCCCCGAGCCGCTCGACTTCTTGCCCGATGTTCGGCAGATGCGCCGGGAGTCGCGGTCCTTGGATCTGTTCGCCGACGACAGGGCGCTGTCCCGGCTGTTCCGTACGGCTCGCGGCTCCGCCGGCCCGGTCGAACTCCCATGGCTCGACGCCGAACGCGCTGTCCTCATCGCGGTCAATCGGGTGCCCGGGGATGATGTGGCGATCGCCTTGGACTATCGCGGTGAGGAGCCTCGGGTGGTCGGCAGCGACTTCTGGACGGATCCGACGCGGTGCGCTTGGCGGACCGTGGCGCCGACTTTTCCCGAGTTCGCGTCGGCGTTGAAGCTGTAGGCGGACTTGTCGTACCGCGCTGGCAGCATGCCGGGTCATGGGACTGGACGTGGTCGTCGGCATTCTGGCCGACGCTGAGGATGAAGACTCCGATGTGGTCCGCGAGGACCTCGTGGTGATTCGGGAGCTGCTCGAAGAAGCCGGAGCCGGGCCGTGGACCGAGCCTGAGCCCGACGGGCAGAAGGCCGAATGGTTGGACTTCTGGGGCTATTCCTCGTTGCACACCGTACGGCGCCTCGCCGTTCACCTGGTGGAGACCGGGAGCCTGCCCGAGCCGTTGAACGGGCAGAGCGCGACGAAAGACCCGTTGCTCGAGGACGCCTACCTGGAAGTGCCAGGTGACACGGCGGGCGGATTCGACCACCTGGTCCACCACTCCGACTGCGAGGGCTACTACGTGCCGGTCGACTTCGAGGAGGTCATCATCGACGAACGCCTGACGGGGGCCTACCTCGGGTCGTCGGTACGCCTGCTGGCGGAGGCCCGCGCCATCGCCGCCGCCCTCGGTCTGCCTGAAGACCTCGATCCCGGGTCGGACGAGGTCTCCGCGGCCACAGACGCGGAAACGCCGAACGGCGAGGGCTGGCAGCGCTACGCCACCGAGTCCTACATCTGCCTGCAGCTCATCAACGCGGCGAAGCACTCGATCAAGACCGGAGCGGCGATCGTCTTCTGCTAGAGACTGTGAAGATGGGCCGTCAGGGTCTTCCCGGGCGTGCTGCGGCAGGAGGGTGGGGTTGTGGGATTCTGCCGATTCCGGGACGTATCCGGGAATGGTTCCGTACCCACCCTCCTTGAGCCGCGGACCTCATGAGGTGCTCAGACCGGTCTCCAACGCAGGCACAGACTACTGATCACCACTGACAATCACGGCCGACCCGAGGCTCACCACTCGACGGGCAGGCTGTGCACCCCGTAGATCTGGCTGGCCGCTCGCATCTCGACCTCCTCGGCCGGGACGGCCAGCCGCAGGTTCGGGAAGCGGTCGAACAGGGCGGTGAAGCCGAGGCGCATTTCCAGCATTGCCAGCGCCTGGCCGATGCACTGGTGGATGCCGTGGCCGAACGTCACGTGGCCCGTGGCCGAACGGGTCACGTCCAGGCGGTCCGGGTCCGGATAGCGTTTCGGGTCGCGGTTGGCGGCCGGGATCGACACCGTCACCACCTCGCCTTCCCTGATCGTCTGGCCTTCCACCTCCACGTCCTTCACGGCCGTACGGGTCAGGCCGTACTGCGGGATCGCCAGGTAGCGCAGCAGTTCCTCCACCGCGTCCGGCATCAGGTCCGGGTCGGCGCGCACCGCGGCGAGCTGGTCCGGGGCGGTCAGCAGGGCGAACGTGCCGATGCCGAGCATGTTCGCGCTGGTCTCGAAACCGGCGATCAGCAGCAGGAAGCCGATGCTCGTGAGTTCCACGTCGTCCAGGTCGGTCTGCGCGACCAGCTCGCCGAGGAGGTCGTCGGTGGTCTCGGCGCGTTTGCGCTGGACCAGGCCGTACAGGTACTCGTTGATCCCGACGTACGCCTCCTGCATCTTCGCCACGTCGAAGCCCATCAAGGCCCCGGAGATGCTCTGGAAATGGGCGCGGTCCTCGTACGGGACGCCCAGCAGCTCGCACATCACCCGTGACGGCACCGGGAGGGCGAAGCGTTCCACCAGGTCGGCGGGGGCGCCGAGTTTTTCCATCTCGTCCAGCTGGTCCGTGATGATCGCCTCGATGCCCGACTCGAGGGCCCGCATGCGGCGTGGGGTGAAACGGCCGCCCAGGAGGCGGCGGTAGCGCGTGTGGTCCGGGGGGTCCATCGCCAGGAAGTAGCCCGGAGGAGCCGGCTGCACCTGGTCCGGGTCGGCGGGCGGCCCCACGGGCAGGCGTTTGAGTTCGAGGCGGGCGCTGAACGCCGGGTCGGACAGCACCGTACGGGCCGCGGCGTGCCCCGTGACCAGCCAGCCGATGTGGCCGTCCGGATAGCGGAGGGGTGTCACCGGGTTCTGCTCGCGAAGCCGGCGGAGTTCCTCGGGCGGGTCGAACGGGGTGGTCCGTTCGGTCGGCATCGTCACTGGTTCCATTTCGATCTTCCTTTCGATCATTAGAAGAGGCGGCGGAGCCAGTCACGTACCGCTCGCGCGGTGGTGTCCGCGTGCTCGCCCATCATGCTGAAGTGGTCGCCGGGTACGTCCACCGTGGTCTCGGCGTCGTGCCAGCTCGTACGCCAGTCGTCGTCGCGGGTCCACTCGACCAGCGGCTCGGTCGCCCGGAGCATGAGGATCGGCGCCGCGAGGTCGTGGACCTTCCACGGGAACGCCACATAGCGCCCCATCGCGGTCAGCCAGTCGTCCTCGGCCCCGTAGCCCATCTCCACGTGGGCGTCGTACAGGCGGGACGCGAACTCCGGGATCAGGTCCTCGACGATGTGGTCCAGGTGCGGGCCGAACGTGTCGAGCAGCACCACCCCGGCCGGGGTGACGCCGAGGCCCTCCAGATGCGCCGCCAGCGTCTGCGCCACCAGGCCGCCCGAGGAGAGCCCGACCAGTACGAACGGCGTCTCGCCGTACCGGGACAGCAGGGTCCGCGCGTGCAGCCGTACGGCGGCGTCTATGTCGGCGGGCAGCGGCTCCCCCGCGACGAAACCGGGATGCCTGAGCACCGACACCTCGTGCTCGTCGCGGAAACTCGCGGCGAACCTCGTGAACTGCTGCGGGCCCGGCATCCCGATGAAGCCCGGGACGCACACGATCGCGGGCGCCCGGTCGCCGTTCGTGACGCGTACCGGCTCCTCGGGCGGGAGGTCGGTCTCGGCGGTGAAGTCGCGGCGGAAGCGGGACGCCACGTCCAGGAAGTCCATGAACTCGTTGGACTTGCCCAGCTCGATGGCCCGCCCGAACATCGCGCTGAACCCGCCGCCGATCGCGGGCTCCCCCTGCTGGGTGACGGCCTCGGTCAGCACGAGCGTGTCGAGGTGGGCGGCCAGCTCCGCCGAGGTGCGGTGGTCGAACACGGCGACCGTCGGCAGCCGCCGCCCGACGGCGGTGCCGAGCCGTTCGGCCAGCTCGGAGGCGGTGAGGGAGTCGAAGCCCAGCTCCGTGAACGCCCGGTCGGCGTCCAGGCCGCCGGCGGTCTCGTGCCCGAGTACGGCGGCCACGTGGGTGGAGACCAGGCCCAGCAGCTCGGCCCGACGCTCCTTCGGGGAGAGGCCGGCCAGGTCCCGGCGCGCGGCGTCCGGCGGCCCCGCCTCGGCGGAGGTGGGGAGGGCGGGGGGAGCACAGGTGGGAGCGGGAGCCGAGGTAGGCGCGGGGGCGGAAGGTCGGCCCGGGGTGGCGGCGCCGCCCAGGCCGGAAGCGCTGCCCCGGGTGGTGGCGGGGGGTGGGGTCGAAGCGGAGGTGGAGGCCGGAGCTGGGACGTTGGCCGGCACGGCGGGCGGCCTGGTGGCCGGTACGGAGGCAGACGCGGTGGCCGATGCGGAAGCCGATGCGGCGGCCGGCGTACGGAGCCAGTAGCTCTTCGGCTGGAAGGCGTAGGTCGGCAGGTCGACCCGGCGTGGCCGGTGGCGGGAGAAGACCGGGGTCCAGTCGACCTCGACGCCCCGCGCGTGCAGGCGGCCCAGTGCCGTGAGCAGCGTCTCGTTCTCCGGCCGGTCGCGGCGGGACACCGGCGCGAACACGGTCGAGGTGTCCGCGGGCAGGGCGCCGTCCAGGCACTCCCGCGTCGCCGCGGCCAGCGCCCCGTCCGGGCCGACGTCCAGGAAGTTCCGTACGCCCTGGTCGGCCAGGCACCGTACGCCGGAGAGAAAGCGCACCGACCGGCGGACGTGGTCCACCCAGTACGCGGGCGAGCGGAGCTGTTCCTCGGTGGCCAGGTCACCGGTGACGTTCGACACGATCGGGATGCGCGGTGCGGCGAACGTCAGACCCTCGGCGACCTCGCCGAAAGCCGCCAGCATCGGGTCCATCGCGGGTGAGTGGAAGGCGTGGCCGACCGGCAGCCGTTTCGTGCGCCGCCCCCGCGCGCTCCATTCCGAGGCGAGGCTCAGCACCGCGTCCTCCGGACCGGAGATCACCGTGGCCGCCGGGCCGTTGACGGCGGCGAGCGCCACGCCCGGGACCAGCGACGCGACCGTCTCCTCCTCCGACACCGCCAGGGCCACCATCGCCCCGCCGGGCGGCAGCGCCTGCATCAGCCGGCCGCGCGCCGCGACCAGCGTGCCCGCGTCCTCCAGCGACAGCACGCCGGACACGTGCGCGGCGGCGAGTTCGCCGATCGAGTGGCCCAGCAGGTGGCCGGGGCGCAGCCCGAACGACCGCAGCAGCCGGTACGACGCGACCTCGTACGCGAACAGGCTCGCCTGGGCGAACACCGTCCGGGACAGTGACTCGCCGGCGGCGAAGACGACGTCGCGTACCGGTTCGTCGAGGTGGGCGTCGACGGCCGCGCACGCCTCGTCGAACGCCGTCGCGAACACCGAGTAGGTGTCGTACAGCTCGTGTCCCATGCCCGCCCGCTGCGCCCCCTGCCCGGCGAACAGGAGCGCCAGCCCGCCCGGCCGCCGCGCCACTCCACGGACCAGGCCGGGGTGGGACCCGCCGAGCGCGAGCGCGTCCAGCCCGCGCCGGAACGACTCCTGAGCGGACCCGACCAGCACCGCGCGATGCGCCAACGAGGACCGCGTGGTCGCCAGTGAGAACCCCACGTCCGCCGGACGCTCCGAGGACACGTGCGAACGCAGCCGGGCGGCCTGGGCGCGCAGCGCCTCCTCGGTCTTGGCCGACAGCGTCCACGGCACCGGCCCCTCGCCCGGCGAGGCCGGCGAGGGCGGGGGGAGAACCGGCGGTTGCTCGACGATGACGTGCGCGTTCGTACCGCTGACGCCGAACGAGGAGACGCCCGCGCGGCGCGGGTGGCCGTTCGCCTCCCAGGGCACCTCCGAGGTGAGGAGCCGGACGTCGCCGGCGGACCAGTCGACGTCCGGCGACGGCGCGTCCACGTTGAGGGTGCGCGGCAGCACCCCGTTCCGCATCGCCATCACCATCTTGACCACGCCGGCCAGCCCCGAGACGCCCTGCGTGTGCCCGATGTTGGACTTCAGCGACCCCAGCCAGAGCGGCCCCTCGCGGTCCTGCCCGTACGTGGCCAGCAGCGCGTGCGCCTCGATCGGGTCGCCCAGCCGGGTCCCGGTGCCGTGCGCCTCGACGACGTCCACCTCGCGAGCGGAGAGCCCGGCGCTCGCCAGCGCGGCGCGGATCACCCGCTGCTGCGCGGGGCCGCTGGGAGCGGACAGCCCGTTGGAGGCGCCGTCGGAGTTGATCGCCGAGCCGCGGATCACGGCGTGCACCTGATGGCCGTTGCGCTCGGCGTCGGAGAGGCGTTCGAGCAGCAGCAGGCCGACCCCCTCCGACCACGCCGTGCCGTCCGCGGCGGCTGCGAACGGCTTGCATCGCCCGTCGGGCGCCAGGCCGCGCTGGCGGCTGAAGGCGACGAACGCGGCCGGGGTCGCGAGGATCGCCGCACCGCCCGCGAGCGCCAGGGAGCACTCGCCGTGGCGCAGCGACTGGCAGGCCAGGTGCAGCGCGACCAGCGAGGACGAGCAGGCCGTGTCGACCGTGACCGCGGGCCCCTCCAGGCCGAAGGCGTACGCGATGCGCCCGGACAGCACGCTCGCCGAGCCGCCGGTGATCAGGAAGTCGTCGGCGCCGTCCATCCCGGCCATCAGCGCGGTGTAGTCCTGGCCGCTGGTCGCCGCGAACACGCCCGTACGGCTGCCGCGCAGCGACGCCGGGTCCAGGCCGGCCCGTTCGAGCAGTTCCCACGCCGAGTGCAGCAGCAGCCGCTGCTGCGGGTCCATGCCCTGCGCCTCGCGCGGGCTGATGCCGAAGAAGTCGGCGTCGAACAGGTCGACCCCGTCGAGGAACCCGCTCTCCCGCACGTAGGACTTGCCCGGACGGCCCGGCTCGGGGTCGTAGATCGCCTCCAGGTCCCAGCCGCGGTCCTCGGGGAACGGCGTGACCGCGCTGCGGCCCTCGGCGACGAGCCGCCACAGGTCCTCCGGCGAGGACACGCCACCGGGGAAGCGGCAGGTCATCGACACGATCGCAATGGGCTCGTCGGTCGCAAGCGCCTCCGGGACGGCCGCGGCGGGGGCGTCCTCGCCGAGCAGGTGCCGGGCGAGCGCCTCGACGGTCGGGTGGTCGAAGACGGCGGTCGCGGGCAGCCGCCGGCCGGTCGCGGCGGCCAGCCGGTCGCGGAGCCGTACGGCGGTCATCGAGTCCAGGCCGAGCTCCTTGAACGCCCGCTCGTCCGGCACCTCGTCCTCGGACTCGTAGCCGAGGACGGCCGCCGCGTGCCGGCGGACCAGGGCGCGCGTGCCTTCGGCATCGGGCAGCCCGGTGAGGTCCTCCGCCGGCTCCTCCACAAACGCGGGCGCGGGCGCGGTCGTGAGGCGCGCGCTCGACAGCCAGTAGCGGCGCCGCTGGAAGGCGTAGGTCGGCAGCGCGACGCGACGAGGGCTGTGGCCGGCGAAGACCGCCGCCCAGTCGAGGGCCACGCCCTGCACGTGCGCCTCGGCGAGAGAGACCAGGAACCGGTCCAGCCCGCCCTCGCCCCGGCGCAGCGAGCCCACGGCGCAGACCCGCGCCCCGGCGTCGTCGGCGACCTGCGCCACGGCCATGGCCAGGATGGGATGGGCGCTCGGCTCGACGAACGCCTGGTAGCCGTCGGCGAGCAGCGCGCGCACCGCGCCCTCGAAGTCGACCGGCTCGCGTGCGTTCCAGAACCAGTAGTCCGTGCCGAGCTCGGCCGTGTCGATCAGCGTGCCGGTCACCGTCGAGTAGAACGGCACGTCCGTGGACCGGGCCCGTACCTCGCCGAGCGAGGAGAGCAGCCGCTCGCGCAGCGGGTCGACCTGGGCGCAGTGCGACGCGACGGTCGAGGGCACGATCCGGGCCCGTACGCCGTCGGCCGCGCAGGCGGCGGTGAACTCCTCCAGCGCGGCCTGCTCTCCGGCGACCGAGACCAGCCTTGGCCCGTTGCGCCCGGCCAGCCCGAGCCTGTCCTCGTACGGGGCCAGGCGGGCCTCCACCTCGGCGGCCGGGAGCACCACCGAGGCCACCGCGCCGTTGCCGACGAGCGTCTCGGCGAACAGCAGGCTCCTTACGACGATGATCCGCATCGCGTCGCCGAGGGACAGCGCGCCCGCGACGCACGCCGCCGCGACCTCGCCCTGCGAGCTGCCGACCACGGCCGCGGGCCGTACGCCATAGGAGCGCCACAGCTCGGCCAGCGACACCATCACCGCGAACAGGACCGGCTGGACGATCTCGATGAGGTCCATATCGGGCGCGCCGGGTTCGCCGCGCAGAACGGAGAGCAGCGACCAGTCCGCCATCGACCGCAGGACCTCGTCGCACTCGCGCATCCGCCCGGCGAACACGGGCGCGGAGTCGAGCAGCTCGACCGCCATGCCCTTCCACTGCGCGCCCTGGCCGGGGAAGACGAACACCACCCGGTCGGCGTCCACGGCGACGCCGGTGACGACGGAGTCCGCGGCGTCGTCCGCCGCGAGCGTGCCGAGCCCGGCGCGGAGGCCCTCGGCGTCGGCGGCCACGACCGCCGCGCGGTGCTCCAGCGAAGCCCGTGCCGTCGCCAGCGTGTGGCCGACGTCGGCGGGACGCAGGTCGGGGTGCTCGTCCAGGTGCGCGAGCAGGCGGGCGGCCTGGTCGCGCAGCGCCGCCGGGGTCGCGGCGGACAGCACCCACGGCAGGGGACCGCCGGCGCCGGCCTCAATCGAGGCACCGGGCTCGGCGGGCGGCGCTTCCAGGATGACGTGCGCGTTCGTGCCGCTGATGCCGAAGGAGGACACCCCGGCCCGGCGCGGACGCCCGTTCGCCTCCCACGGCACCGGCTCGGTCAGGAGCCGTACGGGCGCGGCGGACCAGTCGACGTGCGGCGAGGGCGTCTCGGCGTGCAGTGTCTTGGGCAGCAGGCCGTGCCGGAAGGCCATCACCATCTTGATCACCCCGGCCGCGCCGGCGGCGAACTGGGTGTGGCCGATGTTCGACTTGATCGAGCCCAGCCACAGCGGCCGGTCCTCCGTACGGCCGGCGCCGAAGACCTCCAGCAGCGCGGTCGCCTCGATCGGGTCGCCGAGCGTGGTGCCGGTGCCGTGCGCCTCGACCGCGTCGATGTCGCCTGGGGTCAGGCCCGCGCCGGCCAGGGCCTGGCCGATCACGCGCCGCTGCGACGGGCCGTTCGGGGCGGTCAGGCCGTTGGAGGCGCCGTCGGAGTTCATCGCCGAGCCGCGGAGGAGGGCGAGCACGGGATGGCCGTTGCGACGCGCGTCGGAGAGGCGTTCGAGGAGCACGAGGCCGAGCCCCTCGGCGGCGCCGAACCCGTCCGCCCGCGCGGAGAACGCCTTGCACCGGCCGTCCGGCGCCATCCCTCCCTGGCGGCTGAACTCCACGAAGGCGTTCGGGGTGGCCATCACCGTGACGCCGCCGGCCAGCGCGAGCGCGCACTCCCCCTGCCGCAGGGCCTGCGCGGACAGGTGCAGGGCGACCAGTGAGGACGAGCACGCCGTGTCGACGGTGAGCGCCGGCCCCTCGAACCCGAAGGTGTAGGCGATCCGCCCGGACACGACGCTGCCGCTGTTCCCGGTCACGACGTAGCCCTCGACGTCCTGGCCGGAGTTGAACATCCCGGTGCCGTAGTCGTTGTAGGCGGTGCCGACGTAGACGCCGGTCGCGCTGCCGCGCAGCGTCGCCGGGTCGATCCCGGCGCGCTCGAACAGCTCCCAGGACGCCTCCAGCAGCAGCCGCTGCTGCGGGTCGCTGGCCAGTGCCTCGCGGGGCGCGATGCCGAAGAACGCGGCGTCGAACTGCGCCACGTCGCGCAGGAAGCCGCCCGTACGGACGTAGCTGCGGCCGGCCCGGCTCGGGTCCGGGTCGTAGATGCCGTCGACGTCCCAGCCGCGGTCGGTGGGGAAGTCGCCGATCGCGTCGCCGCCGTCGGCGACGAGACGCCACAGGTCCTCCGGCGAGTCGATGCCGCCGGGGAAGCGGCAGCTCATCGCCACGATCGCGATCGGCTCGTCCGCGTCGGCGGCGGGCACCGGGGCCGGAGCGGCCGGGGCGGACTCGCCGCCCGGCTCGGCCAGCAGGTACGCGGCGAGGGCCGCCGGCGTCGGGTGGTCGAACACCAGCGTCGCCGGCAACCGTACGCCGAGCGCGGCGGCGAGGCGGTTGCGCAGCTCGACGGCGGTGAGGGAGTCGAAGCCGATGTCCTTGAAGGGCCGCTTGGCCGGGACCGCCTCCGGCGACGGGTGGCCGAGGGTCGCGGCGGCGTGCGTACGGACCAGGTCGAGGAGGAAGCGGTCGCGGTCCCGGCCGGGAAGGGGACCGGCGGTCGCGGCCGGGGCCGGGGCCGTGACCAGGCCACGCAACAGCGGCGGGACGCCCGCGGTGCCGATCTCGGCCCGCATCGCGGCGAGGTTCACCCTCGCGGGCACCAGGACGGGCTCGTCGATCGCGGTCGCGGCGTCGAAGAGCGCGAGGCCCTCCGCGCTGGACAGCCCGACCGCGCCGACGCGCCGCATCCGCCGCCGGTCGATCTCGTCGAGCCGCTCGGTCATCCCGCTCGGCGGCTCCCACAGGCCCCAGGCCAGCGCCGCCGCGGGCAGGCCGTGGGCGCGGCGGTGCTGGGCGAGCGCGTCGAGCAGCGCGTTGGCCGCCGCGTAGTTGCCCTGCCCGGCGCTGCCCATGGTCGCGGCGGCCGAGGAGAACATCACGAACGCCGCCAGGTCGCGGTCGCGGGTCAGCTCGTGCAGGTGGAGGGCCGCGCCGGCCTTGGGCGCCATCGCCCGGTCCACCTGCTCGGGGGTCAGCGACTCGATGACGCCGTCGTCCAGGGTGCCCGCGGCGTGGACGACGGCGGTCAGCGGATGCGCCTCGTCGACCGAGGCGACCAGCGCGGCCAGGGCGTCGCGGTCGGTGACGTCGCAGGTCACGACCCTTACCGTGGCGCCGAGCTCGGCCTCGATCGCGTCCCCGTCGGCGCCGGTCAGGGTCGTGAGCAGCAGGTGCCGGACGCCGTGCCGGGTGACGAGGTGGCGGGCCAGCAGGGTGCCGAGGGTGCCGGTGCCGCCGGTGATCAGGATCGTGCCGCCGGGGTCGAACGCGCGCGGGAGCCGCAGGACGAGCTTGCCGGTGTGCTCGGCGCGCTGCAGGACGCCGAACGCCTCGCGCGCCCGGCCGATGTCCCACGTCCACACCGGCAGCGGGCGCAGCACACCGCGCCCGAACAGCTCCAGCAGCTCGGCGAGGATCTGCGCGATGCGGTCCGGGCCGGCCTCGAACAGGTCGAACGCCCGGTACGAGACGGGCTCCACGGACGCGGCGTCACGGACGTCGGTCTTGCCCATCTCGACGAACCGCCCGCCGCCCCGGAGCAGGCGCAGCGACGCGTCCACGAACTCCCCGGCCAGGCTGTTGAGCACGACGTCGACGCCTCGTCCGCCGGTCGCCGCCAGGAACCTCTCGGCGAAGTCCTGGTCGCGTGAGGAGCTCAGGTGGTCCTCGTCGAGACCGGTGGCGGCGTGCTTGCCCGGGCTCGCGGTGCCGTACACCTCGGCGCCGAGGTGGCGGGCGAGCTGGACCGCGGCCATCCCGACGCCGCCGGCCGCGGCGTGGATGAGGACCTTCTCCCCCTCGGACAGGTTCGCGAGGTCCTTCAGCGCGTAGTAGGCGGTCAGGAACACCACCGGCACGGACGCGGCCGTCTCGAAGGACCAGCCCTCCGGGACGCGGGCGACCATCCGCCGGTCGGCCACGGCCGTACGGGCGAAGGAGCCCGGGATCAGGCCGAACACCCGGTCGCCGGGGGCGAGGTCGGACACTCCGGGGCCGGTCTCGATCACGACGCCCGCGGCCTCGGCGGCCATCGTCGCCTCGTCCGGGTAGACGCCGAGGGCGATGAGGACGTCGCGGAAGTTCAGGCCTGCGGCGCGTACCGCGATCCGTACCCGTCCCTCGGCCAGGTCCTCCTCCGGAGCCGGGACGAACGCCAGGCCGTCGAGGGTGCCGGGCGCGATGGTGTCGAGGCGCGTGCCGGGGACGGCGGCGAGCCGGTCGGTCGCGCGGGCGAGCCGGGGGACGTAGGCGGTACCGTCGCGCAGCGCGAGCTGGGGTTCGCCGGTCGCGAGGGCGGCGGGCAGCAGCGCGCGTGACGCCTCGTCGGTGTCGACCAGGACGAACCGGCCGGGGTTCTCGGTCTGCGCGGAGCGGACCAGGCCCCAGACCGGCGCGGCGGCCAGGTCCGTGACGTCCTCGCCGGGCCGGACGCCGATCGCGCCGCCGGTGAGGACCGCGAGTGTGGCGTCGGCGAAGCGCTCGCCGGCCAGCCAGGTCTGGAGGGCTTTGAGGATCCGTTCGATGGCGTCGCCGGGTTCGACGGTCAGCACGACCGGACCGCCTGGGGCTTCGTCGAGCGCCTCGGTGAACGGCACGACGGCGGGGGCTCTTTCCGGCGTGGCGACCGGGGTCCACTCGACGCGGAAGAGGTCGTCCGTACGGGGCGCGGGGAGCGTGTCCGGGGCGAGCGGCCGCAGGGTCAGGGACCGTACGTCGGCGACCGTCCGGCCGTCCTCGCCGGTCATCGTGACCGAGACCGCGTCCGGCCCCGCCTGTACGATCCGCACGCGTGCGGCGGTCGCGCCCGTACCCCGTACGGTGACGCCGGCCCAGGCGAACGGCAGGAGAGGCCCGTCGGCACCCGCGAAGAAGTCGCCCGCGCCGATGGCGTGCAGGGCGGCGTCCAGCAGGGCCGGGTGCGTGCCGGAGTGCGCGTCGCCGGCCTCGGCGGGCAGGGCCACCTCGGCGAACACCTCGCCGTCGCGGCGCCAGGCGGCCCGCAACCCGCGGAACGCCGAGCCGTAGTCGAGCCCGCTGCCGGCCAGCCTCTCGTACAGGGCGGCCACGTCGACCGGGGCGGCGTCCGGCGGCCAGGCGTCCGGCGCACCGGGCGTCTCACCCGTGTCGGCGGACAGGATGCCGCTCGCGTGCCGGGTCCACGTCGCGTCCCCGGTGCGGGAGTGGATCCGTACGGGCCTTGACCCGTCCGGTGACGGATCGCCGACCCAGAGCTGGAGGCCCACGGTGCCGTCGCCGTTGACGACGAGTGGCGCTTCGAGGGTGAGCTCGTCCAGCCGTCCGCAGCCGAGGCGCTCGCCCGCCCGTACGGCCATCTCGACCAGCGCGGTGCCCGGGAGCAGCACGGTGCCGAGCACGGCGTGGTCGGCGAGCCAGGGCTGCGCGGCGGGGGAGAGGGCGCCGGTGAGCAGGACGCCGCCGGCCTCGGCGAGCTCGACCGTGTCCCCGAGCACCGGGTGCGCAGCGGTGTCCTCCAGCCAGAACCGCTCGCGCTGGAAGGGGTACGTCGGCAGGTCGACGACCTTCGCTCCGGGGAACGCAGGCCGCCAGTCCACCGCGACGCCCCGCGTGTACGCCTCGGCGAGTGAGGTGAGGAAGCGCTCGTGGCCGCCCTCGTCGCGGCGCAGCGTGCCCAGCGCGATCGCGTCGGCGCCGGCCGCGTCGATCGTCTCCTGCACGCCCATGGTCAGCACGGGATGGGGGCTGACCTCGATGAACGCGCCGTGTTCGAGGAGCCTTCCGGTCGCCTCGGCGAAGCGGACCGTCTCGCGGAGGTTGCGGTACCAGTATTCGGCGTCCAGGCCGGTCTCCCGCTCGCCGGTGACCGTGGACAGGAACGGGACGGTCCCGGGCCGCGGCCGTACGGGGGCGAGGTCGGTACGGAGGCGGTCGCGGATCTCCTCGACGCCTTCGGAGTGGGAGGCGTAGTCGACCGGGATGCGGCGGGCGCGTTCCTCGCGGGCGAGGAGGGCGTCGAGGGCGGCCGGGTCGCCGGAGACGACGGTGGAGCGCGGGCCGTTGATCGCCGCGATCGACAGGCCGGCGCCGTCGATCTCGTCGGCCGGCAGGGGTACCGAGACCATGCCGCCGCGGCCGGCCAGCGCGCCGAGGGCGGCGGCGCGCAGCGCGACGACACGGGCGCCGTCCTCCAGGGTGAGGATGCCGGCCACGCAGGCGGCGGCGATCTCGCCCTGGCTGTGGCCGACGACGGCCGCGGGCTCGACGCCGTAGGACTTCCAGAGTTCGGCGAGCGAGACCATGACGGCCCAGAGCGCGGGCTGGACGACGTCGACGCGCTTGAGGACCGTCTCGTCGCGCAGTACGTCGCGCAGGTCCCAGTCGACGAAGGGCGCGAGGGCGGCGGCGCACTCGTCCATCCGCGCCGCGAACACGGGCGCGGCGTCGAGCAGGCCGACCGCCATTCCGGCCCACTGGGAGCCCTGGCCGGGGAAGACGAACACGACCTCGCGGGCGTCGCCGGCCGCGACGCCGGTGACGACGCGCGGATCGGGCCGGCCGGTCGCGAGCGCGCCGAGCCGCTCGCGCGTCGGCCCGATCACGACGGCGCGGTGGTCGAGCGCGGCTCGCGTGGTGGCGAGCGAGAGGCCGACGTCGGCGGCCGGCCCGTCCAGGAGAGACACCAGCCCGGCCGCCTGCGCGCGCAGCGCGGCGTCACTGTGCCCGGCCACCACCCACGGCACGGGGCCCGACGCGGTGGCCGGGGCGGGGGGCGGTGCGGAGGGCGAGGTGGGGGCCTGGGTAAAGGTGGTCGCTGGCGCGGCGGTGGGGGGCTGTTCGACGATCACGTGGGCGTTGGTGCCGCTGGCGCCGAAGGACGACACACCCGCGCGGCGGGGTCTGCCGGTCTCTGGCCAGGGGGTTCGTTCGGTGGCCGGTATCACCGCGCCGGCCGTCCAGTCGACCTGGCGAGACGGCTCCTCCGCGTGCAGCGTCGCCGGGACGACGCCGTGCCGCATCGCCATGACCATCTTGATCACGCCGCCGACGCCGGCCGCGGCCTGGGCGTGGCCGATGTTCGACTTCAGCGAGCCGAGGAGCAGCGGCCGCTCCCGGCCCCGCCCGTACGTCGCGAGCAGCGCCTGCGCCTCGATCGGGTCGCCCAGCGTCGTTCCGGTGCCGTGCGCCTCGACCACGTCCACGTCCGAGGTCCTCAGCCGGGCGTCGGCGAGGGCCCGCTGGATCACCCGCTGCTGCGACGGGCCGTTCGGCGCGGTCAGGCCGCTGCTCGCGCCGTCGGAGTTGACCGCCGTGCCGCGCACCACGGCCAGCACCTCATGACCGTTGCGGCGAGCGTCGGACAACCGTTCCAGGAGCAGCAGGCCGATGCCCTCGGCCCAGCCCGTACCGTCCGCGTGGGCCGAGAACGGCTTGCACCGGCCGTCCGGCGCGAGCCCGCGCTGGCGGCTGAACTCCAGGAACAGCGCGGGCGTCGACATCACCGTCACCCCGCCCGCGAGCGCGAGGCCGCACTCCCCCTGCCGCAGCGCCTGCGCGGCCATGTGCAGCGTGACCAGCGAGGACGAGCACGCCGTGTCGACGGTGACGGTCGGCCCCTCCAGGCCCAGCGTGTAGGCGATCCGGCCGGAGGCCACGCTGCCCGCGCTGCCGTTGCCGAGGTAGCCCTCGAACCCGGCGGGCGGGCGCGCGAACCGCGAGGCGTACTCCTGGACCATGGCGCCCACGAACACGCCGGTCTGGCTGCCGCGCAGGGACCGCGGGTCGATCCGGGCGCGTTCGAGCGTCTCCCAGGAGACCTCCAGCAGCAGCCGCTGCTGCGGGTCCATCGCGAGCGCCTCGCGCGGGGAGATGCCGAAGAACCCGGCGTCGAACCGGTCGGCGCCGTCGAGGAACCCGCCCTGCGTGGTGTAGGTGTGGCCGGGCCGGTCGGGATCGGCGTCGTAGGGCGCGTCCCAGCCGCGGTCGGCGGGGAAGTCCCCGACCGCGTCGGTGCCGTCGGCGACGAGCCGCCACAGGTCCTCCGGCGAGGACACGCCGCCGGGGTACCGGCAGGCCATCCCGACGATGGCGATCGGCTCGCCGGCCCGGTCCTCGGCCTCCTTGAGCTGCCGGCGTGCCTGGCGGAGGTCGACGGTCGCCCGCTTGAGGTAGTCCCGCAGGCGCTGCTCATTGTCCATGTGCCGCTCTTCCGTCATGGCGTCTGGAGTTCGTCGTCGAGAAGTTCGAACAGTTCCTCGTCGCCGGCCGACTCCACGTCGGCGTCCGGCCCGCCCGGCTCGTGGTCCAGCGCCGCGAGGATCTCCCGCAGCCGCGCCACGACCTCGGGCCGCGTACGGTCATCCGGCGGTGTCTCCGCCACCGCCCGCGCCACCCGGTCGAGGTCGGCGAGGACCGGCGGCTCGGCGTCGCCACCGAGCCGCTCGGCAAGGTAGGCCGCGAGTGCGCCGGGGTTCGGGTAGTCGAAGATCATCGTGGCGGGCAGCCGGAGGCCGGTCTCGTCGGTCAGCCGGTTGCGGAGCTCGACCGCGGTGAGCGAGTCGAAGCCCTGTTCCAGGAAGCCGCGCCCGGACTCGACGGCGGAGGGCGCCGCGTGGCCGAGCACCGCCGAGGCATGGCTCCGGACCAGGTTGAGCACGGCGCGGTCCCGTTCGGCCCCGGACAGACCGGCCAGGTCGGTACGCGCGCGGCGCGCGGCCGGCCGGACAAGGTCGCGCAGCAGCGCCGGCACCGTGCCTCCGGCGCGCAGCGCGGCCAGGTCCAGGCGGACCGCCACCGGGACCGGGTCGGCGGAGGCGAGCGCGGCGTCCAGGAAGGCGAGGCCCTCCTCGGCGGACATCTCCACCGCCCCCGAGCGCGCCATTCGTTCGCCGTCCACGTCGCCGGTCATGCCGCTCCGGTCGCGCCACAGCCCCCAGGCGATCGACGTGCCGGGCAGACCGCGGGCGCGCCGGTACGCGGCGAGGCCGTCGAGGAAGGTGTTGGCCGCCGCGTAATTGCCCTGGCCCGCGGTGCCGAACAGCCCCGCCGCGGCCGAGAACAGCACGAACGCGGCCAGGTCGCGGTCGCGGGTCAGCTCGTGCAGATGCCACGCCGCGTCCGCCTTGGGCCGCAGAACGGCGGAGATCCGCTCGGGCGTCAGCGAGGTGAGCACGCCGTCGTCGAGCACCCCGGCCGCGTGCACGACGCCGGTCAGGTCGGGGATACCGGCCAGCAGGTCCGCGAGGGCGTCGCGGTCGGCGACGTCGCACGCCACGACCCGTACGCCCAGGCCGGCGAGGTCACCGGGCTCGCCGCCGCTCCGGCTCGCCAGGACGATCGACCGTACGCCGTGCCCGGTGGCGAGGTGCCGGGCGACCAGGCGGCCGAGCGTCCCGGTGCCGCCGGTGATGAGGACCGTCCCGTACGGGCCGAAGGGGGTCTCCTCCTTCGGCCCGGCGGCGCGGACCAGCCGTGGCACGCGGGCGACGCCGTCCCGTACGGCCACCTGTGGTTCCCCGGACCCGAGGACGGCGCGCAGGAGCGGTTCGGGGACCTCGGCGTCGGCGTCGGCCAGCACGAACCGGCCGGGATGCTCGGCCTGCGCCGAGCGGACCAGTCCCCAGACGGCCGCGCCGGCGAGGTCGGAGACGTCCGGCCCGGCGGCGTCGCGGGTGAGGATCACGAGCGGGGCCGGGTCGTCGGCCGCGATCCGGTCGCGCAGGGCCCCGGCGGCCGCCCGCACGGCCTCGTGCGGGTCGCCGCCGGACGGCACCCGGTAGGTCTCGTACGCGTCGGTGAAGGCCCGGCCCGGCGGCAGGGTCCGCCAGTCGACCCGCCAGAGCGCCTGGCCTCCCGCGGACACCGGCCGCAGGGCCAGCGACTCCACCGACAGCGCAGGCGCGCCGGACGGGTCGGTGGCCTCCAGGGACACCCCGCCGTCGACCGCGGACAGCCGGACGCGGAGCGACGCCGCCCCGGTGGCGTGCAGGCGGACCCCGCGCCAGGAGAACGGGAGCTGGGCCCGGCCGGCGTCCTCGACCAGCCCGCCCGCGGCGATGGCGTGGAGCACCGCGTCCAGCAGCGCCGGGTGCACGCCGAAACCGTCGGCCCGTACGCCGTCGGGAAGCGTCACCTCGGCGAGCACGTCGTCGCCGTCGCGCCGCACCGCGCGCAGGCCGCGGAACGCCGGCCCGTAGTCCAGCCCGGTGTCGGCGAGCGCGGGGTACAGGTCGCCGAGGTCGACCGGCGTCGCGTCGGCGGGCCACGGGACCGGCGCCGGGGCGACGCCGGAAGGCCCGAGGAGCCCGGTGGCGTGGCGGGTCCACGAGGCGTCGCCGTCCGTACGGGAGTGCACGTGGACGGTCCGGCGGCCGTCGTCGCCCGGGGCGCCCGCCGACACCTGGATCTCGGCCGAGCCGTCCTCCGGCAGGGTCAGTGGCGTCTCCAGCGTGAGCTCCTCGACGCCCGGGCAGCCGGCCTCCTCGCCCACCCGAAGGACCAGCTCGACGTACGCGGCGCCGGGCAGCACGACCGAGCCCAGTACGACGTGGTCGGCGAGCCACGGCTGCGCCCGTACGCACAGGCGGCCGGTCAGCAGCACCCCGCCGCCCTCCGCCTGCGTGATCACCGAGCCCATCGGGTGGCCGTCCGTGACGGGGACGGGCCGGTGCTCCAGCCAGAAGCGTCTCCGCTGGAACGGATAGGTGGGCAGGGGTACGTGACGGCCGCCGGCGAGGCCGGGCCGCCAGTCCACGGCCGCGCCGTGCGCATACGCCTCGCCGAGTGAGGTCAGCATCCGCTCCAGACCGCCCTCGCCGCGGCGCAGGGAGCCGAGCACGACGGCGTCCGTCCCGTCGGCGGTCTCCTGGACCGCGACGGTGAGCACGGGGTGCGGGCTGACCTCGACGAAGTACCGGTATCCGGCGTCGAGCAGGTCACGGGTGACGCGTTCGAACTCCACCGTCTCGCGCAGGTTGCGGTACCAGTACTCCGCGTCCAGCCCGGCCGGATCCTCGCCGACGGTCGAGTGGAACGCGATCTCCGGGGGCCGCGCGTCCAGCCCACTGAGGTCGGCGAGCAGCCGGTCGCGGATCTCCTCGACGTGCGCCGAGTGCGAGGCGTAGTCCACCGGGATCCGCTTCGCGCGCTCCTCACGCGCGAGAAGGGCCTCGATCGCGGACGGGTCGCCGGAGACGACGGTCGAGCGCGGCCCGTTCACCGCCGCCACGGACAGCCCGTCGCCGAGGTCGAGGTCGCCGGCGGGCAGCGGCACCGAGGCCATCCCGCCGCGGCCGGCGAGCGCGGCGAGCGCCCTGCTGCGCAGGGCGACCACCCGGGCGGCGTCGGCGAGCGGCAGCCCGCCGGCCACGCACGCGGCGGCGATCTCGCCCTGGCTGTGCCCGACGACGGCGTCCGGCACCACGCCGTACGCGCGCCAGGTCGCGGCCAGCGACACCATCACGGCGAACAGTGCCGGCTGCACCACGTCCACGCGCTCCAGCGCGTCCGGGTCGGCCAGCACGTCGAGCAGTTTCCAGTCGGCGTACGGGGCGAGGGCGGCGGCGCACTCGCGCATCCGCCCGGCGAACTCCGGGGACTCGCCGAGCAGGTCCAGCGCCATCCCGGCCCACTGCGAGCCCTGGCCGGGGAAGACGAACGCGACCTTGCCGCCGGGCCGCGCGGTGCCGGTGACGACGCCGGGCGCGGGCTCGCCGGCCGCGAGCGCGGCCAGCGCCCCACCGAACCCCTCCCGGGCCACGACGACCGCGCGCCGGTCGAACGCCGACCGCCCGGTGGCCAGCGAGAACGCCACGTCGGCGGGCGCGGCGTCCACCTCGGACAGCAGGCGCGCCTGGTCGCGCAGCGCCTCCGGCGTACGGGCGGACAGCACCCAGGGCACCGGCCGCTCCGTGGGCTCGGAGACCTGGCCGGGGTCGCCCTCCTGGAGGATGACGTGGGCGTTGGTGCCGCTCACTCCGAACGAGGAGACGCCCGCGCGGCGGGGCCGGCCGGCCCGCGGCCACGGGCGGTTCTCGGTGACGACCTCGACGCCGCCGGAGGCCCAGTCCACGTGCGAGGACGGCCGGTCGACGTGCAGGCTGCGCGGCACCGTGCCGTGCCGCATCGCCTCCACCATCTTGATGACCCCGGCGACGCCGGAGGCGGCCTGGGTGTGCCCGAGATTGGACTTGACCGAGCCGAGCAGGAGGGCGTGATCCCGGTCCTGTCCGTACGTGGCGATCAGCGCCTCGGCCTCGATCGGGTCGCCCAGGGCGGTACCGGTGCCGTGCGCCTCGACCGCGTCCACCTCCGACGGGCCGAGCCCGGCCGCCGCCAGCGCCTGCCGGATGACCCGCCGCTGCGCGGAGCCGCTCGGCGCGGTCAGGCCGTTGGAGGCGCCGTCCTGGTTGACCGCGGTGCCGGCGACGGTGGCCAGCACGGGGTGGCCGCCCCGGCGCGCGTCGGACAGCCGCTCCAGCAGGAGCAGGCCGACGCCCTCGGCCCAGCCGGTGCCGTCGGCGGCGTCCGCGAACGCCTTGCACCGGCCGTCCGGGGCGAGCCCGCGCTGCCGGCTGAAGCCGATGAACGCGTCCGGCGTGGCCATGACGGTCGCGCCGCCGGCCAGCGCCAGGTCGCACTCGCCCTGCCGGAGCGCCTGGGCGGCGAGGTGCAGGGCGACCAGCGAGGACGAGCAGGCGGTGTCGATCGTGACGGCCGGCCCCTCCAGGCCGAAGGTGTAGGCGAGGCGGCCGGACACGACGCTGCCGGCGTTCCCGGTCAGCAGGTGGCCTTCGAGCTCCTGCGGCGCCTGCCTCAGACCGGTGCCGGCGTAGCTCTGGTACCCGGCGCCGACGAACACGCCGGTCCGCCCGGCCCGCGCGGCGGATGGCGCGATGCCGGTGCGCTCGAACGCCTCCCAGGCCGTCTCCAGCAGCAGCCGCTGCTGCGGGTCCATGGCGAGGGCCTCACGCGGGGAGATCCCGAAGATGTCCGCGTCGAAGTCGGCCGCGTCGTACAGGAAGCCGCCGGTGCGTACGTACGAGTGGCCCGGCCGGTCCGGGTCGGGGTCGTAGAGACCGGCCACGTCCCAGCCGCGGTCGGCGGGGAACTCCCCGATCGCGTCACCGCCCGCCTCGACGAACCTCCAGAGATCCTCGGGCGTACGGACGCCGCCGGGGAAGCGGCAGCTCATCGCGACGATCGCGATCGGGTCTCCGGAGTGGTCGGCCGCGGTCACGGGGGCGGCGTCCGCGGACGCCGTGCCGAGCAGCTCCCCGGCGAGGTGGCGGGCGAGCGCGACGGCCGTAGGGTGCTCGAACGCCAGGGTGGCCGGCAGTCTCAGCCCGGTCTCGGCGGCCAGTCGCGTGCGCAGCTCCAGAGCGGTCAGGGAGTCGAAGCCGAGTTCGCTGATCGCGCGGTCGGCCGGAACGGTGTCGGGCGTACGGTGCCCGAGGACGCCCGCGATCGCGGCGCGGACCAGCTCCACGAGCGCGGGCTCGCGGTCGTTCCCGGGCAGCGCGGCCAGGCGTTCGCGCAGGTCCGTACGGGCGGGTTGCTCGGCGGGGGCGGCGATCTCGCCGATCAGCGGCCGGGGCCGCGCCGAGGCGAACAGCGCGGCGAACCTCGGCCAGTCCACCTCCGACACCACGAGCGTGGTCTCGTCGCGGTCGAGCGCGCCCTGCAGTTCGCCGAGCGCGCGTTCGGGGTCCATCGCCGGCAGGCCCTGTCGGCGCAGGCGGTCCTCCGCGTCGCCCTCGGCGACCATGCCGCCGCCCGCCCAGGGCCCCCAGGCGACCGACGTCGCGGGCAGGCCCTCGGCCCGCCGGCGCTCGGCGAGGGCGTCGAGGTAGGCGTTGGCCGCCGCGTACGCGCCCTGCCCGCCGCTGCCCCACACGCCGGAGACGGAGGAGAACAGCACGAACGCGTCCAGGGGCCGGTCCGCGAGCAGCGTGTGCAGGTTGGCGGCGCCGGTCACCTTCGCGCGGGTGACCTCGCCGAATTCCTCCGGTGTGGTGTCCGTGAGCGGCGTCAGCGCGTTGGTGCCCGCGGCGTGGAAGACCGCCGTTAGATCTTCCACGGGTTCCAGTACGGCGGCGAGCGCGGCGCGGTCGGCCACGTCGCAGGCCACGGCGGTCACCGGAATTCCCAGGTCACGGTGCCAGTCGGCGTCCCGCCCGCCACGGCTGAGCAGGACCAGGCGCTCGGCCCCGGACCGGGCCAGCCAGCCGGCCACGTGACGGCCGACGCCGCCGGAACCGCCGGTGACGAGCACGGTTCCGCGTGGCCGCCACTCACCGCCGGCCGTCGTACGGGCGCGGCGCAGCCGGCGTGCCAGGA
Organism: Actinomadura sp. DC4; assembly: GCF_030406325.1. Classification (GTDB taxonomy): domain Bacteria; phylum Actinomycetota; class Actinomycetes; order Streptosporangiales; family Streptosporangiaceae; genus Actinoallomurus. The sequence goes on along the minus strand of NZ_JAUEQY010000005.1, from coordinate 235,160 downwards.
CGCCGGTGGCTCGCACCGCGACCTGGTCCTCGCCGCCGGTTCCGGTCAGCACGGCGGCGAGCCGGCCGACGACCTCGGCGTCCAGCATGTCGGGAAGGTCGGCCAGGCCGCCCCAGGAGCGGGGGTGTTCCAGCGCGAACACCCGGGCCAGGCCCCAGACCATCGCGGCGTCGGGGTCCGCGGGCGCGTCGGCGGCCCGCGCGGCGACCGCCCGGCGGGTGACGAACCACAGCGGGATCTCCCGGTCGCCGAACGCCCGCGCCAGGTCCAGCGCTTCGGTCGCGTCGCCGGTGAGGGCGACCACTCCGGCGGGTGGCGGGTCGAGCTCGAGGCGGGGGGTGACCCGCGCGCCGCGCTCGGCCAGCAGCGCGGCGGCCGGGTCGTCCTCGGCGGCCACGACGAGCCAGCCCGCCAGCGCGCCCTCGGCGCTCGGTCCGCTGCCTCCGTTCCCACCGGACCCCACCCTCACCTCGAGTCCAGCTGCGGGCCGCTCGGCCGGCTCCGTGGCGATGGGTACCGGCCGCCAGGCGATCCGGTAGCGCGGCCCGTCCCCGCCGGCCGCGACCGGCCAGTACGACTCGCCCTGGAACGCGTACGTGGGCAGATCGACGCGCCGCCGCCGCCCGGTCAGCGCGGTGAAGTCGACCCGCGTCCCGCGTACGTGCAGCGCACCGAGGGCGGTGAGCAGGGTCTCGGTCTCGGGCCGGTCGCGCCGCGAAGCGGGCACGGCCTGCGCGTCCAGAGACCCGCGTACGGCCGCGGTGAGTGAGGCGTCCGGGCCGATCTCCAGGAAGTCCGTGACGCCCTGCCCGGCGAGCCAGCGGGTCCCGTCGAGGAACCGTACGGTGTCGCGGGCGTGCCGGGCCCAGTGGTCCGGCTCGACGACGTCGAGGGGCTCGCCGGTGAGGTCGCTGATCACCGGGATGGCCGGGCGCCGCCACTCGATCCGCGCCGCGACCCGCGTGAATTCCTCCAGCATCCCGTCCATGTGCGGCGAGTGGAAGGCGTGGCCGACCCGCAGCCGCCGGGTGCGGCGTCCCTCCGCGGCCCAGCGACCGGCGACCTCCAGGACGGCGTCCTCGTCGCCGGAGACGACGGTCGCCGAGGGGCCGTTGACCGCCGCGAGGGCGACCGAGTCCGGCAGCCCGGCGGAGACGACCTCCTCCTCCGACGCCTCGATCGCGGCCATCGCGCCGCCGGACGGCAGCGCCTGCATCAGCCGCCCGCGCGCGGCGACCAGAGCGCACGCGTCCGGCAGAGACAGGGCGCCCGCGACGTGCGCGGCGGCGATCTCGCCGATGGAGTGGCCGAGCACGTAGTCCGGGCGCACGCCGCAGCTCTCGACGAGCCGGTACAGCGCGACCTCGAACGCGAACAGGGCCGGCTGGGTGAACGCGGTCCGGCCGAGCCGTTCGGCGTCGTCGCCGAACACGATGTCGCGCAGCGGCAGGTCGAAGTGGCCGCAGACCTCGTCGAACGCCTCGGCGAAGACCGCGAAGGTCGCGTGCAGCTCGCGTCCCATGCCGGGCCGCTGCGCGCCCTGCCCGGTGAACAGGAAGGCCGTCGCGCCGTCCGGCCGTACGCCGTGAGCCGGCGCCGTGCCCTCGGCGAGCGCGCCCAGTTCGCGCCGGAACCCCTCGGCGTCCGCCGCGACGACCACGGCGCGGTGGTCGTGGGCCGCGCGGTACGCCGCGAGGGAGTAGGCGACGTCGCCGAGGTCGTGGTCGGCGTAGGGCAGGAGCCGGGCGGCCTGCGCCCGCAGCGCGGCCTCGGACCGCGCCGAGACGACCCACGGCCAGTACGGCCGGCCGGTGTCGGGCTCGGGCTCCGGACCCGCCTCGGGAGCCTGTTCGAGGATGACGTGCGCGTTCGTACCGCTCACGCCGAACGACGAGACGCCCGCCCGCCGGGGCCGCCCGGTGTCCGGCCAGGCGCGCTCCTCGGCCAGCACGGCCACCGCGCCGGAGGACCAGTCGACGTACGGCGAGGGCTCGTCGACGTGCAGCGTCTTCGGCAGCAGGCCGTGCCGCATCGCGAGCACCATCTTGATCACACCGGCGGCGCCGGCGGCGGCCTGCGTGTGGCCGAGGTTCGACTTGACCGATCCCAGCCACAGCGGGGTCGCGCGGTCCGGCCCGTACGCCGCGATCAGTGCCTCGGCCTCGATCGGGTCGCCGAGCCGCGTCCCGGTCCCGTGCCCCTCGACCGCGTCCACCTCCGCCGGCGACAGGCCGGCGTCGGCGAGGGCGCGGCCGACGACGCGCTGCTGCGACGGGCCGTTCGGCGCGGTCAGGCCGTTGGAGGCGCCGTCCTGGTTGATCGCCGAGCCCCGGACCAGGCCGAGCACGGGATGACCGTGCCGCCGGGCGTCGGAGAGGCGTTCGAGGAGCAGGACGCCGCAGCCCTCGCCCCAGGCCGTGCCGTCCGCCGCGCCCGCGAACGCCTTGCAGCGGCCGTCCGCCGCCAGGCCCCGCTGCCGGCTGAACGCCACGAACGCGGCGGGCGTCGCCATCACCGAGACGCCGCCGGCCAGCGCCAGCGAGCACTCCCCCGATCGCAGCGACCGCGCCGCGAGGTGCAGCGCGACCAGCGCGGACGAGCACGCCGTGTCCACGGTGACCGCGGGGCCCTCGAAGCCGAACAGGTACGACACGCGGCCGGACAGCACGCTCGCGGAGTTGCCGGTGGCGAGGTAGTCGGAGGCGTCCTCGGCCATGCCGGCGACGAGGGTGGCGTAGTCCTGGCCGTTCGTGCCGGCGAACACCCCGACCGGCCCGTCGTGCGGAGTGGCCGGGTCGATGCCCGCGCGTTCCAGCGCCTCCCAGGACGACTCCAGCAGCAGGCGCTGCTGCGGGTCCATCGCGAGGGCCTCACGCGGGCTGACGCCGAAGAAGTCCGCGTCGAACCGGTCCGCGCCGTCCACGAAACCGCCCTCGCGGACGTAGGTGCGGCCGGGCCGGCCGGGCTCGGGATCGTAGATCGCCTCGACGTCCCAGCCCCGGTCGTACGGGAACTCCGTGATCGCGTCCGTGCCGGAGGCGACCAGGTCCCAGAGCTGCTCGGGCGTACGGACGCCGCCGGGGAAGCGGCAGGCCATCGAGACGATCGCGATCGGCTCGTCGGCGGGGGCGGTGGACGGCTCCGGGGCCACGGCGGAGGTCGTGCCGGTCAGCTCCGCTTCGAGGTACGCGGCGAGGGCGTGCGGGGTGGGGTGGTCGAAGACGGCGCCGGCGGGGAGCCGCAGGCCGGTGGCGGCGCTCAGCCGGTTGCGCAGCTCGACGGCCATCAGCGAGTCGAAGCCGAGGTCGCGGAAGGCCCGTTTGCCGGTGACCGTACGGCCGGGCGCGTGGCCGAGCACGGCGGCGGCGTGCGCCCCGACGAGCTCCGGCAGCCGCCGTACGTCGAGCGCCGGCGCCTCTTCCTCGGGCGCGGAAACGAGATCGCGCAGGACGGCGGGGACGGCGCCGGCGAAGGTGGCCGAGGTGTCGATGCGCGCGGCGACGAGGACGGGTTCGCGGCGGGCGACGGCGGCGTCGAGCAGCGCCAGGCCCTCGCGTTCGGCCAGCGCGACCAGGCCCCCGCGCCGTACGCGCCGGCGGTCGGCGTCGGTGAGGTGACCGGTCATCCCGCTGCCCTGCTCCCAGAACCCCCACACGACGGACGTCGCGGGAAGCCCGGCGGCGTGGCGGCGCTGGGCGAGCGCGTCGAGGTAGGCGTTGGCGGCGGCGTAGTTGGCCTGCCCGGCCCCGCCGAGCGTGCCGGCCGCCGAGGAGAACAGCACGAACGCGTCCAGGTCGCGGTCGCGGGTCAATTCGTCCAGGTGCAGCGCCGCGTCGGCCTTCGGCCGGAACACCCGGTCGAGGCGCCCGGCGTCCTGCGCGGCGAGCACGGCGTCGTCGAGGACCCCGGCGGCGTGCACGACGGCGGTCAGGTCCGGGATGCCGTCCAGGAGTCCGCGCAGCGCGTCGCGGTCGGCGACGTCGCAGGCGACGGCGGTCACGGCGGGGCCGAGGGCGGCGACCTCCTCGGCGTCGCCGCCGCTGCGGCTGGCCAGGACGACGTGCCCGACGCCGCGGGCCTCGACCAGGTGCCGGGCGACCGAGCGGCCCAGCGAGCCGGTGCCGCCGGTGATCAGTACGGTGCCGGTGCCGAAGCCGGTCGTCGTTCTCCCGGCGCGGGCGACCGGGGCGAGGCGGGGCACGGACACGGAGCCGCGGCGCAGGGCGAGCTGCGGTTCGCCGGTGGCGAGGGCGGCCGGCAGCGCGTCGCGCGATGCGTCGGTGCCGTCGGTGTCGGCGAGCACGACCGCGCCCGGGTTCTCCGCCTGGGCGGCACGGACGAGGCCCCAGACCGCCGCGAGGGCCGGGTCCGGCGCGGTGTCTCGGTCGTCGGTGGCGACCGCTCCGCGGGTGACGAACACGAGCCGGGCGCCGTCACGGTCGGCCGCGAACCAGTCCGTGAGCAGCGTCAACGCGCGTGTGGTGGCCGCGCGGAGGTCCGTGGTCGCAAAGTCCTCCAGCACGGTGCCGTACGGGGGCGCGGCCTCGGGGCGCAGCGGCAGGCGGGTCCAGTCCACGCGGAACAGCGCGTCGTGCCGTCCCGTCGCCGCGGCCCGGTCCTCGGCCAGCCAGTAGCGCTCGTGCTGGAACGCGTACGTCGGCAGGTCCACCCGCCGGGCGCCGGGGAACGCCGCCGGCCAGTCGACGGGGGCACCGGCCACGTGCGCCTCGGCCAGGGAGGTCAGGAACCTCCGCCGCCCGCCCTCGTCCCGGCGGAGCGACCCGATGACGGCCGCCTCGGCGCCGGCCTCGTCGATGACCTCGCGCAGCCCGCCCGCCAGCACGGGGTGGGGGCTCGCCTCGACGAACACGCGGCAGCCGTCGTCCAGCGCCCGCCGCGCCGCCGCCCCGAACCGGACCGTCTCACGCAGATTCCGGTACCAGTACGCGGCGGTCATCTCGGTCGTGTCGAGACGCTCCCCGGTGACCGTCGAGTAGACGGGGATCGCGGCGGCCCGGGGCTCGACCGGCGCGAGCAGGCCGAGGAGCTCCTCCCGGATCGCCGCGACGTGGGCGGAGTGCGAGGCGTAGTCGACCGGTACGCGGCGGGCGCGCTCCTCGGCCGCGAGCAGCTCCTCCAGGACGGCCGGCTCGCCGGAGACCACGGTCGAGCGGGGGCCGTTGACGGCGGCCACCGACAGCCGGTCCAGGAACGGGATCTCCTCGACCGGCAGCGGAACGGACACCATGCCGCCGCGCCCGGCCAGGTCCAGCAGCGCCCGGCTGCGCAGCGCGACCACGCGGGCGCCGTCCTCCAGGCTCAGCGCGCCGGCCACACAGGCGGCGGCGATCTCACCCTGGCTGTGCCCGACGACGGCGGCGGGCTCGACGCCGTAGGAGCGCCAGAGGGCGGCGAGCGAGACCATGACCGCCCACAACGCGGGCTGGACGACGTCGACGCGGTCGAGATCGCCGCGCAGGGCGTCCCGGAGCGACCAGTCCACGAAGGGGGACAGCGCGGCGGCGCACTCGTCCAGCCGCTCGCCGAAGACGGGCGCGGACTCCAGCAGGTCGACGGCCATCCCGGTCCACTGCGCGCCCTGGCCGGGGAAGACGAACGCGACCTTCGCGGCGTCGGCGGGCGCGGTGCCCGTGACGAGGTTCGACGCCGGGAGCCCGTCGGCGAGGTGGCCGAGGGTCTGCAGGAACTCGGCGCGGCCGGACCCGATGACCGCGGCCCGGTGTTCGAGCGCGGCACGGCCGGTGGCCAGGGAGAACCCCACGTCGCCGGGCTCGTCGTCGCGCTCGCTCAGGTGCTCGCGCAACCGGCGGGCCTGGTCGCGCAGTGCCGCCCCGGTGTGTCCGGACAGCAGCCAGGGACCGGTGGGCGGGGCCGTACGGTCCGGCTCGTCGGCGGCGGGAGGCTGCTCCAGGATGACGTGGGCGTTCGTGCCGCTCACGCCGAACGAGGACACGCCCGCGCGGCGCGGGCGTCCCGAGTCCGGCCACGCGTGCTCTTCGGCGAGCAGTTCGACGGCGCCGGAGGACCAGTCCACATACGGGGTCGGCTCGTCCACGTGCAGGGTCGGCGGCAGCACGCCGTGCCGCATCGCGAGCACCATCTTGATCACACCGGCGGCGCCGGCGGCGGCCTGCGTGTGGCCGAGGTTGGACTTGACCGAGCCCAGCAGCAGCGGGCGTTCCCGGTCCGGCCCGTACGCCTCCAGCAGCGCCTGCGCCTCGATCGGGTCACCGAGCGTCGTCCCGGTGCCGTGGCCCTCGACGGCGTCCACGTCGGCCGGGTCCAGGCCCGCGCCGGCGAGCGCCTGCCGGATGACGCGCAGCTGGGAGGGACCGTTCGGCGCGGTCAGGCCGTTGGAGGCGCCGTCCTGGTTCACCGCCGAGCCCCGGACCAGGCCGAGCACCGGATGGCCGAGCCGCCGGGCGTCCGAGAGCCGTTCGAGCAGCAGCAGGCCCGCGCCCTCGCCCCAGCCCGTACCGTCCGCGGCGCCGGCGAACGCCTTGCAGCGGCCGTCGGCTGCGAGCCCGCGCTGGCGGCTGAACGCCACGAACGCCGACGGCGTCGCCATCACGGCCACGCCTCCGGCGAGCGCGAGCGAGCACTCGCCCGACCGCAGCGACTGGGCGGCGAGGTGCAGCGCGACCAGGGCCGAGGAGCAGCCGGTGTCGATGGTGACGGCGGGCCCTTCGAGGCCGAACGCGTAGGAGACCCGGCCGGAGGCGACACTGCCGGTGTTGCCGGTGAGCAGGTGCGCTTCGAGGCCGCCGGGCGCGGTGGCGATCCGCGCGGCGTAGTCGTTCTGCGTGGCGCCCGCGAACACGCCGGTCGCGGTGCCGCGCAGGGCGGTCGGGTCGATGCCGGCACGTTCGAAGGTCTCCCAGCCGAGCTCCAGGAGGAGCCGTTGCTGCGGGTCCGTGGCGAGCGCCTCGCGGGGGCTCACGCCGAACAGGCCGGCGTCGAAGTCGGCCGCGTCGTAGAGGAAGCCGCCGTCGCGCGTGTAGCTCTTCCCGGGCCGGTCGGGGTCCGGGTCGTACAGGTCGGTCAGGTCCCAGCCGCGGTCGGTCGGGAAGCCGGAGATGGCGTCGCGGCCGTCGCGTACGAGCCGCCACAGGTCCTCGGGCGACCGTACGCCGCCGGGGAAGCGGCAGGCCATCGCCACGATCGCGATCGGCTCGCCGGACGGTGCCGCGGTGACGGCGGGCCGTGCCTGCGCGGGCCCGTACCGATCGCGGCTGCCGGTCAGCCGCTCGCCGAGGTAGGCGGCGAGGGCGCCCGGCGTGGGGTGGTCGAACACGACGGTGGCCGGCAGGCGCAGGCCGGTGGCGGAGGCGAGGCGGTTGCGCAGCTCCACCGAGGTGAGCGAGTCGAAGCCCAGCTCCTTGAACGCCCGGCCGGCCGGTACGGCCTCCGGCGTCGTGTGGCCGAGCACGGTGGCGACCTCGCCGCGGACCAGGTCGAGCAGGGCCTGTTCGTGGTCCGCGGCCGACAGTGCGGACCGGCTCGCGGGTTCGGCGGTACGGCGGGCGGGCGCGCGGACCAGCCCGCGCAGGATCGCCGGCGTCTCGGCCCGCCGCGTGCCGAGGCGCATGGGCACAAGGACGGCGTCCGGCAGTGCGGTGGCGGTGTCGAACAGCGCGAGGGCCTCGTCGGTGGCCAGCCCGCGTACGCCGGAGCGGGACATCCGGCCCTGGTCGGTGCCGTCGAGGTGCGCGGTGAGGCCGCTGCGCTCCTCCCACAGGCCCCAGGCCAGCGACGTCGCGGGCAGCCCGGTGGCCCGGCGGTGCTGGGCCAGCGCGTCCAGGAAGGTGTTCGCGGCGGCGTAGTTGGCCTGCCCGGCCCCGCCGAGCGTGCCGGCCGCCGAGGAGAACAGCACGAACGCGTCCAGGTCGCGGCCCGAGGTCAGCTCGTGCAGGTTGACCGCGCCGTCGACCTTGGCGCGGAACACGCGGGTGACCTGGCCGGCGGTGAGCGCCGAGACGACGCCGTCGTCGAGCACTCCGGCGGCGTGCACGACGGCGGTCAGGTCCGGGATGCCGTCCAGGAGCGCGCGCAGCGCGTCGCGGTCGGCGGCGTCGCAGGCGACGACGCGGACGTCGGCGTCCAGGTCCGGGCCCTCGCCGCCGGTACGGCTCGCGAGCACCAGTGACCGTACGCCGTGCTCGGCGACCAGGTGCTCGGCGACGCGGCGGCCGAGCGTGCCGGTTCCGCCGGTGATGAGCACGGTGCCGCCGGGGTTCCAGCCGGCCGGGAAGGTGAGGACGAGCTTGCCGGTGTGCCGGGCCTGGCTCAGCCACCGGAACGCCTCCGGCGCGCGGGTGACGTCCCAGCTCCGTACGGGAAGCGGCCGGAGCTCCTCCGCCGCGAACAGCGCGGTCACCTCGGCGAGCAGCGCGCCGATGCGCTCGGGCCCGGCGTCGCTCAGGTCGAACGCCTGGTACGCGACGCCGGGATACGCCTCGGTGTCATGGCGGATGTCGGTCTTGCCCATTTCGACGAACCGGCCGCCGTCGCCGAGCAGCCGCAGGGAGGCGTCGGTCAGCTCCCCGGCGAGGGAGTTCAGGACGACGTCGACGCGGCCGAACTTCTCCTCGAAGGCGGCGTCCCGCGAGGACGCGATGTGGTCCGCCGCGACGCCCAGCCCGGCCAGGACCGGTTGTTTGGCGGGACTCGCCGTGGCGTACACCTCGGCGCCGAGATGCCGTGCGAGCTGCACCGCCGCCATGCCGACGCCGCCGGTGCCCGCGTGGATCAGCACCGACTCGCCGGGCCGCAGGCCGGCCAGGTCGCGCAGGCCGTACGCGGCGGTGAGGAAGGCGATCGGGACGGATGCGGCGCGCTCGCATGACCAGCCGTCCGGGATCGCGGCCACCATGCGGTGGTCGGCCACGGCCAGCGGCCCGAACGCGCCGGCGAACAGCCCGAACACCCGGTCGCCGGGCGCGACTCCGGTCACGCCGGGGCCGGTCTCGGTGACGACGCCCGCGCCCTCGCTGCCCATCATGCGGTCGTCCTCGACCATGCCGAGGGCGAGGACGACGTCGCGGAAGTTCAGCCCGGCGGCCCGTACCGCGATCCGCACCTGGCCGTGTTCGAGGGGGGCGAGCGACTCCGGGGCCTCGACGAGGCCGAGGTTCTCCAGGGTGCCCTTGGCGGTCACGTCGAGGCGGGTGCCGGGCCGGGGCGCGGCCAGGCCGGTGGCGGCGCGCGCGAGCCTCGGGACCAGGATCTCGCCGTCGCGCAGGGCGAGCTGGGGTTCTCCGGTGGCCAGGGCGGCCGGAAGCAGGTCCCGGGAGTCGGCGTCGACGAGGACGAAGCGGCCGGGGTTCTCGGTCTGCGCGGAGCGGACCAGGCCCCAGAGCGGGGAGGCGGCGAGGCCGGTGACGTCCTCGTTCCCGGTGGCGAGTGCGTGCTCGGTGAGGATGACCAGCCGCGAGGTCGCGTACGCCTCGTCGGCGAGCCAGGTCTGCATTGTGTCGAGGAGCTCTTGTACGGCCGTGGCGGCGGCCGCGGCCAGGTCGCCGCCCGGCGCGGGGCACGGCAGCACGACGAAGGGGGGTACGGCGTCGCCCGGCAGCGCGCCGAGGTCCGCGTAGGTCGTGATCTCCACCGGGTCGCCCGCGGGGACGGGGGTCCACTCGACGCGGAAGAGCGAGTCGGCGGGCGTCCGGGTGAGCTGTCCCCGGGACACCGGCCGCAGGGTCAGCGCGTCGATCGAGGCGACCGGGACCCCCGCGCCGTCGGCCACCAGGACGGACACGGTGTCGTCGCCGACGCGGGTCAGCCGTACGCGAGCGGCCGACGCGCCCGAGGCGTGGAGCTGGACGCCGCTCCACGCGAACGGCAGCAGCCCGGAGCCGATGTCGAGGGCCCCCAGCCCGAGCGCGTGCAGCGCGGCGTCCAGGAGGACCGGGTGCACGGCGAACGGGTCGGTGCCCGCCTCCTCCGGAAGCGCGACCTCCGCGAACACCGCGCCGTCGTGCGCCCACGCCGCCCTCAGCCCCTGGAACGCCGGCCCGTAGTGGAACCCGCTCTCGTCCAGCCGCTGATAGAAGCCGGTGACGTCGAGTTCCTCCGCTCCGGCGGGCGGCCACTCGACCGTCTGCGGCGGCGGGGCGCCGCGCGTAAGAGTCGCCGTGGCGTGCCGCGTCCACGGCCCGTCGGTCTGCGAGTGGAGGGTCAGCGCGCGTGTCCCGGACTCATCGGGCGCGCCGACCGCGACCTGCAGGCGTACGGCGGTGCGCTCGGGCAGCACGAGCGGCGTGTGGAGGGTCAGCTCGTCGAGGCGGTCGCAGCCGGCCTGGTCGCCGGCGTGCAGGGCCAGTTCGGCGATCGCGGTGCCCGGGAGGAGCACGATGTCGTGGACGGCATGGTCGGTGAGCCAGGGCCGGTCGTCGGCCGAGAGCGTCCCGGTGAGGAGCAGGCCGCCCTCGTCCGCGATCTCGACGGCGGCGGCGAGCAGCGGATGCCCGGTCGCCCGCAGCCCGGCCGATCCGAGGTCGGCCGAGGAGCCGCGCTCCAGCCAGTACCGCCGATGCTGGAAGGGGTAGGTCGGCAGCGGCACCCGTCGCCCGCCCGGGAAGGCGGGCGACCAGTCGACGTCGACGCCGTGGGTGAACGCCTCGCCAAGGGACCGCAGCATCTGCGTGACGTCGTCCTCACCGCGCCGCAGCGACCCCAGCACGGCCCCGCCCGCGTCTTCCACGACCTCCCGGAGGCCCACACCCAGCACCGGATGCGGACTGACCTCCACGAACACGTCACAGCCTCGGTCGACCAGCCGCCGTACGGCGCCCTCGAACCGGACCGTCTCCCGAAGGTTCCGGTACCAGTACTCCGCGTCCAAGGTCACCGGCTCGTCCGTCACCGACGACTCGAACCACACCTCACCCCGCGTACCGGCGACTCCGTCCAAGTCCGCCAGCAACCGCTCCCGCAACACCTCGACCGCCGGAGAGTGCGAGGCGTAGTCCACGTCGATCAGCCGGGCACCCTCGACCCGCTCCAGCGCGGCCACCTCACCCGCGAGCACGGTCGAGCGCGGTCCGTTGATGGCCGCGATCGACAGTCCGTCTTCCACGGGGATCTCGGCGGCGGGTCGCGGTACCGACGCCATCCCGCCCGAACCCGACAGGTCACGGAGAGCCCGGCTGCGCAGCGCGACCACCCGCGCGCCGTCCTCCAACGACAGCGCGCCCGCCGCACACGCCGCCGCGATCTCACCCTGCGAATGCCCGACGACGGCGGCGGGCTCGACACCGAAGGACCGCCACACCTCCGCCAGCGACACCATCACGGCCCACAACACCGGCTGAACCACATCGACCCGACCCAGCAACTCTTCATCCGCCACCGCTTCGCGAAGGTCCCAGTCCACCCACCGGCTCAGCGCCTCACCACACTCGGCGAACCGCCGCGCGAACGCCGGCGACCACTCCAGCAGCCCCGCGCCCATCCGCACCCACTGCGAACCCTGGCCCGAGAACACGAACGCCACGTCACCGGCCGCCTCCACCGGCCCGGCCGGAACCGGATCCTCAACCCCGACGACCACCGCACGATGCTCGAAAACCGCACGAGACGCCAGCGAGAAACCGATATCGACCGGCCGCTCCTCCACCGCCGGCAACCGCCGGGCCTGCTCGCGCACCGCCTCCGGCGTACGAGCGGACAGGACCCACGGGACGATCGGCGCGCCGGGTTCCGCCGGGGCCTGAGTCTCCTCGGGGACCTGTTCGAGGATGACGTGCGTGTTGGTGCCGCTCGCGCCGAAGGACGAGACGGCCGCGCGGCGCGGCCGGTCGGCGGACGGCCAGGGCAGCTCCCGCGTCGCCAGCTCCACCGCGCCCGCCGACCAGTCCACGTGCGGCGACGGCTCCGAGACGTGCAACGTGGGCGGCACCGTACCGTGCCGCATCGCCGCCACCATCTTGATCACACCCGCCACACCGGCGGCCGCCTGCGTGTGCCCGATGTTCGACTTCACCGACCCGAGCAGGGCCGGGCGATCGCGCCCCTGCCCGTACGTCGCCAGCAGCGCCTGCGCCTCGATCGGGTCGCCGAGGCCGGTGCCGGTGCCGTGCGCCTCGATGACGTCGACGTCCTGGGCGGTCAGCCCGGCGGCGTCGAGCGCCTGGCGGATGACGCGCTGCTGCGAGGGGCCGTTCGGGGCGGTCAGGCCGTTGGAGGCGCCGTCGGAGTTGACCGCCGAGCCGCGCAGCACGGCCAGCACCTCGTGGCCGTTCGCCCGCGCGTCCGAGAGGCGTTCGACGAGCAGCAGGCCGATGCCCTCGGCGGCGCCGAACCCGTCGGCGCGCGCGTCGAACGCCTTGCAGCGGCCGTCGGGAGCGAGGCCGCGCTGGCGGCTGAACTCCACGAGCAGCCGTGGCGTGGACATCACGGTGACGCCGCCGGCGAGTGCGAGCGAGCATTCGCCCCGCCGCAGTGCCTGCGCGGCGAGGTGCAGCGCCACGAGCGCGGAGGAGCAGGCGGTGTCGACGGTGACGGCCGGGCCCTCCAGCCCGAAGGTGTAGGCGACCCGGCCGGAGGCGATGCTGCCGGCGCTGCCGTTGCCGAGGTAGCCCTCCAGGCCCTCGGGGATGTCGCCGATGCCGTCCGCGTAGTCGTGGTACATCACGCCGGTGAACACGCCGGTCCGGCTGCCGCGCAGGGCCTCGATGTCCAGCCCGGCGCGTTCTAAGGCCTCCCAGCCGACCTCCAGCAGGAGCCGCTGCTGCGGGTCCATCGCGAGCGCCTCGCGCGGGGAGATGCCGAAGAACTCCGCGTCGAACCCGGCGGCGTCCTCGATGAACCCACCGGCCCGTACGTAGGTCTTGCCGGCCTGGTCGGGGTCCGGGTCGTAGATCTCCGGGACGCGCCAGCCGCGGTCCTCCGGCAGCGGGGTGATCGCGTCGCGGCCGTCGCGCACGAGCCGCCACAGGTCCTCCGGCGATCGGACGCCTCCGGGGAACCGGCAGCTCATCGAGATGATCGCGATCGGTTCCGCCGCGGCCGACTCGCTGTCGGCCAGGCGGCGCCGGGCGTCGCGCAGTTCCGCGGTCACCCATTTCAGGTGTTCGCGGAGCTTGTTCTCGTTGGCCACGTCACCTCATCCCTCACGGGCCGCTACTTCCCGAACTCTCGCTGGATCAGGTCGAACAGCTCGTCGTCGCTGGCCGACTCCAGTTCCTCGTCCTCCTCGGGGCGCTGCCAGCTCGACAGCACCGCGCGGAGCCTGGCGCCGACCGCCTCCTTCACGGCGTCGTCCTCGACCGCGCCGAGCAGCCGGTCGAGTTCGGCGAGCACCGCGGTCTCCGGCGCCTCGGGCACCAGCTCGGCGAGCAGATGTGCGGCCAGCACCAGCGGCGTCGGATGGTCGAACACGAGCGTCGCGGGTAGCCGCAGCCCGGTGGCGGTCGCCAGCCGGTTGCGCAGCTCGACCGCGGTGAGCGAGTCGAACCCCAGGTCGGAGAAAGCGCGGCCCGGTGCCAGCGACCCGGCCGAGGCGTGCCCGAGCACGGCGGCGGCCTGCTCCCGTACGAGGTCGACGACGAAGGGCTGCCGGTCCTCCTCGGGCATTCCGGCGAGGCGCCCCGGCAGGGCCACGGCCCCGCCGCCCGCGGCTCGGCGTACGGGCCGGCGTACCAGGCCGCGCAGCAGCGCCGGGATCCGCTCGGACGCCCGCAGCGCGCCGGTGTCCAGCCGGGCCGTCACGAGCACCGGGTCGTCGGCGCCGAGCGCGGCGTCGAACAGCGCCAGCCCCTCCTCGGTCGAGAGCGGGCCGAGGCCGAGGCCCGTCATCCGGTGCAGGTCGGTGTCGCCGAGGTGGCCGGTCAGGCCGGACCGGAGTTCCCAGAACCCCCAGGCCAGGGAGACGGCGGGGCGTCCCTCCGCGCGCATCCGGGCCGCGAGCGCGTCGACGGCGGCGTTCGCGGCGGCGTAGTTGCCCTGGCCCGCCGCGCCGAGCAGCGCGGCGGCCGAGGAGAACAGCACGAACGCGGACAGGTCGCGGTCGCGGGTCAGCTCCTCCAGGTTGAGGGCGGCGTCCAGCTTGGGCCGGAGCACGGTGTCGAGGCGCTCGGGGGTGAGCGCGGTGACCACTCCGTCGTCGAGCGCCCCGGCTGCGTGGACGACCACGGTCAGGTCCGGAATCTCGGCGAGCAGCTCGCGCAGCGCGTCCCGGTCGGCGGCGTCGCAGGCCACCGTGCGGACGTCGGCGCCGAGCGCGGTCAACTCCTCGGTGCCGGCCGTTCCGGTCCGGCTCGCGAGGACGAGCCGCCGTACGCCGTGCTCGGTGACGAGGTGGCGGGCCACCGCGCCGCCGAGCGTGCCCGTGCCGCCGGTGATGAGGACCGTTCCGGCCGCGTCCAGCTTCGCGCCGGGCCCGGCGGTGGCGCGCACGAGCCTCGGCACGTACGCCTGCCGCTCGCGTACGGCCAGCTCCGGCTCCTCCGCGGCCACGGTCGGCTCGGCCGGGTCGTCGGTGTCGAGCAGCACGAACCGGCCCGGATGCTCGGACTGCGCGGACCGGACCAGGCCCCGTACCGCCGCCGTCGCGAGGTCCTCGACCCGCTCGCCGTCGCGTACCGCGACCGCCCCGCTCGTCACGACCACCAGCGGCGGCCCGTCCGCCTCCTCCAGCCGGGACCGTACGGCCGCCAGTGCGTCGGCGAGCGCGGCGCGCACGTCGCCGGGCTCGACGCGATGGACCCGTGCGGGAGTCTCGGCGGCGGTGCCGGCCGGCGTCCACTCGACGTGGTGCAGGGTCGCGTGACGTGCCTGCCGGAGCCGGCCCTCGGCCACGGGCCGCAGCACGAGGGACTCCACCGTGGCGACCGTGCGACCGGCCTCGTCGGCCACGAGGACGCCGACCGCGTCCGTACCGGCCCGGTGCAGGTGGACGCGCAGGGCGGTGGCGCCCGTCGTGTGGAGGGAGACGCCCTGCCAGGCGAACGGCAGGCGGGGCACGCCGTCGAGGTCGGGCAGCAGGCCGCCGGCGCCGAGCGGCCGCAGCGCGGTGTCCAGCAGCGCCGGGTGCAGGCCGAACCCGGCGGCGTCCTCGTCCTCGGGCAGCGCGACCTCGGCGAAGATCTCTTCACCGCGCCGCCACGCGGCCCGCAGCCCCTGGAACGCGGGCCCGTACCGGTATCCGGCGGCGGCGATCCGCTCGTCCAGCGCCGCGAGGTCGACAGGCTCCGCGCCGGCCGGCGGCCACGCGCCGAGCGCGGACGCTTCGGGGCGGCCGGTCGCGAGGATGCCGGTCGCGTGCCGCGTCCAGGGCTCCTCGGCGCCTTCCGGGCGCGCGTGCACCGTCACCGAGCGGCGGCCGTGTTCGTCGGGGCCGCCGACGGTGACCTGGACCGCGGTCGCGCCCTGGTCGGGCAGCACGAGCGGCTCGTGCA
The DNA here is from genome assembly GCF_030406325.1 of Actinomadura sp. DC4. Lineage (GTDB taxonomy): Bacteria > Actinomycetota > Actinomycetes > Streptosporangiales > Streptosporangiaceae > Actinoallomurus. Next base: position 219,741 of record NZ_JAUEQY010000005.1, on the reverse strand, counting down.
GGGTCAGCTCCTCGACCCGCTCGCAGCCGGCCTCGTCACCGGCGCGTACGGCCAGTTCCACGAACGCGGTTCCGGGCAGCAGGATCGTCCCGGCGACCGCGTGGTCGGCGAGCCACGGCTGGTCCTGGACCGACAGCCGTCCGGTCAGCACCACACCGCCGCCGTCGGCCAGCGGCGTCACGCCGTCCACGATCGGGTGCCCGGTCGAGCCGGCGGACACCGCGCCGCCCGGCGGCAGCCAGTAGCGGCGGCGCTGGAAGGGGTACGTCGGCAGCGGCACGCGGTGCGCGCCGGGGACGGCCGGGCGCCAGTCGACGCCGACGCCATGGGTGAACGCCTCGCCGAGGGACCGCAACAGTTGCTCGGCGTCGTCCTCACCACGCCGCAGCGAGCCGAGCACCGCGCCGCCGGTGTTCTCGACGATGTCCCGCAGCCCGACTCCGAGTACGGGATGCGGGCTGACCTCGACGAACACGTCACAACCACGGTCGAGCAGCCGCCGTACGGCGTCCTCGAAGCGGACGGTTTCTCTGAGATTCCGGTACCAGTACTCGGCGTCGAGGGCCGCAGGCTCGTCCGTCGCCGACGACTCGAACCACACCTCACCCCGCGTACCGGCGACGCCGTCCAAGTCGGCCAGCAGCCGGTCCCGCAGTCCCTCGACGGCGGGGGAGTGCGAGGCGTAGTCCACGTCGATCCGCCGGGCGCCCTCGATCCGCGCCACAAGACGCTCCAGCGCGGCGACGTCACCGGCGACGACGGTCGAGCGCGGCCCGTTGACCGCCGCCACCGACAGCCCCTCCTCCAGCGGCACGTCGGCGGCGGGCAGCGGCACCGAGGCCATTCCCCCCGATCCCGACAGGTCCCGGATCGCCTGGCTGCGCAGCGCGACGACGCGGGCGCCGTCCTCCAGCGAGAGAGCGCCCGCCGCACACGCCGCCGCGATCTCCCCCTGCGAATGCCCCACAACGGCAGCGGGCCGTACGCCGAAGGACCGCCACACCTCCGCCAGCGACACCATCACCGCCCACAACACCGGCTGCACCACGTCCACCCGGCTCAGCAGGCCCTCGTCCGCCACGGCCGTCTCCAGGTCCCAATCGACCCACCGGGCCAGCGCCTCACCACACTCGGCGAACCGTCGCGCGAACGCCGGCGACCAGGTCAGGAGACCCGCGCCCATCCGCACCCACTGCGAACCCTGGCCCGAGAACACGAACGCCACGCCGCTCGCGCTCCCCACCGGCCCGGACGGGATGAGGTCGCGCAGTCCTCCGGCGGCGGTGTTACGGTCCCGGGCCACGATCGCGGCCCGGTACGGGAGGGCGGCGCGGCCGGTGGCGAGGCTGAAGGCCACGTCGCCCAGGCGGTGGTCGTCCAGGCGCGGCACGAGCCGTTCGGCCTGCTCGGCCAGGGCCGCCTCACTGTCCGCGGACAGGACGAGGGGCAGCACGGACGGCGCCTCGTCCTCCGCGGGCGCTTCCTGCGGCGGGGCGGCCTCGATGATCACGTGGGCGTTGGTCCCGGTGCCGCCGAAGGACGAGACGCCGGCGCGTCTGGGCGCGTCGCGTTCCGGCCAGGGCCGGGTGGCGGTGAGGAGTTCCACCGAGCCCGCGGACCAGTCCACGTGGGGGGTCGGCGCGTCGATGTGCAGCGTGCGCGGCAGGGTGCCGTGCCGGAGCGACAGGACCGTCTTGATCACGCCGGCGACGCCCGAGGCGCCCTGGGTGTGGCCGATGTTCGACTTCACCGAGCCGAGCAGGAGCGGGTGGTCCCGGTCCTGCCCGTACGTGGCCAGCAGCGCCTGGGCCTCGATCGGGTCGCCCAGTTCGGTGCCCGTGCCGTGCGCCTCGACGGCGTCGATGTCCGTGGTGGTCAGCCGGGCGTTCGCGAGGGCCTGCCGGATCACCCGCTGCTGGGCCGGGCCGCTCGGCGCGGTCAGACCGTTCGAGGCGCCGTCCTGGTTGATCGCCGAGCCCCGGATCACGGCCTGGATCGGATGGCCGGCACGCCGCGCGTCGGACAGTCGTTCGATGAGGAGCACGCCGACGCCCTCGCCCCAGGCGGTACCGTCGGCGGCGGCCGCGAACGGTTTGCACCGGCCGTCCGGGGCGAGCCCGTGCAGGCGGCTGAACTCGACGAACCCGGCCGGGGTCGCGTTCACCGCGACACCGCCGACCAGCGCGAGCGAGCATTCGCCCTGCCGCAGCGACTGGCTCGCCAGGTGCAGGGCGACGAGCGAGGACGAACACGCGGTCTCGACCGTGACGGCCGGCCCTTCGAGGCCGAAGGTGTAGGCGACGCGGCCGGACACCGCGCTCGGCAGGCCGCCCATCGTCAGGTGCCCGCCGACGTCCCGCGCGCCCGTCTGCCGGCCGGGCCCGTAGTGCAGGTCGGCGCCGTAGCCCTGGTAGTACGTGCCGACGAACACGCCCGCCTGCGTGCCGCGTACGGTGCCGGGATCGATCCCGGCCCGCTCGAACGTCTCCCAGGTGGTCTCCAGCAGCAGCCGCTGCTGCGGGTCCATCGCGAGCGCCTCGCGCGGGGAGATCCCGAAGAACTCCGCGTCGAAGTCGCCCGCGTCGTGGATGAACCCGCCCTGCCGCACGTACGACGCGCCGGTCGCCTCCGGGTCGGGGTCGTAGAGGTCCTCCAGGTTCCAGCCTCGGTCGGCCGGGAAGCCGGAGATCGCGTCCCGCTCGCCGGCCACCAGCCGCCACAGGTCGTCCGGCGACCGGACCCCGCCGGGGAAACGGCAGCTCATCGCCACGATCGCGAGGGGTTCGTCGAGCGCCACCGCGTTCGGCGCGACCTCTTCCTCGTCGCGCTCCCCGTACATCTGGCCGAGCAGCCAGGCCGCGAGCGCGAGGGGCGTCGGATGGTCGAAGACGAGCGTGGCCGGGAGGCGCAGGCCGGTCGCGGCGCTCAGCCGGTTGCGCAGCTCGACGGCGGTGAGCGAGTCGAAGCCCAGGTCCTTGAAGGCGCGGCCCGGCGCGACCGCGCCGGGCGAGTCGTGGCCGAGCACGGCGGCGGCCTCCGTACGGACCGTGCCGAGGAGGGCGCGCTCGCGTTCGGGTCCGGGGAGGCCGGCCAGGCGCCGCGCGATGGCGGTGTCCTCTTCCGGTCTCTCCTCGGCGGCCTGCCGGGCCTCGGGGATCGCCTCGATCAGCGGCCGCCGGCGGGCCATCGTGTAGGTGGGGACGAACGCCGGCCAGTCGATGTCGGCGACCACCGGGCAGGGCTCGCCCGCCGCGACCGCGCGCCCCAGCTCCGCGAGCGCGATCTCCGGGGCCATCTCCGGGATGCCGCGTGCCCGCAGCTGCTCGCGTACCTCGCCGTGCGCCATGCCGCCCGCCCACGCTCCCCAGGCGATCGACGTGGCCGGGCGGTTGTGTGTACGGCGTCGCCGGGCGAGGGCGTCGAGGGCGGCGTTGGCCGCGCCGTACGCGCCCTGGCCGCCGCTCCCCCAGACACCGGCTCCGGAGGAGAACAGCACGAACGCGTCCAGGTCGGCGCCGTCGAAGAGCGCGTCGAGGTTCTCGGCGCCGGCGACCTTCGCGCGGGTCAGCTCGTCCAGGTCGGCCGGGGTGAGGTCGCGGATCGGCCGGGACACCTGGGGCACGCCGGCGGCGTGTACCACCGCGGTGAACGAATGTGCTCTCACGACGGTTTCGAGGGCCGTACGGTCGGCGACGTCGCAGCGCTCGACCGTCACGGCCACGCCGAGTTCGGCCAGATCGGCGGCGAGGTCGTCCGCGCCGGGGGCGTCCGGGCCGCGGCGGCTCGTCAGCACGAGGTGTTCGGCGCCCTCGCGCGCCAGCCAGCGGGCGAGGTACGCGCCGAGGCCGCCGGTCCCGCCGGTGACCAGTACGGTGCCGCGCGGCCGCCAGGTGCCGTCCGGACCGGCGCCCGCCCTCACGAGGCGGCGCGCGAACGTGCCGGACGCGCGTACGGACAGCTGGTCCTCGCCGGTGCTGCCGCCGAGCGCCGCGGCGAGCCGGGTTCGCGCCGGTCCGTCCATCGTCGCGGGAAGGTCGATCAGGCCGCGCAGGAGGTCGGGCTGTTCGAGGGACAGGGTGATGCCGAGCCCCCAGACCATCGCGGCGCGCGGGTCGGTCTCGGCGTCGCGGGTGAGCAGCCAGAGGGGGAGCTCGGCGTCGCCGAGGCCGCGCACCAGGGCGACGGTGTCCTCGAAGCCGAGCAGTGTCACGACGCCCGCGTACGGGGCGGTGTCCGGGGTATCGCCGCGCCACTCGTACGTGACGGCCTCGGCGCCGTGCTCGTCCAGCGCGGTGGCGATCGGTTCCACGTCCTCGTCGGGGCCGTGGACGACGAGCCAGGTTCCGGACAGCGCCGGGGACCCGTCCGGGACCGGGTGCCACTCGATCCGGTACCGGCGACCGCCCGCGGCGGGTGCGCCCGGCCGGTCCAGCCAGTAGCGGCGGCGCTGGAAGGGGTACGTCGGCAGCGGCACCCGCCGCCCGCCGGGGAACGCGGGCGACCAGTCGACGTCGACGCCGTGGGTGAACGCCTCACCGAGGGACCGCAGCAGCTGCGTGACGTCGTCCTCACCCCGCCGCAACGAACCGAGCACGGCCCCACCGGCCTCTTCCACGACCTCCCTGAGACCCACACCCAGCACCGGATGCGGACTGACCTCCACGAACACGCCACAACCACGATCGAGCAACCGCCGGACCGCGCCCTCGAACCGGACCGTCTCACGCAGATTCCGGTACCAATACTCCGCATCCAAGACCGCGGGCTCATCGGTCACCGACGACTCGAACCACACCTCGCCCTGCGCGCCCTCGACACCGGCGAGGTCGGTCAGCAGCCGATCCCGCAACACCTCGACCGCAGGAGAATGAGAGGCGTAATCCACGTCGATCAGCCGAGCACCCTCCACCCGCTCCAGCGCGGCCACCTCACCCGCCAGCACCGTCGAGCGCGGCCCGTTGACCGCCGCCACCGACAACCCGTCCTCCAAGCGGATCTCGGCGGCCGGCAGCGGCACCGACGCCATCCCACCCGAGCCCGACAGATCCCGGAGCGCCCTGCTCCGCAGTGCGACGACGCGGGCGCCGTCCTCCAGGCTCAGAGCACCCGCGACACACGCCGCCGCGATCTCGCCCTGCGAGTGGCCGACGACAGCGGCGGGCCGTACGCCGAAGGAACGCCACACCTCCGCCAGCGACACCATCACCGCCCACAACACCGGCTGGACCACGTCCACCCGGCTCAACAGGCCCTCGTCCGCCACGGCCTCGCGCAGGTCCCAGTCCACCCAACGGCTCAGCGCCTCACCACACTCGGCGAACCGCTCGGCGAAGACCGGCGACCAGGTCAGGAGACCCGCGCCCATCCGCACCCACTGCGAACCCTGACCCGAGAACACGAACGCGACGTCACCGGCGGCCTCCACCGGCCCGACCGGAACCGGCTCCTCGTCCCCGACGACCACCGCACGATGCTCGAAGACCGCACGCGACGCCAACGAGAACCCGACGTCGACCGGACGCTCACTCACCCCCGACAACCGCCGGGCCTGCTCCCGCACCGCCTCAGCCGTACGAGCGGACAGGACCCACGGGACGGGGGCGGCCACGGCCTCCGGCTCGGGTGTCTCCTCTGGCGGTACGTGTTCGAGGATGACGTGGGCGTTCGTGCCGCTGACGCCGAACGCCGACACCCCGGCCCGGCGCGGCCGGCCGGCGGACGGCCACGGCAGCTCCCGCGTCGCCAGCTCCACCGCACCCGCCGACCAGTCCACATGCGGCGACGGCTCATCCGCGTGCAGCGTCCGCGGCACCACACCGTGCCGCATCGCCGCCACCATCTTGATCACCCCGGCCACACCGGCGGCCGCCTGCGTGTGGCCGATGTTCGACTTCACCGACCCCAGCAGCAGCGGCGTCTCCCGCCCCTGCCCGTACGTCGCCAGCAGCGCCTGCGCCTCGATCGGGTCGCCGAGCACGGTCCCCGTGCCGTGGCCCTCGACGGCGTCGACGCCGGCCGGGTCCAGGCCCGCGTTGGCGAGCGCCTGGCGGATCACCCGCTGCTGCGACAGGCCGTTCGGGGCGGTGAGGCCGTTGGAGGCGCCGTCCTGGTTCACCGCCGAGCCGCGCAGTATCGCCAGTACCTCGTGCCCGTTCGCCCGCGCGTCCGAGAGGCGTTCGACGAGCAGCACGCCGACGCCTTCGGACCATCCCGTACCGTCGGCGCTCGCCGCGAACGCCTTGCAGCGGCCGTCGGCGGACAGGCCCCGCTGGCGGCTGAACTCGATGAACACCCCAGGCTCGGGCATCACGGTCACGCCGCCGACGAGGGCCAGTGAGCACTCGCCCTGCCGCAGCGACTGGGCGGCCAGGTGCAGGGCGACCAGCGAGGCCGAGCATCCGGTGTCGACGGTGACCGCCGTGCCCTCGAACCCGAACGTGTAGGCCAGCCGACCGGAGACGACGCTGCCGGTGTTGCCGGTCAGCAGGTAGCCCTCGAAGTCCTCCGGCGCCTCGTGCAGCCGCGGGCCGTAGTCCTGGACCATCGCGCCGACGAAGACGCCGGTGTCGCTGCCCTGGAGCGAGCGCGGGTCGATCCCGGCGCGTTCGAAGGTCCCCCAGGCGGTCTCCAGCAGCAGCCGCTGCTGCGGGTCCATCGCGAGCGCCTCGCGTGGGGAGATGCCGAAGAACTCCGCGTCGAACTCGCCGGCGTCGTAGAGGAACCCGCCGGACCGCGTGTAAGAACGCCCGGGGCGGCCGGGCTCGGGGTCGTACAGCGAGGAGAGGTCCCAGCCGCGGTCGGCGGGGAAGTCGCCGATCGCGTCCACGCCCTCGGCGACGAGCCGCCACAGTCCTTCGGGCGAGCGGACGCCGCCGGGCAGGCGGCAGTTCATCGCGACGATGACGATCGGGTCGTCACCGGCGGGGGCCGCCGCCACGGCGGGCGCGGCGGCGGGCGCGCCGTCGACCAGCGTGCGCAGGTGCCCGGCCAGCGCGGCCGGGGTCGGGTGGTCGAACAGCGCGGTCGTCATCAGGCTCAGTCCCGTACGGGACTGGAGCCGGTTGCGCAGGTCGACGGTGCTCATCGAGTCGAACCCGAGCCACTTGAAGGTCCGCGCCGGGTCCACGGACGCGGCCGAGCCGTGCCCCAGCACGACGGCGGTCTCGCCGCGTACCAGGTCATCGAGGGCGCGGTCGCGTTCGGCGGGGATGAGCGCGGCCAGCCGCCGCGCGTACGAGGAGTCCTTCTCGGCGGGGGCCTCGACCAGTTCGGAGAGCAGCGGGCTGTGCCGCCGCGTCGCGAACGCCGGGACGAACCGTTCCCAGTCCACGTCGGCCACCACGGTCGCGGTCTCGCCGCGGTCCAGGGCGCGCTGCAGCGCGGCGAGCGCCCGGTCCGGTCGGAGGGGCGTGACGCCCTGGTCCGCGAGGTGGTCCATCCCGGCGGCCATGCCGTCGCCGGCCCACGGTCCCCAGGCGACCGCGGTGGCGGGCAGGCCGAGCGAGCGGCGGTGGTGGGCGAGCGCGTCGAGGTAGGCGTTGGCCGCGCCGTACGCGCTCTGGCCGCTCGCGCCCCAGATCCCCGAGCCGGAGGAGAACAGGATGAAGGCGTCGAGGCCGGCGGTCAGTTCGTGCAGGTTCGCCGCGGCGGTCGCCTTCGCCCGGAGCACGGCCTCCAGCCGGTCCGGGGTCAGCTCCGCCACCGGCGCCTCGTCGAGGACGCCGGCGGCGTGGACCACCGCGGACAGGCCGGGAAGCTCCTCCAGCAGGGCGGCGAGGGCCTCGCGGTCCGCGACGTCGCACGCGGCGATCCGTACGGCCGAGCCCAGCTCTTCGGCGAGCCCGGCCGCGCCGGGCGCGGACGCGCCTCTTCGGCTCGCGAGCACGACCTGCCCGGCCCCGTTCCCGACGAGCCAGCGGGCCACGTGCGCGCCGAGCGCACCGGTGCCGCCGGTGACCAGGACGGTGCCGCGTGGACGCCACGGCGTCCCGGTCCCGTGCGGGGCGCGGGCCAGCCGCCGCACGTACGTGCCGGTGGGCCGCACGGCGACCTGGTCCTCCTCGCCGGTGCCGGACAGCACCGCGCAGAGGCGGTCGACCGCGGCCTCGTCGAGTTCCTCGGGTAGGTCGACCAGACCGCCCAGACCCTGTTCGAGCGCGTAGGCGCGGCCGAACCCCCAGACCAGGGCGCCTTCCGGATGGGGCAGCGGGTCCGACGGCGCGACCGACACGGCGCCGCTCGTGGCGAGCCGGACGGGCGTGCCGTCGAGCGCCTTGACCAGCTCGACCGTGCCCTCCAGGTCCAGCAGCGACAGTACGGTGACCGGCTCGTCGGTGTCGGGCCACGTGACCGTACGGGCGTCCGCGCCGTGCCGGATCAGGCCGGCCGTCACCGCCTCGGCGCTCGCCGAGCCGGGCGGGGCGACGACGAGCCAGCGGCCGGTCGGCGCGGGACGCCGGTCGGCGAGGCGGCGCCACTCGACGGTGTACCGCAGCCCGTCCAGGTCGTCGCCGCCGACCCGCGCCGGGGGCACGTACCAGAAGCGCTGCCGCTGGAAGGGGTAGGTCGGCAGGTCCACGCGGCGCGCGTGCGGGAACGCCGGGCGCCAGTCCACCGCGACCCCGGCGGCGTACGCCTCGGCGACAGAGGTCAGGAAGCGCCGCAGCCCGCCCTCGCCGCGGCGCAGCGAGCCGAGCACCGGCACGTCGGCCGTCTCCTGCGTGCCCGCGACGAGGACCGGGTGCGGGCTCATCTCGACGAACGCGCCGTGCCGTGCGGCGTTCCGCACCGCGTCGCTGAAGCGGACCGTCTCGCGCAGGTTGCGGTACCAGTAGTCCGCGGTCAGCTCACTCGTGCCGACCGGCTCGCCGGTGACGGTGGAGTAGAAGGGCATGGCCGACGCGCGCGGCGCGACCGGGGCCAGGTCGGCAAGGAGCCGGTCGCGGACCGCTTCGACCTGCTCGGAGTGCGACGCGTAGTCCACCGAGATCCGCCGCGCGTCCCCGACCCGTGCCAGTACCTCCTCCAGCGCGCCCGGCGCGCCCGACACCGCGGTCGAGCGCGGCCCGTTCACCGCCGCGATCGACAGCGGGAGATCCAGCCGCCGTACGTCCTCCACCGGCAGCGGGACGGCCACCATCCCGCCCCTGCCGGACAACTCGGCCAGCGCCCGGCTGCGCAGCGCGACCACCCGTGCGCCGTCGTCCAGGGACAGCGCCCCGGCGACGCACGCCGCCGCGATCTCCCCCTGGCTGTGCCCGATCACCGCGGCCGGCCGGACGCCGTACTCCCGCCAGAGGCCGGCCAGCGCGACCATGACCGCCCAGAGCGCGGGCTGGACGACGTCGACGCGGGTGAGTTCCTCCCCGCCGCGCAGGACGTCGAGCAGCGACCAGTCCGTGTACGGCTCCAGCGCCGCCGCGCACTCGGTGAGCCGTCGCGCGAAGACCGGGGAGGTGTCCAGGAGTTCCTCGGCCATCCCGGTCCACTGCGAGCCCTGGCCGGGGAAGACGAAGACCGGCTCGGCGGTGTCGGCGGCCCGGCCGCGTACGACGTGTTGGGAGGGTTCGCCGTCGGCCAGGGCGGCGAGGGCCTGTTCGAGCTCTGCCGCGTCGCCGGCCACGACGACGGCGCGGTGCTCGAACGCGGTGCGGGTCGTGGCGAGGGAGAGCCCGATGTCGTCGAGGCGCTCTCCCGTACGTCCCCGCAGGTCATGGGCCCGGTCGCGCAGAGCCTCGTCCGTACGGGCGGCGAGCACCCAGGGCAGGACCCCGTCCGTGTCCTCGCGGGGGGCGGGGGTCTCCTCCGGTACCTGCTCGATGACGACGTGCGCGTTCGTGCCGCTGACGCCGAAGGAGGAGACGCCGGCGCGTCGGGGGTGGCCGTTCTGCTCCCAGGGCTCCTCGGTGGCGAGCAGGGCGACCGCGCCGGCCGACCAGTCCACGTGGGGGGAGGGTTCGGCGGCGTGCAGCGTGCGCGGCAGCACGCCGTGCCGCATCGCCTGCACCATCTTGATCACGCCGGCCATGCCGGCGGCGGCCTGGGTGTGCCCAAGGTTCGACTTGACCGACCCGAGACGGAGCGGGCCCTCCCGCTCCTGCCCATCTCGGCCATACGTGGCGAGGAGCGCGCCGGCCTCGATGGGGTCGCCGAGAGTGGTGCCGGTGCCGTGCGCCTCGACGGCGTCCACGTCGGCGGGTCTCAGCCCGGCGTCCGCGAGCGCGGCCCTGATGACCCGTTGCTGCGCGGGGCCGTTCGGCGCGGTCAGGCCATTGGAGGCGCCGTCGGAGTTCACCGCCGTACCCCGGACCACGGCGAGCACCTCGTGGCCGGCGCGCCGGGCGTCGGAGAGGCGTTCGAGCAGCAGGACGCCCGCACCCTCGGCCCAGCCGGTGCCGTCGGCCCCCGCGCCGAACGCCTTGCAGCGCCCGTCGGGGGCCAGCCCGCGCTGCCGCTCGAACTCGGCGAAGATGCCCGGGTTGGCGAGCACCGTGACGCCGGCGGCCAGCGCCAGTTCACAGTCGCCGTGCCGCAGGGCCCGTACGGCCTGGTGGAGGGCGACCAGCGAGGACGAGCACGCGGTGTCGACGGTCACCGCGGGACCGCGCAGGCCGAGGGTGTAGGCGACCCGGCCGGAGGCGACGCTCGCGGTCGTACCGGTGAGGACGTAACCGGCCAGGTCGTCGCCTGCCTCGTGCAGGCGGGGGCCGTAGTCCTGCGCCATGGCGCCGACGAACACGCCGGTGTCGGTGCCCTTGAGCGAGCGCGGGTCGATCCCGGCGCGCTCGACCGCCTCCCAGCAGGTCTCCAGGAGCAGTCGCTGCTGCGGGTCCATCGCGAGGGCCTCGCGCGGCGCGATGCCGAAGAAGGCCGCGTCGAACTCGGCGGCGTCGTGGAGGAAGCCGCCGCGAAATCCGTCGTCGTCCCAGCCCCGGTCGGGTGGTGCGTCGCCGATCGCGTCGACGCCGTCGCGTACGAGCCGCCACAGGTCCTCCGGGGACCTGGCCCCGCCGGGGAACCGGCAGCCCATGCCGACGATGGCGATCGGCTCGTCCTCCGCGGTCGCCGGCCGGGCCTTCTCCTCCGGCTCACCTCCGGCGAGGTGCTCGGCCAGCGCGGCCGGCGTCGGGTGGTCGAAGAGAGCGGTGGTCGCGAGCCGTACACGAGTGATCGCGCTCAGCCGGTTGCGCAGGTCGACCGCGAGCAGGGAGTCGAAGCCGAGGTCCCGGAAGGTCAGCTCGGGCGCGATGTCCTCGGGCCCGCCGCGTCCGAGCGCGACGGCGGCCTGCGCGCGTACGAGGTCGAGCGGGGCCAGGTCGGGCCCGGTGGGTACCGGCTCGCCGGGCGTCGCGTCCAGCCAGTGCCGCTCGCGCTGGAAGGGATAGGTCGGCAGAGCCACGCGACGGCCGCCCGGGAACGCCGGCCGCCAGTCGACGTCGATGCCGTGGGCGAACGCCTCGCCGAGCGAACGCAACATCTGCTCGACGTCGTCCTCGCCGCGCCGCAGCGAGCCGAGCACGATCCCGTCGGTGTCCTCCAAGATCTCCCGGAGCCCGACGCCGAGGACCGGATGCGGGCCGACCTCGACGAACACGTCACAGCCGCGGTCGACGAGGCGGCGCACGGCGTCCTCGAAACGGACCGTCTCACGCAGGTTGCGGTACCAGTACCCGGCGTCCAGCGCGGCCGGTCCGTCCGCCACCGAGGACTCGAACCGTACGTGCGGCTCGATGCTTTCGACGCCTTCCAGGTCGTCGAGAAGGCGGTCCCGCAGTCGCTCGACGGCGGCCGAGTGAGAGGCGTAGTCGACGTCGATCCGCCGGGTACCCTCGATCTGTCGCACGAGGCGCTCCAGGGCGACGACCTCACCCGCGACGACGGTCGAGCGCGGCCCGTTGATCGCGGCGACCGACAACCCTTCTTCCAGCGGGACCTCGGCGGCGGGCAGTGGAACCGAGGCCATGCCCCCGTCGCCGGACAGCTCCCGTATCGCCTTGCTCCGCAGCGCGACGACCCGCGCGCCGTCGTCCAGGGAGAGCGCGCCGGCCACGCAGGCGGCGGCGATCTCCCCCTGGCTGTGCCCGACGACGGCGGCGGGCTCGACGCCGAAGTCGCGCCACACCTCGGCGAGGGACACCATCACGGCCCACAGCACCGGCTGGACGACGTCGACCCGGCTCAGCAGGTCCTCGTCCGCGACGGCCGTCTTCAGGTCCCAGTCGACCCAGCGGCGCAGCGCCTCGCCGCACTCGCTGAACCGTCGTGCGAACGCCGCTGACCAATCCAGCAGCCCGGTGGCCATGCGGACCCACTGCGAGCCCTGACCGGCGAAGACGAACGCGATGTCCCCGGGCGTACCGGCGGCCGTGGAGACCAGGTCGGTGAGACCGTGCCGGAGGGTTCCCGTTTCGGCGCCGACGACGACGGCGCGGTGCTCGAAGACCGAGCGCGTACGGGCGAGTGAAAACGCCACGTCTTCCGGCCGGCCTTCGACCCGCGACAGCCGGCGGGCCTGCTCCCGCAGCGCCTGCGGCGTCTTCGCGGACAGGACCCACGGGACGGGACCCGCGTTCCCCGCCTTGCTTCCACCTACCGCCTCGGCCTCGGTCAGGACCACGTGGCAGTTCGTACCGCCCATCCCGAACGCGCTGACGCCGGCCACGAGTGTCCGTTCCGGGTCCGGCCAGAGACTGCCTTCGCCGGTGACCCGGAGGTTCAGCTCCTCCAGGGGGATGTCGGGGTTCGGGTGGGCGAAGTGCAGACTCTTGACGAGCCGCCGGTGGCGCAGGCAGAGTGCGGCGCGCAGCAGTCCGACCACGCCGGCCGCGGCCTCCAGGTGACCGACGTTGGTCTTCGCCGAGCCGACGAGCAGCGGGGACCGGCGGCCGGGCGCGGTGCCGAGCTCCGCACCGAGCGCGGCGGCCTCGATCGGGTCGCCCAGCCGCGTCCCCGTACCGTGCAGCTCGACGTACTGCACCTCGGCCGGGTCGACGCCCGCACGCTCGTACGCCTGCCGGAGGACGTCTTCCTGGGCCTCCCGTACCGGCGCCGTCAGGCTGTGACCGCCACCGTCGTTGTTCTGCGCGCTCCCCCGGATCACGCAGTGGATCGGATCGCCGTCCCGTACGGCGTCGGCGAGGCGCTTGAGGACGAACACGACGCCGCCTTCGCCACGGACGTAGCCGTTGGCGCGGGCGTCGAACGTATGGCAGCGGCCGTCCGGCGACAGGCCGCCGAACAGGTCGACGGCGGTGGTGCTCTCGGACGTGAGGATGAGGTTCACGCCGCCGGCGAGCGCGACCGAGGACTCGCCCGTACGGAGGCTTTCGCAGGCCAGGTGCACGGCGACGAGGGAGGAGGCCTGGGCGGCGTCGACGGTGAGGCTGGGTCCGCGCAGGCCGAACAGGTAGGAGAGCCGGTTGGCGAGCATGCCGCGGCTCAGCCCGGTCAGGCTGTGCGCGGTGAGCCTGCCGCCGCCCCAGGTGAGGGCGGTGTAGTCGTCGGCCATGGCCCCGACGAAGACGCCGGCGCGGCTGTCGCGGAGGACGGCCGGGACGATTCCCGCGTCTTCCAGAGCCTCCCAGCCGAGTTCCAGCATCAGCCGTTGCTGGGGGTCCATCGCCGCCGCCTCGGGCGGGGAGATGCCGAAGAACGGAGCGTCGAACCCGTCGACGCGGTCCAGGAAGCCGGCTCGCCCGAGGTCGAACTCCGCACGGCCCGGCGGCATGTCCCGTACGGCGTCGGTGCCCGAGGTGAGCAATCGCCAGAAGGCACCGGTGTCCGGCGCCATGGGCAGCCGGCACGAACAGCCGACGACGGCGATGGGTTCGTGGGTCATCGCGACGACGAGTGGGACAAATGAGCCCCCATTTTTGACCAGAGCGGCGGACGGTTCGTTGGTAACGGCAGCCTGGCGTCTTTAGCGCAATTCTGAATTGTACGTGCGATGCCTGAAGCCCCGCTAAAGCTGGGCAGGGGTTATCGTGGTGCGAGGCGACCCTGCGGAAGGTAGCGAAATGCGGGACATCCAGGCAGCGATCACTTCCGGCGCGACATCGCAAGAATGGCAGCACCTTACTCTTCCAGAGTCGTACCGCGCACTAACGGTGCACAAAGACGAGGTCGGCATCTTCGAGGGTCTTTCGACCGCGGAGAGAAATCCACGAGAGTCACTTCACATCGACGAGGTGGCGCTCCCCGAGGTCGGCCCGAACGAGGCGCTGGTCGCGGTGATGGCGAGTTCCATCAACTACAACACCGTGTGGTCCTCGATCTTCGCCCCGATCCCGACGTTCGAGTTCCTCGAACGCTACGGCCGCACGTCCCCCTTGGCCGCCCGGCACGACCTGCCGTACCACGTGCTCGGCTCGGACCTGGCGGGCGTGGTCCTGCGCGTCGGGCCGGGCGTGCAGCGCTGGAAGCCCGGCGACCATGTGGTCGCGCACTGCCTGTCGGTCGAGCTGGAGGACCCCGCGGGCCATGATGACGCGATGCTCGACCCGGAGCAGCGCATCTGGGGCTTCGAGACCAATTTCGGCGGTCTGGCCGAGATCTCGCTGGTCAAGGCGAACCAGCTGATGCCCAAGCCGGCCCAGCTGTCGTGGGAGGAGGCCGCCTCGCCGGGCCTGGTCCACTCGACGGCGTACCGGCAGCTGGTGTCCCGCAACGGCGCCGACATGAAGCAGGGTGACATCGTGCTCATCTGGGGCGCGTGCGGAGGGCTGGGCTCGTACGCGACGCAGCTCGTCCTGGGAGGCGGGGGCGTCCCGGTATGCGTGGTGTCCTCACCGGAGAAGGCGGACATCTGCCGGGCGATGGGCGCCGAACTGGTGATCGACCGCTCCGCCACGGGTCTGGAATTCTGGAGAGACGAACATACGCCGAACCGCAAGGAATGGCGCCGATTGGGCGGATTGATTCGCGACCTGACCGGCGGCGAGGATCCCGACGTGGTCTTCGAACACCCGGGCCGGGAAACCTTCGGCGCCAGCGTCTATGTCGCCCGCCGAGGCGGCACGATCGTCACGTGCGCGTCGACGTCGGGGTATGACCATTACTTCGACAATCGCTACCTGTGGATGCACCTCAAGCGGATCATCGGTTCCCATTTCGCCAACTACCATGAGGCCTGGCGAGCGAACGAACTCGTCCGGCGAGGGCACATCCATCCGACGCTATCTCGGACTTACACCCTGGACCAGGCGGCCGCGGCCGTCTGCGAAATGCAGCAGAACTCCCACCACGGCAAGCTCGGTGTTCTCTGCCTCGCGCCAGCACCCGGCCTCGGCGTCACCGATCAGGCCCGGCGGGAGAAATTCGCCCACCGCTACAACTTCTTCCAGACCCACGATCGTTAGTTCTGCGTACTCTCACCCCGCCAGCCCTCACGCCACCGCGAAAGCGGACAAACGATGCCGCGCCTCACGCCGGATGTAGGTGTTCAGTCGCGATACAGGATCTCGTGCGGAGCCGGTACCGCGAATCCCGTGAGGTCGACGCCGAAGTCCCAGCAGTCCATCGTGAGCGAGTAGGGCCTCCCTCGCCGTCGATACTTGGTCACCGCCTGCTCGCGGGTCCAGCGGAGGTGACCGTCTTCGGTGAGCCAGACGTCGAGGGTGAGGGTCTCGATCTCGTGGCGGCGTACATGCCGATAGACGCCTGCCAACAACGGATCCTGTTCGTTCCGGCGTGGTGTGATTCGTAGCGAGTAGCGCCTTAGCTCTTCGCCGTCCAGTTCGTCGACCGTGGCGGCCACGAGCTGCGCCAGATGGCGAATCGAGGCAACCGTCTCGGCATGCCCGGTCTCCCAGTTCGCTGGGGTCGCCCCTTCGCCGTTATGGCTTCCACAGCATCGGCGATGTGGCTGAGAGGCGCCTGAACCGGTGACGGGCGGCCACCGAACGCCAGGGAGAACTTCATTTCCTGCCCTCTTCCGCGCACTCGGGAAGGATCGACGAGGTGGTCATTTCGGGGTCCATTTCACGCTGCCGGCGGACACGTCGACGGGGCCTTCCACGGAGAAGGCGTCCGACTCGGAGAAGTGCTCTGTCGTACTGAAGTCCTTGGCCTCGCCGGATGCCGTCGCGGATCCTTCGTCCCCGGTTCGCACGTAGGGCCCGGTCGAGCTCACTACGACCGTGATATCCGGATATTTAGTGATCTTCCACTTCAGGCTGGTCGGCGTGCCGAGGAGGAAGACCGAGAACGGGCAACCCTTCGGGGACGTGTCCGTGCTCTGCGCGCACTGGTCGAGGTAGGCGCGTACCTGGGTGTCGACCTCGGACTCCGCGCCCGGCTTCACGCTCGCCTGAAGCGTCGCCTGGCCGCTGTCGCCGACGTAGAGTTCCTGCTCGGTGGCCTGCACCACCGGATTGTCGGGCACCCTCAACGCGTATCCGCCGGGCAGTGCGCTGGCCTGGATCGTTCGCGGTGCGTCCGGGGTGGCGGGGGCGTCGGTCTTCACCCGTACGCCGTTGACGCTGATCTCCGTCACGCCCGCCGCCGAGATGCCGACCGGAGGGAGGCCCTGGACGCGCCAGCGGTTGAACGTCTTGTGGCGCTCGCGCGTGATCGCCAGAGACGCGGTGAGGCGGCGCTCGCCGACGCGGAAGCTCACCACCGCCAGTTCCGGGTCGCTGCGTGTGTTGATCCGCTCGATCCTCAGGTCCGCCGGCGGGACGTAGTCGTGGCTGCGCAGGACGGCACTGCGCAGGAGCGGCTCGTCGCCGGTGTCCCTGGTGTCCACCGCGCGAAGGGCCGCGGCGGCGTCACGGTGGGCCAGCGCGCCGAAGAAGCCGTGGAGCGCGGCTTCGGGCGTGAAGAAGATCCGGTCCACGATCACGGGGACGACGAGGAGGGCCAGGAGCCCGGCGGCCGTGACGACCGCGACCAGCCGGACCCGGCGGGAGACCGGCCGCCGGTCGACCCACACAGACTCGGGGCCGACCACGGCCGCCGACTCGGGCGCCTCGGCGTCCTCCCAGCGCAGGGCGCGACCGCACGCGGCGCAGGACACCGCGCCGGCCTGCTGCTGGTGGGCGCCGCACGCCGCGCACCTCCGGGACGTCATCGAAGGTTCGTCTCCCGCGCGGCACCGCGCAGGAACGCGGCCACGAAGGTCTGCGTCCTCTGGTTCCGGTGCTCGGCCAGTTCCTCATGGTGGCGTACGGGCGGCTCATGCGTGCAACCGGCGAGTTCACGCCAGTCGTAGGCCGCGCGCCGGAGGTCCGCGTGCCAGCGGATGCCCTCGGTCGGGTTCACCGCCCGGGTCATGACGTAGCGGTGCCAGTACCAGAACATGATCAGCTCGGCACGCAGGCCCTCGTGGGCGGGCCAGCAGTCCGGCAGCATGACCCACGGAGCGTACGCCTGCTCCAGCCAGCCGACCCAGGCGGTGAGACGCTGCCAGGACTGGTCGTGATGTTCGTCGGAGAGATGTTCCCAAACCCAGGGTGGTGGTTCGGGCCGGTCAGCAGCCATCAGTCACCTGCGCCTCCTCGCTCCCGATTCTCCGCAGCGGCCGACGTGTCGCCGTAGTCGTCACGGTCGCCGCCTTCCTGTTGCTCGTCGGCGGCGGCCGCGATCCGCGCCAGCTGATGATCCTCATGGTCGTCGTACGACGCGCCGGCGTCCTGACCCTGGGCGCCCTGGGCGCCCTCGGCGTCCGGGGAGTGGTCAGCCCCCTCGGCCTCGTCGTATTCGCCCGGGCCCTGCTCTTCCGGGGCGGCGTCGGCCTCGCGGGGCTCGGCGGCATCTTCGTCCACAGGCTGTGGAAAATCATCCTCGGATTCGCCGGTCTCCGGACGCTCGTCTGTGGCGCCCTGAGCCGACTCGGGTGACGCCACCTCGTCGGCCTCCGCGCTCCCCGAGGAATGCGACTCCGGCTCGTCCTGCGTCGCGTCATTCGCCTGGGACTGCTTGAGCTCAGCCTCCTTCGCGCGAACCGCCTCCAGCGCCTCGGGCGTAGAGGTGGCCAACTCGCGGGGCGGCCTTGCCGGCACGGTCGAATCGTGTCCCTGGGGGACTTCCACGCCCTCGTAGCGTTGGGCCTGCAGCCAGTCCGCCGCCAGCTCCTCATCGGCTTCGAGCGATCCGGAGCGAGAAAGCTCATAGAGAGCATGATTGTCGCTCTTTGCCTGGAAGCTCTCCGGCGTGTGAAACTGAATCTCGACGAACTGACCGGTGTCCTGGTCCGTCCACGTGGTATTGATGCCCTTATACGGAGGGTTGTTCCAGGTGTTCTTGTGCGTTTCCTCTGGTTTATAAGGCTTTAGACCCTGCGCCTTGAGATGGTCGAAGCCCGCAGCGACCCCATCGGAGTACGATTCCGACGGGAAACAGATCGTGTAACGGTTCATATCGCGCGTTTCCGCGATCACATCAGAGGCATCTGCGCCCTCGGAGACATCGGAGGCGACCTTTCGCCGCAGCGAGTCGAGGCCTTTCACGGAATTCTCCAGGCCTTCGAGTTCACCACCGTAAGGAGTGCTGGCGGCTTTCAGGCCCTCGAGTTTCGCATTCAGCGACCCTCCCGCCTCCGCCGCCTGAGCATGCGCGGCACGGACCGCCTCATCGTCCTCCGGACTGAGGAAGAGATGAGCCTCATGGCCTGTACCACGCCACCCAGCCGACGCGTCGCTCACAGCTCGGTCGCCCCGGAGACCCCTCTGATATCACGCAGAATCCGCTCGGCGGTCTCCGCGTCGACGTCCTTGAGGTAAAGCGTATTGTTAAAGGCCGGATGCTCGAACTCCACCACCGACGACGTCTTTATCCACGTGTTCTCACGACCGAACGCCTCGTCCAGTACAAGCTCTGGGCTACTCCGTCGACGAAGCACCGTGAACGGCTTGCCACCCGATTCCCAGGCCGATTCGCTGTAACGAGCCCAGTAGGACACGAAGCGCTGACGATCTCGGGACAGCTCGTCGGCCTGCTGCTCGGAGATCGGTTCGAGAACTTCGACCGGCGGTGACTGCGGCACCCTTTTCGGTGCGAGCGGATGCCATTCCCAGTCGAGGAGCGACAAGTACTCCCAGTTATCACCGGAGCTCCGCCACAGCGGCCCTGGACGTTCGATGGTCCGGTCACGGCGCGAATCCATGTAGTACTGATAATCGGTCATGCCTACCTCTCGTTCCCGTGGAAGCCCTGGATTCCCGCGTACTCGGGAATGAGCCCGGCCGGCCGCGTCTCCACCCTCAGCGGCGGGTCGCTGCGGTAGAAGAGCCACGCGTGGAACGGTGGCATCATCTGAATCGCGCTGACCGGCAGCGCCGGGTAATAAAAGCTGCTCACCGTCTGCTGAGACCCGGTCTGCCCGTGCCCGCTGATCCCCACCTTGCCCGGCCGCAGCGGACCGGACGCCTCGACCGCCATCCCCGGCTGATACGTCACCGACGACTGACGCTCCTCCCCGGCCCAGGAGGAGACGTCGGCGAGATCCTGCCCGTTCGACAGGCCCCCGTAGATCAGCTTCGCCGTGGTCGCGGCGAGGATCGCGGCCTGCTGCTCGACGCCGTACCGGACGCGGAGCTGCGCCAGGCTCTGCGCCGCCCACAGCGTGATGATTCCGCGCCCGCCGCCTTCGCTGACCAGTGACGGCAGGCTGTGCAGCGGCGCGATGTTGGCGATCTCGTCCAGTGCGAGGAGCAGCGGAGGCTCCAGGCGTCCGCCCTGCCGTGCCGCGAGTTCGGACGCGCGCTGCGCGATGCTGTCCACCAGGCCCACCACCAGCGGGGCGATGGCCTGCTGATGGTGGGACGGACCGATGATGAACAGCGAGGAGTTCGTCCGCAGGAAGGCGTCGACATCCAGGTCCGTTCGCGAACACGACTCCAGTACGGTCGGCTCCGCCGTCGCCTCGATCGTGTTGCGCGCGACCGAGAAGAAGCTGCCGCGCTCGCGGTCGCCGAGGAACTTCACCGCCTCCAGATCGTCCGCCCACATACCGCCCGCGCTCTCCGACATGCGCAGGATGGCCACGGGGTCGCGTACCTCCTGCCGGGAGAGCCACCGGCGTACGACCGACAGCGGAAGCTTCTCCAGCGCGGCCGCGTGGAAGTACGCGCGCAGGATGGAGGCCGCGCCGGCGCGCCAGTGGTCGCCGTCCTCGATGCCCTGGCCGGTCACGGCGGTCATCGCCGCCACACGGCGATAGCAGACGCCGGGGTCCTCACAGTCCGCCAGCGGCGACCAGCGCAGAGACAGCTCGGGGAACTCGCTGCCGAACGGGTCGTAGACGAGGACCTTGCCACCGTGCGCCTCCGCGATCCGCCTCCGCCACTCGCCGGTGAAGCCGAGGATGTCGCCACGGGTGGAGGTGCAGACGAGCGGTCCGCCCCACCACAGCACGGACGGGATGATCAGGCCGGACGTCTTCCCGTACCGGGGAGGCCCGACGATCCCCACGGAGTCGGACCGGTCGCTCCAGCACTTGCGGTAGCGGTCGGCCGGATCCCAGCCGAGGAAGACCTGCTGTCTCGGGGCGAGCTGGAAGGGCGGAAGTCGCGGCCAGGGGTCGGTCATCTGCGATCAGTCCTTCTCCAGCGAGCTCCTCGGCGTCCCCATCGGCGGAACGGCCGGCGCGTCGGGATCGGGCAGCGGATAGCTCTTCCCGGATTCTTCGAGAGCCTCAAGGCGCAGTTCGTACGGCGGATGCGTGGCGCATGCCGAGATGTCCCAGCCGGAGCGTCCGCCATCGAGCGTGCGGCGCATCCGTGCCAGCGCCCGCCGGATTCCGTCGCGATGACCGGCCAGGACGGCGCCGCGGTCGGAGCGGTATTCGGCCTCGCGGAGTTCGGCCGCCTGAATGGGCATGATGAAGAACCGTACGGTCACGGCCGCCGGCCAGGTGAACGCCCACAGGGCGATACGGGCGAGCGGCTGACGAATGTGGTCGACGAGCCAGCAGGTGACCGAATAGAAGAGGTACAACGGCAGCGCCATGCCCCGTACGAAAGCCGCCGCGACGGGATCGGCGTTGTTCCAGTGCGTGAGCTCGTGACTGATGACGCCGGCCAGTACCTCACGGTCGTAGTTGAACTCGTCCAGCAGCCCATGGTTGATGACGAGATGCCGGGTCAGGGCGTACGCGTTGACGTCACGCTCGTCGTCTATCAACACTCGCGGCAGGCCATCGATCCCCATCCGGTCGGCGCACTCCCGCACGATCGGCATGATGAGCTTCGCCTCGCGCCTGCTGAGCCGGCGCGCCCCGCCGACCCGGAGGGTGAGCGGCTCGAAGGCGATGGTCACCAGCGTGTACACGATGCCGAGAAAGACTCCGGCGAACACCTGCCCGATCGCGATACTGAGCGCCTGCCGCGGCGAATCATGCGCGACGAGCGTCCATGGCCAGGTGAGTCCCTTGTAGAACCCGAAGGCCGCACCGCCGGCCACTCCGAGAAGTGCCCCGAGAATGCCGCCGACCTGCAACATGCCCGTCGGAATGATGTCTCCGAACAGCGGGATGTCGGTCGCTTCCCTGGACCCGCCGATGGCCCCGGCGATCGCCCCTCCGACGGCGCCCGATGCCCCGAGAGCGATCGCGATCGGAAGATTGGACCAGGCCCCGACGAGGGCGGCCACCGCGCCACGCGGAGTGCGCATGGCCCCGGCCATGATCCAGCCCAGCGCGGAGCCGAACCGCCGCGGCCGGTACGTGCCTAAGCCGATCTCGGCCATCCGATCGGCGGAAACAATGTCCATCTCCACGCGGGTCTCGCCGGGGGGCGTCCCTTGCGGATGCGGGGGCGTGAGCGTGTACGGCCCGTACGAACTCGGCGGGGCCGGCATTCCACATCCCGTGCACGCGGCCTGACCGGGGACGAACGGACGACCGCATCGCTGACAGGTCATACGGCGTCCCTCCCGGCGTCGAGGCGATCAGTTGCATCGCGCACCAGTTGGGAATCTAATCACTTCCGCTGCTTCGACAGCGAGTCCGAATTCGCGCTTCAACGCTTTCCTCGCCCCTGTGCGGCCGCGGTCAGCGCTTCACCGTGTAGTGCAGGTGCAGCACGCGGTCGCCCTGGATCACCTGGTCGGGATCGTCGAGGAGCACCGTGCCGGCGTGGCCGCCGAAGAAGCGCACTCCTTCGCCCAGGACCACCGGGACGACGTCCATCGCGACCTCGTCCACCAGCCCCGCCGCGAACGCCTGGCCGCCGAGGTCGCCGGCGGTCAGGCAGACCAGACCGTCGCCCGCGAGGTCCTTGGCGAGCGCGATGCCCGCCTCGACGGAGCCGGCGGTGTGAAACGGTGCGTCCGGATGGTCGGCGAGCCACTCCTGCGGCAATGGCCGGTGGGTGACGACGACCAGTTCGTCCCCTGCGGCCGGTCTGCCGTCCCAGCCGTTCGTGGTGTCGAACAGGTGCCGGCCGATCACCGTGACCCTGATGGCGTCCCAGAAGGGCTGAACGTAGGCCGCGGACGTCCGCGAGACCCGGAAGGTCCAGCCGCTCGTGTCGGCGGTCAACTCGGTGTCGCCGTTGAAGTACCAGTCGAACAGCGGCCCGACCGAGTCATCGGGACGCGCGATGTAGCCGTCCACCGACACGACCGCCTGCATGACGACCCTGGCCATCTCTGCTCCTCAGCCGAACGTCGGGACGATCACGTGGGTCGGTTCGACGAGGAACGCCTCGCGCTCCTCGCCCCGCGGGTACGGGCCGCCGGTGTACTTGGCGAAGATGCGGTCGACGATCTCCCAGCCCGCGTCGCCGCCGACACGCCGTACGACACGGCCACGGACGAGCGCGCTGCGGACGAGGTTGTCCCGGTCGGTCACCGAGATCGCGACGCGGTCGTCCGCCACCAGATTACGGCCCTTGCGCGAACGGGGCGAGGTGAAGAACGCCAGGTGATCGCCCTCGATGTCGACCATCACGGGGACCGAGTGCGGGCCGCCGTCAGGCAGGAGCGTGGCGATGTGGGCGATGTTCGGCCCGGCGAAGAGGGCACGGGCCTCGGCGTCGAGTGTGGTCATGGTGGGCTTCTCCCGAGTGGTTCTGGACCGGGGGCTAGCGATCGTGGCGCCGCAGCCAGTCGGTGTAGTCCGGCACGGCGCGCTCGACGTTGTACTCCGGCTCGAAACCGGTGTCCTGCCGCAGCCGGCCGATGTCGAGGTGGTTGTCGGTGGGCCGGCCGGGATCACGGCCTTCCGGAAGGACGATGCCGGCGCCCGGCACCGTCGCGTTGATCACGGCGACCACCTCGCTGTACGGGACCAGCCGCCCGGACGAGATGTTGTAGACGCGGTGGTTCAGGTGCTCCGCGACCATGAGCAGCGCGATCGCCCGGCCGCAGTCCTTCACGTAGCAGAGGTCGGTCGCGTCCTGGGCGTACGCGGGCGGCCGAGGTGGGGTGAGGTCGGCGTCCTCGCCCCAGACCGCCGCGCTGAGCAGGCGGGGAAGCGCGAAGAACGGGTTGTCGGGCAGCCCCAGGGGTCCCCAGATGGTGCCGATCCGCAGACTCACCGTCTCGAACCCGGCGCTGTCGCCGGCCAGCGCGGCGAACAGTTCCGCGGTCCTCTTGAACACCGGGATCTGATGCGGTGCCACCACCGGCAGCGCGGCGTCCTCGCGCCACGGGACCTCGTCCACCCCCGCGTACACGGCGATCGTGCTCGCGACCGCGCACCGCCGTACGCCCCACGCCCGCGCCGCCTCGAGAACGTTGAGCAGGCCGGAGGTGTCGGTACGCAGGTACTCGATCGGATCGGGCAGATCGTGGCGCGCGGCGGCGAGGTGCACGATGCCGGTGATCTCGTGCCGCCTGCCGATGTCGAGGACGGCTTCCCGGTCGTTGGTGTCCAGTGGTTCGACCACGATGCGGCCGGGCTCCGCGGCGAGGTGTTCGGGCAGCCCGCTGGAGCGATGCGCGGTGACCACGACGGATTCGCCCAGGTCGAGCAGGGCTCGCGCGGTGTGCGACCCGATCGACCCCAGACCGCCGATGACGAGGATCACGCTTCCCCCGTCCGGGGTGGGTCTATTTCGGGATGCTGTGTGGCCGGATGCATGACCGCGACGCTATGCCGGGACCGGCCGACCCTCTTGTACGAAACGGCCATCTCCTCCGCGGAGCATCGGGAGGTAGGACGCGGCGTGGTCGTGCCCGCAGGCGCATGCGGAGCCGTACTGCGCCAGCACCTCGCCGGGCGTCGCCCCCGCGAGCCGCCGGCACTCACGGCTGAGATGTGCCTGGTCGTGGTACCCGGCCTCGATCGCCCACCGTGCGAGATCGACGTCGGACCGCTCGTCCACCGAGGCCTGGACGCGGGCGATGAAACCCTGGAAACGCAGGATGCGCTGCAGCTCCTTGGGGCCGACGCCGACCGCGGCCCGGCAGCGGCGTCGCAGCTGGCGTTCGGAGATCGACAGGAGTTCGGGCAAGGCGGCGGTTCCGCCGCCGGATGCCGGCATGAGACGTACGACGGCCTCGCTCACCAGCGGGTCCGGTTCGCCGGCGGACCGTAGGAGGAACGCCTGGAGCTCCGCGAGCGCGGCCTGCGGCGTGGCGGCCTCCCCGAGAACGTCGGTCAGGCGGGCCGGGTCGCTCCAGATGTCGGCTCCCGGGACGTTCTGGTCGACGAGCTCGTCGGCCGGCATACCGGCCAGCCCACCGAGCACCCCGGGACGCAGCCGTACCCCGACGACCGTGCCTCCTGCTGGTATGTCGTGGTAGGTCGAGGTGGTCAGGGGCCCGAGCAGCCGCGGCGGTTCACCGAGGACACACCGCACTTCGGCACCGCCGTGCGGCACGTGCCGCTGCGTCACGGCCTGGTCGCCGACCTGCTGAACCCAGACAGATGAGACGAGCGAGGCGAGCGCGGGTGTCGGCGCGCGCTCCACGTAGGACGATTCTCCGGCCATCGCCCCATCCTGCCCGCGGGAGGATTCGCCTGCACTGCGCTGGGCCGTCAGACGAGGCCCAGCGCGGGGAGACACTCCTGGACGCCGACCAGCTCGATGTCATCGCGCCGGGCCCAGGCGTCTCGGGTCAACAGCCAGCGCTGGATCGGCGCGACCTCGCCGCGGCGGGTGTCCCACGTGGTGCCGTTCTTCGTGTAGCCGAGGGCCTGGGACACCTGGTTGGACGCATGGTTGTCGGTGAAGGCGTCGCTCTCGGCCTCGCGCGCGCCCAGCCCCGCGAAGGCCAGGTGAAGTACGGCCGCGCGCATCTCCGTCCCGATCCCGCGCCCACGCCGGCCCGGCGCCAGCCACGAGAAGGTGGAGACCGTCCCGAACTTGGGGAATTCGGACCCGATCAGATCCTGCATTCCGATCGGCCCGCCGTCCAGCAGCACGACGAAGTACAGCCGCCAGAAGGCCTCCTCCACGCGGGCACGCCCCCGCCAGATACTGCGCAGCCACCGCCACTCACGGTCGGGGCTGTCGGCGTACAAGGAGATCGGGTCGTCGAACGGCCATGGTTCGGCATCGGCGACGCCGGCGCGGACGATCGGGACCAGTTGCTCCAGCAGTTCATCCGTCGCCCCGGCCAATGTCAGCCGCGGCGTCCGCACCTCAAGGTTGAGCGGAGGGTAGGTGTGGACCACACCGGCACCGTACGCAGACAGGGGCGCCTGACGCACCTGATTTCCGCCGTTCACCGCCAAGACCCGCCGACGTGTGGATCCGTCGGCGGGCCTTGGCGTTATTCGAACTAGGCCACAGCGCCGGCCCGCGGATCCGTCCGGGTGTCTGCGGCGCCGCTGCTCATTGCTCGCGCCCCTTGTGGTTCTTCGTGGGTTTGCCGGACGGGGTCGTGCAGGGCGCCTCGCCGGTCGCACCGCAGCGTGGGCACGCGCCGGGCGCCGTGGTCGGCACGACGGCCGGCTCGATGGTCGATTCGGTGGCCGGCTCGATGACCGGTTCCGTAACCGGCTCGACGGCCGGCTCCTTGGCCAGCTCGGTCGCCGGTTCCGTGGTCGTCTCGACGACCGGCTCCGCGACCGGCTCCGCGACCGGCTCGATGACCGGCTCTTTGGCCAGCTCGGCGACCGGTTCCGTGGCCTTCTCGATGGCCGGTTCCGCGACCGGTTCCGCGACCGGCTCGGTCGTCGGCTCGACGGTCGGCTCCGCGACCGGCTCGGTGGCCGTCGAGCGGCGGTCACGTCCCTTTCTCTGTTGGATGTACGCCTTGGTACGGTCGATGATCTTCACGGTTGGGGGGCTCCTAGCGTCGGGTACCGGGCCGCACGGGCAGGCTGGACACGATCTCTCGGACCGCGTCGGCGCGCCGGCGTCTCCCCGGTCGCGCTCCTCGAAGGTCATCAGATCGTAAGGCAGGTCGCGGCTGTACTCACCAGCGAGGAGCCCCGGGTCGATGTCGTCGTGCGACACGAGAGGAGTCCGCCCCGCCGACCGGATCTACTCACGGCAGAGACCCCCGCCGGCGCGTGACGGATTCAAGGGCTTGTAGCAACATCCCTGACCAGGGAGTTCGACGGCTTCCGGCGTAAAAAGCTCGACGCACCCGCGGCCGACGAACACAAACCGTTCACGCGTGAGGAAGTGCCCTCATCGGCTCCGCCCCTGGAGAACCACAAGAGACCGCGAGATCAAAAACACCCTCCCCAGTGAGCGAGTCACCGGAGAGGGTGCAGGCGGTGCGGAGGCTCGGGGATTTGAACCCCGGATGGACGAGTAGCCCAAACCGCATTAGCAGTGCGGCGCCATAGACCGGACTAGGCGAAGCCTCCTGGTAGCCCTCAGGCCGCACACAGGGTACCGGCCAACACACCCATCGAGCAAAGTGGTTGGTACTCACCCCTCTCATCGTTGGTCCTGACTTGGCGCGGACGTCTCTCAGGAACCCTCGGCATCACCCGCACGTCGATCAGAGAAGGTGACACAGGGAGGTGGCATGACGGAGAACTCGTGGGGGGTGCTCTCGCCTCGAGAGCGGGTGCGTGTCTGTCTCGAGGCGATCGTCGACGGGACCACGGCTGAGGCCGGGGACGTCCAGGGGCTCGATCAGGAGCTCATCGAAGAGATCGACAACGATCAGCCCGGGCCGATCTCCGAGGCGTACCGGGCCTTCCTCGCCGCCGCCGGCAAGGGGGCCGGGCGGTTCCTCCAGGGGAGTGACGTCTTCCACCCCCAGATCCTCGGCGTCCGGAAGGCCGCCGAGGAGTTGGTGGAACACCACGGCTTCCTCACCGACGACGACCGCGTCATCCTCATGCACCAGGGCTGCCAGTTCGACTTCACACGAGGCGGCGGGCCCGACCCCGAGGTCTGGTCCTACTGCGAAGGCAGCGAGCCCGAGCGCCACTATCCGAGTTTCACCGACTGGCTCAGGGCCAACGCCGAGGAGCAGACCAAGGCCTGGGCGCACCTCGTGCCCTGGTACGAGGAGGCCTAAGACAGCTCGATCACCTCGAGGCCGCCCTCGGCGTACATCTGGCGCAGCGTCTTCTTCGAGAACTTTCCCACCGACGTCTTCGGCACCTCCTCGATGAAGCTCCACCGCTCCGGAAGCTGCCAGTGAGGGATCCGCGACGCCAAGAACGACCGCAGGTCCTCCGCCGTCACCGACGCCGACGGACGCAGGACCACCGATGCCAGCGGCCTCTCCTGCCAGCGTGGGTCCGGTACGCCGACCACGGCGGCCTCGATCACGTCCGGATGGGCCATCAGGTGGTTCTCCAGGTCCACCGAGGAGATCCACTCGCCGCCCGACTTGATGACGTCCTTGGCCCGGTCCGTGAGCGTCAGGTAGCCGTCCGGGGAGACCATGCCGACGTCTCCCGTACGCAGCCAGCCGTCGTTGAACTTCGACGGGTCCTCGTCCTTGTAGTACGCCCCGGTGATCCACGCGCCGCGGATCTCGATCTCGCCGACGGCGACGCCGTCCGACGGGAGGACGCTGTCGCCGTCGCCGACCACGCGGGCTTCCAGACCGGCCAGGATGCGGCCCTGGGTCGCGCGGTACGGCCACGGGTCCGCGACCCCCGGCGGCTCGTGGGCGATCGAGGCGACCGGCGACGTCTCCGTCATCCCCCACGCCTGCACGACCCGTACGCCGATCTCGTCGAACGAGCGCATCAGCGACTCCGGGACCGCCGAGCCGCCGCACGGCACCAGCCGTAGCGAGCTCAGGTCCGAGTCGTGCTCGACCGCGTACCGCAGCAGGTCGTTCCAGATCGTCGGTACGGCACCGGAGATCGTCGGGCGCTCGTCCTCGATGAGGCGTACGAGCGGCTCGGCCTGCAGGAAACGGTCCGGCATCACGAGCGACGCGCCGGCCATCAGCGCGGCGTACGGCAGGCCCCACGCGTTGGCGTGGAACATCGGCACGACCGGCAGCACCCGGTCCGCCGCGGACAGCGCGAAGGCGTTGCCGGTGCACGCCGCCATCGAGTGGAGGTACGCCGAGCGGTGGGAGTACACGACGCCCTTGGGGTTGCCGGTCGTCCCGCTCGTGTAACACATCGCCGCGGCCTGGCGCTCGTCCAGCGCGGGCCAGTCGTACGTGTCCGGCGCGGCGGCGAGCAGCTCCTCGTACGAGTGCACCGTCTTGCCCGCCGACTCCAGCGGCGCCACGTCCGCGTCGCCGATGACGATCACGTGCCGCACGGTCTTCATCTGCGGCAGCACCGTGGCGAGCAGCGGCACGAGCGTGTCGCCGACGATGACGACCTCGTCCTCGGCGTGGTCGGCGATGTAGACGAGCTGCTCAGGGGCGAGCCGGATGTTGAGGGTGTGCATCACCGCGCCCATCGACGGGATGGCGAGGTACGCCTCGAGGTGCTCGGTGGTGTTCCACTGGAAGGTCGCCACCCGCTGATCGGCGTCGATCCCCAAAGCGGACAGGGCGCCGGCCAGGCGCGCGGCACGGCGGCCCAGCTCGGCGTACGAGGTGCGCCGCACGCCATCACCCGTGTACGTGGCGACCTCGCTGTCGCCGAACACCTCTGTTCCGTAGCGCCTGATCGAGGAGATGGTCAGCGGATAGTCCTGCATCGTGCTCCACACGACGGCCTCCGGGGGTCCGAGTCCACGGGTGTGAGTCGGATTCTGTCCTGCGTACGCCCGGTTGTCAGTAGTCACGCGAGGCGAGTTCGCGTGCCGCCTCGTCGCGGAGCTTGGCGATCGCGCGTGACACGGTGCTCTTCACCGTTCCCACACTGACCCCGAGGGCCTCGGCGACCTCGGTCTCGGTGAGGTCCTCATAGAAGCGGAGGACGACCGCGGCGCGCTGGCGCGCGGGCAGCCGGTCGAGAAGCCGGTCGAGGCCGTCGCGCAGTTCGCTGCGTCGGGTGTGATCGGCGATCGGAGTATCAGGAAGTTCATCCGTGGGGTACTCCTCTATCCTCCGTCGCCGCCACCACGAAATGTTGATATTGACCATCGTGCGGCGCACATAACCGTCGAGCGCGCCGCGGTCATTGATGCGTCCCCAGGCGAGGTAGGTCTTGGCCAGCGCGGACTGCAGCAGATCCTCGGCGTCGGCCCGGTCCGCGGTCAGCAACATGGCCGCACGCAGCAACGTCGACCGCCTCGCGGCCACGAAGTCGTGGAACTCATCATGTGACTCTGCACCCACGTGACCGTCCGGAAGGCTGGGGAGTTCGGTTGCCGACAGGCCCGACGATCGCACGAAGATCGTAATTATGGATCAAGTCGAATCTCATATTCCGGTCAACGCGCCCCACAAATTTGCGAACAAGTATCACGTATTCCCGGACAACATCATTGGTTTATTTGGACAAAGGAGTCGACAGAATGAAGGCTCAGGGTAAGTCTTGACTTGCAGTCTTACTAGGTGCCCTGACCACGTAAGACGTTGTCCAACCGTCCAGGACCCCCGGAGACCGTCATGCCGTCCACCCGCGATCTGGCCCTGCGCCGACGCCGGCTCCGCGAGGCCGTCCACGGCCGCTCGCCGCGCGAGGAGCCCGGCCCCGGGCCGCTGACGGGGATCGGAGGCACCATCGTCGACGCGAGCCCCCACCTGCTCGTTCTCTCCTCCGCGGACGGCTCGGAGGTACGGGTGCCGATCGCGAGCGATGCGTTCATCTGGCACGCGGGGCGGGCCGACGTGACCGCGTTCCAGCCCGGGCGCGACGTCATCTTGCGCCCGGCCGGGAGGGGCGGCCTGGTGGCCGAGCGGATCTGGGTCGACATCGCCCGGGTCACCGGGGTCATCGCCGGGCGCTCGGGGCGCGTGATCGAGGTCGACTCCGGCCGGCACCGCGGGCGTACGGCGCTCGTCGTGCCGCCCGAGTCCATGAGCCGCATCCGGGTCCGCCACCCCCGGCTGGAGGCCGGGTCACTGATCGACGTCATCGGCGTCCGCCGCGGCGGCGAGGTCCACGGGCTGAGCCCGGCGACCCACTCGCCACAGCCGGCCGCGCACGCCGACCGCCCGTCTCCGAGCCGGCGGTCCGGTTCGGTGCCGCTCGTCCTGCGCGGCACCGCGACCTGGTACGACCCCCCTCAGGACGCGTACGGCGCGGCGTACCCGGCGCTCGACCGGCACGGCGACGCGGGCGGCTGCGGTACGGGCCCGGCCTCACCGCTGCCGTTCCTGTCGATCGCCTGCGAGCTCGACGTCCGCAACGAGTGCGCCGGCCGGGCCACGCGTGTCCCGATCGTCGAGTGCGGTTGCCTCGCGGCACGCTTTTGTGACCGGTGTGTCCGTTGCGGCACGTCACCCCGCGGCAGAATCCTCGAACTCACCAGGAGTGCCTTCGTCGACCTCGGCGGCGACCTCGACAAGGGCTGCTTCAACGTCACGGCACGGGTGGATGGGGCCTCATGATCGAGATGCTGCGGGCTCTGCAGATCCCCTTCCTGGCCGGCATGCTGCTGCTGGCGTGCGCCGCCAAGCTGACCGTGCCCGACGACGATCCCGAGCCGCTGGTCGCGCTGCACCGCCGGCGTCCCTTCGTGTACGGGGTGGCGCTCGCCGAGAGCGTGATCGGCGCCGGGTTGCTGGTCACCTCGTCCGGCGTCGTACGGCTGGCGTGCGTGGTGTTCTTCGTCTCGGCCACGTGGATCATCGGCGACCTGGCCCGGCGCGGCACCGACGAGGGCTGTGGGTGCTTCGGCGGGCTGAGTACGGCGCCGGCGGGCGGGCGCGGGCTGGCGCGGGCGGCGCTGCTGACGGTGATCGCCGTCGTGGCGGCCGGAGTTCCGGACACCGGAGTTCAGGTGCTGAGCCGGGCCGGCGCGGGGGGCATCATCCTCCTCGTCGCCGAGACCGGGCTGTTGCTGGCGCTCTCTCCGGAGATCGCCCTCGCGGTCGGGCGGACTCGCAACACGACACCGTGCGAGCTGCTCGACGTGCCGCTGGCGGACACCTACGCGCGTCTGTACACGAGCGACGTCTGGCGTGAGTACGAAGACACCCTGACCTCGGCGGAGCCCAGCGAAACGTGGCGGGAGCTGTGCCACCGGTACGTGGTGTTCCCCGCCCGTGTCGACGGGCGGGCGGCCGAGCTGGTCTTCGCGGTGCCGGTCGGCGGGCGGCGGACTGCGGTCGAGGCGGCCCTGGTGTGGGAGTCCGAGCGCGACGGGCAGGACGACGACTCCGGTCCGCGCCGCGTACACAGCCCGGTTTAAGGCGCGTCACTATCGCCGTATAGCGCTCTCTTGCAGATCCGCTATAGGCCTTTATAAGGAACTCGACTGCGCGCGCCGCGCGTTGACTGAGCGTGATCCCCTTGACGTGTCCCAAGTGCCAGGGCCAGATGCGGCAGTACGAGCGGGGCGGGGTCGTGGTCGATCAGTGCGGCGAATGCCGCGGTATCTTCCTCGACCGCGGCGAGCTGGAGCATCTGGTCACCGCCGAGAGCCAGTGGTCCGGGGCGCCCGCTCCCGCCGCGTACGACGACCGGAGATATGAGCAGCGTCCGTTCGACGACGACCGGCGGCACGAGCAGCGTTCCTACGACGACGACCACGGACACCGCCCCTACGGCGACAAACACCGCCAGAAGAAGAAGCGCAAGAGCTTCTTCGAGGACCTCTTCGACGACTGAGCGGCACACCCGGGCATTGGTCTATCTACTCCTGTCTAGCGAATTTGCAAGACGCGATGATATTCGCCAACAGAGCGCGAGACGCGATGCGTTGATGGCGTTGTCTACGACTCTCTAGCCTGTGGCCAAGAGCGTCGTAGAAAGCTGTAGCGGGTGGTCAGACCGGCTGTGACCTGAGGAAATGACCGAAGTGCGGGACGGTGAAGGCGACGAGTCCTCGCTCGGCGCTGTAGATGAGGCCCTTCTTGATCAGGCCGTCGCGGGCCGGGGACAGGCTTGAGGGCTTGCGGCCGAGCTCGTCGGCGACGTTGGAGGTCGGCACGGGTTCGTCGCCGAGGGAGGCCATCGCGCGCATGTAGTCGCGCTCGGCGGGAGTGGCACGCTCGTAGCGGCTGCCGAAGAAGCCGACGGCCAGCTCGCCTTCCGCCTCGGGCGCCGCGACCAGGATGTCGCCGTCACTGATCGGCGTCTCGGGCGCGATGTCCCAGGCGACCTTGCCGTAGGCCTGGACGAAGTAGGGGTAGCCGTCGGCGGCCTCGTAGAGCGCGTCCAGGGCGTCCTTGGTGAAGGTCACGCCTTCCCGCTCGGCCGGCGCTAGCAGCGCGAGGTCGGCGGCGCCGCGGTCGAGCCGGTCGATGCGGGCGTAGCGGAACAGCCGCTCGGAGTAGGACTTGCTCGCCGAGAGCACGGCCGGCAGGTGGGGCAGGCCGGCGCCGACCACGATCAGCGGGCCGCCGCTCTGGGACAGCTCGTGGCAGGCGGCGCACAGCGCCGAGACGTCGTCGGACGGGATGTCCTGCATCTCGTCGACGTAGAGCGCGACGCCGACGCCGAGGTCGGTGGCGACCGAGGCCGCGTCGACGAACAACTCGGTGAGGTCGATCTCCAGGTCGCCGGAGTCGGCCCGGCCGCGCGCCGCGGGCACGTCGATGCCGGGATTCCACCGGCGGATCGGCGCCTTGCCCTTGGCGGGCTCGGCGTCGGCCTGGGCGAACGCCTTGAGCACGCCGAGGAACTCCTCGATGCGATCGGGCGCGCGGTGCCGTGGCGCCAGCTCGCGTACGGCCATGTGCAGGGCGGCGGCGACGGGGCGGCGGATCGACTGGTCGGGCCGCGCCTCGATCTTGCCGGTGCCCCAGAGCTTCTGGATGGCCATCGACCGGAACGTGTTGAGCAGGACGGTCTTGCCGACCCCGCGCAGCCCGGTGAGGATCATGCTCCGCTCGGGACGGCCGCGGGCGACACGCTCCAGCACGACGTCGAACTGCTGCAACTCGCGGTCGCGGCCGGTGAGCTCGGGCGGCCGCTGGCCGGCGCCGGGGGCGTAGGGATTGCGAACGGGATCCACGCTCTCGGACTTTATGAGGGAATATAGCTGCGGCCGTAGATTTCCGTAGAAAGTGCTACGGCGTGTCGCGCGCGGCCCACGCCGGCAACGCGTCGCGCCCGGAGCGCTGAGTGTCGCCACCGGCCCCGCCTCCCCGTCAATACGCACGCAGACTGTCGAACCTCTGTTCGAAGAGGTCCTCACGGTAGCGCACGGGGCGCGAGGCCGTCAGGGGAAAGCGGGCTATTTTTCGAACAAAGAATCGACCAGCGCGTTCATCGCCGCACCCATCTCCGCGCGCCGTCCGTGCGCGTCCGCGACGACCAGGCCACCCTGCTGCAACGCCCCGAACAGCAGGTGGGCGAGCGGCTCGGGCGGGCCGGGCGCCAGCGACGCCACGGAGGCCCGCAGCAGCCGGCGCGCGCAGTGCGGGTCGTCGAAGCGCAGCGAGCGCTCCCAGCCCAGCACCAGCGGGCCGTCGATGAGCAGGATGCGCCGGACCTGCGGCTCCATGCAGGCGTCGAGGTAGGCGCCGACGCCGGCCTTCAGCGCGGCGACGCCCTCACGGCCGTGGGCGGCGGCCAGGCAGCGCTCGAAGATGTCCTCCTCGATCGCCTCGTACGCGGCACGGAAGAGCTCTTCCTTGTCGGCGAAGTGGTGGTAGAGCGCCCCGCGCGTCACGTCGGCGCGCCGGACGATCTCGGTGGTCGAGGTGTCCGCGAAGCCGTTGGCGGTGAACAGGGCGACGGCGGCGCCCACAAGGGCCCCACGCGTCGCCTCGCCCTGCTCGACCTTGCGGCTCATGCGCTCATCGTAGGG
This sequence comes from Actinomadura sp. DC4, assembly GCF_030406325.1. Lineage (GTDB taxonomy): Bacteria > Actinomycetota > Actinomycetes > Streptosporangiales > Streptosporangiaceae > Actinoallomurus. The sequence goes on along the minus strand of NZ_JAUEQY010000005.1, from coordinate 185,599 downwards.
AGTAGATGTTGACGCTCTCGTCCACCCCGAACTCCGCCGGGTCCACGCGGCCGGTGGCGGCGAGCACGAAGCGCAACGGATCGCCGCGCAGGACCGGGCCGCCGGTGCCGATCGATCGTTCGTCCACGCCGTCGAGCGCGATGCGCGCCGGCCCCCACCCGCGGCGTTCGAGCTCCTCGCCGACCCAGTGCAGGCTCGCCTCCAGGCCGGCGCCACGGGCGGCGGGACGCCCCAGCGCCGTACGGATGTCGTCGGCGTGCACGAACGTGTCGTACACGAGCGTCAGGACGGCGTTGCCGAGGGACCGGTCGGCCACCGGGCTCGGGCCGGCCCACGCCTCCTCGTTCAGCGCGGTGAAGAACGGCCGTACGCGATCGGCCGCGTCGCGAAGACGGCCGGCGAGCTCGGCGGGCGTCTCGTCCCGCAGCGCCCGCGCCTGGTCCTCCGGGGTGCGCGAGCCGACGGCGCCGGACGACACGTCGATCGCCGTGCCGGCCACGTGGCCGGCGACGTCGCGCACCTGCCAGCCCTCGCAGCGCGTCGGCGCCCGCCACTCGTCCGGCGAGAGCGGGGAGATCAGCTCCGCGAACGCGTCGTACTCGGCGAACACTCCGGTGATGGTCTCGGCCCGTTCCATGGCAGCGCCTCTCCGTACGATCAAGGGGCGCTCACTTTTACATACATACAGTCTGTATGTATAGGCGTCAGGCCTCCACGGACTCGTCGGCGCTGCCGCGGTGCGGCATGCGCTCGGCCGGTACGGTGCCCATCCGACCTGCCTGGAAGTCCTGGAACGCCTCGACGATCTCCTCGCGCGTGTTCATCACGAAGGGGCCGTATCTGGCCACGGGCTCGCGGATCGGCAGCCCGCCGAGGACGAGGATCTCCCAGCCGCCCTTGGCCGCGAGCGGCTGCGAGTCGGCCGCGGTCACACTCAGGGCGTCGCCCTTCCCGAACACCGCGAGCTGCCCCTCGTCGACGGGGCGGTCGCCCGGCCCGGCCGCGCCGCACCCGCTCAGGGCGTACACCATGGCGTTGAACTCACGGGGCCAGGGCAGGGTCAGCTTCGCGCCGGGCGCGACGGTGGCGTGGAGGTAGGTGATCGGGGTGTACGTCACGCCGGGCCCCTTGTGCCCGGCCAGCTCGCCGGCGATCACTCGTACGAGGGACGAGCCGTCGTCGCTGCTCAGCAGGGACACGTCGCGCGACTCGATGTCCTGATAGCGCGGCGGTGCCCACTTATGGTCACGGGGCAGGTTCACCCAGAGCTGCACGCCATGGAACATGCCGCCCGAGGCGACAAGTTCGGGCGTGGGCTGCTCGATGTGCTGCAGGCCGCTTCCCGCGGTCATCCACTGGGTGGCGCCGTCGGTGATGAGGCCGCCCCCGCCGGTGGTGTCCTGGTGCTGGAAGGCGCCGTCGATGATGTAGGTCACGGTCTCGAAGCCGCGGTGCGGGTGCCAGGGCGTGCCCTTCGCCTCACCCGGCGCGTACTCCACCGCGCCCATGTGGTCGAGCAGCAGGAACGGGTCGGCGAGCGAGAGGTCGACGCCCGGGAACGGCCGCCGTACCGCGAAGCCCTCGCCCTCCAGGTGACGGCCGGCGGTGATGACGCGGGTGACGGGACGCCAGGTGGTCTCCTGCTCGGGGAGCCGGGGCAGGCGGGTCAGAGTCAGCGGGTCTGCGGTTACGGCAGGCATCGTGCCCTCCTCGATCGGGGTTGCGCCCTCGTCAACAAAGTTGAAATTTCAACTATTCCTCCGCGACCGGGCGGGTGCCGCGCCGAGATGTCCAGGGTAACGCTTCCGGTTGAAGATTCAACGATCGCTGAACAGGCGGTATGGACGATACGGTGAGTACCGCTCGCAGTCTGAGCAGGATGTTTTTCGTTGAAACTTCAATCAGTCGTGTAGGATCATGGTATGACCGAACCGCGCTGGCTCGACGCCTTCCAGCAGCGCGACTGGCGTGCCTACGTCGAGGGCAGTGTCCGGCTCACCGACCTCCTCGACCGCGATCTCAAGGCCAAGCACGGTCTGACCATGGCGGAGTACGAAATCCTCGTACGCCTGTCGGAAGCCCCCGACCGGCGCCTGCGGATGGCCGAACTCGCCGAGGTCGCCAGCCAGTCGCGGAGCCGTCTCTCCCACACCGTGTCCCGCCTGGAGTGCAAGGGCCTCGTCGCCCGCGGCACCTGCGGCGCGGACAAACGCGGCGTCAACGCCGAGCTCACCGAGGATGGGTTCGCGTTCCTGTCGAAGGCCGCCGTGGACCACGTCGCGACGGTACGTGAGTTCTTCGTCGACGTGATCGACCCCGCCGACCTGGCCGCCATCGGCCGCGCCTTCACCGCCATCGCGGAGCAGGTCGCCAAGGCCCGCTAGCGGGGCGACCGTGGCTTTGGAGTTCGAGCATCGCGACGCCGAGATCGAGATCGTCGACCGCGTGTGGCGCAGCCGGAGCGACGCCGAGCAGACGATGACCTCCGCGGCGCGCACCTGCTGGCATCTGATCGTGTGGCGCGAGAGCGGGGTCCTGCTCGCCGGGCTGCGGGGACCGGAGACGAAGGCCACGACCGCCCCGGTGGCGGACGAGACCGAGTTCCTCGGGATCCGCTTCGCCCTCGGCACGGTGCTGCGACCGATCCCTGTGTGCACGATCGTCGATGGGTTCGCGCCCCTCCCGGTGACCGAGTCCGGCCGGATCATCATCGGCGGCGACGACTGGGAGGCGCCGGCGTACGACAACGTCGAGGCCTTCGTCCGGCGTCTGCAGCGAGCCGGGCTGCTGGCGCGGGCCCGGCTCGGCGACGAAGACCACGAGGTCCGCGAATGCGCCGATGACAGCCCGACCGTGCGTACGCTCCAACGTCGCTACCGCGCGATCACCGCGCTGTCGCGGACGGCCGTGCAGCAGATCGACCGCGCCAACGCCGCCGCGACCATGCTTCGTGACGGGCACGACTGGCGGACCGTGACCGACCGGCTCGACTACTTCGATCAAGCCCACCTCGGCCATGCGCTACGCCGCTACATCGGGCAGACCGCGGGGGAACTTCAGGCCGACGACCGGCCCGACTCGATGTCGTTTCTGTACAAGAGCGGATCCGGCTCCGGCAGCTAACGTCCCCTGATGCCGACCACCCTGGTCGAGCCCGACCCTGGAGAACAACTCGTGCTGCTCAGCGTCAACACCTTCGTCAGTCTCGATGGCGTCATGCAGGGCCCCGGAGCGCCCGACGAGGACCGTACCGGCGGCTTCGACCGCGGTGGCTGGCTCGTCCCCCATGCGTCCGCGCACATCAACCAGGTTGTCGAGGGCTGGTTCCGTGAGGCTGACGCGTTCCTCTTCGGCCGCACGAGCTTCAGGATGCTCCGGGACCACTGGACGAAGGTCACCGACCCCGCCGACCTGATCGCCACCAAGCTCAACACCCTGCCCAAGTACGTCGTCAGCTCGACCCTCGCCGACGACGAGACCGCCTGGGAGCCCGCCACCGTCGTACGGGGCGAGCTGGTGGACGAGGTGCGCCGGCTCAAGGAGCTGCCCGGCCGTGAGCTGCAGGTGCACGGCAGCTGGAAGCTCGTCCAGGCGCTGCACGAAGCAGGACTCGTCGACACCTACCGCCTGCTCCAGTTCCCCGTCATCGTCGGAGCCGGAAAGCGACTGTTCCCGGACGGATCCACCCCTGCCACTTTCACGACAGAGGAACAGACCTCACGCGTGCTGCCCGGCGGAGTCATCGCACTGGACCTCAGCCCCACCGCGTTCGGCGCCATCGCCGCCGGCGCGTACATCATCGACGACGGACGCTCGGCGACGGAAGTCGCCTGAGCGCCCGCCACCCAACGGCTAGGCGTTCAGGCCCGTGCAGAAGCCGAGCGAGAAGAGCGTCAGGAACGTCCAGCCGCACATGAGGCCGACGCCGTAGAGGCGGGTGAAGCCGGTCATCTTCCAGGCCAGGAAGCCGCCCAGGCCGAACGCCAGCAGCAGCAGGGCCAGGGACTGGGCGACCAGGTTCAGGTCCTTGCCATGGACGACGTTCCTCTCGAAGGCGGAGTACATCATGATCGCGTCGACCAGGATGAACGTGCCGAGTCCGCTCCCCACGGCGGTGATCTCACGCATGCCGAGGGGCGGCCGGCGTCTTTCGTCCGTTTCCACCATGATCGGTCCTCTGCTGACCGGGATCCAGGAGCCTCATCGTCCCGCATCGCCTTGGCCGAAGCACGGCTTCGGGCGTGCAATCCTTCGGCTATGGAACGCGTGAGCCTCGGCATCCTCGCCACCGGACTGTGCGTGACCCTCATCTCGGGCTGTGGCGGAGACAAACCGTCCACCGCCGCCTCGCCGCCGGAGGCCGTCGTCCCGTCGCTGAACACCAGCGCCAGCGCCAGTGCCTCGCCCTCGGCGCGACCGTCGCCGACCGGGCCGCGGCCCTTCGCCGCCAAGATCAGCAAGGTCACGCGCGCGACCGTCAAGCACTCCTGGCACGCCGGCTGTCCCGTCGGGATCAGCGGGCTGCGGCTCATCACGATGACTTACTACGGCATGGACAAGAAGTCCCACGAGGGCAAGATGGTGGTGAACGCCGACTCCGCCACCAAGATCGTCAAGGTCTTCCGCAAGCTGTACGGCGAGCGCTATCCGATCCGGCGCATGGAACTCGTGGACAAGTACGGCGGCAGCGACTTCAAGTCGATCGAGGCCGACAACACCTCGGCCTTCAACTGCCGCAACGCCACCGGAGCGAGCTCGTGGTCGCAGCACGCGTACGGGCACGCCGTCGACCTGAACACCTGTGAGAACCCCTACGTCCACCCGAACGGCCACATCGAGCACCCGCGGTGCGTGAAGTACGGCAACCGCAAGCGCAAGGACCCCGGGCTGATCCACGCAGGCGACAAGGTCGTCAAGGCGTTCCGCTCGATCGGCTGGGGCTGGGGCGGCACCTGGGGCGGCCCGTGGGACTTCCAGCACTTTTCGGCAACAGGGCACTGACCGACCGGCACCTGAAGGCGCGCCCGCCGGTCTTCCCTCCGCCGCCGCTAGCTGAGCGCGAGGACGGCGATCACCGCGATCACGACGATCACGCCGACCACCACACCGACGATCACGCCGGTGTTCGGACTCTTCTTGGCCGCCTCACCACGGTTGGCGAACGCTCGGAACTGCTGCGTGCTCGCCGCGGGATCCTGTTCGTTTCTCGCCATGAGCCGACCCTAGTGAAGCAAGAAGGAGGTCATCGGGCTTTCCCGGCATCCAGTACGGCCGCCTCTTCCGGCGTCGGGGCGGTACCGCCGAGGTGAGAGGGCAGCCACCAGGGGTCCTGCGAGGGTTTTTCCGGATAGTCCGTTTGTACGCGGTCGACCAGTTCCTGCATCCGGGCGCGCATCTCGGCGGTGACCTTCTCCGGATCGTCGTCGGGCTCGGGCCGCAGCGGCTCGCCGATGAGGATCGCGACCGGTACGTGCCGGGTGCCCAGCGCGCGCGGGCGTCCCTTGGTCCACAGCCGCTGGGTGCCCCAGACCGCCATCGGGATCAGCGGCACGCGAGCCTCGGCGGCCATCCGGGCGGCGCCGCTCTTGCACTCCTTGACGGTGAAGGACCGGCTGATCGTCGCCTCCGGGAACACGCCGACGACCTCTCCGTCGCGCAGGAACCGCACGGCGTGCTCGTACGCCGCCGCCCCGGCGTTCCGGTCGACCGGGATGTGGTGCATGCCGCGCATCAGCGGCCCGGAGATCCGGTGCGCGAACACCTCCTGCTTGGCCATGAAGCGCACCAGCCGCCTGGCCCGCCGCGCGCCGAGGCCGACGAAGATGAAGTCGAGGTAGCTGACGTGGTTGCTCGCCAGCACGGCGCCGCCGTCGGCGGGCACGTGCTCGGCCCCGTCGATGCGAATGCGCATGTCGAGCGCGCGGAACATCGAGTGCGCCGCGACGAGGACCGGGGGATAGACGATCTCAGCCATGCCGGAACCGTACGGCATGGATCCTGCGCTGTGCGTGCGGCCCGGACCGCGTTTCGGTCCGGGCCGCACGCAGGTGGGTCACTTACGGCTGGCCCACAGGGCCTTCTTGTCCTTGCCGTACACGACCAGATTGCCGTCGTCCTGGACCACGATGGACGCGCCCGGGTGCCCGGTCGTCTTGGTGCTCCAGAGCGCCTTGGTGCCGTCGTAGACGACGAAGTTGCCGTCGCCCTGCATGAGGGCGTAGGTGTCCGTGCCCTGGGTGCTCGTGCTCCAGATCGGCGTCTTGGCGTCCTTGTAGAGGACGAGGTTGCCGTCGGTCTGCTGCTGCAGGGAGTACACCCCGTTCGGCGAGCGTACGGCGTTGCCCTCGGTCACCTTCTGCCCGGATTGCAGGCCGCCGACCGCGGTGTGCCGCGACCACAGCGCCTTCTTCGCCGTGCTGTAGATCACCAGGTTGCCGTCGTTCTGCACGTCGAGGACCGCTCCCGGGTGGCCGCTGGTGTTGCTGTACCAGAGGGCCTTCTTGTCCTTGCCGTACACGACCAGGTTGCCATCGGTCTGCATCGCGGCGTACGCGCCCGGATGCCGGCCGGTCTCCGTGCTCCACAGCGCCGTCTTGCCCCGGTAGAGCACCAGGTTGCCATCGGTCTGCTGCTGCAGGACGTAGTCACCGTTCATCGACCGCACGGCCTGGCCCGCGGGCAGGGTGTAACCCGGGCGGAGGGTGCCGAGCGAGACGTGCCGCGACCACAGGGCCTTCTTGCCCTGGTAGATCACCAGGTTTCCGTCGTTCTGCACGGCCAGGAACGCGCCCGCGTGCCGGCCGGTGTTGCTCGACCAGAGGGCTTTCTTGTCCTTGCCGTAGACGACCAGGTTGCCGTCGGTCTGCATGACGGCCGTCGCGCCGGGATGCCGTCCGGTCACGGTGGACCACAGCGCCTTCTTGCCCTGGTAGAGGACCAGGTTGCCGTCCGTCTGCTGCACCAGGCCGTACTTCTCGTTCGGCGACCGTACGAACGTGCCCGCGCGGAGGACCTGGCCGCCCTTGACCAGCCCGGTCGGCGCGCTCTTGGCCTGCGGGTCGGAGGTCGTGGCCTGGGCGGGCTCGGCCGCCGCGTTCACCTTCGGCCGAGCCGCCGGCGCGGCCTTGGCCTTCGCCTCCTGGTGCGCGCCCCCCGTCGCCGCCCACGCCCCGACCGAGAGAGACGTCGCCGCGGCGGCCACGCCCGCGGCGACCGCGATGGTCTTGATCCGCTTCACTGAGTCTGCTCCCCTGTTTCGGACTGAATGCTCAGAACGTAGGGGCGCGGACACACCACGCGGCGATGCTTCACAAAGCGTGGAAATGTCATAGCGTCGCATGAATGGGTGGATGGCCGCTGCGAGCGGAAACGGCGTGCGGACGGTCGTACGAGGCTCCCGACGAAGCGCTGCTGCTCCGGCTGCTCGGTGAGCTCGGCCCGGGCAACCAGTTCCTGGTCGTCGACCGGCTCGACGCCGCGGGCGGCGAGCACTACATGCAGGTGTACCGCGAGGTCGACGGAACCTACGTCGTGGAGTACCGGGCGGGCGCGGCCGACCGTCACTTCGAGACCGTGGTCCCCGACCTTCCCGCGACCCTCACGGTCCTGACCGGCTGGGCCGCCGGCTCACCGGGCTGGCGCGACGCCCACGACTGGCGTCAGTGGCCGATGCCCTAACCCGTGAGGGCGGGCGCTAGTTCGCGCAGGTGTTCGGTCTGCTGCTCGATCGTCGGCGCGATCGTCTGGACGCAGACGTGGTCGGCGCCGGCGTCGTGGTGGGCGCGTACGCGTTCGGCGATGGCGTCCGGGTCTCCCCAGGCCACGACGGCGTCGACGAGCGCGTCGCTGCCCTTCAGGTCGTCGTCGGTGAAGCCGAGTTCGCGCAGGTGGTTCTGGTAGTTCGGCAGCTTGAGGTAGCGATCGGCGTACTCCCGCGCGGCGGCGCGGGCGCTGCCCTCGTCGGTGTCGAGGACCACGGCCTGCTCGACCGCCAGGACCGGCTCGTCGCCGAGGATGTCGCGGGCGCGCCGCGTGTGCTCGGGCGTGGTGAAGTAGGTGTGCGCGCCCTGGGCGTGGGTCTTGGAGAGTTCGAGCATCTTCGGGCGCAGCGCCGCGATCAGCCGGGGCGGCGCCTCGGCCAGCGGCAGCGCGAAGGGCACCGTGTCCATGGCCTCGAGGTAGGACCGCATCACCGCCAGGGGCTTGCCGTAGTCGTGTCCGCGCGTGTCGACCAGCGGCGCGTGGCTGACCCCGAGCCCCAGGACGAAACGGTTCCCCCAGGTGTCGGCGAGCGTGGCCGCGCCGTTGGCGGCGGCGGACGCGTCACGGCCCCAGATGTTGGCGATGCCGCTGGCGACCTGCATGTGCTCGGTCCAGGAGAGCAGGGCGGCGGCATGCGTGAACGCCTCTTTCGACGAGGGGTTCTCGCCGAACCAGAAGGCGGAGTACCCGAACTGCTCGATCGCGACCACCGCGGGCCGCTCGACCTCGGCGGACGCCGCCGAGGCGGATATGAACCAGACGCCGACCCGGCCGAGCCGATGCTTCACGGCCGCGAGATCCGACGGCGCCGGTGGTGTGCGCTGGGCCATCGTCGCTCCCTTCCCCTGTGGCTAGCCTTCCCACCCCAGGTCAGGGCCACCCACGGAACGGATGAGACGACAGCGCGACCGGCCCGCTATCGTGGACCCTCTTGGAGGGTTCGCATAGTGGACTAGTGCAGGCGCCTTGAAAGCGCCCAGGGCTGGTGACAGTCCTCGTGGGTTCGAATCCCACACCCTCCGCTCCTAGTGCGGCCAGGCGAAGCCGTCGCCGACCGTGGCGGCCAGCACCAGATAGGCGTCCAGGGTCGCCGACGACAGCTGCTCCAGCTCCACCTCCGCGCCCTCCTCCAGGTGCGGGTCGTACGGGATGCGCACCACCGCGCGGCAGCGGCTCTCGAAGTGGGCCTCCAGGCGGTCGAGGTCGACCGTACTCCGGCTGCGGGAACGCACCATCGACAGCACGACGACGCCGCCGCGTACGAGGTCGCCGTAGTGGTGGGCCTCCAGCCAGTCGAGTGTGGCCGAGGCCGACCGGGCGCCGTCGACCGACGGTGAGCTGACCAGCACCAGTTGGTTCGCCAGGCCCAGCACGCCCGCCATCGCCGAGTGCAGCAGACCGGTGCCGCAGTCGGTCAGGCAGATCGAGTAGAAGTGCTCCAGCACGTGCGCGACGGTGCGGTAGTCCTCCTCGCTGAACGCCTCCGACACCGCCGGGTCGCGGTCGGAGGCGAGCACCTCCAGGCGTGAGGAGGACTGCGAGGTGTAGGCGCGCACGTCGGCGTAGCGCTGGATCTGCTCGTGCTCGTTGAGCAGGTCGCGCACTGTCGTGGCCGTCTCCAGCCGCACCTTGTCCGACAGCGTGCCGCGGTCGGGGTTGGCGTCGACCGCGATGACGCGGTCGCCGCGCAGCGAAGCCAGCGACGCGCCGAGCCCCACCGTCGTCGTGGTCTTGCCCACGCCGCCCTTGAGGCTCATCACGGCGACGCGGTGGTGGCCGCCGGCCACCGGGGTGCGCGCACGCGCGAGAAGCTCGCGTTTGCGGAGTTCCTGCGGCGACTCTCCCGGGTGGATCACTCCGCCGGAGGCCTTGTAGACGGCACGCCGCCAGCCGCCCGCGGGGGCGTGGCGCCTGCCGCGCAGCAGCATCTCGGCGCTCAGGCTGTCGGCGGTCTGGCCCCCGCCTTCGAGCGGCTGCGCGTACGCGTCCGGAAGCGGCGCGAGCGGCGGGCCCTGCTCGACCACCGGCGGCGGAGCGTACTGCTGGGGATACGCCTGGCCGTACTCGGGACCGGGCGGCGGGGCGTACTGCTGGGGGTACGGCTGCTGCTGCTGGTAGGTCTGCTCGTAGTCCGGCTGCGAGGGATAGGGGTACGGAGGCGGCCCCTGCTCGGCGCCGGGCGGCGGCGCGTAGTACTGCTGCTGCTGGGGGTACCCCTGCTCCGGCTGCTGGCCGTACTGCGGCGGAGGGTACTGGGAGTAGGTCGGGAAACCCTCGGCGTCCGTCTGAGTGGCGTCGGCCGCCGGGCGCGGCTCGACGTACTGCGTGCGCTCGCCGTCGTCGTACTGCCGCTCGGCCTCGGGAGCCCCGGCGCCGTTCGGCGGCACGCCGCCGCCGTTGGGCGGACCGGTCTCCTGCGCCGGAGGTTCGTACGCCTGCTCCGGCTGCTGATACTGCGCCTGGGTGTACTCCTGCCCCGGCGCACCCGGGAACTGCGGCGGCTGGTGCACACCGCCGAAGTCCTGCGGCGGGTAGCCCGGGAAGCCGTAACCGTACGGCTGCGGTGCGTCCGCCGCCGACGGGTCCTGCGCAGGTGCGCCGTACGAAGGGAAGGTCGGTGCGGGCGGCGTGTTCGTCCACGCGTCGGCGGGTACCTCGGACTCCTTGGAGGAGTCCTCTTCGCTCGGCTCGCCGGACTCGGCGCCGCTCATCGCATCAAGGGACGCGAGCTGTTCTTCGAGAGAACGACCCGGTTTATCCTGATCATTTCTTGCCACTAGGTCCCCCTCGTGGACGCAGAGTGGATGAACCCGCAAAAAGACGCTCATCCGCAGCCTAAGCCACTCTAGGTACCGACCAATACCGTGTCGCGTCACCATGCCCAGCTAACGTGAGGCCCATGCATGCGATCGTGATCGAGAATCCGGGCGAGCCGGACGTATTGCGATGGACCGAGGTTCCGGATCCCGTCGCCGGCCCCGGGGAGGTGCTGCTCGACGTTGCCGCCGCAGGCATCAACCGCGCGGACACCTCCCAGCGAATGGGCTCCTATCCACCACCGCCCGGAGCGTCGGAGTATCCAGGGCTGGAGGCCTCCGGCCGGATCGCCGCGCTGGGCGAGGGCGTCACGGGATGGAGCGTCGGCGACGAGGTGTGCGCGCTGCTCGCCGGCGGCGGTTACGCCGAGCGGGTCGCCGTTCCCGCCGGTCAGGTGCTACCGATCCCGAAAGGCGTGAGCCTGGTCGAGGCGGCCGCATTGCCCGAGGTCGCCTGCACCGTTTGGTCGAACGTCTTCATGCTGGCCGGACTGCGCGAAGGCGAATCATTCCTGGTCCACGGCGGATCGAGCGGAATCGGCACGATGGCCATCCAGCTCGCCAAGGCCCGCGGCGCACGTGTGCTGTGTACGGCCGGCAGCCCGGAAAAGGTCGCGCGCTGCCGCGAACTCGGTGCCGACATCGCCATCAACTACCGGACCGAGGATTTCGTCAAAGAGGCCGCCCCGGTCGACGTCATCCTGGACAACATGGGTGCGTCCTACCTGGCGCGTAACGTGGAGACCCTGGGGACCGGCGGCCGGCTCATGATCATCGGGTTCCAGGGCGGCGGGACCGCCGAGCTCAACATCGGCAAGCTGATGAGCCGGCGCGCCTCGATCCAGTCGACCGGGCTGCGGGCCCGGCCGATCGAGGAGAAGGCGGAGATCGTCGCGTCGGTGCGCGAGCACGTGTGGCCGCTGGTGGAGTCCGGGGCGGTGCGTGCGATCGTCGACCGTACGGTCCCGATGCGTGACGCCGCCACCGGGCACCGCATCCTGGAAGAGAGCACACACGTCGGCAAAATCGTCCTTACGGTGCGAGACTGAGGTTTCATGAACAACCCCATGGACAACAGCCAAGATCCACATATCGTCGTCGTCGGCCAGAACGGCATGGCTCCCGGCGAGGACGGCGACTCGGAGGAGCGCTCGGTCGCGGAGATGGTCGAGCAGCCCGCCAAGGTCATGCGCATCGGCAGCATGATCAGGCAGTTGCTGGAGGAGGTCCGCCAGGCCCCCCTCGACGAGGCGAGCCGGGCCCGGCTGGCCCAGATCCACCAGCGTTCGATCAAGGAGCTCGAAGACGGTCTCGCGCCGGAGCTGATCGAGGAGCTGGAGCGCATCTCGCTGCCGTTGCTCACCGACACCGAGACGACTCCCAGCGAGGCCGAGCTCCGCGTCGCCCACGCGCAGCTCGTCGGCTGGCTCGAGGGTCTGTTCCACGGCATCCAGACCACGCTGTTCGCCCAGCAGATGGCGGCCCGCGCCCAGCTCGAGCAGATGCGCCGCGCCCTGCCGCCCGGCGCGATCCCCCAGGAGGAGAGTGCCCCCGGCCGTACCTCCGGGCCGTACCTCTAAGCGCTTTATGCTTCGGGGAACAGCTCCTCGATCGTGCGGGCGACGCCGTCATCGTCGTTGCCCGCCACCGTGACGTCGACCGCGGCCAGCACCTCGGGATGGGCGTTGGCCACGGCGTAGGACCGGCCGGCCCACATCAGCATGGGCAGGTCGTTGGGCATGTCACCGAAGGCGACGACGTCGGCGGCGTCGATGCCGTGCCGGCCGCACAGCTCCGCGAGCGTGCTGGCCTTCGACACCCCGGGCGCGCTCATCTCGATGAGCCGCCGCCCGTTGGAGTGGGTGGGCAGCACGACGTCGCCGACCAGGCCCGTGGCCTCGGCCAGGAGCGCGTCGGAGTCGAGTTCGGGGTGGCGGGCGAGCAGTTTGGCGGCCGGCCGCGACATCAGCTCCGTGAGCCCGATCGAGTCCTCGCTCCGCTTGTTGTCCCAGCCCGAGAGCTCGTAGTCATGGGCGTAGCGGATGCCGTCCTCGTACTCCACCGCGAAACCGAGGCCGGGCAGCGCCTCACCGAGCACCTCGATCGCCGTACGCAGCGCCTCGGCCGTCATGAGGTGCGTGCCGATCACCCGCTCGGTGTGCAGGTCGTACACGAGCGCCCCGTTCGCGCAGATCGCCACGCCCCGGTGCCCGACGGCGTCGGCCACCGGGTGGATCCAGCGCGGCGGCCGGCCGGTCACCATGACGAGCATGGAGCCGGCCCGCTCCACCCGGGCGAACGCCTTCACGGTGCGCTCGGACACCGTGTAGTCGGTGCGTACGGTCGTGCCGTCCAGGTCCGTGGCGACCAGCCGCGGAGGCGTCATTTGGCGATGGGTTCGAGCACTTCGCGGCCGAGGAAGCGCTGCAGGGCCTTCGGCACGCGTACGGAGCCGTCCGGCTGCTGGTGGTTCTCCAGGATCGCGACGATCCAGCGCGTGGTGGCGAGCGTGCCGTTGAGCGTCGCGACCGGGCGCGTACGGCCGCCTTCGTCGCGGAAGCGCACCGACAGGCGTCGCGCCTGGAAGTCGGTGCAGTTGGAGGTGGAGGTCAGCTCGCGGTAGCGCTCCTGTGTGGGCACCCACGCCTCACAGTCGTACTTGCGCGCCGCGCTCGTGCCGAGGTCGCCGCCGGCGGTGTCGATCACGCGGTACGGCAGCTCGACCTTGGCGAGCATCTCCTTCTCCCACTCCAGGAGGCGAAGGTGCTCCTCGTGGGCGTTCTCCGGGTCGCAGTAGGAGAACATCTCCACCTTGTCGAACTGGTGCACGCGGAGGATGCCGCGGGTGTCCTTGCCGTACGAGCCGGCCTCGCGCCGGAAGCAGGAGGACCAGGCGACGTAGCGCTTGGGGAGATCGGCGATGATCTCGTTCATGTGGTAGCCGGCCAGCGGGACCTCGGAGGTGCCGACAAGGTAGAGGTCGTCCTGGGGCAGTTGGTACACCTCGGCCGCGTGCGCGCCGAGGAACCCGGTGCCCTCCATCGCCTCGGACTTGACCAGCACGGGCGGGACCATCGGGACGAAGCCGTTTTCGATCGCCTGCTCCATGGCGAGGTTGAGCAGGGCGAGCTGGAGCTGGGCGCCGACGCCGGTCAGGTAGAAGAACCGGGCACCGGAGACCTTCGCGCCGCGCTCCATGTCGATCGCGCCGAGGGCCTCGCCGAGCTCCAGGTGGTCTTTCGGCGTGAAGTCGAAGGACGGCAGGGCGCCGACGGTCTCGAGCACGACGTAGTCGTCCTCACCACCGGGCGGCGCGCCCTCCTCGACGATGTTGGGCACGCTGCGCAGGAGGTCGTTAAGCTCTGTTTCGAGCCGCTGCGACTCGGCGTCGGCCTCCTTGACCTGCTGTGCGAGCTCCTTGGCGCGATCGAGGATCTGCTGACGCTCCTCGCCCTGCGCCTTGGAGACGGACCGCCCGACGTTCTTCTGCTCGGCCCGCATGGACTCGAACGAACTCAACGCCGACCGCCGGCGCTCGTCGAGCTCGAGCAGCCGCTCGACGACGGAGTCGTCCTCACCTCGGGTGCGCTGGCTGACGCGCAACCGGTCCGGGTCATTACGCAGAGTTCGCAGGTCGATCACATGGACGAGGTTACCCGTAGCCGGTCCGGCCCCGCGCGCCCGTTTCCGCCCTACGGGTCGCTTCAGCGCACGTCGACGTAGTCGCCCGTCCCGGTGACCGCGAGGTAGGTGGTGGTGCCGGCGTAGGTCGCGCGCCAGGTGCCGTCCTTGACGGCATTGAAGGCGTGGGAGAAGTGGCCGGCGGGGCTCGTCTTCGCGGACCCCTCGTACGTCCAGCTCGTCGCGCCCTTCGCCGCGAAGTAGATCTGTACGCTCTGGCCCGAGAACGCCTTCCACGACGTCGTGTCGCGCTTCAGCGTCCCGGCCACGGTCAGCCGCTTGCCCTTCGCGATCGGCTCCGGGGACGCGTTGAATCCTGAGATGGCCGTCCGGTAGCGCACGTCGACGTAGTCCGCGCCGCTCGTGGCCGGCAGTTCGCCGTCGCCCGGGGCCCGGCTGGTGTCCGCGCGCCAGTACCCGTCGCGCACGGCCGGGGTCGTCACGGTGAAGTAGCCCTCGGCGTCCGGCCTGGCGGCCAGCACGTCGGCCCACTTCTTCCCGTCGGTGGAGAACTGCACCATCGGCGTGCCCGTCGCCGGCTCGACCGCGCCATTCGCCGACATACGCGTCACCCTGCCGCCAACGGTGATCATCGCGTTCCTGCCGACGGGCTCAGGTGAGGCGTTGAAGCCGGTGATCGTCGTGCGGTAGCGAGCGGTCACGGGATCGCCGTCCGCCCTCGCGCCGACGTACGGGCCGTTCCCCGGCGCGTACGGAAGTGGACGGGGGTAGATGAAGGGTGTCTCCACATGCCAGGAGCCCGAGCCCGGAACCGTCGTGGTGATGCGGTAGCGGCCGTCGGCGGCGGTGAGGCCCAGGCCGACCTGCGTGTCGCCCACGTAGACCCGCACCGGCTGGTTTCGCACCGCGATCCACCCGCCGTCCGGCTTCTCCCGCTCGAACAGGCCGACGACGTCCACCTGGTCCCCGATCACGGACGGAACCGGCTCGAACGCCATCGTGATCCGGGTCGCGGCCGGCGTGACGTGCAGGTAGATCCCGGGGTCGAGGTTGGCGAAGTGGAAGTCCTTGCTCCCGGAGTAGGACACGAAGGCGTTCCCCTCGACCATTCCGGGATGATCGCCCTCTGTCGACAGGGTCACCGAGCCCGTGAACCGGCCGTCCGCGCCCGTGTTCGTACGGAGGAGGCAGCCGGTGTCCTTCCTCAGGCAGACGGTCGCGCCTGGCACGCCTTCCTCCGCACCGGCGGCGTCGGTGAAGACCAGGCGTCCCGTGTACGTGACTGTGGGGTGGTCGACGTCGATCGTGTCCGGCGTGATCGCGAACTCGCTGAAGCGCGTCGGCGCGGGGGTGTCTTCGGCGCTCGCCGGGACCTGCGCGGCGGCCAGGACGAAGCCGACGGCCAGAACGGCGCCGAGGGTTCTGAACAACACATGTCTCCAAGGGGTGGGCCCAAATCCCTTAGAAGACGTGATGCCTCGGCCGTACGTTGTCAGTGCTTATGACACGAATTGATCACTTAGCCGCCGAAGCGGATCGAGGCGATCGGCTGGGTGAAGCCGGCCGCGGCCAGGTCCGGGACGTCGGCGCTGACGACCTTGGAGGTGCCGGTGCAGTTGGGGCCGGTCCAGATCTTGATCGGGCCGCCGGAGAGCTGCAGCGACAGGGTCGTGAACGGGCGTCCGAGGGTCTGGCAGCCCGGGCCGGCCGCGCCGACCGAGCCGTCGGGCTCGGTGAAGTTCTTCCCCGAGTCCAGGATGACGCTTCCGTTCCCCAGCGCCGGCGCGGGCTGGGTGCCGGTCGAGCCGCCGGCCGGCAGCACCTTCCCGCCCTGCGGTGACACGGCGAACCACGTGTTCCCGACGCCCTCGCCGTTGGTCTGGCCCGGCGCGGTGTCCTTGCTGAAGTGGTAGATCGGCCAGCCGCCGAGGGTGACCTGCAGCTTGCCGTCGTCGCGCTTGGTCACGCCGATCGCGTTCCTGGGCACGCCGTTGAAGAAGATCTTCGAGCCCGGCTGGACCAGCACGGGCGGCCAGGTCACGGCGCAGGCGTCGTTGCAGTTGGACTTCGACGGGCTGGCGGTGTCCTTGTCGAACCGGTACAGCGTGAACCCGGCGCCGTCGTGCACGATCGGGCTCAGGCCGTTCGCCGAGCCGGCGGTCAGCTCGACCCACTTCATCGCGGCCGGGTTGTCGCGGGGGCCGCGGAAGAAGTCGCCGGTGCCCGGCGCCGCGTTGTGCTGCTTCGCCGTGCCGCTGGAGAAGTTGAGGGACGCCAGGCCGGCCTTTGCCGCCCCGACCGCCTTGCCGCCCTCGGCCCCGCAGGCCGTCAGGGCGCACGCACCGGCCATGGCGAGCGCGGCGACCACCGAAGTACGGATCATGTCTGAATCTCCTTACAGATCGCTGTCAACAGCCACCTGTACGGGCCCCGCCGTGGACGGGTTCAGACGATTTTCAACGACAGGAGATCAGCGGTCGTGGCCCGAGCGGATCGCCGACAGCCAGGCCGACGCCTCGGTGAAGTCGTCGTCGTGGGTGCCGCGCCGGATCTCCGGGCGCACCTCGTCGGCGCGCGGGTAGCTGCCGAGGAAGCGCACGTCGTTGCAGATGCGGCGCAGGCCCATGAGGGCCTCGCCGACCCGCGCGTCCGCGACGTGGCCCTCGCAGTCGATCCAGAAGCGGTAGCGGCCGAAACCGTCGCCGGTCGGGCGGGACTGGATCAAGGTCAGGTTGACCCCGCGCACCGCGAACTCGGTGAGGAACTCCAGCAGCGCGCCCGGGTGGTCGTCGGTCAGATAGGCCATCAGCGACGTGCGGTCCATGCCGGTCACCGCGCCGGGCGGGCCCGGGCGGCGTACGAGGACGAACCTCGTCACGGCGCCCGCGCGGTCGGCGATGCCCTCGGCCGCCGGGACCAGGCCGTAGCGCTCGCCCGCGATCGGGGCGGCGATGGCCGCGTCGAACTCCGAGGTCGGGTCGGAGACGGCCATGGCGGCGCCGGCGGTGGAGGTGTTGGTGGAGACCTCGGCGTCCGGGAGGCGGTCGGCGAGCCACCGGCGGCACTGGGCGTACGCGTGCGGGTGGGTGCAGATCCGCTTGATGTCGCCGAGCCGCGTGCCGGAGCGTACGAGCAGGGAGAACTCCACGGGCAGCAGGACCTCGCCCGCGATGATCAGTGCGTCGCCGTCGGCGAGGTCGTCGACCGTGGTGGTCACCGGGCCCTCGACGGAGTTCTCCAGGGGCACCATCGCGGCGTCGGCGTCGCCGCGGCGTACGGCGTCGAGCGCGGCGGGGACGGTGGCGAACGGCTCGCGGAGCGCGCCGGCCGCCTCGGGCACGGTGAGGAGGGCGGCTTCGGTGAAGGTGCCTTCGGGCCCGAAATAGGCGAAGGAGGCGAAAGAGTCGGGGTTATCACCCGGAATGTCGCCTCGACGCACGTCGTACTCGGTCACGAAGGTCCCCCAGAGCCCGGTCCGGACTGATTTCCCCCAGGTTACGGGCTGTGGAGGACCCTTACGCGCGGTTCGGCGTGATCATGAGGACGGCGCGGACGGCTGGCCGTTGACGCGCACGTCGAGCCGGTCGTCGAGCCGGATCGCCGGGCCCCGGCCGAGCCGCGCGGCGCGTACGACGTGGTCCTCCTCCGGGGACAGGACCTGCTGGCTCCGGCCGCCCTGGATCACCCGCGCGTACGTGCGGGTCTCGGTGCGGCCGTTGATGGAGGTCAGCACCAGGCCGTCGCCCAGGGCGTTGAGCATCGCCAGTGAGAACGACAGGCCGCCCGATACCTCCTTGAGCGCGTCGTAGTGGACGATGGCGACGTCACGGATGGCGCGGTTGTCACCGGCGCCGGAGGTGACCTGGAGTTGCCGGCGCATCATCTCGGCGCACTCCTCGAAGGCCTGCACCGCACGCTTGCGCGCGGTCAGACCTGCGTAGAGTCCGAGCCCTCCGAGGAGGATGCCGATGACGGCCAACGTGATGAGGATCACGATCCGAGCGTACCCACCGGGGACTCATTACGCGATGTATCCACGCCGCCACTTTCCGCAACCGGGGTACTCCGGGAGCGGAGCAGCACGAGCAGGCCGAGCGCGCCCAGGCCGTACGCGTCCTGCACGATGCGGCCCAGGAACCTCGGCCCCGTGTGGTGGGCCAGCATCGTGATGCCCCACCAGGGCACTTCCATGATGTAGAAGACCCAGACGCAGACGGCGAGCGCGACGCGCCGCCGGTCGCGTCCGTCGCCGACGATCGCGCCGAACACCACCACGAGCCAGGCGAGGTGGTGGATCCAGGAGACCGGTGAGACGAGCACCGCGATCAATCCGGTGATCGCGATGCCGCGGATCTCGTCGCCGTCCTGCCAGGCGCGGCGCGCCGCGCGGAAGCCGAAGTAGGCGACGATCGCCGCGCAGACGAGCCAGAGGAGCGATGTGACGGCGTCCGGCCAGTAGAGGCGGAGCAGCATCCCGCGGATCGACTGGTTGGTCGTGGCGGTGTTGGAGCCGAGCCGGTCACTGTCGAACAGCGCGCGGAACCAGTAGTCGGCCGAGTCGGCGGGCAGGATCAGGAAGGTCACGAGCGTGGCCGCCGCCCCGGCGATCGCGGCGGTGACCGCCTCCCGGCGCCGCCCGGTGACCCAGAAGTAGACGATGAAGACGCCGGGCACCAGCTTGATCGCGGTGGCCAGGCCGACCAGGAGGCCCCGGGGCCAGCGCGTACGGGCGGGCGCGACGTCGGCCACGCACAGGGCGACGAGCATGAGGTCGACCTGGCCGAACCGGATCTGGTCCCGCAACGGCATGGCGTACACGCACATCGCGACCAGCACACCGACGGCGATCGGCGCCCACGGCCGGATCCGGCCGAGCAGCCGGGCGAAGGAGTGGCGCACCACTAGGGTCAGGGCCACGAAGATCAACGCGGTCCAGAGCCACTGGGCGGCGGCCCACGGGACCAGCGCGAGGGGTACGGCCAGCACCACCGCGAAGGTCGGGTACGTGAACGGCAGCAACTGGGGCGGCTGGGTCAGGAAGTCATAGACCGGCGCACCGCGCAGCACCGCCTGACCGCTCGAGCGGTACACATCGAGGTCGACCAGGCGCTGATCGGGCTGGTTGGTCAGCCAGTGCAGGACGAGAGGCGCGACCGCGACGGCGGCGATGACGACCGCCGCGACGACGATCACGGCCTCGCGTATCGTCCTTCGACCACCCATGTGTCCATCCTGTCCCACGTCCGCGGCTAGCCTGGGGACGTCCCAGACATGGAGGTGATCGTGGCACAGCCGCGCGATGCGGGACGTAGCCACACAAAAGGTGCAGCGACCGTGTTGCTCCTTTTTGCGGCCGTGGCGCTGGCTCTGCTGCCCACCGCGGCATCGGCGAGTGCCCCGACCAGGGGTCATGTCGTGCTGATAGGCGTACCCGGCCTGCAATGGGGCGACATTCACGATACCGCCACGCCCAACCTCGCCCGCCTGGCCGGACAGGGGTCCTCCGCGGCCCTGTCGGTGAAGACGGTCGGTCCCCACACCTGCCCGATCGACGGCTGGCTGACCATCTCGGCCGGGCAGAGATCACAGCTACGGAACGGAAGCTGTGGCCTGCCTCCGGCGCCGGAGGGCAACGCCGTCCCCGGTTTCGCCGCGATGCGCGACGACAACGCGCACAACAAGTACAAGTCACAGGTCGGGCTGCTCGGCGACGCGGTGCACACCGGCGGCGGCTGCACGATGGCGATCGGCCCCGGCGCCGTCCTCGGCGCGGCCGACAGCGCCGGCCGAGTGGACGGCTACGTCCCCTCGACCGAGCAGATCCCCGCCGACGGCCTCACGCGGTGCGCGCTCACGGTGGTCGACATCGACGACGTCTTCCACGCCTACATCGACGCGGGCGTCGACGTGAACGGCGACCAGGCCCAGGTCGCGGCCAAGAAGCGCGCGGCGGCCGTGAAGTCCGCCGACACCCAGGTCGGCCAGGTCCTCACCTCTCTGCCGCCGGACACCACCGTGCTGCTGGCCGGGCTGTCCGACGCCAACGTCTCCGCGCACCTGCGGGTCGCGATCGCGAGCGGACCGGGATACTCCGGCCACTACCTCACCGCGGACTCCACGCACACGAGCGGTCTGGTCACCCTCACCGACGTCACCGCGACGGTCCTGCACTCCCTGGGCCTCAAGCAGCCGAGCGACGCGGTCGGCTCCCGCTGGCGCGACGACGGCGCCAAGCCAGCCTCGGTCGGCACGCTCACCAAGCGGCTGAACGACCATGACGTCGCGGCGCAGTCCTACAGCCGCCTGGTCCTGCCCTTCTACCTCGCCCTCGTGATCGTGCAGGTGGCGCTGTACGCCTTCGGCACGTTCGCGCTCACCCGGAAGCGGCGGCGGGTCCTCGCGGCGACGAGGGTCGCCGCGCTGGCCGGCGCCTCGCTCCCGGCCGCCGCCTTCCTCGCCAATCTGGTGCCGTGGTGGTCGGCCGGGCATCCCGCGGTCGTCCTCGTCGCCGCCATCGTGGTCGCGATCGGGGTGATCACCGGAATCGCCCTGGCCGGGCCGTGGCGCCGCTCGATCACCGGGGCCGGCGCGATCGTCGGCGGCGTGACCGCGCTCGTGCTCACGCTCGACGTGCTCACCGGAAGCCATCTGCAGACGTGCAGCATGCTCGGGTACACGCCGCTGGTCGCGGGCCGCTTCTACGGCTTCGGCAACATCCCGTGGGCGCTGTTCGTCACCGGCCTGATCATCGTGACCGGTGCGGTGGCCGAGTGGCTGCTGAGGTCCGGCCGTCGCACCGTGGCGACCGCGGCCGTCATCGCCTCCGGGGTCCTCGCGCTCGTGATCGACGGCGCGCCGTTCGCGGGCGCGGACTTCGGCGGCATCATCGCGATCATCCCCGGATTCGCCGTCTTCGCCATGATGATCGCCGGCCGGAAGGTCCGCCTCTCCCGGCTCCTCATCGTGCTCGCCGGCGGTGCGGTCTTCGTGCTGGCCGTGTCATTCCTGGACTCGCTGCGGGCCGACCCGACGCACATCGGGGAGTTCTGGAAGAGCCTGATGAACGGCGACGCGGGCACGATCATCGCCCGCAAGCTGCGCGGGATGCTCGGCACCTTCGTCAACTGGGAGCTCTCGCTCATCGCGGTGGCCGCCGTGGCGTTCCTCATCTTCGCGCTGCTGCGGCCGCTCGCCTGGCGCGCCGCCGTGCTCCACACGGCCTACGAGCGCGCCCCCGCGCTGCGGCCGACGCTCGTCGCCGTGCTGGTGACGGCGGGGGTGGGCATGCTGGTCAACGACTCCGGCGTGGCGATCCCGGCGCTGGCGTTCACGGTGGCGATCCCGCTGGCGCTCGTGGCGAGCATCCAGGCGATTGGGCCCGAGGAGACCACCGCGCCGCCACCGCGATCAGAGCGATCAGAGTCAGCGCCAGCACCCAAGGCGTGATCTGGGCCCGTACAACGGTGATCAGCCAGTCGAGCCGGTGCGGCAGGCCGGCGAGCCGGGGGTCGCGGGCGGGCAGGTAGGCCAGGGCGAGTACGGACGTGCGCGCCAGCAGCAGCCAGTCGAACCTCGACCAGGCCAGCAGCGCGATCGTCGCCCAGCCGAGCCCGTCGTACCAGGGCAGGGCGTACGGCGCGGCGAACAGCCAGGCGAGCGCGAGCGCGGCGGTGATCCGGAACGTCTCGTCCCCGAGCGGGTCGGCGAGCGTGCGCACGTGCGGGCGGGGCAGCGCGCGGAGCAGCAGCACGGCCAGCAGGAGGGTCAGCAGGACCGAGCCGATCTGCACGGCCTCGCGGGGGACGGTCACGATCAGGCCGCCGGTCGCCCCGGCCAGCAGGTGCCAGGGGGTGGCGAGTGACACCGACTTGGACGCGCGGTTCAGCTGGTCGAGGGAGTGCGGGCCGGCCATGAGGTAGGCCAGCGCGGTGACGACGGCGGCCGAGAGGGCCAGCACGGCGACGCGTACGACGCTCCGTCTCGTACGGGCCTGCCAGCACTCGCCGAGCAGGATGAGCAGGGGACCGCCGGCGGCGATGGCGACGTTGATCTTCACGGCGGCGCCGGCGCCGATGAGCACGCCCGCGTAGACGCAGCGGCTGAGCCCGCGTCCGTCGCTCGGCCGGGGCCGCAGCGGGTCGGGCAGGGCGAACACCACGAGCCCGGCCACCGCGAACGCGATCGCGAGGAGATCGTTGTGCGCCCCGCCGACGAGCTCGAACAGCAGGAGCGGGTTGGCCGTCCACAGCAGCGCGGCCCGCAGCTCGCGGCCGGGGTCGCCGCGCGCGGTGCGGTAGAGCAAAAGGCCGACGGCCAGGAAGGCCAGGGCGTTCGTGAGCGACATGACGAACACCGTCAGCCGAACGGACGTGCCGCCGATCAGCGAGGCGAACGTCTCCTGCGCGGTGGCGATCGGCCCGTAGACGGTGGGGGTGTCGCGCCAGTCCTGCACGGCACGGGCCACCGGGTCGGCGGGCAGGCTGCGCGCGGTCGTGGCGTACGGATCGTTGCCGGTGACCGCCATGCGCCCGTACGCGGCGTAGTTGAGGTGGTCGGCCGAGCCGACGGGGGGCATGAGCGCGAAGGCGGCGGTGGCGAGCGCGCCGGCGAGCAGCAGCGTGCGCGGCCGGAACCACCAGCCGCGCCGGACGGCGCCGAGGCAGAGGGCGAGCCCGGCGGCGGAGAGCAGGACGCCGGCGGCGGTGAGGGCGATGACGAGGTCTGGGGAGGGGTGGGCGGTGAGGGAGAACGGGGGCTGTGCGGCGCCTCCGGGGAGCGCGGGCTGCATGACGGAGGGGCCGAGCAAAGCGGTCAGGAGAAGACAGACGAGCCCGGCGGCGGCCAGCCCGAGCCCGGCCGCTCCGAGCCGGCCCGCCCCGCGAGGACGCCCGCCCGAGCCCCGGCCCGGTGGCCCGGCCCCGGCGAGCGTCGTCTCCTTGCCCGTACGGCCCCCGGCGCGCGCGGTCCTCCTGCTCCCGGAGGCGCCCGGCCTGCCCGTAGGAGTCCCGCCTTCCGGCGCTCCCGTGGAGATGTCGGGGGAGTCAGCGTCCGGCACGGCGGAGGCGGGCCAGTTGTCTGGCCACAGTGGGTTCGCGGGCGGCCAGGGCGCGCCCGACGTCGCGGAACTGGCGGGCGCGATGGAGCTGGGCGTGCCAGTCGGTGCCCGTGGCGCGGTGCGACAGCGGCACCTCGACCTCGGTGATCGAGAAACCCGCGCGCAGCAGGTCGACGGTCAGGCCCGTCTCCACACCGAAGCCCGGTGCGAGTGGCTGGGCGGCGTCGAAGGCGGCGCGGGTCAGGCAGCGCTGGCCGTTGAGCGGCTGCGTCGCGGTCCAGCCCGTCAGCCGCTTGATGCCGTCGCGCGACAGGCGTACGACGAAACCGTGCCCACCGAGCTTCACCAGCTCGCTGAAGACCGCGATCGTCATGTCGGCCGTGCCCGCGCGTACGGGCTCCACGAGCGGGGCGGCCTGCTTGGCCGTCTCGCCGAGGTCGGCGTCCAGGAAGAGCAGGTGACGCGGTGTGTCGTCGTCGAGAAGGCGCACCGCGGCCGCGCCGGTCTCCATGGCCGCGCCCTTGCCGCGGTTGCGTGAGTGCCGGATGACCTTCGCGCCGCTGCCCGCGGCGATCCGGCCGGTCGCGTCCGCCGACCCGTCGTCGACCACGACAACGAGGTCGACGCCGGGCAGCGACGCCGCGGCCTCCACGGTCGCGGCGATCCGGTCCTGCTCGTCCTTGGCCGCGATGATGACAGCCGTATCCGTGTCCGCCTGCATGAAGGCGATGGTAGTGGCGGCTACGTCCGTCCGAAGGCAGGTACGGCATCGTGCACGGAGAAGACCGTGTCGAGGCCGGTGACCTGAAGGATCCGGCGGACCGCCGACCGTGGCGCGGCCAGCTCCAGCGAGCCGCCGTGCTCACGCAGCCGTTTCATCGCCGAGAGCAGGACGTTCATGCCGGTCGAGTCACAGAACTCGACTCCGCTGAGGTCCACCACAAGGCGGCTGACTCCGTCGCGCACCAGCGCGGCGAGCTCCGTTTGCAGTCTGGGTGCCGTATAGAGATCGACCTCGCCGTAGACAGAGACGACGGCGTGACCTCCCTGAGATGCAGTCGAGATCTTTAGCTCCACGAGCCGCACACTAGCGCCCCCCGCGCAGGGGGAACAGAGGCGAACGGGATTAGGGACTGCCCGTTGCCAGGTGGTGGGATGTCCATTGCCTGAACGCTGCGCAGTTTTCAGCTTTTCCCGTGACATTTAACAATGGTTCCGTCGCAGGTCAGACCACCTGTAGATCATCGCGCCTCTGTGGACCTGATGTGCGGGAATTCGCCCACCGGCGCGTCGCGTGTACGAGAAGCTAGGGCGGTGGAACACAGTTCCGGAGATCATTGGACGCGCGGCCCGCGTCGGCCGGAGTGGTCACCATGACCGGCGGCAGGCTCGACGACCCAGGGCGCGGTCGGCTCCGCGAGCGCCTGGAGCTCATCCGTACGCGTTCGCAGAAGTCCAGTTCATGGCGTTCTGTCACGCACTATTTCTCCGGGCTCGTCAACCGTGAGGGGTTCGTCCCAGTCAAGGCCCGGCTCTCGCGTGAGGACCTCAGGTTCCTAGCCTCCGCCCGCGACGAAGTGATCGCCTTCTGCGAGCTCGGCCTGCGCCTGCTCGACCTGCACCAGCCGCGCGACGCCGGGGGCATCTCCAGCGATCCCGGCAGCCCGATCCGCCGCTGCCGCGCCTGCATGTGGCGCTGGCCGTGCCCGACCGTACGCGCCGTCGAGGAGGCAATGGAAAGGCCGCCCGGGTCCTGACGAAGCGGGACCCGGACGGCCTGACAGGTGATCAGCCGAGACGGCCGACGATCCGTCCGATCTGCGCGCTCTTGCCGGTGACGCCGATCGTGCCGGCGCCGAAGCCGGTCGAGCCGGTGCCGGTGACGCCACCGGCGCCTCCGAGCAGCACGCTCACGGCGCCGTCGAGGGAGTTCTCCCCCGACGCACCGGCGATCAGGTCCGCGCGGCCGTCGCCGGTGACGTCCAGCAGGCTCACGCCCGTACCGAACGCGTCGTCGACCTCGGCCGCGCCCGCCACGTTCGCGGTGCTCTGCGAGACGGCCTGCGAGCCCGTGCCGGTCAGCCCCGAGGCCGAGCCGTACAGCACGATCGCCTCACCGGCCCGCGCCTTGCTGCTGACCGTACGGCCGGGAAGGCCCACCGCGAGGTCGGCCTTGCCGTCCTTGTTCACGTCGCCGGCCGACAGGGACGCGCCGAACTTGTCCCCGAGCGCGGTCGCACCCGGCACGCCGGCCGTGTCCTCGTTGATCATGGTCGAGTCGCTCATGCCGACGCTCGCGTCACCCTTGAAGACGACCAGGTGACTGTGCTCGCGGCCGCTGTCGTCGGAGGCGCCCGCGGCGACGTCCGCGTAGCCGTCGCCGTCGAAGTCGCCGACGGCGAGCGCGTCGGTCTTGGTCAGGACCTCGTTGGCGGGACTGGTCGCCTCGACACTGGTCCAGACGTCGAAGCCGTACTGCGACTTCGGTTCGGCCTTGGAGTTACGCCAGGCCACGACCAGGTCGGTACGGCCGTCGCCGTCGACGTCGCCGGTCGCCGGGATCAGGGCGTCCAGCGTCGTGACGGCGTCGGCCTTGAGCCCGCTCTTGGCGCCGCGTACGGCCCGGAACTTCGTCGCCGGGTGGAAGGTTCGCGCCGAGGTGGCGCGAAGGGCCTGTCCCCCCGAGGCGAACGTCCAGAAGTAGGCGTCGCCGGGCGAGGTGTCCACCCAGTCGGTGACGCCGTCACCGTCGATGTCGCCGGTGGCCAGCGCGAAACCGAAGCGGTGACCCGCGCCGGCGTTGGACGGCTCGGCGAGCGTCTGCGAGCCGGTGCCCGTCAGGCCGGACTTCGAGCCCCACAGGATGGTCTCCGACCCGGCGTTCGAACCGCTGGTCGTGTCCTCGTCCGGAGCGCCCACGAGCAGGTCCGCGTACCCGTCGTGGTCGTAGTCGAGCGAGGCGACCGAATAGCCGAAGTGGTCGGTCGCCTCTGCGGACCCCGGCACACCGGCGGTGTTCTGGCTGATGACCTGCTTCTTGCTGCCGGTCGCGCCCGTCTTCGCGCCGTAGGCGATCGAGACGAAGCCCGCACTCGACAGGCTGCCGACCTTGCCGTACGGGTCGCCGAGCGCCACGTCGGCGTAACCGTCGCCGTTGAAGTCGTACGGCTTGGCCCCCGTGGCCGCGGCCTTCACGGCGGCGGCCGCCGTGGCCTTGGCCGGTGCGGCGGCCGCGTGAATCGCAGCCGCCATTCCCGCCGCCCCCAGTGTCGTGACCGCGGTGACGGCCAGCACACGCGAGAAAACGCGTACTTTCACCAAACCTCCTAAGCCCCTGGCCGTTCGCGATGGCGAACGACGCTCCAGAAGGACGTCGGAGGTTTGTGAGTGGTTTACCGCTTCCTGCGATCTTCATGATGAATTGCCGAACCGGCCGTCCGCCGTCGGCGGACGGCCGGTCCGAAAAACCTCAGCCCATGCGGCCGAGACGGACGCCCACCTGCGCGTCCAGCCCGCTGGTGCCCAGCGTTCCGGCGCCGAAGGTGGCCGAACCCGTCCCGCTGACGCCGGAGGCGCCACCGAGCAGCAGGCTCACCGCACCGTCGGTGCCGTTCTCCTTCGGTGCGCCGGCGATCAGGTCGGCGTAGCCGTCGGCGTTCGGGTTGAGCACGGCCACGGTCCAGCCGAACTCGTCCTCGGCCTCCGCCGTGCCCGGCACGCCCGCCGTGTCCTGGGAGACGGCCATAGAGCCGGTGCCGGTCAGCCCGGAGGCCGAGCCGTACAGCACGACCGCCTCGCCGGCGTGCGCCAGAGTGCCGATGCTGCGGTACGGCACGCCGACCGCGAGGTCCGCCTTGCCGTCCTTGTTGATGTCGCCCGCGGACAGCGAGTAGCCGAACCGGTCGCCGGCCACGGCCGTACCGGGCACGCTGTCGGTGTCCTGGGTGATCGCGCTGGTGGTGCTCAGGGTGACGTCCGCGTCGCCCTTGTAGAGCGACACGTGGCCGCCGGTGCCGGCGCTCTCGTCGGCGCCGCCCACCGCGACGTCTCCGTAGCCGTCCCCGTCGAAGTCGCCGACCGCGAGACTGTCCACGCGGGTCTGCACCTCATTGGCCAGGGACGAGCCCTCTTCGTTGAAGTCGTCCCACACGTCGAACCCGGACGTCGGGCTCTCGGTGTCCTGCCAGCCGATGACCAGGTCGGGCTTCTGGTCGCCGTTGACGTCGCCGACCGCCGGGATGAACGCGGTGACCGCGTCGTCGGCCGCCGCGGCGGCGGCCTTCTTCTTGCTCCCGCGGACCTTCTTCGGCTCCGCGGTCGGCGCGAAGCTCTTTCCCGCCTTCCGGGCCCGCAGAGCGGCTCCCGGGTTCTTGAACGTCCAGAAGACTCCGTCGCCGGGCGAGGTGTCGACCCAGTCGGTGTAGCCGTCCCCGTCGAAGTCGGCCGCCGCGAGCGAGAAGCCGAAACGGTGGCCCGCGGCGGCGCCCTCGGGCTCGGCGATGGCGTCCGAGCCGGTGCCCGTGAGTCCGGACGGCGTGCCCCACAGGATCGTCTCCGACCCCGCGTTCGCCCCGTCGGTGGTGTCCTCGTCCGGCGCGCCGATCAGGAGGTCCGCGTAACCGTCCGCGTCGTAGTCCAGCGAAGTGATCGAGAACCCGAAGTGGTCCGCCGACTCCGGCGTGCCCGGGACACCGGCGCTGGCCTGCGAGAAGACCTGCTTCTTCGCCGTGTTCAGCCCGGACGCGTTGCCGTACACGATGGTCACGAAACCGGCCGTCGTCACTCCGCCGACCGTGCCGTACGGGTCGCCGAGCGCCAGATCGGTGTAGCCGTCGCCGTTGAAGTCATAAGGGTCCGCACCCGCGGGTGCGGCCCTCAGCGCCGCCTTCGCCGTACCCGGAACGGCGGACGCATGTACCGCGCCGGCCATTCCCGCTGCCCCCAGTGCCGTGACCGCGGTGACGGCCAGCACACGCGAGAAAACGCGTACTCTCACCAAACCTCCTAAGAACCGCCGCCCTCGATAGCGGGCGACGATCAATGGACGTCGGAGGTTTCCGGTCGGTTTACCGTTTTTGCCCCTGCTCCGCCAGACGGCCGGAGGCGGACAGCGTTTTTGCGGACAGGAACTGACCGCTTCGCCTGGTCGACTCGGTGGCATGGATCCCTACCGCATCGACATCCCCCAGGCCGACCTCGACGACCTGCGCGAACGCCTGTCCCGTACGCGCTGGCCCGACGCGTGGCCCGGCTGGTCCTACGGCATACCGGTCGAACGCGTTCGGTCCCTCGTTGACCACTGGCGTACGGGCTACGACTGGCGGGAGCATGAGGCGGCACTGAACGCCTTCCCGCAGTTCACGACCGAGATCGACGGGCAGAACGTGCACTTTCTGCACGTACGCTCGCAGGAGCCGTTCGCGATGCCGCTGATCCTCAGCCACGGCTGGCCGAGCACGGTCGCGGACCTCCTCCCGGTCATCGGACCGCTGACCGACCCGCGCGCGTACGGCGGCGATCCGGCGGACGCCTTTCACGTGGTGGCGCCGTCGCTGCCGGGCTACGGCTTCTCGGGCCCCACGTCCGAGGCGGGATGGGACGTGACGCGGATCGCGCGTGCCTGGGCGGTGCTGATGGACCGCCTGGGCTACGCGTCGTACGGCGCGCAGGGCGGCGACTGGGGTGCGCGGATCTCCCCCGAGCTGGGCCGGGTCGACCCATCCCGCGTGGTCGGTGTGCACGTGAACGCGCTGGTCGCGCTGCCCACCGGCGATCCGAGCGAGCTGGAGGGACTCACGCCGGTGGAGCTGGAGCGCATGTCCGCGCTCGGGCGCTGGCATGAGGAGCGGTCCGGGTACGCGCAGATCCAGAGCACCCGGCCACAGACGCTCGCGTACGGGCTGGCGGACTCGCCGGTGGGGCAGCTCGCTTGGTACACCGAATGGTTCGACGACTATGGGGAGAACGTCGGCGGCATCGACCGGGACGCGATCCTGACCAACGTGTCGGCGTACTGGCTGACCGGGACCGCGGCCTCGGCGGCACGGCTGTACCGCGAGGCCGCCGGGTCGTGGGGGCGGGCGGAACGGTCGCCGGTGCCACTGGGCGTGGCGGTCTTTCCAGGCGATTCGACCGTACGGCGCCTGGCCTCGCGGGATCACGCGGTCGCGCACTGGTCGGAGTTCGACCGGGGCGGTCACTTCGCCTCGCTACAGGCCCCGGACCTGCTCGTCGGCGACGTCCGTGACTTCTTCCGCAAGCTCCGCTGAGGTCGGATCGGCCCGAGCCGGGCGGCGACACGGTCGGGGAGGAGCTCGTACTCGCGGCGGCGCTCGGGCAGGGGTCCCGTCGGCGTACGACGACGCGGGCGCCGCCGCCGGTCTGGCCTTCTTGGAACTGCTCGCGGGTCAGGTCGATCTCGCCGTCGATGGGGTGGACCTCTCCGAGCATGAGGTCACCGCCGAAGATGTCGTTCACGACCAGGCGGTGATCCCAGGCGGGGTTGCCGAGTCGTGCGTCTACGTCGACGACATCGGCGGCCGACGGCACGGCGGGCAGTGCACGGGCACGACGATCCCCGGCTGGATCGGCGTCCCACTGTTCGCGCGGGCCGAGGCATCCAATCCACCCCTCCTCTCCCTGCCGCCGGGAGCCGACCTCACCGGCCCCCTCCCTCCAGTGGACGCACCCGAGTTATCCACAACCTGTGGAACCTCCTGTCCCCCCCAATCCACAGCCCGAAAGAATAGAAGTGGGATGGTCCCCCTGGGCGGGCGGGGACCCTCTCCCTTCCGGGGCGGCGGCGGCTTTGGATTTTAAGGGTTCGGGCGGGGCTTGGGTGACGAATGTGCTGGTGGCGGAGTGCGGCGGGACTAGTTCACGGGGATGGGCAGGGGCGTTCGGCGGAGCGGCTTCCCGCTCGATGCGGCTCGGGGTCATGACCACTCTGGCGACTGCTTTGGAGGGGTGAAGGCGCGCATCCCAGCGGGTGAGCTGATCGGCGCTCCTGAGTTTTCCACTGCGCTATCCACAGGACCGGTGGATGACCACTCATGGAGGTCGGCCTCGCGGCGCTCACCGGCGGCGGAGCAGGGTTCGGCCCTTTGAACGAGGGCATGGCTCGCACGGCCGACGCGGCGCATGCGATTGACGCGGAAGCCGTCCCCGGCCCGGTCGGGAAATGCGGTGATCGACGAGGTGTTTCGCCGGGCAACCGCGGCATCGGCCGTACGGCCTTGGGCCTTCCCACGGCACGACTCGGCCAATGCGTACCGCCCCCAGGGCAGGCGCACCGAAGCGGATCACACTCTGAACCCCAAGCCTGACCAGCGGAGATTTCCTCAGACCTCATCACTCCGAAAAACGTGAGGACCCGCCACGCGTCCCTCACGGCACCGCTCGACCACAGAAAAGAACGCCACCCTGCGAATCCCCGCCGGCTGATCATCATCGCTGCGAAACAGGTCCCCGAACGCGTACCCTCCCCCTATGGGCAAGGCGATTCTGACGATTGTCGGCGTGCTGCTGTCGATCTGGCTGATCTTCATGGTGATCGGCATGATCATCTCTGCGTTGAAGTTCCTGATCTGGCTCGGCGTCCTCGCGGTGATCGCGGCGATCGTCGTGACCCTCATCAGCAGGTTGGCCAAGAGCGACTAGTCGGGGTCTTGTCGCGCCATGTCGCCTACGCGCATGATTCGGCCATGAATCTCACCGGCTTGCTCCGTGACCGGGCGGCGGCGCACCCCGACCGGATCGCCTACATCTACCAAGACGAACAGGTCACGTTCGCGGAGTTCGACCGTCGGGTGGACTCCGTGGCCGGTGCCCTGCGCGCGTCCGGGGTCGGGCAGGGTGACCGTGTCGCCGTTCTCGACAAGAACTCCCTGCCGTACGTCGAGCTGCTGTTCGCCGCCGCTCGGATCGGCGCCGTCCAGGTTCCGGTCAACTACCGGCTCGCCGCCGACGAGGTCGCCTACATCGTCGGGAACGCCCAGGCGAAGATCCTCGTCGCCGGAGCGGAGTTCGAGAACATCCTCGACGCCATCGCCGGCCGCCTCGAGCACACCGAGCATCTGATCGTCATCGGCGACAGCGAGAAGTACGAGAACTACGCCGCGTGGAGCGACCGCGAGCCCACCCGGCAGGACGACCCGGCCGAGGTGTTCGTCCAGCTCTACTCCTCCGGCACCACCGGCCTGCCCAAGGGCGTGATGCTGACGCACGACAACTTCCTCGCCGTGCTCCCGCTCGCCGACGACCTCTGGAACCTCGGGCCCGAGAGCCGCCTGATGGTCGCCATGCCGATGTACCACATCGCGGGCTGCACGCTCACCGTCGGCGCCGTCTACGCGGGCATCCCCGGGGTGATCATGCGGGAGCCCGACCCGGTCGGGATCGCCAAGGCGATCGAGGCGCATCGGGTCACGCATGTCTTCCTCGTGCCGGTCCTGTTGATGTTCATGCAGCAGATCCCCGAGGTACGCGCGGCGGACCTGTCCAGCCTCCGGCTCCTCCTGTACGGCGCCTCGCCGATCAGCGACGAGGTGCTCCTCGGCGCCATGCGGCTGCTGCCGAACACCGAGTTCATGCAGGTGTACGGGCTGACGGAGACGACCGGGGCGATCACTTACCTGCCGCCGGCGGACCACAAGCCGGGTGAGCGGCTGCGCAGTGCCGGGATCGCCAACCCCACGACCGAGCTGAAGATCATTGATCCGGCCACCGGCGAGGACCTGCCGGCCGGGCGGGTCGGGGAGATCGTCAGCCGTACGCCGCAGAACATGCACGGCTACTGGGCGCTGGAGGAGGCCACCAAGAACACCCTCCTGCCCGGCGGCTGGCTGCGTACGGGCGACGCCGGCTACCTCGACGAGGACGGCTACCTCTTCATCCACGACCGGGTGAAGGACATGATCATCTCGGGCGGGGAGAACATCTACCCCGCCGAGGTGGAGAACGTCCTGATGAGCCACCCCGCGGTCGCCGACTGCGCGGTGATCGGCGTACCCGACCAGAAGTGGGGCGAGACCCCGAAGGCCGTCGTCGTACGCGAAGGGGAGACGACCGAACAGGAACTCATCGACTACTGCCGCGAGCGGCTGGCGCACTTCAAGTGCCCGTCATCGGTCGACTTCACCGAGGCGATCCCGCGCAACCCGACCGGCAAGGTCCTGAAGAGGCAGCTCCGCGAGCCCTACTGGGAGGGCGAGTCGCGGGCGGTCCACTGATCGATGATTCCCTTCCCCGGCGGGCGCCCGCTGCCGCCCGAGCGGCTCCGGGCGATCCTCGGCAACGCGATCATGCGCCAGGTCTCGCTCGGCTGGCGCATCGAGTCGCAGGTCGACAACCACGCGATGATGGTCAGCGGCGGTGACGTCAACCATCTGGCTCACCTCCTCGCCACCCTCCTGACCTGCGGCATCTGGCTGCCGGTCTGGGTGATCCTGGGCGTGACCGGCTCGGAGCAACGCCTGTCCCTCACGGTCGACCAGCACGGCAACGTGCTCTTCAACGGGCGACCGGCCGGACCGGTGGTCCAGCCCCGGCGCGGACCGGCGATCCCGCCTCGCCGCGGCAACATGAACGCCAGCGCGATCGCCGCCGCGACCATGCGACGGGATCTCCGCCGTCAGGCGCGCGAGCAGGCCGCGGAGGACCCCGCCCTCGCCCGCGAGCTGCGCATCGGCCGTCCCGACCTGCCCAGACAGTACGACGACGGCGGCCTCATCGACTTCAACCACGCCCCCGGGCCGGCGCTGACCGTACTCAGCGGTATCACCCGTGAGGTCGCCGAACGCATCGTGTCGATGCGCGAGCACGTCGGGAGTTTCTCCTCCGCCGAGGAGCTCGTGACGACCGTCGACCTGCACCCCGACCTGATCTTGGAGATCAAGGAGTATGGGATCTTCCTACCGTGATCGAGGGAGAAGTCCGGTAAATAACGTGCTGCACCCAAAGCACCTGTTCACGTAGGGACGACTAAGCTCACAAATGTGACTCATGCCTACCGTGTCGACAGTGAGGTCGGCCGCCTCAGGACCGTCCTTCTGCATCGTCCCGGCTCGGAGTTGAAGCGCCTCACCCCCCGTAACAACGACCAGCTCCTCTTCGACGGCATCCCCTGGGTGGGCCGCGCACAGCAGGAGCACGACGCGTTCGCCCAGGCCCTGCGCGACCATGGCGTCGAGGTGCTCTACCTCACCGAGCTGCTGCAGGACACCCTGGAGTACCAGCCGGCGCGCGACGAGGCGATCACGACCGTGCTGGACGACTCCCGGCTCGGCGACCAGCTACGGAAGATCCTCAGCGGCTACCTCGCCGACCTGACGCCCGAGACCCTCACTCAGGTGCTCGTCGGCGGGCTCGCCCACGAGGAGCTCAAGACCGGCCGCGGCCTGGTCTACCAGCTCATGGACCGGCACGACTTCGTCATCGACCCGCTGCCGAACCTCCTGTTCACCCGCGACTCGAGCGTGTGGATCGGCGACCGGATCGCGGTGATGAGCCTCGCGATGCGGGCGCGACGGCGCGAGACCGGACTCGCCCAGCTGATCTACCGGCACCACCCGCGGTTCGACGGCGCCGAGCCGGTGTACGAACCGGCCTTCGAGAACGTCGAGGGCGGCGACGTCCTGCTCCTCGCACCCGGCGTCCTGGCCATCGGCACCGGCGAGCGTACGACTCCGGCGGGCGTCGAGCGGCTGGCCCGGCAGGTGTTCCAGACCGGCCTGGCGCACACCGTGCTGGCGGTGCCGATCGCCCAGGAACGCGCCACGATGCACCTCGACACCATCTGCACCATGGTCGACGTCGACAAGATCGTCATGTACCCGGCGGTGGCGTACTCCCTGATCGCGTACACCGTGACCAGCGAGAACGGCGACCTTCGGGTATCGCGGGCGCAGCCGTTCCTGGAGGCGGCGGCCAAGGCGATGCGCATCGACCGGCTCAGCGTGATCGACACCGGCCTCGACCCGGTCACCGCCGAACGCGAGCAGTGGGACGACGGGAACAACACCCTGGCCGTCGGGCCGCGGCTGGCCGTCGCGTACGAGCGCAACGTGGAGACCAACGCGCGGCTGGAGGCGGCAGGCATCGAGGTCATCCGCATCCAGGGCAGCGAACTCGGCAGCGGACGAGGCGGTCCGCGATGCATGTCCTGCCCGCTGCTGCGCGACCCGGCCTGATTCAGCGGCTCATGCTCCGGGGCACCTCGTACGGTGCCGGGCCTGAGCCGTTGGACTTGGCGGAGTGCGGCGAGTGGAGGGTGGCCCACACCGTGGTGCCGCCGTCCTCGTGCAGGACGCCCCACCCGTCGGCGAGGGTCTCGACGATGCCCAGCCCGCGGCCGCCGAGCGAGGAGAGCGTGGCGCGGGCGCGGCGGGGCTCGGTCATGGCGCCGCCGTCGCTGACGGCGAGCTGGATGAGGTCGCCCTGACGGCTCCAGGCGACTCTTATGTCGCCTGAAGGCAGAGGGCGGGCGTGCCGCAGCGCGTTACTGATCAACTCGCTGAGGATCACGGCCGCGTCGTCGGCGATGTCCTCGTAGACACCCGACTCCAGGAGCTCTGCCGCGAGGCGGCGTCGCACGACCGAGACGCTCGATGACGCATGCGGCAGGAACACGACGCTCGACGCCCTCACCTCCCCCGGGGGCGCGGACTGTCCCGGACACTCCCCGTAACCTCACTCCGGTACGACCGAAATGCCCAGTTAAAGCGGTCGGAAACCCTGCCACAGGAATCTATTGCCAACACAACGAGCAACGGTGACCTCGCGCACGAACGAATCAACGGCGTAGATTGTCGGGAAGCGTCCAGTATGACTGACTACGCAACGTCACTCGCATGGGGGAGGGTGAAGCGCATGCTCGTGCCCGAAACCCCCGTACGGGCGTGCGCGGTCACCTCTCCGTGCTGGGCCCGGGCAAGTCGTCGCACGATGTAGAGCCCGAGGCCGAGTCCGCCGAACCTCCGGCGGTCGCCCGCCTCGCCCTGGACGAATCGCTCGAAGACCCGCTCGCGGTCGCCGGCCTGAATGCCGACCCCTTCGTCTTC
Organism: Actinomadura sp. DC4; assembly: GCF_030406325.1. Classification (GTDB taxonomy): domain Bacteria; phylum Actinomycetota; class Actinomycetes; order Streptosporangiales; family Streptosporangiaceae; genus Actinoallomurus. Next base: position 150,266 of record NZ_JAUEQY010000005.1, on the reverse strand, counting down.
GACCGTCACAACGATCGAATCGTCTTCGACGTCCGCGCGTACGGTGACCGTACCCCCACCCGGGGAGTACTTCACGGCGTTCTCCAGGAGCTGCCCGACGATGATGTCGGTCGCCATCGCGTCGCCGAAGGCCAGGGGCAGGCCGTCGCGGACCTCCAGCCCCATCCGGTGCCGCTCCGACATGCCCCGGAACCCCTCCACCGCGCCCTGCAGCAGCCGGGCGAGGTCGAACGGCTCGTTGGTCACCGCAAGGCCGTCGGGCATCGTCCGGGAGTAGAGCAGGTTGTCGACGAGCTGCCCGAGCGTCTGGGCGCGCTCGGCGATGATCGCCACGGCCTGTCGCCGGTCGGCGTCGCCGAGCTTGTCCCACCGCTGGACCAGCGTCTTGGCGTACCCGTGCACGACCGTGATCGGCGTCCGCAGCTCGTGGCTGGTCATCGACAGGAAAAGGTCCTTGGCCGCCTCCAGCGACTTGGCCTCGGTCACGTCGCGGAAGTCGACGACGATCTCGTCGTGATCTTCGATCTCGGAGTAGAGGACGTTGAGCCAGGCGCCCGAGTCGACCTGGATGGTCGGCTCGGCCTCCGGCGCGGGCAGCGCGAACGGCAGCGGCCGCCCGACGACCTCGTCGGAGGTCATGCCGGTGATCGCGCGGGCGGCGGGGTTCCACTGCTGGACGATGCCGTCGCGGTCGAGCACGGCGATGCCGTCGGCGCTCGCCTCGATGACCGCCCGCTCGTGCTTGCGCTGCTTGACCACCTCGGCGTAGCTGACCGCGTTGCCGACGACGACCCCGGCGTGCCCGGCGAAGAGTTCGAGCAGCTCCAGCTCGATGTGGCCCGCCTTGTGCCCGGAGAACAGTGCGTAGAGGGCGCCGTACGGCCGGCCGTGCACGCTGGAGACGCCGAGCGCGATCGTGTGCAGCCCGGTCAGCTCCGACCAGATCAGGTCGCTGAGGCTGCGGGTGTCGGCCGTGGCCAGCATGACCGTACGGCCGGAGCGCAGCAGCTCGCCGACCAGGCTCGTACGCAGGTCGGAGGTGACGCCGCGCAGGCTCTCGGGCAGGCCGCTGATGCTGACGAGGCGCAGGGTGCTGGCGGGCTGCTCGATGAGCACGAACCCCGCGGCGTCGGCGCCGGTCAGCTCGATGACGCTGGCGGCGACCCGGTCGAGTACGGCCGGCAGCTCCAGCTCGGCGTTGAGGTCGGCCACGACGTCGTTGAGCCGGCGTACGAGGCGGATGCGCTCGGCGGCCTGGCGCTGGACCAGCTCGTCCTCGTCGGCGGCGCGGTAGAAACAGACCCAGCCGACCAGCTCGCCCTCGTCGGACCGCATGCCGCTGACCACGGCGCGGGTCTCGATCAGCCGTCCGTCGCGGTGCAGCCGCCGGGTGGCGAAGGAGATGTTGCCGCCCTCGCGTACGCGTTCGAGCACGGCCCGGTGCTCGGCGGTGTACTCCTCCGGAATCGTGCGCAGGGCCTGGCCGACCGCCTCCTCGGCATGCCACCCGAACAGCCGCTCCGCCGCGGGATTCCACAGGCGAACCGTGAGGTCAGGACCGAGCGCGATCATTGCGTCGGCGGCCGAGGCCACGGCCGCGCGCATCGTCGCGTCGGAGGTGTCCACCCGGCCATAGTGCCACCGCCGACCGGTCGATCGGTTGCGAAACCACTCTTAGGCGAAGGTCAAGAAGACTTCGCATTTCCGGCGCTATTTCTGACCCGTGCCCGGGAGACGACCCCCATGACCGCTGTCACGAGGGCCGCGGCGGCGAACGACAGCAGCGACGCGCTCATCCAGCTCGACGGCGTGAACCCCAGCGCGTCCTGGACGCCGGTCCACAGGCTCGACCACCAGCCGACGTTGCCCGGGTTGATCAACTGGTACGCGGCGATGCCGACGGCCCAGGCCACGATCATCGACCAGCGCGACGGCGCCCGCCCGGACACGTCCCAGCCGCGCCGCCCGCCGAAGCAGAAGAAGTCCACCGCCAGCACCCCGAGCATCGGCACGAACACCGAGCCGATGAGCGACAGGAAGTCGTAGTAGTTGTCCATGTTCAGCGCGAGGGCCAGCACCATGATCAGCCCGCTGAGCCCGACCGTGAGCACCCGCCGGTCGACGCGCGGCACGAGATTCTGGATCGACATGGCGGTCGAGTAGACGTTCGCGAACGACTGGTCGGCCTCGCGCAGCACGAACACCGCGAAGAACAGCGTGCCGAGCGCGACGTGCTGGAACGGCCCGAACACCTTGTCCGAGTCGCCGGCCACCAGAGCGAGCGCGAGCAGGCCGAGGACGTACGCGACGATCTGCGTCAGCCCGTACGCGACGGTCGCCGCGCCGAACGCGGCCCGCTCCGAGCGCGAGTGCCGGGTGTAGTCGGCCGCCATCGGCACCCAGGAGATCGAGACCGCCAGCGCCGCGTCCGCGCCGATCCAGAAGTGACTCCAGGACCCGTGCGTGAGGTTCGGCAGCGGCTGGCGGGAGAGCTGGATGTAGAAGTACACGAGGGCGATCACGACCGCCGCCGTGACGTACCGGCGGAGCACGCGGACCGACCCGAGCGGCCAGATCGTCAGCACCGTCGTGATCACCCCGGCGATCACGACGTACATCCAGTGCGGGCCGCCCTTGAACAGCTGCTCGGCGGCGTTCGCGATGGTGATCAGCTCGAACGTGCCCCAGCCGACCATCTGCAGGATGTTCAGCACGGTCGGGACGTACGAGAGGCGCGTGCCGAACAGGCCGCGCAGCAGCATCATGGCGGGCACACCGGCCCGCGCGCCCGGCACCGCGGCCAGCCCGAGCATGATCCCGCCGATCACGGTGCCGGCGACCATCGCGACGATCCCGGCCAGGATCGGCAACCGCGGCACGCCGTTCGCGTCGGGGGCCAGCACGGTCGCCGCGCCGGAGAAGGCGAGCAGACTCACGCCGAGGTTGGCCCAGAAGGCGCTCTGGTCCCAGAAGCTGAGGACGCGGGGCGCGGGTTCGTCGAGGGTGTACGGGGCCTCGTCGCTGGGGCGGTCGACAACCGTGCTCACGGAGCACACTCCCTACGCCGGCATTATCCGGTCAGGTTCGAGCGGTCGGCGGCGCGTGAAGCCGCCCTCTCAGCCCGGTCGTCGCCCGAGCTCCCGCGTTATCCAGTTGGCGGGGACAATGTACCCCGAAAGTCGCGTCAGGCGACGAACGGGTCCGTACCCGACTCGCTCACCATCGGCCGCCCGGCACCCTCCCAGGCGTGCATGCCGCCCTCGACGTTGGAGGCCGTCCAGCCCGCACCGTTGAAGGCCGCCACGGCCTGCGCGGAACGCGCCCCTGACCTGCAGATAACGTAGATGTCGCGGTCCTTGGGGACCTCTTGGGCACGGTTGTTGAGCTCGCTGAGCGGGATGTGAACGGCATCGGGCGCGTGCCCGGCCCGCCACTCGTCGTTCTCCCGCACGTCGAGGAGATATCCGTCACCCGGTACGGCGCCCGCCGCCACGCTGGGTAGCTGGTTGTTGAAGAAGTTCACCTGTCCACGGAACCACGCGACAGCGGCCGGAGTCGAATCGTCATGAGGCAATCTCTATCGAGACTGGGAAGGACGGCCATCGTCGTGCCGGGGATCCTCACGGCACTGACACTGGCCGGCTGCAAGGACGACCAGGGAACCGCGAGCCAGCCGAGCGACCAGGCCTCTCAGCCCGCACAGAGCACGACGCCCGGCTCACCGACGCCGGCGCCCGTCTCGGCCACCCCCACGCCGCCTGCCGGCAACCAGCCGCCGCCGGGTTCGGGCGGCACGAAACTCACCATCACGGTGCGCATGTCGCCCACGGCGGACCCCATCACGCGCACCCTCACCTGCGACCCGGCCGGCGGCACCGCCCCGGACGCGGCCACCGTATGCACGCAGCTGACCAAGGTGGCGGCTGTGAAGGGCGGCGACCCGTTCGCACCGACCCCGAAGGGCCAGATGTGCACCCAGATCTACGGCGGACCGCAGACCGCCACGATCAAGGGCACCTACAAGGGCAAGCCGGTCGACACGACGTTCGGCCGTAAGAACGGCTGCGAGACCAAGCGGTGGAACGACCTCGCGGCGCTGTTCGGCCCGCTCGCGCACACGCCCACGCACTGACCTCGCAGTAGTCCCCGCACCTACTGCATCCCGCGTCCCCCGGCGCCGTCGGTGCCGGGGGACCTTAGTCGGTGACTCTGCCGTCACTCCCCTGAGTGGGACTGGCGATGCCCATGGGCGCGGTCGTGGCCGGCGCGGGGATCCGGTTCTTACTTGAGCAGGCGGGACATGCGGCGGTCGGCGAGGGGTTTGCCGCCGGTCTGGCAGGTCGGGCAGTACTGCATGGCGCGGTCGGCGAACGAGACCTCCTTGATCGTGTCGCCGCAGACCGGGCATTTCTCGCCCGCCCGGCCGTGAACGCGCAGCCCCTGCTTCTTCTCGCCCTTCAGGTCCTTCGCCGCCAGGCCCCGCGAGCGTTCGACCGCGTCGCCGAGAGTGGTCATGATCGCCTCGTACAGCGTCGCGGCCTCGGCGTCCGTCACGGTCGCGGCGAGTTTGTACGGGGACATCTTCGCCGCGTGGAGGACCTCGTCGGAGTAGGCGTTCCCGATGCCGGCCAGGACGCTCTGGTCGCGCAGGACGCCCTTGATCTGGGTACGGCGGCCGCTGAGGATCTTGGCCAGGTCCTCGACGCCGAAGCCCTCCGCGAGGGGGTCCGGGCCCAGCGACGTGATGCCGGGGACGTCCTGGGGATCGCGGACGACGTACACCGCCAGGCGTTTCTGCGTGCCGGCCTCCGTGAGGTCGAAGCCCTGCTCGTCTTCCAGGTGCACGCGCATCGCGAGGGGCCCCTTGCCGGGCCGAGGCGGGGCCGCCGGCAGTTTGTCCTTCCACCGCAGCCAGCCCGCCCGCGACAGGTGGATGACCAGATGCAGGCCGTCCACGTCGAGGTCGAGGAACTTCCCGTGCCGTGTGACGTCGCCGATGGTCAGGCCGCTGAGCGCGGTGATCGGCGGGTCGTAGGTCTTGAGGCATGAGATGGCGACGACGTCGATGCGGGCGACGGCCCGGCCGACGGCGTTCTCGCGCAGGAACGCGGCGAGCGACTCAACTTCCGGCAGCTCCGGCATGCCCCAAGGCTAAGCCTGTCCACAGCCCTGTGGACAGTGTGACGCCGCAACAGGGTGATCAGCCGGGCACGTCCCAGAAGGCCAGCTCGTGGCGCATGCCGTCGGTGAACGCCGCGCGGGCCCGCGCGGGGTCGGGGGCGGCCTCGTCGAGCATCGCGGCGACACGACCGGTCAGCATCACGAAGGCCGGGTCCGCGTAGGCATCGACCCAGCGGCGGTAGAGAGGGTCGGACGGAGGGTCCTGAGCGAGAATCCGGCCGAGGGTGGAGTAGCCCCACATGCACGGATAAAGCGCAGCGAGGCCCTCGCCGTACGAGGCCGCCGAGGTGAGCAGGAAGTCGGTGTACGCCGCGCAGGCCGGCCCCTTCACGGCGCCGGCGAGGTCGGCCCCGAACTCCGCGGCCAGCGCCCGGTGCAGCGAGAGTTCTTCGAAGAACGTCGAGTGCGCGAGCTCGACGAGATCACCGAGATGCGCGTCGGGCGCCTGCCAGGCCAGCCGGGCGAAGACGCGGACGTAGTCGTGCAGGAAGAGGTGGTCCTGCTCCAGCCAGGAGCGGAAGATCGCCGGATCGAGATCCCCGCGGGCGATCCCGGCGACGGTCGGGTGCCGTAGCTGCGCGTCGAGAAGCGGCCGGCCGAGCGTTTCGAGATCGTGAGCGAGACTCATAGCCCGCAGTGTCACACGACGGTCAGCCATCGCCCTCACGACGCGACAGGCGCGAGACGAACGCGTCACACGAGGGAAAGAACACGCTCTCGTGCCCGTCTTCCCAGCGCACGACGTACGGCGGCTCCCCGTCATGCCCGTGCACCTCAATGATCACGGCCTGCCGGTCCTGCTCCCCGACGTGATGCCCTCTGACCAGCAGAGCGTCCCCCGAATGTGCTCGCATCGTCATCCCCCCAAAAAAGAAAGCGCGCTTTGCGATCACGCTCGCAGGGAGCCGAGCAGCCGGATAGGGCCGAAGGTCCGCCCACCCGCGCCGAACGTCGGGCACCCGTCCGCCGGCGCGGGGAGAGGCTGGAGACATGGGAGTGCGCATCGCCCTGGGCGGCGACACCATGCTGGGCCGCGGAGTGGGCGAGGAGATCACCGACCACGGCCCGTACGGCCTGTTCGCCAGGGAGGTGGTCGAGGAACTGAGAAGAGCGGACCTCCGCCTGCTGAACCTGGAGTGCTGCATCTCGACGAGAGGAACCGAGGAGCCGACCGCCAGGTTCCACTTCCGAGCCCCGCCGGGAGCCGTGGAGACCTTGAGAGCCCTGAGAGTCGACTGCGTGACCCTGGCCAACAACCACACGCTGGACTACGGCGACAGCGCCCTGGAAGACACCCTCACGAGCCTGAGAGAAGCGGGAATCCAAACGGTGGGCGCCGGAAGGAACCAGGCGGAGGCAAGAGCCCCCGCGATCCTGAACGCACGCAACATGACCATCGCCGTACTGGGAGTAACAGACCACCCTCAAGCGTACGCCGCGACAGAAACGACCCCAGGAGTCGCGTACGCCCCTCTGAACAGGGAGATCCCAGCATGGCTGACAAAAGACATCCAGCAATTGAGCAACATTCACAACGCCGTAGTCATAACCCCCCACTGGGGCCCAAACATGACGACAGCCCCACAGCCCTACATAAGAGCAGCCGCACAGAAATTCCTGGAGGCAGGAGCCACCCTGGTAGCCGGCCACTCGGCCCACGTCTTCCACGCGGCAACACCGAGAGTGATCTACGACCTGGGCGACCTGATCGACGACTACATCAGAGACAGAAAGCTGAGAAACGACCTGAGCCTCCTGTGGACGACAGAGATCAAGGAAACCCGCCAGACCAGCCACAAGGCCCTCCCCCTGCACCTGACCTACGCCCACACGAGCAAGGCAACCGGAGAAGACCAGAAGTGGATCAAAACCCGCCTAGCCACCGCCTGCACAGAATTCGACACAGAAGTGATCGAGCAGGAGGGACTAACAGTGGTCACAGATGAGCAAGCAAGCAACACCAGCAACCACGAAGTGAAAGGATGAAGAAAACCCCAGCCGCAGAGGGGGCGTGGGGGCGCAGCCCCCACATCAGGGGGCTCCGGGGGATCGTCCCCCGGGGAAAATGACGAAGGGCCAGCGCGAGCGAACCAGAAGATTCGCGAGCACACTGGCCCCAGGACATTCGCGTGGGCGAGGAGGGATTTGAACCCTCACATCCTTTCGGACACACGGACCTGAACCGTGCGCGTCTGCCGTTCCGCCACTCGCCCGTGGCGTGTCAGAGGTTAGCACCTTGCTAACGCTGGTCGGAACTCGGTTGCTTCATGCGAACCAACGCACGGATACGATCGTCTAGCAGTGGAGAAGGGAGGTGCACGTGGGTGTCCTACAGCGCTTCGAGCGCCGGCTCGAAGGCATGGTGGAGGGGGCCTTCGCTCGGGCTTTCAAGTCGGAGCTGCAACCCGTGGAGGTCGCCAGCGCCATCCAGCGTGAGATGGACGAGCGCGCCGCCATCGTTGCGCAGGGTCGCACGCTGGTGCCGAACGACTTCGTCGTCGAGATCTCGCATCCCGACGGCGAACGCCTCGCGGTCTATGCCGACAGCCTGAGCCAAGAGCTCGCCAACCTCGCACGAGAGCACGCGAAGGAACAGGGGTACTCCTTCGTGGGCCCGGTACGCGTGCGGTTCGAGAACGCCGATGACCTGCGCACGGGCATGTTCCGGATTCGTTCCGGGGTGATCCGCGGTTCGACCGTCGAGGGCGGTGAGATCCGTCAGCCGATGAGCGATATGCCGCCGCCGGCGCGTGGTTTCTCCGGGGGACGGCCGCGGCTTCTGGTCAGCACCGAGGGCCAGGAGAGCCATATGTACGACCTGACCACGCCGGTGACTTTGCTCGGCCGTGGCACCGACTGTGATCTTCGGCTTGTCGATCCGGGAGTTTCCCGGCACCATGCCGAGATCAGAGTCGAGGGTCCGGAGGTGGTCGCGGTCGACCTAGGGTCGACGAACGGCACTTTCGTCAACGGTCAGCCGATCCGGCGCGTGACGTTGCGTGATGGCGCGCGTGTCACTCTCGGCCGGACAACCCTCGTGTTCCGTCGCGACAGGGAGTAGCTCCGAACTCCGATGAACCAACTGACTCTGACCCTCATGAAGGTGGCGTTCCTGGCCGTTCTTTGGCTGTTCGTCATCGCGGCCGCGGGCGTGATCCGTGCCGACCTGTGGGGATCCAAGGCCGCCGCGAAGGCCTCGCGCCCCAGCAAGGCGGCCCCGCCGGCCAGGCAGCCCAAGGCAGCGGCTCCGCGCTCGAGACGCTCGGAGCCCACGAAGCTCGTCATCACGCAGGGGGCACGTGCGGGCACGACCATGGATCTCGCGGGTACGGAGATCGTCATGGGTCGTGGCAATGAGGCCACGTTGCCTCTCGGAGACGACTACTCTTCGGGGCGGCACGCCCGGCTCTTCTCACAGAACGGTCAGTGGTTCGTGGAGGACCTCGGTTCCACCAACGGCACGTTCCTTGGCCGTGCCAAGGTGAGCCGGCCGGAGCCTGTTCCCGTTGGCGTACCGATTCGTATCGGGAAGACCGTCATAGAGCTGCGCAAATGACAATCGGAATACGCTTCGCCGCACGATCGGACGTCGGCCTCCTCCGTGAGGGCAACGAGGACTCCGCGTACGCCGGCACACGCCTGCTGGCGGTCGCCGACGGTATGGGCGGCCATGTCGGTGGTGAGATCGCCAGTGCCGCCGCCATCGACACCCTGAAACCGCTCGACGTCGACGTCCCGGCCAACGAGATCGTCGGTGTGCTCGAGCAGGCCGTGCACCGCGCGAACGAAAAGCTGCACAACATCGTCGAGGGCGACCCGTCCCTGCAGGGCATGGGCACGACCCTCACCGCGATGCTCTGGCACGGCCGGCAGATGGCCCTCGTCCACATCGGTGACAGCAGGGCGTACCTCCTGCGCAACGGCGAGCTGTTCCAGATCACGCACGACCACACCCTCGTGCAGTCGCTGGTCGACGAGGGCCGGATCAGCCTCGACGAGGCGGCGTCACACCCGCAGCGTTCGTTGCTGCTGCGGGCGCTCGACGGCCGCGGCGAGGTCGACCCCGACGTCTCCCTGCGCGAGGCGCAGCTCGGCGATCGCTATCTCCTGTGCTCCGACGGCCTGTGCTCGGTGGTGACGGCGGAGACGATCCATCACGGACTGAGCTCGGTCGCCGACCCGGAGCAGGCCGTACGCCAGCTGATCGACCTGGCCAACCGCGGTGGCGGCCCGGACAACATCACGTGCGTCGTGGCCGACGTCGTCGAGCTGGACACCCTGCACGGCCCGCCGCAGCAGTCCATCCTGGCCGGCGCCGCGCACAGCTCCACCCGTACGCGCGGCGAGGCCGACAACCCGGGCACCGCTCCCGGAGGCGCGATGGCCGGCGAGTCGCCGGCGCACCGTGCCGCCGCGCTGCGCGGAGAGCCGCAGCAGCAGGGCGCCGCGGTGACGGTCGCCGACATGAAGGCCGTGCCGCCGCAGCACGACGACGCGCTGCCGCTGCCTCCGATGCGGGTACGCCGCCGCTGGCCCTGGCTCGTCGGGCTCGCCGTCGTGCTGGTTCTGCTCGTGGCGGGCGGCTCGTACGTCGCCTGGACCAACGTGCAGGGTCAGTACTACGTCGCCGCCGACGGCGGTCAGGTGGCGATCTTCCAGGGCATGAACGACAAGATCCTCGGGCAGAAGCTCTCGCACCTGAAGGAGCGCTCGGACCTCAAGGTCGCCGACCTGACGCCCAGCGCCCAGACCTCCGTCCGGGGAGCGATCGACAACCTCAGCAGCCTGGCGAGCGCCCGCAAGACGGTCACCAACCTGCGCAGCAAGATCTGCCGTACGACCGTCGCCGAGGACGGCAAGGGCGTCGTCTCGGTCTGGAAGGGCCGCAACCAGCAGAGCGAAGGCTGCGACAACAAGGTGATCGCACCGTCCGACCCCGTGGTCCGCGCGAGCACGCTGACCACCAAGTCCAAGACCGCGGTGCACAAGGGCATCCCGGTCTCCGACCTGCAGGGCGGGCAGGCCGTCGTCGGACAGCTCCGGGACGAGGCCGCCCAGTGCCGCCAGCACCCCAACTCGCTGGCCGGCTGCCCCCAACCGCCGGACAAGCGCCAATGAGCACCGCAACGAACGAAGCCGGCATACCCGTAGCCGTACGTCCCCGGCGGAGCGCCCAGCTCGGCATGCTCATCTTCGCGATGATCATCACGGTCGCGGGGTTCGCACAGGTCGGCCTGGCCCGTGACGGAAACCTCCCGGTCGGCATGTACGGCTACGGCCTCGGCCTCGGCATCCTGGCGGCCGGCGCCTACTTCGTGGTCGCTCGCTTCGCGCCGTACGCCGATCCGCTGCTGCTGCCGCTGGCGGTGTTCCTCAACGGCATCGGCCTGGCGATGATCTACCGGCTGGACCTCAACACCAGCAAGGACATGAAGGACGCCATCGCGGCGGGCAAGAAGGTCTCCTACTTCGGGCCTTCGACCAACGCCCAGCTCGAGTGGACCGCGCTCGGCATGATCTTCTTCGCCGTCACGCTGCTGGTGCTGCGCGACGTCAAGATCCTGCAGCGCTACATCTACACGATCGGCGCGGTCGGCCTGTTCTTCCTGGCCCTGCCGGGCTTCCTGCCCTCCTCGATCAGTGGCGCGCTGGGCGCCAAGATCTGGATCCGGATCGGCTCGATCTCGATCCAGCCAGGGGAGTTCTCCAAGCTGGCACTGGTCGCGTTCTTCGCCGGTTATCTCGTCAACAAGCGCCAGGCGATGTCGACCGTCGGCAAGACGTTCGGCCCGCTCAAGCTGCCGCGCGCCCGCGACCTCGGCCCGATCCTCGTGATCTGGGTGATCTGCCTCGGCGTCCTCGCCCTGGAGAACGACTTCGGTACCGCGATCCTGTTCTTCGGGCTGTTCGTGAGCATGCTCTACATCGCCACCGAGCGCTTCGAGTGGGTCGGCATCGGCCTCGTGCTCCTGGCCTGTGCGAGCCTGCTCGCCCCGCTCATCCCCCACGTGCAGCAGCGTGTCGCCGTGTGGATGGACCCCAAGCCGTACTTCGACGGCGGCTGCAAGATCAACGGTGTTATCCACAACCAGATGGCCCAGACCTGCGCCGCCCACGGCGGCACGTACATCGCCGACAGTGGCCAGCTCATGCGCGGGCTGTTCTCGATGGGTCAGGGCGGCGTGCTCGGCACGGGGCTGGGCCAGGGCGAGCCGTGGCGCACGCCGCTGTCCTACAGCGACTTCATCTTCACCTCCTTCGGTGAGGAGCTGGGGCTGACCGGCCTCATGGTGATCCTGCTGACGTACGCGCTGATCGTGCAGCGCGGTATGAAGGCCGCGGTCGCCACCAAGGACAACTTCTCCAAGCTGTTCGCCGGCGGTGTGTCGTTCGTGTTCGCGCTCCAGGTCTTCGTGATCGTCGGCGGCGTCACCCGGCTCATCCCGCTGACCGGTCTCACCACACCGTTCCTCGCACAGGGAGGATCCTCACTCCTCGCCAACTGGATCCTCATCGGCCTGCTGATCCGCATCAGTGACGCGGCCCGGCGGCCGGCACCGCAGCCCATCCAGGACGAGGGAATGACCCAGGTGGTGAGCACCGCGTGAACAAGCCTCTTCGCCGGGTGGCGATCGCAGCGATGACGCTGCTCGTCATCCTGATGATCAATGTGAACTACATCCAGGGCTCGCAGGCCGACAAGCTCAAGAACGACGCGCTGAACAACCGGAAGTACCTCACCCAGTTCCAGCACGACCGCGGCCCGATCCTGGCGGGCAGCGTCACGCTCGCCCAGTCGACCAAGATCGACAAGAAGAACTTCCAGCGGGTCTACAAGCAGGGTGAGCTCTACTCCCCGATCACCGGCTTCATGAGCGTCTTCAACCGCACCGGCCTCGAAGGCGCGGACAACGCCCTGCTCGACGGCACCGACAAGCGGCTGACCGTGCACAACTGGTTCGACATGCTGGTCGGCAAGAAGCCCAAGGGCGCCACCGTGCAGACCACGATCGTGCCGAAGGCCCAGCAGGCCGCCTACGAAGGCATCCGGAGCAAGACGGTCAGCCGCGGCGCCGCGGTGGCCATCGACGTCAAGACCGGGGCCATCCTCGCGATGGCGTCCTACCCGTCCTTCGACACCAACCTGGTCGCCACGCACGACAGCACGAAGGCGGTCAAGGCGGACGCTCGGCTGGAGAAGGCGTCGGGCAAGCCGATGCTCAACAAGGCGATGAACGAGGTGTTCCCTCCGGGATCCTCGTTCAAGATCGTTGACTCGGCGGCGGCGCTCGAGTCCGGCGGGCTCACCAAGGACTCCCCGGCCCCGGCCGACGAGCTGAAGCTGCCCGAGTCGGGCCAGACGCTCCACAACGCCGACGGCGACGAGGCCAAGTGCAGTGGCAGCCCGCCGCTGATCAGCTCCTTCGCCGCCTCCTGCAACTCCACGTTCGGCCGGCTCGCGGGCACCCTGGGCCAGGACAAGCTCCTCGCCCAGGCCGAGAAGTTCGGCTTCAACAAGCCCGTCAAGGTCGAGCCGGGCATGTCGAGCGCGAGCGCCAACTACCCCACCAAGAAGATGGGCGGCGACGACCTGGCCCGGTCCGGCATCGGACAGGGCGACGTCACCGCGACGCCGCTGCAGATGGCGATGGTGGCCCAGTCCATCGCCAACGACGGCACCGAGATGAAGCCCTATCTCGTCAAGCGGGTGACCGCGCCCGACCAGTCGGAGCTGGCCACCGCGCAGGAGCAGGTGATGGGCCACCCGGTCAGCGCCAACACCGCGGACCAGATCCAGGAGATGATGCGCCAGGTCGTCGCCTCGGGTACGGCCTCCGCCACGCTCAGCGGGCAGGACATCGCCGGCAAGACCGGTACCGCCGAGACCGGCCGGGGCATCTACGAGGACTGGTTCGTCGGATTCGCCCCTCAGCACAACCCGAAGGTCGCCTTCGCGGTCGTCACCGACGGCAACCTTCAGTCCGACGGCGCGCACAACGCCGCGCCGATCGCCCTGAGTATCGTCCAGGCGGTGCGATAGAAAATGACCACCCCCCTCGTCCTCAGCCACCGATACCGCCTTGACGAGCGCCTGGCCTCCGGTGGCATGGGCGAGGTCTGGAAGGCCACCGACGAGCTGCTCGGCCGGCCCGTCGCGGTCAAGGTGCTCAAGGAGCAGTACGTCTCCGACGAGAGCTTCCGGATGCGGTTCCGCGCCGAGGCGAGGTTCGCGGCGTCGCTGCAGCACAGCGGCATCGCCCAGGTCTACGACTACGGCGAGCAGGACGACCTCGCCTTCCTCGTGATGGAACTCGTGGTCGGCGAGACCCTGTCGCGGATCCTGTCCGTGGAGGGCCGGCTCAGCGTCGACACCAGCCTGGACATCATCGGCCAGGCGGCGCGCGCGCTGCGCGTCGCCCACACCGCGGGGATCATCCACCGCGACATCAAGCCCGCCAACCTCATGGTCACCGCCGAGGGCGTCGTCAAGATCACCGACTTCGGCATCGCCCGGGGCGGCGGCTCCAGCACGATGACCCAGACCGGCCAGGTCATGGGGACCGCGCAGTACGTCTCGCCGGAGCAGGCGACCGGCCGACGCATCACGCCGGCCTCCGATCTCTACTCCCTCGGCGTCGTGGCCTACGAGTGCCTGGCGGGCATGCCGCCGTTCGCCGCGGACACCCCGATCGCCCTGGCCGTCATGCACGTGCGGGAGGACCCGCCGCCGCTGCCCGCGGACATTCCTCCGCCCGTACGCGGCCTGGTCAGCGCCATGCTCGCCAAAGACCCGGACGACCGGCCGACGGGCGCCCAAGAGGTCGCCGACGAGATCCACATGCTCCGGCAGCCCGGCGGTTTCGACGTTCCGGACGAGCCCGAGACCGAGGCCGTACCCGTCGGTTTCGCGGGTACCCATCTGCAGGACTCCGTCGACGAGGACGAGCCCACCGGGGCGCACCCGGGGCCGTGGGCGGCCGCGGGCCGGCACCGCACCAGCCGTTTCGTCATCGCACTCGCGTTCGCCGCGGTTCTCGTGGGTACGGCGGTGTTCGCCGCCGGAACTCTCTGGAAGGGATCGGGGCACACTAAACTCGTGGACGGCAACCGGGTCGAACCCGCCGGACGCCCCGCGCCCACCCGGCAGTACAGCCGGGGGCCGGACAGCACCTCGCCGACCGATACGCCTGAGCCCTCGACCTCGCTTCCGACCGGGCCGTATCCCTTCCCGACGCCGACTTACTCGTCGTCGACCCCGACCTCCAGTCCATCCAAAACCCCCAAGCCCCCAAAGCGGACGCCTACTCCGCCGGCGACCACGCCGACGCCCCCTACGGACCCAGAGCCGTCGAGCAGTGCTCAAGGCACGCTAGGTTCTGAGGGCAGGGCGTAGACGACTAGGGAAAGTGCCAGATATGAATCAGCCTCGGCTACTCGGTGGCCGCTACGAACTCGATGGAGTCATCGGGCGTGGCGGCATGGCCGAGGTCTACCGAGCTCGTGACCTTCGGCTCGATCGGGTGGTCGCGATCAAGACACTTCGGTCCGACCTCGCCCGTGACCCGACGTTCCAGGCTCGATTCCGCCGCGAGGCGCAGTCGGCCGCGTCGTTGAACCATCCATCCGTCATCGCCGTGTACGACACCGGCGAGGACCAGCTGGATCACAACCCGGTGCCCTACATCGTGATGGAGTACGTCGAGGGCCGTACCCTCCGCGATGTCCTGCAGGAGGAGCACCGGCTGCCGGCCGAGCGCGCCCTGAAGATGGTCGACGGCATCCTGCGCGCCCTGGACTACTCCCACCGCGGCGGCATCGTCCACCGCGACATCAAGCCGGCCAACGTGATGCTGACCACGAACAACGAGGTCAAGGTCATGGACTTCGGCATCGCGCGCGCCCTCGCCGACACGGCGTCGACGATGACCGCGACCGCCCAGGTCATCGGCACGGCCCAATACCTCTCGCCGGAGCAGGCGCGCGGTGAGCGCGTCGACGCCCGCAGCGACATCTACTCCACGGGCTGCGTGCTCTACGAGCTGCTCACCGGCCGTCCGCCGTTCCAGGGCGACTCCCCGGTGGCCATCGCCTACCAGCACGTACGAGAAGAGCCGATCCCGCCGTCGCAGCTCGACCCGTCGATCCCGCAGTACGCCAACGCGATCGCCATGAAGGCGCTCGCCAAGGACCCGAACTACCGCTACCAGAGCGCGTCGGACATGCGCGGCGACATCCAGCGGGCCTCGCAGGGCATGCCGGTCTCGGCGCCGACGATGGCGATGAACGGCGGCACCCAGGTCATGCAGGGCGCCCCGCACACGCAGGCGATGCGGCCGCAGACCATGGGCTATGACCTGCCGCCGGTCAACTACGACGAGCCGGCGCACGACGCCGACCGCGGCAAGAAGATCGCGATCTGGTCGGTCGTGGGCCTGCTCGCGGTGGGCGCGATCGTCGCCCTCATCATGATCTTCAGCGGTGGTGGTGGCGGCGACGGTGGCGACAAGCCGGTCGCCATCCCCTCCGACATCATCGGCAGCGATCAGGCCTCGGCCAAGCAGGAACTCGTGGGCATGGGCTTCGTCGAGTCCAACATCCACCTCAAGAAGAAGACCGACGACAAGGCCGACAAGAACGAGGTTCTCAGCGTCGACCCGGCCCCGGATACCAAGATCGAGAAGACTGCGCTGGCCACGACGCAGATCACGCTCACGATCTCGGCCGGCAAGCCGCACGTCACCGTGCCCTCGACGAAGGGCAAGAGCGAGGACGAGGCCAAGTCCGCCATCGAGGACGCCGGTCTCAACGTGGCGTCCACGGACAAGAGGTCCTCCACGACGGTGCCGAAGGGCAGCGTCATCGGCTCGAACCCGGGCGCCGGCAAGAGCGTGGAGAAGGGCAGCGACGTCACGCTGTACATCTCCGACGGGCCGGGCACCACGCTGGTGCCCAGAGAGATCGGCAAGTCGCTCAGCGACGCGCGGTCCGACCTGCGCAGCCACGGCTTCCAGGTGTCGGTGCGCTACCAGACCGTGCAGCCGGGCCAGCCCGACCAGCAGGTCATGGACCAGACGCCGGGCGAGGGCGACACGGCGAACCGCGGCAGCACGGTAACGCTGACGGTGTCGAAGGTTCAGCAGCAACAGCCGCCGACGCAGGGCCCGACCGGGTTCCCGACCTTCCCGCCGGGTGACGACTGACGGACGAATGACGAGGACCCCCACACGCCTTCGCGTGTGGGGGTCCTGTCGTTCATGGAGACGCCAGACTCTGTGGTCCGGGCATGAAGGAGGGCCTCCGCCGCTCGGGGGCAACGGCGGAAGCCCTCAGAGGGTGAATCAGATTCAGCTTCCTTGGCGTTACACCTGCCGGTACTCGTCTTTTGCCAGGTTTTTCGTCGCGGCGCCACAGCCTGCGGTTCTCACAGAGCGTGCGCGAGCCAATTCGCAAAAAGATCGTGGCCGTGCTCGCTGAGGATGGATTCGGGGTGGAACTGGACCCCCTCCGCGGGCTCGGTCCGGTGCCGTACACCCATGATCACGCCGTCCGGTGTACGGGCTGTGACCTCCAGGTCCGCCGGTACGGTCGCCGGGTCCAGCGCCAGCGAGTGATAGCGCGTGGCGGTCAGCGGCTCCGGCAGCCCGCGGAACACCCCCGCCCCGTCGTGGTGGATCGTGCTGGTGTAACCGTGGACGACCTCGGGCGCGTGGCCGACGGTGCCGCCGAAGACGGTCGCGATCACCTGGTGCCCGAGGCAGACGCCGAGCACCGGCCGCCGGATCTCCGCGGCGATGTCGAGGCAGACGCCCGTGTCCTCGGGCCGTCCGGGCCCGGGGCTGAGGAGAACGCCGTCGAAGCCGCTCACATCGGCGGCCGTCGTCTCGTCGCGGTCGCGTACGACGCAGTGGGCGCCCAGCTCGCGCAGGTAGGCCACGATGGTGTGGACGAAGCTGTCCCGGTTGTCGACGACGAGGACGCGCCGGGAGGCGCGCATCAGGGGCTCGGGCTCGGCGGGGCCGAGGTGCCGCCTCCGACGGTGCCGTGGTCGAACTGCAGCTTGGGCTCGATCCACGGGAACAGGAAGTACCAGAGCAGCACCGCGACGACGACCGCCGCCGCGAGGAACAGGCCGGCCCGCTCCAGGGTGCTGCCGGGCAGCCGGCGCCACAGCCAGGAGTACATCAGGCACCCGCCTCCTTCACGCGCGGCTTCGTCGAGACGAGCTGGCCGAAGACGATGAGGCGCTGCGCCGCGGAGTACTTGGGGTTGC
The DNA here is from genome assembly GCF_030406325.1 of Actinomadura sp. DC4. Classification (GTDB taxonomy): domain Bacteria; phylum Actinomycetota; class Actinomycetes; order Streptosporangiales; family Streptosporangiaceae; genus Actinoallomurus. The sequence goes on along the minus strand of NZ_JAUEQY010000005.1, from coordinate 132,814 downwards.
AGGTGGTCAACGTGATCAGCTTCTTGGTGGGGTTCGCCCGCGGGCGTTCGGGCACGGGAGAGGCGACGCTCACGTCACTGGGCCGTACGACCTTGGTCGAGGTGACCTTGTAGACGTACTGGGTCGTACGGGTGTCGACGAGGATCTGCTCGCCGCCGTGCAGCTCGCCCAGCTTGTTGAAGGGCGCGAGATAGGTCGTACGGTGCCCGGAGACGACGAAGTTGCCGACCTGGCCCGGCATCGCGGTGCCCGGATAGTGGCCGGGCCCCTTGCGCAGGTCGGCGATCGAGACGCCCTCGATGATGACGTAGTGGAAGCTCTTGCCGAGGCGCGGGATGCGGATCAGCGCCAGGCCGTGCCCGAGGGCGACGCGCTCGGTGGTGACCTTGCCGGCGGAGGGCGTGGTGTTCCACGTGCGGTTCAGCTCGTCGCTGAGCTTGTGCTGCTGGGCCTGGGTGTACGCGCCAGTGCCCCAGAGCTCGTACGCGACGAAGAGCAGCAGGATGAGGCCGGCCGTGATGCACAGCTCACCGATGCTACGGATTAGTGTCCGCACCGTCGGCCTCCGTCGCGTATTTCGGCGTCGCGTTGCCGGTGTAGGCGGGCAATGTTGTCTTTTGGAGGGTCTTCACCGTGTACCCGAGTCCGTATTGATCGACGTACTGTCGGTAGATCTCAATCTCCGGTGAGGCGTCGAGCGCCGCCCGCAACCGGTCGGGCGCGCCGGTGGCGGTGATCCGGAACGGCGGCGAGTAGACGACTCCCTGCAGGATGAGCGTATTGCCTACGCAGCGGACCGCGCTCGTCGAGATCAGCCGTTGGTCCATTATTTGCATGCCGGTGGCACCGCCGGCCCACAGCGCGTTGACCACGGCCTGTACGTCCTGCTGGTGGACGACGAGGTCGTCGGGGCTCGGGTCGCCGGCGGCCCGGCGGCTGCGCGACGCGTCGTTGAGCGAGACGCGCACGCCCCGCCCGCTCACCGGGGTGAACCCGGACAGCGCCGCGAGCCGGTCGGCGTTCTGCTGTGCCGCCTGGACGCGCGCGTCGCGCCTTCCGGCCTGCCGGCCGAGGTCGTCGACCTGGCGGTGCAGGCTGCGGTAGGTGCCCTGGGACTCCTGATAGCCGCGTTGCTCCTGGGAGATGAGCTCGGTGACCTTGGTGCGGCTGCCGCCGCGCAGGTCCGTGCCGTGCGCGGTGCTCGCGCTGGCCGCGAACAGCGTGCCGGCGAATAGAGTGAGGAGCGGGATGGCGTGCCGCCAGGTGACGGCCCTTGACCTGCCAACACCGGGTTTTAGCCCCACCGCCACCTCCCACTGCAACCGTTATGGGCCTACGCTGCTCACCAGCGACTACGCTAACCGACAAACTGACCCATGCGCGGGCCGGGCATCCGGCCCTGCCCGCCCCGAGGAGAGACCCACCGTGCCCAAGTCGAAGGTACGCAAGAAGGCCGTCTACACCCCGCCGCAGCGGTCGCAGAAGGTGGCGGTCAGCCCGCGGTGGCTGGTGCCGACCATGGTGGGCTGCTGGTTGATCGGCCTGATCTGGATCGCCGTCTACTACGTGACGGCGAGCACCGGCACCAACGTGCCGGGCATGAGCACGCTCAGCAACTGGAACCTCTTGATCGGCTTCGGCGTGATCGTCGTCGGCGTGGTGCTCTCCACCCGCTGGCGCTGACAGGTTTCCCACACCGTTATCCACATGTTGTGGATGACCCTGTGGATCGAGCCGAGAGCCTCGATGGCGACCGGCCTCCCGCGGTATCCCCGGGAGGCCGCCACGGCCTCGGCGGGTCCGTCGTGCACTGACATCAGAAACCCACGAAACCGTGCGACAGTGCGCACTATCGTGATCACTCTCTGTGGATAACCTGGCCCTTCGCTCCGAAACGCGAAAGCGCCCGTTATCCCGGGAGTCGAGATGAATATGAACCCCCCCGCTGGATCCGAAGGAATCCATGTGGCATTGGCTCGCGCACGACCTGCGGCTCTACCGCATGCGGCGCGGACCATCCGGGAACGATCTGGCGAAACTGTTCAATGTCGCCCGGTCGTCCGTCTCGCGATACGAGAACAATGTCGCCCAATGAGATGACCGCATGGCCCTGAAGCTCGACAAGGAGTGGCGGACCGGCGGGCACTTCTCGATCATGCTCTGGTACGCCCGGCTCGGCCACGATCCCGACTGGTTCAAACAGCACGTCGACGTCGAGGCCCGTCCTCAGTGCTCAAGAACCGACGTCGCCGTACGCGTTGTGCCTATCGGTGCTGGTGGGCATCCGGGCATGGATGGGGCTTTCAAGATCATGACGACGGAGTCCGGCGATGTCGCCTTCGCCGATTCTCCGGGTGGGGGAAGACTCGTCCCAGTTGCGGCAGAGGTGCGGTCGTATGTCCTGAGGTACGATCGCGTCGGACAGCAGGCTATGTCGGAATTTCCCTCACGGGAACGAATCAAGCAAGCCATGGAGGCGATGCAATGATCCGACCCGAATGGCGTAAGAGCAGCCGCAGCAACTCCCAAGGCGGCGACTGCGTCGAGATCGCCGAATGGCGTAAGAGCGCCCGTAGCAACTCCCAGGGCGACGACTGTGCCGAGGTCGGCCAGGTCGTCTGACCCACCCCCACGTCTCGTGGCCCCTGCCGATCGGCGGGGGCCCTCGGCTTTTCTGGTGACGAAGCTCACCCACGGCTGCCCGGACGTGGCCATCTGTGACGGTTGGCACCCGCGACCGCCTCGGTTACCCCGACGATCATCTTGAGCCGACCTGACGGGAGGTGGCCCATGACGTGGAGCGGCAATTGGCCGACGTTCGAGGACTGGACGCAGATTCTGGGGTCGTGCGAGCGGTCGGCGTGGCATCTGGAGATGCGCGACTCGTACGCCGTCTCCAACGAGGACCTCATGTTCACGGCCTGGCGGGACGGACACCACGACGAGCCCGGCGACCGTGACTCCTGGTGGCGGCCCTGGCTGAGCCTGATGACCGAGACGACCGAGCGCGGCGTGGAGGTGCGCCGGGCACGGATCGTGTCCGAGCCCGTGACCGAGTACATCCGGTTCGAGTACGACATCTCATTCTCCAACATCGCCGCCGGGGAGCAGGTCCGGTGGCTGCCGCGCCGGCAGGCCTCGTCGCTCGCCCTGCCGGGGAACGACTTCTGGCTGCTGGACGGCGAACGCGTCCTGTTCAACCACTTCACCGGCGACGGAGACGAGACCGACTGCGAGTGGAGCGCGGACCCGGCGGTGGCCAAGCTCTGCGCGACGGCCTTCGAGTCGGTCTGGGAGCTCGCCACCCCGCACGATGCCTACCGGCCCGGCTGATCACACCCGGCCGGCTGATCGCACCCGGCCCAACTCATTGCGCCCGGCGCGGTCCGGCGTTGATGATCAAGGACATGGACGCCACGCTGCCCTTCCCCCTGCCGAGCCTCGACCGGTCCCAAGTGATCGTCGAACCCCCTGAGGGCGGTGCGGGCAACTGGGCCGGTGCCCCCAGCGCGTGCCTGGTGGACGGGGTCGTGTACCTCGCGTACCGGATGCGCGCGCCGGTCGGCAAGGGGCGCGGGTACGCGGTGGTGGTGGCGCGTTCGGAGGACGGCGAGCTGCTGCAGACGCTCAGCGTCATCCACAGCAGCGCGCTCGACGCCGAGTCCCTGGAACGCCCGGCCCTGCTGAGGACGCCGGACGGCCGCTGGCGGCTGTACCTGAGCTGCGCCACACCCGGCACGAAGCACTGGCGGATCGAACTTCTCGAAGCCGACGACCCACGCGACTTCGACCCCCGTACGGCCAAGGTCGTGCTCCCCGGTGACGAGCACGTGGGCGTCAAGGACCCGGTGATCGTGCACGAGGACGGCCGGTGGCACCTGTGGGCCTCCTGCCATCCGCTGGCCGATCCCGACGAGGCCGACCAGATGGTGACCGAGTACGCCACCAGCGAGGACGGCGTCGAGTGGACCTGGCAGGGCACGGCGCTGGGCCGCACGCCGGGCCGGTGGGACTCACGGGGCGTACGAGTGTCGGCGGTGCTGCCGGCCGGTGACCGTACGGTCGCCTGCTACGACGGGCGGGCCAGCGCCGCGGAGAACTGCGAGGAGAAGACCGGGATCGCGATCGGCGCCAGAGACTGCCTCACGCCCCAGGACCTCGCTCCGGCCGCCGAGTCGCCGTACGGCGGCCTGCGGTACCTCTGCGCGGTCCGCCTGCCGACCGCCTGGCGCGTCTACTACGAGGCGACCCGCGAGGACGGCGCCCACGACCTGCGCACCGAGCTCCACGAGGTCTAGTACGCGTCCAAGGCCAGCTTGACCGCCACGGCCAGGCCGCAGATCACCACGACGACGCGGAGCGCCTCGCCGGGCAGGCGCCGTACGAGGGAGGGCCCGATCCAGCCGCCCGTCATGAACCCGGCCGCCAGTGGCACCACCGCGGCCCAGCGGACCGGGCCGAAGAGCGCGAAACCGAGTGCGGCGACGCCGTTGCTCAGCCCCGACACGACGTTCTTGACCGCGTTGATCCTGATCAGCGGGAGTTCGAGCATGGCCGCGAGCAGCGCCAGCATCAAGATCCCGCCGGCCGCGCCGAAGTAGCCGGTGTAGATCGCGACGGCGAAGACCGCGCACCTCAGCGGCACACTGTGTTCACCGCCGGCGCGCGCCGCCGCCTCGGTGAGGCGCGGCTGCACGAGCAGGACGAGCGAGGCCAGGCCGACCAGCACGGGCGCGACCCGTTCGAACGCCCCGCCGGGCGTGAGGAGCAGCAGCGCCGCGCCCGTGGCGCCGCCGAGCGCGGTCAGCAGGCCGAGGCGCAGCACCCGGCCGCGCTGCCCGGCCAGCTCGCGCTGTGAGCCGGCCGTGGCCCCGACCGCGGTGAACATCAGGGCGACGGTGTTGGTCACGTTGGCGCTGAGCGGCGGGATGCCGAGGGCCAGGAGCGCCGGGTAGGACGCGATCGAGGCCAGGCTCACGACCGTACTGACGACGCCGGCGAGGATGCCCACACCGAGCAGGACAAAAGCGACGATCACCCCGCAACCCAAGCACAGGGGTCAGGAGCGGCTGGACACCAGGACGTCGATGCCGTCGAGAACGCGTTCGAGGCCGAAGGCGAACTCCCCTTCGGCGCTGTCCGCCTGGTCGAACACCCCTTCGTCGAGGGCGGACGCGATGCACGGGAAGCGTTCGGGGTCGATCACCTTTCGCAGGACGTCGCTGTAGGAGGACATCATCTGGTCCTCCGTGGAGAGAGCGGCGGCCACCGCCTCGGCGATGCCGTGGAACATCGCCTCGGTGTTGCGGACGTAGCCGCTGAGCAGCATGACCACCGAGATCTTCTCGTTGGTCGTGAGGCCGGTGCCGCGCAGCGACGCGAGGCCGTGTTCGAACCAGGCGATCTGCTGGGGGGTGTTCGGCGGCTCGGTGATCGTCACCCGCAGGGCCCACGGGTTGCGGCCCAGCGCCTCGCGGTAGGTCCAGCACCAGCGCGCCATCGCCTCCCGCCAGCCCTCGCCGTCGGCGCGCGGCTCGGGCGGCCCGCCGATCGCGGCGTCGAGCATCAGCGGGATGAGTTCGTCCTTGGCGGCGACGTAGCGGTAGAGCGCCATGGCGGAGACGCCGAGCTCCTTGGCGATGCGGTTCATCGATACCGCCGCGAACCCGTCGGCCTCGGCGACGCGTAGCGCCGCGGCCACGATGCGGTCGAGACTGAGCCCCGGCTTCGGCCCCTTGCCGGGGCGTTCTCGCAGGCCCCAGGCGGTCGCGAGGCTGGCCGGCAGGTCGGTTCCGCTGTCGCTGTCCATCAACTCCGCTTTCCGTGTTGACCGCCATCCTAGAACTGTGTATACCTTACGCAGAAGAGTTTATGGCATACACAGAAGCGGGGACGTCGTGAACGAACTGGCGGTCGAGGCGATCGGCCTCGAAAAGTCCTATGGGGCGGTACGCGTCCTGTCCGGCCTGGACCTGCAGGTCCCGCGCGGCAGCGTGTTCGCGCTCCTCGGCCCGAACGGCGCGGGCAAGACCACGACCGTGCGCATCCTGGCCACGCTGACGCGGGCGGACGCGGGCCAGGCGCGCGTGGCCGGGCTGGACGTCGTCCGCGAACGGGGCCGCGTGCGTCGCCGCATCTCCCTGACCGGCCAGTACGCGGCCGTGGACGAGTTGCAGACCGGCGAGGAGAACCTCCGCATGATGGCGCGGCTGTCCGGCGTCGCGAAGCCGCGCGCCCGTGCCCGCGAGCTGCTCGAACGGTTCGACCTGACCGAGGCGGGGCGGCGCCGGGCCGGGACGTACTCCGGCGGGATGCGCCGCCGCCTGGACCTCGCGGCGGGCCTCGTCGCCGAACCCTCAGTCATCTTCCTGGACGAGCCGACGACCGGCCTGGACCCGCGCAGCCGCCAGCAGATGTGGGAGGTCATCACCGACCTGACCGGCTCCGGGGTGACCGTCTTCCTCACGACGCAGTACCTGGAGGAGGCCGACCGGCTGGCCGGGCGCATCGCCCTCGTGGACGGCGGCCGGGTGGTCGCCGAGGGCACCGCGAGCGAGCTGAAGCGGCGCATCGCCGACCAGCGCCTCGACCTGGTCCTCGCCGACGCGGCGACATACGACGAGCTGGACCGCCTGCTCGGCGGCCGGGTGGTCCACCGCGACCCGGCCGGCCTGACCGTCGGCGTCGAGACCGACGGGAGCGCCGCCCACGTACGCACGCTGCTGGACGAGATCGACCCGCGGCGCGACGCCGTACGCACCTTCTCGGTGCACTCCGCCACCCTCGACGACGTCTTCCTCGCCCTGACCGGCCACCAGGCCGCCCGACCCGTACCGGAGACCACCGATGTCTGAGCTCGCCGCGATCCGTCCCCTCACCGACGCCCTCACCATGACCGGCCGATCGCTCCGGCTCACCCGCCGGCAGATCGACGCGCTACTGATGTCGCTGATGCTGCCGATCATGCTGATGCTCGTCTTCGTCTACCTGTTCGGCGGCGCGATCCAGACCGGCACGAAGTACGTCACGTACGTCGTGCCGGGCGTGCTCCTCCTGTGCGCCGGCTTCGGGTCGGCGACGACGGCGGTCAGCGTCTGCAACGACCTGGCCGGCGGCATCATCGACCGGTTCCGCTCGATGAACATCAGCGGGACGGCCGTCCTGAGCGGGCACGTGGCCTCCAGCGCCGTGCGCAACCTGGCCTCGACCGTCGTGGTGTTCGGGGTGGCGTTCCTCATCGGGTTCCGCCCGCACGCGGGAGCGGTGCAGTGGCTGGCCGCGATCGGTGTCCTGCTCGCGTTCGTCCTCGCGATCTCCTGGCTGGCCGCGGCGTTCGGCGTGCTCGCCAAGACGCCCGAGGCCGCGGGCGGGTTCTCCTTCTTCGTGATGTTCGTGCCGTACGCGAGCAGCGCGTTCGTCCCGATCGACACGATGCCCTCCTGGCTGCACGGCTTCGCCCGCGACCAGCCGGTCACCCCGGTCATCGAGACGGTCCGCGGCCTGCTCCTGGACCAGCCGATCGGCGACAGCGCCTGGCTCGCCCTGACCTGGTGCGGCGGCATCCTCGTCGGCTCGATCGCGCTCGCGGCGGTTTTCTTCCGCCGCCGTACGGCCTAGCGCATTGATCCCTGGACGCGGCCGGAGGCGTGCCAGGGATGCCGGGTCCGTGATTCCGTGCGCCAAAGGAACGCTCAGCGGGCTCGGCGCGATACAGAAGGAAGAAGCCTTGTGAGCGTTGGGTCCGCCTTCGTCAAACGGGCCGTCACGGGTGTCGCGGCGTCCACCATCACCGTCGGCGGCTTCTACAACGTCAGCCACGCCCACTTCGACATCCTGACGTCAGTGCCGTTCGCGGGCGACCCGTTCGGCCCGAACCACTCGGGCATGGCCCTCGGAACGCGCGGCACGACCAGCGCCCCGTCGATTCTCCGCTGGCAGTAGACCCGCACGTGGGGACGGGCAGGTGGCGGCTTGCCCGATCCCTTGATGTACATCTGGAGACGGTGGGGCAGGGGCGCCATGATGGTGACGGTGACCGCCCCCGAGTCCAAGGACACCAGCAAGCGCGAGTCCGACAGCCAGAAGATCGACGCCATAGCCGAGTACGTGCGCGACCAGCGCAAGGCGGACAAGTCTCCATGGAAGTCTCTTGAAGGGTTGTCCGTCTACCTGGCGATCGCGGCCTTCTTCTTCGGAATCGGCACTTTTACCGATTTGCGAAAACATTTTTTGAAGGATCCCGATAACTTAGCCAAGGTTAACTACGTCAAGAGAATGGACGGCTATTGCACAGGCTATATCGCTACGACATTCCCCAGACACGTGGGCGCCGTATTTGCCGCGATTGCCGCCGACGACCTCGACGTCCTGTCTGCGCGTGAGCGGATGGGACTGGCCTGGACCACCGTCCCGATACCAGCGAACATGTCCCCTAAGGACATCGGCGTGGCCAACTCGGTCAGGTCCTACTATGTCGCCTCCGACAATTTCCTCCAAGCCGCAATCGGCCGGGCCAGAGTGGGCGACGGAGAAGGATACGCGCTCGATATCGGCCTGTACCGGCAGACCAACGCGGCATTTATCAAAGAGGCCAGCGACTTCGGTTTTACTGCCTGCAATCACCTCTGGGGGGTCGACAACGTCCCGAAGCTGAACCCCTAGAGCGGCGATCCCACCGGCTTATGCGCGGAAGCGCCGCAGGCGGAGGCTGTTGCTGACCACGAAGACGCTCGAGAACGCCATCGCCGCCCCCGCGATCATCGGATTGAGCAGCCCTGCCGCCGCCAGCGGCAGGGCCGCCACGTTGTAGGCGAAGGCCCAGAACAGGTTGCCCTTGATGATCGCCAGCGTGCGCCGGGACAGCCGGATGGCGGCGGCGGCGGCCCGCAGGTCGCCGCGGACCAGCGTCAGGTCGGCGGCCTCGATGGCGACGTCCGTGCCGGTGCCCATGGCCAGGCCCAGGTCGGCCTGGGCCAGTGCGGCGGCGTCGTTGACCCCGTCGCCGACCATCGCGACCGCCCGGCCCTCGGCCTGGAGCCGCTTCACCGCGTCGACCTTGTCGGCGGGCAGCACCCCGGCGATCACCTCGGTGATGCCGACCTCGGCCGCGACCGTACGGGCCGCGGCCTCGTGGTCGCCGGTCAGCAGGACCGGGGTCAGCCCGAGCGCGCGCAGCTCGGCCACGGCCTGGGCGCTGGTGTCCTTCACGGTGTCGGCGACGACGAGCACGGCGCGGGCCCGGCCGTCCCAGCCCGCCACGACCGGTGTACGCCCCGCGGCCTCGGCCGCCGTCCTGGCCGCCTCCAACGCGGCGGGCAGCTCGCCGAAGAGCGACGCGCGGCCCGCGAGCACCGCGTGGCCCTCGACGGTCCCGCGTACGCCCCGGCCTTCGAGGTTCTCAAAGTCGGTGACCGGGGGAAGACCCGCGCCGGCCCGGCTCGCGATGGCGCGGCCGATCGGGTGCTCGGAGGCGTGTTCGAGCGCGCCGGCCAGGCGGAGCGCCTCGCCGGAATCCTCGTCCGTGACGACGTCGAGGAGCGTCATCCGCCCGGTCGTCACCGTGCCGGTCTTGTCGAGGACGACCGTGTCGACGGTGCGGGTGGACTCCAGCGCCTCGGGACCCCTGATCAAGATGCCGAGCTGCGCGCCGCGCCCGGTGCCGACGAGCAGCGCCGTGGGCGTGGCCAGGCCCAGCGCGCACGGGCAGGCGATGATGAGCACCGCGACGGCGGCGGTGAACGCGCGGTCGGCGGAGGCCCCGGTCGCGAGCCAGCCGCCGAGCGTGGCCAGCGCCAACGCGATGACGATCGGCACGAAGATCCCGGAGACGCGGTCGGCGAGGCGCTGGGCCTTGGCCTTGCCGTTCTGCGCCTCCTCCACGAGGCGGGCCATCTGGGCGAGCTGGGTGTCGGCGCCGACCCTGGTCGCGCGGACGACGATGCGACCGCCGGCGTTGACGGTCGCGCCCGTCACGGCGTCGCCGGGGCCGACCTCGGCGGGTACGGACTCGCCGGTCAGCAGGCTCATGTCGATGGCCGAGCCGCCCTCGACGACGACACCGTCCGTGGCGATCTTCTCGCCGGGGCGTACGACGAAGGCCGTCCCGGGGGTCAGCCGGTCGGCCGGGACGCGCTCCTCGCGGCCGTCGCGCAGGACGGCGACCTCCTTGGCGCCCAGCTCCAGAAGCGCTCGCAGGGCGGCGCCGGCGCGGCGCTTGGCGCGGGCCTCGAAGTAGCGCCCGGCCAGGATGAACACGGTGACGCCCGAGGCGACCTCGAGGTAGATGTCGCCGCCGGTGCGGAGAGCCAGCGCGTACACGGACCAGACGAAGGCCGCGCCAGTGCCCATCGAGACGAGGGTGTCCATGGTCGCGGTGCGCAGCTTGAGGTTCTTCCACGCCGCGCGGTGGAACGGCAGGCCGCCCCACAGCACGACCGGGGCGGCCAGCACGAGTGAGACCCAGGACCAGTACGCGAACCGCAGCGGCGCGACCATCGCCAGCGCGACGACCGGGACGGCCAGGACCACAGAGATGATCAGCCGGTCGCGCAGCGGGCGGACGTCGTCGCCCTCGGGCTCCGGAGCGGGCAGGGCGGCGGTGTAGCCGGCCTTCTCCACCTGGGCGATCAGGTCGTCGTGGGTGACGCCGCCGCCGAACCGTACGCTCGCCCTCTCGGTGGCGTAGTTGACCGTCGCGGTCACCCCGTCGAGCCGGTTGAGGCGTTTCTCCACCCGGTTGGCGCACGACGCGCACGTCATGCCGCCGATGACCAGCTCGACCCGGCCGTCGTCGCGTACCGATGCGTCTGTCACGGTGGTGCTCCTCGTCTGGTCTACGAACCCACGACCTCGTAGCCCGCCTCGTCCACCGCCTCGCGTACGGCGGTCTCGGCCACGGCGGTGTCGCTGGTGACGGTGACCGCTCCGGTGGCCAGGTCGACGTCGACGCCGGTCACACCGTCGATGCGGCCGACCTCACTGCTGACCGCGGAGACACAGTGGTCGCACGTCATGCCCTTGACCGCGTAGCGGGTGGTGATCATGGCTTCTCCCTCTGGCTCGGCTACCCCGGCACCATATACCCCTATAGGGTACAGCCCGGTGACTGAAAGGATCATTCCCTCGCCCGCGTGGCATCTACCACAGTTCCGCGACGCCGCCCCGAACGCGAAAACCCGATAGTTGCGACAATGGCGGCGTGCGCATCGGCATTCTGGGTCCCCTGGACGTACGGGACGGGTCGGCTCGGCCCATCGACGTGAGCGGTCCGCGGCTGCGCGCGCTGCTGATCCGGCTGGCCGTGGACGCGGGCCGTACGGTCAGTACCGAGCGGCTGATCGACGACCTGTGGGGCGACTCACCGCCCGCAGGCGCCGCCAACGCGCTCCAGGCGCTGGTCTCACGCCTGCGCGGCGTGAGCGGCCACGACGTGGTCGAGTCCCGGCCGGGCGGCTATCGCCTCGCCGTGGACCCGGGCCAGGTGGACGCGGTGGAGTTCGAGCGGCGGGTGACCGACGCGCGGTCCGGGAGCGATCCGGCGGCCCGCGCCCCGGCGCTCCGGGACGCGCTCGGGCTGTGGCGCGGGCCGGCGCTCGCCGACGTCGCCTCGGCGGGCTTCGCCTCCGCGCCGATCGCACGGCTGGAGGGGCTGCGCCTGGAGGCCGTGGAGGAGCGGATCGAGGCCGACATCGCGCTCGGCCGCGCGGCCCGGCTCGTCCCCGAGCTGGAGGAGCTCACCGCCCTTCATCCGCTGCGCGAACGGCTGCGCGGCCAGCTCATGCGGGCGCTGTACGCCGCCGGCCGGCAGGCCGACGCGCTCACCGTGTACGAGGAGACCCGCCGCACGCTCGCCGACGGCCTCGGCGTCGACCCCTCGCCCGCGCTCGCCGAGGTGCACCTGTCGATCCTGCGCGGCGAGCCGGACGCCCCGGGGCCCGCCCTCGCGCCGCGGACCAACCTGCCCGCGCAGCTCACCAGTTTCGTCGGCCGTGCCACGGAGATCGAGCGTGTCCGCGACCTCCTCGGCGCGGCCCGCCTCGTCACGCTCACCGGCCCCGGCGGCACCGGCAAGACCCGGCTCGCGTGCGAGGCCGCGAGCCGGATGGCGGGCGCGACGCCGGACGGCGTGTGGTTCGTGCCGCTCGCCCCGGTACGCGGCGCGCTCGACGTGCCCCAGGCCGTGCTCGTCGCGATCGGCATCCCCGAGCCGGTCCGCATCCTGGAGGCACGGGAGATGGTCCGGCCGCTGGACCGGCTCACCGACGCCCTGGCCGACAAGCGGCTGACCCTGGTCCTGGACAACTGCGAGCACGTGCTCGACGCCGTCGCGACGCTGGCCGACCGGCTGCTGACCACCGCGCCGGGCGTCCGTGTGCTGGCCACCAGCCGCGAACCCCTCGGCATCACCGGCGAGTCGCTCTGCCCGGTCCCCTCGCTCTCCCTGCCGCCCGAGGACACCGACGCCGAGAGCGCCCGCTCCTATGACTCGGTGCGGCTGTTCACCGACCGCGCCGCCGCCGTACGCCCGGGGTTCGCCCTCGACGCGGACACGGTCGCGCCGGTGGTGCGCATCTGCCGGGCGCTGGACGGCGCGCCGCTGGCCATCGAGCTCGCCGCCGCCCGGCTGCGCGCGCTCACCCCCGTCCAGGTCGCCGACCGCCTGGACGACCGGTTCCGCCTGCTCAACGTCGGCAGCCGCACCGCGCTGCCCCGCCACCAGACGCTGCGCGCGGTCGTCGACTGGAGCTGGGAGCTCCTCGACGACGCCGAGCGGCGGGTGCTGCGCCGCCTCGCGGTCTTCAACGGCGGCGCGACGCCGGAGAGCGCGGAGGAGATCCTTGACGAGGACGTCATCGACGTGATCGCCTCGCTCGTGGACAAGTCGCTGGTGATGGCCACCGGCGACACCGAGGTCCGCTACCGGCTGCTGGAGACCGTGCGCGCGTACGCGACCGAGCGGCTCGCCGAGGCCGGCGAGGACAAGCGGCTGCGGGACGCGCACGCCGCGTACTTCCTCGACCTGGCCGAGCAGGCCGAGCCGGAGCTGCGCGGCCACGACCAGCTCATCTGGATCGAGCGGCTGACCGCCGAGCGCGACAACTGCAACACCGCCCTCCAGCACGCCATCGACACACGCGACGTGGACACCGCCATACGCCTCGTGGGCAACCTGGCCTGGTTCTGGATCCTGCTCGACTACGAGGCCGAGGCCGGTCAGTGGGCGATCGAGGTCTGGAAGATCGCAGACGGGGAGGCGCCGCCGGGTGCCGAGGACGCGTACGCGATCTGCGGCTTCACCGCCACGATGGTCACCGAGATGCTCCGGGACGAAGGACCGCAGCACGACACGATCCTCGACTCCCTCCAGGGCGCGGTCGCCATGGTGCCCGAGAACTCCACCCATCCGGCGCTGGCGATCTGCCGGCCGCTCGTCCGGATCTTCAGCGGTGACATCGACGGCGCCTTCGACGAGCTGGACCGGCTCGCCGAGCATCCACACCCGTGGACGCGGGCGGCGCAGCACATCTTCCGCGCGTACCTGACGATGAGCCTGGGCGACATCGACCAGGCGGCGGAGGCCGCCGCGGCGGCGTACGCCGCCTTCGGCGAGGTGGGCGACCGCTGGGGGATGGTCGGCGCGCTGACCGGCATGGTCGAGGTCGACCTGGTACGCGGCCGGCCGACCGAGGCGATCCGGGCCAGCGAAGAGGCGCAGAGTTACGCCGCCGCCGGCATCAGCCCGGACCAGACCGCGGCCCTGCTCATTCAGAACGGTCGTGCGCACGTCGTGGCGGGCGACTACGCGAAGGCCCGTGCGCTCCTGGAACGCGGCGCGAAGGCGGCGGAGCGGATCTCCGAGCGCGGCGACGCGGCCGGCGGCTGGATCTGGCTCAGCGAGGTCGCGCGCGCCGAGGGCGACCTCGACGAGGCACGGTCCTACCTGGACAAGGCGCTGACGATCATCGAGCCGAGAAAGGCGCGGGCGGACTTCGGCACGTCGGCCTCGATGGTCTACAGCAAGCAGGGGTGCCTGGCCGAGCAGCTCGGCGACCTGGACGGCGCGGAGGAATGGCATCACAAGGCGCTGGGCGCTCTCGACCGGATGATCACGATGCCGATCGACCGTCTCGTCGGCACTCTCGTCCACGGTTTCGCCGCGCTGGCCGCCGCCCGGGGCGAGCACGAGCGCGCCGCCGAACTTCTCGGCGGCGCGCACACACTGCAGGGCGTGCCCGACTCGTGGAGCCTGGAGATCGACCGGACGACCGCCTCGGCCCTTTCCGCCCTCGGCCGTACGGCCTTCGACGAGGCCTACGAACGCGGCCGGGGCATGACCCGCGCCGAGGCGCTCGCGCTCTGAGTCAGACCTTGCGGCCGTACATCCACACCGCGATCGGGAACGACACCAGCACGATCCCGGCCGCCCAGGCGAGGGTGTAGTAGACGTGGTTGCCGACCGGCCCGCCGACGGTGAGCGCGCGCACCGAGTCGGCGAGGTGCGTCACCGGGTTGATCTTCACCCACGCCTGGAGCCAGCCGGGCATCGTCTTGGTGTTGGCCAGCAGGACGCTGCTGCCGAAGGTGAGTGGCATCGTCCAGATGAACGCCAGCCCCTGCACCGTCTCCGGCGAGGGCGCGACCAGCCCGACCAGCGCCGAGACCCAGCAGACCGCGAAGTAGAAGACGTAGGCAAGGCCGAACGCGGCGAGCACCGACAGCGGGCTCGCGTGGAAGCGGAAGCCGAGCAGCGAGCCGAACGCCACCAGCATCACCATCGTGACGCAGAAGCGCACGGTGTCGCCGATCACCGCGCCGATCAGCGGCGCGGAGCGGGCGATCGGCAGGCTGCGGAACCGGTCGAAGACGCCCTTGCGGATGTCCTCGCACAGCGAGGTGCCCAGCCCCATCGAGGCGAACATCCCCATCTGCGCCACCAGGCCGGGGAGCAGTTGCTGGAGGTACGCGTGGGTGCTGCCGGCCACGACGCCGCCGAAGACGTACAGGAACATCAGCAGGAAGATGATGGGCATCAGCGTGACGTCCATCAGCTTCTCGGGAGAGTGCTTGAGCTGGGTGACGTTGCGCCAGGCCAGCGTCAGGCCGTTCTGTAGGGTCTGGGAGGGTCCGATCCGGCCCGTCTCCAGGGGTTCGAGGGCGATCGCGGTCATTGTTCTTGTCCTTCGGATTCGGCGGGGTGGCCGGTCAGGCTGAGGAAGACCTCGTCCAGGCTGGGGCGGCGCAGCGCGAGCTCGGACGCGACGATGTTCGCCTCGTCCAGGCCGCGCACCACCACGGTCAGCGTCGCCGGGTCGTCCAGCGGGGCGGTGACCAGGCCGGTGTCGAGGTCGACCTCGGGCTGCCCGCCCGTGATCCGGGCCACCACCTCGGCCACCTCCGGCGTACGGGCCCGGTCCATCGCGCGTACGGCGAGCGTCTGCCCGCCGATCTTCTCCTTGAGCTCCTCGGCGGTGCCGTCGGCGACCACCCGGCCGCGGTCGAAGACCACGATCTGGTCGGCGAGCGCCTCGGCCTCGTCCAGGTGCTGCGTGGTGAGCAGGACGGTCGCGCCGTCCGTGACCAGCCCGCGCACGGTGTCCCACACGGCGTTGCGGGCGCGCGGGTCCAGGCCGGTGGTCGGCTCGTCCAGGTAGATGACCTGGGGGTCGTTGACGAGCCCGACCGCGAGGTCGAGCCGCCGGCGCATGCCGCCGGAGTAGGTCTTGGCGGCGCGTCCCCCGGCCTCCGACAGCTCGAAGCGGTCGAGCAGCTCACGGGCGCGTCGCTTGGACTCGGCACGGCTGTGCCCGACCAGACGGGCGACCATGATGATGTTCTCGACCCCGGTCAGCTCCTCATCGACCGAGGCGTACTGGCCGGTGAGACTGATCAGGCGGCGTACGCGGGCGGCGTCCTTGACGACGTCGTACCCGCAGACCTCGGCATGCCCCTCGTCCGGCTTGATCAGGGTGGCCAGGGTGCGCACCGCGGTGGTCTTACCGGCCCCATTCGGGCCGAGCACACCGAGCACCGTGCCCTGCCGCGCGAGGATGTCGACGCCCGCCAGTGCCTGGGTCTCCCCGAAGCGTTTCTTCAGGCCCTCGGCCCGTATCACGTGTTCCATGGCGAGTCTTTCGATAGTCCGTCTCGTTTATGGACCCCACTGTGGCGCGCGTCGCTGACACGGCGCGCACACGAAGCCCCGGCTCGCTGACACGGCGCTGATACGCCTCGGTCTCACGAGTGAGGACGGGTTCACTCCGGCGACGGAGGTGCCCGCGCCGCACCCGCCGTACGCTGGGCGGCCGTGAAGCTCCCGCCCCGCATCGACGTCGCGATCGCCGCCGTGGTCACCGTCGCGATGGTCATGCCCACCTTCGTCCCCCACCGGCAGCCGTGGTGGGTCGTGGTGCTCGCGGTGCTCTCGTCGGCGCCGCTCGTGTGGCGGCGCAGGTTCCTCATCACGTCGGGGCTGGTGACCGGGGGCGCGGTCACGGTGCTGGCGCTCGTGCATCACGGCCTGGCGCACGAACTGCCGGTGCTGATGCCGTACGGGCCGCTGATCTGCACCTACACGTTCGCGGACCTGGCCCCGGCGGCCTGGCGGGCGATCGGCGGGGTCGTCCTGGCGGCCGGGGTGATCGTCTCGCTGGTCCTGCCGCACGAGAACGTCGACACCTACGGCTACGTGATCACGTCCTACGTCGCCGCGTACGCCCTGGGCGTGGGCACGCGTGCCCGGCGCGCGCAGCGTGAGGCGGTGGACGAACGCGCCCGGCGGCTGGCGGAGGAGCGCGCCACCGCCGTCGCCGAGGAACGCACGCGCATCGCCCGCGACATGCACGACATCGTCACCCACTCGGTCGGCCTGATGGTGGTGCAGGCCGAGGCCGGTCCCCTGGTCGTCCGGTCCGACCCGGCGCGCGCGGAGGCGGCCTTCGAGGCCATCGCCGACACCGGGCGGGAGGCGATCGGCCAGCTCCGGCAGATCCTCGGCACGCTGCGGGGGACGGGCGGGCGCGAGGCCCGGCCCGGCCTCGGCGCGGCCTCCGACCTGGTCGACCGGGCGCGGCAGGCCGGGCTCGACGTCTCGGTCGAGGAGCGCGGGGAACGGCGCGCGGTCCCGGCCTCGGTGGACATCGCGGCGTACCGGATCATCCAGGAGTGCCTGACGAACACCCTGCGCCACGCCGCCGCCCGTACGGTCCGGGTCCTCCTCGTCTGGTCCTCGCGGTCGCTGACCGTCGAGGTGGCCGACGACGGCCGGGGCGCGCCCGGGCTCCGCGAAGGCCACGGCATCGTCGGGATGCGCGAACGCGTCGGAGCGTGCGGCGGCACACTCGACATCGACCCGCGCGGTTTCACCGTGACCGCGACCCTGCCGATCGGATGACCCTCATGCGTGTGCTCGTCGCCGACGACCAGGACCTGTTCCGCGGCGGTTTCGCCATGATCCTCGGCGCGCAGGACGACATCTCCGTCGTCGGGGAGGCGGCCGACGGCGCCGAGGCGATCGCCAAGGCGGTCGAGCTGGAGCCCGACCTGGTGCTGATGGACATCCGGATGCCGCACGTGGACGGCGTGACGGCCACCGCCGAGATCTGCCGGCGGACGTCGGCGAAGGTGCTGGTCCTGACCATGTACGACATCGACGACTATGTCTACGAGGCGCTGCGCGCCGGGGCGAGCGGGTTCCTGCTGAAGGACGTGCGCCGCGACGACCTCGTCCGCGCGGTGCGGCTGGTCGCGGCGGGGGAGTCGCTGCTCGCGCCGTCCGTCACCCGCCGCCTGATCGAGGACGTCGTACGCCGCGGGACGCCGCGCCCCACGCTGCGCGCCCGTCTCGGCACGCTGACCGAACGCGAGATCGACACGCTCCGGCAGATCGCGCGCGGCCTGTCCAACGCCGAGATCGCCGCCGAGCTGGTGGTCAGCGAGCACACGGTGAAGACGCACGTCAGCAACCTGCTGACCAAGCTCGGGCTGCGGGACCGGGCCCAGGCCGTGATGTTCGCCTATGAGTCCGGCCTGGCCGTCGCCGGCTCCTAGACCTCGACCGTACGGGTGAGGCGGGGTTCGCTCCCGTCGGCGATCCGGGCGGGTGCTCTCCGGGCGTTGGCTCGTTCGCAGCCTACGCAGGAGGAGTCTCCATGTTCCGCGCTGTCCCCAAGGCCGCCCTGCTCGCCGTCGCGCTGGTCGCGGCGGCGTGCGGCGCGCCGTCGGCGGCCCACTCTCGACCGGCCTGCGCCACCCGTACCTCGCTCGGTGTGGTCGCCGGCACGACGCAGGCCGGGCTCTGCGTCTTTCGCGGCATCCCGTACGCCGCGCCGCCCGTCGGCGGCCTCCGGTTCCGGCCGCCTCAGCCGGTCCGGCCGTGGCGCGGGACGCTCACGGCGGACGACGGCACGCGCGTCTGCCCGCAGACGCGCGACCAGCTCTCGGAGGACTATCCCGACCGGCGGCCGGTCTACACCGACGAGGACTGCCTCTACCTCAACGTGTGGACGCCGCGGCCCGACCCCGCCAAGCGGCCGGTGATCGTGTTCATCCACGGCGGCGCGGCGAGGTTCGGCACCGCCAACGAGCCGCGCTACGACGGGGCCAGGCTCGCGGCCAGGGGAGACGCCGTCGTGATCTCCCTGAACTACCGGCTCGGCGTGTTCGGCTGGTCCGATCTGGGCGGCCTGGACCCGTCGTACCAGGGCTCGGGCAACAACGGGCTGCGCGACCAGATCGCCGCGCTGACCTGGGTGCAGCGGCACGTCGCCGACTTCGGCGGCGATCCGGCCCAGGTCACGGCGGTCGGGGAGTCCGAGGGCGCCTTCTCGCTCAGCGCGATGCTCGCCACCGACCACCCCGAACGGCTGTTCCACCGCGTCATCCTGCAGAGCGGCAGCGGCGCCCTCGTGCACTCCCCCGCGTTCGAGCGCAAGCTCGCCGCCGGCTTCCCCGTCCACAGCATGAGCACGCTCAAGGCGATGTCGACGAGCCAGGTGCTCGACATGCAGGAGAAGGCGGTGAACGGCCTGCCGGGAGCGGCCGGCGGGGCCCTGTACTTCGGCCCGTACGTCGACGGCACGCTCGTGCGCGACTCGGTGACCGAGCGGGTCGCGGCCGGGAACGCGCGCGGCGTCGACCTGCTCATCGGCACGAACCTGGACGAGATGAACTTCTTCGGCCAGTTCTCGCCTCACGGGCTGGATGAGATCGCCGGGCAGTACCGCGGGTTCTTCCCGCCTTCGCTCGCCGCTCGCCGGCCGCGGATGACGGCGGTCTACCGACGGCACCGGACCGCGCGCGACGCGGCGCTGGCGATGTTCACCGACCAGGGCATGCGCGTGCCGGCCACCCGCCTCGCCGAGGCCCAGAGCCGGTGGCGGCCGACCTACGTCTATGAGTTCGACTGGCAGCCGCCGTCCGGCGCCGGGGCGGTGCACACGATCGAGCTGCCGTTCATGTTCGGCACGCTGCGCTTCACCGGGATCCAGGGCGGCGACGCGGCGCTACGCGCCGACCGCGCCCGGCTTTCCCGCCTGTCGGACCAGATGGTGGACGCCTGGACGTCGTTCGCCCGTACCGGCGACCCGGGCGCGCGGCGTACGGTCGCCCGCCCCGCCTGGCCCGCCTGGCCCGCCTACCGGGCGCCGCGGCGCACCACGATGCTGTGGAACCTGTCACCGCGGACCGCCGCCGATCCCCGTGGCGGCGAACGCGCGCTCTGGAACGGCTACCCGTTCGGCTCCTTCGACCTGTGACTCAGCCGGCCATCTCGCCGGGCTGGTCGGCCTCGATCAGCTCGGCGATCTTGGCGAGGGTCTCGGGGTCCAACGGCACCTCGGGCAGCGGCGGGAACCAGCCGGTCGCCGGGTCGTACCTGCGGACCACCTTGGCGGGCACGCCCGCGATCACGCTGTGGTCCGGGAACTCCCCCCGTACGACGGCGCCCCCGGCCACCACGACGTTGCGGCCGAGGCGGGTGCCCGGCAGCACGATCGCGCCGGTGCCGAGCCAGCAGCCGTCGCCGATGACCACGGACTCGTTGACCGGCCACTGCCGGCCGACCGGCATGTCCGGATCGGTGTACCCGTGGTTCTGGTCGGTGATGTAGACGTACGGCCCGGTGAACACGTCGTCGCCGATCTCGATCGACTGGTGCCCGACGATGTGACTGCCGCGGCCGATCGAGCAGGCCTTGCCGATCGTGACGATCGGCTCCGGGCCCAGGTCCAGGCCCGGCACGAAGCCGGCCGAGAGCGTGACGTGCACGCCGATGAGGGTGTGGTCGCCGACGCGGATCCACGGCTCACCGTAGATCGCGCCGGTCGGGAAGCCGATGCACGCGCCCTCACCGAGGTAGGCGAACCGCCGGCCGGCGGGGGTGCTCGGCGTGATCTCGGCGTGTGAGCGGAGCCACTCCCACGTCCGGTGCAGGACTACCGCGATCATCCTTCGGCTCGCGTTGCTCAGCGATGACCTCAGCGACATGGGGAAGACGGTACCGGGTCAACCCGAATGTGATTCGCCCCACGTCGTCTGGTTCGTCCCAGCAGAGACGGGCCCGGCCAGATGATCTGGCCGGGCCCGTCTTTGGAGCCGCGGGAGTCGTGCCGGACTCAGTTGTTGCTGTGTGCGCGATCGGTGCTGGAGTTCTCCGACACCGCCGAGAGGTGCTCGGGGGAGGTCGGCTCCTCGGCCGACCGCGCGGCGTTGCGTCGGGTCACGATCGCGCCGGCGGCGCCTACGGCGCCACCCGCGATGAGGAGGATCGTCGCGAGTCCGCGCCGACCTCGTGACCCCTTCGGCTCGACCTTGTCGGCCGTACGGTGGAGCATGGCGCCGACGCGGGGGCCGACCTCATCCTCGAAGTACTGACCTGCCTGGTCGATCCTTGGTGCGCTCCACGTTCGGGCGCTCTTCATCTGTTTCGCCGCGATCTTGCGGGCCTGACGAGTCGTCGGACCCACGCGGTCCGCGGCCTGGCGGGCACCCTTGGCTACCTTCTCCTGAGCGTCCTGCAGACGCGCGCTGTCGATGTTGACCTGCGGCATCTTTCGACTTCTGCTTCGTAGGGACATGGGAAGCCCTCCAAATATGCGGTCTCGTCGGACTCTGTTCCCACGAGAAGCGATGTCAATCGCCGATCTGACAGGATGCGTTCACGCGGGCGTTGTACCCGCGTGACCTGACCGATGCGAACATTCCGGATCCCGATACCAGGAGGCGGTCCCCGTGGCTGAGACTCTCACCGCGACCCTGCAGACGACGATGGGCCCCATCGTCCTGCGTCTTTTCCCTGATCAGGCACCCAAGACGGTGCAGAACTTCGTCGGCCTGGCCGAGGGCACGACCCAGTGGACCGACCCCCGTACGGGGCGGCCCGCGACCGGCCCGCTCTACAACGGCACGGTCTTCCACCGGGTCATCTCCGGATTCATGCTCCAGGGCGGCGACCCGCTGGGCAACGGCCGGGGCGGCCCGGGATACGAGTTCGAGGACGAGTTCGACTCGAGCCTGCGCTTCGACCGGCCCTACCTCCTGGCCATGGCCAACGCCGGACCGGGCACCAACGGCTCGCAGTTCTTCATCACCGTCGGCCCGACCCCGCACCTCAACAACCGCCACACCATCTTCGGCGAGGTCATCCAGGGGCAGGACGTCGTCGACGCGATCGGCAAGACTGCCACCGACGGAAGCGACCGTCCCATCAAGGACGTCGTTGTGGAATCGGTGACGATCGACCGTCGTTAGACAGGTACCGACACTCAGAGGAAGACCACGATGAGCAGCGATTCGCCGCAGGCTCCTCAGGCTCCGCAGGTCCCGACGTGCTATCGGCACCCGGGCCGCGAGACGTACGTCAGCTGCACACGGTGCGAGCGTCCCATCTGCCCGGACTGCATGCGCGACGCGTCTGTGGGCCACCAGTGCCCGGAGTGCGTCCGCGACGGCAACCGTTCCGTTCGCGAGGCGCGTACGGTCTTCGGCGGGCGGGTCGCCACCCGGCCGGTGGTGACGTTCACGCTCATCGCCCTCAACATCGTGGCGTACGTCGCGGAGTTGGCCTCGCCCAAGTTCGTCGACGACTTCGAGATGCTCGGCCAGCTCAAGACGCAGTTCGGCCAGGTCATCCCGGGGTACGGCGTCGCCGAGGGCGAGTGGTACCGCCTGATCACCGCGGCGTTTCTGCACGTGCCGCTGAGCCAGGGCACCTTCGGCCTCACCCACATCCTGTTCAACATGTGGGCGCTGTGGGTGCTGGGGCCGCAGCTGGAGCAGGTGCTCGGCCGGCTGCGCTACACGGTTCTCTACGTTCTGTCGGCGCTCGGCGGCAACGTCCTGCTCTTCCTGGTCGACCCGGGACAGCCCGCGCTGGGCGCCTCGGGCGCCATCTTCGGCCTGTTCGCGGCGTTCTTCGTGGTCGGACGCCGCCTGGGGACGGACACCAGGGGCATCGCGTTCCTGATCGTGATCAACCTGATGTTCACGTTCACCTTCTCGGGCATCTCCTGGGAAGGCCACGTGGGCGGGCTGGTCACCGGCGCGATTCTGGCCGCGGCGTTCGCGTACGCCCCACGGAACCGGCAGCAGGCCGTCCAGGTGGGAGCGTCGGCGATCGTCGCGGCCGTCCTCGTCATCCTCACGGTCGTTCAGACGACCGCCCTCACCGCCTAGGGCCTAGCGGGCGAGCCGATGGAGCCAGTCGCGGAGTAGGGCCGTCTCCGTCGGGCGGAGGGCGACCTCGTCCGCGGTGGTGAGGGCGGCGTCCAGGGCCAGGGCCCGGGAGGCCAGCCCGGGGTCGGCGGCCGGGGGCGGGCCGGTGGTGAGGGAGTCGATGAGGGTGTCGCGCATCCTCACGGAGATCTCCGGGTCGCGGCTCTCGGCCGGAGCGCCGACCAGCGACAGCGTGACGCCGGTGACGGCGGCCAGGGTGAGCTGGGCGGCCACGGCGGACGGCACCCTCAGGCGGCCCGCGGCCGCGACGCGGTCGAAGAACCTCAGCAGGAGATCGCGGGCTTCGTCGGCGGCGGGCGGGCGGCGGCCGGGGCGGTCCGTGCCGTACATCAGCAGGTAGAAGGCCGGGTGGCGCAGGCCGAAGTCGACATGGACGTCCCAGCCGCGCCGCAGGTCGCCGACCGGGTCGTCGGTCTGCGCCAGATCGTGCTTCTCGGCCAGGTAGAGGTCGAAGGCGTGGATGGCCAGCGCCGCGAGCAGGCCGTCCTTGTCGCCGAAGAGCTGGTAGAGCGAGGCCGCGCGGATGCCGGCCGCCGCGGCGACCGAGCGGGTCGAGAGCGCCTTGGCCCCGTCCCGCTCCAGGATGCCGGCCGCCACCTCGAGGATCTGCCGCCGCTTCGCTTCGTCCACGGTTGCAATGCTACGACATTCGGCGTATCACTGGTACATCCAGTGCTACGCACTTTTGCGTGGCAGTGATACACCGAGGGAGAAGCCACATGAACCGTCTCGGATACGGCGCCATGCAGCTCGCCGGGCCGAACGTCTGGGGACCGCCGGACGACCCCGAGTCGGCGCGGAAGGTGCTGCGCCTGGCGGTCGACCTGGGGGTCACGTTCTTCGACACCGCGAACGCGTACGGGCCGCGTACGGTGAACCGCCTCATCGGAGAGGCGCTGCGGCCGTTCCCCGAAGGAGTCATCGTCGGCAACAAGGTCGGCGCCGGTCGCGGCCCGGACCGGTCGTGGATCATCACCGGCCACCCGGACACCGTCCGCCGGCAGGTCCACGAGGCGCTGACCGACATGGGGACGGAGGCGAGCGAGCTGACCTACCTGCGGCTCGGCGGCGACGGCCCGAGAGCGCGGAGCGACGTGCCGCTGGAAGATTCGCTCGGCGTGCTCGTCGAGTTGCGTGACCAGGGGCTCATCCGCCACATCGGGCTGTCCGGCGCGTCGCCGGAGATGCTGGCCCGCGCGCAGAGGATGACGCCGATCGCGGCCGTGCAGAACCGCTTCAACCTGCTCGACCGCAGTGGAGTCCAGGTCCTCGCCGACTGCGAGGCGCAGGGCATCATGTTCGTTCCCTACTATCCGCTGGCCGCCGGGCGGCTCGGCGGCCACGACGCGTTGACAGGCCCCGCGGAGCGCCTCGGCGCGACGCCGGCCCAGGTCGCGCTGGCCTGGCTGCTGCGCCGTTCGCCGGCCATGGTCGTCATTCCCGGCACGGCCGACCCCGACCACTTGCGCGCCAACGTCGGCGCGACCGTGGTCGCCGAGGAGCTGACCGACGCCGAGGTGGACCGCCTGACCGGCCTCGTCGACGAGTCGGAGGCCGTCCTCGACCGGCCGCACCAGTCCACGCTGGAGGCGTTCGGCTCCGCAGGGGAGAACACCCTCTGACCTGGCCGCCTCAGGCGCCGCGGCGGTATTCGACCTCCTCCTGGGTCCAGGCGAGCAGGGCGAGGAGCTCCTCGACGATGCCGGGTGCGGCGGCGATCGTCGCGACCGACGACGACGTGTGGTCCGAGCCGTCCTGGTCGATGACCACCACGCCGGCCTCGCGGGCGATGATGACGCCCGCCGCCGTGTCCCAGGGCTTGTTGGACATCGTCATGCTCGCGTCCAGCTTGCCCTCCGCCACCCAGGCGAGGTCGATGGCGGCCGACCCGAGCATGCGGACCCGCTGGGCGCGGCCCGCCAGGCGCCCGGTCAGGGCGAGGCGCAGATGGTTCTTATCGTCCGCGTCGACGCCGACGGCGTAGTCGCCGAGCGCCACCACCGCGTCGCGCAGGTCGGCGGTGCGGCTCGCCGCGATCCGGCGGTCGCCGACGTACGCGCCGGCGTGCTCGACCGCCCAGTAGCGAGCGCCCAGAAAGGGCAGGTCGATGACGCCCAGCACCGGGCGCCCGGCGTACAGCAGGCCAAGGGAGACGCCGGTCAGCGGCATGCCGTGGACGAGGTTGGCCGTACCGTCGATCGGGTCGAGCGCCCACAGTAACTCGCTGTCCGGGTCGCCGCTGACCCCTTCCTCCTCGCCGAGCACCGCCACGCCCGGTGTACGTTCGCGCAGGTGGGCGCGGAGGGATCGCTCGACGGCGAAGTCGAGCTCGCTGGCCATGTCGCGGTCGCCCTTGGCCGTCAGGAAGCCGGGCAACCGGGAGCGGATGAGTTCGTTGGCGATGGCGACTGCCTCGATCGCGGCCGGAAGCAGAGCTCCAGGCGCGGCCGTCATATCGGTCGGCTCCGTTCGCATAATTCGGTATAGATCCGCTCGAATGTGCTGTAAAGACCAGGGCTCCTTGAGCACTTGCGAACCACGAACGTCGGCGAGTCGACCCCCCGCGCGTGCGGGAGGTACGGCTGCAGGACACAGGTCTCGCTGTCGACCAGCACGATGCCGAACCGGATCGTCTCGTCGTACACCGCGATCGAGAGCCGGTCGCGCGCCTCGGACGGCAGCCGGTCGCGCAGCCGTGAGAGCACCTCGATGTTCAGCTTGGTCAGCATGACCAGGTGATGGTCGGTGTAGCCCTCTTCGCGCTCGCGCGCCTGGATGGCATCGCCGTCCGGGTCGAGGAACAGGCACCGCAGCTCCGCGCCGCCCTCGATGAGACGGTGCAGGCGCTGGTCGGGGTACTGCTGGCAGATCAGGTTGAGCGACAGGCCCGCGGCCCGGATGTCGCTCGCGCCGTCGAACAGGGCGTGCGGCGGCATCGCGTACGTGAAGTCGGCACGGGTCGGGAAGACCGCCACCAGATCGGCGAACGGCCCCTCGCGTGGGCGGGAGGTCGTACCGGCCAGGACGTCCGGCGGGCAGGGCCCGAACAGCTCGTCGGCGGTCCAGCCGGGAAACATGATCTCCAAGACCCGGCAGTGGTCGGTGTAGGGCAGCCGTTTCAGCTCGCCGGAGGTCCAGCGGTGCAACTGCGCCCGGCTGGGCGCCGTCCCCACGAGACCGCGGTCGACCTGGCGGGCGGCGTCGTCGTACGCGGCGCGGAAGAGTCCGTAGCGGTGCCACTGCCGCTGCCGCAGGAGGATTTGGAGCAGGATCGGCTGAGCTGACACCGTCCGGCCTTTCTGGTCACGAGTGCGAAGTCAAGAATAGCGACAATCCATTACTCAGCGAGACCAACTAGAGACGAAGAGTAGACATTCACGTTGAAGATGCCTCGCCGTGGGCGTCGCGGTGGCAAGCCACCGGCGCGATGCTGTCCTTGTGGGCGACGCGCGAGGCATCGAACAGACCGAAGAAGTCCGGTTACTCGCCGCGCTGTGCAGAGAACTCGCCAAACAGGGACTCGATGTCGGCATGAGCGACGCCAAGCCCGCCCTGTCCGTACGACGCCGTCGCTACGCCCCCAGGCTGTGGATACTCGTCGACGCCGGTTTCTTCGAGTGGGGCTGTGGCCGGCGGCACGCGGTGACCGATCCGGCCGGTACGGCCGCGCGGATCGCCGGCGACGTACGCCGTTCGATTTCCTGAGAGAAAAGGGAACCACTGAGACGCCTGCGGTGTCGAAAGTGTTCAACCCGATCAGGCGGGCCCGATCGAGGCCCTCTGCCGGCCCGCGTTTTCATCCGAGGAGTCGAGTTCAGTGCGTATACCAGCCGTGCGGATCGCCGGGACGTGTGCCATCACCGCTGCCCTGGCACTGTCGGTCGCCGCGTGCGGCAGCCAGGACAAGAAGGCGGCCTGCGACAAGCTGCAGAAGACCATCACGGACGTCAGCCAGAAGGGCATGACGCAGGTCAGCGACCCGAGCGGTCTCGCCGAGACCTACTCCGCCGGCGCGAACACCATGCGCCAGGAGGGCAAGGACTCCGGCGATGACAAGGTGGAGAAGGCCGCGAACGACGCCGCGAGCGCGCTGGAGTCCCTCGGTCAGCAGGTGAAGAGCATCGCCACGAGCGGCAGCACGACCCCCCAGATGCCGGACGTCTCGAAGCTGACGAACGCCGGCATAGAGCTCAAGTCGGCCTGCCAGGGCTGAGGCGGGGTCCGGCGAGTCGGGGGCGCCGGACCCTTCACTCTCTATTCGTCTTGTTCGGCGAGGAACCGCTCGAACTCGGCCGCGATCTCGTCGCCGTCGGGCATCCGTGCGCCCGGTCCGGCCAGCGGCAGACTCGTGCTCGACGCCTCCGCGACCGCGTCGAACCTCGCCTCCAGGCCGCGTACGGCCTCGGCGATCTCGTCGGAGGCGGCGACCTGGTCATCGATCTGCTTCCGGGCCAGCCCGCCGGCCTCTTCCAGCTCGGCCGTACGGAACGCCAGGCCGGTGGCGGCGGTGATGCCGTTGAGCAGCGCGATCGCGGCGGCGGGGTACTCCGCCTGAGCCAGGTAGTGCGGGACGTGGGCGGTGAAGCCGATCGCGTCCTTGCCCGCGTTGCCCAGGCGGTACTCCAGGAGACCGGTGGCGCTGCCCGGAACCTCGACGCGGCTGATCCACGACGGGCTCTCGCCGAGGAGGTCCGGCCGGTTGCCGTGCGGCGTCAGCTCGGTCTCGCGGGTGTGCGGCACGGCCATCGGGATGCCGTGCAGCCCGACCGACAGGCTCACGTCGAGCCGGTCGATCAGCGACATCACCGCGGCGGTGAACGCCTCCCACGACCGGTCCGGCTCCGGCCCGGTCATGACGAGGAACGGCACACCGACCGCGTCCTCACACGCCTGGACCTTCAGCTCGGGCGTCTTGTACTCGATCCACTGGTTGGTGTCGAAGATCATCGGCGGCCGGCGGGACCGGTAGTCGATCAATGAGTCGATGTCGAAGGTGGCCACCGTACGAGGGTTCATGGTGTCCGCCAGATGCTCGGTGGCGAGGCGTCCGGCGCCCCCGGCATCCATGAATCCGTCCAGGTAGTAGAGCAGTACCGGGCGTTCCAGCTCGGGAATCTCCTCGGCCAACGTGTACAGCTGCGTATGGTCCGCCACGAATCCTCCCTAGCCCGTCAATGGTGGTACGAACGCCCAACACGCAAGGCGAATTCCTGACATGGCCCGTTACAGCGTCTTCAACATCACATCGAAGATCGGCGCACCGGGCAGCGGGTTGCGCTTCTGCCCGAGTCTCTCCCAGCCCCACTTGGCCGCGGCGGCCTGAGCGGCGGACGCGGCGGGGAGCACGGTGAGGGTGGCGCGCTCTTCGGGCCGGTCGCGGAGCAGCCGGTCGTGGACGGCCTCGGCGAGATGCAGTCGCCGCCAGCGGGGATGGACGATCAGGTCGGCCAGCGCCCATGTGCGGCCGTCCCGCTCCTCGGTGAGGTCGAGCGGCAACGGGCTCAGGAGGTTTTGCCACCAGGAGGTCGACGGCGTGAGCGTCACGCCGAAGCCCAACCCGATCAGCGTGCCGGTGGTCCTGGCCTCGACGAGCGCGAACCCCGCCTGCTGCCGCTGCGTCTCGAAACGCCGGCGGAACAGGTCGGTGTACTCCTCTCCCCAGGAGTACGGCGGATCGGCGTGGACCTCCGTGTAGAGGTCGCTGTACTCGTCGATACGCCGAGCGGCCTCGTCGCCGTCAGCGTCGTGCAAGTCAATGGCGATGCTCGCCAGCGGTCTCTCCTCCTTGGTAACAAGCTGCGCAATGGGACGACTTCACCGGCCGCGGCCTCGATGAAACGCTCGTACCGGCTCGTACTTGAGGATCAGCGAACGATGACCCTGGGAACATCGTCGCCTAAATCTCTCGCCGTTGTCGCAGATGAGCGAAGCTCCGGCGCTCTCCTTGACGAGGTTCTCGCTCGCGGATATGGTCAACCTACTCGTTGATAAAGCGATTGGTTGATAAAGGTGTCCGTTGACGACGCAGATGAACGGCTGGACCGGGCGTTCGCAGCGCTGGCCGACCCCGTACGACGGGCGCTCGTCGCGCGCCTGTCCCGCGGCGAGGCGACGGTGAACGAGCTGGCCGAGCCGTTTTCGATCACCAAGCAGGCCGTGTCGCGGCACATCCAGGTGCTGGAGGCGGCCGGCCTGATCACACGAAGCCGCGACGGCCAGCGCCGCCCCTGCCACCTGGACCCGGCCGCGCTGGAGACGCTCACGAGCTGGATCGACACCTATCGGCTGGAGACCGAGAGCCGCTTCCGCCGGCTCGACGCCGTACTGGACGAGATGAGGGACCAATGATCGTCAAAGCCGACCCGGGCAGCCCGTTCATCGACGTCGTACGGGAGTTCGCGGCCCCACCGGCCCGCGTGTTCCGTGCGTGGACCGACCCCGCGCTGGTCGCGCGCTGGCTCGTGCCGCACGGGGTGGAGATGACCGTCCTGGAGTTCGACGCGCGGTCCGGCGGCTCGTACCGCTATGTCCACCGCGAGGACTCCGGCGCGGAGCACCGCTTCCGTGGCGTCTTCCACACCGTCGTCCCGGACGAGCGGATCATCCAGACCTTCGAGTACGAGGGCTGGCCGGACGTCGTGAGCGTCGAGTCCGTGACGTATGAGGATCTGGGCGGCCGTACGCGGGTGCGGAGGCACACGGCGTTCCCGTCGGTCGCGGCGCGCGACACGGCGCTGGCGAGCGGGATGGAGCGCGGCATCGTGGAGTCGATGGCGAAGCTGGAGTCGCTGCTCGGCGGGGGTTCGGTCCTGGTCGACATCTCGATGTCGCTGGACGGTTTCGTCGCCGCGCCCGGCGTCGACCTTTCTCACGGCCTCGGTGTGGGCGGTGAGGCTGTCCACGAGTGGGCGATCTCCCGCCTTACGCCGCGCGACGAGGAGATCCTCCAGGGGACCGTCGACCGTACGGGCGCCGTGATCATGGGCCGGCGGACGTTCGACATCGTGGACGCGCCGGGCGGCTGGAGCTCGGAGATGGGGTATGGCGGGGCGCGGGGCCAGGACTCCGCGCCGCCGGTCTTCGTGGTCACGCACTCGGTGCCGTCGGAGGTGCGGCTGGCGTCGCGGTTCACGTTCGTCACCGACGGCCTGGCCGCCGCATTGGCCCGGGCACGCGAGGCCGCCGGCGCGAAGGACGTCGTGATCATGGGAGGAGGGTCCGTGGCCTCGGGCTTTCTCTCGGCCGGCCTCGTGGACCTGCTGTCGATCCACGTCGCGCCCGTGGTCTTCGGGGGCGGGACGCCGCTCTTCCCTCCGGATCTCTCCCTGCGGCTGTCGCTGCTGTCCTCGGAGTCCACCGACGCCGCCACGCACCTGACGTACCGGGTGATCAACGATGGCTGACCTCGTCTCTCTCGCCCGCTCGCTGATCACCGACAACCTCTACATGGCGCTGGGCACCGCGGACGCCTCCGGTGTGCCGTGGGTCAGCCCCGTCTTCTTCACGCCCGAGGACGACTCGACCTTCCTCTGGGTGTCCTCACCGGACGCACGCCACTCACGCAACATCGCCGTACGACCGTCCGTGGGCATCACGATCTACGACTCGCGGTCGGAGGTGGGGCGAGCGTCGGCGGTGTACATGTCGGCGGTCGCTCATAAGGTGCCCGCTGATTCCTCCGCCTCGGCCCTCGCGGTCTTCAACGGGCGGCTGCCCGCGTCGCAGCACATCACGGTCGAGGAGCTTCAGGGGCTCTTCCGCCTCTATCGGGCCACGGTCACCGAGCACTCCGTGCTGATCCGGGGTGGCGACCCCGAGTACGGGAAGGGGGCCGACTCCCGGATGACGGTGACCTTGCCCGGGAAGAGAACGGGATAGAAGGGGGCAAGCCGAGCCGCAGGTGAGAGCGGGCCGTACGAGTCAGCGGGTGCGCCTTGCGACCGACTGGCTGACGGGGTTTCGCAGCAGAGAGCGACTGGTCCCACCCGCCGCTGCCCCCTTCCCCGTTCTCAGGGGGTTCCCGGGCCGGCGACCTGGCCGGACACGCTGGGCCAGTCCTTCCAGCGCAGGGGATACTTCACGAGGATCCGCGGGACGTGGATGAAGAGCTTGGCGACCTCCTGGTTGAGCGTGGGCGCCTGGGTCCAGCCGTCGCCGTCGCCCTCCAGGTAGGAGTCGGTGACGTTGCTCGCGTAGGTGTAGCCGTTCGAGGCGATGAGCCGGGTGGTGAGGCCGCCGAGCGCGCCCTTCACGCCCGGCTGTCTCAGGAAGTAGTGGCCGACCTTCTGGCGGTACCTCGACGCCGGGTTCACTCCCGGGAGCGCGTCCGTCAGGGCGTTGTAGGCGAGGTTTCCGCCGAAGCCGTCGGCGGTCTGGATGGCGTTCGTCTTCACCGAGAAGGGGTCGTAGCCGGCGACGCCGGTGAGGGTCCTGCGATCCACGCCGGCGACCAGGCTCGTACCGTAGATCCCGAGTTGGAGGGCCTGCTGACCTCCGGCGTACAACACGCTGTCGGTCAAAGTAAAGGCGATCCGCTTGACCAGCATCTCGACGATGCTGTTGCGGATCTTGGCGTACCAGCGGGCCTGGGCGATCAGCGTCAGTAACCGGGCCTCGAGGGCTCCGGTGAACCAGCCGTACGCCATGGTGAAGACGATGTTGGCGTACATCTGGATGGCGATGACCTTCAGAGCGCTGCGGATCTGGTCGTTGACGTGGGCGAACTGCTCGTGCGCCTCGGCGACCTTCCGTACGTAGCCGGCGACGTCTTCCGGGTAGGCGGTCAGTGTCTTGTGCTCGGCCGGGCCGAAGTAGTAGTGGCCGAACCCGTTGGTCCCTTCGCCCTCGTTGTGGCCTTTGACGTCGAGGGCGATCTTGTCCATGGCCGCCTTGCTGCGGTCGATCGCGTCGGCGATCTGCCGATGGTACGCGGCCACCTTCCGTACGCCGGCGTCGTCGGCCTTGGGCATCTGGACGCCCGCGACCCACAGGAGGACGTCCTCGGGGGTCATGCGGCGAACCGGTCGACTTTTGGAAGGCTGGAGGCCCAGTCGGCGACCTCGATGTTGGCGTTCATGAGGGTGAGGTTGTCGCCGACGCCGTCGTAGGCCGCGCAGATGGCTCCGGCGTAGTCGGCGATGTTGTTCCGTGCCGTGTCGAAGGACTGCTTGGCGTGCGGGTTGTCGTCGCCGTACACGTCCCCGAGAGCTGTGATCTTCAACAGGAGGTCGTCGATGGTGAGCGCGAGGTCGTGGCCCTCCTTCAGGAACGCTCTGGCTGCCGTCTTGAGTTCTCCGTGGTCGAGGAACATCGCTCTCCGTGTCACATCCGAAGGTCGTGCCGCACGTCCTGCAGGGCGGCGAGGACGTCGTCCAGATCCTGCCCGGCGCTGTGTGCGGCGTCCATGCGCCGGTTGGTCAGCATCAACTCCGTGATCAGCGGCCGCATGAGCGCCTCGGCTTGGGCGTGTACATTCTCGATGCCGTGCCGCGCCGCACTGAGGATGGCCTGAGCGAGCTCTTCGGACCCGAGACGCATGGCCCGGGGATCTATCTTGAGCTGGGAGAGTGCGCCGAACTGATCGACCTCGACTTCGACGCGCTCGTCGGCGGACCGTCCCTTGCCGCGTAGACCCGCCACCTGGCGGCGTACGTCGTGGAGCTTGTCGTTCTGCGCCACGATGGCCGAGGCGAGACTGTCGATGGACCCCATGAGGTCCTGTGGATCGGCCGCGGAGCCGTGCATTCTGGCCTCCTGGGTGTCACCGGGGATGGGTGCACGTTAATCACACATGTTCTCTTGTGTGGGTTCTGTTGGTAAAAATCCCGTTACGTCACATTCACTGCGGCGTCTTGCGCTTGGGGCGGTCGACTGGGGGCCATGATCGCAGTGGCTCCGGAAAGACGGCGGCGCGGGAGCGCGGAATCCTGAGTTCCCTTGTAGGCTGTGGGAGGTTTCCAGAGGGGCCTTAGCTCAGTTGGCAGAGCGCCTGCTTTGCAAGCAGGAAGTCGGGAGTTCGAATCTCCCAGGCTCCACAGTTGCTCATGGGGGCGACCCCCCGCCCCCCCGATGTGGAGGGCTACCGCCCCCCACGGGCTGGTGTTCGCGGTCAGCTTCCTCGTCGTCGCTTCGGCACACCGGACCTACAGTGCATCGGCGCTTGCGGTGAACGCCCTCTGTCGCGTGCTGGGTAGCGCGAGCTACGCCGCTCCGGAAACGATCACCCTGGTCGGTCGCCGGCGAACGACAGCTCGTCCTCGGCGTACCGCCAGTGGGCGTGGCGGGCTGCGTGAGGTCCATGTCTCGACCGCGGACTGTGTCCTTTCCACCCACTCTCGCCGATCAGCGGTGATCGCTCGCACTGTGGAGCGACTGCCGGCTTGAGCCATGTCGAAAAAGCGCTGGTAGAGCTGGCGACCTAGTCCGCTGCCTCGAAAGCGGGGGGCGACGCCTACGAAGTGGATGTAAGCGGCGTCCTCTGCTGACGGCGACAAGAAACCTACGAGGAAGCCGGTGAGCTCGGCATCGTCTTCGGCCACGATGCTGGTTCGGTGAAGTGGTCGAGGAACACACGAGGGAGAGCGCGGCTCGCCGAGCGGGGCCTGGAACTTCCCGAGTAACCGGTCCATCGCCTGCGGCGGGGGCACGGCAACGGCCGGCTGGGGCAGAATCGGTCGGCAGACGATCAAGGGAGCCCCATGGCCGACGAACATGCAGTCATCGTCCACATCGAGCTCGGTGATGACCGCTACGGCTCCGAGGACGAGCGCGCCACCGTCCGTACGCTCGAAACGGCTCTGAGGGTCGCCATCGCCGAGGCGGACGCGGGGGAGTTCGACGGCAACGAGTTCGGCGGCGGCGAGGCGGTGCTCTACGCCTACGGTCCGCACGCCGGCGACCTCTTCACTGCGATGGAACCCGCGCTCCGCGCCTCCGGCCTCAAACCGTCGCATGCGGTCGTCCGCTACGGCGCTGTCACGGACCAGGACTGCCGCGAGGACATCGTTCACTTCTAAGGGCTTCGGGATCTGTCGGCGGCCACGCGCGGGTTCAGCTTTCAGGTGGCGCTTCTGTGTAGTCCGGCGAGTGCCGCGTCAAGGATCGGCTGCCGGTAGTCCGGGGTACCGGGGATCTTCGCGATGGCCACCACGAGATCGAGGATCTGGTCGAGGTCGAGGTCGCCGGCGATCTGGTGTGCGTCCTGGGCGGCGGAGAGAAGCGGCCGGCCGGCTGTGAGCATCCGGCCTCGGCTGTCGAAGACGGGATCGGTTCTGTCCGTGTGCTCAAGCAGCCCGAGGACGACCGGCCGCTTGGTGGTGACGTACTGAAAGAACCGACGCAGCCAGGTCGTGAGCCGGTCCCCCGGGCTGTCACCCTCGACCGTCGCGGCGGCGGCGCAGACCTCATCGACCTCGTCGACGAGTAGTGCCTCCAGGAGTTCGTGGCGGGTCGCGAAGTTGCGGTACAGGGTTGCCGGGCCGACCCCGGATCTCCGGGCGATCTCGGCCATTGACGTCTCGGCTCCGGTGGCGGCGAAAGCGATGCGTGCCGCTTCGAGGATCCGCTGGCGGTTGCGGGCCGCGTCGGCCCTTTTGGAGGGCGGATGGTCAGTCATTCGAGTGTCCTTGCATAAGTGGAGAGGGTCTCCATATAGTGATGCGGACACCCTCTCCGTTTCACCGGAGACTTTATCGAATCTGTTCGAGGATCCGCCATGAGCACAGCGAACACTCCCGGGCCGACGGTGATGGCCGGCCCATCTCGTCCCGTTCACCGCCGGCTGGTGCTGGCGATCTGCTGTCTCAGCGTGTGCGTGACCGGCATCGACCTCACCATCGTCAACGTGGCGCTCCCGTCGATAAGCAAGGAGCTGCACGCCTCGGTCAGCGGCCTGCAGTGGACGGTCGACGCCTACTCCCTGGTCATGGCCTGCCTGCTCGTACTGTCCGGTTCGATGGCCGACCGCTTCGGCCGCAAGCGGATCTTCCAGCTCGGGCTGTCGCTGTTCTCCCTCAGTTCCCTCCTTTGCGGCCTGGCGCCCAGCGTCGGGTGGCTGATCGCCTTCCGCGGCCTGCAGGCGGTGGGCGGCTCGATGCTCAACCCGGTCGCGATGTCGATCATCGTCAGCGTGTTCACCGACCGCCGCGAACGAGCGAGAGCGATCGGCGTGTGGGGATCGGCGATCGGAACCACCATCGCGGCCGGGCCCGTGCTCGGCGGCCTGCTGGTCAGCGGTACCGGCTGGCGATCGGTGTTCTGGGTCAATGCCCCGATCGGGATCGCCGCCATCCTGCTCACCCAGAGATTCGTCCCCGAGTCCAAGGCCGCCCGGGGCCGCGCGTTCGATCCGCCCGGCCAGGCGCTGATCATCGTCCTGTTCGCGTCGATCATCGCCGCGACGATCGAGGGCCCCCGCCACGGATGGGCCGACCCCTGGATCGTCGGGCTGTTCGTACTCGCCGTCCTGGCCCTCATCGGGATGCTCATCGTCGAGCCCCGGCGATCCGAGCCACTGATCGACCTGCGGTTCTTCCGCAGCCCTCCGTTCTCCGGCGCGAACACGATCTCCGTCGTGATGTCGGCCGGCCTCGGCGGGTTCCTGTTCCTCAACACCCTCTACCTCCAGGACCTCCGCCACTTCAGCTCCCTGCACGCCGGACTGATGATCATCCCGCTGGCGGTGGGCCAAGCCGTCGCCGCCAATCTCTCCGGGCGGCTTGTCGCTTCCCGGGGCGCTCGCCTCCCCCTCACACTGGGCGGCGCGCTACTCGCCGTCGGCGGCTTCCTTCTCGTCCCCCTGACCGCGCACACCGAGAGCGTCTACCTTCTGGCCACGTACGCCATCTTCGGCCTCGGCGCGGGCATGGTCAGCCCGCCGATCACCAACACCGCCGTCTCCGGGCTGCCGCCCGGCCAGGTCGGTGTCGCCGGCGCGCTCGCCGCCAGCGCCCGCCAGTTCGGCATCTCCATCGGCGTCGCCGTCACCGGCTCGATCGTGGCCGGCACCGGCGCCGGCTTCATCGACTCAAGCCATGCCGCCTGGGCCGGCCTCGGCGGCTGCGGACTCGTCGCACTCGCGCTCGGCGTCATCTCCACCAGCAAGTGGGCCAAGGCCGCCGCCGCTCGCAACGGCCGGCGCCTCGCCACCGTACCGATCCCCGAATCCCAGGGCCGATCCGCAGAGTCCATCGAAGCGGGGAAAGAGTAATTCATGACCGCAGCCCACTCGCCGTCGGTCAGGTTGGGGCGGGAACGCCTTCGAGGACGACGACCGGGAAAACCCGGTCGGTGTTCTTCTCGTACGCGGAGGTGCCGTCGGAGACCAGGCGGTAGAGCCGCTCGCGCTCCTCGCCTGAGGTCACGACGGCCCGGGCCTGATAAGAACTGTCGCCGAGTTCGACCGTCACGGTCGGGTTGGCTCGCAGGTTGTGAAACCAGGCCGGATGCTGTGGGGCGCCTGCCTTGGAGGCCACCACGAACACTCGTTTCTCGTCGTCGACCGCGAAGCCGACCGGCACGGTCGTCTGCCGTCCGGTCCGCTGCCCGGTCGTGGTCAGCAGCAGGATCGGGAACGGCGGCCGGCTGACCACTCCGTGATTGGCGCGGAACTCGCGGATGACGCCTTGGTTGTAGGCCAGGAACTCCTCGTCGGTCGGCACGGCTCTCCTTAGTCTCTTGATCGACGGCTGTGGTGGGGAAGGCCGAATCTCGCCACGAGCCCGGGACCGCCGGGGAAGACGGTGATGCGGGCGATCCCGGCCGGGGTGGCGGTGAGAACGGCGACCCCGAGGGCTTGATGGGTTCCGTCCTCAGTGCGGTGGTAGGTGGCTGCGGCGGGCTGGCCGTTGGCACTGGTGGGGATCATCAGCCAGTCGCCGGGAGATCCGATCACGTGCGCGAGGTAACGCAGGCACGTCACCTTGCCGGAGAACCAGGTCCGCGTGCCTACCAGTTCGATGGCGGCGTCGGTGCGCAGCGCCTTCTCCAGGGCTGTGATGTCGGCATTCTCGAAACCGGCGATGTACTGGCTGAGCAGGTCCCGGGCGTGCGGTTCGGTGGGCTCGGTGATGATCTCGGCGGAGGGAGCGCTCTCATCGAGCCGGGCGCGGGCTCGTTGCAGCGCGCTCTTGACCGCCGCGGTCGACGTGCCGAGCATGGTCGCCACCTCGGCGGCACTGAAGCCCAGCACCTCCCGGAGCAGGAGCACGGCTCGCTGCCGGGCCGGCAGACATTGCACGGCGGCGACGAGCGCGAGCCGTACGCTGTCACGCGCTGTGAGGATCGCGGCGGGGTCTTGGGTCTCGAAGGTCACCGAAGTGTCCGGGACCGGCTCCAGCCACGCCACCTCGGGCTCGGCCGGCGTCGGCACGCGATCGGGATCTTCGGCGGGGCCGCCCAGGCCAGAAGGAAGTGCCCGCCTGGTGCGTTGTTCGAGCGCGGACAGGCAGGCGTTGGTGGCGATGCGATGGAGCCAGGTACGCGGCGAGGAACGACCCTCGAAGGTGCCGTACGAACGCCATGCCCGTAGGTACGTCTCCTGGATCAGGTCCTCGGCCTCATCCAGCGAGCCGAGCATGCGGTAGCAGTGCGCGAACAGCTCGCGCCGGAACTGCTCGGTGCACTGCACGAACTCCTCTGACCGATCCGTCATCACCGTGTCCTCGCCAGATCTCCAGCGCCCAAAAAGGGCCTCGGTAATACAGACCCTCAACGCCCCCGAAAGGAATCGCTCTCCCCGGCCGACCGGCCGGGAAACTTCGCAGGTACGGCGCGGAGCGGAGCGGGTGAGTGCCGAATGTAGGGTGTCACCCGCCAGAGCAGCCCTGGAGAAGCGAGAGCATCGGGTGACGTTCCAGCAGCACGTTGAGCAGCTCGTCGTACGCGCCCTGGCCGAGTTCCCCGCGGAGTCGGAGATCTACGCCGTCACGTTCCGGATTGACAGTGTCGATCAAGACCCCCGGTTCCCGTACCTGGCGATCGGCTACACCACCGAGGCCGAAGTGGCCCGGCTGCTGGCAGCGCCGAATCCACCGGAGGCGTGGGAGGCGCGCTGGAGCTACGCCTACTTTCCACCGTCCGGGCTGGAGGGAATCCGCGTCGCCGGCCACGATCCCGAACGCGACCCGATCGGCGCTGAGCTGCACCGGCGTGAGACCGCGGAACAGGGCCTTTGGTACGAGGACGAGGACGAGCTCTCCGAGCAGGAGCAGGACGAGCGCGGCGAACGGCTCAATGGTCAGTTCCATACGCTCTGCGTCGACGTGGCCCGTCGGCTTCACACCGACGGTCAGATCACCAAACTCCTGGGCCGATCGCTTCCGGTGATCCTCTACGACATGTTCGACCCCGACGAGATGTTCGCCCTGACCAAAGCCGCCAACCCGGCAGACCTGGTCACGGACTTCCTGACCGAATCCCCAGAGGCGTACGGCTGAACGCGACCTTTGGCACGTCCAGCCGCACGCGGGTGTGTACCGTCAGAGCTCGTGACCACGGACCGGCGCCCTCGCTTGGCGGACGTCTATCCCGGCCTGGTGGCTGACATCGTTCGGGCGCTACGCCTCGAAGGCCCGAAATCGGCCTCCTTCGCGGAGACCTTCCAGGAGCTACTGTTCTACGGCCCCTGTCCCGACCACGGGCCGCCCTGTCTCGTGACGGCGCCGCCCGGTACCCCGTGCCCCGCGATGACCGAGGTAGAGCTGGACGGCGAAACGCTCGCCATGTTCCACCTTGACGTGGACGACACAGCAAAGATGTCGATCACCCACGTAGAGGTCCTCGACGGCCGTGAGCTCGACCCGCCGGCCTGACCGACATCAGTGAGGAGCGGGGACCGCCGTATCGAGCAGGAGCTCCGGCAGGCCGGAGATGCTCTCCAGCACATGCGTCGCGCCGGCCGCTTCCAGGCGGGCTCGGTCGTGGGCGCCCGTAAGGACTCCCGCCACCACCGAGGCACCCGCGCGGCGGCCGCTGGTCACGTCGCTCGCCGTATCGCCGCAGACCGCGATGTGCCGTACGTCCTCCACCTGGAGGCGCAGGGCGGCGGTCAGGATCATGTCCGGGTACGGGCGGCCGCGGCCGCCGGCGTCGTCCGGGCAGATCAGCAGGTCGGCCCGTTTCCA
The DNA here is from genome assembly GCF_030406325.1 of Actinomadura sp. DC4. Taxonomy (GTDB): domain Bacteria; phylum Actinomycetota; class Actinomycetes; order Streptosporangiales; family Streptosporangiaceae; genus Actinoallomurus. The sequence goes on along the minus strand of NZ_JAUEQY010000005.1, from coordinate 93,965 downwards.
CCAGCCGAGTGTGTCGATGACGCGGCCCAGGGTGGAACGGCTGAAGCCCGTCATCAGGCACACGCGTACGCCGGACTGGGTGAGTTTGTCCATCGCGGCCTCGGCGCCGGGGACCGGCTCCAGGCCGACGCGGTCGATGGCCGCGTCGTACGCGCGCTCGAACGAGTGGTTGGCCGCTCGGGCGCGGTCTTCGTCGGGCAAGATCTCACTGAAGATGGCGAGCTTCGACTGGCCCCGTGCGTCACGCACCCGGGCCATCGAGCGGCCATATACCTCAGTGCCGGGCACGACCCCCTGCGTGGCCAGGGCTTCGGCGAAGGCCCTTTCGACCACGCCGCCGTCCGCCACGCTCGTACCGGCGAGGTCAAGGCAGGCGAGCGTGATCCGCGCTGTGTCGTCCACGCACGCCCTCCATGCTCCCCGCCGGTACCAAAGTCGTGTCTCAGCTGTCCGACGAGGTCGCCTCGGTCCAGAGGTCCAGCTCGGCCCGGTCCTGCTGAAGCCGACGCCAGACCGCGAAACCCCCGAGGGCGACCAGCGCAAGAACGATGAGCTTCTTCACGGTGGGACCCCTTCAAACTTCGACTGACAGTGCGTCTCGCAGCCTAGCAACCAGTTCGGCATGTCGGGCCGCTTCCCCCCGCACGCTATCGATCATGGGATTCGAGACATCGCCCAACGTAGGACGCGTGTTCGTCCTCCACAGTTGTGGATAACTTGTCGCACGACAAGCCGGTTTCCCGCCTCCCACTGGGAAGCACGTCTCCAGAACCGTTGTCCACAGGCCTGTGGACAACTCCCGTCTGACACGCTTCCCGGCATGACCCTCATCCGCGTCCCTGACCTGTACGAAGGTGTCGAATACGCCTACGCCGCCGTCGCTCCGCCCGGATCACTCGTCTTCACCGCGGGCGCCTGCCCGCTCGCCGAGGACGGGACGACCGTGGAAGGAGACGTACGCGCCCAGGCCCGGCAGTGCATGGCCAACCTCCGCACCGCTCTCGACGCCGCGGGCACCGACCTCGATCACGTGCTCAAGACCACGGTCTACGTCGCGTCCACGATGCGTTCGGACCTGGTCGCCGCCTGGAAGGAGGTCCGTACGGCCTTCGGCGATCACGACGCCCCCAGCACTCTCCTCGGCGTGACCGTGCTCGGTTACCCCGGTCAGCGCGTCGAGATCGAGGCCGTCGCCCACAGGTTTATTCCTCTATCTGAGGGGATGAATTCTATTGCGTGAAGGGAGACAACAAATGGCCATCGTCATTGCGGTTCTTCTGCTGGCACTGATCCTTGGCGGAGCGGGCTTCGCGGTCCACGTGCTCTGGTACATCGCCTTGGCCATCCTGGTCCTGTGGCTGCTCGGCTTCGTGTTCCGCGGAGCCGGCACGGCGGGCGGGCCCAGGAGTCGCTGGTACCGCTGGTAACCCGGCCTGAAACATACGAGCGCGTCGTCATCGTGAACAAAGCGGTGGCGGCGCGTTCGCCATTGAAGACTAAAGAAAAAGCCCCCGCCGAGAACTTCCGGCGGGGGCTGTGCGCTGGTGGGCCTAGGAGGACTTGAACCTCCGGCCTCATCCTTATCAGGGATGCGCTCTAACCGACTGAGCTATAGGCCCGTGCAGCTGCTCCTGGTCGAGGAAGACCAAGGGGCGACGTCGAGAAACAGTACCCGATCGACACCCTCAACCGGTAATCGTTTGGTCCCCCCGGCGCAGTGCAGTCGCGGTTACTGGTCCGCTTCCTTCAGCGTGACCTCCACGCCACCGACGAGATCGGCGGCCATGTTGTAGATCACCGACCACACCGTGGCCAGTGCCGTGATGAGGAGGACGTTCAGCGTGCCGATCAGGGCCGTGTAGCCGAGGATCCGCGCCGCCGAGAACCAGCTTGCCGGGTTGAGGCCGCCGGTCGTGCCCTGGTCGTTGGAGGTGAGGTCGTGGATCGTGTTGGACAGGGCGTCGAAGACGCCGAGCCAGGACAGGATCACGTACAGCACCGCGACCGCGACGAACAGCACCAGGAAGCACACCAGCGCCATGATGAAGCTGAACTTCATCACTGACCACGGCTCGAACCGTGCGACCTGCAGGTGGGCCTTACGTGCCGGTTTGCGGCCCGGTTCCGGCTTGCGCAGGGCCCGGGAGGCCGCCTCGATCGCCGCACGCGGCGTCGACGCCGGGCGCGGCGGGGCACTCGGAGCCGCGGCGGCACCGCTGGGCGCGTACGACGGCGGTGTGCTACTGCCACCCCCACCACCCCCCGCAGTCCTGCCTCCGCCGAATCCGCTGCTCGGAGGGGTCGAAGAATCCATGGCCGCGCTCCTACCCGAACTCGGCATGGCCTCACTTTCCTGCGGTTCTTTGACTATGTCGTCTTTTTTCGCGACCGGTGCGGCTTCGCCGTCCGGCTCGCCAAGGTCCTTCGGCAGCCCGAACGTGGCCGTGCGATGGGAAGACGTGCGATCCGAAGAGGACGGCGGGACCATGTCGATCCTCGTCGCGTCGGCCTCGTCGTCTTCGTCAGCAACAGGAGCCGCGTCGCGCACCGTGTCCTCGTCGTCCTTAGGCGGGACGTCGGTGACCGTTTCGTCGGCATCGTCCTTAGGGACGGTGCCGTTGGTGTCGTCGTCGGTGCTGTTGGTGCGCACGGTCACTTCGTCGCTCGGCGGCTTCGCGGCGCTGGTCTTCTTCCGCGTACGGCCGCTGTTGCCGTCCGCGCCCTTGCCGGCGTTGGCCGTCATATGACCTCCCCGGGAAGGCGACGCATCACCTGATGTCCGACCAGGTCAATCACGCGTCGCTCCCTTCCCCGGACTCTGTGTCCGGCTCTGCGTCAGCGTCCTCGATGGACTCTACGTTCCTCGCGATCGCTACGACGCTGTCGCCGTCCGCGAGGTTCATTAGACGTACCCCCATCGTCGAGCGTCCAGACTGCTTGACTCCGGAGGCTCGCGTACGGATTACGCCGCCGCTCGCGGTGATGGCATAGACCTCATCGTCTGGCCTGACCATGAGGGCCCCCACCAACCGGCCGCGAGTTTCCACGATCTTAGCGGTCAGAACACCCTTGCCCCCACGACCGTGGAGAGGGTACTGAACGGCGGGTGTGCGTTTGGCATACCCACCCTCGGTCGCGACCAGCACATCTTCGCCTTCGCGGACGACGTGCATGTCGAGAACTTCCTGACCGTCATCGAATCGCATTCCGATCACACCGGCCGTTGCGCGGCCCATCGGGCGCAGCACGTCGTCGCGGGCGGGGAACCGGATGGCCTGCGCGCCACTGCTGACCATCAGCAGGTCGTCCTCGGGGTTGACCAGGCGCGCGGCGATGAGCTCGTCGCCCTCGTCGAGGTTGATCGCGATGAGGCCGGCCGAGCGCGGCGAGTCGTACGCGCCCAGCGCCGTCTTCTTGATCCGGCCCTGCTTGGTGCCGAGGACGAGGTACGGCGCCACGTCGTAGTCGCGCAGGTCCATGACCTCGGCGATGCGCTCGTCGGGCTGGAACGCCAGCAGGTTGGCCACGTGCTGGCCCCGGCTGTCGCGCCCCGCCTCGGGGAGCTCGTACGCCTTCGCGCGGTAGACGCGGCCCTTGTTGGTGAAGAAGAGCAGCCAGTGGTGCGTCGTCGTCACGAAGAAGTGATCGACGATGTCGTCCTGCTTGAGGTGCGCACCGCGTACGCCCTTGCCGCCGCGCTTCTGCTCGCGGTAAAGGTCGGTCTTGGTGCGCTTGGCGTAGCCGCCGCGCGTGATCGTGACGACGACGTCCTCTTCGGCGATCAGGTCCTCCATGGACACGTCGCCGTCGAAGGGGATGATCTGCGTACGGCGCTCGTCGCCGTATTTGTCCACGATCGCGGTCAGCTCGTCGCCGACGATCGAGCGCTGCCGCTCGGGCGAGCCCAGGATGTCGTTGTAGTCCGCGATCTCCGTCATGAGCTTGTCGTACTCATCGGTGATCGCCTGGCGCTCCAGGGCGGCCAGCTTGCGCAGCTGCATGTCGAGGATGGCCTGCGCCTGGATCTCGTCGATCTCCAGGAGCTGCATCAGGCCGGTCTGCGCCTCGGAGGCCGACGGCGACCGGCGGATCAGCGCGATGACCTCCTCGATACGGTCGAGGGCCTTGAGGAGGCCGCGCAGGATGTGGGCGCGCTCCTCGGCCTTGCGCAGCAGGAAGCGCGTACGGCGGACGACGACGTCGATCTGGTGGTCGACCCAGTGCCGGACGAACTGGTCGAGGCGGAGCGTGCGCGGCACGCCCTCGACCAGCGCGAGCATGTTCGCGCCGAAGGTCTCCTGGAGCTGCGTGTGCTTGTAGAGGTTGTTGAGGACGACCTTGGCGACCGCGTCGCGCTTGAGCACGATCACGAGGCGCTGGCCCGTACGGCCGGAGGTCTCGTCGCGGACGTCGGCGACCCCGGTGATCTTGCCTTCCTTGACCTGCTCCGCGATCTTCAGCGCGAGGTTGTCCGGGTTGACCTGGTACGGGAGTTCGCTGACGACCAGGCACGTACGGCCCTGGATCTCCTCGACCTCCACCACGGCGCGCATGGTGATCAGGCCGCGGCCCGTGCGGTAGGCATCCTCGATGCCCCGGCGGCCGACGATCAGGCCGTGGGTGGGGAAGTCGGGGCCCTTGATCCGGGCGAGCAGCGCGTCGAGCAGCTCTTCGTCGGTCGACTCGTAGTTGTCCAGGTACCACGCGACGCCGGCGGCCACCTCCCGCAGGTTGTGCGGCGGGATGTTGGTGGCCATGCCGACCGCGATGCCCGCGGAGCCGTTGACCAGCAGGTTGGGGAAGCGGCTGGGGAGGACGTCGGGTTCTTGGGAGCGGCCGTCGTAGTTCGGCGCGAAGTCGACGGTCTCCTTCTCGATGTCCCGCAGCATCTCCATGGCCAGCGGCGCCATGCGGCACTCGGTGTAGCGCATGGCCGCGGCCGGGTCGTTGCCCGGCGAGCCGAAGTTGCCGTTGCCGTCGACCAGCGGGTACCGAAGCGCCCAGGGCTGGGCCAGCCGCACGAGCGCGTCGTAGATCGCGCTGTCGCCGTGCGGGTGGTAGTTGCCCATGACGTCGCCGACGACGCGCGCGCACTTGAAGTAGCCGCGGTCGGGGCGGTAGCCGCCGTCGTACATGGCGTAGAGCACGCGGCGGTGCACGGGCTTGAGCCCGTCGCGCACCTCGGGCAGTGCCCGGGAGACGATGACCGACATCGCGTAGTCGAGATAGCTGCGCTGCATCTCGACCTGGATGTCGACCGGTTCGACCCGATCCCGCGGTCCGTCGGGCGGCAGCGTAACGTCCGTCACGAATGATCCTCTTCCAGCTTGAGTCGTACGGGGCGCGAGGTGGCCGCGCGGCCGTTAGATGTCGAGGAAGCGCACGTCCTTGGCGTTGCGCTGGATGAACGAGCGGCGTGCCTCGACGTCCTCACCCATGAGCACGGTGAACAGCTCGTCCGCCTGGGCGGCGTCGTCGAGGGTGACCTGCAGCAGGATGCGGTGCTCGGGGTCCATCGTGGTGTCCCAGAGCTCTGCGGCGTTCATCTCACCGAGGCCCTTGAACCGCTGTACGCCGTCGCGGGGGCGCGGGTCGCGCTTGCCGCTCTCCATGCCTCGCTCGATCAGCGCGTCGCGCTCACGGTCGGAGTAGGCGTAGTCCGAGTCTTGGCCCCGCGCGTCCCACTTGATCTTGTAGAGCGGCGGCTGGGCGAGGTAGACGTGGCCGGCCTCGACCAGAGGCTTCATGAAGCGGAACAGCAGGGTCAGCAGGAGCGTGCGGATGTGCTGGCCGTCGACGTCGGCGTCGGCCATCAGGATGATCTTGTGATAGCGCAGCTTCTCGATGTCGAACTCGTCGTGGATGCCGGTGCCCAGGGCGGTGATCATCGCCTGGACCTCGTTGTTCTTGAGGACCCGGTCGATGCGGGCCTTCTCCACGTTGAGGATCTTGCCGCGGATCGGGAGGATCGCCTGGTACTGCGGGTTGCGGCCGCCCTTGGCCGAGCCGCCCGCCGAGTCGCCCTCCACGACGTAGATCTCGCACTTGCTCGGATCAGTGGACTGGCAGTCCGACAGCTTGCCGGGCAGGGAGGTCGACTCCAGCAGGCTCTTGCGCCGGGTCAGGTCGCGGGCCTGCCGGGCGGCGATGCGCGCCCGCGCGGCCTGCGTGGCCTTGTTGATGACCTCTTTGGCCTCGCCGGGGTTGGCGTCGAGCCAGCCGCGCAGGTTCTCGTACATCGCTTTTTGTACGAACGACTTGGCCTCGGTGTTGCCCAGCTTGGTCTTGGTCTGGCCCTCGAACTGCGGGTCGGCCAGCTTGATCGAGATGATCGCGGTGAGGCCCTCGCGCACGTCCTCGCCGGCGAGGTTGTCGTCCTTGCCCTCGCGCAGGAGCTTCTGCTCGCGCGCGTACTTGTTGACGACGGTCGTCAGCGCGGCGCGGAAGCCCTCTTCGTGCGTGCCGCCCTCGGCGGTATTGATCGTGTTCGCGAAGGTGTGGACGGACTCGGAGTAGGAGCCGCTCCACTGCATGGCGACCTCGACCGACATGCCCTCGGTCTCGTCGCTGAAGGCGATCACCGACTGGTGGACCGCGTCCTTCTTGGCGTTGAGGTAGCGGACGAAGTCCTCGATGCCGCCCTCGTAGTGGTAGGAGACGGTCTTCGGCTCGCCGTTGATGTGCTCGGGCCGCTCGTCGGTCAGCGAGATCGACAGCCCGCGGTTGAGGAAGGCCATCTCCTGCATGCGCCGGCTGAGGGTCTCGAAGTTCCACTCGAGCGTCTCGAAGATCGAGTCGTCCGGCCAGAAGGAGATGATCGTGCCGGTCTCGTCGGTCGCCTCGCCCTTGGCCAGCTCGCTCGTGGGGCCCTGCCAGTTGTAGGACTGGCGCCACACGAAGCCGTCGGTCCTGACCTCGGCCTCCAGCCGGGTGGACAGGGCGTTCACCACCGCGGAGCCGACGCCGTGCAGACCACCGGAGACGGCGTAGGACTTGCTGTCGAACTTGCCGCCCGCGTGCAGCGTGGTGAGGACGAGTTCGATCGCCGGTCGTTTCTCCACAGGGTGCATGCCCACGGGAATGCCACGGCCGTTGTCCGTCACGCGGACCCCACCGTCGGCGAGCAGCGTCACCGTGATGGTGTCGGCGTGCCCCGCGAGAGCCTCGTCGACGGAGTTGTCGACAATCTCGTAGACGAGATGATGAAGGCCGCGCTCGCCGGTGGAACCGATGTACATCCCGGGGCGCTTGCGAACCGCCTCCAGGCCTTCTAGGACAGTGATCGAGCTAGCGTCGTACGCCAAGTGGAGATCCTCCTGCCGGAGGACACACGCCGCGCAGCTCCCCGTAACACAAGCGGGGCGCCCGATCCACGGGCGGCCCGCAACGGCGATCGTGTCCTGTATCCGCCTCCATTCTATCCAGACCAGCCCCCTTCCTGGGCCATGAAGCGCGTTGTGAGGCCGTACAAGCCCCGAAACCCGCCCCTTCGGGATCCCCCTATTAGGTCTGGGGGGTTGCGACGCGTACGGACGGCGAAATCGAATCGGACTCATCGCCTTCACCGAGCGGTCAAGTCCCTCCACACAGCCTGTGGAAAACTCTTACGGACAGCCCGGATCATCCGACATGACAAAGCCGGATTCGGGGTCGTTCGGGGAGCCGCCGGTCAAGTACGCGGGCGGCGTCCACCGGTCACGCGGAGGCGTCCGCTGCCCCGCTGGCCGGTCGACGGACCCACGACCTTCACCCGCTGCACGGTCCCGTGGCCGAGGTCCTCGTTCAGCCGTTTGACCAGGTTCGCGGCCAGCAGACGCACCTGGGTCGCCCAGTTCGCCGAGTCGGCGGCGATGACCAGGATGCCGTCCTCGAAGGTCTCCGGCTTGGTGTGTTCGGCCAGCTCAGGGCCGACGATCTGCGGCCAGCGCCCGAAGACGCCGCCGACGGCCGCGCGCTCCTGCCAGCCGCGAGCCGCCATCAGCTCGCGGATCGCGGGGCCGAACGCCGTCGGGTCGCCCCCGCGCCCGGAGGCCCGTACGGGCTTGCGGCGCTTCTTCCGCACCTGGCCGGGCAGCGCGCCGCGCTCGCGTGCGTCGGCCTTCGCCTGGGCCAGCGCCTCCCGTGCCAGCTCGATGCCGGACTTCGCCGGGCCGGAATTTTCCACAGGCTGTGGATCCTGAGGCTCATCGGACACGGGAGACCTCCCCTTCGGAGACGTCAAAGGTCGCACCCGTGAGCTGCTCGGGCACGTCCGCGGGCACCGCCGCGGTGATCAGGACCTGTTCGGCCGGCGCGACCAGCTCGGCCAGACGCGTACGGCGGCCGGTGTCCAGCTCGGCGAACACGTCGTCGAGGATCAACACCGGGTCGTCGCCGTCGGCACGCAGCAGCTCGAACGCGGCCAGGCGCAGGGCCAGGGCGAACGACCACGACTCCCCGTGGCTCGCGTAACCGCGGGCCGGCAGGTCGCCGAGCTTGAGCACGAGCTCGTCGCGGTGCGGCCCGACCAGGCTGACGCCGCGCTCCAGCTCGTTGCGGCGTGTTTCCGCCATCGCGGCGAGCAGTGCCTCGCCGAGTTGTGCACGGTCTGTGGACAACTCCACGCCGGATGAGGCGCGGTACTCCAGGTCGGCGGCGCCGCCGGGAGCGAGGTCGGCGTAGGCCTTGGCGACCAGCGGCCGGAGCGCGGCGACCAGGTCCAGCCGGCCGCCGAGGAGCTCGGCCCCCGTACGCGCGAGGTGGGTGTCCCAGACATCGAGGGTGCTCAGCACCTCCTGGCCGGGCGCGCGGCGGTGCGCGGCGGCCGACTTCAGCAGGGCGTTGCGCTGCTTGAGCACCCGGTCGTAGTCGGAGCGCACCCCGGCGAACCGCGGCGTGCGTACGGTCAGCAACTCGTCCATGAACCGGCGCCGGTCGCCGGGATCGCCCTTGACCAGCACGAGGTCCTCGGGTGCGAACAGCACGGTCCGCAGCATCCCCAGCACCTCGCGGGGCCGCTGCACCGGCGAGCGGTTGAGCCGGGCGCGGTTGGCGCGGCCCGGGTTGATCTCCAGCTCGATCAGCGCGCGGCGCTCGTCGCGGATCACTCCGGCCCGTACGATCGCTCGCGCGGCGCCCTGCCTGACGAGGGGAGCGTCTGTGGACACGCGGTGGCTTCCGTGCAGCGCGACGTAGCCGATGGCCTCGACGAGGTTGGTCTTGCCGTGGCCGTTCGGGCCCACGAACGCGCTGATCCCCGGCTCAAGGGCGATCTCCGCGGACTCGTAGGACCGGAAGTCCAGCAGCGTCAGATGGGCGACGTACACCCAGACGAGAGTAGGGCCTGTGGCGCGCGCTCGCCTCGCCTGTCTCAGGGAGCATGGTTATCCCCAGGCTGTGCACAGTCTTCTGTGGAAACACCGGAGGGGCGGCCCCGTACGAGGCCGCCCCTGCCGAAAAGTGCGTCAGGCCGGTGGATTGACGTCGGCGCCGGGCGAGTCGGCGCCCTTCTGCGTCTCCACGGCGTGGCCGCCGAACTGGTTGCGGAGCGCCGCGACCATCTTCATGGCCGGTGAGTCGTCCTGCCGGGAGGCAAACCGGGCGAACAGCGCCGCCGTGATCACCGGTAGCGGCACGGCCAGCTCGACCGCGGACTGCACCGTCCACCGGCCCTCACCGGAGTCCTGTGCATAACCCTTGAGCTTGGCCAGGTCGGGATCGTCGTCCAGCGCCCGGTCGGCCAGGTCCAGCAGCCAGGAGCGGATCACCGTGCCCTCGCGCCAGCTGTGGAAGGTCTCCGGGACGTTCTTGATCAGGTCGCTGGCCTCGAGAAGCTCCCAGCCCTCGGCGTAGGCCTGCATCATGCCGTACTCGATGCCGTTGTGGACCATCTTGGCGAAGTGCCCGGCGCCGACCTCGCCGGCGTGCACGAAGCCGTAGTCGCCCTCGGGCTTGAGCGCGTCGAAGATCGGCTTCAGCTGCTTCACGTGGTCTTCGCTGCCGCCGACCATCAGCGCGTAGCCGTTGTCGAGCCCCCAGACGCCGCCGCTCACGCCCACGTCGAGGAAGCCGAGGCCCTTCTCGGCCAGCACCTTGGCGTGCTCCTGGTCGTCGGCGTAGTGCGAGTTGCCGCCGTCGATCACCACGTCGCCCGGCTCGAGAACCTCCGCGAGGCTGTCGACCGTGGCGCGTGTGGGCTCTCCGGCCGGAACCATCACCCACACCGCCCGTGGGGCGCTCAGGCGCTCGACGAGCTCTGCCAGAGAGCCGACGTCGGTCACGTCGGGATCGCGGTCGTAACCGACGACCGTGTGGCCGGCGCGGCGCAGGCGCTCGGCCATGTTGCCGCCCATGCGGCCCAGGCCGATCATCCCCAGTTGCATGTGAGTTCTCCTCAGAAGGGGTCCCCGTCCCTTATGAGCGTAGTGAACGGGACGATCAGCTCGACAAGCGGATCGGCATGATCAGGTAACGGTAGTCCGGGTCTTCCTCGTTCGCAGGCTTTCCGGTCATCACCGCGGGCTTGGTCGAGGTGGTCATCGCCAGCCGCGCGACGTCGGAGCCGATCGCGCTGAGCCCGTCGAGCAGGAAGTGCGGGTTGAAGGCGACGTCGATGTCCTGGCCCTCGAGCGAGGCGCCGAGAACTTCCACAGCCTGTGCATCATCGCCGCTGCCGGCCTCGAGGACGACCTCGCCCTGGCGGAACGACAGGCGTACCGGGGTGTTCTTCTCGGCGACGAGGCCGACGCGCTTGACCGCCTCGGCGAACGGGCCGGTCTCTACCTCGGCGACCGCGGAGGTCTCCTTCGGCCACAGCGACTGGTACTTGACGAACTCGGCGTCGAGCAGCCGGGTCGTCGTACGGCGGCCGCCGCCCTCGAAACCGATCATGCCTTCGCCGCTGCCGCTCCCGCCGGCGGCGAGGGCGATGGAGACCTCGGCGCCGGAGGTCAGCGACTTGGCGGTGTCCGAGAGCGTCTTGGCGGGCACCAGGGCGACCGCGGAGAAGTCGGGCTGCTCGGGCTTCCACTTCAGCTGCCGTACGGCGAGGCGGTAGCGGTCGGTCGAGGCGAGCGTCACGGTCTCGCCCTCGATCTCCAGCCGTACGCCGGTGAGCATCGGCAGGGTGTCGTCGCGGCCCGCGGCGATGGCGACCTGCGCGACGGCGGCGGCGAACTCGTCGCTGCCCACCATGCCGGCGGCCGGCGGCATCGCCGGGAGGCTCGGGTAGTCCTCCACAGGCATGGTCAGCAGTGTGAACTTCGCGGTGCCGCACTTGAGCGTGACCTTGGCGCCGTCGGTGGTGATCTCGACCGGCTGCGCCGGGAGGCTGCGGGAGATCTCGGCGAGGAGGCGGCCCGACACCAGCGCGGTACCCGGCTCGTCCGCGTCGATGTCCATCGTCATCTGCGCGGAGACCTCGTAGTCGAACGAGGACAGCTTCAGAGTGTCGCCGGCCTCGATGAGCATGCCCGCGAGGACGGGTACGGGCGGGCGGACCGGCAGTGTGCGCGCGGTCCAGGCAACGGCGTCTGCGAGGACGTCCCTGTCGATGCGGAATTTCACTTTGGACCGTCTCCTGGGGTTTCGATCACCAAGGGTCGTGGAACGGAAGAGAACGAGCGGCTTGCCTCAATCGTGGCGCGGCACGGCTCCCTACGTTCTGTCTTTCTCTCTCTAGATAGAACAAGAGTCATCGTCATAGGGGCCGTGGATACTGGGGAAAAGTCTAGTCCTCGCAGGTCAGACCGCGTTTCTGCGTCCACCGCCGCTGTGCATGGACCCTGTGGAATCAGTGGATGCCTGAGGACGAACGAAAACTGTCCCCATCTCGTCCACCGAACGTCCACCACTCGTCCCCATCTCATCCACCGGTTCTGCCCTCGATCCACATGGTTGTCCACCGAGATTGATCCACAGGTTTTTCCCCACCCTGTGTAATCCACGATCTTTGGATAACCGGTGTGGACTTCCTGTGGACGCCTGTGGACCGCTGGGGACAACTCAGGCTCCGCCGTTGCGTGCCTGTTGCTTGATGCGGTTCGTGAGCTCGGTGACCTGGTTGTAGATCGGGCGCTTCTCCGCCATGAGCTTGCGGATCTTCTTCTCCGCGTGCATCACGGTCGTGTGGTCCCGTCCCCCGAACTGCTGGCCGATCTTGGGCAGCGACAGCTCGGTCAGCTCGCGGCAGAGGTACATCGCGATCTGCCGGGCGGTGACGAGCACCCGCGAGCGCGACGGACCGCAGAGCTGCTCCATGTCGATGCCGAAGTACGTCGCGGTCTGCGCCATGATCGTCGCCGCGGTGATCTCGGGACCCGTGTCGTTGGGGATGAGGTCCTTGAGCACGATCTCGGCGAGCTGAAGGTCGACCGACTGCCGGTTGAGGCTCGCGAAGGCGCTGACCCGGATGAGCGCGCCCTCCAGCTCACGGATGTTGGTGGAGATCTTCGAGGCGATGTACTCCAGGACCTCGGGCGGGGCGACCAGGCCCTCCTGCACGGCCTTCTTGCGCAGGATCGCGATGCGGGTCTCCAGCTCCGGCGGCTGGACGTCGGTGATCAGTCCCCACTCGAACCGGTTGCGCAGGCGGTCCTCCAGCGTCACCAACTGTTTGGGCGCGCGATCGCTGGAGATCACGATCTGCTTGTTGGCGTTGTGGAGGGTGTTGAAGGTGTGGAAGAACTCCTCCTGCGTCTGCTCCTTGTTCTCCAGGAACTGGATGTCGTCGACGAGGAGGATGTCCATGTCGCGGTAGCGCCGGCGGAAGTTGTCGGCCTTGCCGTCGCGGATGGCGTTGATGAAGTCGTTGGTGAACTCCTCCGAGCTCACGTAACGCACCCGCGCGCCGTTGAACAGGCTCTGCGCGTAGTGGCCGATGGCGTGCAGCATGTGCGTCTTGCCCAGGCCGGAGTCGCCGTAGATGAACAGCGGGTTGTACGCCTTGGCGGGCGCTTCGGCCACCGCCACCGCCGCCGCGTGCGCGAAGCGGTTGGAGGAGCCGATGACGAAGGTGTCGAAGGTGTACTTCGGGTTGAGTCGGGCGGGCTCGCCGGTGTTCTTGCTCTCGGAGGGCGCCGAGGGACGCGGCTGCCAGTTGGAGCCCGGGGTGGGGACGAAGGGGTCGCGCTGAGCGCCCTTCGGACTGGGCGGGCCGCCGCTGGGCTGCTGGTCCTGGCGGTAGTGGCCGCCGTACTGGTCGTAGCGCTCGGAGCTCTGGTACTGGTCGTTCCGGCCGTACTGCTGGTCATTGCCGTACTGCTGGTTGCCGGCGTAGCGCTCGGCGGCGTACTGGCTCTCGGCGTACTGCTCGGGAGAATAAGGACGCGGGTCGGCGGCCGGGCCTCGCAGGGTCTGCCCGGTGTAGCCGGTGGGCTCGGGTGAGTAGGCGCGGGGCGCCTGCTCGTGGTCGGACTCCGGCTCGGCGGGCAGCGGCCGGTCAGGCGCCGGCGGCTGGTCCGGTTGTACGGTCACGGCGACGCGGATGTCGCGGCCGAGCTGGTTCGACAGCACCTGCGTGATGAGCGGGCGCAGGCGGTTCTCCAGGACGTCCTTGGCGAACTCATTGGGCGTCGCGAGCAGCGCGGTGTCCTCGACGAGGGCGAGCGGCCGGGTCATCGCCAGCCAGGCTCGATGCTGGGGTGGGAGGTCTCCCGGCAGGGCCTCTAGCGCCCTGGTCCACACCAGGGCAAGGTCCAGACCGTCCATGTGTTCTCCCCTCCCTCTCAGGCCCGTGTACGACACGCCGTTCCCCGGGCGTATCCCGCGCACCTGCAGTGGACCACTCTCTCACGCGTCATCCACAGGGTTGTCCACAAGTTGTGCACGGGGTGAAAGAAGGCGGTGGATAAGTCCCCTCGGTTTGACCGGAGGGCAGGCCAGACCGTAACGTACGACGGTCGAGTCGCATCGACGGCGGTGCTGCACGCCCGCAGGTCGCCGGCTCTCGCAGGCGGGGGTCCACGCGCCCGCGATGCGACCAGAGAAACGTTGACCACCCGCCCCACTGGAGTTTCGAGTGAGCAAGCGTACATATCAGCCGAACAACCGCCGCCGGCACAAGAAGCACGGCTTCCGGCTCCGCATGCGCACCCGGGCGGGGCGGGCGATCCTGTCGTCGCGCCGTCGCAAGGGGCGCACCCGCGTCGCGGTCTGACCGCGGCAGTCATGCTGCCGTCCGGCAACCGGATGCGGCGGCGAGAAGAGTTCACTTCGGCCGTCCGGCGCGGTGACCGTGCCGGGCGGCCTCGTGTGGTCTTGCACCTGCAGCATCGGGACGAGACAGACGAACCGGTGCGTGTCGGGTTCACCGTCGGCCGGCCCGTCGGAGACGCGGTGGTGCGCAACAAGGTGCGCCGCAGACTCCGGCATATCGTGCGTGAGCGCCTCTACCGGCTGCCAGCAGGTAGCCTGCTAGTCGTGCGCGCCAACCCGAAGGCGGCGACCGCACGAAACGACGAACTCGCCGCGGATGTCGACGCGGCGCTCGACCGGCTCCTTCGGCGAGAGGTCAAGAGGCGGAGATGACAGCCAAGCCGACGCCCGTCGCCCGGGCTCTGATGCTGCCGATCGTCTTCTACCGTCGATTCATCAGCCCGCTCTTCGGGCCCGTCTGCCGTTACCAGCCGAGCTGCAGCACGTACGCGATCGTCGCGCTGCGCCGGCACGGCGCCCTGCGTGGCGGATGGCTGGCCGTACGCCGAATCGCCCGCTGTCACCCCTTTCACGCGGGCGGGTACGACCCCGTGCCCCCGCGCCGGGGAGAGGCACCCTCAGACCTCACGCCGCCGCAGGGTGGCACCGTAATCGGAGAGCATTAGGAGCCAGTCGGTGAGTCTCAGCTTTCTAAGTCCGCTGTTCGAGGCCGTTACGTGGGTGATCATTCAGATCCACGCCGGCCTCAGCCTGATCTTCCCCGCGGACAGTGGCTGGGCGTGGGGTCTGTCGATCTTCCTCCTGACGGCCCTCATGCGGATCATCATCTTCCCGCTGTTCGTGAAGCAGATTCACGCGTCACGGAAAATGCAGGAGCTGAACCCCCAGGTTCAGGCGTTGCGCAAGAAGTACAAGAAGGACAAGCAGCGCCTCAATCAGGAGATGATGAAGCTCTACCAGGAGGCGGGTGCCAACCCTCTTTCCGGGTGCCTGCCGCTGGTCGTGCAGTTCCCCATCTTCATCTCGCTCTACAACGTGCTGCGCGCGATCTCGACGACCAAGCCGGGTCAGTCCAAGTACGGCATGTCGTCCGACCTCATCCAGAGCGCCCAGCACGCGCACATCTTCGGCGCCTCGATCCCCACGACGTTCGTCGAGGCGTTCGGCGACAAGCACATCGGCGCGATGATCGTGGCCGGGCTCGCGGTCGTGATCAGCTCGACGACGACGTTCTTCACCATGAAGACGAGCGTCGGCCGGTCGATGCAGAGCATGACGGCCGACAACCCGATGATGCAGTCGCAGAAGTTCCTGGTGTACCTCTCGCCGCTGTTCGGACTCTTCGGCCTGACGCTGCCCCTCGGTGTGCTGATCTACTGGGTGACCACCAACTCCTGGACGCTGGCCCAGTCGCACTACGTCTACAAGAAGTACCCGATGTCGACGCCGGACGGGCAGGCCACCGCCGGGTCCAACGGCAAGGCGGGCACCACGGCGAAGGCCGGGACGGGCGCGGCCCGTACGAACACGGCCCGTACGAACACGGCCAAGGCGGGGGCGAAGACGGGCGGCAACAGCTCGCTCGCGTCCACGGTGAAGCAGCCCTCCGGCATGCTCGGCAAGGCGCGGAAGAAGGCCGAGCCGGAGCCCGAGGACACACCCCCCGACACACCGAAGGTCGTGCGACAGCAGCCGTCACGGCAGTCGCGCAGCAAGAGGAAGCGATAGCGTGACTTCTCAGACCAGTCCGAGTACGCATGAGGAGCCCGGCGTGAGCCAAGCCGAAGCCGAGACCACGGAGGCCGAGACGGTCGACGTCCAGGCTCTCGAGCAAGAGGGTGAGATCGCGGCCGACTACATCGAGGGCCTCCTCGACATCGCCGATCTCGACGGCGACATCGACATGGACGTCGAGGGCGAGCGGGCGATGGTCTCGGTCGTCGGCGCCACGCTCGACGAGCTCGTGGGCAAGAAGGGCGAGGTGCTCGAGGCGCTCCAGGAGCTCACCCGCCTGGCGGTCCACCGTCGTACGGGCGAGCGCAGCCGGCTCATGCTCGACGTCGGCGGCTTCCGCGAGCGGCGGCGCGCCGAGCTCACCAAGCTCGGCCGCGAGACGGCCGAAGAGGTCAAGCGCACCGGCGAGCCCAAGCCGCTGGCGCCGATGACCCCATTCGAGCGCAAGGTCGTGCACGACGCGGTGGCCGCCTTCGGGCTCCGCAGCGAGTCAGAGGGCGAGGAGCCCAGCCGCTACGTCGTGGTGCACGCCGAATAGTTTCGCTGCCAACGGCCCCGTCACCTTCTTCAGGTGGCGGGGCCGGCTGCGTTGTGGGCCGTCACCTGATGTCCCGGCGGACGGTCCGCCGTACGTGCTGCTCGGCCGCCGGTTCGACGGGCTCGACGACCGGGGGCTCCTGCTCGGCGCGCACGAACGCGCCGGGCTGCGGCTGTCCGTCCACGATGTCGACGTCCTCCACGACCTGGCGGCGACGGCGAGGCCGCGTGTAGGCGAGCGTGATGACCAGCATCGCGGCGCCGACGAAGATGAGGATCCAGCCGATCATCTGGACGTCGATCCCACTGACGTGAAAATGGGTGGCGAACGCGAGGATCGCCCCTAGTGCGATGAACGCCAGAGCTGTACCGATACCCATGTCCTTTACCTTCCCTTCCCACGGAACGTCGCCTAAGGGGTACCCCTCTCCTGTGGGATATGCGTCCTGGGGCGAACGGGTTCGCCCTGGGGCGGCGTGGGGTCGGCGTGGGGGGCGGCCTCGGGCCGGCTTTGGGCTGGTGAGGGATACGTTGGCGGGTCGGCGTTCGCGGGGTGTGCCGGCGTGTGGAACCATTCGATGGTCGTGGAAGTCGCCACGCCGTTCCCGAGAGTCGCTGATTCGCGAGCCTATGTCCTCACTTCCTGCGCCGCCTCACGCTCAAGAGGTCTTCGGTGACGCGCTCCCCCTGGCCGAGCGGTACACCACGTTCCTGGCCGGTCCGGGCGTAGAACGCGGTCTCATCGGTCCACGGGAGGCTTCACGCCTCTGGGAGCGACATGTCCTCAACTGTGCCGTCTTGACGGAGCTCGTTCCGGATTCTGCGGTGGTCATCGACATCGGTTCGGGCGCGGGTCTACCCGGTGTGGTACTGGCCATCATGCGTACGGATCTGTCGGTCACGCTGCTGGAGCCGCTGCTGCGGCGTACCGTCTTTCTGCAGGAGTGTGTCGACCTTCTCGGGCTGCCGAACGTCGTCGTACGGCGGGCCCGTGCGGAGGAGGTCGCCGGCGAGTACGCCGCGGACATCGTGACCGCACGCGCGGTCGCGCCGCTGACGCGTCTCGCCGGGTGGGCGCTGCCCTTGCTCAGGCCGGATGGAGAGCTGCTCGCGCTCAAGGGAGAGCGTGCGGCGGCCGAGCTCGAAGAAGCACGACTCGTTCTGGAGAAATTCGGGGTTCGCGCGGCCGAGGTAGTCCACGTCGGTCGCGGTAAGGTCGACCCGCCGACGACGGTCGTTCGCGCTGTCGCGGGGACGGCCCCATCGAAGGGGCGGTCCGGCTCTCGTCGGGGCGGGCGTCGGCGCGGCGGAGCGCACGGACGGAAGAGGTGACGGTCCTTGACCACGAGCAAGGGACTGGGCTGGCCGGACGGAGCGTCGACGGCGCCGTCGCAAGACGCGTCGGGGCTTGGCTGGCCGACGCATGCCGCACCGGAGCAACCGCCGGTCGCCCCGCCTGAGCCGGTCGAGACGGCTCCGGTGGTCGAGGTGCCTACGCCGGTCGAAGTGATCGCGCCGGTCGAGGTGCCTGAGCCGGCTTCTCCGCAGGCCGCGGCGCCTCCGCCTCCTGATCCTGTAAAAGAGACGTCGCAGCGCGATCCGGCCCACGGGGAGTCGAAGTTGGTAAGCGAGGCACTCAAGTCCGCCGAGGTTTCACGTGAAACGAGCCAGCCGATAGCGCAGGCCGCCGCGGCCGCGTTGCGGGTGCAGGCGAAGCGTGGCGAGAAGGAGTGGCCTCGGCCGCCCAAGTGCCGTGTGATCACGATCGCGAACCAGAAGGGCGGCGTGGGCAAGACCACGAGCGCCGTCAACCTGGCCGCGGCGCTGGCGATGCACAACTGCCGCGTCCTTGTGGTCGACCTCGACCCGCAGGGGAACGCTTCGACCGCTTTGGGCGTCGAGCACCACAGCGACATCCCGTCGGTGTACCACGTGATCCTGGAGGGCGGGTCGTTCGACGACATCGTCGTGCCGGCCGAGGGGCTGCCCAACCTCTACTGCGCGCCCGCGACGCTCCACCTGGCCGGCGCCGAGGTGGACCTGGTGCCGATGGTGGCCCGCGAGAACCGCCTGCGGAAGGCGCTGGAGTCCTACGACACCGGCAACTTCGACTACGTGCTCATCGACTGCCCGCCGTCGCTGGGCCTGCTGACGGTCAACGCGCTGACGGGTGCGGATGAGCTGCTGATCCCGATCCAGACGGAGTACTACGCGCTGGAGGGCCTGAGTCAGCTCCTGCACACGGTCGATCTGGTGAAACAGCACCTGAACCCGCGGTTGACCGTGACCACAATTCTGCTGACGATGTACGACGCGCGTACGCGGCTGGCGGCTCAGGTGGCGGACGAGGTACGGAGCCACTTCGGCCCCCTGGTGCTGGGCACGGTCATCCCCCGTAGCGTCCGGGTGTCGGAGGCGCCGAGCTACGGCGAGTCGGTGCTGACGTACGACCCGGGTTCCAGCGGCGCGCTGGCCTACACAGAGGCCGCGCGCGAGATGGCGTACCGCGGGGCGGAAGAGCCCAAGTGAGCGTTGTGATGGTGGCCGGGCGGCGGCTCGGCACTGTGGTCATGGAGGAACCGAAGTGAGTCAGCCACGACGCGGGCTCGGCAAAGGCCTGGGCGCGCTGATCCCGACGGCGCCACCGCCGGGAGAGGAACCGGAGGCCGGGTCGGGCGCCGCCGCCTCCCCGGAGGGCGTCGGCCCCATGGAGCCGGTACTCGTCGCGGGAGCACACTTCGCCGAGATTCCGATCGGCGACATCACGCCGAACCCACGGCAGCCGCGCCGGACCTTCGACGAGGAGGCGCTGGAGGAGCTGTCGGCGTCGATCAGCATCGTGGGCCTGCTGCAGCCGATCGTCGTACGCGAGCTGCGCTCCGGCGGGTACGAGCTGATCATGGGGGAGCGGCGCCTGCGGGCGTCGAAGCTGGCGTCGGTGGAGAAGATCCCGGCGATCGTCCGGGAGACGGGCGACGACGACCTTCTGCGCGACGCGCTGATGGAGAACCTCCATCGGCAGCAGCTGAACGCGCTGGAGGAGGCGGCGGCGTACCAGCAGCTGCTGGACGACTTCGGCGCGACGCATGAGGAACTGGCGACGAGAGTCGGTCGCTCTCGCCCGCACATCACGAACACGCTGCGCCTGCTGAACCTGCCGCCGGCCGTGCAGCGCCGCGTGGCGGCAGGCGTGCTGAGCGCCGGCCACGCGCGTGCGCTGCTGGGGCTGGACAGCCCGGAACGCCAGGAACACCTTGCAGGCCGCATCGTTGCGGAAGGCCTGTCAGTGCGTGCGGTGGAGGAACTGATCGCCCTCGGCGAGGGCGGCGAGACGAAGCAGGCAGTCCGCCGGAAGGCGATCAACACGCCGGTGAACCCGCGGATCGAGGAACTGGCAGCCGAACTCTCCGAACGCTACGAGACGAAGGTGAGCGTCGACCTCGGCCGCCGCAAAGGGAAGATCGTCGTGGAGTTCGGCTCGATCGAGGACCTGGAGCGCATCATCGACGCCATGAACCCCGGCGCTCACCCGGGCTCGTAGGTCGACTCCGCCGTAGCTTTTCTGTTTCACGTGAAACGGCGCCACCTCGCCGCGACTATCGCGGCGCTAGGCGGCGCCGTTCGCTTTGAGTGGGCAGACGTCTGAAGCTTCGCCATGGCGAGACGCCCGCGCGGCGGCACCCGCGGGAGGCGGTGTGCGCGGGAGGCGGCGTGCGACCTAGTCGGCGATCCATGCCGTGGTGGACCCCGCCGGGCCGGTCGGCTGTAGCCCGACACCTCGACAGTCGCCGACCCTCTCCCCGCGCCCTGACGCGGACCCAGTGATCGTGGCATCCCCCTGGAGCCCAAGCACCGCCTATACGCCCCGAGACGGGGACACGCGACACCCGCGACACTCCGACGTGCGCGGCGTCGCGGTACATGTGGCATCGCGTGCATGCAGCACCTCCGACGCGCGGCAACCTGACTCACGCGATACCGCGACACACTCCGCACGCGACGCGCGTGGATCTCACCGTGCGCGGCACCTGGCGCACCTCGCACCCGACGCGCGCGGCATATCGCCGAGCGCGGCGTCCCAACGCATGCGGTGACGCGACCATGTCTCCGCTCGGTGGCCGCGGCGTCGATGCCGCCGGAAAGGTAAGTCGGGGGTCTTCATGACGGCGGTCGCGCTTGTTGGGTGGCCCGCCAGACGATGGGCGACACCGCCCCGCCGTGCCGGTCGTCGGCATCGATCGCGTCCGGAGTCCATAGGACGACAGGGGCGTTGGTACTGCAGATCCCCGAACGAGGACACGCTCTTGCCGCGGGATGCGACGTAGACCGCATGCATGCATGGATGCGCCAGGGCGCGCGTGACGTCTGTCGCTGGGCCTACCTTGCCCCCGCCTGCCGCCTGCCGCCTGCCGCCTGCCGCCTGCCGCCTGCCGCCTGCCCGCCGCGCGCTCGGCTACATCTCCGTTCGATGGCCTCGGCATCGATGTCTCCGTCGAGGCCAGCCCCACCACCGCGCCGGCGAGGCAGTAAGAAACGCTCTCCGTCGAGGCGTAGGTGCGGTTACTTCGACTCTTAAGATCAGCTCTGCCGTGGTGAAGAGACCGAAACAGCAGGGCCGCTCACGGCAATCCCACGCGCGGTTACGACTTCCGCTGGGTGACCCATGCAGGCAGCGGCGCCCAGCCACAACGACATCCGCCAAACGGGGGCCGCGTCGACGCGTCCTTTGCTGTTTCACGTGAAACGGCGTAGCCCAGTTCGTCTTAGACGGAGTAGCCGAACACTCCTCGCGCTCCTGCGTAGGTCGGTAGCGATCGCAAGACTGACCGCGACCGCGTTCCCGGTGCCGGTTTCACGTGAAACGGCATGAGGTTCACCAGCGGGACGAGACGTAGCGTTGATGCCACACCCGAGCGTGAGTCGACAGGCACGCCGGCCCCGCGTGCTCCGGCCCTCTGGGAAGAGTCGAGACAGTGATCGCTCGCCCGCTCCACATCGACCCTGGAGCATCTCTCCGTGTGTGGCGTCCCGACGCACACGACATCCCAGACCTATGCGGCGTGCCCGCCTGCCTGCTACCCGTGTGCTCTCGTGCCCGCGTGAGCACTCCGGCGTTGTTGACCAGAACGTCCAGCCACCCGAGGTCCCGCGCAGTGGTGCCGACGAGGGCGGTGGTGCCGTTGGCCGTGGTGCCAGGACATCGTCGGCATCAACGACGTAGCGGAACGTCGCCTCGCCCAGGTCGGCGGCCCTTGCCGGGACGAGGTCGACGGTGGTCGGGGCGGATCTGGGCTCTCGGCCGCTTCGCGAAGTAGAGCTCTGGTAGTGCTCGGAGGCGGACGGTGGCGCATCGCCGACAGGTCGCGTCATGGCAGCCCCGGAACAGCCGATCACCCGTGCGGTCACGGCCAAGGCGGGGATCGAGGCGGGGATCGAGGCGGGGATCGAGGCGGGGATCGAGGCGGGGATCGAGGTGAAGTGCACGCGGGTGGCTGGGATGGTGCCGCCTGCATGACCGTGCGGACGCAGTAGCGGCGCTCCCCTGCTTTCCAACACTTCTCCTGTTCCCCGTTTCACGTGAAACGGGCTTGCGGTCCGGCCTCAGGGTGACGAACTCTCCGAGGTGCCCTGCTGCGCGAGGCCTTCCGTACGGGGAAGTCTGTTCGCCTCACGGCGGCCGGTTGGGCGCGGCGGTTGTCCCGGCGGCCGCTCGACTGCTCATTCAAGGCCGGCCAGAGGTGTCCGTCTGCAGTAAGCAGCCGGCGCGGTCGGATGAGTCCCGCGGACTGCGACAACGGCGTACGGGTGCGTGTTCGCTGCGGGGCTGTTCCGGCGTGCTCTCGCCGCGAGAGCGGGCAGCGATCGCTGTCTCGACCTTTTCGGAGGGCCGGCGCACACAGGGTCGGTGTGGTGCCAGGAGATGGAGAACTCCCGTCCGCTCAGGCCGGGAACACTGATCGGCTTAGGGCTTCGAGTCGTCTCGCGCCTGAGAACGGACGTTACTGACGTGTCCGGCGAGGCGATGTCGACGCCTACAGGCCGACCAGCTGGCGCGTCCGCCTAGATACCTCGTGCCGGGCCGAAGTTAGCGCGTCCGATACCGCTCGTGCTGTTGGCAAGGCGCATGAGAACGGTTTCCTGTTGAGGTAGCCGTCCCCTGCGTCATGAACCGTGTGCCGTATCGGGTCCATTGTCGAGGGAAGTAGAGCCCGTGATCGCGTGTCGGGCACGCGGGTGAGAGCGGCCTGGGCGCATGTGCCGCCCGCCGGCTACGACGTCGTCCATGTCCATTCGGGGGACGTGAGCGTCGTGAGTGAGTGGGGCATCGCGATCGGTGCCCGACACGAAGCGACGTTCAAGGGCGTTCCCGCATGCTCTCGGCCCTGCGGGAGCGAGCATCCAGCGGCCAGTTGCTCCGGGTGGACCTCTGACGGACCCGAGCCGCGGGCTGTCTCGACCTTCCCAGGTGGGTCGGAGCTCGCAGGGGTCGGTGTGGTGTCAGGCGACGTGAGGAGACGGCGAACTCGCTGTCACGTGCCGGCTTACTGGGCAGCGCGGTGACCCCCTGGCCGGGACGTGCCGGGCCCTGCCGGCGCCGGTCGGCGGGTGTCAGCACGTGCAGGATCTCGGGCCTATCCCGCGGACCGGACCGTTCGGCCGGCAGGTCGACCACGGCCTGTCGGTAGCTCCGGAGGGCGACGCTTCGCCGCTGTCCATTCACGGTGCAGATGGTCTCGACCGGGGTCCGGCAGACCGCCCGTCGGAGGCTGCCCCGGCGTCGACGCGTCCACTGGCCTCGACGCATCCCGCGGGCGTCCATGCACCCCGCGGGCGTCCACGCATCCCGCGGGCGTCCACGCATCCCGCGGGCGTCCACGCGCCCGTCGGTACCACTGACTTGCGTGCCGCGAATCTCGGGGCCGTCCCGGCCGCGCCCGACGAGTGTCCTCTACGAAAGGGGGCGCTTCGGGCGTACGCAGCCGGTCTGATTGCTGCTTTCCCTAGAAGTCCAGCTGCCCCGATGCGGTGACCTCCGACGGGCGGCACGGTTCTAGTCGGTCGAAGGCGGAGTTCGTCCGCGCGCTCGGCGCCGGTCGTGCTCTACGAGGACGCCTGCCTGCCAGGGCCTGCGGCCGGGCATCCCCGGGCCGCTGGTGGTCTCCCTGACCGACTTCCCCCGGTGCCGTTCCGAATGCCCGTGACAGCACGCGGCGTACGCGGGTAGGCGACGGTTCCATAGCGCGAGCCGAAGGGCTCGGTAGCCAGATCCGGGGCAGCCGCCGTCACGGCAAAGCAGGTCGCCGATGGTCTCCAGTGGACCCCCATGATGACGCTGCAGGACAGCAGAACGGACCAGCGCACGCCCCCTGTGAGTCGGCCCCGCGTCGGCAGGGCTTGTGTTTCATGTGACACGCTTGATGTCAGTTACCAGAAGGCAGAGTGCAAGAACCAGCTCTAAGATCTCCCCTAAGCGGGAATAGGTCCTGGTGATGAAGACGCTCCGCCCAAGAAGGGGGCCTGGCCGGTGTCGCGTCGTCTGGTCAATATCACGCTCGACAACCTCGAGGACCTGCCGATTCGGTGTCGCAGGTGCGTGTTCTGGGAGCTCGACCCCGTGAGCATGCAGCGGGCCGAAGACGCCGGGGATCCCGAGTTGGAAAAGGAAGCCTGGATCTCGTCCACGCTCCTCGAGTGGGGCAGCTGCGGCAAGCTCGTCTACGTCGACAGCGTCCCCGCGGGATTCGTGATGTACGCGCCGCCGCTCTACGTTCCCCGGTCGGTCGCCTTTCCCACGAGTCCCGTCAGTGCCGACGCCGCGCTCATGATGACCGCTCACATCCTCCCGGAGTTCCAAGGGGGCGGGCTCGGGCGGATGCTCGTCCAGGGCGTCGCCAAAGATCTCACGCGTAGAGGGCTGCGGGCCATCGAGGCGTTCGGGGATCTCAAGTGGGAGAAGCCCGGCTGTGTCATGCCGGCCGACTACATGCTCGCGGTCGGGTTCAAGACCGTGCGCCCGCACCATCGCTTCCCCCGGCTCCGCCTCGAGATCAAATCCGCCGTCTCCTGGCGCGAGGACGTCGAGGTCGCCCTCGAACGGCTCCTCGGGTCGATGTCGCCCGAAGGCGCTCTCCGACCGGTCTAAAAGGGTCCGACGCAAGGCGACACGCCGCAAAAATGGGCACGAAAAAACGCCACCCCACCCCACACCCGTACGCCACCTCTACAACACATCTCCACGGCCACCACACGCCCCACCGCTCACGTACACCCCATCTCTAACCGATCACACCAGGGCACCCGCGTTCGTGCGCCAGTGGACCTCTCACGAGTTTTCCCAGGTCAGAGGGCACAAAACAGCGCCGGCCCCACGTCAGAGGACGTGGGGCCGGCGCTGACCAGACCGCGGGAGGGCGGGTGGCTCAAATAAAGTCGGCGAGATCCTTCATGAGGGCCGCCTTCGGCTTCGCGCCGATGATCTGCTTGACGACCTCGCCGTCCTGAAAGACGTTGAGCGTCGGGATCTGCATGATCCCGTACTTCGCCGGCACCCCAGGGTTCTTGTCGATGTTGATCTTGACGACGGACAGCTTGTCGGCGTGCTCGGTGGCGATCTCCTCCAGGATCGGGCCCACCTGGCGGCACGGGCCGCACCACTCCGCCCAGAAGTCCACCAGGACCGGCTTGTCACTCTTGAGAACCTCGACGTCGAAGTCGGCGTCGGTGACGGCCTTGGTTGCCACGAGATCTCCTTCGAAAAGAAACGAAACCCGCGAGGAGCGTCCCCGCGCGACGTACTCACACCTGCTGCGGTTGCACCTCAGGCTCCGGCTGCCCGGTGAGCTCGGCCGTACCCTGGTCCTGCAGCCAGTGCTCCGCGTCGAGCGCCGCCGCCGACCCGGTACCCGCAGCGGTGATGGCCTGACGGTATCGATGGTCGACCACATCGCCCGCGCCGAACACGCCGGGCAGCTTGGTCTCGGTCGTCGGGGCGTTGACGATCAGGTAGCCCTCGTCGTCCAGGTCGAGCTGGTCGGCGAAGAGCTCCGTACGCGGGTCGTGCCCGATGGCGATGAACACGCCGGAGGTCTCCAGCGTCGACTCCTCGCCCGTGTTGACGTTGCGGAGCTTGACGGCGGTCACGCGGTCGTCGCCGACGATGTCCACGACCTCGGCGTCCCACTCGAACCGGATCTTGTCGTTGGCGAACGCGCGGTCCTGCATGATCTTGCTCGCACGCAGCTTGTCACGGCGGTGGACCACGGTCACGGAGCTGCCGAAGCGGCTCAGGAAGATGGCCTCCTCCAGGGCGGAGTCGCCCCCGCCGACCACGACGATCTCCTTGTCGCGGAAGAAGAACCCGTCACAGGTCGCACACCAGGACACGCCGTGCCCGGCGAGCCTCTTCTCGCTCGGCAGCCCCAGCTCGCGGTACCTAGAGCCGGTCGTGATGATGACCGCACGGGCGAGGTGGATCTCGTCGCCGACCTTGACGACCTTCGGCGACGCCGTCAGGTCGACCTCGGTGACGTCGTCGGTCACGAGTTCGGCGCCGAAGCGCTCGGCCTGCTTGCGCAGGTTGTCCATGAGCTCGGGGCCCTGGATGCCGTCGGGGAAGCCGGGGAAGTTCTCCACCTCGGTGGTGTTCATCAGCGCACCGCCGGCGGTGACGGCCCCTTCGAAGACCAGCGGCTTCAGGTCACCACGGGCGGCGTAGATCGCGGCCGTATAGCCCGCGGGCCCCGACCCGATGATGATCACGTTACGCACGTCGCTCACTTTGCGCCTCTTTCTGATCGGCGAAGCGGTGGCCGTTCTTGCTTCGCATGCGGGTAAACCGATCCTAGGCCGCCGGGATTCCCTCACCGTCCAGCGGCACGAAAGAGCCGGCCCGCCCCGATGGGGACGGACCGGCTCGACAGGGTGTCAGCGGGCGATCTGACGATGCAGGAGCACATCGCCGCCGGACGCCGAGCACTTCGGGCCGACGATCCAGACGTCCGCGTGAGCGGTGTCGCCACCGGGCAGCGCGATGATGGTGGCGGACCGGCCTTCGTACGTCGCCGAGTCCACCAGCAGCGGGACCTTCCCGCCGCCGACGCGCGTCACGCAGTCGGCCAGCGGGCCGTTCGCGGCGCTCATCGCCTTCGGGTCGTTCGCGGCGGCCTTCGACAGCGCGCCGGTGACCTGGGACTCCAGGCCGGCGGTCGTGTATCTCGTCCCCGTCTGCACCACCGTGAACGGGACCGCGCGAGCGATCGCCGGCCCCCGTGGGACGACGGAGTGGGTTCGGTCGATCATCGGTGGTTGGGTGCCCGTGACGCTCGACGACTCTCCATCGTCCATGACCGTACGGACGGCGGCGGCCCCCCCGCCAACGAGCACGACCGCGGCGGCCGCCGCGGCGATGTACTGAAAGCGGCGATTGGGCCGGTGGGCGTGCACGTGCGACGCCGCCTCAGCGGCGAGTGCCGCATCGAGACGGTCGACGAGGTGAGCGGGCATCGGCGGCGTCGGTGCCCGCGCGAGAACGCGGGAGACCTCCGCCACCTCGGCGGCGCGCCTGCGGCAGTCGTCGCAGTACGCCAGATGCTCCTCGGTGGATGTGGCCGTGGCATCGTCGAGAATTCCCTCGGCGAAGTCGGCCAGTGCTTCATAATCAAGGTGTGCGGCAGTCACGCGGGTTTGCCACCTCCTTCCTCCGCAGATTCGACGGCTGAACCGCCTCCCTGGTTCCGCAAGTGGCCAAGAAGTGGTGCCAGCCGTGCCCGGCCGCGTGCGCAACGGCTCTTGATCGTGCCCGGAGGCACCTCCAGAACCTTGGCCGCGTCGTCGACGGCGTACCCCATCATGTCCACCAGGACCAGGGCCGCCCGTTGCTCGAAGGGTATGCGCTGTAGTGCCTGACTCACGTCGAGCGACAGCTCGTGCGCCGAGGTCGGGTCGCTGTTCTTAGGCGCCACCGAGTCGAGGGTGGCGTCGTCGCCCATCGGCACCACGGGGCGGATCGCGCGCCGCCGCAGCCGGTCCAGGCAGGCGTTCACGACGATCCGGTGCAGCCACGTCGTCACCGCCGCGTCACCGCGGAACCGGCCCGCCGCGCGGTACGCCGACAGGAACGCCTCCTGCAACGCGTCCGCGGCCTCCTCCGGGTCGCCGAGCGTCCGCAACGCCACGGCCCACATCCGGTCCCGGTGTCGGTGCACGAGCTCTGAGAAAGCATCCGGATCGCCCTCGGCGTGCCGTCTCAGCAGCTCCTTGTCCGGAGCAGCCTCGACCGAGCGTCCCCCACGCATGATCGCCATAATCCGTCAGCCCGTTCCGTCGCAGGCATCATCGCTGAACGTGTGCGAGGCCCGGCCCGCGCTCCCCGGTTCGGCGTCGGCGCGGTCGTACGGGCATACCGCAAGGCGCTCGGACGATCGGCGGAAACCGCATTCTCCGTTTCGGGGGGCCCTCAGCACGATCCCGATGTTAGCCGTCCCTGGTCGATCATGCCCGATGTGACGGGATCAGCCCGTTCCGTACACCGCAACGTCGCGTACGACCGCCCGGAACTCACCGACGTTCGGCAACTTCGTGAACCACAGCGTGACGTAGCGGCCCTTGGTCTGCTTGCCGTTGATCTCGAAGGACCCGCTCGCCGCGGCGGTGCCGGCCTGCGGCGTGCTCGCGTCCTTGGAGTCGCCCACGTGGAGCTCCACCGTGCCCGCCGCGCTGGCCTGCGGCATCATCACCTTGACATTGGAGACGGTCACGGACTTGCCCATGTCGATCACGAGCCCGATGCCGGAGCGGTAGCCGCCGTAGTGGGCGTTTCCGTAGTGCTGGGTGGTCCAGGCGCTCGACTTGCTGTTGTCGATGGCGTTGCCGACGTCCTGTGTGGCGGAGCTGTCGGGATGCGGTGGCCGGTTGTAGGCGCTCGCGCCGACCGTTTTGAGCTTCACCACCGTCGGCTTGGCGGACGTGCTGGTCTTGGCGCCCGCCTTGTCCTTCGTGTCGTCGCCACCGCCGCCACCGAGCCGGGACAGGCCCCAGCCGCCGAGACCGACGATGATGAGCACACCGACCGCGATGGCCGCGAGGACCGGCCGGCTGACCGAGCCCGAACCGTTCGAGGGCGAGTGACGCACCGGTGCCGGACGGGTGGGCCGCGGAGCGTGCTGTGCGTGCTGCGTACGCGCGGTCTGCGGATCCGGGACGGTGTGCCCTGACAGCGGGTCGATCGGCGAGGTACGCGTGCTGGTCGGCGGGTGGTCCGGCGGGTTGTCCGGCCGGGAGATGACTCCGGGCGGCGTCGAACCCGCGAGCGGCACGAAGGGCAGCGGAGAGCGCGGTACCCGGCTCAGGGCGGCGACGAAGTTCGCCGGCGCCGTCAGCGGCTCCTGCGAGCCGCGTACGGGCAGGTGCAACGCGCGGCAGGTGATCTCGTCGAGGTCGGACGGAACGCCGGGCCGTAGTTGCGCGGGGGAGACCGGCCGTCCGTCGGGTCCGGCCGGGGCGGCCGGCAGCTGAGTGCCTTCGGGGCCGCACCAGTGCCCGGTCAGCGCGGCGTACAGCAGGTGGCCCAGGCCCTGGGTGTCCTCGGCCGCCGGGGCGTCGGAGGTGGAACCGGCGAGGACGGCTTCGACGCCCAGGCCGGTGACCTTGACCGTGCCACCGCTGGTCCACACGAGGTTGTGCGGCGTGATGCACAGGTGGGCCAGGCCCGCACTGTGCGCCGACGCGAGCGCCTCGGCGGCCTCCAGCAGGAACGCGGCCGCTCGTCCGGGCTCCATCGGGCCGTCGGCGAGCAGGTCTTCGAGCGTCTCGCCGGTGACCCACTCACTCACGACGTATGCGCGCTCACCGCTGTCATCGGCGTCGAAGACCTGGGTGAGGCGCGGGTCGGTGAGCCGGCTGGCGGCGCGGGCCGCGGTGACCACGTCGTGCACCCGGGGAAAGCCCGGGGCGAAGGTGAGCACCGCGACGGGACGGGCGAGGATCTCGTCCGTCGCTTTCCAGAATGTGGAACCGCCCGCTTCGCTGACGCGGTCGTCCAAACGGTAACGACCGGCAAGGCGGGTCCCGGGTTCGATGACGGACGTGCTCAACGCGGCGTCCGGCGCAGGTAATCGCGTCCCATATGTGCCGTGGCTCCCTTACGCCCTCGACCCTCCCTCGATGCCTCGTGGGCGGTTTCGTGCACGACTCCGCCCGATGGTAGGACGCTCGAGGAGCGTCTCTGGGTTACTACCCGTAGACGGTTGCGCTCTCCCACCATACGGGCACCCTCTCCTAACTCGAGACACGTCCGGGCAACCTGCGCATCACGGTTCCGGCGAGTGTTTCCACTTCGGAGATTCGCAGTCTGCGCGCAACCAGCACATACAGCACGGCCGCTCCGGCGCCGCCGACAGCGAGCGCCAGCACCGAAGTGATCAGCTGATAATAGAAAAGTTTCAAGAACACTTCATGGACGATGAGCGCGAACACGAACGCCGGAACGGTGGCGACCGCGATCTTTATATGCGTTCGTACCATCTGCCGGGCTCCGAGGCCGACCAAACGGCGGCGAAGGATGAGCGCGGCCACCACACAGCCGGCCGCCCAGGAGATGCCGAGCGCGATTGCGATGCCTTCGACGATCATGTCAGTGGGCAGGATCTCATAACCGACCAGACCGAGCGAGATGCTGATCACGATGTTGCCGATCGCGATCAGCGCCGGCGTCCGTGTGTCGGCCAGCGAGTAGAAGACCCGCAGCAGCAACTGGAAGATCGCGAACGGCACCAGGGCCAGCGCGAACGCCTGTACGACGTTGGCGATCATCAGTCCGTCGGCCATGCCGGTGGAGCCGTGTGCGAAGAACGCCGTGACGAGTTCGGGGCTGAGCGCGAACAGCAGCGCCGCCGACGGCACGATGATCACCGAGGACAGGTTGAGGCCCGACGTCAGGTCCTCGCGGACCAGGTCGAACCGCTCCTCGGAGGCGTGGCGGCTCATCCGCGGCAGCAGTGCCGTCATCACCGACACGCCGACGATGGCGTACGGGAGCTGGAACAGCAGATAGGCGTTGTTCCACGGGGTGAGCCCGACGCCGTACCCGAGATGCTCCTTCTCGCCCCGAACCCCGGCGCGCACCGCGATGTTGGTGTTCACCACGAAGCCGATCTGCATGATCGCGACGTAGAGCAGGGTCCACAGCGCCATGCCACCGACCGGCGCGAGCTCCTCGCGGCGGAAGTCGAAGCGCGGGCGGTAGCGGAAGCCGACCGCCCGCAGCGAGGGCCACATCGCGATCGTCTGCACGATGATGCCGAGCGTCGTGCCGCCGGCCAGCAGGATGATCTCGCCGTTGGTGACGCCCGACGGCGTGGCGCCCGCGCCCGCGACGAGCAGGAACGCGCCGCCGACGACGATGACGACGACGCTGTTCAGCACCGGGGTCCACATCGGCGCGCCGAAGCTGCCGCGGGCGTTGAGCGAGGCCCCGGCGAGCGCGCCGACGCCGTAGAAGAAGATCTGCGGGAGGAAGAACAGCGCGAAGATCACGGCCAGCTTGTGCTGTTCGGGCGTGAAGCCGCTGGCGTACAGGTCGACCAGGAGGGGCGCGCAGAGCATCGCGATCGCGGTCAGCACCAGCAGGCCGCCGAGCACGATCGTGAGCAGCCGCGCCTCGTACTCCTCGCCGTACTCGCGGTCCTTCTCCAGTGCGCGTACGAGCATGGGCACGTGCACCGCGGTGAGGATGCCACCGAGCAGCAGGTCGTAGATGACGTTGGGGAAGGTGTTCGCGACGTTGTATACGTCGCCCAGCGGGCCGGTGCCCAGGGCGATGACGATGACCGCGTTGCGCACGAAGCCGAGCAGCCGTGAGGCCACGGTGCCCAGCGCCATGACGGCGCTGGACTTCAGCAGGCCGCCGACACCGCCGCTGCGGGCGCGCGAGGCGTCGATCTCGGCGGCCTCGGTCTCGACCTCGACCACCGGGATGTCGGGCAGTGTGACGTCGGCGACGTCGGGCCTGCCCGGCTCCAGGTCACTCAACGGATTCCTCCGGTCGCTCGGCTCTGCGGCGCATGATGCGATAGGCGACGCCGACGAAGAGTACGGCAAGTGAGACGCCCGTGATGAGCAGTGCGGTTCGCCCGTATCCGGTGGCGCGTACGTGGAGCACGTGCGAACCCCCGAAAGCGCGGCCGTCAGGAGCGAGGAGCTCGAGGTAGACGTACGCCATGCCGTTGGCGGACGCCTTCATGTCGAGAGTGACCTGGTCCTTGTGCCCGGGTTCGAGAACGAGCGTGCGGTCCACGGAGTTGACCCGCAGCCGGGTGTCGTTCTGCGAGTAGGCGTGCAAGGTCACCGAGACCGTGCCGCGTTCGAGCCCGTTGGAGATCGTGATCGGGATGCGGCCCGACTTTCCGGCCATGGTGATTCCGTCGTTCAGCACCTTGATCTTGCCGGCGTCATGGTCGAGTTCGCTCTTGAGGGTGTCGCGGACCTTCTTGCCGCGCCGCGACTGGCCGTTCCACGCCGAGGACTCCGTCCGCGGGATGCCGAGCGTGAAGTCGCTGGCGGGCGGGGTGAAGATCGAGGTGAACTGCTGGACGCGGACGCTGAGGTCGCGCACTTCGGACAGGTAGTTCTTGCTCAGGCCCGCGCCGCCCTTCTGCGGCTGGAACACGCGTTCCGAGGCGCGCAGGCTCTCGGCGTCGCTCAGCGGGACCGCTCGCAGCCACGGCGCCTTGGCGGTGTAGTTCAGCACCGCCTTGGCAAAGGCCGGGCTGGGCGTCCAGCGGCGCGGCGGCGTGATCACGACGGTCCGCGCGTGCTGGGGGGCCTCACCGGTGATCATGGCCGTTTCGGCGAGGAAGCGCTGTTCGGCGAGGATGGTTCCACCGACGTCGGTGGTGTCCGAGGCCAGGATCTTGCGCAGCGTGTCGTCGTACGCGACGAGCTTGACGTTCGTGCCGGAGACGTTCTTGTTCACCGTGGGGTCCGGCGTGAAGGTCTCCGGGCGCCCGTCCGGCAGGATCGCGCTGCTCAGCAGGATCGTACGGGACCCGCTCGCGACCAGGGAGGCGAGCGTGGCCTGGTCGGCGAGCCCGTCGGGCGGCATCGCGACCGACGACGTCGCGCCGCCCAGGTGCGCGGAGGCGAGCGTGCGCATGCCCTCCTGCGTGGCGAGCTTCACGTCCCGGCTCATGTGGCGCTGGGAAAGGGCCAGGACGTCGGGATCGGCGTACGGCGTGGCGATGAGCCGGTCGCCGTTGACCGCGGAGTGCAGCGAGGTGAGCCAGTCGTTGGCGGCCACGCTCTGCGCGCGGTTGACGTCACCGGTGATCGTGTAGCCGTCGGTGTCGCCCATGTGGGTCGCGTCGTCGACCAGGCTGGGGTCGATGAGCCAGCTCAGCGGGGTGCTCGTACGGGCGGCGGCGGAGACGAGGGTGGACAGGCGGCCGCCGGAGCCGAGCTGGCGTTCGAGGCGGTCGTCGACGAACGTCCTGTCGTCCGCGCGGTGCGGCTGGTCGATGAGCGGCCACACCCAGGCGACCTTGGTCCGCTGCGCGTAGGTGCCGACCGGGTAGTAGGTCACGAAGGTGCGCTGGTGGCCGAGCACGGTGCCGACGGCGTTGAACACCTCCACCGAGATCGGGTACACGCCGAACGCCTGGAAGCCCATCCGGCGCACCGAGAGAGAGAGGGACCAGGACTGCTGGCCGCCGACCTGCAGTGTGGCCGCGACCATCCGGGACGGGCCGGCCTGCGGCGGGTCCAGGCCTTTGTTGTCCGCGTACGCCTCCAGCTCGCCCCGTGTGGTCATCGCACGCGAGCTGTACCTGAGGCGTACGGACACCCGCTGGTAGCCGCTCTCGGACTGGTTCACGAACCGTCCGCGTACGTGCAGGGTCGAGGTGGCCCGCAGATAGCCGGCCGGCCGGATCGAGCCCAGGGTGACCGCGACAGGAGGCTTGGGCGCGGGCTGACGGGCACGGGAGGCGCTCGAGGCGCGCTGAGTGTGCCTGGGGGTCGGCGACGGCGTCGCGGCGAGCGCGGGCCCTCCGCTGAGCAGCAGAGCCATCACCAGAGCGGGGAGCGTTCGTCTCACGTCACGTCCGCGAGGAGTCCGGGCACGAGGCCGACGAGGTGACGCTCGTCCTCGTGGGCGAGCCGGCCGGGCACGTCGGCGAGCGGCACCCACGCGACCTCGGCGACCTCCAGGTCGGCGTCGGACAGGACGCCGCCGATGGCGAGCAGCAGATGATGGTGGACCGTCTTGTGCACACGCCGGCGATCGACGGAGAACCAGTAGTCGACGGCGCCCAGAGGAGCGATGATCCGGCCGCGTATGCCGGTCTCCTCCTCGACCTCCCGCACCGCCGCCTCCTCGATCGTCTCCTCGCCTTCGACATGGCCCTTGGGCAGCGACCACCGGAGGCGGCCCTCACGGCCGTACCGGGCGATCAGCGCCGCGCGCGCGGCGCCCGCGACGTCGACGACCAAGCCGCCCGCCGAGGTCTCTTCACGATGACGCCCAGGCGGGCCGGCGAGCCGTCGGCGACTTCGCGGGCGGGGCACGGCGGCAATGGTAGTAGCCAGACATGCGTAATCGGTCATTGCTACGACCGATTTCGGGGGACCTGCGAGGGCGGCCCGCGCCTCGTCCGCGCTGGTCGTGTCGCGAGGCGGGCGGACGATCTCGTGGGTCGTCCTCCGCCCGTACGGTGGACGATGGGAGGTGAGAGCGCACTTCATGCACGTCTCCACGGCGCCACCGCCGCGTATACCGCTATTTCGGAACAAGCCGGGATCAACCGCCACGCGATTCGCGTTTTGCCTGCCACCTGCGAGGATCTACGCTCGATTGCCGTGTCGAACGACGAACTGACCTCGAACCACCACGCCGCCATCGCCGAGCTGCTCGGCCGGGTGACGCCGCTCGCCGACGACCTCGGCCGGGTGTTCGCCGCGGCGGGCCAGGAGCTCGCGCTGGTCGGCGGGCCGGTACGCGACGCACTGCTCGGACGTGCCGTCAACGACCTGGACTTCGCGACCGACGCCCATCCCGAGCGCATCCTCGAGATCGTCGAGGACTGGGCGGACACCGTGTGGACGATCGGCATCGAGTTCGGCACCATCGGCCTGCGCAAGGGCGACCACCAGATCGAGATCACGACTTACCGTAGCGAGTCCTATGACCCCAAGTCGCGCAAGCCGGAGGTGGCCTACGGCACGTCGCTGGAGGACGACCTCGCGCGCCGCGACTTCGCCGTGAACGCCATGGCGGCGCGGCTGCCGGGCCACGAGTTCGTCGACCCGTACGGTGGGCTGGACGACCTGCGCGCCAAGGCGATCCGCACGCCCGGACGTCCCGAGGACTCCTTCGGCGACGATCCGCTGCGGATGCTGCGGGCCGCGCGGTTCTCCTCCCAGCTCGGCTTCACCGTCGACCCGGCGGTCGTGACCGCGATGACCGAGATGGCCGGCCGTATCGAGATCGTCTCGGCCGAGCGGGTCCGCGACGAGCTGTCCAAGCTGCTGCTGGGCACGTACCCGCGCGAGGGCCTGGCGCTCCTGGTCGACACGGGCCTCGCCGCCCAGGTGCTGCCCGAGCTGCCCAAGCTGCGGCTGGAGATCGACGAGCACCATCGGCACAAGGACGTCTACGAGCACTCGCTGATCGTCCTGGAGCAGGCGATCGCCCAGGAGGAGCACGGCCCGGACCTCGTCCTGCGGCTGGCCGCGCTTCTGCACGACATCGGCAAGCCGAAGACCCGGTCGTTCATCGAGGGCGGGCGCGTGACCTTCCACCACCACGAGGTCGTCGGCGCCTCGATGAGCAAGGCGCGCCTCGTCGCGCTGCGCTATCCGAAGGACGTCGTCGCGGACGTGTCCCGGCTCGTCGAGCTGCACCTGCGCTTCCACGGGTACGGCACCGGCGAGTGGACCGACTCCGCGGTCCGCCGCTACGTGCGCGACGCGGGCCACCTGCTGTCGCGGCTGCACAAGCTGACCCGGGCCGACTGCACGACGCGCAACCGGCGTAAGGCGGCGGCGCTGGCCCGTACCTATGACGACCTGGAGCGCCGGATCGCGCGGCTGGAGCAGGAGGAGGAGCTCGCCAAGATCCGCCCGGAGCTCGACGGCCACGAGATCCAGGAGGTCCTCGGCCTGGCGCCCGGACCGGCCATCGGTAAGGCGTACCGGTTCCTGCTCGACCTGCGCCTCGACCGCGGGCCGATCGGCAAGGAGGCGGCCATCGAGGCGCTCCGGGAGTGGGCGCGCGAGCAGGCCTGACATCATGGGGACGCATGTCCGCTGAGGATCTCCTCGCCTTCGACCGCGAGCACATCTGGCACCCGTACTCCCCCATGCCGGCCACGACGCCGGTGCACCCGGTCGTCTCGGCCGCGGGCGTACGCCTGACGCTGGCCGACGGCCGCGAGCTGGTCGACGGGATGTCCTCGTGGTGGGCGGCGATCCACGGCTACCGCCATCCGGTGCTCGACGCGGCGGTGACCGGGCAGCTGCGGGACATGGCCCACGTGATGTTCGGCGGGCTGACGCACCCGGCCGCGGTGGACCTGGCACGGCTGCTGGTCTCGCTGACGCCGGAGCCGCTGACGAAGGTCTTCTTCGCCGACTCGGGATCCGTGTCGGTGGAGGTCGCGATCAAGATGGCGCTGCAGTACCAGCGCTCTCTGGGCCGTACGGGCCGGTCGCGGCTGCTGACCGTACGGGGCGGCTACCACGGGGACACGTTCGCCACGATGGCGGTCTGTGACCCGGTCGGCGGGATGCACCACCTCTTCGCGGAAATCCTGCCCGCGCACGTCTTCGCGCCGCTGCCGCCCGTGTCGTACTCGGCGTCGTACGGCGACGAGCTGTCGGAGCTGGTCGAGAGGCACGCGGGGGAGCTGGCCGCGATCATCGTGGAGCCGGTCGTGCAGGGCGCGGGCGGCATGCGCTTCTACGACCCGGAGGTCCTGCGGACGCTGCGCTCCCTCGCCTCCGCGCACGACGTGCTGCTGATCTTCGACGAGATCGCCACCGGCTTCGGGCGCACGGGGACGTTCTTCGGCTGCGAGCACGCGGGCGTCGCGCCGGACATCATGTGCGTGGGCAAGGCGCTGACCGGCGGATACCTGACGCTGGCCGCGACGCTGTGCACGTCACGGGTGGCGCGGGGGATCACCGACGGCGAGGCGGGCGTGCTCATGCACGGCCCGACGTACATGGCCAACCCTCTCGCGTGCGCGGTGGCGGTCGCGTCTGTCGGACTGCTGCGCGAACGCGACTGGCGGGCCGAGGTGGCCGGCATCGAGAAGGGGCTGCGGGAGGGGCTGGAGCCGGCGCGCGGCCTGCCCGGCGTACGGGACGTACGGGTCCTGGGCGCGATCGGCGTGATCGAGACGGTCGATCCGGTGGACGTGGCGGCGGTCCAGGAGACGGTCATGGGCCTCGGCGTCTGGCTCCGGCCGTTCCGCAACCTGATCTACACGATGCCCCCGTACGTCACCGAGCCCGCCGACCTGGCCGGCATCACCACCGCCATGGTGGCCGTCGCCGAGTCCCTCTGATCAGATCGAGGTCACGGACACGCCGGGCGCACCCTCGGTGAGGGCACGCAGATCCTTCGGGTCACTGGTGAGGATCACCACGGGCCGGGGCTCGGCGAGCGCGGTCGCGGCGACCATCGCGTCGATCGAGGCCTCGGCCGTGAAGCCCTGCGTGCCGAGCAGCTCGCCGGCGTGGCGGGCGAGTTCGGGCGTCAGGTCCTTGACGTTCATGCGCTTGACGACCCGGTGGATCGCGGCGTCGCGAGGGCCACCACGGAGGAGCTCGGTGAGGGTGACGGCGGACACGACCACGTTGGTGCTGCGGCGCGCGGCGTGCATGAGATGGAGCTGCATGATCCGATCGTTCAGGGCGGCCTTGGACAGGCCCTCACAGTCCAGAACGAGGGTCCGGGCTAGGAGGATCCCCTGTTTCGCCACGACTCTTCCGCCTCCAGCCAGACCGCCTCCACGGCGGCGAGCTCATCGTCGGACACCGGGCCGTTCGCGGCCTCCATGTCCGCGAGAAGCTCGGTGAGCTGGTCCTGTTTCAGCTTGTGATGAGCTGCTTCCGTAACGTAGCGGCTGAACGCTCCCGGGCCGACCCGTTCGCGAATGTCCCTGGCAAGAGACTCGGGCATGGAGACGCTCACCTTCCGTACGCGGTCGGACGACGGCTCCTCGTGCTCACCGGGCATGGCGGCCTCGCTCATACCTTCACGTTACTACCAGTGGTGGCAACATGCTCGGTGTTCTTCGCGCCGAGGTGGAAGGCGAGAGCGGCGAGGGCGTAGCCGCCGCCGATGACGGCGAGGGCGGCGTAGGACTTGCCGGTCGGCGGGAGGATGGCCGCGGCGGCGGCGAAGCCGGCCACGTACAGGCCGTTGAAGATCATGTCGTAGAACGAGAACACCCGGCCCCGGTAGGCGTCGGAGATGATCGTCTGGACGATCGTGTCCACGCAGAGCTTCACTCCCTGGGCGGCCAGGCCCAGCGCGAAGCCGCCGATGACGAACGGGATCGGTGAGAACGGCGCCGCCAGGGCCACCTCCGCCACCGCCGCGAACGCCAGTTGCGCGGTGATCCACGTCTCCTTGCGGATGTGCTCGGTGACCGGCGGGGTGATCACGGCCGCCAGGAAGTAGCCGAAGCCGGACACCACGAGCGTCAGTGCGAAGCCGCCCATCCCCGCCTGGGCGCTGTCGGTGAAGTAGTTGCGGAACAGCAGCACCGTCATGATCGTCGTGATGCCGTACAGGAAGCGATGCACGCCGATCGCGCCCAGGGCGAAGCCGGCCGCGCGGCGCTCGCGTACGTGCCGGGCGCCGTCGGCCAGGCCGCGCAGCACCTGCCCCAGCGCCTCGCGGGCCTCCGGGCGGATCGTTCGCAGCTCCGGGCCGAGCATGTCGCGGCCGAGCCGGGTGGCGATCACCGACGTCACGACGTACGCGGCGGCGGCCCACAGGAGGATGACCGCGGCGCCGTTCTGCCCGGCGCCGAACGCCAGCCGCAGCACGTAACCGACCCCCGCGCCGGCGAAGGCCGCCATCGTCCCCGAGGTGACGGACACGGCGTTCGCGGTGATGAGCTCGGGCCGGCCGACGACGTGCGGCAGCGCGGCCGACAGGGCGGACAGGAAGAACCGGTTGACGCCCAGCACGACGAGCGCGGACAGCAGGAAAGGCGCGCCATCGTGGCCGTACACCAGCAGCGCGGCCGTGGCGACGAGGCACGCGGCGCGGATCAGCGGGGCGTAGACGAGGATCTGGCGGCGCCGCCACCGGTCGATGAAGACGCCGGCGAACGGGCCGAGGATGGAGTACGGCAGCAGCAGCACGGCGGCGGTGGCGGCGGCCTCCGCCGCGGTGGCCTGCTGCTCGGGAGAGAACAGGACGTATCCCGCCACTCCAAACTGGAACACTCCGTCCGCCAGCGCGGAGACGAGCCGCGTCGCGAAGAGGCGGCGGAAGTCCCGGCCCTTGATGACCAGCCGCAGGTCCGACGCGTATGACACGGGCACAGCCTAGATCAGCGGGGGTGGTGGAACGCGAAACGGCCGTCCCCGGGCCGGGGACGGCCGTTTCGGTGAGAAACCGCTCAGGAGAGACGTACGCGCGGGTCGAGGAAGGAGTACGCGACGTCCACCACGAGGTTGCCGAGCACCACGAAGAACGCGGCGATCAGCACGACGCCCATGATGACCGGCAGGTCGCCGTTGGTCAGCGACTGCACGGTCATCTGGCCGATGCCCTGCAGGCCGAAGACCGTCTCGGTGACCAGGGTGCCGCCGATGAGGACGCCGATGTCGACGCCCGCCTGGGTGACGACCGGGGTGAGCGCGGAGCGCAGCCCGTGGCGGTAGATGACCCGCCGCTCGGGCAGGCCCTTGGCGCGCGCGGTGCGGATGTAGTCCTCACCGAGCACGTCCAGCAGCGAGCCGCGGGTCAGCCGGGTGTAGATGGCCGACTGCAGCAGCGCCAGCGTGATCCACGGCAGGATCAGGTGCTGGAACCACTGCACCGGGTTGTTCTGGATCGGCACGAACCCGGTCTGCGGGAAGATCTGGATCTTGACCGCCAGGACGTACGACAGCGTCAGACCGACGATGAACGCCGGCATCGAGATGCCGACGAGCACCGACAGGGTGATGCCGCGGTCGAGCAGCGTGCGAGCCCGGGTGGCGCTGATGACGCCGGCGACGATGCCCGCCGCCAGCCACAGCACCGCCGCGCCCAGGATCAGGGACAGGCTGGCCGGCAGCGCGCCCTTGATCATGCTGGTGACCGGGCTCTGTGTGGCGAAGGAGTAGCCGAGGTCGCCGCGGAGCAGACGGGTGACGAAGTGCCAGTACTGCACCGGCAGCGGGTCGTCGAGACCCAGCCGGTGCCGTACGAGGGCGAGTGTCGCCGGGGTCGCGGACTTGCCGGCGAAGCGCGCCGCCGGGTCCTTGGAGGTGGCGAAGAAGAGGATGAAGACGCCCAGGGTGACGATCCACAGGACCAGTACCCCGAAGAGGATCCGCCGGATCAGGAAACGGAACATGTCGGCTACTTCCTCTTCTTCTGCTTCTTGCGGTTGGCCCTCTGGGCCGCGAACAGCCGCTCGGACCGCGGGTCGAGCGCGTCGCGTACGGCGTCCCCGAGGATGTTGAACGCCAGCGTGGTGAGCAGCAGGAACAGCGCCGGGATGAACAGCGTCCACCAGGCGACCGTGTAGCTCTCGGTCGCGTCGGCGAGCATGTTGCCCCAGCTCGGCGTACGGGGGTCGGTGCCGGCGCCGAGGAAGGACAGCGTCGACTCGAAGATGATCGCGGTGGGGATCGTCATCGAGCCCAGCACCGTCACCGGGGCGATGAGGTTCGGGATCACGTCGATGAACATGATCCGTACGTTGCTCGCACCGAGTGACCGCGCGGCCTCGATGAACTCCCGCTCCTTGATCTGCAGCACCTGCCCGCGGACGATCCGGCCGATCGAGGCGAACGAGAAGAAGGTGATGACGAAGATCGTCAGCGGAGTGCTGGCCCCGAACGCCGCCGCGAGCGCAATGGCGAACAGGAGGTACGGGAAGGACAGCGTCACGTCCATGAACCGGGCGAGGATCGTGTCGATCGCGCCGCCGTAGTAGCCGGCCGTCGCGCCGATGATGACGCCCAGGATGACCGCGAGCGCGGTCGAGACCAGGCCGACGAGCAGCGAGACGCGCGCGCCGTACACCCCGCGTACGAGGATGTCGCGGCCGAGCCGGTCCGTACCCAGGTAGTGGTGGCCGTTCGGGCCCACCGGGAGACCATCGTCGGTGACGCCGAACTTCCGGTCGCCGAAGTCGGGCTGGTAGCCGACCCACTTGGCGATGAGCGGCGCGAGCAGCGCCATGAGGACGAGCAGGATGATCACCGTCAGGGAGATCATCGCCGCCTTGTCCTGACGGAGCCGCGCCCAGGCGAGCTGCCACGGGCTGCGGCCCTCGATCTTGCGTCCGCCGGGCACCTCGCTCGCGGGCGGGACCGAGGCCTCGGCTTCGAGATCAGTGAGGCTCATGATCGATACCTATGCACTCGGGAGCGTGGGCTCGGTGGACAGCTGATCGATCGCGGCGTGCTCCTCGGCGAGGTTCTCCGCGGGCTCTACGGGGTGGTGGCAGGCGGTCAGGTGACCCGCGCCGTCGCCGCCCCGCACGACGAGCTCGGGCACGAGGTCGACGCAGTCCTCCTGGGCCTTCGGGCAGCGCGGGTGGAACCGGCAGCCGGACGGCGGCCTGATCGGCGAGGGCACGTCGCCGCTGAGCACGATCCGCTCCCGGCGCTCGGCGGCGTCCGGGTCGGCGATCGAGGCGGCGGACAGGAGAGCGCCGGTGTAGGGGTGGCGGGGGTTCTCGTACAGCTCCTCGCCGTCGGCGTTCTCCGCGAG
Source organism: Actinomadura sp. DC4 (assembly GCF_030406325.1). GTDB lineage: Bacteria > Actinomycetota > Actinomycetes > Streptosporangiales > Streptosporangiaceae > Actinoallomurus. The sequence goes on along the minus strand of NZ_JAUEQY010000005.1, from coordinate 52,615 downwards.
CTTGCCGAGGTACATCACCGCGACCCGGTCGCTCACGTAACGTACGACCGACAGGTCGTGCGCGATGAAGACGTAGGTGAGCCCGAGCTCGTCCTGAAGGTCCTTGAGCAGGTTGATGACCTGCGCCTGAATCGACACGTCGAGCGCGGAGACCGGCTCGTCACAGACGATCAGCTTGGGCTTCAGGGCCAGCGCGCGGGCGATGCCGATGCGCTGCCGCTGCCCGCCGGAGAACTCCGCCGGGAAACGGTTGAAGTGCTCGGGGTTCAGGCCGACGAGCTCCATCAGCTCCTGGACGCGCTTCTTGCGCTCCGCGCCCGAGGCGGTGCCGTGGATGTCGAACGGGTCGCCGATGATCGCACCGACGCGGCGGCGCGGGTTGAGGGAGCCGTACGGGTCCTGGAAGATCATCTGGACGTCGCGACGGAACGGCTTGAGCTGCCGTCCGCGCAGCCGGGAGATGTCCTGGCCGTCGAAGACGATGCGCCCCTTGGAGATGGGGTGCAGGCCCGTGATGCAACGGGCGAGAGTCGACTTTCCACAGCCGCTCTCGCCCACGATCCCGATCGTCTCGCCGCGGCGGACCTTCAGGCTCACACCGTCGACCGCGTGGACGCGGGCGACCTCGCGCTTGAAGATGATGCCCTGCTTGATCGGGAAATGCTTGTAGACGTCGTCGATCTCGACGAGGACGTCAGAGTCCTGGCTCACTGCGCCTCCCCGGCGTCCACGATGGTGGTGTCCCCCGAACGGCCGGCGGCGACCGCCTCCTGACGGATGCGCTCCGCGTCCGCGCTCAGCCCGGCGGCCTCGTGCGGCAGCCAGCAGGCGGACGTGTGACCGAGATCCGGGAAGCCGTCATTGTCGTTGACGGGGGTGAGCTGTGGTTCTTCCGGAACACAGCGGTCCATGACGTACTCGCAGCGCGGGTGGAAGGCACAGCCCGACGGGAGGTTGATCAGGGAGGGCGGCTGCCCGGGGATGGGCTTGAGCCGCTCCTTCGCACCCGTCGAGCCGGGGATCGACTCCAGCAGGCCCTTGGTGTACGGGTGGTGGGGGCGGTAGTAGAGCGAGCGCCGCTCGGCGTGCTCGACCGGCTTGCCGCCGTACATCACCAACACGTCGTCGGCGAGGTCGGCGATCACACCGAGATCGTGCGTGATCATGATGAGAGCCGTGTCGAACTCGCGCTGCAGCCGCAGCATGAGGTCGAGGATCTGGGCCTGGACGGTCGCGTCGAGCGCGGTGGTCGGTTCGTCCGCGACGATGAGCTTGGGGTTCAGCGAGAGCGCCATCGCGATCATCGCGCGCTGGCGCATACCGCCGGAGAACTGGTGGGGGTAGTCGTCGACCCGCTGGTCGGGCTCGGGGATCCCGACCATGCCGAGAAGCTCGACCGCCCGCTTACGTGCCTGAGCCTTGTTGACGTCCGGCTCGTGCTGCCGGATCATCTCGGCGATCTGCTTCCCCACCTTGTACAGGGGGTGAAGGCTCGACAGGGGATCCTGGAAGATCATTGCGATCTCCTTGCCACGGACCCGACGAAGTTGCGCGTCGGACATGGCCAGCAGATCCTGCCCCTCGAACAGGGCCTCCCCATCGATCAGAGCGCCCGCCGTAAGACCGAGGAGCGTCTGGGTGGAGACGCTTTTCCCGGAGCCGGACTCGCCGACGATGCCCAGTGTCTTTCCTCGCTCGACGGCGAACGACACGCCCCGGACGGCTTGTACCAATCCGTCAGACGTGTCGAATGAGACCTTTAGGTCTCGGACCTCGAGAAGGCTCATGTCCTCCCCTTCGAAAGCTTGCTGCCTCGTGCCAGAGCCACAGCATGTCTACCTGATAACGGCTCTGCCTGCGACATCGCCGCCAATGGACGGTACAGCTCCATTACTGGAGCCTGCAGCAGTGCGGCCGGGCTCGCCGCCACCGACGCGCCCGGCCGCCACCTGCTGTTGTACGTCAGCTACCGGAGCTGAGCCACAGGTTGGTGAAGTCGAACTGCTGAGCGATCGGCAGCCAGACCGCACCCTTGACCCGCGAGGAGTGGTACCACGGGGTCTTCTGCGCCATGAAGGGCACGATCGCCGCGTCCTTCATGATCTGCACGTCGGCGGCGTGCCAGAACTTCTGGGTGTCCTCCGCCGTCTTGGCCGTGAGGGCCTTGTCGATCAGACCGTTGGTCACCGGGCTGTCGTAGTCACCGTAGTTGGAGGTGCCATCGGCCCAGTTGCGGCCGTCGAACAGCGGGGAGATGACGGCGCGGCCGTTGTTGCCGAACCAGTCCGGCACCCAGCCCGGCGCGGCGACGTCCCACTTGCCGGCCGTGGTGTTGTCCGTCTTCTGCAGGAACTGCGTGTAGAAGTCGGCCTGGGGAACCGGCACACCCTCGACGGTGATGCCACACGCCTTGAGGTCCTGCGCGTAGCTCTGGAAGATCGCCGGGTGGTTGCCGGCCTGACGGTAGGCAGCCTTGATCTTGAAGCCGTTCGGGTAGCCGGCCTCGGAGAGAAGCGACTTGCACTTGGCCGGGTCACCCTGGCTGCCGTTCGTCGGGTAGAGGTTGTAGTCCTCGTAGCCGATGCTGTCCGGCGGGATGATGGTGTTCAGCGGCGTGTTGTACTTCGGGCCACCGTAGACGCGGGCCAGCGCGACCTTGTTGATCGCGTACTCGATCGCCTGACGCACCTTGAGCTTCGACATCGCCTTGTTGGCGTTCGGGCTCCGGAAGTTGAAGACCAGGTACGGGTTGGAGATCGGCGGGCCGTTGACCGTGAGGTTCGGGTCGTTCTTGGCCGCCAGCCGGCCGAGCGCGGAAGCCGGCATCGCCACGTCTGCGGAGATGTCGGCGCTGCCGCCCTCGAGCTGCTGCTGGACGCCCTCGGGCGACTCCTGGCCCTCGGTGAACACGATGCTGTCCACGTACTGGTGGCGCAGGGGGTCGGTGTCCTGCTTCCAGTTCGGGTTCTTCTCGAAGGTGATCGACTTGCCGGGGTTGAACTGCGTCACCTTGTACGGACCGGCCGACACGAGGTGACGGAACTGGTCCGGGCTGCCCGGCACGTACTTGTAGTACTCCACCGGCACGGCCGACGCGAACGTCATGCCGAGCAGGCTGATGAAGTCCGAGGCGGGCTTCGTCAGCGTGAACTGGATGGTGGCGTCGTCCAGGGCCTTGACCCCGGAGATGTCGTGACCGTTCTCGTAGGTCTCGATGCCCTTGGGGTCCTGCTGGAGCTTCTTGTCCTTCAGGAACGGGTCACAGTAGGACTGCATGCCCTTGATGTTGGGCAGGTAGTAGTTCGGCGCGCCGACCGGGGAGGCCGGGTTGCACATGTGCTTGAAGGCCCGCACGAAGTCGCCGGCCACCATCGGCCGAGGCGGCTGCGAGTCCCACATGATGCCCGGACGGATCTTGATCTTGTAGGTCAGACCGTCCTTGCTGATGCCACCGTTGTCCGCCGTCGGCATCTCGGCCGCCGCGTCGGGCACCGGCGTGCTGGCGACCTTCGCGTCCTTGGAAGCGGGGTAGGCGAACAGCTGGCGAGAGTAGGTCCGCTGGAAGGCGCTCGACACGGTGCTGTAGGCGCTGGTCGGGTCCAGGTTGTCCTGGCCGCCGGCGCCGACGAGCTTGAGCGTGCCGCCCTTCTTGGGCTTGCCGTCGTCTGAGCTGCTGCTACTGCCGCTCCCGCCGCCACAGGCGGCAAGGCCGACAGCGAGCACGCCGATGGCGGCCGCTGCCCTCAGCCCCGTCGTTCTACCAGTCATGTACGCCCTCCTCCGGCCTTGCGGCCGTCTTACGCTATGGGGTCAAAGCATGCCGGGGCAGGCACGCCTCAAGGTGCGAGAACACCCTGAGCCGGGGTCAGAGTCCAGCTCAGATTGGTAAAGAGTGGGACTGGTTACTCAACCGTTCAGATCGCGAGACAAGCCCGTGACAACGTGACGACATACCGTCAAAGGGGCATTGCGCTACGTGTCGCCGTGGGGGGTGTCCTCTGCCGGGCCGATCCGTTCTGGTTGAGCACGTGTCCCTCTCGCATTCCCGGTGGTGACGGAGGCCGCTCTGGGAGTCGTCCCAGGTGACCGGCTTCTCGTCAAAGGGGATTGTAAGCGGGTCGTCCCAGGTCGCAGACACCAGGAGGCCCGTACGCGATGCGCACGGGCCTCCTGGTCATTCAGGACGTAACGGTCAAGCTGCTTACCGCTCGGCTTGCTTGGTCGCGGTGGCTCCTCGCTACCGCTCGATGTCCCCGGCGATGAAGCCCTCAACAGCCTGGCGGGCCTCGTCGTCGTTGTACTGGACCGGCGGCGACTTCATGAAGTACGAGCTGGCCGACAGGATCGGGCCGCCGATGCCGCGGTCCTTGGCGATCTTCGCGGCGCGCACGGCGTCGATGATGACGCCGGCGGAGTTCGGGGAGTCCCAGACCTCGAGCTTGTACTCCAGGTTCAGCGGGGTGTCGCCGAAGGAACGGCCCTCGAGGCGGACGTAGGCCCACTTGCGGTCGTCGAGCCACGGCACGTGGTCGGACGGGCCGATGTGCACGTCGGCCTTTGCCATCTCGTGCGGGATCTGCGAGGTGACCGACTGGGTCTTGGAGATCTTCTTGGACTGGAGGCGCTTGCGCTCCAGCATGTTCATGAAGTCCATGTTGCCGCCGAAGTTGAGCTGGTACGTGCGCAGCAGCTCGACGCCGCGGTCCTCGAACAGCTTGGCCATCACGCGGTGTGTGATGGTCGCGCCGACCTGGGACTTGATGTCGTCCCCGACGATCGGCACGCCGGCGTCGGTGAACTTCTGGGCCCACGTCGGGTCGCTGGCGATGAAGACCGGCAGGGCGTTGACGAACGCGACCTTGGCGTCCAGGCAGCACTGGGCGTAGAAGCGGTCGGCCGCCTCGGAGCCCACCGGCAGGTACGACACGAGAACGTCGGCCTGGGTGTCCTTGAGGATCTGGACGACGTCGACGGGCGACTCGTCCGACTCCTGGATGATCTCGCGGTAGTACTCGCCGAGACCGTCGAAGGTGTGGCCGCGCTGGACGGTGACGCCGGACGGCGGCACGTCGCAGATCTTGATCGTGTTGTTCTCGCTGGCCACGATCGCCTCGGACAGGTCGCGGCCGACCTTCTTGGCGTCCACGTCGAACGCCGCGACGAACTCCACGTCACCGACGTGGTAGTCGCCGAACTGAACGTGCATCAGACCGGGGACGCGCAGGTCGGTCGAGGCATCCTTGTAGTACTCGACTCCCTGGACGAGCGAGCTCGCGCAGTTGCCGACTCCGACAATGGCGACGCGCACTGAACCCATGCGGGGTGCTCCTTTTTCTCTTGATGCCGGGACGCGCTCGCGTCTCTCAGCGGTTCTCTTCGTCTTGCTGTGCGCGCTCGCGCCCGATCAGCTCGTTGAGCCACCGGACCTCGCGCTCGACCGACTCCAGCCCGTGCTGCTGCAGCTCGAGCGTGTAGTTGTCTACTCGCTCCCGAGTGCGGGCCAGCGCGGTACGTACGCCATCCAGCCGTTCCTCGAGGCGGCTGCGCCGGCCTTCGAGGATCCGCAGCCGTACGTCGGCGCGGGTGTGAGCGAAGAAGGCGAAATGCACTCCGAAGCCCTCGTCCTCCCAGGAGGCGGGGCCGGCCTCGGAGAGGAGCTCCTGCAGGTGCTCCTTCCCTTCGGCGGTGAGCTTGTAAACGATCTTCGATCGACGAGTGGCGGCCGGCCGTACGGCGGTGGGCTCTTCCTCGTCCTCCGTGATCAGCCCCTGCCCGAGCAGTTGCTTCAGACACGGGTACAAGGACCCGTAGGAGAACGCGCGGAACATGCCGAGCAGCGTGTTGAGCCGCTTGCGCAGCTCATACCCGTGCATCGGGGACTCATTGAGCAGCCCGAGCACGGCGAGTTCGAGCACGCCACCCTTGCTTCTCATGACACCCTCCGCTCCACCACTCGTCTCGATGTATCGCTCGAATGTATCGACTCGATACATCTGAAAGATACGTCGAGCGGTTCGCGACCGCAAGCGCGAACCCTTGTGACGTCGGCGTGGCGCGTCAGAACAGCACACGAGGGGGAGGCCAGAGGCCCCCGAGGCGTCGTAGTCTGCTGGCATGTGGTCGCAGCGAATGGTCGTCGACTACGGCCTGGCTCGCCGGGCGACGCTCGCCGACCTGTTCTCCGGCGGGCTGACCGTAGATGACGCATGCGACGCGCACCCGTACCTCCTGCGGGCGGCGAAATACCACGGTGAGCCCACGGACAACGCCTGCCCGGTGTGCCAGAAAGAACGCCTCACGCACGTCACGTACGTCTACGGTGACCAGCTCGGCCGCTACGCCGGCCGTGTGAAGGCCACCCGGGAGCTCCAGGAGATGGCCCGGGAATTCGGTGAGTTCCGGGCGTACGTGGTCGAAGTGTGTCAAAGTTGCGGCTGGAACCACTTGACACGCTCGTACGTACTAGGACATGGGGAGACTGCCCCCGACGAGGGCAGAACCGCACGCACGTAGCTGTGGCTTAGCTGTGGAAACCTCCACAGGCGGTCTCGCTCACTCGTCCGCCCCAGTACTGTCGGACGGATTGAACGCCGTACCCCAGTGAACGAGGTCGCGTGAGTTACGGAAGCGATAACGGGCCAGAGTACGGGCCACGGGGACATGAGAGGCCCACCCCGCCGACCCGGCCGCAGACGCCGGTCGGCCGGTCTGACCTGCCGTCGCTGCCCAGCGGTTCTCCGCAGGGCGGTCTTGAGCGTTACGGCGGTCCTCCCAATCGACCACCCGGTCCGCCGCGCCGCCCAGGCGGGCCCGGAGGCCCTGGGGGTCCGGGCGGCCCCGGCCGTCCTGGTGGACCCGGTGGGCCTGGCGGACCCGGTGGACCGGGCCGACGCCGTGCCAGTGGTAGTGGCAGTGGCGGTGATGGCGGTCGCCGCGGCACGCGGGGCAAGGCGCCGCAGAAGGTCGGATGGAGACGGTTCGTCCCCTCCTGGAAGATCGTGCTCGCGGTGATGGGCGTCGGTACTCTCGCCTCCATCTGCATGGTCGGGGTCGCCTACGCGATGGTCAAGGTCCCCCAGGTCAACGCCGACGCCACGGTCCAGGGTTCGACGATCTACTACAGCGACGGCAAGACCGTCATGGGCAAGATCGGCTCATCGCGACAGATCGTCAAGCTGAACGAGATCTCGCCGGCCATGCGCGACGCCGCGCTCGCCGCCGAGGACCGCAAGTTCTACAGCGAGTCGGCCATCTCTCCGACGGGCATCGCCCGGGCCGTGTTCAACAACCTCTCCGGGGGCGACACGCAGGGTGGATCGACCATCACCCAGCAGTACGTCAAGAACGCCTACCTCAACCAGCAGCGGACGTTCACCCGGAAGTTCAAGGAGATCTTCATCTCGGTGAAGGTCGGCAAGCAGCAGGACAAAGACACGATCCTGCAGAACTACCTGAACACGATCTTCTTCGGCCGTGGGGCGAACGGCATCGACGCCGCCGCCGAGGCCTACTACAAGGTGCACGCCAAGGACCTGACCGTGCAGCAGGCGGCGGTGCTCGCGGCCTCGATCAAGGAGCCGGACGACGGCTCCGGGACCTCGTACTACGACCCTCGCAGTACCGGTCAGAAGCACCTCGACGCCATCGCGCGCTACAACTTCGTCCTCGACGGCATGAACAAGATGGGCAAGCTGTCCGACGCCGACCTGGCGAAGTACCGGGACCATCCGACGATGACGGTGAAGAACTCGGGCGGCGCCACGTTCGCGGGGCAGAAGGGCTACTTGATCCAGCGGGTCAAGAACGCCATGCACAACATGAAGTTCTCTGACCAGGACCTCCAGACCAAGGGTCTGAAGATCTACACGACGTGGGACAAGAACCTTCAGGAGAAGGCGAAGGTCGCGGTCGAGCACAACCTCCAGTCCACCGGCATGCCGAAGGACACCCGTGTCGGGCTGGTCTCGATCAATCCGAAGAACGGGGAGATCGAGGCGGCGTACGGCGGTAAGGATTATCTGAAACGGTTCGTCGACGACGCCTTCTACGCCACGGCCCAGGTCGGTTCGGGCTTCAAGCCGTACGTGCTCGCCACCGCGCTGACGCAGGACATCGGCCTGAAGAGTCAGTTCGACGCCAGCGCGCCGGCCTACTTCGACACCAAGGGCGACCGGGTGCACGCCGGTGATCCGGGCGCGTTCGAAGTGCACAACGACGAGGGCAACCCCGTCCAGCCGGTGGTGAACCTCGTCACGGCCACCCAGATGTCGTACAACACGGTCTACGTCCCACTCGGCTTCAAGGCCGGATCGGACAACGTGCTGTCCCTGGCCACGAAGGCCGGGCTGCCGGAAGACGCGATGAAGCCGCACGTCGGCCAGTCGGGTTTCTTCCTGGGCCAGTCCTCGATGAGCCCGCTGGACCAGGCGACCGGCTATGCCACGATCGCCAACGACGGGGAGTACATCCGTCCGCACACGATCCGCAAGGTGCTCGACGCCAACTTCCACCCGTACCAGCAGTCGCGGTGGAAGAACGTCGAAAAACACCGGGCCTTCGACTCGGACGTCGCGCATGACGTGCAGTACGCGATGCAGGCCGTCGTCAGGTCCCCGGGTACCGGTATCCGTGCCGCGCTGCCCGGCCGGGAGGTCGCGGGCAAGACGGGTACCACCAACGCGAACAAGGCGGCCTGGTTCAACGGGTTCACACCCAACCAGCTCGTGACGTCGGTCGGAATGTGGCGTTATGACGATCCGGTCACCAAGGGAAAGAACAAACACGCGGGCCGGTACGTGTCCATGACGAACGTCGGTGGCCTGGCCAGGGTCAACGGTGGTAACAACCCGGCCCAGATCTGGCACGACTACATGAGCAGCGCGCTGCAGGGCAAACCCGTCACGACGTTCCCGCCGGCTGCCAACGTCGGGAACCCCGAGCGGTACGCCACAGCGAGGCCGACCCCGACCCCGACCCCGACGCCGACGGAGACGCCGACGTGCCGGCCGGACCAGAACCCGATGAGAGACCACTGCAAGCCGGGTCAGGACGACGGGACGCCGGACTGCACCCTTCACCCGCATCGGTCCCAGTGTCAGAATTCGACGCCGCCGACGCAGCCGACGTGTCAGCCGCCGTTCGGCTGCCAGTCGACGCCGCCCGGCGGTGGCAGTGGGGGTGGCAAGGGCGGCAATGACGTCCAGGAGCACGCCGCCAGACCGATCGACGAGTAGCGTTCTGGCGTCATGGGAGAACCCCAACTGATCGGCGGGGGCGGGGGGGGGGCAAGCCCCACCCGCCCCCCCCCCCGGGGCCCCCGCCCCGGGGGGGGTGTGCCCGGCCCGGTGGCCCCCACCCGCCGGGGGGGGGGGCGCGGGGGTATTCAGAAGAGGGGGGGGGGGGGGGGGGGGCGGCGTGGGGGGGGGGGGGGGGGGTGTGGGGGGGGGGGGGGGGGGGGGGGGGGGGGGGGGGGGGGGGGGGGGGGGGGGGGCCCCCGGGGCTATATCCCCCCCGCCCCCCCCCCCACCCCCCGTCGGCCTGTTTGGGAGTGGGCCCTGGGGGGCCCCGGCGGGGGGGGGGGGGGGGCGCCGGCCCCCCCCCCCCCCCCCCCCCCGCCGACGTGCGCACCGGCCCGTGGCATCTTGTCCCGGCCCTGTTCGCCACGACCGTCGTCGTCTCGGTCCTCGGCTATATCCAGAAGCTTCCGTGCCGCGGGGCCGGGTTCGACTTCGTGCCCACGGTCCGCAACGCCTGTTACACCGACGTCTATCCGCTCTACTTCGGGCGCGGGCTCGCCGACGGCAAGATCCCGTACCTCGACAAGATCCCCGAGCCGGTCGAATACCCGGTCCTGACCGGCGGCTTCATGCACGTCGTGGCGGTGGTGTCGCGCTGGTTCGGCGGTTCGGACGCCGTGTCGCGCGGCATGTGGTTCTACGACCTCACGTGCGTGGCGCTGATGCTCTGCGCCGTGGTCACCGTCGTCGCCGTCGCGTACGCCTCGGGCCGGCACGGCCTGCGGACCGGCCTGCTCGTCGCGGCCTCGCCCGCCCTGCTGCTGTCGGCGTACATCAACTGGGACCTGCTCGCCGTCGCGCTGTCCGCTCTCGCGGTCGCCGCCTGGGCGCGCCGCCACCACGGCCTGGCCGGGGTGCTGCTCGGGCTCGGGGTGGCCGCGAAGTTCTATCCGCTGCTGTTCCTCGGCCCGCTGTTCCTGCTCTGCCTGCGGGCCGGACGGCTACGGGAGTTCGGGCGGCTCCTCGGCACCGCCGTGGTCGCGTGGCTGGTCGTGAACGTGCCGATCATGCTGCTGGCCTTCCACAGCTGGAGCCGTTTCTACACCTTCAACCAAGAGCGGCCGGTCGACTGGGGCTCGATCTTCTTCATGGCCGGGCGCAAGGGCCTGTCGTCGGTGGACGACGTGCCGACGCTCAACCTCATGGGCGAGACCGGCTTCGCGGTGCTGGCCCTGGGCATCGCCCTGCTCGTCCTCCTCGCGCCCCGGCGTCCCCGGCTGCCACAGGTGCTCTTCCTCGTCCTCGCGGCGTTCCTGCTCACCAACAAGGTCTGGTCGCCGCAGTACATCCTGTGGCTGCTTCCGGTGATCGCGCTCGCCCGGCCGAAGCTCCCGGCGTACCTGCTGTGGCAGGCCGGAGAGATCGTCTACTTCTTCGGCATCTGGTGGTATCTCCTGGCGGGTTCGCTGCAGCAACCCGGCATGGGCCTGTCGGACACGCTGTCGGCGGTCTTCTCCGGGCACGCTCCGGCCGGCGGGATCAACGACAACGTGTACTACATCGCGCTGCTCGCGCGGTTCCTGACCGTGCTGCTGCTGGCCGCGCTCGTCGTGGTCGACATCCTCGTCCCACGGCTCGACGTCGTCCGCGGAGACGGGGTGGACGACCCGGCGGGAGGCGTGCTGGACGGCGCCGACGACCGATTCGTGCTCCTGAGGCGGCGTACGGCACCCCAGGCAGCCTGAGTGGCGACTCCTGCGAGGCTGCTCGAGGGGGTCGACCGGCCGGCCCTCGGCGCGTGGTTCGGCACCCGCCTGGGCGTCCTCGTCACCTCGGTGACCATCGCGGCGTTCTGGTCGTACGGGGACTTCAAGGACTCCTTCCTGGAGCGATGGACGCAGTGGGACGTCGACCTGTTCATCGAGATCGCCAAGTACGGCTACCGGGGCGACCCGGCTCAGCCGCAGGACGCCGGGCTGCCCGCGTTCTTCCCCGGCCTGCCGATGCTGATCCGCACAATCCACATCGTGATACCGAGCTGGGAGCTGTCGGCGCTGCTGATCAGCCTCGTGGCCGGGACGGTGGCGATGGCCGCGCTGGCGCGCCTCGGCGGCGCCGGCACCGGCCCGAAGGCCGTGCTCGCGCTGCTGCTCAGCCCGTACGCGGTGTTCCTGTTCGCGGGGTACTCGGAGACGCTGTTCCTGGCGTTCGCGCTGCCCGCCTGGCTGCTGGCCCGGCAGCGCCGCTGGGAGCCGGCGGTGCTCTGCGCGATGGGCGCGGCCTGCGTACGGGTCACCGGGATCTTCCTGGCCGTGGCGCTCATCGTGGAGTTCCTGGTGGCCGACCGGCGCTGGCGCGTGGCGCCGTGCCTGCTGGCGCCGTTCGCGCCCGTGTTCGCCTACACGGTCTACCAGTGGCGGCGTACGGGGGACTGGCTGGCCTGGCAGCACGCGCAGCAGGAGGGCTGGGGGCGATCGCTCGCCTGGCCGTGGGAGGCGTTCCATACGACGTGGGACGCGGCGTTCGGGGTGCACAATGAGTTCACCGGGGCGTTCCGGGTGGAGCTCGTCGCGGCGGTGGTCGGGGTCGCGCTGACCCTCTGGCTGCTCGTGCGCCGGCGATGGGCGGAGGCCGTCTATGTCGGCCTGCCGCTGGCCTCGCTGCTCACCTCGGCGTTCTACCTGTCCATCGGCCGGGCCACCTTGTTGTGGTGGCCGGTCTGGCTGGCGATCGGCTCGTTCCGCCGTCCCGCGTACATCGTGACGGTCCTGCTCTTCGTGCCGCTGCTGGTTTCAGAGATCGCGCTGTTCACGTCCGGCAAGTGGGCGGGATAGCCTGCTGAGTGGGTGACCGAATGATCGAGGAACTCCTGACCGGACGGCTGGAGCCCGGTGTCCACCGGTGGGCGACCTCCCATCGGGAGGCGGCGCGCGGCGTCACCGAGGCCGAGCGTGAGGGCTGGCGCGTCTTCTGGCTCGACGGCACCGGCCTGCGCGACAAGCGGACCCTGCTCGACCGCTGCGCCGTGGAGTTCTCGCTGCCCTCGTACTTCGGGCACAACTGGGACGCGCTGCAGGACTGCCTGAACGACCTGTCGTGGGCGCCGACGGCGTCCGGTTACCTCGTGGTGTACGACCACTGGCAGGACCTGGCGGACGCCGACCCGTCGGTCCACGGCACGCTCCTGGAGATCTTCGAGGCGGCCATCGCCTACTGGCGGAAGACCCCGACCTCCATGGCCGTGCTCCTGCCCGAGGCTTAGAGGTTGTCGCGCAGCCAGGCGATGTCGGCGGCCTGCCCGTCGCCGGGGGTCTCGACGACGACCGGCGCGCCCGCGTCGCGTACGACCTTGAGGATCAGCTCGGGGTCGATCTTGCCGTCGCCGAGGTTCGCGTGCCGGTCGGCGCCGGAGCCGAAGGCGTCGCGGCTGTCGTTGCAGTGGACCAGGTCGATGCGGCCGGTGACGGCCTTCACCCGGTCGACGATGTCGGTGAGGTCCTCGCCCGCGGCGTGCGCGTGGCAGGTGTCCAGGCAGAACCCGACGTCGAAGCCGTCCAGGGCGTCCCACAGCCGGGCGATGCGCTCCAGCATGCGGGCCATGGCGTTGTCGCCGCCCGCGGTGTTCTCGATGAGCACCGGGACCGCGGTCGGGGTCTCCATCCGCTCGAAGACCTTGCGCCAGTTGTCGAAGCCGAGCTGCGGGTCGTCGTTCTTCAGCACGTGCCCGCCGTGCACGATCAGGCCCTTGGCGCCGATCTTCGCCGCGCCCTCGAGCTGCTGGGTGAGGATCTTGCGGCTCGGGATGCGGATGCGGTTGTTGGAGGTCGCCACGTTGACGACGTACGGCGAGTGCACGTAGATGTCGACGCCCGAGTCGCGGATCTCCTCGTGTTTCTCCGGCAACACGGGAGCCTTCCACCCCTGAGGGTCGCCGAGGAAGAACTGCGCGACCTCGGCCTTCTTCGCGGCGGCCGCGGCGAGGGGGTCGGTCTGGTCGACGTGGGCTCCGATACGCACCATGGCGTCGAGCCTACGCGCAGGCGGCGGCCCGCGCGTCAGATCGTGAAGCCGCCGTGCGAGAAGCCCAGCCCGAGCCCGACGAAGGCCAGCCCGATGCCGATGACGTTCACCCAGCGCTCCCTCGTGGTGGCGGAGACGAGCTGGGAGTACAGGCCGAACAGGACGGCCGCGATGCCCACGCAGACCGCGACGAGGTGCGCGGGGGAGATGATGCCGGCGACGAACGCGACCAGACCGCCGGCGAGGGTGATCGCGGCGAGGGAGGTCTCCCGTCCGTGCGCCCTGCGGTTCCGATGCCGTGCGAGGACCGATCGCATTTGCGTGTACACCCCCTCTTTCCGTACTTCCCTGCGAGACGCCTGGTCAAGCAGCTCGGATCCCGTCTCGGTTCTGTCGGACCCTCGCGATAATGTCGAACACGATTTCGAATGGAGGCTGCGATGATGACCCGCGAGCTGATGGCCGTCGACGACGTCGAGCTGATCGATGAGCTGTCCCTGCTGACCACCCAGACCGCGCGCATGCGGTCGCGGATGGCCGACATCATGACCGAGCTCGATCGCCGGAGAGCGGGCGATTGAGCAGCTGGTTGTTGGTAACCTGTGTCGATCGCGCGGAGCCGATCCGCGACGAGACGCAAGGCCCTCCTGTCACGGAGAGACCGTGACCGCACCAGTCCAAAGGAGGTTGGGACTCGCATGCGTCGTTACGAACTCATGGTCATCCTCGACCCCAGCACCGAAGACCGCACCGTCGCACCGTCACTCGACCAGTTCCTCAACGTCGTCAAGACCGACGGCGGCAGCGTGGAGAAGGTCGACGTCTGGGGCCGTCGGCGCCTGTCGTACGAGATCGAGAAGAAGTCCGAAGGCGTCTACGCGGTGATCGACCTGACGGCGACCCCTGCCACGGTCAAGGAGCTCGACCGGCAGCTGAACCTTCAGGACACCATCCTGCGCACGAAGGTCATCCGGCCCGAGGCCCACTGAGCCTTCGCTTTACACGTCACCCGAATCTGTAGCTGGAGAGCCTCATGGCAGCAGGCGACACCCAGATCACGATCGTTGGCAACCTGGTCAACGACCCGGAACTCCGCTTCACCCCCAACGGGCAGGCGGTCGCCACGTTCCGGGTCGCGTCCACGCCCCGATTCCGCGACCAGCAGTCCGGTGAGTGGAAGGACGGCGAGTCGCTCTTCCTCACCTGCAACGTCTGGCGGCAGGCGGCGGAAAACTGCGCCGAGAGCCTTCAGCGCGGCATGCGGGTCATCGTCCAGGGCCGGCTCAAGCAGCGGTCGTACGAGACCCGCGAGGGTGAGAAGCGCACCGTCTACGAGATCGAGGCCGACGACGTCGGTCCGTCCCTGAAGAGCGCCACCGCCAAGGTCAACAAGACTCAGCGGCAGGGTGGCGGCTTCGGTGGCGGCGGAGGCGGCGGCCAGGGTGGCGGCGGCTTCGGCGGCGGCAACCAGGGCGGCGGAGGCGGCAACCAAGGCGGCGGCTTCGGCGGCGGCGGCGGTAACCAGCCTGCGGACGACCCGTGGGCCACGGGTGGCGGCGGCGGAGGCGGCGGATTCTCCGACGACCCGCCGTTCTAGCCCCATCCCTCATCATCCAACCGACCATTCCCGCGTGAGCGGGGCTCTCTCAGGAGGAGCACCACGATGGCGAAACCGGCACCACGCAAGCCCAAGAAGAAGGTTTGCCTGTTCTGCCAGGAGAAACTCTCCTACGTCGACTACAAGGACACTGCGCTGCTGCGCAAGTTCATCTCCGACCGCGGCAAGATCCGCGCCCGCCGGGTGACAGGCAACTGCACCCAGCACCAGCGCGACGTCGCCACCGCGATCAAGAACGCCCGCGAGATGGCGCTGCTGCCCTACACCAGCACGGCTCGCTGAGAAGGGAGACACTGATCATGAAGCTCATCCTGACTCAGCAGGTCTCCGGCCTCGGCGCTCCGGGCGAGGTCGTCGATGTCAAGGACGGCTACGGCCGTAACTACCTGATCCCGCGCGGCTTCGCGATGCTGTGGACCCGCGGCGCGGAGAAGCAGATCGACTCGATCCGCAAGGCTCGCAGCGCTCGCGAGATCGCCAGCATCGAGCAGGCCGAGTCCATCCGCGGCGACCTCGAACGCCTGAAGGTCCGCCTGCGCACGCGCGCGGGTGAGAGCGGTCGCCTGTTCGGCGCCGTGACCCCGGCCGACATCGCCGGCGCGGTGAAGGCGGCCGGCGGCCCGCAGTTGGACAAGCGTCGCATCGAGGTGACCAACCCGATCAAGACGGTCGGCGCCCACAACGTCGCCGTCCGCCTCCACCCGGAGGTAAGCGCGAAGATCGCACTTGAGGTCGTCGGCGGGTAGTCAGCATTGTGTTGGAAGGGCCGGGTCCTGTCGGGACCCGGCCCTTTCGATATGTGCTCCTTGACGGCGCCGCTCACCGCCGCGGGCAGCGTGGCAAGCCGGTGAGGTCAGGAGACCACCGGCCAAGGCAGTGCCGGGAACGAGCTGCGTCGGCAATGCCGCAGTGGCGAACGCAACGGACTTGACGCGGCCCCCCGCCGACGCCACCGACGAGAAGGCGGTCGGTGCCGCGCTGAAGGGCTGCGACGCGGTCGTCCGCCTCGCCGCCCTGGCACCTCAGTCTGGGCGCTCCATGCGAGGGCGTCGTGGGCAGGGTGTCGGCGGCGCTCAGACCACGTGCGCGCACCGCGTGTCCCGAGGGCGCCGCATGAGAGCCTGCGTCGAGGCGTGCTCTTCCGAGGGGGCCGCCCGCCTCGGCGGAGGACGCTCCTGAGTCACGTCCATCCGACGTTGTCCACAGGAGACGATCGGGTTATCCACAGTTCCGTCGGGCGCTCTCGACGGGGGCTGTGTGGTGCGGAACCCTTGGTCTATGGGCTACTGCTCCGTCCTCATCTGCCGGCGTGGGCCGCCGGTTCCTTGCGGCTATGCACAGGTCTGACTGATCCCCCTTGTGCTAGTTGATCCGTCGTTCCACGTGAAACGCCCGAATCTAACGTTCTCGCTTTCTGTGATCGTCTGGCTACGCTGGCGATCAGTCGCGGAGCGGGGGGTGATGTGTGACCGGCGCAGAGGGGATACTTCGCCGAAATCTTCTGCGTACGGCGATCGGAATCGCCGCCGCGGATGTGATGCTTGCCGGAGGTGCCATGCAGGCCAACGCCGCTAGTGGACCGAAGGTCTACACGCGCAGAGAGTGGGGCGCCGACTCGCCTCGCCGGCCGCCCCGGCTGATCGATCGGCCGCCCGATCACATCATCGTCCACCACACCGCCTCACCCAACACGAGCGACACGTCCCGGGCGCACGCGTTCGCGCTGTCACGGCAGATCCAGCGATTTCACATGGACGGCCGTCATTGGGACGACATCGGCGAGCAACTGACGATCAGCCGAGGCGGCCTGGTCATGGAGGGCCGCGCGGGCAGCCTGCAGGCCATCGCCCGCAACGGCCTGGTGGTCGGGGCGCAGTCCCTGCACCACAACCGCCACACGTTGGGCATCGAGAACGAAGGCACCTACATCAGCGAAGAGGTGCCCGCCCGACTGTGGAGATCACTGGTCGAAGTCTGCGCCTGGCTGTGCATGGCCCACAACCTGAACCCCACCACCGCGATCGTCGGCCACCGCGACTACAACAGCACCGACTGCCCCGGCGACGTCCTGTACCGGCGTCTCCCCCGACTCCGTAGAGAGGTCTCACGCATCATCGGCCAGGACGCCGACGACCCGAGCGGCGACGAGGACATGTCAGATGACCCGCAACATGTTCTCCTGTCGCACCGCCGCCACCGAACCGCCAAGCACTGACCCCTCAGCCGACGAGGCCGACGCGCCACGAAATCCGCGTGGCCCGACCACCAACCGCCGACGGCCGAGGGTATGCGGCGGCGCTGCACGAGGGGATCGCCGACGCGTTCTCGTGTCGCCGAGACGGCGACGGGGCAGCGAAGCGCTGACAGGTGGGGGTAGCGGTGGTAGACGCTCGCCGACGTGATCGGCGTCGGACCACTGAGCACTGACGCCTGGCCGGCAGTGGCGACGTCCGGGATTCCCGGCTGTTGCACTGGTGTCACCGATCGCCACTGCGGCGGCTCGGGTGGCGGTCATGGATACGGCGGGGAAACCGCAGCGTGCTCTCCTGCCGTATCGCCGGTGTTCGGTGGTGAGGGCTGACGGGCAGGGTGGCGAGGGCGACCCGTTCGGATCTTGGGCGTGGCTTCTGCCGCTCTGCGGGTGGTGGATTGCCGAGCGCTGATGGCTTGGGCGGCGGTGGAGGCGCTTCAGGGGAATCCGACGAAGTTCGCCTGGGCCCCGGCGGCGATGGGCCATGAGACCTCGACGGCTCAAATGGCGCGGGCGGTGCGTCAGGGGATTTTCAACGTGTTCTTTGTCGAGCCGGCGGTATCGAGACACCCGTGCTGACGGCCTGGGCGGTGATGGAGACGCGTCGGGGATTCAACGCGTTTCTCCGTCGCATCGGCGGTGTGGAGTCGCCGAGTGCTGACGGCCCGGGTGGCGGTGGCGGCACGTCGGGAGTCCCTCGACGTGCTCCCCTGTTGCACCGCCGGTACCGGGCCGTCGAACACTGAGGCATCGCTCGATCAGGTCTCGATGGTCATGTAGCGGGCGCGTCGCCGGGCGACGTCGGGGTCGAGTCCTTCGACGAGAGCCCAGATGCCGGCCACCCGTTCAGCCCAGGCTTCGGGTGGAAGACCACCCAGGCCCTCGGCTGCGAGATCGTCGATCGCCCGGGTGAGGCTGGCAAGCCGCTCGCCATGAGTAGAACACATGTTCGAAGTCTAGCGTGATCCACCGACATTCGAGTGGCTTTGAGAGACAGATGAAGCGTGTCTCGCCCCCGTCGTCCACAGGACCGGCCGTCCACCGGACCTGGAGCGGACAAGATCAAATGCCAGCTCGACCGGGGACCCGCGAGTTCGGTCGTCCGCCCCAATGCTCCTGGCGGGCGACGCGGTCCGAGCATCCCCACACCTCCGACACAAACAGCATCTCGCACGGCACCGACATTCCCACTGTCTGAAATCAGGGCCAGGCCCGGCGTCGAAGAGCCCGCACAGCCGGGCCGCACGAGACCCGCAGCCCGATCACCAGCCGTCCCGGCACCATAAAAATCGGCTCGTCTACTCGCCAAGACCATCGGACGACGATGGCTCGCCGAACCACCCGCGGAGAGCATTCCGCAGCTCACCGACATCCTCCCCCGCCCATGCGACATGACCGTCCGGCCGCAAGAGCAGCGTGTCGGTCTCCTCCGTGGCGCCGGTCACCATGTCGACGCGCTCCGCCCAGGGCCGTACGGCATCGCGCACCTCCGCGCGGTCGGCGAGGTCCAGCAGCAGAGGACGTCCCGCGAGAGAGAGGTCGGCGACGCGCGTCGGCCCCGAAGCGGTCTTCAGCTCCAAATCCGGACAGTACAGACCGGCCAGCGGGTGGTCCCCCGACGCCCCGTACCGAATGTCGAGCTCGCCCATGAGGTCCGTCAGCAGCCGGTTCGCCTCAGGTGTCTCGGCGAGCATCGTGAAGATGTCCCGCAGCGCGTCCACGCCGGGGCCGGGCCGCATCAGCGCCACCTGCGCCCGCGTGTTGTGCAGCACCCGTTCCGCCACCGGATGGCGCTCGGACGAGTACGTGTCGAGCAGGCCGGCGGGCGCCCACCCCCGTACGGTGGCCGCCAGCTTCCACCCCAGGTTCACCGCGTCGCCGAGGCCGAGGTGCAGCCCCTGCCCGCCGAGCGGCGGGTGCACGTGCGCCGCGTCGCCCGCCAGCAGGACCCGGCCCGCGCGATAGGACGGTGCCTGCCGCGTGTTGTCCGTGAACCGCGTCACCGAGTGCACCGCCGTGATCGTCACGGACGTCCCCGACACGCGCCGCACCGACTCCTGAAGCTCGGCCTGGGAGACCGCGCGCGAAGCGGGCGGCCCGTCGAACTCCAGCGTCAGCACTCGCTGCGGATGAGGCCCGCGCACCATGAGACCGTGCGGCACCCGATGCCAGCCCATGGGAAAGAAGTCCGGATCGTCGAAGTCGGCCAGCGCCTGGTGCCCGGTCGTCACACCGTCAAGGCCCGGGAACGCGAAACCCGCCGCCTTCCGGACCGGGCTCCGGCCCCCGTCGCAGCCGATCACCCAGCCGGTACGCACCTCGTACGGACCGTCCGGGCCTGAGAGGGAAACGGTCACGCCCGCATCGTCTCGGTCCAGCCCGGTGAACGAGTGTCCGCGCCGGATGGCGACACCGAGCGACAGAGCACGCTTCTCCAGCGCCTCCTCGATGCGCTGCTGCGGCGCCATCACCAACGACGCCGGCGCCGAGCCGCCCCGCAGTACCCACAGGCCGGCGAAATGTCCCGTCGGACGACCGCCCGCCGCGGCCTGCAGGCTGGACCCGCCGGGCTTCCGCCCGCCCATCAGGTCCGCGATGCTCGGCAGGTCGCCGAGCAGCGAGACCACATCGCGGCGGGTGAGGATGTCCGCGCCCCGGCCGCTGACGGCACCCGCCTTGAGCGTCGGATCGATCGTCTCCCGGCGCTCGACCACGAGCGTGCGGATCCCGTACGACCCCAGCTCGCAGGCGAGGAACAGGCCGACCGGTCCGGCTCCTGAGATGACCACCTCGTACATGCCACACTCCCCTTAACGCTGTTAAGGACTTAACGCTGTTAAGGCTGCATTGAACAGTGTTAAGTTGTCAAGCCAAGGAGGTGACGATGGCTCTCGACCGCGAGACCGTGCTGGACACCGCGCTGAGGATCATCGACGAGGTCGGCCTCGACGGGCTCTCGCTACGGCGCCTGGCCAAGGAGCTCGGCGTCCAGGCACCGGCGCTGTACTGGCACTTCTCCAGCAAGAAGGACCTGCTCGACCATCTCGTCGCCCTGGTGAACGAGCGCGCCGAGAGCGGCACCGACGGCCCCGCGCCCGGCCAGTCATGGGACGAATGGCTCGCCGAGGGCATGCGGATGCGGCGTCGTTCGATGCTGGCCCAGCGCGACGGCGCGCGGCTGACGGCCGGAAACCGGCCCACCGCCGACAGCCGGCCGCGCATCGAACGTACGCTCGGCGTGCTCGTCGCGGCCGGGTTCACTCCGCAGGACGCGATCCGCGCCGTCCTCGTCCTGGGGCACTACGTGAGCGGTTTCGTCATGGACGAGCAGTTCGACGCCGACCGCGAGGACGACGAGCCGCAGGACCTCGGAGACTTTCCGATCATGCTGGCCGGCGGCCGGGCGGCGCTCGACCGGGACACGCTGTTCGAGTACGGCCTGCAGCGCATGCTCGACGGCATGCGCGCCCAGCTCAGCGTACGGCCCCGGTGACCAGCCACGCGTCGTCGCGCGCCCGCAGGCCGAGCGTGACCAGGCGTGCGGCCATCCACACGCCGATCGCGAGCCACAACGCCACGAGCCCGCCCCCATAGGCGTGCACGAGCCAGGCGGCGGGCAGGAACGCCAGCGTCTGGATGACCCCGACGATCGCCAGGTACGCCTGGTCGCCCGCGCCGATGAGCACGCCGTCCAGCACGAACACCACCCCGGCGATCGGCTCCAGCAGCGCGACCACGAGGAGCGCGGCCAGCAGCTGTGACCGTACGGACGGATCGGCGCTGAACACGGCCGGCAGCCACGGCCGCGCGACCAGCACGAGCAGGCCGAACACCACGCCGCACGCGATGCCCCACTGGATCATGCGCCGCGTCGCCGTACGGGTGCCGGCGATGTCACCGGCGCCGAGATACCGGCCGGTGATGGCCTGCCCGGCGATCGCGATGGCGTCGAGCGCGAACGCCAGCAGGTTCCAGACGTTGGAGGCGATCTGGTGCGCGGCGATCTGCGCGTCGCCCATCCGCGCCGCCACCGCGGTGCCGATGACCAGCACGACCCGCAGGCTCAGCGTACGGATCATGAGGTTGAAACCGGCGCTCGCCGACGCCCGCAGGCCCTTGGCGTCCGGCCGTAGCGGTGCGCCGTGCCGCCGTGCGCCTCGTGCGACCGCGGCGGCGTACAGGACGGCCCCGCCGGTCTGGGCGAGCACGGTCCCCCAGGCGGATCCGGCGACGCCCCAGCCGAAACCGAGGACGAACAGCGCGCCGAGCAGGCCGTTAGCCGTGAACATCCCGATGGAGACGTACAGCGGCGTCTTGGTGTCCTGCATCCCGCGCAGTACGCCGGTACCGGCCAGCACGATCAGCATTCCGGGCGCGCCGAAGAGGCTGATGTGGAGGTAGGTCTGTGCCTGCGGCGTCACCGCGGCGGACGCGCCGAAGGCGTCGACGAGTGTGGGCGTCAGCGGCCAGCCGACCGCGATGATCAGGCCGCCGATGATCGCGGCGAGCCAGATGCCGTCGACACCCTGACGGATCGCCTCGCGCAGATTGCCGGCCCCGATCTGGCGCGCCACCGACGCCGTGGTGCCGTACGCGAGGAAGACGCACAGGCTCACGAACGTCGCGAGGACCTGCCCGGCCACACCGAGCGCACCGAGCGGGACCGTGCCGAGATGGCCCACGATCGCCGAGTCCGTGAGCAGGAACAGCGGCTCGGCCACCAGCGCCCCGAACGCCGGGAGCGCGAGGCGGAGGATCTCCGGGTCGTGCGGGTGCCGAAATGCCATGATTCGCCACCGTAAACCACAAACGACCGTTGTCGCTTACCCGGTGCTGTGGGTGACCTGTGGATGACCGGCGCCCGAGCTTTCTTCAACCCACAGGCGGTGGACGGTGTTTTCGCAGGTGGAAGGGTCTACAGGGGGAGGTCGCCGAGTAATCCACAGGCTGTCCACAGGCACTGTGCACAGCCGTCCCGGCGTGTATGCACAGGCCGTCCACAACGGGCTCCACAGCCGCCTTTGCGTATGACAGAGCCAACCCCCAAACTGTCGGAGCAGTGAGATAGATGTGGAAGGTGTGAGCGGCTGAGACGACAGGGGGTGCGGATGTGAGCGTCACCGAGATGTCGTCCCACGAGAGCGAGTTCGAGCGCACGCCACCGCATGACCTGGCCGCGGAGCAGTGCGTCCTGGGCAGCATGCTCATCTCCCAGACCGCCATCGCCGAGGTCATCGAGCTGCTCTCGGCCCGCGACTTCTACCGCCCCGCGCACCAGATGGTGTACGAGCGCGTCCTCGACCTGTACGGCCGCGGCGACCCGGTCGACGCGATCACCATCAAGGACGAGCTGCTCAAGCGCGGCGAGCTGAGCCGCATCGGCGACGCGCCCTACCTCCACACCCTGGTCGCCTCGGTTCCGACGGCCGCCAACGCCGGCTACTACGCGAAGATCGTCGAGGAGAAGGCCATCCTGCGGCGGCTGGTCGAGGTCGGCACCCGCATCGCCCAGCTCGGCTACAGCACCGACGGCGCCGACGCCGACGACCTGCTCGACCGCGCCCAGGCCGAGGTCTACGCGGTCGCCGACAAGCGCACCGGCGAGGACTACGCGCCGCTGAGCGACATCATGCCGGGCGCCCTCGACGAGATCGAGGCGATCGGCAGCCGCGGCGGCCAGATGGTCGGCGTCCCGACCGGCTTCACCGACCTCGACGCTCTCACCAACGGCCTGCACCCCGGTCAGATGGTCATCATCGCGGCTCGTCCCGCCATCGGGAAATCGACCCTGGCCTTGGACCTGGCGCGGGCGGCGGCGATCAAGCACCAGCTGGCGACCGTGGTGTTCAGCCTGGAAATGGGACGCAACGAGATCACCATGCGCCTGCTGTCCGCCGAGGCGCGGGTCGCGCTGCACGCGATGCGGTCGGGCTCGATGAACGACGAGGACTGGACGCGCCTGGCGCGGCGCATGAGCGAGGTGGCCGAGGCACCGCTGTTCATCGACGACTCGCCGAACATGTCGATGATGGAGATCCGGGCCAAGTGCCGCCGCCTCAAACAGCAGCACGACCTGCGCATGGTCATCATCGACTATCTGCAGCTCATGCAGTCCGGCAAGCGGGTGGAGAGCCGCCAGGTCGAGGTCTCGGAGTTCTCCCGGTCGCTCAAGCTCCTCGCGAAGGAGCTGGAGGTTCCGGTCATCGCCCTCTCCCAGCTCAACCGTGGTCCCGAGCAACGTACGGACAAGAAGCCGATGGTGTCGGACCTGCGTGAGTCCGGCTCGATCGAGCAGGACGCCGACGTCGTCATCCTGCTGCACCGCGAGGACGCGTACGAGAAGGAGTCACCCCGGGCCGGTGAGGCCGACCTGATCGTGGCCAAGCACCGTAACGGACCGACCGCGACCGTCACCGTCGCCTTCCAGGGGCACTACAGCCGCTTCGTCGACATGGCCCACTGATCGACCGTGGCCATGGGCGGGGATTTCCCCGGCACCATGGCCACCGTCGGGTACGGCTCGTGTCCAGGCGCCATGACGGCGCTCACAGCGTGCGCAGCGCCTCGGTGGGGGACAGACGGGCGGCGCGCAAGGCGGGCAGCAGGCCGGCGATCGCACCGATCACGATCGCGGCGCCGATCCCGCCTGCCCACGCCTGGGCCGGGATGACCACCGCCCAGCCCTTGGTGTTCGCGTAGATCGCGGTGGTCAGCGCTCCGGCCACGACCCCCGCCACCCCGCCGAGCAGCGCGAGCATGATCGCCTCGGACAGGAACTGCGTGCGGATCTGTCCCCGGGTCGCGCCGAGCGCCCGGCGCAGCCCGATCTCCGACCGGCGTTCCAGCACCGAGATGATCATGATGTTCGCGACCCCGACCGCGCCCACGATCAGCGCCACCAGCCCGAGCCCGAGGAACAGGCTGTTGAACGCGCCCTCCGCGGCGGCTCGCGCGGTGAGCGCGTCGGACGGCTGGCTGACGTCGACGTCGCTGGGCGACTCGGGGTTCGCGGTCCGGGCGAGCGCCTCCTGTACCGAGTCGACCTTGTCCACCCGGGCCCGTACGTACACCGTCGTCGGAGGTCCGGCCACCGCCCTTCCCTGATCGACGGTCGTGTAGCTGAGGTACCGCTCCGCGGCCGGGTAGCCGATCAAGGCGCTGGTGTCGATGTCGATCGACAGCGTCGCGGGCTTCAAGATGCCGGCGACGTAGAACCACTGGTTCCTCAGCCAGATCCGCTGCCCCGGATAGACGCGGTCGATCCCGAGCCGCTGCGCGGCGAGCGCGCCCAGCACCGTGACCGGCTGGCGCTCGGTCGCCGGGTTCAGCCAGCGCCCCTGAGCCACGCCGGTTCCGACCACTTCGGGCAGGTTGAGGCTGACGGCTCGTACCTTCAGGGCGTTGGTGTCGACCACCGGGACCAGCGGGCTGCGGTAGACGTTCGTGTTGTCGATGGCACCGGCGTGCGCCACCTGCTCGACGTCGGGCAGGTGGGAGATCCGCCCCGGCGCGGCGAGCGGGAGCTGGGCCGGCCCGCCGCTGAACGACTGGCCGGTGTTCGCGGTCAGCAGGTTCGTGCCGAGCTGGTCGATCTCGGCCAGGAGCCCGGCCTGGGAGGACGCGGACAGGCCGAGCACCGCCACGATCGACGCGGTGCCGATCGCTATCCCGAGCGCGGACAAGGCGGCCCGCAGGCGGCGAGCCCGGATTCCGATGCCGGCCACGCGCATCTGGTCGGACAGCCTCATACGCCCTCCGTCGAAGGCGCCGCGCTGTCGGCGACGATGCGCCCGTCGAGGACCTGCAACCGGCGGGGCATCTGGGCGGCCAGTCCACTGTCGTGCGTGATCATGAGGATGGTCGCCCCGTCGGCGTTGAGCTCGTGCAGCAGCTCGATGATCGACGCGCCCGTCTTGCTGTCGAGGTTTCCCGTCGGCTCGTCGGCGAGCACGATGGCCGGGCGGCCGACCAGAGCGCGGGCGATCGCCACGCGCTGGCGCTGTCCGCCCGACAGCTTGCCCGGCCGGAAGTCCGCCCGGTCCTCCAGCCCGACCCGGACGAGCGCCTCGGCGGCACGCGAGCGACGCTCGGCACGTCCCGCGCCGCCGTACAACAGGCCGTCGGCGACGTTGTCCAGGACGGTGGTGTGCTCGGACAGGTGGAACTGCTGGAAGACGAAGCCGATGCTGCGTGCCCGCAGGGCGGCGAGCCGGCGATCGGTGAGCGCCGCGACGTCCTCTCCGTCGATCCAGACCCGGCCTTCGCTGGGCCGGTCGAGCGTGCCGAGGATGTGCAGCAGCGTGGACTTGCCCGATCCGGACGGGCCGACGATCGCCACCATCTCCCCGCGCCGTACGGTGAAGCTCACGCCGCGCAGCGCGTGGACGGGAGGCTGCGTGCCGTACGTCTTGGTGACCTGCTCCAGTTCGAGGACGTTCACGTCGACGGCACCACCACTCGGTCGCCGGCCGTCAGGGCGCCGGAGACCTGCACCCGTCCGTTGGCGTCGTCGAACAACCCCGGCGTGACCGGGACGATCCGGGTCCTGCCGCCGGCCCCCGCCGCGACCTCGACCGCGTATCCCCCTCCGGCCTGGCCGATGAGCGCGGTCACCGGCACGATCAGCGCGTGCTCGACGCCGTCCGTGGTGATCTGCACCTGGACGGGCGCCTGCTCGAGGGTTCCGGCGTCCTTCGGGTGCTCGAGCGTGACGTAGACCGGGAGCGTGGCCGACTCCGAGGCGTCCTTACGAGAGGAGGTCACGACCGTGCCGATCCGGCGGACCACACCGGACGTGATCCGGTTGTCCGGCAGCGTGATCTGCGCTCGGTCGCCCTTCCTGACCTCGGACTGCTGGGAGGCGTCGAGCTTCACGGTCACCTCGCGCCGGTCCGACGACGCCTCCATGATCGGACGGCCCGAGCCGGCGCCCGTGCCGTTCTCGACCATCACCTTGCCGATCCGCAGCGGGCCGGGCAGGAACACCGCCCGGCCGAGGTCCAGCCTGCCCGTCACGTCGGCGCCGCGTTTGTCCTGGAGCTTCTCCAGACCCTCCGCGGTCTCCCAGCCGAAGTAGTCCGAACCGGGATCGAGCTCGGACTTGCCGGCGTAGCCCTCGTTCACCAGGGTCTTGTTCAGCGCCCGGACGTCCTTGCCGCGGTCGCTCACGGCCAGGTCCCGGTACGCGGGCGTGCCTCCGCAGATCAGGATCACCGGCTTCTGGTCGACCTTGTACAGCGTCTCGCCGCAGTCGATCTGGGTACCCGCCGCGGGCACCCAGGTGTACGTCCCGCTCGCCCGGTTGACCACCGAGTACGGGCTCCCGTCGGCGCCGGCCGAGTACGAGAGCGTCCCGCTCTGGCTGACCTGCGAGGAGAGCGGGCCTTCCTGGACCGCCGCGAGCGACGTCCCGGCGCCGGCGGTCGTGGCGGCCTTGCCGTCGTCGCCGGACACGCCCGTCACGGCGAGGACCACGCCGCCGCCCGCGACCACGAGCGCGGCGGCGCCGCCGAGTGCGAAGCGCCGCCTACGCCGCCGGGCCGTGGTCTCAGCCGCCATTCTCCGAGCCTCCGTCCCCATTCACGTTGCGGCATGCCTTGAGCGCGTTCTTGAACTGCGTCGAGTTGGTGTTGATGCGGTCCCTGGGCACCAGAAGACGCCCGTCCTTCGGGTCGGGGAAGTCTCGTATGCCGTTCGCGCGCATACACCGCGCGAACTTCAGCCACTCCGCCTGCTCTTTGGCCACGGTCGCCGGGTCGTCCTCCAGCCCGGGCGGCTCCTGCGACTTGCACGCCTGCTGTGCCTTCTTGAACTGCGGCGTGTTCTTGTTCGGTCCCCCCGCCGCGATCATGAACTTGCCGTTCTTGTCGGGGTCGGGGAAGTTGGTCACGCCGTTCTCGCGCATGCACTGCGCGTACTTCACCGCCTTCTCCAAAGCGGAGTTCGCGGAAGAGCCGGTCGAGCCGGTAGAGCCGGATTTCGAGTCGCCGGAGCCGCCACATCCCGCGACGGTCAGGGTCAGGGCGGCGGCCGCGGCGGCCAGCAGCAAAGAGGCCTTGTTCATACCTCCACTGAAGCCGGACGGCCGTTGCGGTGGCGTATGCGGTTTTTCATACGCCCGCGATATACCGAATCCCCAGCGTGGCAAGGCGATCCCGCCGCCGGTGATCGCTACCGCAGGTGCGGGACGGCCCGTCCGTGAACCGCGCACTGCCGGGCGTCCGGGCCGAGATCGATGCAGGCTCCGGGGAGCCGGATCGTGACGAGGAGACCGCCGGTGGGGCGGGGCGTGAGGTCGAGGGTCCCGTCGTGTGCCCGGACGATGCTGTGCACGATGGCCAGCCCGAGGCCGACGCCGGCGTGCTCGTCGGTGCGTACGCGTTCCGTCCCGCGTTGGAAGGGCTCGGTGAGGGTCGGCAGGAGTTCCGGCGGGAGCGGATCGCCCGTGTTCTCGACCCGCAGCAGGCTCGCGTCGTCCTGCGATCCGGTGTGGATCGTCACGGTGCCGCCGATGGGGAGGTTGTGGACGATGGCGTTCTGGACGAGGTTCGTCACCATCCGCAGCAGGAGCGCCGCGGAGCCGGCGGTCTGTGCCGCCTGGCCGGTGACGTCGAGCCGGATCCGGCGCTTCTCGGCGAGGGGAAGCAGCGTCTCGGCGGCCTCTTCGGCGATCAGGGAGAGGTCGACGGGCTCGCAGGTGAAGTTCCGGCGGTCGGCGCGGCTGAGGAGCAGCAGGGCCTCGGTGAGGTCGATCGCCCGCGTGTTGACGGTCTGGAGGCGTTCGAGGAGCTCACCCTGATCCTGGGTGGGGTCGTTCCGGGCGAGGTCGAGGAGCGTCCGCGAGATCGCCAGCGGGGTGCGCAGTTCATGGGAGGCGTTCGCGGCGAATCGTTGCTGTTCGGCGACATGGGACTCGAGCTGTTCGAGCATGGTGTCGAACCCGTCGGCGAGTTCGCGGAACTCATCTGTGCGGCCCTGCAGCCGGATCCGGTGGGACAGTGATCCGCTCGAGGCCATCCGTGCCGCGTCCGCGATCCGCGTGAGTGGTGCGAGCATCCGGCCGGCGAGGATCCATCCTCCCAGGAGGCCGAACACCAGGAGGAAGGCCAGCGCCACGGCCGCGGCGGGGGCGAAGCCGCGCAGGAGCTCGGGGCGGCTGGGCCCGATGATGATCACGCCGCCGAATGTGTTCCGGATCGATCCGGCGCTGCGGGTCGGTACCCAGCGCAGCACGAATATCCACATCACGGCCAGCAGGAGGGTGCCCGCGACGAAAAGGAATCCGGCGTAGCTGATGGTGAGCTTCAGCCGGGCGCTGAGGCCTGGGCGTCTATTCATGAGTGCTGCCAGAGACCATGTCGGTGTCGGTGTCGATTCGGTAGCCGACGCCGGGCACCGTGGCGATGAGCCCTGGTTCGCCGAGTCGTTTGCGAAGGGCGGAGACGGTGATGCGGACGGCGTTGGTGAAGGGGTCGGCGTTGGCGTCCCAGGCCCGTTCCAGCAGCTCTTCGGCGCTGATCACACCGCCCTGGGCGGCGACGAGGACTTCGAGAACGGCGAACTGCTTGCGGGTGAGCGCGACGTAGCGTCCGTCGCGGAAGACCTCACGGCGGAAGGGGTCCAGCCGCAGGCCCGCGATCTCGTGTACCGGAGGCCGGGCGTGCGCGCGTCTGCGGTCGAGCGCCCGCAGACGCATGACGAGCTCTCGAAGCTCGAACGGTTTGGTGAGGTAGTCGTCGGCGCCGAGCTCGAACCCGGAGGCCTTGTCGTCGATCCGGTCGGCGGCGGTGAGCATGAGGATCGGAATGCCACTGCCGGAGGCGACGATGCGCCGGGCGACCTCGTCGCCCGAGGGGCCGGGGATGTCGCGGTCGAGGATCGCGAGGTCGTAGGAGTTGACGCCGAGCAGTTCCAGGGCGGTGTCGCCGTCACCGGCGATATCGGCGGCGATCGCCTCCAGCCGGAGACCGTCACGGACGGCTTCGGCCAGGTAGGGCTCGTCCTCCACGATCAGCACGCGCATTCCTGCAGCTTAGGCAGCACGGCATATCGCCCGCGTATGCGAACCTCTACGTCGCCGGCGGCGAGCCGTGATCCTCCCGCTCGGCGATCAGGGTGTACAGCATGGGCAGGGACTGCCCGCTCACCCGGAACCGGTAGCGCCCGTCCGCGTCCGGCGTGTGGTCGCGGCCGACGTCCATGGGCGATTCAAGGTGTTCGTCCAGCCGTACGACGCGCAGGCCGGCACCGATCGCCGCCGTGACGATCTCCCCCAGCGAGTGGGCGAACTGCACCGTCGTCGTCGGCGAGGCCGAGGCCGCGTACGACTCCGAGGCGGTGAACCGGTGCGGCCCGTCGAAGGCGTACGGGAAGTCGAGGACGAGCGGGTCGAGGCCGTTCGTCATCTGCCACAGCGGATGGCCGTCGATCAGCAGCAGCCGTCCGCCGGGCCGCAGCGTCGCCGCGACCGACGCCATCCACGCGTCGATGTCCTCGATCCAGCACAGGATGCCGATCGTCGCGTACGCGAGGGCGAACCGGCCGTGCAGCGCCGAGGGCAGGCCGGTCGCGTCGGCCTCCAGGAACCTCACGTCGGCCCCGCAGCGGGCCGCCAGGTCACGCGCCTTCTCCAGCGCCACCGGCGAGAAGTCCACCCCGGTCACCCGCGCCCCGCGCCGGGCCAGCGAGATCGAGTCGAAGCCGAGGTGGCACTGCACGTGGAGCACGTCGAGCCCGGACACGTCACCGGCCGCCGACGCGAGGCCGGCACGTTCGACGTCGGTGAGCGAGTCCGCCCCGGCCACCAGGCCCTGGCCGTCGTAGTAGGAGTCCTGGCCGTGGGCGGCCGCCCAGACGTCCCAGTTGGCGCGGTTGATCGGTGTCGCGTCGCCGGTCATGCCGGTGACACTAGGGCAATCCGGTAACCCACTCCCGGCGTGGTGGTGATGACGGGTGGGTCGCCGAGCTTGCGGCGCAGCCGGCCGATGGTCACCGTCACCGTGTTGGTGAACGGGTCGGCGTTCTCGTCCCAGACCTGTTCGAGCAGGTCCTCGGCGCTGAGGAAGGCCGGACCCGCGCGCAGGAGCGCCTCCAGCACGCCGAACTCCTTGACCGAGAGCTCCACCTGGCGCCCGTCGCGGACGACCGTACGGCGCAGTGGGTCCAGCTCGATCCCGGCCGCGCGCAGCGTACGGGCCCGTGCCGAGGGGCGGCGGCGGGCCAGGGCCTGGACGCGCAGCACGAGTTCGGGAAAGTGGAACGGCTTGGTGAGGTAGTCGTCGGCGCCCAGGCCGAGGCCGCTGACCCGGTCGCCGGGCGCGCCGGCCGCGGTCAGCATCAGCACCATCACGCGGTCGTCGTGCGAGGTGATCATCTGGCAGAGGGTGTCGCCGTGGACGCCCGGCAGGTCGCGGTCGAGGACGACCACGTCGTACGCGTTCGCGTCGAGCTTTGCCGCGGCCTCCAGGCCGTCGAGGGCGGAGTCCACCGCCATTCCCTGGTCGCGCAGCCCCTCGACCAGGACCTCGGCGAGCGACCGCGCGTCCTCCACCACCAGGACCCTCATGCCGCGGCCCCGGGCAGCGCGACCTCGGCTCGCAGACCGCCCTGAGGGCGCGCGCGAAGGTCGAGCGTGCCACCGTGCGCCGACGCGATGGCCGCGACGATCGACAGGCCGAGCCCCGCGCCCTCCGAGGAGCCCGTACGGTCGGCGCCGAGCCGCCGGAACGGCTGCGCCAGCGAGGCGACCTTCCGCGGGTCGAGCGGCGAGCCGCCGGACTCGACCACCAGCCGTGCGGTCCCGGCGGCCGTCGACGTGGCCACGAAGATCGGGCCCTCGCCGTGCCGGAGGGCGTTGTCGACCAGGTTGTCGGCGAGGCGCCGTAGCAGCGTACGGTTCCCCGACACCATCGCGCCCTCGGCCGCGACGTCGAGATCGCGTCCGTCCAGGTCGCCGGCCCGGTCGGCCAGCGCCGACGCCACGACGTCGTCGAGCGAGAGCGCCACGCGGTCCGGGAGCGCGCCGGGCTGCGTACGGGCGAGGGTCAAGAACCCCTCCAGCAGCCGGTCGACCTGGTCGAGCTCGGTGCGCAGCCGTCCCGCCAGGGAGACGGTCTGGGCGGGTACGGGCTCGGGCTTGGCCATCGCGACGTCCAGCGACGCACGCATCGTGGCCAGCGGGGTCCGCAGCTCGTGGGAGGCGTTGGCGACGAAGCGGCCCTGGGCGGTGAACGCGCCTTCGAGCCGTGACAGCAGCTCGTCGATCGTGTCGGCCAGGTCCTTCACCTCGTCGGCGGGGCCGGCCACGGCCAGGCGCTCGTGCAGGTTGTCCGCCGAGATCCGCCGGGTGGCCGCCGTCATGGTGCGCAGCGGCCGCAGGACCCGGCCCGCGACGAGGTGGCCGAGCACGACCGAGACCACCGCCATGACGGCCAGCGCGATCACCGACCCCACCAGCAGCTGACGCGCCTGGGCGGCGTGCGCGTCGGCGAGCTGACGCTGGAGCTCGCCGATGCGCGCCTGGGTCGGAGACGGCGGATCGGTCGGCACGGGACGCGTGAACGAGGCCCCCGAGGCCAGGAAACCCGAGATGGCCAGCAGGCCGACGCCGGACAGCAGGAACACGGCCCCGTACAGGGCGGTGAAGCGCAGCCGTACGGGCCGCCGCGACAGAGTGGGACGACGGACCATTGGCGACTCCCCGCATTCCATGCCGTACCGGCCTCAAGGATGCCCGGACGGACCTAACAACGGAATGACAGGCATCGTTCGGCCCGCGTTATGGCCTCTCGCCCAGAGTTCGGTGCCAGACCGACGACGGGAGCACGACATGAACATGAGGATCCTGGCGGCCGTGGGCGGCCTCGCCCTGCTCACGGGAGCCTGCGGCCACGCGGGGGAGCACGAGGCGGCCGGCCCGAGCAAGGGAGCGTCGACGTACGAGCAGGCCGTCGCCTTCGCCAAGTGCATGCGCACGCACGGCGATCCGAGCTGGCCCGACCCGGGCCCGGACGGGGCGTTCCCCAACAACAACGGCAGCCTCGACAAGTCGTCGTCGCGGTTCAAGACGGCGTCCGCGGCCTGCAAGAAGCTCGAACCGGGCTCGCCGCCGCAGTCGGTCTTCCAGGCGGACTACCGCAAGCTCCTGAAGTTCTCCGCCTGCATGCGGGCGCACGGGCTGCCGAAGTTCCCCGACCCGATCCTGGAGGACCACGGCGTGGGCTACAAGGGCGATGACATCAACCCGAACAGCCCGCAGTACAAGACCGCCCACCAGGCCTGCCGCGCGCTGGCCCCGGAGGGCATGTGACCATGTCCACCCGATGGCGATGGACGGCCGCCGGGGCGGTCGTCGCGACCGTGGTCGCCGTCACCGCCGCCTTCACCCACCGCTCGCGCGAACCCGCGGAGCCCTCGGCCGCGGCGTACGCGACCTCGACTGCGCCGGTCGACCGGCGGTCGCTCGTGTCCCAGACGAGAGTGGCCGCCACCTGGGGCTATGCCGGTGACTACGCCGTCGTGAACCAGGCGCCCGGCACGATCACCGCGCTGCCGAAGATCGGCAAGGTCGTACGGCAGGGCCACGTGCTCTACCGGGTCAGCGGCCGTCCCGTCGTCCTCCTGTACGGCCGGGTCCCGGTGTACCGCGCGCTCTCGTACGGCATGACCGGCCGGGACGTGACCGAGCTCAACACCGCTCTGGTGAGGCTCGGCTACGGGCACATGGGCAGCCGGCGCCACTTCGGCCTCGAGACCGGCTACGCGCTGGAGAGACTCCAGCACCACCTGGGCGTGTCCCGTACGGGCCGGCTGGCCCTGGGGGACGCGGTGTTCCTGCCCGGGGCCGTACGGGTGACCGGGAAGCAGGGCGTCCTCGGGAGTCCGGCACGCCCCGGAATGACCCTGATGTCGGCCACCTCGCCCACTCCCATGGTCAGCGTCGACCTCGACGCCGGCCAGCAGACCCAGGTCGCGACCGGTGACAAGGTGACGATCACGCTGCCGGCCGGCACGACCACCCCCGGCGTGGTGTCCTCGGTCGGCAAGGTCGCCAAGAAGCCGGCGCGCGGCAGCGCGCCCACGATCACGGTCCGGGTGCGGCCGACCGAGCCCGGCAAGGTCGAACTCGACCAGGCGCCCGTACAGGTCTCCATCGTGACCGGCCAGGTGCGCGACGCCCTGGTCGTGCCGGTCAGCGCGCTGCTCGCGCAGGCGGGCGGAGGGTACGCGGTCGAGGTGACGGGACCGCGGAGCAACCGGCTGGTGGCCGTGACGCCCGGGCTGTTCGACGACGCGGACGGCCTGGTGGAGGTGACCGGGCCCGAGCTGGCGGCCGGCCAGCGCGTCGTGGTGCCGACCGCATGAGCGCGCCCGTGCTCGAACTCGACGCGGTGACCAAGACCTATCCGGGCCGCCCGCCCGTGGAGGCGGTACGCGGCGTGAGCTTCGCCGTCGAGCCGGGCGAGCTGCTCGCCATCACGGGCCCGTCGGGGTCGGGCAAGTCCACCCTGTTGCACCTGATGGGGTCGCTGGACCGGCCGAGCGCCGGGACGGTGCGGATCACCGGCCGGGACGCCGCCGCGCTGAACGACCGGCGGCTGTCGCGGCTGCGCGCCACCAGCATCGGCTTCGTCTTCCAGCAGTTCTTCCTCGCCGAGCACTCCACCGCACTGGACAACGTCGCCGACGGCCTGCTGTACGCCGGGGTCGGCCCGGCCGAGCGCCGGGAGCGTGCCGCGGCGGCGCTGGAGCGGGTCGGCCTCGCGCACAAGTCGGCCGTACGGCCCACCCGGCTGTCGGGCGGTGAGCGGCAGCGCGTCGCGATCGCCCGTGCCCTGGCCGGCCGCCCGGCGATCGTGCTGGCCGACGAACCCACCGGCAACCTCGACAGCGCGACGGGCCGGTCCATCCTCGGCCTGCTGACCGAGCTCAACGCCACCGGGGCCACCATCGTGGTCATCACGCACGACTCCGGCATCGCGGCTCGTTTCCCTCGCCGCATCGGCATGCTCGACGGCCGGATCAGCGAGGAGGGAACATGACCGGGGACCTGCGTCCGGCGGACCTGGCCCGCCTCGCCGTCGTCGGACTGCGCACCCGCAGGCTCCGCGCCGCGCTGTCCGCGCTCGGCATCGCGATCGGCGTGGCCGCGATCGTCGCCGTCCTCGGCCTGTCGGCCTCATCACAGGCGGGGCTGCTCGCCGAGATCGCCAAGCTCGGCACGAACCTGCTGACGGTCTCGAACGGACAAGACGTCACGGGCGACGCGGCCGAGCTGCCGACCGGCGCGCCGGCGATGATCGGCCGGCTGCCCGGCGTCATCCGGGTGGAGGAGATCGGCACGGTGAACGCGAAGGTGTACCGCAGCCCGCTCATCCCGGCCATCAACACCAACGGCCTGACCGTGAGCGCCTCCGGGCTCGGGCTGCCCGCCGCCGTGGGCACCTCGATGGCCCAGGGGCGCTACCTCAACGCGGCGACCGCGCGCCGGCCGGTCGTGGTGCTCGGGGCGGGCGCGGCCCAGTTGCTCGGCGTCGACCATCTGTGGCCGAACGAGCGGATCTGGCTCGGTGGCCAGTGGTTCTACGTCACCGGAATCCTCAAGCCGGCCGTGCTCACGCCGATCGTCGACTCGTCGGTGTTCGTCGGCTATCCGGCGGCGCAGCGCTATCTCGGCTTCGACGGACATCCCTCCACCGTCTACATCCGCGCCGAGACCGAGCGGGTGAACGCCGTGCACGCCCTCCTGGCCGCACAGGCGGATCCGGAGGACCCGACGCAGGTCAGCGTCAGCGTGCCGTCGGCCGCGCTGGTCGCCCAGGCCGAGGCCAAGAGCGCCTTCAACGTGCTGTTCCTCGGTCTCGGCGCGGTCGCGCTGCTGGTCGGCGCCATCGGCGTCGCCAACATCATGGTCATCTCCGTGCTGGAGCGGCGCAGCGAGATCGGGCTGCGCCGGGCGCTCGGCGCCACGAAGGGGCACATCCGGGTGCAGTTCCTCGCCGAGGCGGTGCTGCTGGCCGCCGGCGGAGGCGTGATCGGCGTGGCGGCCGGGGTGCTGACCACCGCGGTGTACGCGACCGCCAAGGGCTGGGCGGTGGTCATTCCGCCGCTCGCCTGGGGCGGTGGATTCGGCGCGGCCCTGCTCATCGGGGCCGGGGCGGGGCTGCTTCCCGCACTGCGCGCCGCGCGGATGTCCCCCACCCGGGCGCTCTGGAGTGTGTGAGAAGCCGGGCCAGGGGCAGTCCTGGCCCGGCTTCAGCTGCGGGGTATCACCAGCTGCTGTAGGACCAGCTGTCCCAGCCGCCACCGCCCCAGTCGTCGTCGCCCCAGTCGTCACCCCAGCCGCAGTCGTCATCCCAGCAACTCTGAGGTGCGACGCTGACGGAGTGCGAGGCGGCCTTGACCGGTTGTTGCGCGCCGGCCGGAGCGGCCGTGCCCACCGCGAGTGCGGCGAGTCCTGCGAAGGCGGTGCCGGCGATGGCTCCCGCCACCCGTGCCCGGATTCTCATAGCAGACTCCCTCGGTCCTTCCACGGCTTGCCCCTGCGGCGCTCGCGCCGGGGGGTCGTGCGACAGCTCGTGCAAAGTCACCCGATCGCCCCCAGGCTATGCCGGTATGTCCGTATGGCGCGGTTGTCCTGGGGTGACACCTCGCCGTACACCCCAGGGTGACCAAGGCGGAAGATCGGCGCCGCATCCGCTGTTGTGCACTGCGGTCCGAGCTCGGCGACAGGGGAGCAGACATGCCACAGGCGGTCAGGTACGAGGAGTACGGCGGGATCGACGTGCTGCGGGTCGTGGAGGTGGAGCGGCCGGTTCCGGGCCCCGGGCAGGTCCTGGTCGCGGTGAAGGCGGCGGGCATCAACCCGGGTGAGGCGGCCGTCCGCGAAGGGGTGTTCGCGGAGCGGTGGCCCTCGACCTTTCCGTCCGGGCAGGGCAGCGACCTCGCCGGAGTGATCGAGGAACTCGGCCCGGACGTCGAGGCCTTCGCGGCCGGCGACGAGGTGATCGGCTTCACGCACGAGCGGGCCAGCCAGGCCGAACTGGTCGTGGTCGAGGCCGCGGACCTGACGCGTCGCCCCGAAGGGGTCTCCTGGGAGGCGGCCGGCTCGCTCTTCGTCGCCGGTACGACGGCGTGGGCGGCGGTACGCGCGGTCGCGCCCGGCGAGGGGGACACGGTCGTCGTCTCCGGTGCTGCGGGCGGGGTCGGCTCGCTGGCCGTGCAGCTCGCCCGGCGCACCGGCGCGACCGTCATCGGGCTGGCGAGCCCGGCCAACCACGAATGGCTCGCCGCGCACGACGTGGTGCCCGTCGCGTACGGCGAGGGTGTGGCCGATCGTGTCCGCGCCGCGGCGCCGGACGGGGTCGACGCGTTCATCGACACCTACGGCGACGGTTACGTCGAGCTCGCCCTCGAACTCGGCGTCGCGCCCGAGCGCGTCAACACCATCATCGACTTCCCCGCCGTGGAGAAGCACGGGGTCAAGGCCGAGGGCAACATGGACGGGGCGAGCGCCGAGGTGCTCGCCGAGCTGGCCGCGCTGATCGCCGACGGGCGGCTCGAGGTGCCGATCACCAGGGTCTACGCGCTCGCCGACGTACGCGCGGCGTACGAGGAGGTCGAGCGCCGCCACGCCCGGGGCAAGATCGTGCTGCGGCCGTGACCGATCTCGCGGTCGTGGAGGTGCCCCAGTGGCGGGGTTCGGGTGCGGTGACCGCGCACCGGCTGCGTGAGGGCGCGCGGCTGCTCGCCGGCCTGGTCCCCGGGACCGCCGAGCGGGTGGAGGTCGCGGACGCGGCCGGCGACGCGGCCTTCGCGGCCAACGCCGCGAACGTCCGGGCCGCCCTCGGCCGTACGCGCGGGCGGCCCGTGTTCGTCGCCGGCGGCGACTGCGGCGTCGAGCTGGCGCCGGTCGCCGCGGCCCTGCGCCGGTACGGCGACCGGCTGGCGGTCGTGTGGTTCGACGCGCACGGGGACCTCAACACGCCCGCGTCCTCGCCGTCCGGCGCGTTCCACGGCATGGTGCTGCGCACGCTGCTCGGCGAGGGGCCGGCCGGGCTCGTCCCGGACCGGCCGCTGCGTCCGGGGCAGGTCGTGCTCGCCGGCGTACGGGCGCTCGACCCGGCCGAGCGCGCCTACGCCGAGGCCGAGGGCCTGCCGATCGTGGCGGACCCGGACGCGCTGGTCGCGGCGGTCGGCGACGCGGACGCGGTGTACGTCCACCTCGACCTCGACGTGCTCGATCCGGAGACCTTCGCCTCGGTCGGCACGCCCGAGCCGGGCGGCCTGACGCCCGGCCAGGTGATCGAGATGGTCGCCGCCCTGGCGGACCGTTTCGAGATCGCGGGGGTGGGCGTCACCGAGTACGAGCCCGCGCGGCCGCGCGACCAGGAGACGCTCGCCGGCCTGGTCGGCGGGGTCGTCGCGGCGTACGCGTCGTCGGAGGTCCGCGC
The DNA here is from genome assembly GCF_030406325.1 of Actinomadura sp. DC4. GTDB lineage: Bacteria > Actinomycetota > Actinomycetes > Streptosporangiales > Streptosporangiaceae > Actinoallomurus. The sequence continues at coordinate 15,040 of NZ_JAUEQY010000005.1, read as the reverse complement.
GATCGAACGCCGGGCGTTCGCGGCCTGGCCGGCCGGGAGCGTACGGGAGGAGGCGGGCTGGCTGCTGCGGCACACGCCGGGCGTGGGGCGGCGGCGGTCGAACTCGGCCGTCCCCGTCTCGGAGGCCTCGATCGAGCACCTGGAGGCGTTCTACCGTTCCCGCGGCCGGCCGGCGATGGTGCAGCTCGGCGGCCCGGCGCACGCGGAGCTGGACGCGCGCCTGGCCGACCGGGGTTACGTCGTCGACGCGCCGACGTCCGTGCTGACCGCGTCCACCGCCGATGTCGTGGCGGCGACCCGCGAGGGCTCCGCCGAACTCCGCGAGCGGGCGGACTGGCTGACGACCTTCGCCGAGCTGGACGAACACACCGACAGCGCGCTGATCGGGGAGAAGGTGATCTCCCGCATCGCCGCGCCCGCCGGTTTCATCAGCGCGACGCGCGACGGCCGGGCGGCGGGGATGGGACTGTTCGCCGCCGACTCAGGCTGGGCGGGGGTGTTCGCGATGGCGACCCGGCCGGAGTGCCGCGGGCGGGGCGTCGCGACGGAGGTCCTCGGCGCGGGCGCGCGGTGGGCGCTGGCCCAGGGCGCGACCCGGCTGTACCTCCAGGTCGAGGACGGCAACGCTCCGGCCGGGGCGCTGTACGGTCGCGCGGGCTTCGTGCGCTCGCACGGCTACCACTACCGGATCCGGCGGTAGACCCCGGTCACTTGGCCTCGACCCTCCCGAACGCCTCGGGACCCGTCGTCAGCGCGTCCTGCGCCGCCTGCCAGGCGGGGTCTGCGGGGTAGAGCTCGCTGCGGAGGTAGGCCCAGGTGAGCCGTCGCACGGCGGCGACGCGCTCGGGGTTCTCGTCGGTGGTCTCGGCGACGTCGTAGCCGGAGACGCCGCCGAGACCGTGCCCGGCGCCGAACAGCGTGAGCAGGGTCTTGGGGGCCGGGGCGAGATGGTACGGGTCGGCGTGCCACTCCGGGCCGCGGACCGTCAGGTGGGGCGAGGGGTCGTCGTCGCCGGCGACCACGAGCGCGGGTGTGGTCATCTTGGTGAAGTCCGTGGTCAGGAAGAAGGAGTAGTTCTCGACCACGGCCTGGGTGACGGCGTCGCCGCCTCTGCCCGGCGCGGCGAGGAGAACGCCCGCCCTGATGCGGGGCTCGGCGAGGTCGACCTCGGTTCCGTCGGCGGGGTCGGTGAGCCGGGCGCCCAGCAGCAGGCTCGCGGTGTGCCCGCCCATCGAGTGACCGGCCACGGCGACCCTGCCCGGGTCGAGCCGCCCGCCGAGCTGCGGGACGGCGGCCTCGATCGCGTCGAGCCCATCGAGAACGCGCGTCATGTCCTGGGCGCGCGAACGCCAGTACAGAGGGGCCTCGGGGTCGCCGGGGTCCAGGTGCAGCGTCCTCGAACTCAGGTGGGTGGGCTGGATGACGACGAAGCCGTTGGCCGCCCAGTAGTCGGCGAGCGGGGCGTAGCCGTGCAGTGAGGACAGGTGGTTCGAGGGTCCTTGGCCGTGCGAGAGCAGGATGATCGGCAGCTCGTCTCCGGTGACGGGCGCGGAGACGCGTACCTGGAGGTCGACGGCGCGGCCGGGCGCCGGCAGCACCACCGGGCCGACCGAGAGGACAGGGGTGGGTTCACTCATGATGGGCCTCCCAATGACAAAAACGGAACCTCGCTCCGGTAAAGATACGGAGCGAGGTTCCGCTTTGTCAAAGGGTGCTATCGCCGATCGGGCGAGCCCGCCTCGATCCACTCGTAGACCGCGCGTACGCCGTCGGCCAGGTCGGTGTGTGCGGTCCAGCCGAGATCGGCACGCGCGCGGTCGACGGTGAGGGCGCTGCGCAGCACCTCACCGGCACGGGCCGGCGCGAACTCCGGGTCGAGCGTGCGGCCGGCGGCCTTGCCGACCACGTCGATGAGGTCGAGGATGCTGGTCTCCCGGCCGGTGCCGATGTTCCAGACGCCGGCCTTGCCGGTGCGCGCGGCGGCGAGGAAGGCCTCGGCGACGTCGCCGACGTAGACGTAGTCGCGGGTCTGCGTGCCGTCGCCATAGACGGTGGGCCGCTCGGCGCGCAGCGCCCTGCCGCAGAAGATCCCGACGACGCCGGCCTCGCCGGTGGGGTCCTGCCGCGGCCCGTAGACGTTGGACAGGCGCAGAGCCGCGTGCGTCGTGCCGTACAGCCGGTTGTAGAGGGCGAGGTACTGCTCGGCGCAGTACTTCGCGGTGCCGTACGGCGCCTCGGGCCCCGGCTGCTCGTCCTCGGAGGAGGGCACCCGCACCCCGGCGCCGTAGATGGCCCCGCCCGTACTGGCGAACACGACCCGCGCCCCGATCGCGCGCGCGGCCTCCAGCACGTTGACCGTGCCGACGACGTTGGTCGTCGCGTCCACCGCCGGCGACTCGACCGAGGTCCGTACGTCGATCTGCGCGGCGAGGTGACAGATCACCTCGGGCCGTACGCTCTCGACGATCGACGCGAGCGCGGCGCCGTCGGTGATGTCGACCACGGAGACCGGGACCGAGGGATCGAGACGCCCGGGCCGCCCGCCGTTGTCCACGACGACCGCCTCGTCCCCGCCGGCGAGGAACGCATCCGTCACATGTGAGCCGATGAACCCGGCACCGCCGGTCACGAGAGTCCGCATGTCGGGCAAGCCTAGGTGCTGTTTTCCCAAGCCGCCGCCCGTACCCCGCCGGGACGGCCTCCTCCCCGGCCGGACGAGGCCCGTGATGTGGCCCGTGATGTGGCCCGTGATGTGGCCCGTGATGTGGCCCGTGCCGGCTATGCCGGGCGGAGCATCTTCTTCGCCGTGCGCTCCAGGGTGCGGAGGGAGCCGAAGGTCTCGTCGATCTCCTCCTTGAGGGCTTCGGCGGTCGCCGTACGCTCCTCCTCCGACAGCAGGACCTGGTTCGGGGTCAGGAAGGCCACCCCGCACGCCATCGCCGTGAGCTGCAGGAGCTGCGTCGCCGCCGTCATCAGCGGCTCCTCGACGTCCAGCGCGCCGACGACGAGCCGGAAGTGACGCAGCGCCGCGAACGCCGACTCGAACGCGACCGTACGCGGATCGCCCAGCGGCTCCGTCACCGCCTGGTACGCCGCGGCGATCCGGGTGTTCTCCGTCGCGACGTCGAGGTCCTCCGACAGGTCCTCGCGCCGCAGCTGCGCGAACGCCGCACCGAGCAGCCGGCCGGTCAGCTCGGGCCAGTCCTGTTCGCTCACCTCCTCGGGAGACTCGATGCCGAGGGCGACCAACGCGTCGCGCACCTGCCGGGGGGTGAGGGGCTCTGCCGTCATGTCGCAGAAGCGTAAGTGATCAGATGCCGCCCGGCACTGTCCCTGATGCGCTTCACGAGGAGATAGACGGCAGGTAATTCGCGCTCCTGCCTGGGGCGGGTGGGACGTAGGCTTCGACCCTGGGCGCGGCGAGGGTCACGCGGTGCCCGACACGATCCGAAAGGAACCCCCGCCATGAGGAAGTTCGGGGAGAGCTGGGTTGGTGCGGTCGGTCTCGGCTGCATGGGCATGAGCTGGGCCTACACCGAGTCCGAGCGCGACGACCGCGCGTCGGTGGCGCTGATCAGGGAGGCCGTCGACCTCGGCGTGACGTTCCTCGACACCAGCGACGTCTATGGCGCGGGGCACAACGAGGAGCTCGTGGGCCAGGCCCTGCTGGGCGTACGCGACCGGGCCGTGCTCGGCAGCAAGGTCGGCCTCGTCACCGACCCCGGCACGGGCGAGGTGGTCCGCGACGGCTCGCCCGGACACGTACGCGAGGCGGTCGAGGCGAGCCTGCGCCGGCTCGGTACCGACGCGATCGACCTCTACTACCTGCACCGCGTCGACCCCGACGTGCCGCTCACCGAGACGTGGGGGGCCATGGCCGAGCTGGTCGGCGAGGGCAAGGTCCGCCATCTCGGTCTGTCGGAGGTCGACGTCGCCCAGGCCGAGGAGGCGCACGCCGTGCACCCGGTCGCGGCGATCCAGTCCGAGCTGTCGCTGTGGACGCGCGACGCGCTCGGCGCCGCGAACGGCGACGGCCCCGGTGACGTCGTCGGCTGGTGCGCCGCGAACGGCGCGGCGTTCGTGCCGTTCGCGCCCCTCGGCCGCGGCTTCCTCACCGGCGCGGTGACGAAGGCGAGCTTTGAGGAGAGCGACCTTCGCGGCCGGATGCCGAGGTTCCAGGAAGACGTCCTGGAACAGAACCTCCGCATCGTCGACGTCGCCCGTACGGTCGCCGAGCGGCTCGGCGCGACCCCGGCCCAGGTCGCCATCGCCTGGACGCTTTCCCAGGGCGAGCACGTCATCCCGATTCCCGGCACGAAGAAGCGCCGCTACCTCCACGAGAACACCGTGGCCGCCGGGGTCGACCTCACCGATACCGATCTGGCCGAGCTCGACGCCGTACCCCCTCCTGTCGGCACCCGTTACTAGGCTCTCGCGAAGACGCAAGAACCCCCGGCGGCTCGCACGACGTGTCACCGGTAACGCGCTTCGACGTTCCCCTAGGAGTGGCCATGCCCATGCCCGCCCCCGACTTCGAGCGGCTCTTCGTGCCCGGCACGCGGCACACGCTGTGGGGTGACACCGCCGTTACGATCCGCCTGCGGACCGGCACCGAGCTGTCGCTGCCGTCCGGGCGGGTCGTCGCCGGTGAGCCGTTCATGTTCGCCGGCATGGAGGACTCCTCCGGGTTCGTCCAGCGGGTGCCGCCCGGCCGATACCCGCTGGTGCTCGTCCTCGGCGTGTTCGGCGAGGGCACCGAGGGTGAGCACTCGACGATCGCCGCGGCCCGCCTGGTCATCCGCGACGAGCCCGTCGACTCGTGGGAGCTCGCGGTCTACGAGGGCCAGGACCCGTCCGGCCTGGGCGACGACGAGTTCTTCGGCTACCCCGTCGACGGCGGCACCGGCGGTTTCGTCGACGTGCAGAACATCGCGCCTCTCTGCGCCGACCACGACGTCTACCTCGACCGGCTGATGGAGGCCCTCGACGTACGCGCCGAGGACTACGTCGCCCCGGTGGTCCTGACCGACGACGCGTCCGAGCCGATCGTGGTCGCGTTCTCCTCTGGAGGCGGCGACGGCTTCTACCCCACCTGGGTCGGCCGTACGGCGGGGGGCGAGGTGGCCTGCCTGCTCACCGACTTCTTCCTGCTGCCAGGCGAGGACGAGGACGAGGATGACGAGCCGGACGCGCCGGCGCCCTCCTTCGGGCTCGGCGACTTCGCGCAGGGGCACGAGATGCGCGTCGGGCAGGCGCTGCGGCGCCAGTCCCTGACCTCGCCCTCCGGCCGGTACGTCTTCGTCCACCAGGACGACGGCAACCTCGTGCTGTACGACAACGCCCGGCTGGAGGCGCGCTGGGCGACCGGCACCTGCGCGTCGAACGCGCGGCTCTGCACTCTGCGCGAGAAGGAGGGCCTGGTCCTCTTCGACGGCGGTGGCCGTCAGGTCTGGGCCTCGGGCGTCTCCGGCGGTTTCGCCGCGCGGCTGATCGTGCGCGACGACGGCGACGTCGTGGTGGAGGACTTCGCCGGTACGGCGGTCTGGTCCTCCGGCACCGCCGAGGCGGCGGCGCCGGACGGCCCGCCGGCGATCGGCGACCGCATGCTCCCCGGGCAGACGCTCGGCCGGCAGTCCCTGACCTCCCCCTCGGGGCGCTACACCTTCGTGCACCAGGACGACGGCAACCTCGTGCTCTATGACAACCAGGGCGGCCACGCGGCGTGGTCCTCCGGTACACAGGGGCTGGACACCGCCCGGTGCGTCCTCCACCTGGACGGAGACCTCGCCCTCTACGACAGGGAGGCCCGCGCCGTGTGGTCCACGGACACGGGCCGTCACCCGGACAGCGTGCTCAGCGTCGGGGACGACGGCGTCGCCCTCCGTGCCACGGACGGCACGGTGCTGTGGAGCGCCCCGGCCGCCCCCGCGGGCGGCCGGCCCTGGAAGGAGCCGCTGGGGCAGCCGTTGTCGGCCCTGCGGCCCGCGGTGCCCGCCGTACCTGCCGTGCCCGCCAAACCCACGCGGCCGGTGTCGGCGGCCGTGCCGGGGTCCCCCCTCCGGCCGGCGGTCCCGACACGCCCGGCGGTCCCGTCACGTCCGGCGCGCCCGGCGGTTCAGAAGCGCCCGGTGGACGAGGCGGAGTAGCCGGCCGGGCCGTCGCAGAGCGCCGCGCCGATCGCGGCCGTGGCGTCGGCGTCCTGGGCGTCGGTGCCACCGGGGTCGAGGTTCACCATGACGGTCGCGCGCCGTCCGTCCACGGTCGCGCCGCCGAGCGTCTCGAACCCGAAGATGTCGCCGCCGTGCCCCCAGTACACCCCGCCGCACGGCAGCGACCGGCTCTCCAGGCCCAGGCCGTACGCCCGCCCGTCCGCGCCGCCGGTCGCCCGCGTCGTCATCATCTCCCTGAGCTGCGCCGGGCGCAGCAGCCGCCCGTGCAGGAGCGCGTCGAAGAACCGCGACATGTCCGCGCCGCTGGAGATCATGTCGCCGGACCCGGCGGCGACCGAGGGGTTGAACTCCGTCATCTCGACGACCGGCGTGCCGTTGTCGGGCCGCACGTAACCGCGCGCGTGCGGGCCGGGGATGGTCGTCCGGTCGCCGGGGACGGACGTCGCGCGCAGGCCGAGAGGCGTCAGGATGCGCCGCCGGATCTCCTCTCCGTACGGGTGCCCGGTCACCTTCTCGATCAGCAGCCCGGCCAGCAGGTAGTCGGTGTTGGAGTAGCTCCAGCCCTTGCCGGGCCGGAACAGGGCGGGATGGCCGAGGGCGAGGCTCAGCAGGGCCGAACGGTCGTAGTGGGCGTACGGGTGGGCGATGAGGTCCGGGAACGAGAGGTAGATCAGGTAGTCGGGCAGCCCGCTCGTGTGCTGGAGCATCTCCCGTACGGTGATCTCGCGGCCGTCGTTGCCGTTCCCGCGCACCAGGCCCGGCAGGTAGCGCTCGATCGGGGCGTCCAGCGCGACGCGGTGCTCGCCGACGAGCTGGAGCACCACGGTCGCGACGTACGGCTTGGTCATGCTGCCGATCCGAAACCTGCCGTCGCCCGGGATCGGCGCACCGGTCTTCAGGTCCCCGACCCCGCTGGTGAGTACCGCGCGGCCGGTCCGGTCCTCGACCTCGGCGAACGCTCCCGGGGCCCCATCCTCGCCGGTCAGCCGCTGGAGCACCTGGCGCAGGCCGGGCCGCTCCGTGGCGGCCGTCGCCCGCGGCGACGCCGCGACACCCGCGGCCACGGCCAGGGCGAGCGCGCCGCCCACCACTCGTACGTATCTCACGTGATTCCTCCCCGTCGGTCGTGCAGGAGCCATCACGTTAGGAAGCGCGCGCTGTCGTCCGCGTCACCCGCGAGAGCCATCGCACGCGTCGTACTCAGGGGTCCATCACGGTGAGGATGAAACGCACATCCTCGGTGCTCTCGTTCGCGTACGAGTGCGGCCGGTCGCCGCGGAACACGACCGCGTCGCCCTCGGTCACCTCCGTACGCTCCTCGCCGACGAGCAGGCACAGCAATCCGGACTCGACCGTGATGATCTCTCGGGTGCCGGATGTGTGCGCCTCGCTGTCGCGGCGTTCGCCGGCCCGCAGCTCCCATCGCCACAGCTCCACCGACGGGCGCGGGTCGCTGCCGGCCAGCAGCGTGCCGGTGCCGCCGGAGGGCCCGTGCCACAGGACGACGTGCCGCGCGGCCGGGAAGAGCTGGATCGCCGGGTCCTCCTCCACCTGGACGAGGCGGGTGAGGGGAACGCCGAGGGTCTCCGCGACGCGGATCAGCGTGCCGAGGTTGGGGTTGCCGCGCGCCTGCTCCAGGGCGACGAGCACGCCCTTGCTGACCCCGGCGCGCGCGGCGAGCTGGTCGAGGCTCCAGCCGCGTGCGCCCCGCAGGGCGCGTACGGATCGTGCCACCGCGTCGCCGACCTTGTCTGCCATCGCCTCACACCTCAGCGGTCGATATAATGCACCGTACGGTACGATATTCCGACCGGACCGGGAGGGGCCACCATGCTGGAACGAATTCTCATCGAGGACACCGTACGCGCGTTGCGCCCCGACTTCGCGGTGCTGCTGATGACCGCCGAGGGCCTGGTGAACGGGCCGTCCAGCGGGGACACCGTCACCACCGGCGACCTGGCCGAGTCCGCCGGACCCCACGTGGAGGCCTGGCGCGAGGCCTACCGAGGCTTCGGGGTGAACCCCAAGCGCGCCCGGCCCTCGGTGGACGCCCTGCTCCGCCGCGCGGAGCTCCCCGGCATCAACCGCGTCGTGGACGCCTACAACGCGATCAGCGTCCGATACGGCCTGCCCATCGGCGGCGAGGACCTCGACGCGTACGACGGTCCGGCCCGGCTGGTCCGGGCCGACGGGAGCGAGCCGTTCGCCACGGTCAAGAACGGCGAGCCGGTCGTCGAGCACCCCGAGCCCGGCGAGGTGGTCTGGCGCGACGACGCCGGCGTCACCTGCCGCCGCTGGAACTGGCGGCAGTGCACCCGCACCCACATCACCGAGCGGACCAAGAACGCGCTGTTCGTCATGGAGCGGCTGGACCCGTACCCGCTCGAACGCCTCACCGCCGCAGGCGCCGACCTGGCCGCGCTGCTGCGCGAGATCACCCCGTCGGTCCTGATCGAGACACGCCTGGTCGAGCCATGATCATCATGTTCGCGCTGGCCTCGGCGATCGTGTTCGGGGCCGGTGACTTCTGCGGCGGGGCCGCCTCTCGGCGTGCGGGCTCCACGTCCGTCCTGCTCGTCAGCCTGCCGGCCGGGCTGGGGCTGCTGCTGATCGTCGCGCTGGCACTCGGCGGCGACACGCGTTCGGGCGCGCTCGCTTGGGGCGTCGCCTCCGGCATCGCCGGCGGCGCGGGCCTGCTGGTGTTCTACCGCGCTCTGGCCGAGGGCCCGATGAGCGTGGTCGCCCCGGTGTCGGGCCTGATGGCCGCCGTGGTGCCCGCCGTCGTCGGCGTGGCGAGCGGCGACCGGCTGTCGATCGCCGCGTTCGTCGGGATCGGGCTGTGCCTGGTCGCCATCTGTTTCGTCAGCATCGAGAAGGGCGGCGGATCCGTACGCCGGCTGAGCGGGCCGATCCTGGCCGTGCTGGCCGGTGCGGGCTTCGGGTCGTTCTTCGTCTTGATCCAGCACGGCGACGACGGCACCCTGTGGCCGCTGGTGGCCTCCAAGGCGGTCAGCGTGCTGATGGTCGTCGCCGCGGCGATGGTGGCCGGGCACGGGCCGGCGTCGGTGCTGCGGAACCGCGTCACACTCGGCGTCACCCTGCTGGCGGGCTCGCTCGACGTGCTCGGTAACGCGCTGTACGTCCTGGCGGCGCGCGAGGGGATGCTCAGCATCGCGGGGGTGCTCAGCTCGCTGTATCCGGCGAGCACGGTGCTGCTGGCCAGAGTGGTGTACGGCGAGCGGCTACGCCCGATCCAGCGCATCGGCCTGATCGTGGCGGTGGCCGGAGTCGGCCTGGTCACGTCGAACTGAGGCTCCCGGCCCCCTGGGGAGCCGGGAGCCGGTGTTCAGCCCAGATTGACGACGATGTCGGAGTGCTGCGGGCTCGACCGCAGACCCGCCGACTCGAGCGCCTTGCGGTAGGAGTCCATCATCGCGGTGGCGTCATCGGCGGTGCCGAACAGGTCACCGAGCTCACGCCAGACCCGCGCGGTCGCTCGCGAGGTCTCCAGCCCGGCCAGTTCGTCACGGGTGGCGCGCAGCGCGGCGAGTGCCCCGGTGCGGTCGCTCGTGGCGATCAGTGCCTGGGCCAGCATGAGCCGGGCCCGGATGGAGGTGACCGAGGACTCGGGCTTGGAGGTCAGCTCGTCCAGCACCTGCTTGGCGATCGAGACGGCCGCGGCCGGCTCGCCGAGCAGCACCTTCGAGCGTGCCTTCTCGATCTTGCACTCGGCCGCGTCCACGCCGCTGAGCATGGGCTCGGCGGCGTTCAGCAGTTCGAGCGCCTTGCCCGCGTCCATCGGGGACGCGCCCGACGGGAGAAGCGTGCGTGCGGCGGTCACCCGCAGCCGCGCCTGCGCCTTGGCCTGGTCGCCGCCGGCGTGCAGGGCGAGCGCCTGCTCGGCGAGATAGAGCGACTCGCCGCCCTCACCCTCGTCCAGCGCCTGCTTGCTGGCCTCGACGTAGGCCGAGACCATGACGGCCGGGTCGGGCTCGGTCGCGGACAGGAGCCGCTCGGCGAGCTCGCCCGCCGGCTCGGGCTCGCCGCGGTCGAGGTAGGTCGCGATGAGAGTACGGCCGATTTCGGCCGCGTCCTCACCGCCGAGCAGGCGAAGGTCGGCCAGGCGGCTCAGCGCGGACTCGCCCAGGGCGAGCGTGCGGCCGAGGTCACCGGCGGCGCGGTAGCAACGGGACAACACGATCGTCACCGGCAACCAGCCCGCGCGACCACGGTCGCGCGTCGCCTCCTCGCGCAGCTCCTCGAGAGCCTTGATCGCCTCTTCGCCGCGGCCCATCGTCTCCAGAGCCCGCGCGCGACCCCACCGGGCGCGCTTCATGAGCTCGGGGTCGTTGTCGACCGCTTCGAGGATCTCCCCGAACCACGCGAGAGCCTGCTGGGCGTCGCCGCCGAGCAGCGAAAGCTCCGCGTGACGTGCGCGTACCTGCAGGTGCAGGCGTTCTTCCGGCTCGATTCCCTCGGAGAGGTACTCCGGCAGGCAGCCGAGGCGGCTGGCCAGCAGCCGTACGACGGCGGGCGTCGGGGTTCGCTTCCCCGACTCGATCAATGAGATGTAACTGTCGGACAACTCGGTCCCGGCAAGCTGCGCCTGAGAGAGGTGCTTACTCAGACGCAGGTTACGGACTCGTTCACCAACGCTTCCTTGACCCGGCATCTCGACTCACTTACCGAAGGGCTTCACGCGGATTGGGTTACGACCTGATTGTGGGTTGCACTACCTCACAGAAGGAGGGTAACCCAAACAACTTGGACAACGTGTAGGTGTTCGGGTCAAGTTACCGAGTAGAGATCAGTCGTCGCCAGAGTCACTCGTCGGGAAGATCATGCTGCAGACCTCTAGGTACAACTGCTCAGGGTACGGGAGGTAGTCGACAACGCGGAAGGCTTGATCTTGACCGGCGGACTCAAGAACGAACTCGCCATAGCCGAGCATCCGGCCGCTGATCGAGCGTTGGAAGCTCATGTCGGTGACTTTGGCCAGCGGCATCATGGCCACCTTACGAGTGAGCAGCCCGGTGGTCAGGAGCATGCGCTGGTTGGTGATGACGAAGTAGTCCACCGACCATGTCGCGACCTTCCAGACGAACCATGCCAGCAGCACCAGCCACGCCCACCAGATCCAGTTGACCAGGGCGCCGTTGCGGTCCACGACGACATTGCTCAGCACGCCCGCGACCACCAGCCCACCGAGGACGAACGCGATGGGGGTCATGAGGACGGCCGGATGCCGGCGTACGGTGATCACCTGCTGCTCGTGCGGCAGGAGATAGCGGTGGATTGAGGCCGGCGCGGAGTCGCCGGGGGTCACGAGCCTCATAGCGCGTTGACGAACCGGGACAGCGAGTCGCCGGCGGAGGCGAGGCTGCCGGCCGTGCTGTGGACGATGCGGGCGGCGCCGCCAGGAGACTTGAGCAGGTAGAAGGCCACGAAGGCCGCCAACGCCCAAGTGAGGTACTTCTTCAAGGAACCCCGCCTCCCGAAGCCTGACCCACTGACCCAACTCAAGTAGTACACCAGCCGTGGATGTGGCTGCAAAGAGGCGCGTGACCGTATCTGGTCGCCGAAACCGGCGTTAACAGGACATTGACTACGATCAGCTCCCACCGTGCCCTTCGGCGGCCGCCAGCGCGAGTACTTCGAGGTGCTTGCGGGCGATGCGCTCGACGAGTTCGGGGGACGCCTCGCCGATCACCTCTTCCGCGCTGTGCCGCGCCGCCTCGACGCACCGGATCACCATCTCCGCGGGATGCACCTCGCCGAACTCCTTGGCGAGGTTCTCGGCAACCGCCTCAAACGACCACGTCATAACGCTCCCCGACCTACCGCCGGCGACGCGATGCGCCACCGGACCCCCGATGCTCACGATCCGTGACAGGCTATTACCCTCTGTGCGTGGATCTTGAACGCGGGCCGGGAGGCTAGACGACGCCGTACAGACGATCTCCCGCGTCACCGAGGCCCGGCACGATGAAGCCGTTCTCGTTGAGGTGGTCATCGATCGCCGCCGTGACGATCCGTACGGGCACGCGGGATCCGGACAGGGCCTCCTCCATGTGCGCGATGCCCTCGGGTGCGGCGAGCAGGCAGATCGCGGTCACGTCGTCGGCACCGCGCTCCAGGAGCAGTTCGATGGCCGCGGCGAGGGTGCCGCCGGTGGCGAGCATCGGGTCAAGGACGTAGCACTGCCGGCCCGACAGGTCATCGGGCAGCCGCGTCGCGTACGTCGTGGCCTTCAGGGTGCCCTCGTCGCGCACCATGCCCAGGAAACCGACCTCCGCCGTCGGCAGGAGGCGGGTCATGCCGTCCAGCATGCCGAGGCCGGCGCGGAGGATCGGCACCACCAGCGGTTGTGGCCGCGTCAGGCGTACGCCATCGGCCGGGCCGACCGGTGTGGTGACCGTCACATCGGCGACGCGGACGTCGCGGGTCGCCTCGTACGCGAGAAGTGTGACGAGTTCGTCGGCCAGCCGCCGGAACGTCGGTGAGTCTGTGGTCTCGTCGCGAAGCGTCGTCAGCTTGTGGGCCACGAGCGGATGATCCGCCACCAGGGTCTTCATATTGGATCACGGTAGCCGAATGGATACCTGAGCATGGGGAACGTACCCGTCATGGACGATCGCATGAGTCATGAGGAGGTCAGAGATCGACTTCGCCGCCGGGCGGTGTTCTTGCGTGAGCTGGCAGAGGCTCGTGAGCTCCGCAAGCGCGTGAGCCCCCGGCGATCACGGCGAGAACGCGTCAGAGCCGCACTCCGCATGCGTACGTTCCGGGCGAACTAGGGGGTTCCCGCCACGCAGGTTTCGCGGTGCCGCAAGTGTCGCAGCCCCACATCTGTCAGGATGCCCGAGCAGGACGCGCGCCGGTGGGGTGAAGATGACGCAACTGGACACGGCGGATTTTGCTGTCGTGGTCTCCCGCGAGGACGACGCCTGGGAAGTAGAACAGCTTCCCATCGCGTTGACTGAGGACCTCGCGGGCTTGATCCATGCCCTCAGGCAACAGCCCAGCATGGCGGGCACGATCGGCATGGCCGCGGTCGGAGACGACTTCTTCGTGGCGCTACGGGTGCTGGCGGACGAGGTGATGATCTTCCTGTCCGACGTCACGGCCTCACTCGACTGGCCACTGGCCGGGCAGGTCGTCGAATTCCTCGAGCTGGACATCCCGGACGACGAGGACCTCGACCAGGTGCTGCCGGCCGGCGACATGTCGATCTTCGCGGACCTCGGGCTCGACGAGATGGAGCTCGGTGCTCTCTCCGGCGACCTCGACCTCTACCCCGACGAGATGCTGTCGAGCATCGCCACACGCCTCGGATTCGGCGCCGCTTTCGAGCGTGCGATCGAATGACCGTCGCATTTCGGAGACAATGAAGGCGTGCCGTACTTCTCCATGGCCTTCGCCCGCGGCGACGCCGGATGGATCGGGACCGAGGCCGACCTTGCCGAGGTCGCCGGTGTCGATGACATCACCGACATCATGCGAGAAACCGCCGTCGAGACGGCGGCCGACACGGTCGTCCTCCTCGTCGAGCAAGAAGACGAGTGGTTCGCCGTCGTACGCCTGGACGACGGCGAGGACCCACGTGTCTTCCTCTCCGACCCCCGGGCGACCCTGACCAGCGATCTCGCCCGCATGCTCCACGAGCAGATCGGCGCCATCGACGAGGTCCCCACCGACGATCCCGTCGGCGACCCCGGACTGCTCTCCGACCTCGGCACGGACGCCCCACGCCTGAACGAGCTCGGCGAGCGCACGCTGCCCGGTGACGCGCTGTCCGTGATCGCCGAGCGTGCGGGGTTCGCCGACGACTACGAGCGTCTCCGGTAGCTCCTCATGCGCGAGCCGGCCATGGCGGAGGCGATGCGCCTCGCGTTGCGCGAGGCCGGCCGGGCGGCTGGCGACGTCCCGGTGGGCGCGGTGGTCCTCGACCCGTCGGGCCAGCTCCTGGGCGCGGGCTGCAACGAACGCGAACGTACGGGCGACCCGACCGCGCACGCCGAGATCCTCGCCCTGCGCCGAGCCGCCGCCCGCCTGGGCGAATGGCGGCTGACCGGCTGCAGCCTGATCGTGACGCTGGAGCCGTGCACGATGTGCGCGGGAGCCGCGGTTCTGGCCCGGGTCGAACGCATCGTGTACGGCGCGATCGACTCCAAGGCGGGGGCAGTGGGATCGCTCTGGGACGTCGTACGCGACCGGCGCCTCAACCACCGCCCGGAAGTCATCGCCGGCGTCCTCGCCGAGGAGTGCGGGAGCCTGCTGACCGAATTCTTCGCCCGGAGGCGGGACTGAGGAGGCGTGAGCTTCCGGTAGGCTCGCGTCTTGGTGGAGTCGCCTAGTGGCCGAGGGCGCACGCCTCGAAAGCGTGTGATGGGGCAACTCATCCGTGGGTTCAAATCCCACCTCCACCGCTGGGTGGCTTACCCTGCTCGCCGCCCCCCTGTTGGGGGGCGGCTTCGCGTTTCCCAGCTCCATTCGCCCGGGGGGCCGAGCCCCCCGGAGCCCCCGCGATTGACGGTTGCTGTCATCCCGTTGCTCGCCGCCCCTTCGGGGCGGCATCGGGCTTCCTCCGCCTCTTCCGCCTCTTCCGCTTCCGCGCTTCCGCCTCTTCCGCTTCCGCGCTTCCGCGCTTCCGCCTCTTCCGCCTCTTCCGCTTCCGCGCTTCCGCCTCTTCCGCTTCCGCGCTTCCGCGCTTCCGCCTCTTCCGCTTCCGCGCTTCCGCGCTTCCGCCTCTTCCGCCTCTTCCGCTTCCGCGCTTCCGCCTCTTCCGCTTCCGCGCTTCCGCGCTTCCGCCTCTTCCGCCTCTTCCGCTTCCGCGCTTCCGCCTCTTCCGCTTCCGCGCTTCCGCGCTT
>NZ_JAUEQY010000059.1 GCF_030406325.1 Actinomadura sp. DC4 | reverse complement strand
TAACAACACGGCCGACCATCATGCCGCGGCGACCGCGCCCCCGCACCACACTTCCGACGCAATCAGCCGAGCGTCACGCGGTGGGGCGCCGTCACGGGCGGTCACAGCTCTCACCTGCATGGATGTACTTTTCGGCAGGCGCAACCCGCTACTACTCCTTCGGCGACCAGACCATCGCCTCCCGCACGACGACGGGCCTGACCTGGCTGATCTCCGACCAGCACGGCACCGCCGAAGCGTCGGTCGGCGGAGACGCGGCCCAAGCGGTCAACCACCGCCGGTTCACCCCGTACGGACAAGCCCGCGGCACCCAGCCGACGACATGGCAGGGAACCCGCGGATTCGTCGGCGGCACCATCGACACCGCCCTCGGCGGCCTGACCCAACTCGGCGCGCGGGAGTACGACCCGGGAACGGGCCGCTTCCTGTCAGTCGACCCGGTCTTCGACGGATCGGACCCACAATCGCTGAACGGCTACTCCTACGCCAACGACAACCCGACGACCGACTCCGACCCCAGCGGTCTTATGACCGACTGCCCACTCGGCGCGGGCGGTTGCGGACTAACCGGGCGGACCGGCGGAGGTTCCGGAAAAGGCCCGTGCGACATCGTCGACTGCTCGCGTATTCCCCCACCCGCCCCCCGTCATCACTGCGGCTGGACCTGCAGCGTCGGCAACTTCTGGGAAAACACAAAGCCGTCATCGTTAACGTCACCGTCACCATCGTCGTCACCGCAGGATGCGAAGCGGTGACTGTAGGAACCGGCAGCCTCGGCTGTGCGGTGATCGGCGGCATCGCCGGCAACTACGCCGGCTACTCGGTCGAGACCCCGCCGGATCAACAGACGCTGGGCGGGTCGGCCAAGGCGTCCGTAATGGGCGCGATCCAGGGTGCCGCGAGCTGGGCCATCGCCAGGGGTAGCGGGAAGCTGCTCGGCAAAGTCGGCTCCACGGTCGGCGGTCGGCTGGCGAGTAAGTTGGCAGCCAAGGCCGGCAGTGACGGCGAAAGCGCCGTGGCCAAACTCGCCAGTAAGGCCGCAGGCGGCGGAGAAGACGCCGGAGAAGGTGCCGTCGCGGGCGGAGGTAAGGCGGGCGCGAAGAGTAGCGCGCCAAATGAGTCAGAGCCAGCATCGGCCGGCTCGGATGGAGAGAAGGGACTTCACGTCGCACTCGGGCGGAACAACCCACTCGTTGAGATGGAATTCGGTGGAGTAAAGACTCCTCCTATCTATTGGAAGGACTCGCTCCGCGAGTTCGCACATGAAAGGAACGCGCTTACTCAGCATGACAGTGAGTTCAATGACCTTAAGGGCCTGGGGCCTTCTGAGTATGCGCGTGCGATAGTAGATCGCGCCGTCACTTCGGGTGGTCGGATCAGCTTCAGTCTCCGTGGCGTCGATGCGAAGTCGATCTTGGGTGGCGAGGATGGAGGGTATACTGCCCACGAGCTACGGTACATTTGTGGACACTCTGTGGCGTTGTCGATCACTACTTTCTTCCACGGATCGGCGCCGTGTTGACTAATCATGGAGCAGGAATCTCGTGAGTGGATCGTTGTCCTTCGCGGTTGGATCAGACGGTGTTATTTCGGTCAACGACGATGCTGTATATGCTGGCCCTTGTCTGCTGGCATTGGCGAGCGGTCTATCAGTAATGGCTGGTCCCGGTGTCCCGGCTGGTGTCGCGATAGAGAAACTGCGACCGCTCGATATCGACGGCAATCCGTCAGAGATCGGTCGTGCACTCAGCGACAGTTTTGAACGCGTGGGAAGGGCCCTGTATGATTTGATCGAGTCTGAACCGTTGTTGCACGGAATGGCCACTTCACTTACGGCGATATTGCGACACGGGTGTAATATCGCCATCTCTCATATTGGGGATTCACGCGCCTATATCTTGCGCGAGTATCGACTGTCCCAGCTTACCCAGGAACACACTGTTGCGCGGAAGCTCTTGGATGAGGGCAAAATAACACATGCTGATCTGGTGTCCGATCCGCGAGCCTCCTGGCTGACACGGGTTATCGATGGCAGTGGTGAAGTAAGAGTCGATCTGGAGATTCGTCGAGCAGAACCGGGCGATCGATATCTGCTGTGTTCTCGCAGCCTATGGAAATCTGTGCCTTTTGAGTCAATTGCTCACATTCTATCGAGCGAGTCCACGCCTCAGAAGGCTGTTGATGTACTTATTCGAACGGCGCGACAACGCGACTCACGGAATACGGTTACCTGTGTCGTCGCTGATTTCGTCGTAGGCGGTAACGCGCCACCAAGGGAACCTGTAACCGCTGGCGCCGCGCTTAAGCAAGTTATGTGGCCGCACATTTCTTCCTAGACCTGTGGGTGCCGATAACCTCATCCGCCCTACGCGGGGGCAATCCATGTTAACGGCTCTGTCGCTCTTTCGGATCTGGGGGTCAGCCGGGGGTCACTGCGCTCCTGGGTGCTGGCCGCGCGTAGGCGTCAGGCTGGTGGTGGTGCCGGCGGTGCTGCGCTGGCACCGCGACCTGATCAGGAGACGGCACGCCGCCAGGTCCAGACCCAAGCGGCCGGGCCGGCCGCCGACGGTGCGTTCCATCCGTGTCTTGGTGTTGCGCCTGGTCCGGGAGAACCCCGGGTGGGGGTATCGCCGCGTGCACGGTGAACTGCTCGTTCTCGGGGTGAAGGTCGCTGCCTCAACCGTGTGGGAGATCCTCAAGGACGCCGGGATCAATCCCGCACCTGAGCGCGTCTCCAGCACGTGGGCCAGTTTCCTGCGCTCCCAGGCCGAGGCCCTGCTGGCGTGTGACTTCTTCGAAACGGTCACGCTGTGCGGAGCGCGCATGTATGTCCTGGCGGTGGTCGAGCATCACTCGCGACGGATTCGCGTCCTGGGCGCCACCGCGCACCCGACCGCCACGTGGGTGATCCAAGCCGCCCGGAACCTGGTCATGGAACTCCACGGCGCCGGATGCCGGGCGGAATATCTGATCCGGGACCGGGACCGGGACCGGGACGGGAAGTTCCCCGACCTGTTCGATGCCATCTTGACCGACGCCGGGATCAACGTGGTGCTCACCGGTGTGCGGATGCCGAGGATGAATGCACTCATGGAGCGGTGGGTCCAGACCTGTCGGCGTGAGTTGCTCGACCGTACCTTGATCTGGAACCAGCACCACCTGCTACGCGCCCTGCGCGAGTTCGAAGCCTTCTAACGAACACCGACCCCATCGCAGCTTGACCGGCGCACCGCTACGGCCGGCGCCCGAGCCGCTCACCGAACCAAGCCAACTCGAACAGCTCGCCATCATCCGACGGGACCGGCTCGGCGGCGTCCTCCACGAGTACCAACACGCTGCCGCTGCATGACCTGCACGGACGTAATAATCGGCACCAGCAGGGTCACCCGAGGTCGGCACCTTCTGGATGCGGAGTTTCCGTACAGCGCCCGCTTCGCGCGCCACCTGAAGTTGGAGCTGTTTGCGGCCGGCCGGAGTTGTGAAGACCACTTCGTTTGTCCAGTCCCATGCGTCGTCGTCATCAGTGACGACTTCTTCGAAAACCCTGTAGATATAACGTGATGGGTGTCCTTGGTCCCCTGACCGGGGGTATCTCTCCAGGGGTGGAAATGATCTTGGTGGGTAGATCAAGAGCCGGGTAGATCATCCATCGAATTCGGGGGGATTTGAAGCCATGACCGTGGTCAAGGGGAATGAGGGTGTCGGCCAGATAGCGTCCGGTGTTGGGGGATCGGCCGGACGCTGGAATCTGGTCGGGATGTGCCGATCCGGGATCTGCTGAGCGATGAGGTGCTGGACCTGCTGCTGGAGCGGTCGAAGGATGAGGCCGGGCAGTTGCGGTTGACCGGTGAGGACTCGATGCTCGGGCAGTTGGTCAAGGCGGTGCTGGAGCGCGCTTTGGAGGGCGAGCTGACCGCGCACCTGGGCTATGACAAGCACGATGTGTCGGGGAACAACTCCGGCAACAGCCGCAACGGCTGGGGTAAGGGTAAGACGGTGCAGACCGGGGTCGGGCCGGTGCGGATCGTGGTGCCAAGGGATCGGGCGGGCTCGTTCGAGCCGGTGCTGGTGCCCAAGCGGGCCGGGCGGATCGCCGGTGGCCTGGATGACATGATCATCAGCCTGTACGCGCACGGCATGAGCGTGCGCGACATCCTGCACCACCTCAAACAGGTTTATGGCACCGACCTGTCGCACGAACAGATCTCGCGTATCACCGACCAGGTGATGGAGGAGGTCAAGTGCTGGCAGGCGCGTCCGCTCGATCCGACGTATGCGGTGGTGTTCCTGGACGCCATCGTGGTGAAGGTGCGCGACAACAACGTCGTGCAGAACAAGCCCGCCTACATCTGCGTGGGTGTCGATACCGACGGAGAAAAGCACGTGCTGGGCATCTGGCTGGCGCGCACCCCGCTGGAGTCGGCGACCGCCGGGGAGAGCGCGCGGTTTTGGGCCTCGGTGATGGCCGACCTGCGCAACCGCGGGGTCCGCGACATCCTGATCGCCTGCTGCGATGGCCTCAAGGGGTTCGAGGACGCCATCAACGCGGCGTTTCCGGCCACGGTCGTACAGACATGTGTGGTCCACCTCATCAGAAATGCACTGCGGCCGGTCGCGCGCCGTGACGCCGGCGCGGTCGCCAAGGAACTGAAGAAGGTCTACACCGCGGTGGACGCCGACGCCGCGCTGGAGGCCCTGGCCACCTTCGCCGACACCGACCTGGGCCGCAAGTACCCCCAAGCCGTCAGGGCGTTCGAGGACGCCTGGGACCGCTTCACGCCCTACTTCGCCTTCACCGGCCCGGTCCGCAAGCTGCTCTACACCACCAACGGCATCGAGTCGCTGAACTACCAGCTGCGCAAGGTCACCAAAGCCCGCGGGCACTTCCCGACCGACGACGCCGTGGTCAAACTGCTGTGGCTGGCCATCATCAACATCGAGGACAAACGCGCCCGCGAACGCGCCGCCAAACGAGACAACGGCGACAAACACGCCTTCCAGCCCACACGGCTCGTCGAAGGACAACGCGTCGCCGGATGGCGCGAAGCACTCAACGAACTCGCCATCGCCTATCCAGGACGCATCAGGTAAAGCAGATCTAGCCTTCTACCTGCGAGATCTTTCCACACCTGAAGTTACAAGCTCCAAGACCGCCAGGCGAGTAGGGTCTGTCCAGTTAACGGTGTAACTCGATCTTGCAGGTTCTAGTTGCGGGCGGCGGCCAGGCGGCCTTCGAAGGTGATCTCGAAGGCGTTCAACGCGGCTTTCCAGCGGCTGATCCAGCGTTTGCGGCCTTTGCCGGTGGGGTCCAGGCTCATGACCGCCAGGTAGACGCACTTGAGCGCGGCTTGTTCGTTGGGGAAGTGGCCGCGGGCTTTGACCGCCCGGCGGATCCGGGCGTTCACGCTCTCGATGGCGTTGGTGGAGCAGACGACCTTGCGGATCTCGGGGTCGAACTGCAGGAACGGGACGAACTCGGCCCAGGCGTTCTCCCATAGCCGCACGATCGCCGGATACTTGGGGCCCCATTCTTCGGCGAAGTCTCCCCACCGTTCCATCGCGGCGGCCTCGGTCGGTGCGGTGTAGACGGGCTTGAGGACCTTGGCGATCTTGTCCCAGTCCTGCCGGGCGGCATACCGGAAGCTGTTGCGCAGCAGGTGAACGATGCAGGTCTGCACCAGCGCCTGCGGCCAGACGTGCGCGACCGCGTCCGGCAGGCCAGAAAGTCCGTCGCAGACGACCATGCACACGTCCGCGACGCCGCGATTCTTCAGTTCCGTCAGCACCTGCAGCCAGTACTTGGCGCCCTCGCCACCGTCACCGGCCCACAAACCGAGGATGTCGCGGGTGCCATCGACGGTGACCGCCAGCGCGACATAGATCGGCCGGTTGGCGACCTGACCGTCCCGGATCTTCACGTGGATGGCGTCCAGGAAGATCACCGGGTAGACGGCGTCGAGCGGGCGGTTCTGCCATTCGGTCATACCGTCGATGACCTTGTCGGTGATGGTGGAGATGGTCTGCTTGGACACGTTCGCGCCATAGACCTCAGCCAGGTGCGCGGAGATTTCCCCGTGGGTAAGGCCCTTGGCGCTCAGCGACAGCACTATCTCATCAACCCCGGTCAACCTGCGCTGCCGCTTCTTGACCAGCTGCGGCTCGAAGCTGCCGGCCCGGTCGCGGGGAACGGTGATCTCGACCGGCCCGACATCGGTGGTCACCGTTTTGGACCGGTGCCCGTTCCGGGAGTTCCCGCTGTCCTTGCCGGCCGGATCGTGCTTGTCATAGCCGAGGTGATCGGTGATCTCACCTTCCAGCGCCGACTCCAGCACCCGCTTGGTCAGCTGCTGCAACAGCCCGCCCTCACCGACCAGATCCAGGCCCTTCTCACGAGCCTGGGCCACCAGCTGCCCGATCAGATCCTCGGCAGGATCGCCGCCCTGAGCCCTCTTGCCGGCCTTCGCCACCGCGGCGTCCGCCTTCGCTTCAGTTGTCGTCATCAGGTGTAACTCCTTGATCAGGAGTTACACCGAAAACCGTACAGTCCCGTCGAGTACTACGTCCGTCGCCGCATTGCGCGAGGCTGTGCAGTGTCGCGGTGGTAGATCCCAAGGCGGAGGCGCAGAACATCCGCTCATGCCGCTGACCGCGCGCCGAATGCTGATATCAAGCAGAGTGCTCGTGCCGATGAGAAGACTGGTGTGGGCTGGTCGGCGAGGGTCATCGTCACTGTCTCGATCGTCCTATCTCGCCCTGCTTCGCATCAAAGGACTCATTCGTCCCATGTCTCACAGCAGTCTGACAGAGAGGGGTGTGATGGAGCGCATCAGCGCGTCCAGTTCGCGGGCGGGGCTGATGTGTTTGCTGTAGAGGGGGCTGCAGGGCGTGGTCGCCAGTTGCATCGCGAGGGCGAGCAGGTCCGGTGCTGGGGTGTGGGCGCGGTGGGTCTCGGCGAGGCGGGTGAAGTCGTTCATGATGCCGAGGACGCTGCGGTTGGCGGTTTTGGCGAGGCGGTGGTCGTGCATCTGTCGTAGTTCTGCGCGGATGATCGCTTCTGGGGTTCGGTGCGCGGCGAGCACGGCGGCGAGTTGCTGCGGGAATCTGGTCAGCAGGGTCGCGGCGGGGGCGAGTGGCATGAGGACGGGTAGCAGCGTTGGTTCGTTGACGAAGAGTGCGACCTGGGGCTTCCAGAACAGGGCGGTGGCGTACCACTGGCCGAGCAGGGTGGTGGACTGTTCGTCGTCGTCCAGGTTGGGCGGGCCGATGCGGTCGAGCAGCCTTTTGGTCGCGCGCACGATGAGCACCTGCCCATCTTGTCGCCCGAGCCGGCCTGATGGCCGTCGGTGGGCCGGGCGGGTTTGGTGACCCTCATCGAGCCCCGGATCCGCCCCGCGAGCAAACAACGAGCAAGCAGAGATCAACAACCACCATGCGGGCGCCCCCCTGCGGAACATATCCGCAGGTCAGTGCGCCGCTGGAGTGGTAGGGCGCCCGGGGCTCGAACCCGGAACCTATGGATTAAAAGTCCACAGCTCTGCCAATTGAGCTAACGCCCCGCTGGCATGAGGGTACCGGAGGGGGCCGGGCGGCGTGATCCTGTATACCGGCCCGCCGCTGTCACCCGCGCCACACTCGGAGCGCCCGGCATCATAGGGGTGATCATCGCGTTCACAAGGAGGTCGCATGGCCGTCGTCGCGCGTCTGTTCGCGGTCACCATCGACTGTCCCGAGCCGGTTGAGCTCGCGGGCTTCTACCAGACCTTCGCAGGTGGCGACGTCGTGCTCAGCGCCAACGAGGACTTCGCCGCCCTCACCACCGGCACCGTACGTCTCGACTTCCAGCGGGTCACGAACCCGGCGGCTCCCTGGCCGGACGGCGAAGCGCCCAGGCGCGTACATCTCGACTTCGCCGTCGACGATCTCGACGCCGCCGAAGCCCACATGCGGGAGCAGGGCGCCGTCCTGGCGGACCACCAGCCCGGCGGCCGGCGGTTCCGGGTCTGGTTCGACCCTGCCGGGCATCCCTTCTGCCTTGTCGACGCGGTCACCCAGGACCTGTGATGATCCGGCCCATGCGCGCGGCGGACGCGGCCCGCGTCCTGGCCATCTACCAGGCCGGGATCGACGGCGGGCAGGCGAGCTTCGAGACGGAGGCGCCCACCTGGGAGGAGTTCGACGCCGCCAAGCTCGCCCTCCACCGCCACGTCGCGGTCGTGGACGATGACATCAAAGGCTGGGTCGCGGCCAGTGCCACCTCCAGTCGCTGCGCGTACCGCGGCGTCGTCGAGCATTCCGTCTACGTCGACCCGGACGCGCACCACCGAGGGATTGGCGGGGCGCTGCTCCAGGCGCTCATCGACTCCACCGAGGCGGAAGGCATCTGGACGATCCAGTCGGGCATCTTTCCCGAGAACACCGCCAGCCTGCGGCTGCACGAGCGGGCCGGGTTCCGGATCGTCGGCACCCGCACGCGCGTCGGGCGGCATCACGGGCGCTGGCGGGACGTCGTCCTCGTCGAGCGCCGGAGCACGGTCGTCGGCGGAGACTAGGCCTCTCGCGGGTGGGCCGTCAGTGCGTACACCAGCAGCACGCACATCCCGATCACCAGTACCGACCACACCGGGAACGCCCGCAGGAAGGCCAGTTGCCCGACGGCGGCCAGCACCGCCATGGCCACGCCGGCCGGGCGGGCCCACGGCCGGCCCGCGAGGATGCCCGCGCCGACGGCGAGCTGGGCCAGGCCGAGGAACAGCCAGATCCAGCCCCAGGCGGCGAAGTTGAAGACGAGGATGTCCTGCGAGGTCACCAGGAAGTAGTCGTTCCTGAAGAGCGCGACCAAGCCGTCGATCACGTTGAAGATGCCCACCACGAATGCCACGATCCCCGCGAACGACAACCACCCGGTGGTCTGCGGGATGCGCGATGCCGTCATGCTCGACCTCCCCTGACACACAAGGACACAGGCATACGGAACATCCCCGGAAAAGGCCGCTCGCCAACCCCTGACCAGGACATATGGCCAGAAAATTAGCGATAGGCGGAAATGCCGGTGATGGCCTCGCCCAGTACCAGGGTGTGGATCTCCTGCGTGCCCTCGTACGTCAGCACCGACTCGAGGTTCGTCATGTGCCGGATCACCGGGTACTCCAGCGTGACGCCGTTCGCGCCCAGCACCGAGCGGGCCGAGCGCGCCACGTCGAGCGCCGCGCGTACGTTGGCGAGCTTGCCGAACGACACCTGCTGCGGCGTGACCTCCCCGGCCTCCTTCAGCCGCCCGACGCGCAGCGCGACCAGGCCCGCCTGGCCCAGCGCGACCTCCATCCAGGCGAGCTTCTCCTGGGTGAGCTGGAACCCCGCGATCGGCTTGCCGAACTGCTCCCGCGACTTGGCGTACTCCACCGCCGCCGAATAACACGCACGCCCGGCCCCGACGACGCCCCAGACGATGCCGTACCGCGCCTCCGAGAGACACCCCAGCGGCCCGCGCAGCCCCCGCGCCTCCGGCAGCATCGCCGACGACGGTAGCCGTACGTCGTCGAAAGACAGTTCCGAGGTCACCGAGGCGCGCAGCGACAGCTTCTTGTGGATGTCACGCGTGGAGAAGCCCTTCGTGTCGCGAGGCACGAGGAAGCCCCGGATGCCGTCGTCCGTACGGGCCCACACGACGGCGACGTCGGAGACCGAGCCGTTCGTGATCCACATCTTCGAGCCGTTCAGCACCCAGTCCGAACCCTCGCGCTTGGCGTGCGTGCCCATGTTCGCCGGGTCCGAGCCGTGGTCGGGCTCGGTCAGGCCGAAGCAGCCGATCGCCTGGCCGGCGGCCATCCGCGGCAGCCACTCCTGCTTCTGCTCCTCCGAGCCGTACTTGTGGATCGCCGACATCGCGAGCGAACCCTGGACGGACACGAAGCTGCGCAGCCCGGAGTCGGCCGCCTCCAGCTCGCGGCAGGCGATGCCGTACGAGACCGCGCCCGCGCCCGGGCAGCCGTATCCGGTCAGGTGCATGCCCAGGAAGCCCAGTTCGCCCAGTTCGGGAGCGAGCTCGCGGACCGGGAACGTGCCCTCCTCGAACCAGTCGGCCACGTGCGGTTCGATCCGATCGGCGGCATATCGGCGGGCCGTATCCCGGACCAGGCGCTCCTCGTCGGTGAACTGGTCGTCGATGCGCAGCAGATCCATGCAAGACCTCCCAGGGGGTTCGAACCACAGCGTACGTTGGGATCCATGGCCCCCCATGATCTGGTCCGGCTACTGACCGACAAGGGCGTGCTCACCGATCAGCGGGTGGCCGGGGCGATGGCCACGGTGCCACGTGAGCTCTTCGTCCCGGAGGACCGCCGCGCCGAGGCGTACACCGACACCGTCCTGGTCACCAAGTGGGACGAAACGGGTGTGGCGATCAGCTCGGCCAGCCAGCCCGCGATGGTCGCGATCATGCTCGAGCAGCTACGCCTGGCCGGCGGTCACTCGGTGCTCGAGATCGGCGCCGGCACCGGCTACAACGCCGCGCTGCTCGGCCGGCTCGCCGACCGGGTGGTCACCGTCGACATCGACGAGGAGATCGCGCGGCAGGCACGAGAGCGGCTGGCCGGCGTCGGCAACGTGGAGGTACGCGTCGGCGACGGCTGGGCCGGTGCGCCCGACCGCGCGCCGTACGACCGGATCGAGCTCACGATCGGCACGTCGGACATCTCGGCGGCCTGGCGGGACCAGCTCGCCGACGGAGGCCTGCTCGTCCTCCCGCTGTGGCTGCGCGTCGGAGTGCAACTGTCGGTGGCGTTCCGGCGCGACGGCGAGGTGCTGCGGGGGGAGAGCGTGCGCGACTGCGGGTTCCAGCGGCTGCGCGGCCCGCACAGCGGGCCGGAGGGGTTCGCCGCGATCGGCGGGGGAGAGTTCGTCGTCCTCGACGACGCCTCGGAGGCCGGGCCGCTGCGCACCCTGTTGCGCCGTACGCCGCGGGAGGAACGCGCGCCCTTGATCGATCCGTCCGTTTTCGCCCGGCTCGCCCTGGACGAACCCCGTACGCTCGCGATCTCCGATCTGTCCGGGGGACTCCGGCCCGGCCTGTACGACGCGGGCAGCGCCGTCGTGATCGACGGCGACCGCATGCTGACGTACGGCTCGCCGACCTCGCGCGACCGGCTCATCTACGGGCTGGGCACCGCCCGGCCGCTCGACCGGTCGCGGCTGCGGGTCACCGCGTCGTTCGGCACGCCCCCGCCGCCGTCTCAGGGTTGGCGGTTCGTACGGCCGTCCTGCGTCGTGGATGTGGCCGAGGGGTGATCGGGGGTCTCTCAGGGATGGATCAGGGCAAGCCCCCATGGCGGCGGCCGCGCCGGACGGGCACGATCGAGACATGAACGAAGACGCGATGAACGAGCCCGCCGACACCCCCCACCCGAACCGCCTCACCCGCACCCGCTCCGGGCGCATGATCACCGGCGTCTGCTCCGGCGCCGCCGCCTACTTCAACGTCGACCCCACGCTCGTACGGATCGTGGTCGCGGTCCTGACCGTCCTCACCAGTGGCGCGGGCATCCTGCTGTACGCCGCCGCGACGCTGATCATCCCCGAGGAGGGCAAGGACGTCTCGATCGCCCAGGAGCTGATCGACAAGCAGACCAACCGCAACAACTAGGCCGCCGCGCTGATCGCGCGGTCGTGCGTCGAGGCGATCACCTCGGTGCGCACCTGCGTCCAGGACATCGCGAGCATCGTCGCCACGGTCAGCCCCGCCACGCCGGCCAGGGCGACGACCGGCTCGGGTCCGAGCACCTGGGCCAGCGCGCCGCCCGCGAGGATGCCGATCCCCTGGCTGGCCAGGATGCCCGACTGGGCCAGCCCGAACGCCTGCCCCCGGCCGGACGGGGGCACGGCGGCCACGAAGGCCGCGTTGGCCGCCACCTGGTAGGCACAGCCGACCCCCGACAGCGCCCACAGCACGACCACCGCCCACAGGGGCGGACGCAGCCCGGAACCGATCAGCGGCGCGCAGGCGAGCATCGCCATCCAGCCCATCAGGCGCAGCCGGTTGTCCGGCCGGACGAACCGGCTGTACGCGAACGCCCCCACCACCATCCCGGTCGGCGTGGCCGACATCAGCAGCCCGACGATGAAGGGGCTGTCGCCGAACGTCTTCGCGTACGGTGCGGCCAGCCCCTCCGGGAGCACGTAGAAGCCGCAGAGCCACGCGAAGCACACGAGTGGCCGCAGCGTACGGTCGCCGAGCACCAGCCGCCCGCCCCGGCGTGAGATCTGCCAGAGCGACTCGCGCACCCGGCTCTCACGCCGTGGCGACGGACGCCGTCGTACGCCGGCCACCACGATGATCGCCGACAGCGCGAACGTGATGGCGTCGACGGCGAGCGCCTGGTGCGTGCCGACCGCGAAGATGATCGCGCTGCCGGCGAGGAAGCCGATCATCTGGGTGAACTGGTGGGTGATGTTGTTGATCGCCGAGCCGACGACGTACATGTCGCCCGGAAGGACCTCCGACAGCAGCGCCGCCCGCGCCGCGGAGAACGGCGTGCCCAGCAGCACGCTCAGGAAGATCAGCCCGCACAGCACGACGAACGGCACGCGCTCGATCGCCATCACCGCCAGGATCGCGGCGCGCGCCAGGTCACAGACGATCATGACGCGGCGGCGGGGGAGCAGGTCGGCCAGGACGGACAGGACCGGGCCGCCCAGGATCGGCGGGAGGTAGGTCAGGGCGTACGCGACGGCGGTCTTCAGCGGCGAGTGGGTGTTGGAGTAGACGAGGACGGCGAGTGCGACCTGGGCGAACTGGTCGCCGATGAAGGACAGGGCCTGGGCCAGCCAGATGGAACGGAACTCACCGACACCGAACACTTCGCCATAAGTGGCCTGGCGATCCAACGGCCGTCGATGTCGTCCACCCACGCGTGCTCCCCTGCCGCAGCCGCGACCCGATCGCTTTACGTGACCGGTTGGTCTCAGGGGAGTATCTCACGCTGCGTTGTGAAAGCGTGACCCTTTGTGTGCGCTCGTGTATGAAGTGGATCACCAACCGAGTTGGTGGAGCCTCTCATCGTCGATCCCGAAATGGTGAGCGATCTCGTGTACGACGGTGACACGTACCTCACGTACGAGGTCCTCCCGCGAATCGCATATTGCGAGCAAAGGACCCCTGAAGATCGTTATACGGTCGGGCAGGAAGCCCGCGTAGGTATCGCCGCGCTCGGTCAGCGGAACCCCCTCGTACAGCCCGAGAAGTGTCCCTGCCTGCGGGGGAGAATCATCCTCCACCACGATGACGACGTTCTGCATGAGCTTGGTGAGGCGGAACGGGATGGTGTCCAGCGCCTCGCCGACCAGATCCTCGAACTCCCCGCGGCTCATCTCCATCACACCGTCATTGTGCGTGGAGAGCGGCGGAAGCGAGCATAGGTACCAACGTGTTGTCCCGAGTGAAGACAGAAGTGACCCGGATCACGGCGCTGAGACGGGTCCGGCTGCCCGCGAAAATCAGCGCGGTCATCGCCGTGGGCCTGCTGGCCGGCTGGCTCGGCATGCTGTACGGCGGGCACGCGAAGACCGACATCGGCCCCGCGGACGTGACATTCTCCCTCCGCCCGTCCCTGTCCGGCGGAACCGTCATCGAGATCCCGCCGCTGGGAACGCTGCACCTCGACAGCCACGCCGGCCCCGTGCGCATCGACGCCCAGGTCACCCAGATCCACCCCGAGCCGGCGCGGAAGCTCATCGAGGACCCGTCCGCAGTGAGCCATCTCACATCGACCGTCGGCGCGGACATCCGGCACGGCTTCATCGTCATGATCGCCCGAGCCGTACTGGTCGGGCTGGCATGTGCCGCTGTGGCGGGTTTCCTGGTGTTCCGTAGCTGGAAGCGGTGTCTGTGGTCCGTGGTCGCGGCGTTCAACGGAATGCTGCTCGTGGGCGCCGTGGGAGCCCTCACCTTCAACCCGCAGTCGGTCGCGGAACCCCGCTTCACCGGCATTCTCGTCGGCGCCCCTCAGGTCGTCGGCGACGCGAAGTCCATCGTGTCCCGTTTCGGGGCGTACCGGGCACAGCTGGCCCAGCTCATCGGCAACGTCTCGCGGCTGTATGACGTGACCTCGACGCTGCCGACGTACGAGCCCGACCCGACCACCATCCGCGTGCTCCACGTCTCCGACATCCACCTCAACCCGGTGGCGTGGAGCGTGATCCAGCAGGTGACCAAGCAGTTCAGCGTCCAGATGGTGATCGACACCGGCGACCTCACCGACCACGGCTCCTCGGCGGAGGAGAAGTTCGCCAACGACATCTCCAAGCTCAAGGTCCCGTACGTCTTCATCCGCGGCAACCACGACTCCGCCGACACCGAGAAATCCGTACGCCGCCAGAAGAATGCCGTCGTCCTCGACAACCAGGTCAAGGACGTTGGCGGTCTGCGGATCTTCGGCATCGGCGACCCGCGCTTCACCCCGGACAAGACCACACGAGGCGACGACGTGGACGCCCGCGAGATGCTCGCCATCGGCCACGGCGCCGCGGCCCAGATGGTCGCCTCCCGAGACGCGCCGGACGTGGTGCTGGTCCACGACCCGGCCGAGGGTCAGGCGTTCGACGGCACCGCCCCACTCGTACTCAGCGGACACATGCACCAGCGCTCGACCCGCCTGCTGGCCTCGGGAACCCGCCTGTTCATCCAGGGCTCCACCGGAGGCGCCGGCATGCGGGGCCTGGAACACGAGGAACCCACGCCCTTCGAGATGTCGGTGCTCTACTTCAACCGCACCAGCCACCGGTTGCAGGGCTGGGACGACATCCGCCTGGGCGGCCTGGGCCTGACGTCGGCCCAGATCGAACGCACCCTGGAACATGACCCTGACCGGCCCATCGGCCCCCTGCCACCGGTCACTCCGACCCCGAGCGTGACGGCGACTCCGTCGTCGAGCAACGCGGGTCGTCCGGGGTGAGTGGGAATCACTTTGGTGGTTGGGGTGGTTCTCCCCTATGCTTACGGAGTCCCCGACGGCAGGCGCTAAGGGCAACACGGCGGCCACCGCCGTCGCGTCCCCATCGTCTAGCGGCCTAGGACTCCGCCCTTTCAAGGCGGCAGCGCGGGTTCGAATCCCGTTGGGGGCACGATACCCTTCGGGGTAGCAAGAAAGAGCAAGGTCCTGTGGAGCAGCTAGGAGTGCTCGCCACCCTGTCAAGGTGGAGGCCGCGGGTTCAAATCCCGTCAGGACCGCTGAGGCGCCTTCGGGCGCCGCGCGGGCAGGTAGCTCAGTCGGTACGAGCGTCCGCCTGAAAAGCGGAAGGTCGGCGGTTCGACCCCGCCCCTGCCCACCGTCCAAGATCTTGGAAAACAGCGCCCGACCTGCATAGACAGGGTAGGGCGCTGTTCGCGTTGTGTCCGGCTATGTTCGGCCGTCACCGGGTGGCGGCGGGTGGCTGTGCCAAATACGTGCCGAACTTTCAGGCCCATTGAGCTGCCTTGACGCGTCGCCGTAGGGGTTTTCGTCGTGGCCATGTGGTTGGACAGGCGCAACACCGCAAAGGCCGCGGCCTGCCCGGATGAGTACGTTCTCTACGTGTTCAAGGTGGCCCGAAGACGGGCCACAAGCGCCGCCAATTCGGCGCCCGCCCTGCGCTCCGCTCCCGCTCCGGGCAGGCTCGGCAGCCGGTTGGCCGGCGCGGATTCCCTTGGTCCTTCCGGGCCGCACTTAGCAGCACATCCGTGCTGCACAAGGTGGCGAGCCAAGTGACTGGTCGCCGACGTTCATGCCGTTGGCCGACCCTCGACTTGCACGGGGAGCCCCTCCTGCAACCTTGCCAACCAGTTTCCGGCACCCCTCCCGGTGACGAACGGCCCGTCAGCGACGCCGCCCGCCGCGGCGTTCGGAAAGGCCCGCCGAGTCCAGCGCGTCCTGGGGCGAGTTAGAGCACCGCCCCCGCTGGTCAGTGGCATGGAGTCTTGCTGTGTCTGGCGTGCTCGACAGCGCCGCACTATCCACGCCACAGCAGCCAGCGATCATGCATCGTCGCAGGTCGGCGGATGCTGCGGATTTCTGCGGCATTGTGCCACGGACCGCCCAGGATCCGACGCCCCGTGCTGGCCTGCCCCTGAGGGGTTTTACGGATTCTGCGGATTATGCGGCGCCAAGGGGACGGTGAGGTGGGATCCCCTCGGTGATGGCCACCGCCGTGTATGGTAAGGATGCTCCATGAGGTGTCCGGGGAGGGCATATCGAGCGCGAGGCGCCGGGTTCCTCGCTAGATGTTCGCAGCGGTCAGCTCAATCACGGGGATTGGGCGCCCAATCGCGGGATTGGGTGATTGTGTCCCTGGCCGGAAAGCTCTAGCCCTGATCAGGGCGTAAGTCGGGCGTAGAAGCCCCCCACACTGTTGCGCGGGGTGGTGTTGCGAGCCCCAACGCGGAGAAAGAACGTCGGCATGTGCAGTGGCCACCGACGGTGATCTTATGCGTGGACCTCTGGTGGTCTACGGTCATACGGCCTGACCAGTAGTTCGGCCGGCGCCGCCTCATGGGCGGGCCATCCTCTCGTTGCCTGCATCGCGCTGAGCGTCGCGATCATTCATGTCGGTCTCATCACGGTGGTCGCCGTGACGGCGATTCGTAAGAAGACCGCTCCCACGCGCCGGGCGGCAGCGCTCGAAGTACTCCGGATTCTGACTGGGCAGGTTCACCCTCCGGTCGCAGAGCCAGCCGCGGGCACCTCTGACCCGACGGCCTCTGGACAGGGCCAAGGGGGACAGCAGTAGTGATCCGGATATGTCGCGCGCGCGAGCCGCCCTAGAGTCTCGCAAGCCCCTCATTTCGTTGGGGGGCTTAATCATTGCCTACGGGTATACAGTCTGATGTGACGCTGAAATGTGTGACACCGAGGTCCTGAGACAGTCTCTGGGGCGCGCGGACATCGGAGGATTCAAAAGGTGCGGGCATTTAGAAGGTTCTGAGCGCTTGGTTATGCGAATACGTGCCGAAGGCCGGGACTCTGGATCTTGGGTGGCGCGCTTTTGAGCAGGTCATAGATCTGCATGCTCTCCAGAGCGTTATTCATTGAAAGCGGAAGGTCGGCGGTTCGACCCCGCCCCTGCCCACCATCTGAGACTAGCGAAAACAGCGCCCGACCTGCATAGACAGGGTCGGGCGCTGTTTGTCGTGTGTCCGGCGGTCGGCGGATGACTGTGCCAAATACGTGCCGAAGTTTCGCCGGGGGAGCAGCCTCGATGCGGTGCTTAGGGACTCGTGTCACTGCGCCAAGCGCAACGATGTCGAAGCGCCCTCTGCCGGCTAGAGGCTTGCTCTGCGTCTTCGACAGTGTCGCGCGGGCCGTTGGCGGCCGAACGGTCCTCGGGCCGGGCGTGCGGCCTCGGCAAGTTGTTGGCTGATCCGGCTCAACCGGTCGGCCGCGTGGCTCAGGCGCAACGCATTGAAGCCAGAGTGACGATCAACTCGCGTGTGAAGCGTTTAGCTTCCATATGGCAGTGGCCGTAAGCCGAGAGGCTCAAGTGGCCAGCCATCCGGTTCAGCGGTGTGCACGCCGCACCAACGCCACATATCGTCGCTCGGTCTCTTTCATGTGTGGGAATAACTAAGAGCGCAGGTCTTCACCAGGCTGGAGATGTCGGATAGTATCTTTGTGGATACGCATACTGTGACTACATAGGGTGACCGAAAGGAGGGAAATGTCCAGATCACCGAATGCGGAAATTCCATTCTTGGATAGCCGAGAAGAGTATTTTAATCGATTTGACGGAATTGTCGAAGAAGGCGTTTACGACCAAGAGAAGCGGCGTTTGCCGGGTGGGCTTCTCAAGAGCTACCTGCTGGAGACCGTGGGGGATGCGTCGTCGGTGGATGCTTTTGAAAGGATAATGGCGCGAAGTAACCTCGGAGTAACGCCTGTTCGAAACGATGAGCAACTGTATCGAGTAACTGATCCAGAGCGCCATGGCGTAGGTCTTATTGAGCGAGTCAGTGACCGCTACCTCGCTTTCTATACGCTTCTACCTGCGGATAAGTCGGATAGTCTAATTGGCAGGGCGGTAAATGCCAACCCCATGCTCGACCATCTCTGGCTGTCTTCTCAAAGTTTCAATGCTCTTTGGCGCCATATTCGTAATACGAATGACGGAAGGCGCTACGGCAAAATTACTTTCGAGCATGAGTCTCTCTATGCTTATGCAGACGATGAAGACGACTTGCAAAATTTCGAAGACGAGCGGCGAGCTTCTCGATTTACGATGGTAGACAAGCTTGAAGTGATCGAGGCGCAAATGGGGCCGCTGAGGGATACATACGCACCACTTGCTTCGATTACTCACTTGCGAATACCTGCGGCTTCTCATGGTGGTCATGACTTGTATCACTACGGTAAAATGACTAATAGAAGTGATTCTTTCCTTGATCATAGAGCGGCTCTTCTTAATGTAGTGGACATGTATTCTCGGCTTACGGAAACTGTGGAGAAAGAACTCTGGGCCTCTGGCTCCAGCTCAGCCGAAGAAGGTTTCGTACTTCATGGTGCTGTGGCTGAGCTCATATTTAGCCAACCGCTTGGAGAGGCAACCTTTAGGCGCTGGGTTGTAAGTCTGTTTAATAACAGAAGAAATCGATTTAGGATATCTGGTTTTCCTACATGGCTTAGCGAGAGAAAGGTGCATGCTAACGCCATAGATCAGCATCTATGGCAGCCTATAATCCTGGAGTTGACGCCCGAGCGTGTAGTTGCGGTCTTGCCCAAAGGGACATGTGGCAACTCCATAAACCGTCTAGTAACTAATATTCAGCGTTTTGTTGATCCAAACGTGCGTGCATATATCGGGGATAATGACTATTCGAATCTAATCCCGCAGATCGGATCGAAGAAGGTTGGATAAGGAGTTCCGGCTCACTCACGACCCAGTATTCCAGCTAAATGCGTGCCTGTGGCTAGTCCGTAAGTCTCCTTTTGCTGTTCGGGCTCAAAAGCCAGTTTTTGCAGCGGAAGGCTTCGTTCTAAGGGCGCTTGGTCAAAAATTGGGCATCGCGTCACACCTTAGGGAGGCTTTCCTTAAGGCTGGTTGGCCGGTGCGGCCACCTGAACCGGACGTGATATTTCGACACGTCGATTCAAGTGATCACCTAGTGATCGAATGCAAGGCGCATAGCTTCTCTCCTGACTCCAGCACCGCCAATCAGGGTAGGAAGCTTCTCGCAACTTGCTCTGCTCCGAGTGCGGCCGTTGGAGTCTCGGCTGATTCCTCGGCTAATGCTTTTGTTATTTACGCGGTGCCAAGTGAAGATGCGTCACAGCAATTGGCAACCCTGGATAAACTTACTCAAGAACTTGTCGAGATGGAAATTCCGTCGTCCAAGTTCGGTGTTTTAGGGCTGAGTATTGAAGACGGTGGCCTATGGGCGGAGCTTGATATTCCGAGTCTCGAAGAGGGCTCAGACCTGAAGATTATCTGTAAGCGTTCATGGATAACGGATGGGGGCGACCAAGACGCCCGCCCTATCTATCTGGTGCCCTACGATCCCACCGCGGCCGACAATCAGATCCCGCAAGAGCGTGAATACTGTGGGCGGCAGCTGACGCAAAGAATATTGACTTATGCGATGTCGGTAGTTGGCCGTGCCGAAGTCCCCGATTCGATCCGCATAATGGCGAATGATGCCTTGAAGTCAGCTACATTCGATATTTCGGACCGTTGGCAAGCGAAGGAGCTTGACAAGTTCCGTAGCAGAATAGCTCAAGAAATAGGATCCGCCTTGAACAGGGGAGAGCTGAAGGGTAAAGTTGATGTCAGAAACACCTTCGTGGAAGTGACGCTCGCTTCGCTCGATGAACAGAAGATCGCCCTTGCTCTGTTGGATAAATCGCAGGATGGATACATTGCGAACCAATTGACCGGCGATCAAATGCAGGTAGTTGATGAGGGGTAGTGTATTTGTCGCCCCGGTGTCGTGAGGTCAGTGGTTCAACCCCGCCCTTGCCAACTTCGTGAGACTAGCCAAAACAGCGCCCGACCTGAATGAACAGGGTCGGGCGCTGTTTGCTGTCCGTACGATTGTGTTCAGCCGCCATGGGGTGCTGGCGGGTCGCTGTGCGAAATACGGGCGAAGTTTCAGGCCCGGAGAGCTGCCTCGATACGCCGCTTCGCGGTCTCGTCCTGGCCCTCGATGCACTTGGCGTAGACCTTCAACAGGACCGAGACACTGTGGCCCGCCCACTCGGCGACCTGTGCAGGTGGGACGCCTCCGTTGAGCCATGTGGAGACGCAAGCGTGACGGAGGTCGTAGACGCGCCGGGCGAGGGGTGAGGCGTATTCACCATTGCTGAGGGCGGCTCTGCGGGCGTTGTTCCATGCGCGCCGGTAGGTGATCGTGGCCAGTTCGCCGCCGCGTATGCCGGCGAATAGGCGTCCTTCCGGGCCGGGGTCGAACACTGTCATGTGCCAGCGCAGGAGCTTGGTCAGCGGTGGTGCCGTAGGGACTCGGCGCCATTCGCCTTCGGGGCGTGCCTTGAGCTGGCGCTGTTCGCGGCGGGTGCCGTCGTCGGTCCATTCGGCACCGACTTCGGGGGAGGCGGTGCAGAAGCCGAGTTCGCCCCAGCCGTCGGTGTGGACCGCCCCGGCGATCTTGGAGGCTAGATCGCTTGGATACGTGAAGTTATCTTAGTGGATTCCTGTGACTTATAGAACGATTCCTCGAACTCTTTGGGAGGAATTCCGCCGCAGTACGAGTGGAG
>NZ_JAUEQY010000058.1 GCF_030406325.1 Actinomadura sp. DC4 | reverse complement strand
ATCCATGATTACCCAGTCAAGATCGGAACCCAAACCATAAAAACGATCTTCGGGGCGAGTGTCACTCTCAGTGATCTATGCGACTCTCAGTTGGAGTTGCATGAAGTGAAGTACTTGTTGTAGTGGTTCTGCATCGTGGTGAACCGCGTCCAGCCGTGCCGCTCCGAGGTGTAGAGCGCCTTGGAGAACTGCCACGCGTACATCGACGAGGCCCCGATGTAGCGCGCCTTCCCCGCCTTGACCACGTCGTGCAGGGCCTCGAGGGTCTCCTCGATCGGCGTCCGGTCGTCCCAGCGGTGGATCTGGTACAGGTCGACGTAGTCCGTGCCCAGCCGCCGCAGGCTGTTGTCGATCTCGGCGAAGATCGCCTTACGGGACAGGCCGGCGCCGTTCGGGCCCTGGTGCGTACGGCCGTGCACCTTGGTGGCCAGGACGATCTCGTCGCGCCGGGCGAAGTCGGCCAGCGCGCGGCCGGTGATCTCCTCGCTGCTGCCGGCGGAGTACACGTTGGCGGTGTCGAAGAAGTTGACGCCCGCCTCGATCGCGCGGCGGATGAGCGGCCGCGCCTGCTCCGCGTCGAGCGTCCAGGTGTGGTTGCCCCGGCCGGGCTCGCCGAAGCTCATGCATCCCACGCAGATCGGCGAAACGTCCAGACCGGTCGAACCCAGTTTCACGTAATCCATGACGCCCAGTCTCTCCCCGCCGGGCGGCGGGCCGTCCGGCGGGATCAGCTCCAGATCGTGACGTAGACCGGCGGCCGGAAGCGCGACGGCGGAGATCCCGTCCCGGCCGACTGCATGATGTGCATGGCGTCGGGGGTGCCCAGGAACCTCCGGAACGCCCCGGCCGTCGCCGACCGGCGCTCGGCCGACATCGTGGTCGCGTACCACGCCGTCGCCATGGGCGTCGCGGGCGTCGTGATCACGACGAGGTCGCCGCGCCGGAGCTGCGGCGCGACGAGATGGGCGAAGGCGGGCGCGACTCCGGCGCCGTCGGCCGCCGCGGTCCAGGCGGCGGTCTGGTTCGGGAACACCCGGATGCGCGAGTCGGGCACGCGCAGCCGCCGCAGCAGGCGTCCGGTGTCACTCTCGGGATCGGTGCCGGCCGGGTCGACCAGCCAGGCGACGTCGCTGCGCAGCGGATGGCGCGCGGACCCGACGACGATCAGCTTGGTCCGCAGCACCGGCTCGCTGACCAGGCTCGGGTCGGTACGGAGCGAGGGCCCGAGCGCGAGGTCGCTGAGGCGGTTCGCGACCAGCACCGGCATCTCGTCGGTCGTGGCGACCCCGGACGACCCGTCGACCTTGCGGGCGGACTTGGTGACGAAGGCGTCGATGAGCGGGCCGCTGACGAATTCCGCGACGGTACTGCTGGCGACGATCCGCAGGGGTTCGGGCGCGCCCTGCGCCGCGCGAACGGTCGCCTCCGCCTCGGCGCCCAGCGCGACCATCTGCGAGGCGATGCCGAGCAGCCGGGTGCCGCCCGGCGTGAGGGTCATCCCCGACGGGCCGCGGGTGACGAGCTGGTCGCCGAGGTGCTGGCGGAGGGCACTGAGCGCCTGGGACACCGCGGGCTCGCTCACGTCGAGCGTGCGTGCCGCCGCCTTCACCGAACCGAGCCGGGCGACCAACACGAAAACACTCAGTTGCGTCAGGGTCACAGAGGTCAGTGTGACCCTGACGTGGTCCTCCGTGGCAAGGTGGTTAAGCGAACAATTATCCCGATGTTGTGCGTGGTCGCCGCCAGGACCATGCTCTTGAGGGCCGGCGCCGACCAGGGGGAGCACCATGCAGGTTCCCGCGCACTTCGAGTACGCGAGAGCGACGGACATCGAGGACGCCCTCGCCCTGCTCGCCAGGTACGGGCCCGAGTCGCGGGTCGTCGCGGGCGGCCACAGCCTCCTGCCGATGATGAAGCTCCGGCTGGCCGCGCCCGAGGCGCTGATCGACATCAACGACGTCCACGAGCTCTCCTACGTCCGCGTCGCGGACGGCGAACTGCTCATCGGCGCCCTCGTACGCCACGCGGAGCTGCTCGACTCCCCCGTCGCCTTCGAGCACTTCCCGATCCTGCGCGAGGCCGAGCGCGTCATCGCCGACCCGCTGGTCCGCAACCGTGGCACGGTCGGCGGGTCGCTGTGCCAGGCCGACCCGTCGGAGGACCTGTCGGCGGCCTTCGCCGCCCTCGGCGCGTCGGCCGTGATCCGGGGCGCGCTGGGCAGCCGGACGATCCCGATGCGGGAGTTCCACCTCGGCCCGTACGAGACGGCGGTCCAGGACGGCGAGCTGCTCACCGAGCTGCGGGTGCCGATCGCGTCCCGCCCCGGCGCGCGCTACTGCAGCGCGTACGAGAAGGTCGACCGCCGCGCCGGCGACTGGCCGCTGGCGGCGGCCGGGGCCGCCCTCTGGCTGGACGGCGAGACGGTCGCCGACGCCGGGATCGGCCTGACCGCCGTGGGCGCCGAGCACTTCGTGGCGGCCGAGGCGGAGCACTACCTGCGCGGGCGGCCGGCCGTCGAGAAGTCCTTCGCCGAGGCCGGGCGGATCGCGGCCGAGCACTGCCGGCCCTCGGCCGACCAGCGTGGTCCGGCCGACTACAAACGGCATCTCGCCGGCGAACTCACCACCCGGGCGCTGCGGCGCGCGGCGGAAGGCGCCCGCCCATGAAGATCACCGTCACCGTGAACGGCGAGGAGTACGAGCGCGACGTGGAGCCGCGGCTGCTGCTCGTCCACTTCCTGCGCGACGACCTCGACCTGACCGGTACGCACTGGGGCTGCGACACGTCCAACTGCGGCGTCTGCGCCGTGTGGCTCGACGACGTTCCGGTCAAGTCGTGCACGGTGCTCGCGGTCATGGCCAACGGCAGGACCGTGCGCACGGTCGAGGACCTGGAGCGGGACGGCGAGCTGGACCCCGTGCAGAAGGGGTTCGCCGAGTGCCACGGGCTGCAGTGCGGCTTCTGCACCCCCGGCATGCTGATGACCGCGCGCTGGCTGCTCGACAAGAACCCGGACCCCTCCGACCTGGAGATCCGGGAGGCGATCTCCGGGCAGCTCTGCCGCTGCACCGGCTACGAGAACATCGTCCGGTCCGTACGCTGGGCCGCCGAGCACCCCGCCGAGCCGATGCTGGGCTTCGCGGGACCGGAGGTGGTCCTGTGAGCCCGCACCACGGCTTCGGCCCGATGCGGCGCAAGGAGGACGCGCGCTTCATCCGGGGGCGCGGCACGTTCGTGGACGACATCAAGCTGCCGGGCATGCTGCACGGGGCCGTCCTGCACAGCCCGCACGCCCACGCCCGGATCCTGTCCATCGACACGAGCGCCGCCGAGGCCCATCCCAAGGTCAAGGCCGTGATCACCGGCGAGACGCTCGCCACGATGAGCCTCGCCTGGATGCCGACGATGTCCAACGACGTCCAGGCGGTCCTCGCCACCGACAAGGTGCGCTACCAGGGCCAGGAGGTCGCGTACGTGGTCGCGGAGGACCGCTACTCCGCGCGCGACGCGCTTGAACTCATCGACGTGACCTACGACCCGCTCCCGGTCGTCTCCGACGTTCGCCGGGCGATGGACGAGGACGCACCGGTGATCCGGGACGACGTCGAGGGCCGTACGGACAACCACATCTTCGACTGGGAGGCGGGCGACCGGGCCCGTACGGATGAGGTCTTCGCGGGCGCGGAGGTGGTCGTGTCGCAGGACATGATCTATCCGCGGGTGCATCCGGCGCCGCTGGAGACCTGCGGCATCGTCGCCGACATGGACAAGGTCACCGGGAAGCTGACCGTCTGGACGACGACGCAGGCCCCGCACGCGCACCGCACGATGTACGCGCTGGTCGCCGGCCTGCCCGAGCACAAGATCCGGGTCGTCTCCCCCGACATCGGCGGCGGTTTCGGCAACAAGGTCGGCGTCTACCCCGGCTACATCTGCTCGATCGTCGGCTCCATCGTCACCGGGAGGCCGGTGAAGTGGATGGAGGACCGGTCCGAGAACCTCATGACCACCTCCTTCGCCCGCGATTACCACATGAGCGGCTCGATCGCGGCGACGCGGGAGGGCAGGATCCTGGCGGTCCGGGTCACGACCCTCGCCGACCACGGCGCGTTCAACGGCACCGCGCAGCCGACGCGCTTCCCCGCCGGGTTCTTCCACGTCTTCACCGGCTCATACGACCTGACGGCCGCGCACTGCGAGGTGACCGGCGTCTACACCAACAAGGCGCCGGGCGGCGTGGCGTACGCCTGCTCGTTCCGCGTCACCGAGGCCGTCTACCTGGTCGAACGCCTCATCGACATGGTCGCCGCCGAGCTGGACCTCGACCCGGCCGAGCTGCGGATGAAGAACCTCATCAAGCCCGAGCAGTTCCCGTACACCTGCGCGACCGGCTGGGAGTACGACTCGGGCGACTACGCCACGACGCTGCAGGTCGCCCTGGACCTCGCCGGATACGACAAGCTCCGCCTCGAACAGGCGGAGAGGCGGGCGCGCGGCGAGCTGATGGGCATCGGCATCAGCTTCTTCACGGAGGCGGTCGGCGCCGGGCCGCGCAAGCACATGGACATCATGGGGCTCGGCATGGCCGACGGCGCGGAGCTGCGCGTCCACCCCACCGGCAAGGCCGTCCTGCGCATCTCGGTGCAGACCCAGGGCCAGGGCCACGAGACGACGTTCGCCCAGATCGTCGCGCAGGAGCTCGGCATCCCGGCCGACGACGTCGAGGTCGTGCACGGCGACACCGACCAGACGCCGTTCGGGCTCGGCACGTACGGCTCCCGCTCGACCCCGGTGTCCGGCGCCGCGACCGCGGTCGTGACGCGCAAGGTGCGCGAGCGGGCGCGGCTCGTCGCCGGCGCCATGCTGGAGGCCGACCCGGGCGACCTGGAGTGGGAGGCCGGGCGCTGGTTCGTGCGCGGCGACCCGGCGTCCGGCGTGACGATCCAGGAGATCGCCATGGCCGCGCACGGCCGCGTCGAACTGCCCGAAGGCGTCGAGGGTCACCTCGACGCGACCACCGTCTACAACCCGCCGAACCTCACCTACCCCTACGGCGCGTACATCTGCGTCGTGGACGTCGACGCCGGGACCGGCAAGGTGCGGGTCCGGCGTTTCATCGCGGTGGACGACTGCGGCGTCCGCATCAACCCGATGATCGTCGAAGGGCAGGTGCATGGGGGCCTCGCGGACGGCGTCGGCATGGCGTTGATGCAGGTCATGGCGTTCGATGAGGAAGGCAACCACCTGGGCGCCTCGTTCATGGACTACCTGCTGCCGACCTCCATGGAGTGCCCGTCGTGGGAGCTCGGCGCGACCGTGACGCCCTCGCCCCACCATCCGCTCGGCGCCAAGGGGGTCGGCGAGTCGGCCACCGTCGGCTCGCCTCCCGCGGTGGTCAACGCGGTCGTGGACGCGCTGCGGCCGTACGGCATCCGCCACGCCGACATGCCGCTCACGCCGGCGAACGTCTGGCGCACCATCCAGGGCCGCCCGTTCCGCACCGACCTGGCGATCACCTGATCCCGGCGAGCAACTCCCGCTCGGCGTCGTCGAGGTAGGCGGCGAGCGCGTCGGCCGCGTCGGCCGTACGGCCCTGCTCTACAAGGGCGGCGATCTCGCCGTTGCGGCGGACGTACGGCTCGTGGAGGCGGCGCGGGTCGTCCAGGACGTGGAAGGCGAGCCGCAGCTCGGCCAGGACGCGGTCCATGAGGCCGTCGAGCCGCCAGCTGCCCGCGAGCGCGACGATCGCCGCGTGGAACCTCAGGTCGGCCGTGCCCACGTCGTTCCAGCGTTCCCCGGCGACGGCGGCCTGCGCCGCTCCGACGGCCGCCCGGAGCTCGGCGACGGCCTCGGGCGGCGCGTTCTCGCTGCGTACGGCGGCGCACTCGACCAGGCGGCGCGTCGTGTAGATGTCGCGGACGTCGGCGGCGTCGAGCGTACGCACGAACACCCCGCGGTGCGGCTCGTGCACGACCAGCCCCTCGTGCGCGAGCAGCCGGAACGCCTCGCGCAGCGTGTTGCGCGAGACGCCGAGCAGGTCGGCCACGGCGTGCTCGGGAAGCTGGGCGCCGGGTCGCAGCGCGCCCTCGATGATGCGCGTGCGCAGCGCGCCGGCGAGGCGGGAGACGGTGCTGGTGCGGTCGAGAAGCGTTCGCGCGCCGGACAGTCCGGTGAGGTCCGATTCCACATTGCCCCCTTGCCGGATTGCTCAACAATACGTACCGTACCCGCAACGGCTGCGCCCTGTCCGCCCCTGACCCCCTACTCGGGAAAGGAAGGCGCTCATGCTCGTTCTCATCGGCGTTCTGCTCGTCGTCATCGGATTCGCGCTACGGCTCAACCCCCTCGTCGTCGTCACCGTCGCGGGCATCGCCACCGGATTCCTCGGCCACCTCTCGCCGCTGGAGATCCTCAACGCCTTCGGCAACGGCTTCGCCGCGAGCCGGTCGGTCACCCTGTTCGTCCTCGTACTCCCGGTCATCGGCCTGATCGAACGCTTCGGCCTGCAAGAACAGGGCCGCCGCCTGATCTCCCGGCTCGGCGCGCTCACCACCGGACGGATCCTCGTGCTCTACCAGCTGATCCGCCAGGTCACCGCCGCGATCGGCCTGTGGGCGGTCGGCGGCCCGGCGCAGATGGTCCGCCCGCTGATCTACCCGATGGCCGAGGGCGCCGCCGAGCGCCGGTACGGCACGGATCTGCCCGAGGCCGTACGGGAGAAGATCAAGGGCTTCGCGGCGAGCGCCGACACGGTCGGCGTCTTCTTCGGCGAGGACATCTTCGTGGCGATCGGCTCGATCCTGCTGATCACCGGCTTCGTCGACTCGGCGTACGGGCTCGACCTCGACGCCCTGCAC
The DNA here is from genome assembly GCF_030406325.1 of Actinomadura sp. DC4. GTDB lineage: Bacteria > Actinomycetota > Actinomycetes > Streptosporangiales > Streptosporangiaceae > Actinoallomurus. Next base: position 19,882 of record NZ_JAUEQY010000058.1, on the reverse strand, counting down.
GTCGCGCTGTGGGCGATCCCGACCGCGGTGTGCGCGTTCGTGATCCACGGCTCGCGGCTGCTCCTGCTGGACCGGCGGTTGACCGGCATGGTGGCTTCGTCGGAGGTGGAGCAATGATCAAGGTCGAGTGGTTCTACTGGCTGTGCGGCGCGATCTTCGTCGCGGTCGGCCTGCTGACCTTCCCCGACCGCACCAACGCCCGCCGGTTCGGCAGCGGCGCGTTCTGGGTGCTGATCGGCGGCTCGTTCGTCTACGGCACGTACGTGGTGAACAAGACCGCACCCGCCTGGATCCTGGGCCTCGCGGTGATCGCCATGGCGGTGCTGGTCGCGACCGGGCAGCTCGGCCGCGGCGCCGCCACCGGCCCGAGCCGCGCCGAACAGGAGGCCGGCGCCGACCGGTTCGGCAACCGCCTGTTCGTCCCGGCGCTGACCATCCCGGTCGTGGTCGTCATCGTCGCGGTCGGCCTCAAGATCCATATCGGCGACCGCCCGCTGCTGCAGAAGGACTCCGAGACGCTGATCGGCCTGGGCGTCGCCGCGATCGTGGCGGTGGCCCTCGGGTTCGCGATCGTAGCGCCACGTTCGCCGCTCACGCCGCTCACCGAAGGCCGGCGGCTGCTGGAGGCGATCGGCTGGGCCGCCGTACTCCCCCAGATGCTCGCGACGCTCGGCCAGCTCTTCGTCGCGGCCGGGGTCGGCAAGGAGGTCGGCCGCCTCACCGAGAAGGTCCTGCCCGGCGACTCGCTGTTCGGCGGCGTCCTCGTCTACTGCGTGGGCATGGCCCTGTTCACCGTCATCATGGGCAACGCGTTCGGCGCGTTCCCGATCATGACGGCCGCGATCGGGTACCCGGTCCTCGTGCAGCACTTCCACGGCAACGCGGCGGCGGTCTTCGCCATCGGCATGCTGGCCGGTTTCTGCGGCACCCTGTGCACGCCGATGGCCGCGAACTTCAACATCGTGCCGGCGGCGCTGCTGGAGATGAAGGACAGATACGGCCCGATCAAGGCGCAGATCCCGACCGCGATCCCGCTGCTGGCCTGCAACGTCGCCCTGATGTACTTCCTGGCATTCTGAGAGGTGTCATGCTCACGCGTTACGCGGAGGTCGCCGTACGCAACATCCGCACCGAGTTCCCGCACGCCACGCAGCAGGTCGTACGCGGGCCGGGCGAGACGTCCCGCCCCAGCGAGTTGCACCCGGCGTTCCACGGCGCGTACGACTGGCACTCGTGCGTGCACATGCACTGGCTGCTGGTCCGCCTGCTGCCCGAGGTTCCGTCGCTCGCACGGGACGTCCTCGACACCACCCTGACCGTCGACGCGATCGAGGCCGAGGCGGCGCATCTACGCGCGAACCCGGCGTTCGAGCGCCCGTACGGCTGGGCGTGGGGCCTGGCCCTGGCCGCCGCGTGCGCCGAGTGCCCGGACCCGGCGGCGGAGGCCTGGTCGGCGGCGCTGGGCCCGCTCGTCGACGCGATCGAGGAACTGACCTTCTCCTGGCTGGATCGCGCGGTGGCCCCGGTACGGCACGGCGTGCACTCGAACACGGCCTTCGGGCTGGCGCTGCTGCACGATAACGGGGCGGCCCTCGGCCGCGACCGCCTGGCGTCGACGATCGCCAAGCGCGCGGTGGAGTGGTTCGCCGCGGACCGCGACTATCCGGCGGCGTGGGAGCCGAGCGGCCAGGACTTCCTGTCCCCGGCGTTGTCGGAGGCCGACCTGATGCGCCGGGTGCTTCCCGCCGGGGCCTTTCCTGCCTGGCTGGAGGCTTTCTTGCCGGGCCTCGCCGAGCCCCGTTCCTTGTTCACCCCGGCCGAGGTCCACGACGAGACTGACGGCCACCAGGCCCACCTGTACGGCCTGAATCTGTCCCGAGCCTGGCACTTCCGCCTGCTCGCGGGCGCTTTGGGGGAGTCCGACCCGAGAACCACCCCGCTGCGCGAAGCGGCCACCGAACACCTGGACGCGAGCCTCCCCCACGTGTCCGGCAAGGGCTTCGTGAGCGACCACTGGCTCGCCACGTACGCCTACCTCGCCCAGACCGCCTGACATGTCGCTTGAGTCGTGGGTCGCCGGCCCTTTCGGGGCCGACGCCGCCCGGTGGAACACCGGCGGTGGCCGCCGTACGGTGCTGGTGGTCGTGCACTCAGCCGGTAGCCCGAATCGCCGGGAACTGCCCGCCCGGCGCCCATGCGCGACTCGCGGAGCGGATCACCTCGGTGATGGACCTGCCCGAGCCGGCCGGCGTACCGGAGCCGGTGCCGATGCCGATCCCCTGACGACCCCTTCGACGATGGGAATGGCGTGGTGACCTGGACGTTTCCCGTGTTCGGGCCGTACCGGACGTGGGATGGGTTGCGGAGCGAGCTCGCCGGGCGAGTGCCCGACGAGACGCTCGCCGCGCTCGATGACGCCGTCGAGTTCGCCGTGGAGCGGCATGGCGATCAGCGGCGGCCGGCCGGGGAGCCCTACCTCGAACACCTGCTGGAGACCGTGGGAATCCTCGTCCACGGTCCCGGAGTGACCGATCGCGGCGTCCTTGTGGCCGCCGTCCTGCACGACGTCGTGGAAGACACCGGGACGAGCCTCGCCGAAGTACGCGAGGAGTTCGGCGAAGACGTCGCCGGCCTCGTCGCCTGGGTCACCAAGCCCGACGCCCGCCCAGGAGAGCCCGAAGACGCCGCGCGCCGGCGCTATCTGGACTCCCTCGCCCAGGCTCCCGAACGCGCGCTCTGGCTCAAGCTCGCCGACCGGCTCAGCAACGTCCAGCGCCTCGAGACGCACCCGCGGCCGGAGAAACGAGCCTCCTACTACGAAGAGACCGTCGCCTGCTTCCTCCCCCTCGCCGCCGAGCACCCCTGGTACGAACAGTGGTACGCCGCCTGGCAGGCAGGACACGCCTGACCGTCCGCGTACGCGAGGCGGTCAGGCGACGGTGCGCGGACGGTAAGCGGCTCCCGCGAATCTCGGGGGCATGAACACCTCTCCTTCCGTCGGGACCGCCCGCAAGTGGGCGACGCTGGGCATCTGCTGCCTGGCCGTGCTCGTCCTGTCCATCGACCTGACGGCCCTCCACCTGGCCATCCCCAATCTGATCGAGGATCTCAGCCCCTCCGGCACCCAGATCCTCTGGATCGCCGACGTCTACGGGTTCGCGCTCGCCGGGCTGCTCGTCACCATGGGCGGCGTCGGCGACCGCATCGGGCGCAAGAAGCTGCTGCTCATCGGCACGGCCGCCTTCGCCGCGGTCTCGGGGCTGACCGCGTACGCCTCCAGTCCCGAGATGCTCATCGCGGCGCGGGCGCTGCTCGGCGTCGCGGGCGCCACGATCATGCCCTCGACGCTGTCACTGACCCGCAACGTCTTCACGGACGCGCGGGAGCGTACGACGGCGGTCGGCATCGCCAGCGGCGTCGGCGCGCTCGGCGTCGGGTTGGGGCCGATCTTCGGCGGGCTGCTCCTCGACCACTTCTGGTGGGGGTCCGTCTTCCTGATCAACGTGCCGATCATGGCGCTCGTCCTGGTCGCCGGGATCGTCATCCTGCCCGAGTCGCGTAACCCGCGCCCCGGCCGCCTCGACGTGCCGAGTGTTCCGCTGTCCGTCGCCGGCGTCCTGGGGATCGTCTACGCGATCACCGAGGCCGGCCACATCGGCTTCTTGCACACCAAGGTCGGCGCCGGTGTCGTGGTCGGCGTCATCGGCCTGGTGGCGTTCGTCTGGCGGCAGAGGCGACTGACGACGCCGCTCATCGACGTACGGCTCTTCCGCAACGCGGCGTTCTCCGGGTCCGTCGGCGTCAACCTGTTCACCATGTTCGCCCTGGTCGCCCAGTCACTGGTCTTCTCCCAGTACTTCCAGCTCGTACTCCACTGGTCGCCGCTGCGCGCCGGCCTGGCCGGGCTGCCGGGCGGGGTCGCGGCGGCCGTCGGCGGTGCCGTGCTGGCCGCTCCGCTGATCAGCGCGGTGGGCCGGGCACGCGTCGTCGCGATCGGCATGGCGCTGTCCGCCGCCGGGTTCGCGCTGTACGTCCTGACCGGCACCGAGTCGAACTACTGGACGCTTCTGCTCGCCATGATCCCGTGCGCGCTGGGGGTCGGCATGGCCATGACGGTCACGGGCGACACGATCCTTGCCTCGGTGCCCAAGGACCGGGCGGGCGCGGCCTCCGCGATCTCCGAGACCGCGACCGAGCTCGGCGGCGCCCTCGGCATGGCCGTGCTCGGCAGCGTCCTGACCGCCACCTACCGGCTCCGCCTCGACGTACCGGCCGGTCTTCCGGCGGGCGCCGACCGCGGCGTACGGGACTCGATCGGCGCCGCCCTGGAGACCGCCGCGACCCTGCCCGCGAGGCTCGCCGCCCAGGTCACCGGCTCCGCCCGGCTCGCCTTCGTGGACGGCATGCACACCGCGGTCCTCTGCAGCGCCGGTCTCGCCGCGCTGACCGGCGTGGCCGCCCTGTTCACGCTGCGCGGCGTCCCCAAGGTCATCCCCGAGCACCTGGAGGAGGCCGACGAACCCGCCCTGACCCCCGCCGGCTGAACGAAGGAAGAGCGGCAGGCCCGGCGGGCCTGCCCGCCTTCTCAGCCCTCGGCCCGCAGCCAGCCGGCGTAGTCCGCGACCGCCCGCTCGATGTCGTACTCCGGCCGGAACCCGGTGTCCTCCCGCAGCCGGGTCGTGTCGAGGTGGATCGCCTCTCCGGGACCGGCGGGATCGTGTCCGGCGGGCAGTTCGAACCGCGCCTCCGGTACGGCCGCCCGGACCGCGGCGGCGACCTGACCGTTGGTCGTCGCGTACCCGCTGCCGACGTTGTACGTGTGGTGGTTCAGCCCGGAGGCGGTCTGCAACAGGGCGATGGCCCGCCCGCAGTCCTTGACGTAACACATGTCGATCCCGTCCTCGGCATGCGGCATCCGGTCCGGCGGGAACGGCTCCTCGCCCCGCACCGCCGCGTTGACCAGCCGCGGCGTCGCGAAGAACGGCGACCGGTCCCGTCCGAGGGGGCCCCAGATCGCCGCGATGCGGAGGTTCACCACGCCGAACCCCGAGCCGCCCGCCGCGCACAGCCCGAGGATCTCGTTGATCTTCTTGGTCGCGGGGATCACGTGGGGGCTCGGCAGCGGCAGCGGCGCGTCCTCCCGCAGCGGGTTGCCGGCCACGCCGCCGTAGACGCCGATCGTGCTGGCGACCGCGACTCTGCCGACGCCCCACGTCTCGGCCGCGCGCAGGACGTTGACCAGGCCCAGGGTGTTCACGGCGAGGGCGTCGAGCGCTCCCGTGCCCAGCCCGGCCCCGGCGAGGTGGACGATGCCCGTGATCGGGTGCCGTTTCCCGAGTTCGCCGAACGAGGACGGGTCGGTGATGTCGAGCGGCTCGACGAAGAGCCTCTCGTCGTCCAGGAACGCCGGTCGGCGCGCCGACCGGTGACGGGTCACGACGCACGGCTCGCCGAGGTCGAGGAGGGCACGAGCGACATGGGTGCCGATGAAGCCGAGCCCGCCGGTGATGAGAATCATTCGTCCGTCCCTATGAGATCACTAGCTAACTAACGACTAGCGTAGAGCGACAGATCACTAGCATGCAAACGATTACCTCGAGCGGTACTCTCGTGGCGGCCGACCAGCGGACCGTACGAGAGGAGGTGCCAGGTGAGCGAGCTCCTCACGCTGTTCACCCGGACGCACAAGCTGTTGCGCGCCGCCGCCGACGAGGCCATGAGCCGCCACGGCGTACGCGTCGGGCAGAACCTCGTCCTCGCCGTGCTCTGGGAGACCGACGGCCTCACGCCGGGAGAGCTGGCCGCGCGGCTGCACCTCACGACCCCGACGATCGTCAACACCGCCACCCGTATGGAGGAGGCCGGGCTGCTGACGCGGGTCCGCGACCCCGCGGACGGCCGCCTCGTACGCCTCCACCTCACCGAACGCGCGCGCGCCGCGCAGCGGCCGGTCGAGGAGGAGCGCCGCCTGCTCGAACAGCGGGCCACGGCGACGCTCACCGACGAGGAGCGCCGCCACCTGCGCAGTGCGCTCACAAAGATCATCAAGGAGATGTCGGACGGCTGATTTCGTCGGCACCCTCCCGTACGGTGTCGCCGTGAGCGAGGTTCCCCCCGTCCTGATCGACCCGCCGTGGCTGCGTGTGGCGAAAGACGTCGCCGAAACGGATCCGGTCGTCATCCCTGGTCTGACACCGCCCGCGGACCGCCGCGTCGTCTGGAAGGACGGCGAGCGGGCCGAGTGGGCCGCGATCCACTCCTACGGCGCGTCCGACGAGGACCGCTGGGAGGAGGCCGTCGAGGAGTACGTCTCCGGCGGGATGAGCTACCCGCCGACCCAGGCCGCGCTGTTCGCCCGCGCGCCGGAGCACCTCGTGCGCCCGCTGCTACGTGACTGGCGCCCCGACGTCACCTGGGACTTCGCGTACAGCCTCAAGCCGATCGTCGCGCGGTTCGAGACGGACGCGCGCGACACCGTGTTCCCGCTCGCCAAGCGCAACGCGTACGGCACGGGCGCCGCCCTCCTCCCCTTCCTCGACACCGAGGTCGCCCGGATGATGGCCGACTGGCGCCACCGCCTGAAGTCGGCGCAGGCCCTCACCCGCTCCTGGTTCGAGCGGCACGGCACCGCCGCCGTGCCCCACCTCGTGCCGGACGCCCTGGGCCGCCCCCGCGCGGCACGCCGGGGCGCCGGCGTGGCACTGCGCCTCATCGCCTCGCTCCACGGCCACGACGCCGTCGTCGAGGCCGCCCGTACGCACGGCGACGCGGCGGCCGAGGCCGTCGCGGACCTCCTGACCTCGGAGGACGTCGTGCCGGACCCGAAAGAACGGCCCGCCCCGCCGCCCAAGGTCACGTGGGCGGACCCGGCGCTGCTCCCCCGCCCGGTGCTGCGCGCGAGCGGCGAGCCGCTGCCGGTCGCCGCGACCGGGCATCTCATCACACTGCTGGCCATCCCCGACCGGCCGCATCTCCAGGACGTGCGGGGCGCCTGCACCGAGGAGTCGCTGGCGGAGTTCGGCCGGGCGCTGTTCGCGACGTGGCGGAGCGCCGGCGAGCCGTCCCGCAGCACCTGGGTGGTGACCCAGCTCGGCCTGCTCGGCGACGACGAGACCGTACGCCGGCTCACGCCGGTGATCCGCGCGTGGCCCGGCCAGAGCGGGCACGCCAAGGCCGTCGAGGGCCTGCGGGCGCTCGCCGCGATCGGCACCGACGTCGCGCTGATCCACCTGAACGGCATCGCTCGGAACGTTCGCTACCGAGGGCTGCGGGAGGCGGCCGAGCGCACCATCGGGCAGATCGCGCGCGAGCGCGGCCTCACCGCCGACCAGCTCGCCGACCGGCTGGTGCCCGACTTCGGGCTGGACGGCGGGCTCGTCCTGGACTACGGCCCGCGGCGGTTCACCGTCGGCTTCGACGAACAGCTCCGGCCGTACGTCCTCGATGGCGACGGCCGGCCGCGGAAGGACCTCCCCAAACCTGGCGCCAAGGACGATCCCGTCCTCGCCCCGGCCGCCAAGAAGCGCTTCGCCGCGCTCAAGAAGGACGTGCGCACGGTCGCCGCCGACCAGATCCGGCGGCTGGAGTCGGCCATGGTCACGGGACGGCGCTGGACGCCGGCGGAGTTCCGCTCCTTCTTCGCCGGCCACCCGCTCATGGGCCACGTCGCGCGGCGGCTGGTCTGGACGAGCGACGAGGCCGGCGCGTTCCGCGTCGCCGAGGACCGTACGCTCGCCGACGCCGCGGACGACGCCGTCACGCTGCCGGAGTCCGCGCGGGTCGGCATCGCGCATCCGCTCCACCTCGGCGAGGCGCTGAAGACCTGGGCCGACCTGTTCGCCGACTACGAGATCACCCAGCCGTTCCCCCAGCTCGGCCGCCCGGTGCACACGCTCACCGACGAGGAGCGGGCCGGCACGCGCCTGGCGCGGTTCGAGGACGTGACCGTCCCGTTCGGCGTGCTGCTCGGCCTGACACGGAGCGGCTGGGAGCGCGGTGCCCCGCAGGACGCCGGCATCGAGTGCTGGATCAGCCGCCCCGTCGAGGGCGGCGACGTCGTGATCGACCTCGACCCGGGCATCCCGGCCGGCTACCCGGACCTGCTGCCGGAGCAGCGGCTGGCCCGGGTCCGGCTGAGCGCCGGGCGCCGCTTCGGCGACCTGGACCCGGTCACCGCCTCGGAGGTCCTCGCCGACCTGACCCGCCTGGCCGGTTCGTCGCTGTAGGCGATCTCGTAAGGTCTTCCTGGAACGGTCTGACCTAGGCGTACGACAGGGCGGAGCCAGATGAGGCGACCCACGCTGGAGGCGGTGGCGGCGCTCGCGGGGGTGTCGCGGGCCACGGTGTCACGCGTCGTCAACGGCGCCGCCAACGTCAAACCCGACGTACGCACCGCGGTCATGCGCGCCGTCGACGAGCTCGGCTACATCCCCAACTCCGCCGCGCGCAGCCTGGTGACCCGGCGCACCGACTCGATCGCCCTGGTGGTCTCCGAGCCCCCGTCGCGCGTGTTCTCCGACGACCCGTTCTTCTCCGCGGTCATCCGGGCGGTGAGCCAGGAGCTGGAGGCCGCCGACCGGCAGGTCATCTTGATGCTCGCCTCCTCTCCGGCCGGGCACGCCCGGGTCGAGCGCTATGTCGCGGGCGGCCACGTCGACGGGGTGATCCTGCTGTCGATGCACGGCGCCGACCCGCTGCCCGCCGCACTCGGCCGCTCACGCGTGCCGATGATCTCCCATGGACGCCCGGTGTCCTCGCTGCCGGTGCCGTACTGCGACTGCGACAACGAGGGCGGCGCGCGTACCGCCGTCGAGCACCTGATCGGCCTGGGGCGGCGCCGCGTCGCGACCATCGCCGGCCCGCCGGACATGACCGCCGCCCAGGACCGGCTGGCCGGCTACCGCGCCGCCCTGACCGCCGCGAACCGCCGCCCGCTCGTGGCACCGGGAGACTTCACCCGCGAGTCGGGCGCGAACGCCATGCGAAACCTCCTGGCGGACGACCCCGAGGTCGACGCCGTGTTCGCCGCGTCGGACCTGATGGCCCTCGGAGCCCTGGGCGCGCTGCGAGCGGCGGGCCGCCGGGTGCCCGAGGACGTCGCGGTGGCGGGGTTCGACGACATCGAGCTCGCTCGGTTCAGCGAACCACCGCTGACCACGGTGCGCCAGCCGGTCGCGGAGGTCGCGGCCTGCATCGTCACGATGCTGCTCGCCGCCGAACCCCCCACCGCCCCGGTGATCCTGCCCACCGAACTGGTCGTGCGCGCGTCCGCCTGAGATTCTGCCTGGACCGCGGTGCCGGGCCTGGTCAGACCGAGAACGGACCGCGTACCGTGACGCCGCCGTCGACCACCAGACTCTGCCCGGTCACGTAGGACGAGGCCGGTGAAGCCAGGTAGACGGCGGCCACGGCGGCATCGCCGGGTACGCCGAGGCGGCCCATCGGAATCTCGGGCACCTCGTCGGGAGGCGCGGAGTTCGCCGTCGCCGTCGAGATGGCGCCGCAGGCCACGATGTTCATACGGATCTTGTCACCGGCGTACTCCGCGGCGACGGTCCTCGCGAGACTGGCGAGGCCGGCCTTGGCAGCGCCATAGCCGGCCTGCGTGGGTGCGGCCATGATGCCGGCGACCGAACCGACGCTGACGATCGATCCGCCGCTCCCCTGGGCCAGGAAGGCACGGATCGCGGCGCGGACCGCCCGCGCCACATAGCGAAGGTTCATCTCGTACGCCAGATCCCAGTCGTCGTCGCTCATCTCGTGCAGCCGCACCGCGGGAACGAACGCGACCTGGCCTCCGACGACGGTCACGAGCGTGTCGAGCCGGCCGAACCCGGCGACGGTATCCGCCACGAAGCCGTCCACGGCGGGCCTGGACCGGACGTCGCCGGTGAGCGGTACGGCCCGAGCGCCGGCCTCCGTCAGCTCCTTGGCGGCATCACGGGCTCGCTCCGGATCGATGTCCGCGACGGCGACGGCCGCACCCGCCGTGGCGAACGCTCGCGAGATCGCGCGTCCGATGCCTTCACCCCCGCCTCCGATGACCAGAGCGTTCATGTCGTTGAGTGGTCGCGTGAGGTCATGCATGGCGGGATCGTTTCACAGTGCCGGCGGCGCACCGCACGGTCCCGCCTCGGGCTCGGGATCAGAAGCGGGTGGTGGCGTCGGTACGGGCATGCCTGCGGATCCCATCCGCGGTCATACCGAGAACACCGCGCAGGTCCGCGCCGTACCGGCCGCCGGTCAGCGGACGAGGCGGCCCAGGAGGGCCGAGGCCGCCGCGATGCCGGCCGCCGCGGCGACGAGCAGGACGCCGAAGTCCAGGAGCAGGTTGCCGGGCGTGCCGATGAGGAGGTGGCGCAGCGCGTCGACCTCATAGCTCAGCGGGTTGATGTAGCTGATCGCGCGCAGCCAGGACGGCATGAGGCCGATGGGATAGAGGGCGTTCGAGCCGAAGAACAGCGGCATCGTGATCGCCTGGCCGATGCCCATCAACCGGTCGCGGGACATCGCCACGCCCGCGATGGTCATCGACAGGCACGAGAAGAACGCGGTGCCGAGCATCACGATCGCGATGACGCCCAGCCAGCGCAGCGGGTTGAGGGTCAGGGTCACGCCGAGGATCACCGACAGCAGCAGGATCGCCACGGCCTGGGTGAGCGACCGCATGCCCGCCGCGAACGCCTTTCCGGTGATCAGGGCGGCACGGGGCGTCGGTGTGACGAGGAGCTTGGCCAGGACGCCCGCGTCGCGGTCCCAGATGATCTGGATGCCGTAGAAGATCGCGATGAAGAGGGTGGACTGGGCGAGGATGCCCGGCGCCAGGTAGTCGAGGTACGGGACCTTCCCCGTCGGGATGGCGCGCAGCCGGGAGAACGTCTCACCGAAGATCAGCAGCCACAGGGCGGGCTGGATCGCGCGGGTGTACAGCTCGGTGCGGTCGTGTCGGATCTTCTGGAGTTCGACGATGCACATCGCGACCACGCGCGACGGCAGGAGGCGCCAGGTGATCCAGGACGGCGGGTCAGCCGAGCCGGCTGGCGGTACGGCGGGTACGGCGTGCGTCACGGAAGTCGTCTCCTGGTTCGTCGAGTTGGTCGCCGGTGTAGGTGCGGAACACCTCCTCGAGGGTGGCCCCGGGTTCGAGCCCCGACTTGAGCTCCGCCGGCGTGCCCTGCGCGCGGATCCGGCCGCGGTGCATGAGGGCGATCCGGTTGCAGTACTGGTCGGCCTCGTCCATGTAGTGCGTGGTCACCAGGACGGTCATGCCGGTGGCCCGGCGTACCTCCTGGATGCGCTCCCAGACCCCGTCGCGTGCCACCGGGTCCAGCCCGATCGTCGGCTCGTCGAGGATCAGCAGCCGCGGCGAGCTGATCAGCGCCTGGGCCAGCTCGAGCCGCCGGATCATGCCGCCGGAGTACGTCTGGGCGCGCCGTCCGGCGGCCTCGCCTAGCCCCACGGCCTCCAGCACGTCCCGTACGCGCTCCCGCCGCTCGGCGCGTGGCACGTCGAAGAGACGGGCGAACAGCTCGACGTTCTCCTGACCGGTCAGCGCGCCGTCGGCGGAGAGTTGCTGCGGCAGGTAGCCGATCGTCCGGCGGACCGCCATCCGGTGGCTCGACACGTCGCGCCCGAACACCTCGACCATGCCGGGCCCGGCGGGCAGCAGGGTGGTGATCAGCCGGATCGTGGTGGTCTTGCCCGCACCGTTCGGCCCGAGGAGCCCGAAGATCTCCCCTTCCGCGACCTCGAGGTCGATCCCGTCGACCGCCACGGCGCCGCCGAACGCGTGGCGCAGCCCGCGGCAGACGACCGCCTGGGGCGTCGTCGTGTCCTGATCAGTCATGTTCGGCCCCCGTCGTCGCTTCCTGCAGACTCGTGAGGAGACGGCCGAGCGCGGGCAGCGCGGCGGCGATCGCCGCCCGGTCCTCACCCGACAGCTCCTCGATCCGTGCGCCGACCAGCCGCGCCCTGCGGTCACGCCAGTCGGACATGTGCCGCTGCGCGGAAGGCGTGAGCTCCAGCCGTACGGCCCGGCGGTCGTCGGGATCGGTCTCCCGGCGCAGCATCCCGGACGCGAGAAGCTGGTTGACGAGGGTGCTCACGGAGTTGTCGGCGAGATGCAGCTCGCGCGCCGCGCCCGCGACGCTGATCCCGGGATGGCCGCCGACGACGGCCATCAGCTCGACCTGCGCGGGCCGGAGCCGTGGCGGCACCTCCTGCCGCAGCCTTCGCCGTACGAGCCGCCGCATCGCGGCGTTGACGCCCATCAGCTCGCTGGCGAGCCGTACCCCCTCATCACTCACGAAATCAGATTACCTCTCAATAAGAGGTAATTAATAGTCCTACCTGGTTACCGGGTACGACGAGGGCGCCCCCGGCGTGTGCCGGGGGCGCCCTCCTGCACGGCTCAGTCGCCGTCCTGCGGCGGCCAGTAGTCCGGCGGGCCGGTACGGATGGGCGGCGGCGCCGCGCACTCGTGGTTCGGGCCCTTAACGATGAACGCCATGTTGTGGTAGAAGTGCGCCGCCACGACGTTGTCGTCGAAGTAGGAGGTGTTTTCCTTGTCCCACTCGCGGTGGTTGATGCCGTCGATGAGCGTCTTCAGGAATCCCATTGACGTCGCCGTTCCGGCGCGGTCCGGCGGGTTTCCTCCCCAGCCCGGCCAGTACGCGGTCTCCATGTCCTCGACGACGTAGATTCCGCCGTCCCTGAGGTACGGGAAGAGCGTCTTGAAAGAGGTGATGATGCCCTCGTTGAGGTGGCTTCCGTCGTCCACGATGATGTCGAACGGGCCGTGCTTTTCGGCCACGTTCCGCAGCGAGTCGCCGTTGGCCTGGTTTCCCTGGAGCGTACGGATGCGCGGCACGGGGATGCGCTTCTCGAACAGGTCGAGGCCGTAGACGATGCCGCGCCGGAAGTACTGCTGCCACATCCGCAGCGAGGCGCCGCCGGCGTCCGGGTCGTCGAAGCCGCCGATGCCGATCTCCATGACCCGTACCCGCTCGTTGGACAGCGGGCCGAAGTGGCGCTCGTAGTGGGTGGTGTACCAGTGCACCGTGCCCCACTTGTCCGTGCCGAAGCGGTACGCGAGCTGCTCGAGGCTCGGCCGGTGCGTGCTGAGCGCGGTGACCAGCGCGTTGTTGGACCGGTCGGCGTCCTCCTGGATCTTCAGGATGGCCCGCACCTCTCCCGGAGGCGTACGGGACTCGGGCACGTGCAGCGCCTGGTGCCTCCAGAGGGGGGTGGCGGTCGTGTTCGGGCGGCCGAACAGCGTCTCCGCGAACCCCTCCACGCTGATCTCGATCCGCGTCCACGGAGTCTTCGGGACGCCGGCCGCCGCCGCGACGCTCCGGTCCCCGATCGTGACGGTGTAGTCGGCGCTCTCCGGGCCGAAGGTGACCTTCAGGTGCACCTCGGTGTCACCGGCCACGGAGGGCGGGTCGCAGCGCGCGACAAGCTCATCGACCAGCGCGCGTGACACCTGCTCGAAACCGATGCTGCGCACTTTCTCGGTGACCGCGCCCGGCACCGCCGGAATCAGCTCCTCGAGAATGTCGGTCGAATTGACGTCTGTAGTCACGAACACGCCCTCCTTGGTGACGTGAGATACCTGTCCGGCCATTAGTCGCAGCGGCGGACATTCTCTCAGTACCTTCTCGGTATGCCTCGATTATCTGCCTGGTCGAACGGCGGGGCATCTCCGAGATTGCCGGTGAGCGTGGCTTTGCATTTCTGTGGGTGGTGACGTTCTCACGTCACCACCCACGATCAATTGTCGATCAGGATTCGACCGGTGCCGCCTCGGCGCTCTCGTCCGCCTCGGGCGCGGCCGCGCCCTCACCGGGCCGCTTGGCGTCCCGCAGCATCGTGGCCGCGACGATGGCGAGCAGCGCCGCCAGGACGGCGACGATGATCGCGACGACGTTCAGCGCGGAGGTGAATGCCTCCTGCGCGTTGGCGAACAGCTGCTGCGCCTGCGCCGCCGGCAGCCGCGTGGCCGCCACCGCCGCACCCGCGATGCTCTCCTTCGCCTCCGACGCCGGTCCGGCCGGGATACCGGCAGGAATGTTGATCTTGCTGCCGTACACGGCGAGACCGATGCCGCCGAGCGCGGCCAGGCCGAGCGCGACGCCACCCTCGCCGCTGGTCTGCGACACGGCCCCCGCCGACCCCGCCTTCTCGGGCGGCACGGCCCCCTGGATCAGTTCGGTGGCCAGTGTCACGAAGGGCCCGACACCCAGGTTGGTGATGACGGGACCGGCCAGCGCCACGACGACCCCGGTGGTGGTGTCGACCTGGGTGAGGATCGAGAGCCCGACCACCGCGATGCACAGGCCGATGGCGATCACGAACCCCGGCCGTACGAGCCGTGAGATGAACGGCGCCAGCATGATGCCGATCACCATGGCGACGCTCGTGGCGATCATGTAGAGGCCGGCCTTCAGCGGCGAGAGCCCCTTGACCAGCTGCAGGTACTGGATGAACAGCAGCATGATGCCGGACATCAGGAACGAGCCGACCAGCATGATCACCAGCGAGTTGCTGAACACCCGGTTGGTGAACAGCCGCAGGTCGAGGAGCGGGTCCTCGAGCCGGAACTGCCGGCGCGCGAACAGCACGGCGAAGACGACGCCGATGACCCCGATCACGATGGGCGTGGCCTCGACGCCGTTGCGGGACAGCTCCTTGAAGCAGTACACGATCGGCAGGATGGCCAGCAGGGACATCGCGACGCTGAGCAGGTCGATGCGGCCGGCGCCGGGGTTGCGGTTCTCAGGCAGCAGGAACGGCCCGGCCAGCAGGAGCAGTGCCATGACCGGCACGCCGGCGATGAAGACCGAGCCCCACCAGAAGTAGTTCAGCAGGACCCCGCCGAGCACCATGCCGACGGTGCCGCCGCCCATGACGCACGTGATGAAGACCGCGAAGGCGACGGATCTCTGCTTGTCGTCGAGGAACATGTTGCGGACCAGGGCGAACCCGGACGGCATCAGCGTGGCGCCGGCGATGCCGAGCAGGGCCCGGCAGGTGATGAGCATCTCGGGGCCGTTGGAGAAGGCCGCGATCAGCGAGAGCACACCGAACGCGCCGCCGCCCATCAGCAGCAGCTTGCGGCTCCCGATGCGGTCGCCGAGCGTGCCCATCGTGACGAGGAAGCCGGACAGCACGAAGCCGTAGATGTCCATGATCCACAGTTGCTGGATACCGCTGGCTTCGAGGGCCTCGCTCAGGTGCGGCAGCGCGAGGAAAAGCACGCTGATGTCCATGGACGCGACCAGGGTGGGCAGTGCCACCACCGCCAGTCCCATCCAGGCTCTCCAGTCGGCCCTCGGCGGGGCGCCGGTCGTCATGTCGTGCTCCCTTCGTCGGCGGGCCACCGTCGGACGGTGGTCGCGTTTGTTGAGACGACATGACAGGAGAAAACTCATCGGTCACGGTGCGTGCTGTTACGTCGCGACGCCGGCGTACGGAGACGCCGGCGCCGCGGGGATGTTCGTCGTCGGTCAGCAATTGCTGTCGGCGATCAGGGCCGAGACGCCGTCCTCTTCGGTCATCGCCGCGGAGGCGAGCACCTGGTCCCTCGTCATGCCCATGTAGTGGACGATGACCTCGTGGTTGGTCGACGTCACGGCGTTCATCGCGCCGGTCTTGTAGTAGAGGCCGAACTCCTTCTTCGCCGGGGTGAGATCCGGCTTCTCCCTCTTGCGTAAGGCGGTGAGGATCTTGGGCACGTCGTAGTCGAGAGTGACGTTCTCCCGCACGTAGTAGCGCTGGCCGCGTACCTGCACCAGGCTCAGGCCGTTGGCCGGCGCCTCCTCCTCGGAGGTGCAGACGGGCTGGGTGAGCAGGTCGTAGGTGAACACCGCGTCGACCACGGCCGTCAGCTCACCGGGGACGAGCGGCCGTACCGCCTCGGCCCACCAGCGTTCGAGCAGGCGCCCGGCCTCGGGCTCGACGTACAGATAGGTGATGGCCGCCCCGAACCCGGAGGTGCCGCCGAGGGCGCTCGCGAGTGCCGTACGGAGGGGGCCCGCGGCGGGGTCGTCGGTCTCCGCGACCCAGGTGTCGAGGCTGCGCAGCAGCTGGGACTGGGTGATGTCGGCGAGTTCGCGCAGGGCGACCCAGACGTGGCGCAGGACGGCGTTCTCGGCCACGACGCGGGCCCAGAACAAGAATCGCTGCATCTGCTGGTTCTCTTCGAACGTCATGGTGTTGTGCGCCAGGACGTATTCGAAGTCGTCCGTGTCGCCCCGCACCGAGACGATTCCCAGCTCGTCCTTCTTCTCCATGTAGTCGGTGTTGGGCAGCAGCAGAATCGGATACACCGCGATCCTGCTGACCCGGCGTGCGAGCTGGTCATAGCCCTGGATGAAGGACTCCGTGGTCTCCCCGGGCGTGCCCCAGATGAGCTCCGCGTAACAGTCGAGCCCTTCTTCGTCGAGCCAGTCCGCCAGGTCCTGCCAGTCGTTCACCTTCATGTTGCGGCGGTTCATCGTCTCCAGGCTCGCGGGACTCAGCGTCTGCAGCGCGAGCGTGAACGAGCTGCGCATATCGGCCTGGTTCATCTTGTGCACGATCTCGTAGAAGGCCTTCGACTTGTTCTTGGCCCACGACGTTTCGAATGCTCGCGGGAACCCGTAGCGTTCCCGTATGTCGATGAGGTCGTCGACGAACTCCACGTCGATCGGCAGCATGCCGAAGTTGGCGTCACAGGCGACGATCGTGTGCACTTTGTGCTTGGCGAAGATCTCGAGCTCGGCCCTCAGCCGCTCTCTGGAGAACGCCCGCACGCGCTGGCCGACGGCGCCGCCCCAATAGCAGAATGCGCACTTGTAAGGACAGCCGCGGTTGGTCTCCATGAGCGCGACGTCGTAGCGGAACTCACCGTCGTCGTTGGTGAGGTCGATGGCACCGGTGAGGAACGGCGAGGGAATGATGTCGAGGTCCTCGATACGGTCGCGGTCCTCGGTCGTACGGGTGTTATTTTCGCTGTCCTGGTAGGAGATGCCGGCGATCCAGCCGAGATCGTTCTTCGAAGCCCCGTCGATGTACGCGCGGAGCAGTTCGCGGAAGGTGAGCTCGCCTTCGCCGTTGACGACGATGTCCACCTCGGGAAACATCTGGAAGACGCGTTCCGCCTGGTTGGCGACGTGCGTACCCCCGAACACGACCCAGCCGTCGGGGTTGATCTGCTTGTAGGTGGCGGCGAGCGACCCGAAGGTGCGGAAGTTCCAGCCGAGAACGGAGAAGGCGAGAATATCCGCGTCACTGTCGGCCAGAAGATCGTTCGCCATGGCGGCGTGGGTGACGCCGCCGCGGTAGTTGTGTATTTTTATGTCGGCGTTACGGTTGATCTCTTCGTCGGCGAGAGCGGCCGCTTTCATGTAGCCGGAGGCCAGCGGCATAGATTCGAGCGGCATGTCCCAGACACCTTGCTGAACCAGACTGACGCCGACTGTCCCCTTGCGTTCCACGTGACTATCCTTTGCATGCGGTGACGCTATTCTTTGAAATCGCTGCGGCACCGTTTTCTGCCGATGTCGCCCGGATAAATAGCCGATGCTGACAGTCCCAATATCAAACCAAGAGGAGGAGGGCGTCCACTTCAGTCGTGCGCTTCCGGCGTACGGCGCCTTTCCACCCACCACCGGATCAGGTCTGCCGGGCCATGATCGGCGGACTCGACCGATCCATGACGAGGACGTTCCGACCCGGGCGAGCCCGCTGAGAGTGCCGCTCACCGGTGTGGGTCACGGCCCGCGGTGATCAAGTCAGCGGCTTTTCCGTTCGATGCCGGGGCCTCCGGCGCGCTACCCTGTCTCGCGGGCCTAGCACGGGCCAGTTGGAGACGCGGGTCCTGTGCGGGCCAGCAGGGGTCGGTGACCCCGGCCGACTAAGCTTCACCGCAGGTCAAGCCCTCGTAGCTCAGGGGATAGAGCAACGGTTTCCTAAACCGTGTGCCGCAGGTTCGAATCCTGCCGGGGGCACCTCGCCTGACCAGGGAAAACACCTCATGTACTCGATCTCCGTTGGACGGATCCGGACCTTGGGGGCCCGTGGGGGGACCGGCGCGTGGCGCGCGCCTTCTTCCGAGGGATCGTGGCCGTCGTCTCCGCAGCCTCGCGGGCAAGCTCGCTGACCACTTCGGCGTACAGGTCCGCCGTGATCGCGATCGAGCTGTGCCGCAGCATCGCCGAGACCATGTCGACTCCGGCCGCGAGCGCCATCGTGGCCGCACCGCGCCGGAGGTCGTGTAGCGTGATCGGCGGCAGGCTGGTCTCACGAGCGTCGCCCGATCTTCGGCATCGTGGTCGGAGATCACCGCGCGCGGCCGCGGCTCGGTCCAGCGGCGCCGGCCCTCGGCCACGTCACGGCGCGGGTCGTCAGCGTCCTCGGGCTTCGGCTCGACACCGGGGACGGCCTCGGTCACCGCGCGGAGGATGTCCCGGGCGTGGTCCTCGACCAGGCGCCGAGACATGAAGATCTCGCGGTAGCCGGCCGTCGGGGTCCTCGGCCCAGCACTGCAGGACGAACGGGTGGGTGTATCCGAAGTCGACGGTCCACCAGCGGGTCCATGAGTCGGGGATCGGGAACCGGTCGACGACGTGGATCGAGGGGTCCCAATCCTCGTAGATCAGGCCCTCGGCCGAGACCCACAGCCCGGAGCGGAGCCGGTGGTACTGGACACCGGTCAGGCGGTCGAGCAGGCCGAGGTACTGCTCGCCGGCCGGGGTGGGCGTGCCGTCGGGGTTGACGTAGACGGGGTTGTCCTCGTGCCACGATTCCATGAGCAGCGTGTCGCCGCAGTCGCATCGCTGCTTGAGCCAGTGCGTCGGCGTCGAGGGGTTCGTGTCGGCGATGAGCTGCTGGTACGGCATGCGGCCGTTTCGGAGCCGGGTGGTGATGCCTTCCCAGTCGTCGACGGTGAGCTCGATGGCTTCTTGGACGTAGGCGACGTCGTACTCCGAGGACATGATCTTCGTGGACTTGTCCATGCCGCCGACGGCAATGGAGGAGCCGTTCTTGTACTCGTAGGCCGGGGGTTTCTCGGCTGAGCCGCCGTACCAGCGGGCGGTTCCGTTCGCGAGGACTTCCCCGGGGAAGTGCTGACGCCAGGTGACGAGGACGGTGGAGGTGAGGGAGGTCTTGGTGTTGCGGACGATGAGGCCGCGCATGACGGGGTACTTAGCGCCTGGAGGTGGAGTTTCTGCAGGCATGCGTGGGACTTGCCGGTGCCGACGGGGCCGGAGAGGAGGATCTCGGGGTCGCGGGATCCGAGGACGCGCCGGGCTGCGCCGCGGGGTTCGTAGCGGTGGACATGGCGGTAGTCATGGGTGCCCACTAGGCATCCGAATCCTTGCGGCTGTCAGGGATTCGGCTCGCCTGCTTCAGCTTGCGCAGCTCCTCACGTATCAGCATGGTGTTGATCTTCGCGTGAGCTCTTTCGTTGCCGTCCGGGGCGTGCATCAAAAGATCCTCGTAATGCCGGAGATCCTTGATGAGGCGTAGTTCGTAGTCAGTGGAGGCGGGGCATACGCAAGTGCGGCTGATCGCCTTCCCATTCGATCGTCAGCCTAGGAGCGCGGTCCTTCCGACCAGAGCCGAGCTTCGCCCCCCACGCCGCCGCATCCTGAACGAGCCGTTCAATGCGCGCGCGGTAGATCGCGGCTCGTTCGCTCTCCTCTTCGGGCAGCGGCTTACCGACTTCCTCAATGGCCTGTTGCACGTCCTCCGTCGCCGACGCCAGGTCTGCTAGTGCTCTGTCCATGAACGTTGGCCGGGTTGGTCGACACGCCGGTCGATGTTCATGGTTGGTGTCCGCTATGCCGTGAGGCTGGTCGGATGGCAGATCCAGTTCGGGTGCGCCGTCTGACCGATC
>NZ_JAUEQY010000057.1 GCF_030406325.1 Actinomadura sp. DC4 | reverse complement strand
TGCGGCGCCGACTTCGTCGTCGTCGCCAAATTACGCGCCGCCGCCGTACCCAAACTCAACGGCGAACCCTCAACACCGCTACCCGACTGCGCCGACTCCGTCACGACACACACCACCATTCTTCATTCGTACCGACAGGGGAAACCGCCGAGTGTCGAATTCAGAAACCGGGCCCGCCGAGAACGGCGACATTGAGGCCAGGCGCTGAATTACACCTTTGCTCGCGATCGACATTACGCTGTGTATCCAACTGATCACAATAGGCAATCTCGGGTCTTTTAAAACACCGCCCGCATGCGTCTTATGGAGCGGCAGAGAAGGCCACCCCGGCACCGGCCGCGATCACGGCCGTGATGACCACGAGCACCATGAGAGTGGCCAGCGGGTTCTTTCGCCGGCGCGGCATCGCGGCGGCCTTCGGCACGCTCGCGCGGTGCGACGGCGCGGCGATCGTCGGCGCCGGCGGAGGCCGTCGCGCCGGAGGCGAAACGCGATGGGGCGCTGACGGCACGGCGACGGGCGCCGCCCGGACCGGCGCGGCGACGCGGCCGGGAGGCCGCGCGGGCGCGCTCGGCGTGGGCTTCGGCGGCCGGGGCGGCGGTTTCGGCGACGGCGGCTTGGGCGAGGGAGGCCGGGGCGATGGAGGCCTCGGTGGCGCGACCTCGTCGCAGTCGCCCGGACCGACGTGGACCCGGACGTGGACGGCGTGCAGCGCGTCGAGCTCGACGCATAGCGGGCAGCCCAGGCGCACCTGCAGACCGAGGAGCCCCGGATCGTCCGCCTGCGGCCGGCGGACCGGACGCGCGGCGGCATCGGCGGGCGCCGCGCTCAGGCCGACGAACGTCCCGGCGGCGAGCAGCGCGATGCAGGCGGTACGGCGCATGGTCACCTGCTCTCGGGAATCTGCTGGAACTGGTGCTGAGCCGCGACGTACGCGTCGGTCCTGACGCGCAGCGCGCCGGTATAGGTGTGGGCGATGTTGAAGGCGAGGTAGATGCCGGCGCCGAGCATGGCCGCCATCACGCACAGCGGCACGAGCGTCATCACGCGCGGGCGGGCCCCGGCCAGGAACGGGAAGATCATCACGATGATGCCGGCGAAGATCGTCATGTAGAGGAGGCCCACCGGGGAGTTGGACCCGGCGTCCATCTCCCGCTGGCCGCGCGCGGCGGACAGGGCCTGGATCTGCTCCAGGACGGCGGTGCGGTCGTCCTTCTGGTCGTCGGTGACCGCGGGCAGCCCGAGGACCTTCGAACGGAGGGCGTTCAGCCGGGTGTCGCCCTCGGCGCTGAGGTGGCCCTTCTTCATGAGGCGCCACTCGTTGCCGACCAGGAGGTCGGTGTAGCCGCGCAGGTCGGCCTGCACCTCGCGGCCCTCGGGGGCGGGCAGGGCGGAGGCGGCCCAGTAGGCCTCGACGAGCACACGGCTCTCGCTGTAGGCGTTTTCGCGCGCGGAGTCGGCGGTGGTCCACGGCACGACGATCGCGATGGCGAAAACGAGCAGGAACAGCGCCGAGAGCATCGAGCCGGCGTGGCCGGCGGTCGCACCGCCGGGATCACCGTCGTCGGTGCCGCGCCCGGACTTGCGGAACAGCAGGGCGGCGACGATGACGACGCCGACGGCCGTGACGACGGCGAGAATGCAGACGAGCATGACCGGCTCCAGGGGGGTGAACGCCTACCAGTGGCTGAGCGTTACTTGACTATCACATTAGGTAACAGGGATGGAACCGCGAAAAGGTGGCCACTCGTACCTCAGAGCAATTTCGATAGAACAGAGACCTCGTGATATGCCCGATATCCGAGTAAAAGACCTGCTTCGCTCACGCCAAAGGGACACCGATCATCCGGGCCAAATGCGGCACATCCACCACTGGCGACCGCTTCCGGCCATCCTGCCCCTTGAGCAGCAGGAACAACGCCACAAAACGCCGACTATTTCCCAATCCCCGACATCACCCATGACGACAATGAGCGCCCGCCGCGTACGCGCCTGACGCCGTACGATCGAATGCGATCGCGCCGTTCACCATCGCGAACCCTCGGCGCGCGACGCCGGCCGCCGCCGAACCCGGGGGCCGCCTCACGCACGCTTGCGTCTCTTGGCGAGTATGTGTTCATTAGTGCATGATGCGAGCACGATTCGCGCACGAACGAGCACGCGTGGAGGCGGGATTGGCGGATTATCACGTCAAGGCGGAGATCGGCAGTTGGCCGGCGTGCCGGCGGGAGGCCGCCGCACGGCTCCCCGCCGTACGTGACGCGCTGCCCCGCGACGGCGAGCGGGTCCCGGCCTTCGGCTGCGGCACCTCCCTCCACCTGGCGCGGGCGGACGCCGCGCTGCTGGAGGCCAGGGGGCTAAGGCCTGTCTCGAGGTCCCCGTCCGTGGCGAGCGGTGTCCAGGCGGTGCCCCGCAGGGCGGACGAAAGAGGCGGCCCGGTTCGGCCGTGGACCGAGTCCCACCCGGCCACGGAGTACCGCCACGGGCCGAACAGCGTCGCCCGGCCCGGCCGGCCGACGCGGATGTCCGGCGATGATCCGGACGGGCCGGCCGACGACGTCGCCGCGCCAGGCGCGGCGTGCGCCGCGAGCGACCTGGACCCGATGGCCCGGCTCGTCCTCGCCCAGCGCCCGGCCGAGGCGCACGCGCGCGCACGAGGAACGGCGGCTCGGCGCCGGAGGCCCACCCGCCCAGGTCCGGCCGTCACGCACGCCCGCGCACAAGAAACGGCGGCTCGGCGCCGGAGGCCCACCCGCCCAGGTCCGGCCATCGCGCACGCGCGCGTACGGGGAACGGACCCGGACCGGCCGCGCCCGGTCGTGCTTTCGTGATCGTCGCACTCGACGTCGGCGGCACGTCGATGAAGGGCGCGATCATGGATCGGGAGCTCGACCGGACCGCCACCGTACGCCGCCCCACGCCGCACGGGGACGCCGCCGTCACCGCCATCCTCGACGCCGTCGCCGAGCTGGTCGCCCAGGCCGGTTCCGCCGAGGCGATCGGCGTCGCCGTGCCCGGGATCGTCGACGACGAGCGCGGCGTCGCGGTCCATTCGGAGAACATCGGCTGGCGCGACGTGCCCTTCCGCGAGCTGATCGAGAAGCGGACCGGCCTGCCGGTCGCGGTCGGCCACGACGTACGCGCCGGCGGCACCGCCGAGCTCCGGCTCGGCGCGGCTCGCGGCACCCGCAACTCCCTCGTCGTCCCCATCGGCACCGGCATCGCCGCCGCGATGGTGATCGACGGGCACCTGTGTGTCGGCAACGGCTACGCCGGGGAGATCGGCCACATGTCGGTGGGCTCGGACGAACCGTGCGTCTGCGGCGGTACCGGCTGCCTGGAGGCGGTGGCGTCCGGCCCGGGCGTCGCGCGGGCGTACGCCCGGCGCACCGGGCGTGAGATGACGGCGGACGCGGTGGCCGCCCTGGTGGCCGAGGGCGAACCGGACGCCGTGGCAGTGTGGGCGGAGACGGTCGGGTGGCTGGGCACCGCGCTCGTCGCCGCGACCGTGATCGCCGCCCCGGAGGTGATCGTGATCGGCGGTGGGCTCTCGCGCGCCGGCGACCTGCTCCTGAGGCCGCTCACCGAGGACATCGACGCACGCCTGACGTTCCAGCGCAGGCCACGCCTGACCACGGCGCGATTCGCCGATGAGGCGGGGTGTGTGGGCGCGGGACTGTGGGCACTCGACCTGCTGGAGTCACAATGACGGTGCTGAGCGCGGACAGGGTCATCACTCGTGACGGCGTGCTCGAACCCGGCTGGGTGCGGATCGCCGGCGGCCGGATCGAAGAGGTCGGGGCGGGCGTGCCGGGCCGGTCCGACCGGCACGGCGCGGTGATCGTTCCCGGCTTCGTGGACATCCACTGCCACGGCGGGGGCGGCGCGTCCTTCGACTCGGCCGACGCGGACGAGTGCGCGCGCGCCGCCGCGTTCCACCGCGAGCGCGGCACGACGACGCTCATGGCGAGCCTGGTCACCGCGGAGCCGGACGATCTCGTACGCCGTGCGTCCGTGCTGTCGGACCTGGCCGCCGACGGCGTCGTCGCCGGGATCCACTACGAGGGTCCGTTCCTGTCCGCCACCCGCAAGGGCGCGCACGACCCGGCCCTCCTGCGCGACCCCGAGCCCTCGGTGGTCGAGCGGCTGCTACGTGTGCCGCACGTACGGATGATGACCATCGCCCCCGAGCTGGAAGGCGGGGTCGACGCGCTGCGGCGTGTACGCGACGCGGACGCGATCGCCGCCGTCGGCCACACCGACGCGACGTACGAGGTCGCCCGCGAGGCGGTCGCCGCCGGGGCGCGGGTGGCCACGCACCTGTTCAACGGGATGCGCCCTCTCCACCACCGCGAGCCCGGTCCGATCATGGCCCTCCTGGACGCGCCGGACGTCGTGGTGGAGCTGATCGGCGACGGCGTGCACCTGCATCCGGCGGTCGTGGCGCACATCGCCCGTACGAAGGGGTTCTCCGGGGCGACGCTGGTCACCGACGCGATCGCGGCGGCGGGCATGTCCGACGGCGACTACGCGCTCGGCGGCCTGGACGTCGAGGTGCGCGAGGGGGTGGCACGGCTGTCCGGAGGCGGCTCGATCGCGGGGAGCACGGCCACGGCGGCGGCGGTCTTCCGCCGCGCGGTGCTCGCGTCCGGGCTCGGCCTGGACGAGGCGGTACGCCTGGCCTCGACCACCCCCGCCGGTCTCCTCGGGCTCGCCGACCGCGGCGCGATCGCCCCCGGGCTCCGTGCCGACCTGCTCATCCTCGACGACGACCTGAACGTGCGCGAAGTCGTCACGGCATGATCGTCACGCTCACCCCGAACCTCGCGCTGGACGTCACGTACGAGCTCCCCGAGCTGCGGCCGGGCCACTCGCACCGGGTGCGGGCGGTGCACGCGCGGGCCGGCGGCAAGGGGGTGAACGTCGCCCGCGTCCTGCGCTCGCTCGGTCACGACGTCCTGGTCCTCGGCCTGGCGGGCGGCCCGGCGGGTGAGGCCGTCCGCGCCGATCTCGACGCGGCCGGGCTGCCGCACGACCTCGCGCCGTGCGCGGGCGAGACGCGCCGGACGGTGACCGTGGTGGCCGGCGGCGAGGCGACCCTGCTGCGCGAGCCGGGTCCGGCGGTGACCGCCGCCGAGTGGGCGGCGGTGGAGGCGCGGATCCCGGACGCGGACGTGCTGGTGATCTCCGGCAGCCTGCCGCCCGGCGTGGAGGCCGGCGCCATCGCCCGTCTCGCGGCCCGCGACGTCCCTGTGATCGTCGACACCTCCGGCGAGGCCCTCGTGAAGGCCGCGCCGCACGCCTGGGCGGTCAAGCCGAACGCCGAGGAGCTGGCCGCCGTCACGGGCACGGACGACCCGGTGGCGGGGGCACGGCTCCTGCGGGCGCGTACGGCGGTCGTGTCGCTGGGCGCCGAGGGCCTGCTCGCGGTCACCGGCGAGGAGGTCCACAGGGTGCCGGCCCCGCGGGTGGTGGCGGGCAATCCCACCGGCGCGGGCGACGCCGTGGTCGCGGCCCTCGCCGCGGGTGCCGGCTCGCCGTGGCCGGAGCTGCTCGGCCACGCCGCGGCACTGGCCGCCGCGGCCGTGCTCGCCCCTGTCGCGGGGTCCTATGACTCCGCCGCATACGCGGCCTTTGTCTCGTCCGCTCGCGTACGTCCGTGACCGCGCGGACCGCCGGGTGATCGGGGACGGGCGCGCGCCGGAACGGCGCGCGGAGTTCGTCGCCGCCTAACGGGATCCTTAGCCTCCGTGGCCTAGGATCGTCAAGACCCCGGATGCCCAACACGGCTGAACCGATCAGCCGAGCCCCTTTGGGTAGTGTTCGCGAACTCCGGCAGGTCACGGGGGATGGGTGAAAGACATCAACGACGGCTCTGGGGCTGGGGAGCCCGATATGCCTGACAAGCCAGTAAATGATGATGACGCGAACGCGCCTGAGAGCGCCGTTTCGCGTCGGGTTCCGGACGAAGACGACCCGGCCCGCGAAAACGCGGACGAGGACGGCCGGGGTCCGGCGGACGAGACAACGGTGAGCGGATCCACCGGATCCACCGGCAAGGACGAGCACGAGGAGTTCTCGGCTCCGGATCCCCACGACGACGACTACTACGATCCGCCCGCGATCGAAGCAGACGAACCCGGCGGGACGGACGACACGGCAGCCCCGGACGACTCCCCTGATTCCACGGCCGAGACCCCGGACGAGGCCGACGACACGCACGACGCCGGCGACCCGGGCGACACGGGCGAGGCCGCCAAGCCGCGCATCATCCCGCCCCGCGACGAGAGCGACGGGAAGAGCGGCGACGACGCCGAGGAGAAGGCGCCCGAGCCCAGCGGCGCAGGGCTCGCCGCGGCGGCGACCGTGCCCGCAACCGCCGCGGCCGCCGCGCCCGGCGGCGCGAAGCCGAAGACCGAGAAGCCGAAGAAGCAGACGGATCGGCGCATCAAGTACGCCCGGCGCACCGCGTACGTGCTCGGCGTCCTGGTCCTGCTCCCCATCGCCGGCTTCATCGTCATCTACCTGATGACGCCGATCCCCAGCTCGGCCCAGCCCGCCGCGAAGGCGCAGCAGTCGGTGTTC
The DNA here is from genome assembly GCF_030406325.1 of Actinomadura sp. DC4. Classification (GTDB taxonomy): domain Bacteria; phylum Actinomycetota; class Actinomycetes; order Streptosporangiales; family Streptosporangiaceae; genus Actinoallomurus. The sequence continues at coordinate 23,767 of NZ_JAUEQY010000057.1, read as the reverse complement.
CTCTACAACGACGGCAAGACGGTCATCGCCCGCTCCGGCAAGTTCGACCGCCGTCCGGTCGACCTCAAGGACGTCCCCCCGCAGGTACGCGACGCGGTCATCTCGGCGGAGAACCGCAGCTTCTACAGCGACTCGGGCGTGTCGATGAAGGGCTCGGCGCGCGCGGTCTGGGCGACGCTGACCGGCGGTTCGCTGCAGGGCGGCTCGACCATCACCCAGCAGATGGTCCGCAACTACTACAGCGGCCTCAGCCAGAACCGCACGGCCGGCCGCAAGCTCAAAGAGATCATGATCGCGCTGAAGGTGTCGCGCGAGAAGGACAAGGACTGGATCCTCCAGAACTATCTCAACACGATCTACTTCGGCCGCGACGCGTACGGCATCGAGTCGGCCGCACAGGCGTACTACGGCAAGGACGTGCAGAACCTCACGCCCGCCGAGGGCGCCTACCTCGCGGCGGCGATCCAGGTGCCGACCTACGCCGGTGACCTCACCGTCCCCGGCGCCCAGGCGTACATGCAGGCGAGGTGGCAGTACGTCGTCAGCGGCATGGTGCAGATGGGCACCGTCAGCCAGCCGCAGGCCGCGACGATGCGGTTCCCCGCCCCGGACAAGCAGAAGCAAAAGTCGATCTACGCCGGCGACAAGGGGTACATGGTCAGCCAGGCGAAGGCCGAGCTGCGCCGGATGGGTTACACCGACACCCAGATCAACATGGGCGGGCTGAAGATCCGGACCACCTTCGACAAGGACCTCATGGCCGCCGCCCGGCAGGCGGTCCAGGACAACATTCCCTCCGGCACGTCCAAGAAGGTGCTGACCGGGCTCGTGTCGATCAACCCGGCCAACGGGGAGATCAACGCCTTCTACGGCGGCAAGGACTACGTCGACCGGCAGTTCAACAACGCCTTCGACGCCAAGGTGCAGGCCGGTTCGGGCTTCAAGCCGTACGTCCTCGCCGCCGCGCTGGCCGACGGCGAGACCCTCAACACCTACGTGGACGGCAGCTCGCCGCAGATGTTCGCCGGGGTCGCGCTGCACAACGACCAGAACGAGAGCTTCGGGATGGTCAACCTCGTCACCGCGACGCAGGACTCCATCAACACCGCGTACGTCAACCTCGGCCAGAAGGTCGGGCTGGGCAAGGTCGTGTCGATGGCCGAGAAGGCCGGCATCCCGGCCGCGCAGCTCGCTCCGCACAAGGACGCGGACACGCTGCCGCTCGGGGTCGCCGACGTCAGCGTCGAGCAGCAGGCGGCCGGGTACGCGACGTTCGCGTCGGAGGGTTACTACCACGTACCGCATGTGATCAAGTCGGTGACCGTCGACGGCGGCAAGCCGCGCAAGGCGGTCCAGCCGGCCGCCAAGCACGTGTTCAGCCAGACCGTGGCGCGGGACGCGACGTACGCCATGCAGAAGGTCGTCGACGCCGGCACCGGCGTCAACGCGGGCCTGCCCGACCGCAACGCGGCCGGCAAGACCGGCACTACCAGCGACGGCAAGCAACTGTGGTTCAACGGCTTCATCCCCCAGCTGACCACCTCGGTCGGGATCTTCCGCAGCGACAACAAGCCGCTGACCATCCCGGGCTACTCCGCGTACGGTGGCGACCTGCCCGCGAAGATCTGGCGCTCGTACATGGTCAAGGCGGACCAGGTGCTCGACCTGCCGCCCAAGTCGTTCGGCGCGCCCTCGGTCTACACCGGCGGAGGCGGGCGGTCGGTCACGACCCCGACCAACCCGCGCCCGCGCCCGTCCCTGTCGCGGCCCACCGAGCCGCCGCCGACCGAGCCGACCCATCCGGATCCGCCGCCGACGGGCCCGCCGACCGGGCCCCCGACCGGACCGCCGCCGACCGGCGGTCTGCAGCGGCACAGCGAGCGATATCCGGACCTGTACGGCTGATGACACCTGCCCGCCCGAAGCGACCGCCGGACCACGAAGCGGTCGCTTCGGGCGGGTGTTGTATGCTCCCCAACAGGTCACGAGCGCCAGCGACAAGCCCCGGCTAGCTGGCCGGCAACCCTCCGTCCGTGGCGGGGTGCCCCGGGTGATGACCAGGTCCGGCACGACCGTGCCGGGCAAGCGCGGACCCCTCCCGGGGTCCCTGGTCCCGCCGGAGGTTCCGCCATGTCGGCTGTCATCGACTTCGCACCCGCACATTCCCCTCTTCGTGTCATCGGCGAGGGCGTTCCCGTACCCGTGGCCGGCGGCGGCACCCTGCCCTACGCCAACCTCGACTACGCGGCGAGCGCGCCCTGTCTTGAGCCCGTACGCGCGGCGATCGACGCGGCCCTGCCGTACTACAGCAGCGTCCACCGCGGCGCGGGCTACGCCTCTCAGGTGACGACCGACCGGTACGAGAGCGCGCGGGAGACCGTGCGCGCGTTCGTCGGCGCGTGGCGCCGTGACGCGGTGGTCTTCACCCGCAACACCACCGACGCGATGAACCTCCTCGCCCACGCGCTCCCGCAGGGCACCACGGTCGTGGTCTTCGAGTCCGAGCACCACGCGAGCCTGCTCCCGTGGCAGCGCGGCAACCGGGTCGTACGGCTGCCGGCGCCCGCCTCGCGCGCGGAGGCGATCACCGCCGCGGCCGAGGCCCTGCGCTCGGCCCCTTCCGGCCCGCGCCTGCTCGTCGTCACCGCCGCCTCCAACGTGACCGGTGAGCTGTGGCCCGTCGCCGAACTGGCGCAGGTGGCCCGCGAGCACGGCGCGCGCGTCGCGGTCGACGCGGCCCAGGCCGTGCCCCACCGTCCCTTCGACATGGCCGAGCTGGACGTGGACTACGTCGCGTTCTCCGGGCACAAGCTGTACGCGCCGTTCGGGGCGGGCTGCCTCGTCGGGCGGGCCGACTGGCTGCGCGCCGCCGAGCCGTACCTCCTCGGCGGCGGCGCGACCGCGGGCGTGGACGCGACCGAGGTGACCTGGTCGGCCGACCCGCAGGCGCGGCACGAGGCCGGCACCCCGAACGTCCTCGGCGTCGTCGCGCTCGCCGCGGCGTGCGAGGCGCTCACCGGCTGGGACGCCCTCATCACCGAAGAGGAGCGCCTGCTGAGCCGTCTCCGTACGGGCCTGGCGGCGATCCCGGGCGTGCGCGAGCTGACGCTGTGGGGCGAGCCGAGCCCGCGCGTCGGCATCGTGTCGTTCGTCGTCGAGGGCCGCCCCTCACGCGAGGTCGCCACCGAGCTGTCGGACCGATTCGGTATCGGCGTGCGCGACGGGAAGTTCTGCGCGCACCCGTTCCTCCGGCGGCTCCTCGGCACGGGTTCGGGCGGCTGCGCGGACGGCGACGGCACCGCCCTGCGCGCGAGCTTCGGCATCGGCACCACTGACCAGCACATCGACCGTTTGCTGACCGCGCTCGGTCAGCTCGCCCGCTGAAAAACGGCGATGTCCGGGCGTAAGGAGGGTGGGACGGCACTGGTTGATCTTCAAGAGGTCCCTGGCGTCCCGCTCGACTCGGCATACTCCGCAGCACCGCCGGTTTCATCCGGGTACGGTGGACGCCTCCGCTATCGAGCTTCCGGGGGGTGGCGACATTGACCGACGCGTGGGAGCCGGCGAACCAACTCGAGCATCAGCTCCGCGACGCGCTGCGCGATGGCGACCAGGACGCCTACTTCGCACTCGTGCGCGGGGCGGAGCTGTTCGTCCCGCTGCCGCCGGGCGAGGCCGACGCCGTGGGCGAGATCCCGCCGTCGTTCATCTGGCCGACGAGCGCACGTGACGGTCGCACGCACGTCCTCGCCTACACCTCCGGCGAGGCTGCGCGCGCGTGCCTGGGCCCCACCTACCAGCAGTTCGTGCACCTGACGCTGTCCGACATGGCGCGCACGTGGCCGGACCAGGAGTGGTGGCTCGCGCTCAACTCCGGGCTGCCCATCGAGGGCTACCTGCCCGCGTGGTTCATCGGCCAGCTCACCGCGGGCATCGCGCCGATCCCTGGCGAGGCGCCCCCGCAGGACGCCACGTCGCCCGCGGCCGAGGCCGCGCCGGTCCAGGCCGCTCCCGTTCCCGCGCCGCTGTCCTCGGACGGCCTGGCGCCCCAGGCGGCCATGCCCGCGCCGCCGCTGACCGAGCCATTGGAGAACGGCATGCATCCGGGCTCGATGCCGGCCGACCGCGGCGAGGAGACGATGCGCGACGTCATCTCCCCGATCCCCGCGGCGGAGACGTCACTGCCGCCCGACGCGATCGCCGCGCCAACGCCACCGCCTCCGCCCGCTCCCGTACGTGGGGAGTCGGCGGCCGCGCCGCTCGATGGGCCCTTCGAGGTGGACGAGACGCCGGTGGCGCTGCACATCACGCCGGGCTTGGAGTTCACCCCGCTCGACGAGGAGGAGCGGGTGCTCCTCGAGGCCGCGACCCGCGGCGACCGCAAGGAGTTCCTGCGGACGCTGCTCGGCGTGCGGCAGATCTGGGTGCCGGTCGTCGAGGGCGGCGACCTGATGCTCGCCCCCGGCCGGCCGGGCTTCCAGTGGTACATCGACGACTCCTCCGGCCGCCCGGTCGTGCCCCTCTACACCGGGCCCGGCCGGATGCGCGACGCGATGGGCGGGCATCCGTTCGTCCTGTCCGACCTCGCCAAGGTGCTGCGGTTCTGGCCCGACGCGGGGCTGGAGCTCGTCATCAACGGCGGCACCGCGATCGGCGCCTCCATCCCCGGCGACCGCGTCACGCCCATGTCGAGCCAGGTGGACGCCGACGCCGCCGCGCGGCTGGCGAGCGACTTCCCGGCCCAGAGCGACGCCGAGCGGCAGATGTTCGACGTGCGCGGCGAGCCGGAGATGGTGGTGAAGGTCCTCATGGACACCACCGTCTTCCTGCCCGTCTGGAGCCGTACGCCTCCGGCGGTGCAGACCCGCCCCGGCGACCCGACCTTCCCCTGGTCGGCCGTTCCCGTACGCGGGCGGCCGTCGGTGCTCGCCTTCACCTCCTTCGACTGGATGAAGGCCGCGGTCGGCACGACGGGCTTCGTGATGCCGACCTTCGCCGAGCTGGTCGCGGGCTGGCCCGAAGAAGACTGGTCCGTGTCGGTGAACCCCGGCACGCCCATCGAGATCGCGCTGTCCGGCGAGCAGATCCGCGGTCTCGCCGCCTCGGTTCCGGGCCGCGGTGCCGAGGACATCCCGCCCCCGGGCGCCGTCTCGCCCCTGGGCGCCGTCCCGCTGCAGGGCGAGATGCCGCCGCCGGTCGCCGAGCCGGTCTCGTACGAGGCTCCGCCGGTCGAGTCCCGTCCCGGGCCCACCCGCGGCGAACCGGCCGAGACACCGCCCGGCCCCTGGGCGATCATGCAGAAGGTCGTGCCGCACGAGCAGGTCCCCTGGCACCTGGAGCAGGCCTACGACCGCGTGGCGGGCTTCGTGCACCGGGTCCAGGACGTGGTCGACCTCAACACCCCGAAGCTGCTGTACGAGTCCCTGGGGCTGCTGCGCGAGGGTTCCTCCTTCAGCGCGGACGACGCGGAGGTGCACGTCATCCGCTGGCCCGCCTACCGCTCGGGGCTCTACCGCATCCCGTTCGGCGGCCAGTCCGAGGACGCGGTGCGTGCGTGGGGCGACAGCGGCTGGGTGGTGGAGCTGCCGCCGTTCGGCGGCGACGGTTTCGCGCCGGGCAGCGCCGGCAGCGTCCGCGAGTACAAGATCGACAGCATGCGCCTGCCGCACGGTTCGGAGATGTACGCGATCGGCGGCGACGGCTCGGAGCGCTTCGTCGCCCGCTACGACGCCGACCGGCTGGTCTGGGGGGACTCCGAGTGATCAGGGACGGGTACACCGCACGCTGGCACGGCACCGAGTACGACGCGGTGCCGGGCGTGGACGGCGAGGTACGCCTCTACGCCGCCGAGCCCGCTGACGGCTTCACCGAGGTACGCCCCGGCCGTCACGTACAGATCGTGCCGGACCACGAGGTGGAGAGCCTGCGCTACGTACGCACGCACTGCACGTGGCGCGGCGAGCCGTTCGTCGTCATCGGCGAGCACGGAGACTGGGTGCGCCTGGAGTACGTCGGCGGGCGTGCGCCGGTCGCGGCGGCGCTCGGTTTGGACAACGTGGACGTCGGCGTCTACCAGACGTGGATCTCACGCGAAGAGGTCGGACAGCTACGGGAAGCGAATATTTGATGATTACCCGGATACAACTCCCCTTGACCGGTTGATTGATCAGCCCTGACGTGATCGCATGATTCTTACCTGACCCATGGCGTAAGCGTAGGGTCAGTAATCAAAGGCGATTGTTGAGGAGGTTGTCGGCGGTGCTCGCACGATCGGTACGCAATCCACTGATCATCGGCGTCGGAACAGGTGTGGTCCTGGCCGGCGGCACCGCTTCCGCGGCCCTGGCCGCGTCGACGCCATCGCCATCGGCGGCGGCATCGTCGAAGGCGCCGTCCTCGCCCGGCTCGGCGTCGCCCTCCTACTCCAAGACCCCCACGCCGGACCCGTCGGACACCACCACGCCCCCGGCGACTCCGAAGCTGACTCTTTCCTTCGCGAGCCTCCCCAGCGCGAACCACCCCAGCTCGAAGTCCTCACTGGACGTCGTGCTGACGCCGCAGGGCGGCACCGTGAACGGCGTGGAACTCACGCTGTCGGCGGACCGTGGTGCAACGGCCACCTCCGTCTCCAGCGGGACCCGCGTCTACAAGGTCACCAAGCTGAGCTCGGCCCGCCACGTCGCCGTCACCGTCTCGATCCCGTCGAAGGTGACCAGCGGCAAGGTCACTCTGAAAGCCCTCGTCGCCGCCGACGCCCCGGTCGCTTCGTCTTCGAAGACGCAGGCGCTGACCGTGACGAAGAAGAAGTCATCGTCGAGTTCGGGCAGTTCTGACAGCGGGTCGAGTGGCAGCAGCGGGTCCAGTGGATCGAGCGGATCGAGCGGGTCCAGCGACTCGACGCTGCCGGTCGGGAGCTCGACTCCCTCCAGCGGCACCACCGCGCCGAGTTCCGGCTCCGCGGTGCTGCCCCCGATCACGACGCCGCAGCAGACGCCGACGACGGCGCCGAACCCGATCGTGCAGACCGGAGCCTCCCAGTCCATGCGCGGGACCGCCGACGACTCGGACGTGCTGACGTTCGACAAGCTGGCGAGCACCCAGGCCGCCTGGCTGGCCGCGCTGCTGGTGGCGTTCTCGCTGCTGCTGACCCAGATCCGCCTCGGCCGCGCCGCCGTACGGGCGCCCAAGGCGAAGGGCGCGCACCGCAGGATCCGCCGCGCGGGCGGCCCGGCGCACTAGACCTGTCCCGAAGTCCCAGGTCAGGGACGCATCAGGTCGTGGCACGCGATGGCCGCGGCGGCGACCACGTTGAGCGAGTCGACGCCGAGTCGCATCGCGCCGCCGCTCATCGGAATGCAGACCGGCTCGTCGGCCTCGCGCAGCCAGCGGGACGACAGGCCGTCGCCCTCGGCGCCCAGCATCAGCGCGACGCGTTCGCCCAGTGGCGCCTTGCCGATCGGCGTCGCCGCCTGGTCGGGGGTCAGGGCCAGCAGCGAGAATCCGGCCGCGCGCAGTTCCTTCAGGCCGCCGTGCCAGTCGCTCATCCGGGCGTACGGCACGGCGAAGACCGCGCCCATCGACACCTTGACCGAACGCCGGTAGAGCGGATCGGCGCAGCGCGGCGACAGCACGACCGCCTCCACGCCCAGCGCCGCCGCGCAGCGGAAGATCGCTCCGACGTTGCCGTGGTCGACGAGGTCCTCCAGCACGAGGATCCGGCGTACGTGGCCCGGCTCGCCGATGAGGGAGGCGACCGGCGGAAGAGGCAGGCGTTCCATCGACGCGAGCGCGCCCCGGTGCACCGGGAAGCCGGTGACGGCCTCGGCCACCTCGTCGGCGACGACGTAGACCGGGGCGTCGCCGAGCACGTCGGCGAGGGGCTCGGCCCAGCGCCGGGACATGAGCAGCGACCGTACGGGATAGCCCGTGCTGATCGCGCGCCGGATGACCTTTTCGCCCTCGGCCATGAACAGGCCGTGCTCGGCCTCCAGGCTCTTGCGGAGGTTGACGTCGCGCAGACTCACGTAGTCGGCGAGGCGTGGGTCGGCGGGGTCGGAGACGGGGATCAGGCGGGCCATGGCTCCAGTATCGCGGCGGTCAGGGCAGCCGGAGCTCGGTGAAGAGCGCCCGGTGGTCGCTGCCGGACTGGTAGAAGACCTTCACGCGTTCGACGGCGCACCGCTTGTCGGCGAGCACGTGGTCGATCGTGATCGGCGGCCAGGGCCGGAACGTCGGGACGAGCCCCTGCCCGGTCGCGTCCGCGGCGTCGGTGAAGCCCTTCCCGATCAGCCGGCGCAGCGGCTCGTGGTCGAGAGTGGCGTTGAGGTCGCCGGCGACGATGCCGACCTGGCCGTGCGGTGTGGCCGGGGGGATCTCCCGCAGGTCGTGCCGCCACTTCGCGGCGTCCCGGCCGAGCGGCGCCGGCGGGTGGGCCGCGGTCATCCGTACGGGCGCGGTGCCCGGCACGGCGAGGTCGGCGCTCACCATCGCGAACGTCGTGGGCCCGCGGTCGGGAAGCTGCGTCAGCGGATAGCGGGAGTAGAGCCCGCTGCCCTCGGGGCCGCCGCGCGGGTCGATGACGCGGTACGGCATCAGCTTCTCCATGCCGGCCGCATCGAGGCGGTCGGCCGCCTCCGGGGTGAACTCCTGCACGCTGAGCACCTCGGCGCCGGTGCGGCGTACGAGGTCGACCAGTGACGCGTCGCCTGCGGCGCCGAACCTCAGGTTGGCCGTCAGGATCCGCAGTTCGGGGCCGGTGGCGTGCGGCCGGCTGTTGCCGAACGCGCGGGGCAACGCGATGCCGGCGAACATCGCGGCCACGACCACCGCGGCGGCGAGCGCCGGCCAGTTGCGGGTCAGCGCGGCGACGGCCAGCGGGATGACGACGCCCGCCGCGACGTACGGCACGATCGCCATCGCCGGGATGACGATCGAGGAGAAGGCCGAGGCGCGGTCGACGCCGGCGAGACGGGCGAGCGCCCAGAGCAGCCAGCAGGCCACCAGGATCCAGGCGATCATCTGTATTCCCCACCGCCGCGTGACCGGGCGCTTCGGCGAATCGTCCTGCTCGTCCTCTGTGGTCGCCAGATCGGTCATCGAACTCCCCCAGTCGCCGCCCGTAGCTCCCGTGACCTACTGTGCACGACGAACCTGAGCATGGGGTTCAGTTCACACCGGATACCCGAAGGCATCCTCCTTGTCCCGGCGTGAGATCATGGAATCACCCGGCTTGTCAATCGAACCTGACCGGCCCCTGACTTCCCCGCCACCGCGACGACGCAGGCCATCGGCCCGGAGTCAAACCTCCGCCCACGCCCCGAGCTGCGCTTCTTTACCGTCCCGCAACCGTCCCAGTCATGCCCCAAAGCCTCTGACCTGCAATCTCTTCTCTGCCGTCCCTTTGGTCACAAGCTGTATAGACGGCTACAGTGCCGCTCAACAAACACCCAATCCATCACGAAAGAGGACAACCGTGAGCGGACGTCGCCGCAAGGAGCCCCCGGGCGGCACGCCCGACGACGGATGGTCCGAACCTCCCGTCTCTCCCAGCGGTGACAGTGGTGACACCGGCCGGTTCCGGCCCCGGCCACCCGCTCAGGGTCAGTACGGCGCCGGCGCCGGAAACCCGCCGTTCGGCGGTTACGATCCGCGCGAGTCCTCGAACACCGGTGGATACCCGAGCCCTCCGCCCGACGACCGGCGCCCCGGGCCCGGCCGTGACGGCTCGGGCTACGTCGGTCCCGGCCTCGGCCGGTCCGGCATCGGGGGCCTGGGCGGGTCCGGCTACGGAGGTGCGGGCCGGCGCGGCCCGAACCCGGCGTACGGCAACCCCGGTTACGGGGGCCAGGAGAGCCGTGGTCAGGAAAGCGGCCAGGAGTACGGCGGTCAGGGGTACGGCGGTCAGGGGTACGGCGGTCAGGGGTACGGCGGTCAGGGGTACGGCGGCGGTCCCGGCTACGGAGGCCGGGGCTCGGAGCGGCCGGGCGGCGGCGCGGGCCAGGGCGGACCCGGCGGGTCCGGCTACGACGACTCCCGGTACGGCGGCTCCGGTCCGGGGGGCTCCGGTCACGGCGGGTCCGGCCGGGGCGGCTCCGGTTACGGCGGGTTCGACGACGATGACTACGGGCGCGACGACCGCGGGCGCGACGACTTCGGTCACGGCGGCCCGGGCTCGATGCCCAGCGGCGCGGGCCGGCGGCGCGCGGTACGCCGTCGTTCGCTCAGCACGCTGATCGGCCCGCTCGCCGGCGCGATCGGGCTGGCCATCCTGCTCGGCGCGGGCGTGTACGCGCTCGCGGGCAGCAATGGCTGCGGCAGTGGTGACTCCATCAATCTCAACGTCGCGGCGGCGCCGGAGATCGCCCCGGCCGTCAGCGAGATCACCAAGTCCTTCGACGAACAGGGCCACTCGGTCGACGGCAAGTGCGTCAAGGCGACGGTGAAGGCCTCCGACCCGGCCGGCATGTCGACCGTGCTGTCCGGCGGGGGCTCGGTGCCGGGCGAGGCGGACCCGGACGTCTGGATCCCCGACTCGTCGCTGTGGGTCAGTCTCGTACGCAGCACCACCAAGGGCGCCTCCAGCGTGCGGCTGACGCCGACCTCGGTCGCCAAGACGCCGGTCGTCGTCGCCACCTCGCGGACGTTCGCCAACAAGATCAAGAGCCAGGGCATCCGTCCCACCTGGGACATGCTGCTCAAGGCGACCGACGCGCTGGCCGCCGGCGCGGTGAGCAAGAACGACATGCTCCCGGCCAACTCGGTGCACCTGCAGATCCTCGACCCTAACCGCAACGCCGGCGGCATCGGCGCGGTCGTGATGACCCGCGAGCTGCTCCAGGGCGACCCGAACGCCGACGCGATCTTCACCCAGATCGTGCGCAACGTGCAGAACAGTCTCTCGCCGACGCCCCAGGCGCTGTTCGCGAGCTTCCACCGCGACCTGGGCGGGCGCGCCCCCGTGGTGATCGTCCCCGAGCAGGCGGTGTGGAAGTTCAACCGCGGCAACCCCTCGACCCCGGCCTCGGCGATGTACCCGAGTGAGGGCCTGCTGAGCATGGACTACCCGTTCACGCTCGCCACCGACGACGAGGCCAAGGTCCGCGCGGCCGGGCTGCTCGAGAACGCGATGAGCACCGCGGAGGCCGGCAAGGACGTACGCGCGCTCGGCTTCCGTACCCCCGACGGCCACCCCGGCGACGGCTTCACCACGCAGAGCGGGCTCAGCCCTCGTGTGCCGCGCGCGCTTCCCACCCCTGGAGCCGGCGACGTCACGGACGTCATGCAGGCATGGACCAAGCTCTCCCTGCGCACCCGGATGCTGACCCTGCTCGACGTGTCGGGGTCCATGGCCCAGCCGGTCGGCAAGGGGGTCACCCGCATGCAGGCGACCGCCCAGGTGGCCCAGGGCGGGCTCGCGATGCTGCCCGACCAGACCGACCTCGGCCTGTGGACGTTCTCCACGAACCTCAACGGCTCACAGGACTACCGGACGGAAGTGCCGATCGGGCCGCTGTCCACGCGGCTGGGGTCGGGCACCCGGCGGCAGGCGATCCTGTCCGCCCTCGGCCGCGTACGGCCGAAGCCCAACGGCAACACCGGCCTGTACGACTCGGTGCTCGCCGCCGTGCGCTCGATGCAGAAGAGCTACAAGCCGGGGTACTACAACTCGCTCCTCGTGCTGACCGACGGCAAGAACGACGACGACCACGGCGTCTCGCTGAGCACGCTGCTGCGGACGCTCAAGCAGGAGGCCGACCCGGACCGCCCCGTCATGGTCATCTTCATCGGCTTCGGACCCGACGTGGACATGTCGGCGATGCAGCGGATCGCGGTGCAGACCAACGGCGAGGCGTACCACGCCCTGAAACCGCAGGACGTGCAGCGCATCCTGCTTGAGACCATCGCAAGGCGCATCTGTGCCCCACAGTGTCACTGACCGGTCGACACGAGTTCATATCGGTCTATTCATTCAGGGGAGGATTTTCTTGGATTAGTGGCAGGATCCTGTGAACCAGGCTCCCGAGTTCGGCGTCTTGTATGTGAAGGAGGCCCGACGGGAGCGGGGCGTCGGGCCTCCTTCTTTGATTTTCCGGGGGTCTCCGGCATTTGACACTCTCGGGAGGATCCTGTGGCCGGTTGGCCCAGTCTCGGACGTGTAGAGGATCGCCGGCTGGCGCAGGCACTGCGCGACGGCGACGCTCTCGCACTCGCGGAGATCTACGACTTCTACGCTCCGCGTCTCTTCGACTACAGCCACGCACTGCTGCGTGACCAGGACCTCGCGGCCGACGCTCTGCACGACTCGCTCATCGCGACGCAGCAGCACATCGGCAAGCTGCGTGAGCCGGAACGTTTCCGCAGCTGGGTCTATGCGATCGTCCGCAACGAATGCCTGCGGCAGCTCGCCGACCCCGACCGTCCCGGGCAGCGGCACGAGGCGCCCGAGCAGTCCGAGGACGCCTTCCTCGACGCGGAGGAGCGCCAGCGTCTCGAAGAGACCCGGCAGCTCGTGCACAGCGCCCTGGCCGGGATGGCGGCCCGCCACCGCGAGGCGGTCGACCTGTCCGCCCGGCACGACCTGACCGCCGAGGAGCTCGCCGGCGTCCTCGGCATCTCCTCCCAGCAGGCCACCGAGCTGGTCGCCCAGGCGCGCGACGACCTCGACAACTCCCTCGCCGCCGCGATCATCGCCCGTACGGGCCGCGGCGACTGCCCGAGCGTGGCCGCGCTGGTGGACGAGAACGTGTGGCCGCTGCCCTCGGACGTCTGCCGCAAGCTCATCCGCCACATCGAGTCCTGCCCGGTCTGCCGCGACCGCCGCAAGCGCAAGGTCTCCACGAACCGCCTCATGCAGGTACTCCCGGTCGCGGCCATCCCGTCCGACCTGCGGATGGCCGTACTGTCGCTGTCCGAGGCGCCGGACCAGCACGAGAACCGCCTGCGCATCGCACAGCGCGCCGAGCCGTTCGACGTCTGGGGCTGGCCGACGAGCCTCGAACGCCGCCCCCAGCCGGCCCGCAAGGAGAAGACCCGGCGTACGGGCGGCACACCGCGCCTGCTGCCGGTCATCGGCGCGGCCGCCTGCGTCTTCCTCGTGGTCGGCGCGATCTTCCTGCTCACCAAGGGCGGGTCGGACGGGTCCAAGACCGCCGGCAACAAGGCCCCGGGCCCGGTCGTGGCCGCACCCAGCGAGAGCACGTCGGACTTCCCCTCGCCGAGCGACAGCGTCGAGCCGTCCCCGACGAAGACCAAGCACTCGCCGACGCCCACGCCGACCACCCACACCCCGACGCCGACCCCGACCACCCACCGGCCCGCGCCCCCGCGGCCGACGCACAAGCCGAGCACCAAGCCCCCGAAGCCGGGCACGCTGTCGGTCATCGGGTGCGACATGGGCACGGGGACCTCCTGCCAGATCACGCTGAAGGCCAGCGGCGGCGCGGTGTCCTGGAGTGCCTCCGTACCCCCCTCAGTCACCGTCTCCCCAAGGTCCGGGACTGTGCCCAGCGGGGCGACGAGGTCCGTGACCGTGAAGCAGGCGGACGACGTCTGCCCGGAGACGACGGGCGCGTCGGTCGGCTTCGCCCCCGGTGGTTCGGCCACGGTGTCGTGGACGTGCGGGCTGCTCGGCAACTGACGCTGTTTACGGCCCGGGCGGTGAAGTGCCAGGATGCGTCTCATGACCCCCGATGCCGCCACCTTCAGAGCGGCCCGCGACTTCCTCCTGACGCAGGCCGAGGACTACGAGACCGCCCGCAGCGGCTTCCGCTGGCCTGACGCGACGGGGCTCAACTGGGCCGTGGACTGGTTCGACGGCGTGCTCGCCGCCGAGTCGCCCGACGCCCCGGCGCTGTGGATCGTGGAGCAGGACGGCTCGGAGACGAAGCTCACGTTCGCCGAGCTGGCCGGCCGGTCCAGCCGCGTCGCGGGCTGGCTGCGGGCGCAGGGGGTCACGCGCGGCGACCGCGTCCTGCTCATGCTGGGCAACCAGGTCGAGCTGTGGGAGACGATGCTCGCCGCGATGAAGCTCGGCGCCGTCGTCATCCCGGCGACGACGCTGCTCACCGCCGCCGACCTGACCGACCGCATCGAGCGCGGCGGCGTACGTCACGTCGTGACGAGCGCGGCCGACACGGAGAAGTTCGCCGGTCTCGGCGGCGACTGGACCAAGATCTCGGTCGGCGCGGCCGAGGGCTGGCTGACGTACGAGGACGCCGCCCAGGCCGAGCCGTACGCCGGCGGCGACGAGGCGACGCACGGCGACGACACGCTGCTGCTGTACTTCACCTCGGGGACGACCGACAAGCCCAAGCTGGTCGAGCACACCTACGCGTCGTACCCGGTGGGGCACCTGTCCACGATGTACTGGATAGGGCTGCGCCCCGGCGACGTGCACCTCAACGTCTCCTCGCCGGGCTGGGCCAAGCACGCGTGGAGCAACCTGTTCGCGCCCTGGAACGCCGGCGCCTGCGTACTGGTCTTCAACTACACCCGCTTCTCCGCGCCCGCGATGCTCGACGTCCTGAAGCGCTGTGAGGTCACGAGCTTCTGCGCCCCGCCCACGGTGTGGCGCATGCTGATCCAGGAGGACCTGTCCGCCTGGCGGCTCGGGCTGCGTACGGTCGTGGCGGCCGGCGAGCCGCTCAACCCGGAGATCATCGACCAGGTGCGCAAGCACTGGGGCCTGACCATCCGCGACGGCTACGGCCAGACCGAGACGACCGCGCAGATCGGCAACTCCCCCGGCCAGCCGCTCAAGCCCGGGTCGATGGGCCGTCCCCTTCCCGGCTACACCATCGCCCTGATCGATCCCGCGACCGGCGAGGAGGGCGACGAGGGCGAGGTCTGCATCGACCTGTCCGAGCGCCCGGCCGCGCTGATGGTCGGCTACCACGGCGACGCCGAGTTGAACGACGCGGCGATGGCCGGCGGCTTTTACCACACCGGCGACGTGGCGACCAAGGACGCCGACGGCTACATCACGTTCGTCGGCCGTACCGACGATGTGTTCAAGGCGTCGGACTACCGGATCTCGCCGTTCGAGCTGGAGAGTGTGCTGCTCGAGCACGAGGCGGTGGCCGAGGCCGCCGTCGTGCCCGCCCCCGACCCGGTGCGCCTCGCGGTGCCCAAGGCGTACGTCAGCCTCGCCGCCGGCCACGAGCCGACCGCCGAGACGGCGCGCGCGATCCTCGCGCACTGCCGCGAGCACCTCGCCGCGTACAAGAGGGTGCGCCGGATCGAGTTCTCCGATCTGCCCAAGACGATCTCCGGCAAGATCCGCCGCGTCGAGCTGCGCGGCCTCGAGGGCGACGAGCGCCGCCCGGAGGAGTTCCGCGAGGACGACTTCCCCGATCTGAAGTCGTAGTCACGCGGCCGGCCCGGAACGGCTCCTGACCCCAGGCCGCAACTTTTCGGTCACACGCTGTCAGAGCTTCCTGCACCGTTACAAAATCCAGTTACGGGCAGTAACGGATCATTTGCGTATTTACCACTAAAACCTCCAACCGAACCGTGTTTGGTGGCAGGATCCTGTGAACCATCGTTCCGATCGGGGCGTCTGCGCCCTCGTGCGACCCCAGTTCAGCAGGAGGACCACGTGGCCGGTTGGCCGAGCATCGACAGGGCCGACGACCAGCGGCTAGCCCAGTCGCTGTACGCGGGCGACCCGACCGCCCTGCCCGAAATCTACGATCTGTATGCGCCCCGGCTGTTCGACTACAGCCACGTCCTGCTGCGCGACCAGGAAGGCGCGGCGCTCGCCCTGCACGACTCCCTGATCACCATGCAGGAGCGTGTGGGCTGGCTGCCGGACGCCCGGCTGTTCCGCGGCTGGATCTACTCGGTGACCCGCGACGAGTGCCTGCGCCGCCGCGCGTACGCCGAACTGCCGGTGGAGCGCCAGCGGGCACCGCAGGCCGCCGGGCTGGAGGCCGACGAGGCCACGCGCCAGCTCGTCCACGCGGCCCTCCTCGTCTTGGGCGGCCAGCAGCGCGAGGCGCTCGACCTGTCGCTCCGGCACGAGCTGAACCCGCACGAGCTCGCCGAGGTCTTCGGCGTCACGCCGCACGAGGCGTCCGTACGCGTGGCGCAGGCGCGGCACGACCTCGACGACGCGTTCGCCGCCGTCGTCGTGGCCGCCACCGGGCGGGAGGACTGCCCGAGCGTGGCCGCGCTGGCCGGCCCGATCGACGAGCCGCTGGACGCCGACACCTGCGGAAAGCTCGCCCGGCACATCTCCAACTGCCCGATCTGCGGCACGCGCGGCAACCGCAAGGTCGCCACCGCCCGCCTGCTGCTCGCCATGCCCACGGCCGCGATCCCGGCGGCGCTGCGCTCCCGCGTCCTCACGACGGCGTCGGCGCCCGAGCTGGCCGACCTGCGGGCCACGATCGCCATGCGCGCGGATCCCCCCGCCGAGCCGGAGGACGAATCCGATCAGGAGCGCACGGCGCCGCGCATGTGGCCGGTCCTCGCCTCGGTCGCCTGCATCCTGGTCGTCGTCGGCGCCATCTTCTTGATGCTGCCCGGCTCGGGCCAGGAGAAGACGAGCGGCGAGGCGCCCATCGCCTCGCCGAGCGGCTCCTCGTCCTCAGACGACGGGTTCCCCTCCGACTCCGCCGAGCCCAGCCCGAGCGACACGAAGTCCCCCAGCCCCACGCCGTCCAAGTCCAGCAAGACCCCGACGCCCACCGCGGCCGCCAACCGGCCCCGCAGCCACCACCCGGCGTCGAACCCGACCACGAGGCAGGCCCCGGGCACGCTCGCGGTGTCCGGCTGCAAGATGAACGGCACTCACACGTGCTCGCTCACCCTGACGGCGAACGGTGGCCCGGTGACCTATCGGGTGACCGGGACCTCCGCGGGCGTCAGCGCGAGTGGCAGCGGCACCATCGCCGCGGGCAAGCACGCCTACGTGCCGGTCACCCGGGACGACGGCATCTGCATCGGCGGCGGCAGCGGCTCTGTGTCGTTCTCCTCCGGCGCCAAGGGCTCGGTCACGTGGACGTGCTGAGGCGGCACTGGACCGCCCGTAGCGCGTCCAAGTGGCTCTTCAGCGTCGGCGGCCCAGGTCGTACGGTCAGAACATGAGTCTCACTGACAAGGCGGCGCGGCTGCGCGCGCTGCACCTCGGCGGACGCCTCCTCGTGCTCCCCAACGCCTGGGACGCCGCGAGCGCCCGTGTGCTGGCCGGAGCGGGCTTCTCCGCGCTCGCCACGGCGAGCTACGCCGTGTCCGACAGCCTCGGCTACGAGGACGGCGAGGGCGCGCCGCCGGAGGAGATGTTCGCCGCGGCGGCGCGCATCACCCGCAGCGTGGACGTGCCGGTGACGGTCGACGCCGAGTCCGGGTACGGCCTCGCGCCGGCCGAGCTGGCCGAGTGCCTGCGCGAGGCCGGGGCGGTGGGCTGCAACCTCGAGGACACCCTTCACGGCGAGGCGGCCGGCGGCGGCCACGCGCTCGCCGACCCCAAGGTTCAGGCCGGGCGCGTGGGCGCGCTGCGGGAGGCCGACCCCGACCTGGTCATCAACGCCCGTACGGACGTCTTCGACGAGGGTGCGCTGCCCGGCACCTCTCCCGAGGAGATCCTGGAGGAGGCGGTGACGCGCTGCCGCCTGTACCTCGAGGCCGGCGCCGACTGCGTCTTCCCGATCGCGGTCACCGAGGAGCCGGTGATCGGCGCCCTCGTCGAGCGGATCCCCGGGCCGGTCAGCATCCTCTACCGGCCGGGCATGCCCCCGCCGTCGCGGCTCGCCGAGCTCGGCGTCGCGCGGGTGACCTTCGGGCCGGGCCTGCACCGCGCCACCATGGCCCTCCTCGGCGAGCTCGCCGGGCGGCTCCACGACGGCGCGGCGCCGTACTGAGCGTTCAGATGACGCCGTCGTCCAGCACCTGGTGGGCGCGGTCGAGGAACACCGGCACCGACGCGCCGATCTGCTCGAACCCCTCGCCCACGGTCGCCTTCTGCAGGAACCGCGCGTGGATGCCCTCCAGGATGACGGCCAGCTTGAAGCACCCGAAGGCGACGTAGAAGTCCAGGTCGGACAGGTCGCACCCGGTCAGCTCGGCGTAGCGGCCGGCGAACTCCGCCCGGGTGAGGAAGCCGGGCGCGCTGGTGACCGTCGACCCGACCGAGGTCGGCGTACGGTCCAGCTCTCCGGCGTCGGCCCAGTAGACGAGGGTCAGCCCGAGGTCGGACAGCGGGTCGCCGAGCGTCGACATCTCCCAGTCGACGACCGCGGCGATCGCCGGCTCCGGCCGAAGGCGTACGAGCGCGTTGTCGAGCCGGAAGTCGCCGTGCACGAGGCCGCTGAGCCCGTCGGCGGGCAGCCGCTCGCCCAGCCGCTTGACGAGCCGGCCGTACGCCTCGTCCGTACGGCCGCCGGGCTCGGACGCGTGTGACGCGTCCCACTGCCGGCCCCAGCGCTTGAGCTGGCGGGCCATGTAGCCCTGCGGCCGGCCGAACTCGCTCAGCCCGGCGCGGTCGACGTCGACCCGGTGGATGGCGGCCAGCACCTCGGCGAGGCGTTCGGACAGCGCGCGCGCCTCGGCCGGCGTGACGTCCACCGCGTCCTCGGGCGTGCGCAGCACCCGGCCCTCGACGTGGTCCATGAGGTAGAACGGCGCGCCGATCACGTCCTCGTCGGCGCACAGCGCGAGCGGCGTGGGCACCGGGACGTCGCTGCCGGCGAGCGCCGACAGCACGGTGTGCTCACGTCTCATGTCGTGCGCGGTGGGCAGCACGTGGCCGAGCGGCGGACGGCGCAGCACGACGCGGCGGTCGCCGAGGCGCAGGAGATAGGTCAGGTTGGACCGGCCTCCGGCGAGCAGTTCGATCCCGGTGATCCGGTCCTCTCCGGGCAGCGTCTCCGCCAGCCAGGACGACAGCCGGGGGACGTCGATGCCGGGAACTCCGGCGACCTGCTCAGTCATGCGCTCTCCTCGCTCGGCTCACGCGTCTATTAGAACGTGACTCGGATCAAGGCGCGACCCGGCCCGCCGTCGGCCGGATCCGGCCCCGCGCGGGTGGCCGGGAAGCACCAAGGGTACGCACTCGAACCGTCGATGCATCAGACAGGTATTAACCGGGAAGGCGATGACATAGGCCATCAAACATCGCAGAATCGGTACAAACACATCACTGACCTCGGCGAACACACCACCGCACCAAAAGAACCATTCGGGCCCGACCCGACTGGGGGGGAACTCATCGTGGCCGACGCATGGCTGCCCGGAGCCGGAAGACTGCACTCCCGACACGACGGCGGCCCACTGCAGGGCGGCGCGCCTCGCGCCGTCTGGCATACCAGCGAGAACGACCCGCTCTCGACCTCGGCGCACTCGGTGGCCGAGCGCCTGGAGCAGCGGGGCAGAAACGCACACCTCGTGTGGAACCCCTTCACCGGTGAGATCATCCAGATGGTGCCGGCCACACAGGCCGCCTTCCTGCTCCCGCACGGGATCGGCCGCGAAGGCCGGCGCTGCCTTCAGGTCGTCGTGGTCGGGTTCGCCCGCGAGCCCTTCACCGGCGGCGCGATGAAGGGCATCGGCATGATCGTGGACTGGCTCGACCGATGGCAGGTGCCGCGCCGCTGGCCCGCCGGCGGGCCCTTGCCACCGCCGGCGGCGTACGACTCCGACCGCGGGCGCCGGATGTGGGCGCGCGGCGGGCACTTCGGGGTGTCCCAGGTGCCGTGCGCCGAGGATCCGGCCCCCGGCGCCATCGACACCGACCGGATCACCGGGGTCGGCCTGACGCCCCCGGTGCCGCAGATCTCCGTCACCGACCCGCTGCGGCCTCCCCGTCTCATGCCCGGCGCCGTCGTCACCGCCGAACCAGCCTCCGTACGAGCGAGCAGCCCGACCTGAGCTGCGGCACGGTCGCACCGCCGTACCCCAGGACCAGGCCGTGTACGCCCGGCACGCCCGCGTAGCGGTCGTCGAGGGCGGACAGCAGGACTCCCTGGGCGGCGGCACGCTCGACAACGCCGTCGACCGTGCCGGCGGGCAGCCCGACCACCACGTGCAGCCCGGCGGTGTCCCCGTACAGCGGCAGGTGCCCGAGCGTCTCCGCCACGGCGACGCGCCTGCGGGCGTACTCGGCACGCATGCGGCGTACGTGCCGGTCGAGGTCGCCGCGTTCGATGAGGATGCGGACGGCCTCCTGAGGCACCGTCGACGTACGGTCACCGAGCCACTCGCGCGTCCCCACGATCGCCTCCACCAGCTCCGGCCGCGCCACCAGCCAGCCCACGCCGACCCCGGGCGCGAGGGCTTTCGCCGTCGTACCGAGATAGACCGTGTGGTCCGGGCCGAGGCCGTACAGCGCGGGCAGCGGCGCCACGTCATAGCGGAACTCGCTGTCGTAGTCGTCCTCGGCGATGAGCGCGTCGTTGCGGCGCGCCCAGGCGATCAGCGCCTGGCGGCGCGGCACCGGCAGGCGGCCGCCGAGCGGGTACTGGTGGGACGGCGTGGTGTAGACGAGACGCAGCCCCTCGGGGAGCGCGTCCACCATCAGCCCGTCCTCGTCCACCGGGCACGGCACCACCGTCGCACCCCGCGCCGCGAGCACCGACCGGGCGTTGGGGTAGCCGGGCTCCTCGACGCCGACCCGGTCGCCCGGCCGCAGGACCGTCGCGGCGAGCAGGTCGAGGCCGCTGGTGGCGCCGCGGGTCACGAGCACCCGCTCCGGCGGGCAGGCGACGCCGCGGCTGCGGCGGAGGTGCTCGACGAGCGCGGCGCGCAGCCCCGGCAGGCCGCGCAGATCCGGCCGGGCCACCGGAGAGGCGTTCGAGGCCAGCCGCCAGGCGCGCCGCCACGCGGGCGTGTCCAGCGCCCCGGACCAGGGCACGCCGGGCCGCAGGTCGATCACGCCCGCCTCCGCCGGCCGGCCGCCGCTCCCGTCGTCTCTCTCGCGCATCTCGGCGGCGGCCGGGGCGATGTCGGCCACATAGGTGCCCGAGCCGTGGCGGCCCTCCAGCCAGCCCTCCGCATAGAGCTGCTCGTACGCGGCGGTGACGACCGTACGGCTGACGCCCAGCGCCGAGGCGAGCGCGCGACTGGAAGGCAGCCGCTCCCCCGCGCGTACGCGGCCGTCGTTCATCGCCTCGCGCAGCTGCCGGCCGAGCTGAACGCTGAGCGGCGAACCCGCGTGGCGTTCGACGACGACCGGCAGGTCGAACTGCTGTCGCGTCAAAGTGGCTTCTCTTTTCGACGTCTCAGTGGCCATTCGACCCAGACCACTTCGATCCTAGCCTGGCCCTATGAGCACACTCTCCGGCACCGAGCGCACCCGAATCCGGCGTCTCCCCGAACGCGCGGGCACGGACCGTACGGCCCTGCACGAGATCCTCGACGCCGGCCGCATCTGCCACCTCGGCGTGATCGTGGACGGCTCTCCCCGCGTCCTGCCGACCGGGTACGGGCGCGACGGCGACACCCTCTACCTCCACGGCTCCACCGGTGCCACCAGCCTGCGCACCACGTCGGAGATCTGCGTCACCGTCACCCACCTCGACGGCCTCGTCCTCGCCCGGTCGCTCTTCCACCACTCGATGAACTACCGCAGCGCGGTCGTCTACGGGCACCCCCGCGTCGTCGTCTCTCCCGAGGAGAAGCTGACCGGCCTGCGCGCGATCGTGGAGAACCTCACCCCTGGCCGCTGGGACGTCGCCCGACGGCCGACCCGCAAGGAACTGGCGGCCACGACGCTGCTGGCCCTCTCTCTCGCCGAGGCGTCGGTCAAGACCCGCTCGGGCCCGCCGGGCGACGACGAGGAGGACTACGCGCTCGACGTGTGGGCGGGCGAACTGCCGGTCGGCGAGACCATCGGCTCACCGATTCCCGATTCACGGCTCCGCCCGGGTGTGACCTATCCCACTCTGCCGTGACCGGAACCCCCGATCTGGCCCTCTCCTCACTCAAAGTGTCCTGACAGGACTTATGGTGAAGGTCATGAACGACCGGCTGGTCTGGATCGACTGTGAAATGACCGGGCTCGACCTGCAGCGAGACGCGCTCATCGAGATCGCGGCCTTGGTGACCGATGGTGAGCTGAACATCCTCGACGAGGGCATCGACCTGGTGATCAAGCCTCCCGAGGAGGCCGTACGCCAGATGTCGGAGGTGGTCCGCGAGATGCACACGACCTCCGAACTCCTCAAGGAACTACCCGCCGGGATCACGCTCGCCGACGCCGAGACGCGCGTGCTCGACTACGTGCGCTCCCACGTGCCGGGCGTGAAGAAGGCCCCGCTGTGCGGCAACTCGATCGCCACGGACCGCTCCTTCCTCGCCCGTGACATGCCGGCGCTCGACGCCCACCTGCACTACCGCATGGTCGACGTCTCGTCCATCAAGGAGCTCTCGCGCCGCTGGTACCCCAGGGCCTACTTCGCCAGCCCGGCGAAGAAGGGCGGGCACCGCGCCCTGGCCGACATCACCGAGAGCATCACCGAACTGCGCTACTACCGCGCGGCCGTGTTCGTCCCCCACCCGGGCCCGGACTCGGAGACGGCCCGTGCCATCGCGGCGAAGATCGGTGACTGAGGACCCACCGGGAACCGCTACACTGCTTCGTACCGCTTCTGTGCGGTCATGGTGGGTGTAGCTCAGTCGGTAGAGCACCAGGTTGTGGTCCTGGGTGCCGGGGGTTCAAGTCCCCTCACTCACCCCATTTGACGACGGTCCCCGAGTTGGGGGCCGTCGTTTGTATGTGCGTACCCCGTTTCGTACGCGTCCGGGCTATGCTCCGGCCTTACAGGCGCCCCCCGGAGGCCGGATGAGTTCGGAACCCCTTCGTGTCATGGTCGTCGACGGCGACCCCTCCGTCCTCTCCTCGCTGAGCCGCAGCGAGGAGGTGGAGCTCGTCCATGGGCCGGGCTCACCGGTGGCGGAGGCAGAACGCCTGAAGCCGGACGTGGTCCTGCTGGGGCTCTCATCCGCCGGCCAGACGGCGTTGCTGAGCCGCACCGCCCGGGTATTCCTTCTGTGCCCCTCTCCGACGGCCGCGACGGCCGCCCTGCGCGAGGGGGCGAGCGGTCACCTGTCGCCGGCCCATCTGACGGCGGGAGCGGTCATCCAGGCCGTCCGCGACGCGGGCCGGGCCCACCTCGGCCTGTCCGCGAGGGAGTCGGAGGTGATGGACCTGATCGCGAGCGGCCGCTCGAACGGGGAGATCGCGCGGGAGCTGTTCCTGAGCGAGAAGACGGTCAAGAACCACGTGAACCGGATCTACGGGAAGCTGGCGGTCCGGTCGCGTACGGCGGCCATAGATCTTTGGCTGACACAGCACTGACCAGGGCGTTTGGGTGGGAGAGGTATTGATTCGCGAGGGTGTGAGGGTGCTGCTAGAGTAACGGTCGTCGCAAGCGCCGCTAGCTCAATTGGCAGAGCAGCAGACTCTTAATCTGCGGGTTCGGGGTTCAAGTCCCTGGCGGCGCACCCGTGATGACCTGGGCGTTCTCGATGACATCGGGAGCGCCCAGTGTTCGTTATGCGGTGGTTTGAGGACCGTGGTTGCTCCGTGGCTGCTCCTGTGCCAGATCTTGGAAACGACCGGCCCGCGTTGACGCCAAGCGCCATCGTCCCTGGCACTAGCCACTCGGCGTCCGGCCGGCGACCACCCCTGCGCCTGCCGAAAACTACATCCATGCAGGTGAGAGCTGTGACCGCCCGTGACGGCGCCCCACCGCGTGACGCTCGGCTGATTGCGTCGGAAGTGTGGTGCGGGGGCGCGGTCGCCGCGGCATGATGGTCGGCCGTGTTGTTA
>NZ_JAUEQY010000056.1 GCF_030406325.1 Actinomadura sp. DC4 | reverse complement strand
TCTTCTCCAACACGACATTACGACCCTTAGGACCAAGGGTGACCTTAACCGCGTCAGCGAGCTGATTCATACCGCGTTCGAGGCCGCGACGCGCTTCCTCGTCGAACGCGATCATCTTTGCAGCCATAAGCTCCAGATCCTCCCGGAACGGGGTGGCTATCACTGGATCGAGTCGACGCCCGCGACGGACGACCCCTTCCAGCGGCTACCATGCCGCCGCCGGGATTGGAGGCCTCGTCGCCTCGATCGCTTTTTCGTGTTGGCACTCTCAACCGCAGAGTGCCAACGTCGTGTTTAGCACTCTACCCCAACGAGTGCAAGCCACACCGCTCCCACCAGGGACCGGACGCGCAGAGGGGCCCGGCGCCGCCGAGCGCCGGACCCCTCTCGAGCCATAGAGGATCAGATCGGGCGAACCGACTCAGCCTGCGGACCCCGGTCGCTCTGGGTGATCTCGAACTCGACCCGCTGCCCCTGCTCCAGGCTGCGGTAGCCATCGGCGATGATGGCCGAATAGTGCACGAACACGTCCTTGCCACCGTCGACCGCGATGAAGCCGTAGCCTTTGTCCGCGTTGAACCACTTGACGGTGCCTTGTGCCATTCCTAACAACTCCCACCAGGGCAATTCCCGTGGTCATTCCCACGGCTAGCGACTCGAGCCCGCCGGAGGCGCGGAACCCGTCGGCCACGGCGGGTCGCCCCGCGATGACCATCGCCGACCATACACACGGCTACCGTCCGTGGAACACCCTTTACCCAAGATGAGCGGACGGCCGATCCTGGTCAATCGGGAATCATTGAATTGGGAACTCCGCCACGTGGCGGTAAAGGCAGCCGACCCTCTCGGCTAACCGCCTGCGACCGCCGGGATGATGGAGATCTGTGTGCCCTCTGGGGTGACCGTGTCAAGGCCGTCGGCGAAGCGCACATCCTCTTCACCCACGTAGACATTCACAAAACGGCGTATTTTGCCATTTTCATCAAGGATTCGGGCGGCAATCCCGGAGAAACTGGCATCGAGGTCCGCCACGACCTCTCGTACCGTCGTTCCGGACGCGCGCACCTCGGATTCGCCGCCGGTGTAGTTGCGCAGGATCGTGGGGATGCGCACGCTGATCGAACTCATACCAGGCCCGCCTTTCGGAAAGCGTCGAACGAAGGGGCGATGTTCGCGGAGGGCTTCGCCACCGGGGCGACCGCGTCGAGGGTCTTGAGGCCGTCGCCGGAGTTGATGAACACCGTCTCGGCGCCCGGGTCCAGGACGCCGGAGGACAGCAGCTTGCGCAGCGAGCCGAGCGTCACGCCGCCGGCCGTCTCTCCGAAAATGCCCTCGGTGCGGGCGAGGAGGCCGATGCTGTCCACCACCTCTTCGTCGGAGACGTCCTCGATGGCGCCGCCCGTACGGCGGACCGCGTCCAGGACGTACGGGCCGTCGGCCGGGTTGCCGATCGCGAGGGACTTGGCGATCGTGTCGGGCTTGACCGGCCGTACGGCGTCGTGCCCGGCCTTGAAGGCGGCGGCGACCGGCGAGCAGCCGGTCGCCTGAGCGCCGAACACCTTGTACGGCTTGTCCTCCACGAGCCCCAGCTTGATGAGCTCCTGGAACGCCTTGTCGATCTTGGTGAGCTGCGAGCCGGACGCGATCGGCACGACGATCTGGTCGGGCAGGCGCCAGCCGAGCTGCTCGGCCACCTCGTACCCGATCGTCTTGGAGCCCTCGGCGTAGTAGGGCCGCACGTTGACGTTGACGAACGCCCAGTCGTCCTGCTCGCCGGCGATCTCGGAGGCGAGCCGGTTGACGTCGTCGTAGTTGCCGTCCACGGTCACGAACGTCCCGCCGTACACGGCGGTCGTGACGATCTTCTGCTGCTCGAGGTCGGAGGGCACGAACACCGCGCTGCGGATGCCCGCGCGCGCCGCCGCGGCGGCCACCGCGTTGGCGAGGTTGCCGGTCGAGGGACAGGCCAGCACCTTGAAGCCGAGCTCGCGCGCCGCGGCCAGCGCCACCGCGACGACCCGGTCCTTGAAGGAGTGCGTGGGGTTGCCACTGTCGTCCTTGACCCACAGCGAGCGGACACCGAGCGACTCGGCGAGGTTGTCGGCGCGGACCAGGCGCGTGAAACCGGGCTCGGTGTTGGGCGTCTCGATCACGCCTGCGGGCACCGGAAGCAGATCACGGTAGCGCCAGATGTTGCGGGGACCCGACTCGATCCGCTCGCGGCTGACCTGCGAGTAGTCGTAGGACACCTCGAGCGGGCCGAAACACTGCTCACAGGCGTAGTGGGGGCCGAGATCGTAGGATTCACCGCATTCGCGGCACGTGAGCGCGGTCGCGGGGCCGAGATTCCGTACGGCAGTCGACATGGAGCGAGGCCTCTCTCCTCATCTTCCTCGTGCCACCTTGGTCACGAGCCGGAGTTGGCACCTGTCCCGGGCGGCCTCGCGTAGGTTCGGCGAGTTGCGGCGCGGATGATCCGCGCTGGACCGCATGTCCGGGAAGGTTGCCGGGGCTTCAACGGGCCGGTCCCTCCACCCCTCTGGATGAGCAATATTCAGTTGTCGGTATCAGGAACTGTATACGTGACCGCCCGATGCTTGGCCAGCCGGGGTCTCAGGCCGCGAGACGCCCCGGGCGTGACCTGCATCCGTATGGTTACGAAACAGACAGTGACCGCCCCTTGCGCGATGGGCGTTAACAACGGCCGGTTACTCTCCCCCCATGGCTGACACGCAGGTGCTCATCGCGTCCAACCGCGGGCCTGTCTCGTTCTCCCTGGCCGATGACGGCGCGCTGTCGATGCGCCGCGGCGGCGGCGGCCTGGTCTCGGCCCTGGCCGGGCTGCGCGGTGACATTCTGTGGACCTGCGCGACCCTGTCCGACGCCGACCGCGCCGCGGCGCGCCAGACCACGGACGGCCGGCTGGACGTCCCCGACATCGGCGCCGTCCGGATGCTCGACATCCCGGCGGGCACCTTCCACCGGGCCTACAACGCGGTCGCCAACTCGACGCTGTGGTTCGTGCACCACATGCTGTACGACACCCCGAACAAGCCGCACTTCGACGCCCGCTCGCGGCGCGACTGGCAGTCCTATGAGGCCTACAACGCGGCGTTCGCCGACGCGCTGGCCCAGGACGCCGCGGCGGGCGCCAAGGTCGCCGTGCAGGACTACCACCTCTCGCTCGTGCCCACCCTGCTGCGCGAGCGCCGGCCCGACGTCAAGATCGCGCACTTCTCGCACACGCCGTGGTCGCCGCCGGAGTACTACCGGCTCCTGCCCGACGACATCGGGCGGCAGGTCCTCGAGGGCATCCTCGGCGCCGACCACGCCGGCTTCCAGACCGACCGCTGGGCGGACGCCTTCCTCGACTGCTGCGCGGCCGTCCTGCGGGCCAAGGTCGACACCACGGCCCGTACGGTCTCCCACCGCGGGCACGTCACGCGGGTCGGCGTGCACGGCCTCGGCGTCGACGGCCCGGCCCTGCGCGACCGCGCCGCCCAGCCGGACGTGGCCGCGCGCGCCGAGGTGCTGCGCGAGCGGGTCGGCGACCGGCGGCTCATCGTGCGCATCGACCGCACCGAGCTGTCCAAGAACATCGTGCGCGGCCTGGCCGCCTACCGCGAGATGCTCGCCAAGCACCACGAGTGGCACGGCCGGGTCGTGCACCTGGCGTTCGCCTATCCGTCCCGGCACGACCTGCCGGAGTACCGGGAGTACACCGCCGCGGTGCAGCGGATGGCGGCCGAGATCTCCGACGAGTTCGCCACCGGGTCGTGGGATCCGCTGATCCTGCAGGTCAACGACGACTACCCGCGCTCGCTCGCGGCGTACGGCATGGCCGACGTGCTGCTCGTGAACCCCATCCGCGACGGCATGAACCTCGTCGCCAAGGAGGGCCCTGCGCTGTCGAGGCGCGGCTGCGCGCTGGTGCTGTCGGACGAGGCCGGCGCCGCCACCGAGATGTCCGACGACGCCATCATGGTCAACCCCTACGACGTCTCACAGACCGCCGAGGCGCTGCACCAGGCGCTGCTCATGCCGGCGGACGAACGCGCCGAGCGCAGCAGGCGCCTCGCCGCGACCGCGACCGCGCTGCCCCCGCAGCGGTGGCTCGCCGGTCAGCTCGACGCGCTGGGCTGAGCCGGTGGCTCAGTTGTAGCCGTCGCCCAGCGACTGGCGCACCTGCTTGCGCGCCTCGTGGATCCGCGACTTGACCGTGCCCAGCGGCAGGTTGAGCTGGGTGGCGATCTCGCTGTACTCCAGCTGGGACACGTCGCGCAGCACGAGGGCCTCGATGAGGTCCGGCTTGCGGCGCTCCAGGTCCTCCATGGCGTCCAGGATGTCCACCCGCGAGCCCGCGATGACGCTCGTACGGCGCGGGTCCGGCCGCTGGTCCGGCAGCTCACCGGCCTGTTCCATCGAGCGGCGCTTGAGCGACCGGTAGGTCGAGCGCGCGGAGTTGGCCACCACGACGTGCAGCCAGGTGGTGAAGCGCGACCGCCCCTCGAAGCGGTTGATGTTCCGTGCGACCTGCATCAACGCGTCCTGGCAGGCCTCCTCGGCATCCTGCCGGCACGGCAGGAACCGCGAGCAGTGCCGCAGGACGTCGGGCTCGATCACACGCAACAGCGCGTTGAGAGCCTCCCGATCGCCCTTTGCGGCTCGCTGAGCCAGCTCCTCGGTCCGCTCGTCGTACGCCATGACCCGTCCTCGCCCTCACCATCGCCCCGTATTGGGCATGATACGGGGGTGTCCATGCCTTCGGCTGTCGGCCGTTACCGAATCGATCGCGTTCTCGGGTCCGGAGCTTTCGCCTCCGTCTGGCTCGCCCACGACGAGGTCCTCGATGCGAAGGTCGCGGTCAAGGTACTCGCCGGCGGCCTCATCGACGACCTCGACGTGCGCAATCGCTTCCTCGAAGAAGCCAAGATCCTGCGCCGCGCGGACTCCGAGCGCCTCGTCCGCGTGCACGACATCGGCGAGCTCGCGGACGGCCGTCCGTACTTCGTCATGTCCTACGCCGACCTCGGCACGCTCTCGGAGCGGATGAGAACGCGCGACCTCCCGGTGGGCGAGGCGCTGCGGCTGGCCGCCGAGGTCGCGCACGGCGTGGAGGTCATCAACCGGCTCGGCATCATCCACCGCGACCTCAAGCCGTCCAACGTGCTGTTCCAGTCGACCACCGACGGCGGCGAACGCCTGCTGATCGCCGACCTCGGCCTCGCCAAGGCGCTCGCGCACGCCTCCGGCGCCTTCACGCTGCCGGTCGGGACACCGGGGTACATGTCGCCGGAGCAGGCGAGGTTCGGCGGCGGTCTCGACGTGCGCGCCGACGTGTACGGCCTCGGCGCGCTGACCTACCACCTGGTGACCGGCCGCCCGCCGAGCACGGCGCCGGTGCTCGTGCCGCCGAGCTCGGTACGCCCCGACCTGCCCCCGGCGGTCGACGAGATCGTGATGCGGGCGCTGGAGACCGACCGTGAGCGGCGCTGGCCGTCGGCGGAGGCGTTCGGCGCGGCGCTCGGCGTCCCGCTCAGGTCGGTGTCCCACGGCGTCTCGCCGGACCAGACGGTGGCCGACCGTGGCACCGGCGACGCGACGGTGGGCGACCCGACCGTCAGCGGCCGCGCGCCCGTGCCTCCGGACGACACGACCTCCGACCGGCCCTCGCGGCGCTCGACCCGGACCTCCGACCCGAGCGGATCGGGCTCGCAGCCGGGCCGCCACCGGATGTCGCCGGCGTACGAGCCGACCGAGCAGCGTCCCCTGCCGGGCACCGGGCCCTCCGCGGACGAGACCAGAGTGGACCTGCCGGTCGTCGGCGCGCCCGAAGAGGCCGCCGAGGTACGCGCCGGGCAGACGGGCCGCAGCCGGGTGCTGGCCGCTCTCGGGCTCGTCGCGGTGCTCGTGGTCGGCGCGGGCGGCGCGTACGCCATCGCGAAGATGACCGGCGCCGGCTCGTCGGACAAGCCCGAGGACGGCCTCGTGTCCGTCACCGACACCACGGGCCGGCTGACCCTTCGCGTGCCGCCCACCTGGAGGCTGCAGACGCAGCGCAACCGCTGGCCGGTCACGGTCAGCGACGGCGCGTCCGCCCCGGCGCTGCGGGCCACGCCCGACTACGCCCAGTTCGTACGGGACGACACGCCGGTCCCGGGGGTCTTCGCCGGGCTGACCCACGACCTGACCGTCACCCTGCCGCCGCCCACGCTCGGCAGTCACACCGGCAAGTGCACGGCGGGCGCGCAGCGGCCGTACCGGCACGGCTCGCTGAGCGGCCGGATCACGCCGTGGACCTGCGGCGGGTCGATCACGATCAACGAGGTCGGGCTGCGCGACGCGAGCGGGAAGTTCGCGATGTGGGTCCGGGTGAAGCTGACCGGGCCGCCCGACATCACGCAGAAGATCTTGGACAGCATCACCGCCAAGGGCTGACTCTCCCAGGCCATCGCGTACGATATATCGGTAATAGATCGCTCGGGAGAGAGTCATGCACAGACGAGCCATGCACAGCGAGGAACGCGCGGCGTTCGGCGGCTGGGGTCCGGGCTTCGGCCCGGGGTTCGGCACGCGCGGGCGCGGCGGCCGGGGCGGCCGCCGTACCAAGCGCGGCAACGTCCGTGCCGCCATCCTGGCGCTGCTGAACGAGCGGCCCATGCACGGATACGAGATGATCCAGGAGCTGGAGAGCCGTACCGGCGGGCTGTGGCGGCCGAGCCCGGGATCGGTCTATCCCACCCTGCAGCTCCTTGAGGACGAGGGCCTGATCTCCGGCGAGCAGTCGTCGGGCAAGCGACTGTTCAAGCTGGCCGCCGCCGGGCGTACGGAGACCGAATCCCAGACGACCCCGCCCTGGGCCGAGATCACCGAGGACGCCGGCGAGGCGGCCACGCACTTCCAGACGGCGATGGGCCAGCTGATGATGGCGCTCCGCCAGGTCATGCAGGCCGGCAGCGAGGAGCAGCGCGAGCGCGCGCTCGAGGTGATCAACGACACGCGGCGGCGTCTCTACGGCATTCTCGCCGACGACGAGAGCTGAGAGCCGCCCGCGGACAGCGAAAAGCGCCCGGCGATCTCGCCACCGGGCGCCCCCGTCTCATCCCCCGTGTCACGCCACGGGAACACCGAACGCGCCGACCAGAGCGTCGAGCTCCTGACGCCAGATGCGGTGGACGTTCAGACGCAGCGGCTTGGCCGCCGTCGGCACGTTGTACTTGAACGAGCTCCACAGCGAGCTGCGCTTGTAGTCGGAGATCCGCACGCTCTGCAGCGGCGCGGTGAACGCGATCTCCTTGGGCCGGTTCGAGACACGGTTCATCTTCACGAAGATGACCTGCTGCTGCGTCACGGCCACGTAGTAGTAGTCGACGAAGAACTGACCGAGCAGGCCGAGCTGGTTCATCAGCCACGGGCTCGGGCCCGTGATCGCGTAAACCCCGCTCACGATCTGCTCGCCCGGCTGCAGAGCCTGGACGACCATCTCGTTCGCCTGCTTCTTGATGGTCTCCTTGCGAACGGCCATCATCCCACCTTCCGATTTGAGGGCGGCAGATGCCCCAATTCCGCCGTGAAAGCCAATGATCGCCGGAATGCTACCGGTTTTTGCGAGGGGTTTTGATCAGAACAATTCACTCGTGAGTGATTCGACCAGCCGGACGACGCCGGGCGGGCCGTCGACGACGAGATCGGCGCGTTCGGCCAGCGCGATCACCTCGTCGGAGGCGCTGCACACCGTGACGCCGGGCACCCCGCCGGCGCGCAGGGCGTCGACCGCGTCGTAGGCGGCCAGGTCGCCCAGGTCGTCACCGGCGTACAGGACGGCGGTACTGCCGAGCTCGGCGACGAGCGCGCGCAGCGCGGCGCCCTTGTCCATTCCCGGCGGGCGGAGCTCGAGCACGAACCGGCCGGGCTCCATGGTCAGGCCGGTCCGCTCGGCGAGTGCGGCGACGAGGCTGCGCAGGCGTTCGAGGG
Organism: Actinomadura sp. DC4; assembly: GCF_030406325.1. Classification (GTDB taxonomy): domain Bacteria; phylum Actinomycetota; class Actinomycetes; order Streptosporangiales; family Streptosporangiaceae; genus Actinoallomurus. The sequence goes on along the minus strand of NZ_JAUEQY010000056.1, from coordinate 24,397 downwards.
CCACCTCGGGCTCGGCCGCGCGCCGCGTGTGCACGGCCAGCGCGTGGCCCTTGTCCTCGATGACCACCCCCTCGGGGGCCGACTCGATGATCTTGGGGAGCTTCACCCGGGCCTCCTCGACGCCGGCGGGCGGCTCGGGCGCGTCGAGCGTGCCGTTCTCCCAGCGCTCGCGGCCGTACTGGCCGAGCACGACGAGGCCCTCGACGCCGGCCAGCCCGCCGTACTCCACCGCGACGGCGGCCGGGCGGCCGGTGATGACGGCGACCTTGCCGAGGTGAGAGGCGAGTTCGGCGAGCGCCACGGCGGCTCCGTCCTGGGCGCGCGCGGAGTCGGGGTCATCGACGATCGGGGCGAGGGTGCCGTCGAAGTCGAAGGCGGCCAGCGCACCGGCCGGCCGTGCCCTGATCGCGGCCAGCCCTTCGGCGCCGGCGTCCGTACGGGACTCGAGGTTCATGGGTCGCTCAGCCTATCCGGCTCGCCGGGCCCCGGTCCGGCGACGCCGCGACATGCGAGGATTCCCGGCACGACGGGCGATACGTGCCGTTCGCGAGTCGGTGATGGGGCTCAGGTGCGGATGCCGAGCCGGCGGGCGGCCCGCTGGCGCTGGCGCTGCGTCCGCTGGCGGCGCAGCCGCTTCACGAGCATGGGGTCGTGCTCCAGGGCCTCGGGTCGGTCGATGAGTCGGCTCAGGAGCTGGTAGTAGCGCGTCGAGGACATGTCGAAGAGCTCGCGGATCGCCTGTTCCTTGGCACCCGCGTACTTCCACCACTGCCGCTCGAAGGAGAGAATCTCAAGGTCACGGTCGGCCAGGCCGCCGTCACCCTCGCTCTGTGGACCGTTCTTCTCAGGGCCATCGCCCCGGGCGTCCGCCGGTTGCATCAGGTCCCCTCTGTACGGGTTCGGGGGGCTGTCATGCTACGCGTGATCACCGACATCTTCGCGGTGTTCTCAGGGATGCCCACGGGCGTAGCCTGAACTGTGACGCCGAAGCACTGCGTAACGCTACTGACCGACTACGGGCTGGAAGACGGTTTCGTCGCCGCATGTCACGGCGTCATCGCGAGCATCTGCCCGCCCGCGCGCATCATCGACATCACCCATCTCGTGCCTCCCGGAGACGTACGCCGCGGCGCCGCGATCATGGCGCAGACGGTCCCGTACCTCCCGGCCGGCGTGCACGTCGCGGTGATCGATCCGGGTGTGGGCACGCGGCGCCGGGCGGTCGCCGTCGCGGCGGGCGAGCGCGTCTTCATCGGGCCCGACAACGGCGTGCTGTCCTGGGCGGTCGCGGACCCGGACATCCAGGCGTACGAGCTGACCGACCAGGAGCTCTGGCTGGACCCGGTGTCGGCGACCTTCCACGGCCGCGACATCTTCGCGCCCGTGGCGGCCCACGTCGCCTCCGGCCACGCCGTCACCTCGGTCGGCACGGAGATCGACCCGGACGGGCTCGTACGCCTCCCGCCGCCGGCCCGCGCCGTACACGACGGCACGGCCGCGGGCGAGGTCGTCACGGTCGACCGGTTCGGCAACGTCCAGCTCTCGGTCACCCGCGCCGACCTGGAGCGCATCGGCGCGCGGTGCGGCGGGACCGTCACCGTCACGCTCGGACGGCACTCGCTGCGGATGACGTACGGCGAGACCTTCGGCTCGGTGCCTCCCGGAGAGCTGGTGGCCTACACCGACGCCACCGGCCAGGTCGCCCTCGCCGTCAACTCCGGCAACGCCGCCCAGCGCCTCGGCCTGCCGCCCGGAGCGCACGTCCGGCTGACCGCCGAATAGAGCACGATCAGGTCAAGCAAACGTCAAAACAGCAGGTCCCGATGCGGCATGATCTTCCGCATGGGTTTCACGCGCTCTGACTGGCGACTCATCATCATTACCGTCGTGGTGGCGGGAGCCGCCGGGACGGCCTACTACGCGAAGCTCGGCGGAAACGTCGCGCCGTTCGTGATCGCCGCGATCGCCCTGGCGCTGCTGGCCACTCTGGTCGGGCGCAGTGTCGAGGAGCTGGGCGACCGGCTCGGCTCGGGCGCGACCGGCGTCGTGCAGAGCGCGCTGGGCAACCTCCCCGAGCTGTTCGTCGTGCTGTTCGCGCTGCGGGACAAGCTGTACGGCGTCGCCACCGCGACCATCGTGGGCTCCATCCTGGCCAATGTGCTGCTGGTGCTCGGCCTGGCGTTCCTGTTCGGCGGCATCAAGCACGGCCGGCAGACGTTCGGCAGCGAGGGCGCGCGGACGATGTCGATGCTCATGGTGCTGTCCGTCGCCGCGATGCTGGTCCCCTCGCTCACCTCGGCGCTGGGGTCGCACGCCACGAAGGCCGCGCTGCACGAGCGTGACCTGTCGATCGTCGTCTCGGTGCTGCTGCTCGGCCTGTTCGTCGCCTCCCTTCCCGCGTCGCTGCGCCGGCAGAAGAGCGCCGAGGGCGGCGGTGAGGGCGAGGGTTCGGAGCCCGCGAGCCGCCACTCCTGGTCCATGGGCGTCGCGCTGGGCATGCTGGCGATCACCGGGGTGGGCGCCGCGTTCGTCTCGGACTGGTTCGTGGCGGCGCTGCAGCCCGCGATGTCCACGCTCGGCATCTCCGAGGCGTTCGCCGGTCTGGTCATCGTCGCGATCGCCGGCAACGCGGTCGAGAACGTCGTCGGCATCCAGCTCGCGCTGAAGAACCAGTCCGACTTCGCCCTGTCGCTGATCCTGCAGAGCCCGCTGCAGATCTCGCTCGTGGTCGCGCCCGCGCTGGTCCTGCTCTCGCCGCTGGTCGGGGCGTCCTTCACCCTCGTCCTGTCACCGCTGCTGATCGCGGTACTGATCATGGCCGTCGTGATCACCGTTCTGGTGGTGCTCGACGGCGAGTCGAACTGGCTCGAGGGCGCGACCCTGATCATCTTGTACGGCATCATCGCCACGGCCTTCTGGTGGGGATGATGAAACCTCTTAAACCGGCCAATACCGGACGGCATTGATGCTTGCTCGACTCAACTACTGTGACCCTGTGAGTCCGCACATCGACACGAGTGTGGCGGAGATCGAACGAGCGGCGTTCCAGCTCCGGCGACTCTGGGCCAAGCCGCATCTCCTGCAGCGCCTGCGTGAGCAGTGCGGGCACGGCGGACGTCCCATCCAGCTGTCCAGCCTGCTGGTCATCCACGCCATCGCGGGCTACGGCGAGGGCGACGACGACGTCACCGTGGGCGCCGTCGCCGACTACCTCGACATCGACCCCTCCACCGCCAGCCGGCTCGTCGGCCACGCCATCGACGCCGGTTTCGTGTCCCGCAGCCCGTCGCCGGTCGACGCGCGGCGCGCGCACCTGCGGCTGACGGAGGCCGGCGACCGGGTACGCGGCCTGACCGACGACTTCCGCCAGCGCTTCATCGCCCAGCTCGTCGCCGACTGGACCGACGGCGAGCGGAGGGAGTTCGCCCGGCTGCTCGGGAGGTTCGCCGAGGCGGCCGCGAACTTCCCGATGGAGTCCACGGCGTTCGAGCCTCCCGAGCAGGAGCCGGCGCAAGCGGCGGCCCGGTGCGAGGACTGAGCGGTCAGGAGCGCAGCACTCCCAGCCGCTCGCGGTACTCCTCCTCGTCGATCTCTCCGCGGGCGTAGCGTTCGGCGAGCACCTTCTCGGCGCCGCCCCCCTTCGTGCGCTTCGACAGCAGGTAGAACCCGCCGCCGAGGACCAGCAGCCAGAACAGGCCGAAACCGATCGGGAAGACGGGCCACCATCCGGGGGCGTCGCCGTCGTGCCAGGGACCGTGCGCGGTCAGCGTCATCGCGTTCATGCCCCGATGGTGGTCCGGCGGTCACCGGGTCCGCGTCCTACGACGGGCGGCTCCGCGCGTACGCCCGGCGGCGCAGACGAATCCGGGCCGGCGGTCCGGATGGCCGCCAGGGAAGGGGTGCGCGGAGGAGACTCCGCGCGCGGCCATCGGGAGCACAGGCCCGGAACGCGTACAGGTGCACCGTACACATTGAGCGAGATTTGGACCATATTCCCCCCGATCACCGCGCATCTGGCATTCGACGACGTGAACGCACGACCTCGGGCCGTGGCAGAATGACGGCCGCAGTCGATAGCCGGGAGGGGATCCGGTGCACGTGTTCGAGCCTCGCCGCACCGTCCCGCGCGTGGCCTCGGCACTGCTGGTCAGCGCCGCGGTCGGGGTGCTCTCGGTCCCTGCGGCCCAGTCGGCCTCGCCCACACTGACCACGCGCGCGGCACCCGCGGACCTCTACCGCGGGCAGCAGTGGACGCTCGACGCCCTGCATATCTCGCGCGCCTGGAAATACTCACGCGGCAACGGTGTGACCGTGGCGGTGCTGGACACCGGGGTCGACGGCCACCAGCCCGACCTGTCCGGCCGCGTGATCGACGGCCCGGACTTCACCGGCCACACGCGCAAACCCGGCGGACGCTACTGGGGCCGGCACGGCACCGAGATGGCGAGCCTCATCGCGGGCCACGGTCACGGCACCGGCGCGGCGGCGGGCGTCATGGGGGTGGCGCCGGACGCGAAGGTCCTCTCGATCCGGGTGACCTGGGAGCTGAACGACCCGATCCGTACGGACAAGGCCCAGGTCGACCGGGCGCGCGACGCGGTCGCCAAGGGCATCCGGTACGCCGCCGACCACGGTGCGCAGGTCATCAGCATGTCGCTGGGCGGCGGCAACCTGTTCTACAACGGCAACACCGCCGAAGAGGCGGCGATCAAGTACGCGCTCGGCAAGGGCTCGGTGCTCATCGCCTCCGCCGGCAACGACGGCAACGCCGCCAACCGCCGCAACTACCCGGCCGCCTATCCCGGCGTGATCGCGGTGGGCGCGGTCGACCGGGGGTTCAAGCCGGCCAAGTTCACCAACCGGCACACCTACATCTCGGTCGCGGCCCCCGGCGTCGAGATCGTCAGCGCGGACGTCGCCGGGCACGGCTACATCCTCGGCACCGGGACGAGCTCCTCGGCCGCCTTCGTGGCGGGCATGAGCGCGCTGGTCAAGGCTCGCTACCCGCGCCTCACGCCGGCCGAGGTCAAGCAGTCGCTGGAGGAGGGCGCCACGCACCGTCCTCCCGACGGCCGCAGCACCGAGATCGGCACCGGCGTCGCCGACGCGTACGGCGCCCTGCGGACGGCTGCGCGGATCAACAAGGCCGAGCACGGCGGCACGACGGTCGAGACGCCGCCCTCGACGTCACGGCCGGCACCCCCGGCCGCCTCCCACGGACCGGACCTGCTGCTCATCGCCGTGCTGAGCGGCGGCGGCACCCTGATCGTGCTGAGCCTGATCCTCGGCTGGCGGCAGCGACGGCGGCGGGCGCCTCGCGGCGACGACGATGACGAGATCTCCGAGGAGACGCCCGTGCCGTCGCGTCCGCCGGCCCACTCCGCGGCCGAGGCGTCGTGGGAGCGGCGGCCGAGCGGTCCGCCCTCGGGACTGTCGCCCTGGGAACGCCGGCCACCGGAGGCCGCGCCCCCGTCCCCGTCTCCGGACCTGGACCAGCAGGACGAGTGGGACTCCTCGCCGCCCGTCACGCCGTGGGAACGCCGCCGGCCTCGGCCCACGGCCCCCAACACCTGGAGCCCGGAGCCGGCCGAGGCCGAGTCCTGGAACCTGCCCGCAGCCGAGCCCGAGCCGCTCGACCGGCCGGACCAGCGCCCGTCCTGGGACCCGGAGCCGGTCGACCAGCGCCCCTCATGGGACCTCCCCGTCCCCGACCCGGAGCCGGTCGACCAGCGGCCCTCGTGGGACCTCCCCGTTCCGTCGTGGGACCCCGAGGCGGCCGACCGGCAGGAGCAACGCCCCTCCTGGGACCTCCCGGCCGCCGAGCCCTCCTGGGAGGCCCAGCAGCCCGAGGCCGACTCCTGGAACCTGCCTCCGGCCGAGCCGGAGGCAGAGCCGGGCCGGCGGCGGTCCTGGGACGCTCCGCCCGCCGAGCCCTCCTGGCAGCTCCCCCCGGCCGAGCCCGAGCCTCCAGAGCCGTCGTACGAGCCCTACGAGCCGCCGCCGCGCGGCCCGGAGGAGGGGAACGGCTCCAACGGACGCCACCGCGCCTCCCCGCCGCGCGACTTCCGCGTCGCCGGCGGGCAGGAACCCGACCCCCTGACCGACGACGCCCCGATCGACTCCTCCTCCGACATGGGCACGCCGCTCGCGGACGAGAGCTGGGACAGCATCCGCCGCGGCTTCGACCGGCTGAAGGACGCGAGCAACTGGGAGTCGCTGGCCAACGGCGACCTCGACGACGACGCGGGGCCCGCGCAGGACGCCTTCGACGAGACGGCCAGCATGCCGATCGTCGATCCGGACGAGGACGAGAAGAACTGACCCGCGGACGTGGGGTTAGCCCCACCACGACCCGGCATGCCAGCCACATGGGACGCGTCCGCGCGTTCCCGTAGCGTTCTTCACGAACCGACCTGAAGGAGCCATCCGTGAAGAGCCGTAGCCTGGCGATGATCGCCCTTACGACCGTCACCGCGTCGGGCTGTGGCGTGGGTGTGGGCTTCGCCGACTACCGGCACAGCCTGACCCCCGCCGACGCCACCGTCGCCGGCCCGGTGACCAACATCGAGGTCAACGCGGGCGACGGCCACATCGTGGTGACGCGGGGCACCGGCGCGGGCGTGACCGTGCACCGCGTCGTGCACTACGAGAGCGGCACCCCGCACCCCGGCCAGCACCTGACCGACGGCCGGCTGACCTTCGACAGCGGGTGCTCGCGGTGCCGCGTCGACTACGACCTGACGGTCCCCGCCTCGGTGTCCGTACGCGCCCGTACGGACAGCGGGCGGATCAACATCAATGGCGTGGCCGACGCCGACACGGGCAGCGACTCGGGTTCGGTGACGGTACGCCACGCGACGGGCTCCGTCTCCGCGCGTACCGACTCGGGCCGGATCACGCTCCAGGACGTCGCGGGCGCGCTGTCCTCCAGCAGCGACTCCGGCGCGATCGGCGCCACGGAGCTGCGCTCGCCCACCGTGACGGTCTCCACCGACTCCGGCGGCGTCCGCCTGGCGTTCGCCGGCGCACCGTCGAACGTACGGGCGAGCTCGGACTCGGGTTCGCTACGGCTCGCCGTGCCCGGCGGCCCGTACGATGTCGACGTCACGACCGACTCCGGCGGCCGGCATGTCAAGGTGCCGACCGCCTCGACCGCGAAGGCGAAGATCTCGCTGCACACCGACTCGGGCGGCGTGAACGTCGTCCCGGCCTGAGGTCACCAGCGGTAGCGCAGGAGCCGGAAGCCGCGCTTGAGCGGCGGCACGGCCGCGATCAGGCGGAAGACCGTCCCCCACGGCCGGCGCAGCCGGTCGACGCCGGGGAGCACGCTGGCGCTGACCACGGTCTCGCATCGGAGGGGCAGGTCGCGTTCGAGCTCGCCGGGGTCGTCGATGCCCCAGTGCACGCCGCCCTCGGCCTTGATGAGCGGGTTGTGGTTCTCCAGCCGGAGCCAGGAACGGCTGAACATGTCGAAGAGCATCTCCCCTGAGGGGAACCGCTCGGTCAGGCGCCTGAGGAGGCGTTTGCCGTCCTCCTCGGGGAGGTACATGAAGAGCCCTTCGCCGATGACCAGCACCGGTCCCTCCACGGGCACGCTCTCCAGCCACTCGAGCTCGGTCACCGAGGTGCCGATCAGCGAGGCGGCGGGGTGCGGACGGCAGACGTGCTTCCGCTTCTCGATGACGTCGGGGTAGTCGACGTCGTACCAGCGGACGGTCGTGGGCGGGTCGATCCGGTTGACGCGGCTGTCCAGCCCGCAGCCGAGGTGGAGAACGGTGGCGTTCGGGTGGCCGGCGAGGAACTCGCGTACCCAGGCGTCGAACTGTCTGGCCCGGATCGCGACGATTCCGGCGTTTCTCGGGGTGACCTTTATCTTGCCGAAGTCGTAGTCGATTTTCGCGACGACCTCGGCCGCATAGGCGTCACCGAGGATGGGCTCGGCGGCCTGGGAGTCGAGCGCCTTGGCATAGAGAGCGTCGAGGAGCGTCTTCTCTTCCGAAAATGTGACCTTCTCTGTCTCCATGGCTCTACCGTACTGCGCGCTCACCGCGCGGGACGTCGCGGCCACCCCTGCTTTATGCCCGGATTTGGCGGAAGAATGCCCTGATGTCGTTGACCAGGAGATCTGGCTGTTCCATCGCGGCGAAATGGCCGCCGTGATCGAATTCGGTCCACCGTACGATGGTGTTCGTCCGGTCGGCGATATGCCGGAGCGGGACGAAATTCTCCTGCGGAAATGCGGCGAGTGCGGTCTTGGCGTCCGACGGCTCCGGTGGTCCGCCCCAATAGTCGGCATGCGCCCGCTCGTAGTAGATCCGGGCCGACGAGCCCGCCGTCCTGGTGAGCCAGTAGATCATCACGTTGGTGAGGAGCCGGTCGCGGTCGATGCCGCCCTCCGTCCACTCGGTGAACTTCTCCGCGATCCACGCCAGCTGCCCGACCGGGGAGTCGGTCAGCGCGTACGAGAGAGTCTGCGGGCGCGTGGCCTGGATGTCGGCATAGCCCTGCTTGTCCGCGGCCCAACGCCGGGCGCGTTCCCAGGAGGCCAGCGTCCGCTCCCGCTCGGCCGGGCTGAGAGGTGCGAGTTCTTCTTCGGTCGGTTCCGTTGTCGCCCCCGCGCCGGGGATGAGGTTGAGGTGGACGCCGATGACCTGGTCTTTCTGCGTACGCCCGAGTTCGCGCGAGATCGCCGCGCCCCAGTCGCCGCCCTGCGCCCCGTACCTCTGGTAGCCGAGCCGCCGCATCAACTCCGCGAAGGCACCGGCGACCCGCTTGAACTCCCAGCCGGTCTCCCGCGTCGGCCCGGAGAACCCGAAGCCGGGGATGCCGGGGATCACGAGATGAAACGCGTCCGCCTCCCCGCCGTACGCCCGCGGGTCTGCCAGCGGCCCGGCGACGTCGGCGAACTCCACGATCGAGCCGGGCCAGCCGTGGGTGAGGATCAGGGGGGTGGCGTCCGGCTCGGGCGAGCGTATGTGGGCGAAGTGGACGTCGGCCCCGTCGATGGTCGTCATGAACTGCGGCCACTCGTTCAGCCTGGCCTCGGCCTCCCGCCAGTCGTATTCGTGGCGCCAGTAGCGTACGAGCTCTTTCAGGTGGTCGCGCGGCACGCCGTACGCCCAGCCGACGCCGGGCAGTTCGTCGGGCCACCGCACCCGATCGAGTCGGTCGTAGAGGTCGTCTAGCTCGCCCTGCGCGATATCAACACGAAACGGACGGATAGTGTCGTCGGTCATGCCCCGGATGCTAAGGGCTCGTGCTTGGTGTGGTGTTCTGGGCCGTACGAGCGCTTTACCCATTTCGGCCGGCGGGCCGTTCGTCCGGCGTCCATCTGCGGCAGCCCCCATCAGCGAACGGCATTGACCAGTGGTATCGGCCACGGAGGCAAGAGCGCGGACCTGCGTTGGAAGCCGAGCCGTTCGTGCAGCCTCATTGAGACGCCGGCATTCCGACGCAGACATGTCGAGAGAACCGGCCCTCCCGCACGGACATGTGGACAGCACCCCTCTCCTACGCCCACCGTCCCGCGAGGGCGGCGATCGCCGCGTAGGCAGCGACGACGGCGCCGATTCCTCAGAACCAGCCATCCCGCAGCCCGGTCCTCCCGCGCCGGCCCCCGGCCGGCGCCGCGAACCGGCCCGCCCTGCGTCCCGAACCGGCCGCCCTCCACGAGGGTCAGGCAAAAGTACGACGCCCGCCTCCCGATTCCGTACTTTCGGCCGGTGCCCCGCCGACCCTGATTTCCCCATGCTGGCCCCATGCCACCTCCCCACGTCCCCCGCAGCCGAGTGCTCAGCCGAAGGACAGGCCCCCGTCTCCGGCAGGCCATCGCGGCGCTGGCCACGACCGTCCTGTTCGCCGCCACGTTCCTGCCCGGACCCGCCGCTGCCGCCGGCGCTCCGGTCCCCGCCCTGCACTGGCGATCCTGCGACGACGGCTTCCAGTGCGCGACCGCGCGGGTGCCCTTGGACCACCGGCACCCGTCCGGCACGATGATCGACCTCGCTGTGGTGCGACATCCCGCGACCGACGGCACGCACCGCCTAGGCGCGTTGTTCGTCAACGGCGGCGGCCCGAGCGAGCAGATCGCCCCGCTACGCGACCAGTTCGCGAGCGTCCCCGCCGAGTGGCGAGCCCGATACGACATCGTGAGCTTCGACCCGCGCGGGTTCGGTGCCAGCACCGCCATCCGCTGCTTCCCGACCATGGAGGCCGAGAGCCGTTTCCTGTCCGCCCTGCCGATCATCCCCACGACGGCCGCCCAGATCGCGACCTGGGATCGCACCTGGGCCCGGTTCGACGCACGGTGCGCCCGCCAGAACGCCCCTCTGCTCCGCCACGACAGCACAGCCGACGTCGCCCGCGACATGGACCTGCTGCGCCAAGCCGTCGGCGCCCCGACGCTCAACTACGTGGGACTGTCGTACGGCACCGGCCTGGGCGCCGTCTACGCCAACCTCTTCCCCACCAGAGTCGGCCGCATGGTCCTGGACGGCAACCTCGACCCAGTCGCCTGGACCCACGGCGACGGCAGACTCCCCGCCTTCCTGCGCATGGGCACGGACCAGGCATCCGCAGCGACCCAGAAATCCTTCCTAGACCTGTGCGGCAAGACGCCCACCTGCGCCTTCTCCGCCGGAACTCCTTCCGCGACCCAAGCAAAGTTCAAGACCCTGCTGAGCCGGCTGCACAAGCGCCCGGTCCCCATCGGCACCCCACCGGACACGCTGTCCTGCGACGACCTGTGCGCCGTCCTGAGTCTGCCTTTGGCCGAGGTGAGCGCCTGGAAGGAGGCCGCCGAACAACTCCAGCAACTGTGGACCGCCTCACCCACCGCCCAAGCCACGACGCCCCAAGACCTGATCCAGCCCAGCCCCATCCCGACCTTTGAACCCCGGTCCACCGCCCGAGCCACCCCTCCCCAAAGCTTGACCCGCCCCACCGCCTCCCGGCCCACCGCCCGAGCCGCCACCCCGCAAAGCCGCATCCAACCCAGCACTCCGCCGACCCCGGAATCCCCACCCACCTCGCAGCCGACGGCTTATGCGGGCCAGGAACAGTCGTACGCAGTGCGCTGCTCCGACAGCGCGAACCCCCGCAACCCGCGCGCGTACACCGAGGCCGCCGAACTGGCCTCCGCCAGATCCGGCCTGATCGGCCCGTCCTGGGTCTGGCCGGACGAGCCCTGCGCCAACTGGCCTGCGAGCGAGGACGCCTACACCGGCCCCTGGAACCGCCGCACCGCCAACCCCGTCCTCCTGATCGGCAACACCGGCGACCCCGCGACCTCCTACGAGAACTCGATCGCGATGTCCCACGCCCTGTCGCGAGCCCGCCTGCTCACCGTGCACGGTTACGGCCATACGGAGTTCTCCAACCCGAGCCACTGCGCCGACGAGTACCGGGACCGCTACCTGCTGACCGGCACCCTCCCCCCAGCCGGAACCGTCTGCGAACAGGACACCGCCCCGTTCACCTGACGCCCGACGGCGGGCACGCCCGGACGCGCGAGGGGATGACGGCGCTCCGACAGCGCTTCATCCGATCACCCCTCAGCCGCGCCCGGGCGGTACGGCCCGCGTAAGGATCACTGTGGGCAACCGGTTCGTCGATGCGCCGGGGAGCGACGCAACAGCCCTCATTACCGACATGAATTGCATTCGCCCACCTTCCCTCACGCCACTTCAAGGCTGAATCGAGATCATCAATGGAGTGATATTCCGTCCAGGTTGCAGTCAGGTATGGCCGCCGGAAACGTGGAATACTGTCATTGTGAAAGTCATCGTCGGCATTACATGCGGCGTCTTTACGATGGTCACCGTCGGCTGCTCCACACCCTCCGGGGTGGCCGCGGCGAGGCGGTCACCGTCGCCACTGCCGTGCGTATCCACGCAATTGACCAGTTCAGGGGCCGGTGCCCTCTCGGGGCCCGTACCGACCAAGGCCGGCCACGCCGCCGGATTGGTGTCCGTCACCAACGACTCACGGCGAACCTGCTATCTGAGCGTTACGTTGCAGATCGAGGCGGCCTCCGAAGGAAGGCACACGAAGCTGGTCGCAACACCCGATTCAACGGTTGAAGAGAATGTCGACCTTCAACCCGACAGACGAATCGGCTTCAAGATCACCTGGTCGACGTCCCACGCCTCCGGTCACTGCACCACCGGGGCACGGCTCGATGTCACCGTGCCCCCGGCGAAGACCGTTGTTCCGGTGATGGCCCGGACTATCTGCGGACACCAGGCCGCTTATTCACTGCTCATGCAGCCACCGCCGGTGAACCCCAAAGATCCCGGCCTCTTGCCGTCAGGCATATGAGTCGCCGGCACACCACATCGGCCCGGACAAGGCCCGTAATCGGCTTGAAGATCGCAGTGACAAGGGGCTACGTTCCGTACAGCCGATGATCCGAGGAGATGGAGATGCCCGGCCCGATGAGCACGCGCTGACACCGTAGGCCGTTTCTGACCTGTCATCGCGTGCCGCACCCGCCCTGCGGCACAGCGCACTTCCGCTGCCCGAATCCTGCGGGACGGGCCCCGTTCTCGGCCACTCAAGGGCTCCCTGTGCCGTTCCTCCCGCCGCGCTCGCCCGCCCGCCGCGCGAGACCGTCGATGAAGCCACCCGCTGAACCTCCGCCGAGCCTGTGGCGAGACGGCGACTTCCGCAGACTCTGGACCGGCCACACCGCCTCCCAGCTGGGCGCGCAGACCGGTCAGGTCGTCCTGCCGCTCATCGCCGTGATCGCGCTCGGCGCCGGCACTCAGCAGGTCGGCGCGCTCCGCGCCGCGCAGCAGGCCCCGATTCTGCTGCTCTCGCTCTTCGCCGGTGCCTGGGTGGACGGCCGCCGCTCCCGCACCGTGATGGTCCTGGCCGACCTCGGCCGTACGGTGGCGCTGGCCACCGTCTCCGTCGCCTACGCCCTGGGCGGGCTCGGCATCCCGCTGCTTCTCCTGGTCGCCTTCCTCGTCGGCTCCCTCAGCGTGTACTTCGACGTGGCGTACCAGACCTCCCTCGTACGGCTGGTGAGACGCGATCAGCTCGCCCAGGGCAACAGCACGCTGGAAGGCAGCAGGTCCGCCGCGCAGATCGCCGGCCCCGCGCTCGGTGGCGCGCTGGTGTCGCTCCTCACCGCGCCCGTCGCCATCACGGCGAGCGCGTTCTTCTTCGCCCTGTCCTCGCTGTCGATCCGGCGGATCCCCGAGCCGAGACCCGGCCCACGGCGAAAACACGTGTGGCGGCAGATCCACGAGGGTCTGCGTCTCGTCGCCGGGGACGCCTCACTACGGGCGGTCGGGATCGCGTCTGCCCTCTTCCAATTCTCCTTCGCCGCCCTGATGACCGTCTACCTGCTCTTCCTGCCGCGCACCCTGCACCTGCCGGGCGCCGCCGTCGGACTCGCACTCGCGGCGATGGGCCCGGGCGCGCTGGTCGGATCGCTGCTGTCGGCCGCGCTGCCGAGACGGTACGGCCACGGCGTCGTACTGATCTCCGCCGCGACCCTCGCCGACGGCACGATGCTCTGCGTCCCCGCCTTGCACGGCGACTCCACCGCCACGATCGCCGCGCTCATGGCGGTCAACTTCCTGTTCGGCGTCTTCAGCCAGCTGGTCGACGTCACCGTCGTGACCGTACGGCAGGCGCTCACCCCGATCCCCGTCCAGGGCCGGGTCGTGGCGACGATCAACTTCGTCGGCATGGGCCTGACCCCGCTCGGTTCCCTCCTCGGCGGCTACCTGGCCGGCGCGCTGGGCGTACGCGCCGCCCTGCTCTCGGCCGCCGCGGCGCTGGCGCTTTCCCCGCTGTCCATGGCCGTGTCCCCGCTCGCCCGCCTGGGCAAGGACCTTCCGGCGTAGGTGCCCCTACTGAACGCAGAACTCGTTGCCCTCCGGATCGGACATCACGACGTGCTCGGTACCCGGCTCCTTGACCTCCCGGAGTACGGTCGCGCCCAGGTCGCTCAGCCGGTCGACCTCGGCGTCCCGGCGCTCGGGCCCGGCGTGCAGATCCAGGTGCAGCCGGTTCTTGACCGTCTTGGGCTCGGGAACCTGCTGGAAGAGAAGCCGCCGCCCCAGCCCCGTACCGGTGACCTCCTGAACCGGGTCGTCGGGATGCCGAACCGCCTGCAGCCCCCGAAACCCCGCCCGCCCGGACTCGTTCGTGATCATGCTCTGGTCGATGCGCCCGGTGGCCAGCAGTTGTTCGATGAGAACACTGTTGTCCTCGACCACGTAGCCGAGCGCCGCACCCCAGAACGCCGCCTGAGCCTGCGGGTCGGAACAGTCGATAACGATCTTCCACGAAAGAGTCATGCCCTCAGTCTGGCGGCCATTCCTGCCACCACATGTCAGGTATGCGCCGCCGCCCGCTCCGCGCTACCTGATGCTCGGCGGGATCACGCCGTTCTTGGCGACCGGGACGGCGAGCTGGAGAGGCCCGCTGACGACGGCCCGTTCAACCGGCAGGCCGGCCAGCAGCGGGTTGATGTGGCTCAGCCTGAGCTGGACCGGGCTGATGGCCGTGGTCGTCGCCAGATCGAACTTCTCCAGGTCGATCCACCGCACGATGTTCAGGATCGCGGCGGGAACGGCCTGGTTCGCCTTCCTGACCGGCACGCACAGCTGCCGGCTGTTCCGCAGGATGCCCCTGTGCGGTGGAACGCCGGACAGGACCGGGTTGAGATGGGTCAGGGACAGTGACGTCCCCGGGGCGAACGTCGGAGTGATCGCGTAGCACTTGAGATCGATGTACCTCACCAGTGCGACGACGTCCGGCGGCGGCACGCTGCCGTTCTTGATGACGGGAACGCACAGCTGTTGCGGGCTGCCCATCACGGCGGTGTGCCCGGGCAGTCCGGCCAGCACCGGGTTGAGTTGCCTGAGCCTCAGGGTGAAGTTCACGCTGAGGCCCTTGATCTGGTAGCAGGACAGGTCGACGTGCCTGATGAAGTCGATCACTCCTCGCGGAGGGATCACGCCGCTCTTCGCGACGGGCACGCACAGCTGCTGACGAGGACCGAGGACGACCCGCTCGGCCGGCAGGCCCGTCAGCGCGGGATCGAGATGACGAGTGAGGAACGGCGGGAACGCCGGTGTGTACGGATTGGTCCTCCGGCACTCCAGGTCCAGGTTGGACACGAACGCCCTGGGCCCTGGGAGCACCTGCGCCGAGGAGGCCGGCACCAGGCCGACGACCGCTGTGAGGACCGCGGCGAGCATCGCGGCCCCTCCGAAGATCATTCTCTTCACGAAAAAACTCCTTTTGCGGGATAATCTTGCATTTCAGAAAACAGCCCCGCCCGACCCGAGAACATGGCAATCAGAAAGCAGGACAGCCTTTTTGTCGCCGATTTCCTATAGCGGCTCAGGTGTAGGCCGATACGGGAATTGCGAAGTCGTAGCCCGCGGCGGTGTGGCCATAGATGTAGTCGTACGGACATAGGCCGTATTGACCCTTGTACGCGTAGCCGTTGTAGAACAGCGCCGAGCACTTGAAGCAGTATCGCCACTGGTGCTGCATCCGGGCCGGCTCGCCGATATCGTGAGGCAGCAGGAACTGCCGCGGATAACCGCTCGGATGGATGTAGCCGTGCGACCCTCCCGCCGGGCATCTCAGTGCGCCGGGCCCCCAGTACAGCGCCGCGCAGCGGTAGCAGTGCCGCCAGCTGGCCTGGGTGTTGCCACTCTCGCCCGTACCCGCGGGACTCAGGTTGTACGTCAGCCGGAAGGTCCAGCCCGCGGCTTGATGCGGGCCGCGGGTGCGTGGGCAGAGGCTCTGGTCGACCGTGAAGTCGACGAGGAAAAGCTCGAAGCAGTTCGCACAGAACCGCCAGCCGTTCAGTGTGCTGTCCGCGGTCGCCGCAGTGGGCGAAAAAATGGATTTCGCCGTCGCCGCCGATGCCCCGAGTGCGACCGCACCGGCCAGTACGGAGCGGCGCGGCAATTGCTTGATGTCAGATTTTTTCTGCATGAATTCCCCCTAGTCAATGCGAGTTCCGGCACGACAAGATCGATTGAATCACCGGAAATCACAGGGGAGCGGAACCGAGGCGATCCTGTTGATGGATATTTACAGACCGGCGACAGCCCTTTTATGGCCGGCTCTTCCGGCGGCACAGACCGCAGTCGACCGGCTACAGAGGGTCCAGGGCGCGTTGAAACTCAGACAAGTTGTGTACGAAGACTGGTTTGTTATGGAAACCTAAGGCCCATGACAGACGAATCGCTTCCCTCCGCGAACCTGGCCCGGCAGGTGCTCTCGTCCACCGACCAGCTCACCCAGCGCGTACGGCAGGCGCAGCGCGGCACCTGGTTCCCGCTCGTACTGCTCGGCCTGGTGGTCGTCGCGGCCGCGCCCTTCTACCGCCTGGGGCGCCACACCGTCACGTGCGACCCGGCCCTGGGCGCACGCGGCGGCGTCGAGATCATCGACAGGGGCGCGTGCGTCCAGGTCGTCAACTGGCCCCCCGGCGTCTACTGGATCGTCGCCTTCGTCGCGGCGTACACAGCGATCGCCGCCTTCTACATGTTCCGTGCCCGGAGCCGCGGAGTCGGCTCGCGCGTCCTGCCCTACGTCGGTACGGGAGTCGCCGTCGGGCTGGTGTTCGGCATCGCGTCCGCCCTGGCCCAGCAGCTCAACCTGTACGACTACTCCCCCGGCGGCCCGGTCGCCGTCGGTTTGGTGCCGCTGGTCGCCATCGCCCTGGCTCTGTTCGTACTGGCCCGGATGGAACGCAGCTGGGCCGTACTCGCCTTCGCCGTCGGCTACCTGGTGGTCGCACTCCTGGTGAACGCCGGCGGCGGCCCGGGGCGGGGTTCGGGCATCCCGGCGACCTGGGGTTTCCTGCCCAGCCTTCTGGTGGCCGGCGGCGTACTCCTCCTCGGCGGCGCGGGCTTCGCCCTGGCCGAACGGCGCCGGGCATGACCCACCCGGCGAACGGACTGGACGACGTCGTCCACCAGCGCGTCCGGCTGGGCATCTTGACCATCGCCCACGAGGCCCGGCGAGTCGAGTTCGGATTCCTGCGAGCGAGCCTGGATCTGACCGCCGGCAACCTCTCACAGCACCTGACCGTGCTGGAGAAGGCGGGCCTGGTGGAGATCGAGAAAGGTTACGAGGGCAAACGCGGCCGTACGTGGATCCACCTCACCGCCGACGGCAAGAAGGCCCTGTACGACGAGATCTCCCAGCTGAAACGGCTCATCCGCCAGGTCGAACAGACCACGGCCGAACCCCGGCCACCGGAGTCGGCCCCCCACCCGGGATGACACGGCCACGCTCCCCGATGACGGCGATGTCATCGGGGAGCGCGACTCATCCACGCCGGCGCGGTTCAGCCCCCGATCCGGTCATAGAGAAGACAGATCGCCCCGCTCTCGGTGACGTCGCTGGAGGTCAGCGACCACGACGCGGACGGACCGTCGGTGAACAGCCGCGCGCCGCCGCCGACGAGTTCGGGGCACAGCGTGATGCTCAGCCGGTCCACCTCTCCGGCCTGGAGGAGGCTGTGGATCACGCTGGTGCTGGCCAGGACGATGATGTCGCCACCCTTCTCCTCGCGCAGCCGCTTGACCGTCGTGACCGGGTCGGTGTCGGAGATGCGCGCGTTGTCCCAGGCGGCCTCCTTCAGGGTGCTGGAGAAGACGACCTTCTCGGCCGCGTTCAGCCAGCGGGAGAACTCCCGGTCGCGCGGGTCCGCGTTCTCGTCGTCGGCGACGGCGGGCCAGAAACCGGCGAAGCCCTCGTAGTTCTTGCGGCCGAGCAGGGCGGTGGTCGCGGTACCGGTGACCGACACCATGTGGTCGCGCGACTTCGACGTGGTGGCGTGCGGCACGATCCAGCCCATGTCGTACTCACCGCCGGGGCCGCTGATGCGGCCGTCCAGCGACAGCGTGATGTTGGCGGTGACGGTACGGCGGGTGTTCTGTCCGGTCATCGGACGGTCCTTTCGGTCGTGGGGATCATGCGTTCACAGTGGCGGCACCGATGGCAGGCTGTCGTCGTCAGAGTTGGTGACATCCGGTCCGGGCTTGGAGGCTGCGTCGATGACGGGTTCGGTCGTCAGCCCGGTGCTGGTCGGCCGGGACGACGAGATCGCCGTGCTGCGCGCGGCCTTCGAACAGGCCTGGGCCGGCCGCCCGGGGACGGTCCTGATCTCCGGTGAGGCGGGCATCGGCAAGTCACGGCTGGTCGCCGCGGCCGTACGGGAGTTGCCCGGTGATCCGGCGGTGCTGTCCGGGGGCTGCCTGGAGCTCGGCTCGGAGGGCGCCCCGTACGTGCCGTTCGTCGCCATCCTGCGCGATCTGGTGCGCCGGTTCGGGCGCGAGCGGGTGGCGGCGCTGCTGCCGCCGGGCGGTGCCGCGCTCGGCGACTGGCTGCCGGATCTTGGCCCGGCGCCGGTACGGTACGGGCCGGCCAGGCTGCTGGAGGAGATGCTGACGCTGCTGGGCCGGGTGGCGGAGGTCCGGCCCGTGGTCGTGGTGGTCGAGGACCTGCACTGGGCGGACGCGTCCAGCCGCGAGTTGTTCGCCTACCTCGCCCGCAATCTGACGGACGTCGCCGTACTCCTGGTCGGCACCGTCCGTACCGGCGAGCCGGCCGCCGCGCATCCGAACCGGCGGATGCTGGCGGAGCTGGGCCGCAGCCGTACGGTGGAGCACATCGCCCTCGGCCCGCTGGAACACCGGCACGTCGCCGCGCTGCTGACGGCCGTCGGCGGACGGCCGCCGGACCCGGCCCGCAGCGCCCGCATCCACCGGCGCAGCGGCGGGAACCCGCTGTTCGTCGAGGCGCTGAGCACTGCGGGCGAGGCACCGCCGGGCGACCTGCGAGCGCTCCTGCTCACCCGGATCACCGACCTGCCCGACCCGGCCCGCGAGGCGCTGGGGGCCATGGCGGTGGCGGGCGCCGAACTCACCGACGACCTCGTGCGCGTGGTCGCCGACGGGCCCGGCCGTGAGCTCCAGGACGCTCTCGACGACCTGACCGGACGCGAGCTGGTGGTGGCGCGGGAGAACGGGCACGCGATCCGGCACGACCTCATCCGCGAGGCCGTCTACGACGCGCTACCGCCGACTCGCCGGCGGCGCATGCACGCCCGGTACGCCGCCGCGCTCGCCGACCGCGCCGAGGGCGGCACGGCCCTGGCCGAGCACTGGACGGCGGCGGGCGAGTTCGAGCGGGCGCTTCCCGCCGCGTGGCACGCGGCCGACCGCGCCGGGCGCCAGAACGCCTACGACGAGCAGCTCCATCTGCTGGAACTGGTCCTGGCGCAGTGGGCGAAGGTGCCCGAGCCGTCCGGGCTCATCGGCGCTGACCGTACGGTCGTGCTGGAACGCGCGGCCACGGCCGCGTTCGCCGCCGGCCGGTCGGCCGCCGGCGTGGCACATGGCACCGCCGCGCTGGACGGGCTGGACCCGGCGGCCGAGCCAGAGCGGGCGGCGAGCCTGCTCGGCCTGCGCGGCCGGTTGCGGAGCCGTCTCGACGGTACGGGACGCGACGACCTGGAGCGGGCGGTCGCGCTCGTACCGCCCGGCTCGTCGGACGCGCTGCGCGGCCGCCTGCTGTCCGCCCTGGCGTTCGCCGAGTTCATGGCGCTCGATCTCGACGACGGCCGGCGGCACGCGGCGGAGGCCCTGGACATCGGCGAACGGCTCGGCGACAACGCCCTGCGCGCGCCCGCGCTGCTCGTGCTGGGCGCGCTCGACGGCACCCTCGGCGACCTGGAGCGGGCGGGCGGCACCTTCGCCGAGGCCCGCCGCGCCGCCGACACGGCGGGCGACGCGCACACGTTCCTGACCACCTTCCAGTGGGAGTCGAGTGTTCTGGCCGACGCCGGCCGGTACGAGGAGGCGGTCGAACTCGCCCACACCGGACAGCAAGCGGCCGAGCGGCTCGGCCAGGCCCGATCTCGCGGCAGCATGCTCGCCACGGCCCGCGCCGTACCCCTGTGCTTTCTGGGCCGCTGGGACGAGGCCCTGCGGGTCGTCGACGACGCCCTCACCCTGGTGCCGCCTCCGCTGTACGCCGCGTACCTGCGCCTGGTCGCCGCAGACATCGCGCACCGGCGCGGCCAGACCGAGCAGGGCGGGACGCTGCTGCGCCAGATCACCGAGTTCGCCCTGCACACCGCCGGGGCCGCGGAGGCGAAATCCTGGCTGGCCCTGCTGCGCATCGCCCGGGCGCTCGACCAGGACGACCCCGGCACCGCGGACCTGATCGTGGGCGAGAACCTGGCGACGGCCCCGGACACCTGGCCGCCGCACGACGCGGCTCGACTCGCGGTGTCGGGGGTACGGGTACAGCAGGCCCGGCGAGCGGCCGCGCCCCGGAACCGGCGCGTCGCGAGCGAGACCGCGGACCGGCTCACGCAGCTCGCGCGTCTGCTCGGCTCGGTGCGCACCACCACTCCGGTGATCGACGCCTACCGCGTCGCCTTCCGCGCACTGACGGCGGGCGGCGCCTGGGACGAAGCGGCTGCGGCCTGGCAGGAGTTGGGGAACCGCTACGAGACCGCCGTGGTACTGGTGGAGGGCGCGGCCGCGGCGCTCGCGTCCAACAACCGCCCCGGCGCCCAGTCCCGGCTGCGCGAGGCGCGGGCCATCGCCACCGAGCTGGACGCCGTGCCGCTGCGAGCGCGCATCGACGACCTCGCGGCGCGCGGTCGTCTCACCGAGATCGCCGACTCCAGGTCCGGCAACGCCTTCGGCCTGACCCGCCGCGAACTCGACGTTTTGCGCGTCCTGGCACGCGGACGGTCGAACCAGCAGATCGCCGGGGAGCTGTTCATCTCGGTCAACACGGTCGCGACCCACGTGACCCGGATCCTCACCAAACTCGGTGCCGTGTCCCGTACCCAGGCCGCCGCCAAGGCCCGTGAAACCGGCCTTCTGGACGACTGACCGCTGTGCACGCAGACCGCTCATTCACCGCGGAGGTCTACGTCCACGCCGAATGAGCGGCCACTCGCCCTACCCCGTCGAGGGAACGTGTCACAGGGTGCACCGCCGATCGCGCGCCACGCATGCGACCACCCCGTGAGTCGCCAGAGCGGAAGGCGGCGCCGTAACAGGGCAGGACCGATCGCTGTCTCCGAGTCCTTATGGACGAACGCTGATGATCGTCTTCCCCTTGCGGCGCTCGGTCGAGTTGAGGGCTGCGGCGGCGTCGTCGAGGGTCGCGACGCTGCCGATGTTCGTCCGCAGCCGTCCGTCCCGTACCCGCTGAACGATCTCACCCAGTTGGGCACGGTCGGACTCGACAACGAAGTCGACCGCCCGACCGTCGGTCGGGCGTGCCTCGGCCGGCCCGACGACGGACACGAGCGTTCCTCCGGCTCGAATCAGGCGTGCCGACCGCTTCTGGATGTCGCCGCCGATGACGTCGAACACCAGGTCGACGCCGCCGACGTCTTCCAGCGCGTCGTTCTCAAGATCGACGAACTCCCCCGCGCCGAAGTCGAGCGCCTTCTGACGATCGCCCGCGCGTCCAGTGCCGATGACGTACGCCCCGGACTCACGCGCGAGTTGCGCCACCATCGTCCCGACCGACCCGGCCGCGCCGTGCACGAGCACGCTCTGCCCCGCCTGAAGCCGGCCGTGCTCGAACAGCCCTTGCCACGCGGTCAAACCCGAGATCGGCAGGCTCGCGCCCACCGTGAAGTCAACATCGCCCGGCAGCGGAGCGAGGTTGCGCGCCTCGACGGCCACATACTCCGCCAGGGTGCCGTCGCGATGCCAGTCCGCGATGCCGAACACCCGCTGTCCCACGGACAGCCCCGTCGTGCCGTAACCGAGCGCGGTGACCACGCCGGCCACCTCGTGCCCAGGGACCGACGGTGCCCGGTCACGGCCGGCACGATCGGTCCAGGTCGAGGGCCACGTCATCTCGGTCGGGACGAACCCCGACGCATGAACCTCAACGACGACGTCGTTTATCGCCGCCGACGGCTCGGGCCGCTCCACCAACGTCATCCCGGCCGTTCCCGCAGCCTCGTCCGTCACCACGATCGCCTTCATCAGGCCCCCTGCGTCCAGACCTCGCCACACCCTGTAGACGAGAGCGTCGATTATTGTTCCGGTACAGAGGCATGCGGCCAACCACCCTGATGGCGATGTCCCTGCTGAGGTCAGAAGCGGTCTGCATGCGTTCGCGGCGTTGTCAGATGAGTGTTCGCCGGGCGGCGTGGGCGGCTGCTTTGCGTAGGGCGGGATCGGTGGGTGTGCCTTCGCCAGTGAGGCTCGGTCGCGGAGATCGGTCTCGGCAGAATTCGCAGGTGGCGCCGCTGCAGGCCGGCTCGCGCCATTGGTCGCACTGGACGCACAACGTCGCGTCGTAGCGTTCGGAGTAGTCGAGGCGGTTGCCGCATCGCAGGCACCGGCTGGGACCGATCCGCAGCGCAGAGGGCCGTCTACGCGGCACGATCCTTCTGATTCGAGGTCACGCCGGACATTCTGATCAGTGCGGCGGGGGTGGTCAGCGTCCGCCGCGAAGGTGGCCGAACTGTTCGGCGTCCGCCCGACGGCCATCGCCCGCCGAGGTCAGAGGCAGTTCGCGTGCGTTCACCGTCGAGATCCATAGCTTCGATCGTGGCCGAAGTCGGCCCGGACGTGCCGGATGCTCGGAAAACAGGTGCAGGGCCACAGCGGCCGGGCAGACGCCGTCGCGGTCATCGACCCTTCCGGGTTGACCTACTCAAGTTAATTAGAGTAACTTCAAGTTATTCGGATTAACCAACAGCGATTGAGGCATCATGGTCGAGTTCCTTCCCATCGGCGGCAACACCATCGCCTACGACCTGACGGGTGAGGGCCCGCTCGTTGTCCTCGCCCACGGCATCGGAGACAGCCGTCACTCCTACCGCTTCGTCGCCCCGGCCTTGGCCGAGGCCGGGTACCGGGTCGCCAACGTCGACATTCGCGGCTGCGGTGACTCCAGCCTCGGCTGGGACGGCTACCGGCGCACCGACATCGCCGACGACCTGGTCGCCCTCGTACGCCATCTCGGTGGGCCGGCCGTGATCATCGGGCAGTCGATCAGCGGCGGCGCCGCGACCATCGCCGCCGCCAC
The DNA here is from genome assembly GCF_030406325.1 of Actinomadura sp. DC4. Taxonomy (GTDB): domain Bacteria; phylum Actinomycetota; class Actinomycetes; order Streptosporangiales; family Streptosporangiaceae; genus Actinoallomurus. The sequence goes on along the minus strand of NZ_JAUEQY010000056.1, from coordinate 1,330 downwards.
CGCACCCGACCTGATCACCGGCATCATCGAGCTGGCACCGGGCACACGCAGGCAGCCCTTCGATTTGAGCGGCCTGGTCCGGGTGAGGCGCTACCGGGCTGCGTACTTCCAGCTCGCGCAGATCATCGTTCGGGGGCGCCTGTCGAACTGGAAGAAGTACCTCGACCTCGCCTACCCGGAAAAGCCCGCCGACTGGAGTACCGAACTGGCCCGGATCGAGGCCACACTGAGCACGCCGGGCCGAATGACGGCGCTGCGGGCCATGTTCAAGGCCAGCCCGGACGACGCTGACACGCAGTTGGCCAACGTGAGCTGCCCGGTCCTGGTGATCGAGGGCAGCCTCGACCCCGACTGGGCCGACCCGCGCGCCGAAGGCGAGAAAATCCTCGCCGCGCTGCCCCCCGGCCTCGGTGAACTGCGCGTCATCGACGGCGCCGGCCACTACCTGCAGGCTCAGACTCCCGACGAGGTCCTCGCGCTGGTTTCGCCGTTCCTGGACAGGACTCTGACTCGTGCCTAGAGCCGGACTCACTTCGGCCGCGGTCACCGCGGCCGGGGCCGCGCTGGCCGACGAGATCGGGTTGGCATCGCTCAGCATGGGCCTGCTCGCCGAACGTCTCGGGGTCAGGCCACCCGCGCTCTACAAGCACGTCACCAACCTCGCCGATCTCCTCCACCGGATCGCGATCCTGGCCTGGACCGAACTCGCCGACACCATCCGCGACGCTATCCAAGGCCGCGCGGGAAAGGACGCCCTCACCGCCGGCGCCCAGGCGATGCGCATATACGTGAGAACGCACCCGGGCCGGTACGCGGCGGCCAACGCGGCCCAGACAGGCGGGCCCGACGACCCGCTGACAACCGCAGCCAACCGGATGGTCGACTCCGCGGCGGCCATCCTGCGCGGCTACCAGCTCGACCCCGGACAGGAGATCCACGCCCTACGAATGCTCCGCAGCACGCTGCACGGATTCACAACTTTTGAGACAGGCGGCGGATTCCAGATCGATGTCGACGCCGACGACAGCTTCGCCTGGACGATCGCCTTCATCGACCACGGCCTGCAAGCCATCACCACCCACGGCACCTCCACTCACTGACACTTGTCGAGAACGTTACGGTCGTCGACCGGCCGGCGACCAGGACGCAGCGGGCCGGCTGCCTTGGGCAACAACGGCTCGACGCAGGCCCAGAGGTCGTCATTGAGGGGCCCTGCGGTTTCCGGACAGCTGCGTTGTGCCTGACTTAAGCAGCGACCTGGGGACTCAGATACTCATCCTCGACCTCTTGAGGCGTCTTATAGCCGAGACCAGAATGAAGTCGCTGTCGA
>NZ_JAUEQY010000055.1 GCF_030406325.1 Actinomadura sp. DC4 | reverse complement strand
CCCCGCCGTCGACGGAGGCGTGGTCGGGTACAGCTGAGCCGCCCGCGATGCGGGCTCGGTCGGGCGCGGAGGGCCTCGGCCCGAGCCAACCGTCCCCGCCGTCGACGGAGGCGTGGTCGGGTACAGCCGAGCGGCCTGGGGGAACGCCACCCGCGACGGAGGCGTGGTCGGGCGGCACGGCCGAACGACCTGCGGGCGCGTCGCCCGCGGCTCAGGGGCGGTCCGGGACCGCCGAGCGCGCAGCGGGTGGGCCGCCGTCCGGCCGGGGAGAGCAGAACACGAACCGCCCGCCACCTGCGACGCAGGCCTGGCAGGGGACCGAGGGCGGCGCCGAGAGGCAACCGGGAACGGCAGGGAGAGGCGGAGCGACACCCCCGCCGGCCACGGTGGCATGGACCGGCAGCGAGGGCTTGGACGAAGCCGACCCGGCGTCACCGCCCGCGACGGGCGAGCGCGAGAGCGGCGCGGTCCCGGGTCGGCCGGGCGCAACGGGGCGTGAGGCCGGCGGCCCGACTCCGCCACCCACTGTCGGCGGGGCTCCGGGTCGGCCGGGAATGACGGGACGTGAAGCGGGCGGCCAGCCGCCTGCGACGGTCGCATGGTCTGGCGAGGAGGCAGGCGGTTCGGCTCCGCCGCCTGCTACCGGCGAGCATGAGGGTGGCGCGGTTCCGGGTCGTCCGGGGGCGACGGAGCATGGAGCGGGCGGTTCGGCTTCGCCATCTGCGACGAGCGATAGCGGCGCGGTTCCGGGTCGGCCGGGCGTGACGGGGCGTGAGGCGGGTGGCCCGCCGCCTGCGAGGGTGGCGTGGTCCGGCAGCGAGGGCTTGGGCGAAGCCGACCCGGCGTCACCGCCCGCGACGGGCGAGCGCGAGAGCGGCCCGGTCTCGGGCGGGCCGGGCGTGACGGGGCCTGAGGCAGGCGGTCCGTCGCCGGCGACGGTGGCGTGGTCCGGGGATGCCCCGGCGCCTGCCGAGAATGAGCGCGGAGGCGATGCGTCGGTCGGCCAGGTGCGGCCGGGAGTAGGCGAGGAAACCACCTCTACGCCGGCCACGGCGGCGGAGACCGGTCGTGACGAAGTGGAAGCGGGGTCGGCCTCAGCGGCCGACGCGGCGCGGCCGGGGTTCGGCGAAGCGGTTGTCTCGCCGCCGGCGACGGTGGCGTGGTCCGGCGATGCGGGTCCGGTGGTGACGGGTGAACCGTCGGCGGCGGATGAGGCGGTATCTGGAGACGCGGGCGGTCTGCCGGGTTCAACGGTGATCGGCGAGCCGTCAATGGCGGATGACGTGATCTCGCCGCCGTCGGCGACGGTGGCCGAAGCCGAGGACACAGGCGGGACGGGTGAACCGTCGGCGGCCTCGGAGCCGGAAGGTACCGGCTCGGATGAGCAGGCCGCTCCGGGGGTAGCTGAAGCGCGGTTCGGTGTTGAGGGTGTGGACGGGCCCGAGTCCGATGGACAGGCCGGTGTCGGCGCTGCGACGTCAACGGACGAGCCGGAGGCGGACGGGACGTTCCTGCCCGCTGACTCGCAGGTTCCCATCGCTCATCCCGTGGATCTGCCGGTGGCCGGGCACAACGTGCGTGGCCGTGGAGAGCATGACGCCGCTCCCCACGATCGCACCATGCTCGACGCCGGGGCGGCCTCCGAGGGCGACCGGACGATGGTGGACGCGGCCGCCGCGGACGTGCACGAGCCCACGATGCTCAACGTCGAAGCAGGCCCCGGAAAACGGGCCGGCGACGCGGGCGTCCACGAGCCGGCCAGCGTCAGCGACGACGAGGACGACACCGTCGAGGACGAGCCCGGTGAGCTCACCATGACCGATGGTGAGATCGACCCCCAGGTCCACGACGCCACCATGATGGACCCGCTCGACTCCGCCGCCGAGGTGAACAACGCCACCTACCTCGACTGGATCGGCGGTACGCGCGCCGACGTCGGCCCCATTCCCATCGTCGCGCCCTCGCCCGTCGTCCCCGAGCCGCCCCGTACCAAGGCGATCGAGGAACAGCCCGCGGAAGGCACCCATGTCCTGTCCGGGAGCGACCTCATCGGCATGGCGCCCATGCCCGAGCGGCCGCTGGACCAGATCGCGCCTCCGCCGAAGCAGGCGCCGATGCCGAGGGTCGCCGAGCGCTTCGGCATCCGCTTCCTGTCCGGTGCCGACGACGCGACCGAGCTCTTCGACGAACTCCACCGCGATGCCCCCGCAAGGGTTCCCGCGCTGCTCATCGTCGGTGAGGCGCACACCGGGCAGCGGCGGCTCACCCGCCTCATCGCCCGTACGCTCGCCGGGGCCGGGCTCGGGGACGGCTCGGTCCGTACGGCCGACGGCGGGCAGCTGCGCGGCGACCGCGGCGACCGCGCCGCCACGGTCACCGCGATCCTCCGGGGCGCGACGAACTCCGGCGCACCCCTGCTCTTCGAACGCCTGGACCGCGCCGTGCTCGACGCGGCCGATCCGGCCCGCGTCGTGGCCGCCGTCACGAGCACCCGTGAAAGGAAGGCGCTGATCGCCACGTGTGAGCCGGACTCGTACCGGCTCCTGGCGAACCGCTACCCCCAGCTCACCCGGATGTTCAAGGTCTTCCGGCTGCCGGACCTGTCCGGCGTCCAGGCGCGGCTGGCCCTCATGCACGTGCTGGCCGACGAGCGGCGGGTGACGATCAACGCGTCGGGGCTCGAGATCGTACGAGGGGATCTGGCCCGGCTCGGCGGGCACGGCGGCCTGGTGGGGGCGCGGCTCGTCGAGGCGTACCTCGACCGGGCGGTCGGCCGGCACACCGAGCGGGCGGGCGCACCACGTGACCGGCTCGTACTGGTTCCGGTGGATTTCGCGGGCGTCGCGGAGGAGATCGAACCCGTGCTGCGGCCGCCGCGCGACGTGGACGGCTTCCTGCGCGGGCTCGACGAGATGATCGGGCTGGACGACGTGAAGCGTACGGTCGGCGGGCTGGTCGCCGAGGCGCGCATGGCCGCCGACCGGGCGATGCGCGGGCTGCCCTCCGGCAACCCCAGCCGCCATCTGATCTTCCTCGGCCGGCCCGGCACCGGAAAGGCGACCGTCGCCGGGCTGATCGGCGGCATCTACGCCGCGCTGAACCTCCTCGACACCGGGCAGCTCGTCGTGTGCGGCGCCCGCGACTTCGCCGGGGACACGGCCGCGAAGGTCGCCGCGTTCGTCGAGCGGGCCATCGGCGGCATCCTCCTGATCGAGGAGGCCCACCTGCTGGAGCGCATGCCGGCGGCGGTCGAGGAGCTCATCCGGCTGATGGCCGAGCGGCGCGACAAGTTCATGGTCGTCTGCGCGAGCCCGCCCGACGAGATGGAGAGCTTCCTGCTCACCAACCCCGGCTTCCGCGCGGAGTTCGGCGCGATCGTGGAGTTCCGCGACCCGACCGACCGGCAGCTCGTGCAGCTGTTCTCCCGGCTCGCCGAGCGCGACCTCTACATGCTGGACGAGGAACTGCGGGTCGAGCTCCTCGACAAGTTCGACGGCATGCGGCGCTATCCCGGGTTCGCGTTCGCCGACACCGTACGCCGCCTGTTCGACCAGACCGTCTCGCGTCAGGCGGCGCGGCTGGTGGGTGCGCAGGTCAGCGCGGCTGCGGTGGCGCGGCTGAGCGTGGGTGACCTGCCCCAGTCCGAGGGCGGACGGCTGCTCCAGGAGCTCCACCCGAACCGGCTACGGCGGTCACCCGACTAGACCATGCGCCGCCCCGCGGGGGTGGCTGCCGAATGGTCCTCTTGGGTCATGTGCCAGATCGCGACTGGCGCGTAGCCTCGTTGAGAGGTGGGGACGAAGCGGAGGTGGACGCGGTGCGTCAAGCAAATGTGGATCTACGCGTCCACGACCGGGTTGCGCTTGATGAGATCGAGCTCTACTCCGAGATGCTCAGCGCCGTCGCGTCGGCCGAACGGCCGCTGACGGTCGACGAGATCGACATGGTGTTGGGGATCGGGCACGCAATCCAGTCGTGAGCGCCGCCGTGGCCGGGACGAAGCGGCCACGGCGCCAGCGATGTGACGATTGTCACGATCGTACGAGCCGGGCTATGGCGGCCGAGGCCTCTTTGACCTTCGCCTCGGCGTCGGGTCCGCCCTCGTCGATGGCCTGTGTGACACAGTGGCCGAGATGGTCCTCGAGCAGTCCGAGCGCGACCGACTGAAGCGCGCGCGTCACCGCCGAGACCTGCGTGAGAACGTCGATGCAGTACTCATCCTCGGCGACCATGCGCTGAAGACCGCGCACCTGACCCTCGATGCGCCGGAGCCGGGTCAGGTAGGCGTCCTTGTCCTTCGCGTACCCGTGCATGAGGCGCAGAGTATACCCCTATGGGGTAAGTCGCAATAGATCGTTTGTGTCAGATCGTTCCGGGTAAAGCGAGCCGAGCACGGTGGGTGACCGGCCGGGATGAGTCGGAACGCGCCCGTTGTGAGGGGGATGTGCTCGGTAACTTGGGGGCGAAGGTTCGCTTTCCTGCTGGTTAGCCGTAGCATCCTCTCCGGACTGTTCCCGCACTTCAGGAGAAGGACGTGCGATTCCGACTCACGCCGCGTGAGGACAGCTACTACGACATGTTCGCGGACTCCGCGAACAACTTGGTCACTGGTGCCAGGTTGCTCGTAGAACTGATCAGCGACGGCGTCAACCGTGAGGCGATCGCGGAGAAGATGCGTGCTTGTGAACACGCGGGTGACGAGTTCACCCACGCGATCATGCGCAGGCTCAACGAAAGCTTCATCACGCCCTTCGACCGGGAGGACATCTATCGGCTCGCCTCCTCCCTCGATGACGTCATGGACTTCATGGAGGCCGCCGCTGACCTCGTTGTCCTCTACAAGATCGATGAACTGCCCGGAGACGTCGTCGGCCAGGTCGAGGTCCTCGAACGCGCCGCCGAGCTCACCGCGGAGGCGATGCCACGGCTGCGCGGGATGAAGAACCTCAGCGAGTACTGGATCGAGATCAACCGTCTTGAGAACCAGGGCGACCAGGTCTACCGTCGCCTGCTGGCCGAGCTGTTCGGCGGTGAGTACGACGCGCTGACGGTGCTCAAGTTCAAGGAGATCGTCGACCAGCTCGAGGCGGCGGCCGACGCCTTCGAGAAGGTGGCCAACACCGTCGAGACCATCGCGGTCAAGGAATCGTGAAGGCCACCCGTAACCGGAGGAAGGACGAGCACGCGTGGAGCTAACGGCCCTCATCGTCGTCGTCGGCATCGCGCTGTTCTTCAACTACACCAACGGCTTCCACGACGCGGCGAACGCCATCGCCACCTCGGTCTCGACGCGCGCGCTGACCCCGCGGGCGGCGCTGGCCATGGCCGCGGTCATGAACCTCGTCGGAGCGTTCCTGGGCACGGGTGTGGCCAAGACCGTCGGCAGCGGCATCATCGATCCTCCGAAGGACCTGCACGGCCTCACGATCGTGGCCGCGGCGCTCATCGGCGCGATCGTGTGGAACCTCATCACCTGGTACTACGGCCTGCCGTCCTCGTCCACGCACGGCCTCGTCGGCGGGCTGATCGGAGCCGCGCTCGCGGCCTCCGGCAGCGTGCTGTGGGCCGAGGTGCTCGAGAAGGTCGTGCTCTGGATGGTGCTGTCCCCGGTGATCGGGCTGCTGCTCGGCTACCTCGTGATGACGTGCATCATGTGGATCTTCCGGCGCTCGCATCCGGGGAAGGTCGGACGGCGGTTCCGCATCGCCCAGTCCCTGTCGGCCGCGGCGATGGCGCTCGGGCACGGGCTGCAGGACGCCCAGAAGACCATGGGCATCATCGTGCTCGCGCTGGTCACGACGGGGTACCAGGACGCGTCGGACTCCCACGTCCCGGTCTGGGTCATCCTGACCTGTGCCGCCGTGCTGTCCTTCGGCACGTACGCCGGCGGCTGGCGCATCATGCGGACACTCGGGCGGAAGGTCATCGAGCTCGATCCGCCCAAGGGTTTCGCCGCCGAGGCCACCGCCGCCAGCATCCTGTACGCCACGGCGTTCATCTGGCAGGCGCCGGTGTCCACCACTCACACGATCACCGCGGCCATCATGGGCGTGGGCTCGACCAAACGGCGCTCGGCGGTCCGCTGGGGGGTGGCGGGCAACATCGTCACCGCCTGGGTGCTCACCATCCCGGCCGCCGGTATCGTCGCCGCCTTCGCGTACTGGATCATCGAACTCTTCCACTGACACGCGCGTACGCCCGGACGGCGCCCTCGTACCGTCCGGGCGTGGCGATGCTCACCCGAAGCGGCCGGTGATGTAGTCCTCGGTGGCCTTCTCGGTGGGGTTGGTGAAGATCTTGTTCGTGTCGTCGATCTCGACCAGACGGCCCGGCTGACCCTGTGCGGCCAGGTTGAAGAACCCGGTCGTGTCGCTCACCCGGGCGGCCTGCTGCATGTTGTGCGTGACGATGACGATCGTGTACTGGTCCTTCAGCGACGCGATCAGGTCCTCGATGGCGAGGGTGGAGATCGGGTCGAGAGCCGAGCACGGCTCGTCCATGAGCAGCACCTGCGGCTCGACCGCGATGGCGCGGGCGATGCACAGCCGCTGCTGCTGACCGCCGGACAGGCCGGCGCCGGGACGGTTCAGCCGGTCCTTTACCTCGTTCCACAGGTTCGCGCCGCGCAGCGACCTCTCCACGATCTCGCCGAGCCGGCCGCGGCCGCGCACGCCGTTCAGCTTCAGCCCGGCCGCCACGTTGTCGAAGATCGACATGGTGGGGAACGGGTTCGGCCGCTGGAAGACCATGCCGATCGCGCGGCGTACCGCGACCGGATCGACGTCGGAGGCGTACAGGTTGAGGTCGTCGAGCAGCACCTTGCCCTCGACCCGCGCACCGGGGATCACCTCGTGCATACGGTTCAGCGAGCGCAGCAGCGTGGACTTGCCGCACCCGGACGGGCCGATGAACGCGGTCACGGAGCGGGGCTCGATCGTCATCGAGATGTCCTCGATGGCCCGGGTCTTGCCGTAGTAGGCGTTCAGACCGGAGATATCGATCCGCTTGGCCATGGGGGCACTACTCCTATCGGGAAACGGGCTGACGCAGGCGGGCGATCACGCGCGCCACCAGGTTGAGCAGCATGATGATGACGATCAACGTCAGCGCGGCCGCCCACGCCCGGTCGATCGCGGTGTCGTTCGGCCGTCCGGCCTGGTCGAAGATGAAGAGCGGCAGCGCCATCTGCGGCCCCTCGAAGGCGTTGTTGTTGATCGCCGAGGTCACGAACACCGTGAGCAGGAGCGGTGCGGTCTCGCCCATGACGCGGGCGATGGCCAGCATGATTCCGGTGATGATGCCGGTGAAGGCGGTCGGCAGCACGACGAAGCAGATCGTCCGCCACCGCGGCACGCCGAGGGCGTACGACGCCTCGCGCAGGTCGTTCGGCACCAGCTTGAGCATTTCCTCGGCGGCCCGTACGACGGTCGGCATCATCAGGATCGACAGGGCGAGCGAGCCGGCGAAACCGGAGTAGCTGAAGCCGAGCAGCAGCAGCCAGAACGCCAGGATGAACAGGCCCGCCACGATCGAGGGCAGGCCGGTCATGACGTCGACGAAGAAGCTGACGACCTTGGCCAGCCGGCTGTCCCGGCCGTACTCCACCAGGTAGACCGCGGTGAGGACGCCGATCGGGATCGCGATGATGCTGGCCAGCGCGACCTGCTCGACCGTGCCGATGATCGCGTGGTACGCGCCGCCGCCGGCGTCGTTGGCGCCGATGCCGTTCAGCGAGTGGGTGAAGAACTCACCGTCGAAGCGCTTACTGCCCTTGCTGATGACGGTCCACAGGACGGAGACCAGAGGGATGACGGCGAGGGCGAAGGCGACGTAGACCAGCACCTGAACGCTGCGGTCCTTGATCTTGCGCCCCGCCGAGACGCCTCGCAGCACCTGCGAGTTGGGGGTGCTCACACGAACTCCTTGCGCCGGGCCACGATGGCACGGGCGAGCATGTTGACGACAAGGGTGATCACGAACAGCACCAGGCCGGAGGCGATGAGCGCGCCCCGGCCCGTGTTGCCGGCCATGCCGAAGGTGTTCGCGATGTTGGCGGCGAACGTGTTGCCGCCCGGCTTGAGAATCCGCAGCGAGATCCCGGCCGCGGTGGACAGCACCATCGCGACGGCGATCGTCTCGCCGAGCGCGCGGCCGAGGCCGAGCATCGCGGCGCTGACCATGCCCGAGCGGCCGAAGGGCAGCACGGCCATCCGGATGACCTCCCACCGCGTCGCGCCGAGGGCCAGGGCCGCCTCCACGTTGGGCTGCGGCACCTGCAGGAACACCTCGCGCGAGATGGAGGAGATGATCGGCAGGATCATGATCGCCAGAACGATGCTGGCGGTCAGGATGGACTGCCCGCCCACGCTGTCACCGCCGAACAGCGGGATCCAGCCGAAGTCGTCGTGCAGGAAGTCGGCGACGCTCGCCATCTTGGGGACGAAGAACTGCAGCCCCCACAGGCCGTACACCACACTCGGCACCGCGGCGAGCAGGTCCACCACGTAGCCGAGGCCCGAGGCCAGGCGGCGCGGCGAGTAGAAGGCGATGAACAGCGCGATGCCGATCGCCACCGGCGTGGCGAGGATCAGCGCGATCAGGGACGACAGCAGGGTGCCGAACGCCAGTTGCAGGATGCCGAACCTCGGCTCCGCCGCGTCCGGGTTCCACGCCTGCGAGGTCAGGAAGTTGGCCTTGTCCGCCTTCAGCGCCGGGACGGCCTTGGCGATGAGGAACACCGCGATCGCCGCGATGATGAGGAGCAGCAGGATGCCGGACCCCCGGGCCGAGATGCCGAACAGGCGATCTCCCAGGCGGCCGGTGCTGAGCTTGCGTCCCCGTCCGCCCCGGGTGCCGGACGCGCCCTGCTCCAGGGTTTCGCTGGTCACTCGTCCCCCTCATTGGTCACGCGTCGATCTCCTTGCGGGTGATATGCCGCCGAGCCGACGCGGTGATCCGCGCCGGCTCAGCATGCTTCTCGGTCAGGACAGGCCCTTAACGGCCGCCTGAACCTTGGTCAGGATGCCGGTCGGCAGCGGGGCGTACCCGAGGCCGCTCAGAATCGACTGGCCCTGCTGGCTGGAGGTGTAGTTGAGGAAGGACTTCACGAACTTCGCCTGCTCGTCGGGGAGGCCCTTCTCGCAGACGATCTCGTAGGTGACCAGGACGATCGGGTAACCGGCCTTGCCCTTGTAGTCCAGCGTCAGGGCCAGGTCGTTGCCCTGGCCGGAGACCTGGGCGCCGGCGATGGCCTGCGACGCGGTGTCGGAGCTGACCTCGCTGAAGTCGCCGCCGCCGTTCTGGACCTTGGCGGTCTGCAGCTTGCCGTTGGTGGCGTAGGACAGCTCGGCGTACCCGATGGTGCCGTCACCCTGCTTGATGCCCGTGGAGACGCCGTCAGAGCCCTTGAGGCCCTGGCCGCCGGCCTTGGCCGGCCACGTCTTGCCGCCCTCGAACTTCCAGGCGTCCGGCGCCGTGGCGAGCAGGAACTTGGTGAGGTTGTCCGTCGTGCCCGAGTCGTCCGAGCGGTGCAGCGGCTTGATCGGGGTGGACGGCAGCTTGACGCCGGAGTTGTCCTTGGCGATCGCCGGGTCGTTCCAGGTCTTGATGGCGCCGGAGAAGATGCCCGCGATCGTCTTGGGCGCGAGCTGGATGTTGTCGACGCCCTTGAGGTTGTAAATGATCGCGATGGGGCCGCCGACCATCGGCAGGTCGAGCGCCTTGCCCGTCTTGCAGCGCGCGTCGGCCGGGCCGTGCTCCTCGGGCTTGAGGGCCGAGTCGGAGCCGGCGAAGGCCACCTGGCCGCCGGTGAAGGCCTGGACGCCCGCACCCGAACCGCTCGGGCTGTAGTTGACGTTGGACCCGGCGCAGCTCTGCTGGTAGCCCTTGATCCATTCGCTCATGGCGTTGGCCTGGGCGGACGAGCCGGCCGCGTTCACCGTGGACTTCACGCAGTCGCCGCTCGCGGCGGTGCCGCCGCCCCCGTTGTCATCCGTCCCGCACGCGGTCAGCGAGAGCGCACCCGCAAGGGCCACGCCGCCGAGGGCGGCCAGCCGTGTGCCGATCATCACCGAAAGTTCTCCTCGAAGGTAGTTGGGCGGCCCCCCTGGCGTTTGTCCAGGTTGGGACCACCGTCGATGCCCGACGCTAAGGAGGAGAGATGACCACTCACTCTGATCTAGGTGAACGAGGGATGAACTCAGGCCTGATGTATGGAAAAAGAAGGTGTTACTTGAGGCGACCGCAGGGTTAACGGCCCTGCACCGGACCCATGTCCGTGCTGGTGGGAGCGTGGTTGCTGCGAGGTTTACCGGGAGTTGCCGTACATGGCGTCGGTCGCGGCGAGCTCGAACCCGAGCTTGCCGTAGAGCGCGGTCGCGGCGGTGTTCGACTCGTCGACGTAGAGCATCACGGCGGGCAGCCCGAGGCCCTGGAGATGACGCAGCCCGGCCAGCGTCAGCACCCGGCCGAGACCGAGCCCCTGCGCGTCCGGGTCGACGCCGACGACGTACACCTCGCCGACCGGCCCGTCCTCGTGCACCTTCGTCCAGTGGAAGCCGGCCAGCCCGCCGTCGCGCTCGGCGAGGAAGAAGCCCTCGGGGGAGAACCACGGCTCGCGCTCACGGCGCTCCAGGTCCTCGCGCGTCCAGCGGCCCTGCTCGGGGTGGTGGGCGAAGGCGCGCGCGTTGGTGCGCAGCCAGGCGTCCTCGTCCCGGCCGACCTCGAACGTGCGCAGCCGTACGCCCGGCGGCACGGCGACCTCCGGGAGCGGCCCGTCGAACGGGCGCCGCATCTGCAACAGCGCGCGGAACCGCTCGAAACCGAGCGCGCCCGCGAGCGCCACCGCGGCGGGCAGCTCGCCGTGAGCCCAGACGTTCAGCGACGGGACCTGGCCGGCCAGCGCGGTGAGGAGGCCGCGGCCGTGGCCGCGGCGGCGCAGCGACGGGCGTACCGCGAGCTCGCCGGTGTCGCCGTCGAGCACGGCGACGCCCGCGAGCGTGTCGCCGTCGTAGGTCAGCACGGCGCCACGGCCGTCGCGCAGCCGCAGCAGCGCGCTCTCGCCCATCGGCCGTACGCCGTCGGCCGCGGCGGCCTCCTCGGTGATCTCCAGGGCCGCCGTGACCTCGTCGTCCGTCAGTTCCTCGCGTACGACCGGGCTCATGGCGGCGAGCCTATCGAGGCCGCGCGGGGCGACGGAGTTCAGGTCGCCGGTCACGATGTTGTTTCGGGTCCTCCCGCCGGTCCGGGTACGTGTCATAACATCTGGCCCTTGTCCGTGCGGGAAGGGCGGTCGTCATGGGCGATCCCGGACTACCGGTGATGATCGGGCTGCTCGCGGTCCCGGTCGGGGTGCTGCTGCTCGTCGTGGTGCTGGCCTCGATCGGCGGCCGGTGGACCGTACCCGTGTCCTCCGCCGAGCCGGAGCCGCCGGAGGTCTACGACGATCCGCGCCCGGACCCGTGGGCCGATCCGTGGCGGCTGGCCGAACCACCGCGTCCCGCGCTGCCGCCGGGGCCCGCGCCGCGTCCGGCGCTGCCACCGCCGTCCCGGCTCGCGCTGCCGGCCGCCTCGCAGCCTCCGCCGCCGCGGTACCAGCCGCCGTCGCCCTCGCGGGAGCTCGCCCCCGCGCCACGTCCGTACCGGCAACCGGCGCCCCCGCCCGCTCGCCCGGCGTACGGGTCGCTCGCCCGCGAGCGGTACGACCACCCGGCGGAGCAGGACCCGGAGTCGTCGCCGCAGCAGGGTTTCCCGTACGGCCCCTACCGGCACCAGTGAGGTCCGCCCGGCGTACGTGAGCCGGGGGAACCGGAGCGCCCGCTCAGGCGTCCTAGTTCGGCTTCTTCGCGATCTTGAGGTCGCGCGGAGCTTCCGGACATCGACGCCCTATGGGGAGTGGGTCACTGTGCAACCCCCGCAGCCGCCGTACGGCGGACCGCCACCGCCGCCCGGTCCGGGGATGGGAGGATTCGGGCCTCCGTCCGGCCCGCCCGGTCCTCCCGGATGGGGCCCGCCCGGCCCGCCCCTGCCGCCGCGCAGGCCGAACAACGGCGGCGCGGTGATCGTCATCCTGCTCGCTGTCTTCGTGGTGCTCATCGGGGGCGTGGCCGGCCTGTGGTTCGTCCTCGACGCCGGCGTCGAGGCGAGTTCGGCGACGTCGGCACCGTCGTACAGCCCGCCGGCCTTCCCCACGCCGACGTACAGCCCGCCGTCGCTGCCGACCTACACGCCGTACTCCCCGCCGGACCCGCCGTCGGCGCCGCCCACGACGTACTCGCCGGCGTTCGACCCCCAGCCCGGCGACTGCGTGCGCAACACCGGGACCTACGCCCACCCGCACCTGTACATGTCGACCTGCACACCGGGGCACTACCGGATCATCGATCGGATCGACGACACGACGAACACCAGACGGTGCGCCTCGACGGGCTACACCTACGCGGTGTGGTTCAACAGCCCCGCGTACGTGCTGTGCATGCGGGGCCTGTGAAAGCGCGGCTCAGTGGTGTGCCGGGGCCTCCTCGGCGCGGTGGTCGGGCACGAAGCGGTAACCGACGTTACGGACCGTTCCAATGAGTGACTCGTACTCCGGACCGAGCTTGGCTCTCAGCCGTCGCACGTGGACGTCGACCGTACGGGTGCCGCCGAAGTAGTCATATCCCCAGACCTCCTGCAGCAACTGGGCCCGGGTGAAGACCCGGCCCGGGTGCTGCGCGAGGTATTTCAGCAGCTCGAACTCCTTGAAGGTGAGGTCGAGCACGCGCCCGCGAAGGCGCGCGCTGTAAGTCGCCTCGTCGATCGTCAGCTCGCCGCTGCGAATCTCCCCCGGCACGTCTTCGGGCTCGGCGACGGACGCGCGCCCGACCGCCAGCCGTAGCCGTGCCTCCACCTCGGCCGGGCCGGCCGTCTCCAGCACGACGTCGTCGAGACCCCACTCGGGGGTCAGGGCGGCCAGGCCGCCCTCGGTGACGATCGCCAGCAACGGCGCGTCCAGCCCGGTCGTGCGCAGCAACCGGCACAGGCTCTTGGCCTGGGCGAGGTCGCGCCGCGCATCGACGATCACCACATCGGCCGGTGGCGCGTCGATCAGTGCCACTCCCTCGGCCGGGGCCACCCGGACCGAATGCAGTAGCAACCCGAGCGCCGGCAGGACTTCATCGGACGGCTCGAGCACGTTGGTCAGCAGCAGCAGAGTGCTCAATACGGCCTCCTCGCTTGGCGGCCCCCAAAAAGACGTTGAGGACCCGAGGGCGACGCTGCCCGGATCCCTACTAGGAGAGGATATCGAATAGTGGGCCGCAGCTCACTACCGAGTGGTGTAGACCACGAGACAAGGATCAGAAGATCACCATGGCGAAGGGCCTGATCAGATACTGGGCGGCCGCGCGGGCGGCGGCCGGAGTGGCCGAAGAACCGTACGACGCCGACACGCTCGGCGAGGCGCTGACGTCCGCCGCCTCCGGCCGGGGCGGGGAGTTCGAGCGCGTTCTCTCCCGGAGCTCCTTCCTCGTCGACGGGGCGCCCGTGGGCCGTCGTGACCACGCGTCCGTCCAGCTCACGGACGGTGCCACGGTCGAGGTCCTGCCCCCGTTCGCGGGCGGCTAGCCACGGCGCGGCCGGGTAATACGGCGGAGGGACGCGGCGCGCGCGAACGTCAGTACCGGAGGTGACTCGGCGAGGCTCCCCGCGCCGGTAGTGTGATCACGAATCGGCGACGGGAGAGACATGCGCAAGGGACTGGTGATCTTCCTGATCTTGCTGATCGGGCTGGTCATCGCCGCCGATCGGATCGGGTTGTGGGTAGCGCAGGACCAGATAGCCAAGAACGTCAAGACGCAGTACGCCCTCGACCACAAGCCCACCGTCAAGATCAAGGGCTTCCCGTTCCTGACCCAGGCGCTGAACGGCAAGTACGGCGAGATCGACGTCAACGTCGGTGACGTGACCCAGCTCGGCGTGCACCTGACGGACACAGTGGTGACGTTGAAGGACGTCAAGGCGCCGCTGTCCGACGCCGTCCACGGCGACGCGTCCAAGATGGTGGCCGGCACCGCGACCTCCGTCGCGACCGTGTCCTACGCCGACGTCGACAAAGAGGCGCCGCGGGGGCTGAAGGTCTCCGCCAAGGGCAAGGAGCTGCAGGTACGCGGCCCGGTGACCGTCCTCGGCCTCAGCCGTACGGTGACCGCGACGGTGACCGTGAAGCCCTCGGGCCGCAACGTCCGCGTGCTGCCGCAGACGGTCAACGCCGGTGGCGCCACGCTGCCCGTCGCCCTCATCCAGCAGGCGTTCTCGTTCACGCTGCCGGTGAAGGGCCTCCCGCTGAACACCCGCATCACCGACGTCCAGGTCGGCCCGGACGGACTACGCGTCACGACCGTCGGTGAGCACGTGAATCTCGAGAGTCTCAACGAACACTGAGTTCCGCCAGGCGGATCGTTCCCGAAACATGTGTTTCACGGTGAACCGACCGCTCAACTGGTACGTGTTTGAGGTGTGGGACCGACTGCGAACGAGCGCCTTCTCCGCGCCCTGTACGCCGAGCACGGGGGACCGCTCCTGGGATACGTCCTGCGCCTGACCGAAGGTGATCGGCATCAGGCGGAGGACGTGGTCCAGGAGACGCTGCTGCGTGCCTGGCGTCATCCGGACGCTCTTGAGGGACGCCCGATACGGCCCTGGCTGTTCACGGTGGCACGGAATCTGGTGGTCGACGCCCATCGGGCCCGGCAGTCCCGGCCACCCGAGGCGGGTGAGGCCGGTCTCGCCGCCGTACCTGCCACCGACGAGATCGGCCGGGCGCTCGAGTCGTGGACGTTCGCCGAGGCGCTCGCCGACCTGAGCCCGGAGCACCGGTCGGTCCTGATCGAGACCTACTACCGGGGCCGGTCGGTGGCCGAGGCCGCGTCGGTCCTCGGCGTGCCTCCCGGCACGGTGAAGTCACGTTCCTACTATGCGCTGCGAGCGCTCAAACTCGCACTCGAAGAACGGGGGCTGGCGCCATGACATCGAGCACCGAATGCTCCCGGCTGCGCATCTCGCTCGGCGTGTACGTCCTCGGCGCCATCGAACCCGCCGAACGTGCCCTGCTCGACGAGCACCTGAGCACGTGCGGACGCTGCCGCGACGAACTGGCCTCCCTCGCCGGGCTGCCGGCCCTGCTGAGCCGCGTGGGCGAGGAACAGCTCGCCCAGCTCGGCCCGCCGCCGGAAGAGCTCCTCGAACCCATGCTCGCCCAGGCCAACCGCGAGATCCGTACGCGACGCCGGCGAAACGTCGTCGTGCTCATCGCCGCCGCGGCCGCCCTGGTGGTCGCGACCGGCGCGGGCATGGGACTGGTGACGGGCGACGACGACGGCGGCCGTCCGGTGGCCCGCTCGTCCGCCACGTCCGCGCCTCCGCAGGCGGGCCGGAACCTGGTCGGGAAGGACCCCGTCACCGGCGTACAGGCCCAGATCAACCTGCAGTCGAAACGCTGGGGGACCGCGCTGGACATGCACGTCAGCGGCACCCCGCGCGGGGCGCACTGCCGGGTGTTCGTGGTCGACAAGGACGGCCGGAGCGACATCGCGGGCTCCTGGGAGGTGCCGTACGCGGCGCGGGAGGGCTCCGCGGAGTACTTCGGATCCTCGATGATCGCCGCCGACCAGGTCGCGTCGATCGAGGTCCGGACGCTCGACGGAGAACGCCTGCTGCGAGTTCCGGTCTGACGGAATGAACGAGGCGGCGTACGCCTTGTCTCTTTTCTGTGACCGGTGTCTACGTCGCGGCGGCGGCGCTCGTGCTCTCTTTGGCTCTCGGCCTGGTGTGGCGGAGCCGCAACGGGGTCATGCGCGCCCGCCCGGAGCGTGAGGGGGCGGACGTGGAGCGTCTGGGGGAGACCGACCTCGGCGCCTCGCTGGGAGAACGGGCGACGCTGCTGCAGTTCTCCTCGGCCTTCTGCGCCCCGTGCCGCGCCACGCGGCGCGTGCTGACGGAGGTCGCGGGCATGGTCGACGGCGTGGCCCACGTGGAGATCGACGCGGAGTCCCACCTGGAACTGGTCCGGAGACTGAACGTCCTGCGCACACCGACGGTCTTCGTCCTGGACGCGGACGGCGGAGTCATCCGCCGGGGCTCGGGCCTGCCGCGCAAGGCCGACATCGTCGCCGCCCTCGGCGAAACCACCTCCTGAGATCACCGCCGACCGGCTCGTGTTTCGGGGTACGTTCGGAGAGTGACCGCTGCGCACGACTACGAGGACCTGCACCGCCTGGTCGACCGCTTGACCCCTGTTCAGGCCCACGAACTCCGCGACCACGCCCTCCGCCTGATCGACGAGGACGAGCAGGAGGAGCCGACCTCCGAGACACGATCCGTTCCGCGCGAGCTGTCGTTCATCGGGATCATCCACGCGGAGCCCGATCTCGCAGAGCGTTCCGAAGACATCCTCCGCCAGGGGTTCGGTCACTGATTGTCGGGGTCGACGCGGAAGTGCGGTTCCTTGAGGCGCTGGCCGCAGGCGAACTCGATCTTGTACCCACGGTCTCCTCGGATCTCGCCCGGATGGTCGAGCTGGTCAGGACGTATGCGGATCTTCCTCTCGGGGCCGTCGACGCTTCAGTGGTCGCCATAGCCGAGCGGCTGGGCATCAAGGAGATCGCGACGCTCGATCGGCGGGATTTCAGTGTGGTGCGGCCGCGGCACGCCGAGGTGTTCTCGATCGTTCCCTAGGTGCGATGCCGCAGGTCCGCTGGCGTGTCGTCGTCCCAAGGGGCGAGATGGCGTTTTACGCCGAGCGAGAGGCCGCTTACTATCGTGTCCGTGCGTTCCTGGACAGAGTTGCTTACCAAGCGGCGAGCGGTCGACTTCTGCCGCGTCGCGACCGCACTCTGTCGCACGGCCTGAGTCAGTTGGCCCCTTTTCAGCCCATCTCACTCGCCGTCACCAGGAGCATCCTCCGATGCAGGTCGACCCACGAGGGCAACGCTTCAGTGCGATCCTCACGTCACTTGTTCTGATCGTCGTCTTGGTGACCAGCAGCTGGCCGCTGCTGGTGGCACAGACCGTCGTGTTCGCCTTGGGAGCCGTGTTCGGTCTCCGGAGCGCGCCGTACGGCCTGATCTACCAGGTTCTCGTCCGTCCGCGGCTCGGTCCTCCCAAGGAGCTCGAGCCTGAGGCGCCGCCCCGCTTCGCGCAGGGGGTGGGTACGGCGTTCGCCCTGGTGGGAGTGCTCGGTTACACCCTGGGGATTCCGGCTCTGGGTATGACCGCCACAGCGTTCGCGCTGATCGCGGCCGTCCTCAACGCCGCCTTCGGGCTGTGCCTGGGCTGTGAGGCCTATCTGCTCATCCGCCGGCTCACCCCTAGGCGGGCCACGTCCTGACCAGGGCGTGACCCAATGCCGCGAGTGCCCGAAGACCGAACTGCCACTCCAACTGGGAGGACAACAGCATGAGCCGCTCCGACGTCCTGGTCGACGCCGACTGGGTGCAGGCGCACCTCGATGACCCCGGCATCGTCCTCGTCGAGGTAGACGAGGACACCAGCGCGTACGAGAAGGGCCACATCCGTGGCGCCGTCCGCGTCGACTGGAAGACCGAGCTGCAGGACCCGGTACGCCGCGACTTCGTGGACAAGACCGGCTTTGAGACCCTTCTCTCCGAGAAGGGCATCGCCAACGACGACCTCGTCGTCCTCTACGGCGGCAACAACAACTGGTTCGCCGCCTACGCGTACTGGTACTTCCGCCTCTACGGCCACCAGAACGTCAAGCTGCTGGACGGCGGCCGCAAGAAGTGGGAGCTGGACTCCCGCGACCTGGTCGAGGACGTCCCGTCCCGGCCGAAGACCTCCTACTCCGCCACGGAGCAGGACTCCTCGATCCGCGCCTTCCGCGAGGAGGTCGTCGAGGCGATCAGCAACAAGAACCTCGTCGACGTCCGCTCGCCCGACGAGTTCTCCGGCAAGCTGCTCGCGCCGGCGCACCTGCCGCAGGAGCAGGCGCAGCGCGGCGGTCACATCCCGACCGCCCGCAACATCCCCTGGTCCAAGGCGGCCAACGACGACGGCACGTTCCGCTCCGACGAGGAGCTGCGGAAGCTTTACGAAGAGGCGGGCGTTGACCTGTCGAAGGCGACGATCGCCTACTGCCGCATCGGCGAGCGTTCATCGCACACCTGGTTCGCCCTGCACGAGCTGCTGGGCCTGCCGGACGTGAAGAACTACGACGGATCATGGACCGAGTACGGATCGCTCGTCGGCGTGCCGATCGAGCTTGGGGAGGCGAAATGACGGACGGCTGCGGGGCTCCGGCTCAGACGGCGAGCCTGCCCGCCACGGTGGACCTGGCCAACGAGGCGGTCATCCAGGGCACCGTCGAACGCGGAGGCACCGTCGTGCCCGGCGCGTACGCACGGCTGCTCGACTCGACCGGTGAGTTCACCGGCGAGGTCGTGACCAGCGACGAGGGCATCTTCCGCTTCTTCGCCGCACCGGGTGACTGGACCGTACGCGTCCTCGCGCCCGGCGGGGTCAGCATCGACTCCAACGTGACGGCCCAGACCGGCGAGATCGCCAACGTCAAGGTCGCGCTCTGACGAAGGCACCACCGGATCCCGCCGTCCCGCTGACGGGGCGGCGGGATCCGCGCTGTACGGGCAGCCCGTCCGTAGCGCCACGGCCAGGGCGGTGAGCCGTTACGATCGCGTACTGTGCTCCGTTTGTCCCCCGTGACGTTGCCGTGGACCACGCTCCGGCTGGCCGGGCGGTTCGCGGTGCCGCTCATGCTCTGGTTCACGATCGGCCAGGCGCTGCGCTACCTGCTGTTCCTCGGGGGATACCACTTCGGCCTGCACCACGTGACCGTGCCGATCCTCGTGATCGGCCTGATCGTGATGGTCTCGCTCGGCGTCACCGTGGCGATGCTGCACAGCGTCAAGGACGGCCTGCCCGCGGTGAAGAAGCGCGAGCTCAACGAGTCCCTGACCTCGTGGGCGGCGGCCGAAGAGGAGGGCATCCTCGACGCCCTCACCCGCGCGCTGCTGCCGTTCATGATCTTCTACCTGGCCTGGAACTGGTTCACCGACGACGCCAAGGCCTTCGAGCAGAGCGCGGCGGGCCGGGGCAACGCCCAGGGCGGCATCAGCGGCCAGCTCGACGCGATGAAGTCGATCATCGCGCTCGGCGACCATGTCTACGTCGCGATCGCGATCACCGCCGGGTTCCTTGCGCTGAAGTTCCTCGCCGAGCGCTGGATGGAGCCGAAGTGGTCGCGCGCCGGCGGCATCGCGGTCGCGTTCTGCGAGGTCAACTGGACCCTCTTCGGCCTCTTCACGGTGAACAAGGCCCGTGGCTCGTTCACGGACTGGCTGACGAACCGGGTCTTCTGGAGCTGGCTCGGCGACCTCACCGGCCCGGCGTTCGGCTGGTTCGACCTCCTGTGGCCCTCGTTCAAGGAGGCCGTGCTCGGCAGCCTGGTCTGGCTCGTGATCGCGGGTGTCGTCCTCGGGGTCGACGCCGACGAGGAGACCGCGTTCGGCGAGGGTAGGGTCGGGCGGCGGCTGCGGTCGGCCAGCGGCCTCGACCGCCCGCACACGCCGTGGGAGGTCATCACCCGTGAGTGGCGCGACAAGTGGCTGCCGACCTTCTACGGCTTCCGCATGGTGGTCCGCGCCGGACTGCTGCCCTTCGCGGTGTTCTGCGTGCTGTTCACCGGCCTGGACGACCTGGCGCCGCTCGCCCAGCGCGGCGCGTACGTCCTGCTCGGCCCGCACCCCATCGACTGGTGGATGATCCGGCTCGACACCATCGGCTTCGGCATCGACCTGGTCCACCAGATACTGCGCGTGTGCCTGATGGCCGCGGCGTTCGACCTCGTCGTGGCACGGGTCAGTGGGCGAACCTCAGAACCTGCGTCGGCGCCGCACCTCTCGACGCCACCAGCCCCCCGGGTCGCGCCTCCAGCACGACCGAGCTGACCAGGTGCGCCGGCACGTCGGCGGTGACGGTCACCTGGGCCACCGCGCCGACGGCGGGCGCGTTGTCCCGGTCCGTCGACCCGAACGCCGACCAGACGTGCCCGGCCTGGTCGCGCACCGTGAAGCCGAGCGTGCCGACGCCCTTGACCGCCGTGGCGTCGAGCGGCCTGGCCTGGACGACGAGCTTGACGGCCACCGCGCCGGCGATGTCGCTCTTCGGCGAGCCCGTCGCGTCGCGGCCGAGCAGGCGTAGCCGGATGTGCCCGAGCGTGCCGGTGCCGCCCCGGGGGACGACGGTGACCCGCTCGTGCGTCTGGTAGCCCCGCGACTGGTGCCGGTTGTCGACCCACTCGGCGGCGAGCAGCGAGGGGACGAGCACGACCACGGCGATCAGCTCGATCGCGCGGCGCCGGCCGTCGCTCATCCGCCGCCTGCGCACGACCGGGTCCGGCACGGTCTCCTCGAGAGGGTCCCGTACGGTCCATTCCATCGGGTCGTGGCTCATGGCGTCTTCAGGGTGTACGTCGTGGCCGGATGAGTGCTGAGCTGTGCCGCCCGGTCACCGCTCATGCCCAGGTCGATCGAGGTCTCCGCGCTGAGCTGGTTGAGGAAGGCCGACTCGCCGATGATCAGCCGCGCGCCGGCGAGGCGGTCCCTGGGGAGCTCGAAGATGTACGTCGCGGGCGCCCACAGCATCGGCTGGTAGTCGTCGGTGGTGCTCGGCAGCGCGGCCCGGCCGCTCTCGTCGTAGGACAGGCCGCCTCCGGTGACGAGCCGGACGTGACCGGGCTGGAACGGCTTGTGGTTGCTCTTGATGTTCGCGTGCACGATCAGGAAGAGGCCGATGCTCGGCGTGACCTCGGGCCCAGAGAACGACGACGCCTTGGTGAGTGAGCGCGCCACGTCGACCCGGTCGACCTTGACGCTGAAGACGCGGTTGTCGACGACCGAACCGAGGCGGCCGCTGCTGGTGATCGGATTCTGCTCCCCGGCCTCGATGTGCGGCTTGAAGGTGTACAGCCACATCGCCAGCGCCATCAGGCCCGCGGTCAGCACGCCGGCGACGACCTTCCGTCCCACGCTCACGACGTCGCCCCCAGGCGTACCGGAACGGCCACCTCGGCCTTGACCGGCGACTGCTTCGTCACGCTCCAGTAGTACTCGTCCGTGGTGAAGCTCTGGCCGTACTCCCACGTGCGCAGGGCCACGGTCGCCGTACGCGGCGCGGCGGAGTTCCCGAGCACCCACACGAGCTGGACCACGACCGGCAGCCGCGGGTGGATCGTGCTGACGACGGCGCTGCCGGCGTAGCCCTGCGAGCGGATCCAGTCGGGCGCGACGTACTTTCCGTGCTGAGGCTCGGCGGAGACGCCGCTCATGAAGGAGGAGATGCCGAAGGACTTGTCGCCGAGGTTCGTGACGCGCATCCGTACGACCAGGAGGTTCGCGGGCGTGTCGAAGGTGTTGATCTTCATCTGGCCGGCGCGCGCGTCCATGATCTGGACGTCGAACAGGCCCTGGCCTACGATGCTTCCCGGCTTGGCGGCGACCGGCCCGTTCGGCTGCGCCTTCAGCCCGCCCGCGGCCCACGTGACCGCGGTCAGGACGACGAGGCCCGCCACGATCACGAGCAGCACCTTCGGCCTGCGCCGGGATGCCGCGTGAGAGGGGGGAGCTTCGGCCACGGGCACGATCGTAACGGGCGATCCGCCGCTTCGATGGAGATAAGACCTGTTGCGGGCGCCATCGCGGGATGCCCGGCCGGCGCTCGCCGTACTATGACGACCGGACCACGCCATCACCACTTGGGGGAGTGCGACCGCATGGCCGCTGCAGGCGCCGTTCAGATCGCCTACCGGTCGGGAGCCGCCGCGGGCCCGCTGGGCCGCTTCGCGCTAACGGTGGGGCCGGACGGCGGCGCCCGGCTCGAACACCGGGGCGTGACCGGCCTCCGGGTCTGGACGGCGCGGATCGAGCGGGCGGTGTGGTCCCGGCTGGCCGATGACCTGGAGCGATCCGGCTTCCCGGCGATCGAGCCCGCGCCGGTGCCGCCGGGCGACCCGCTCCGCGAGCTGACCGTCGAACCTCTCGGAGCCCTGTCCTTCGGCTGGGACGACCCCGCGCTCGGCGCGGTCTTCCGCGTCCTCGACGCGCTCGTCCGTCAGGTCGGCGGCGGAGCGCTCCGGTCCACCGCCGACGAGCTTCCCGACCTCGTGCACGACCGCGCGCGGGAGGCCGAAGTGGCCGAGCCCGCGAGCGTCGAGTCGGGCGCGGCGGCGTTCGGCACGGTCGAGGGCCGTCCCGCCGCCGTCGTCGTGGGGGACGAGGTACGGATCTTCGCGCTCCCGGACCGTACGCCGCTGGGCGCCGCGATCCCCGGCCGTACGCCGGCCCGCGCGGCGGCCCTCGGCCGCGACCTGCTCGCCACGGCCGGCGACGACCGGGTGATCCGCGTACGCGACGCGCGTACGGGTGAGGTGCTGCACGCCAGGACGGGGCCGGGCGCCCCGGTCGCCGGGGTGGCGGCGGCCGAGGCCGGCGGGCGGGCACTCGTGCTCGCGGCGGCCGGCGGCGAGGTGCGCCTGTGGGCCGGGGGAGACGCCGCCGACCTCGGGGCGCGCTCGGTGTACGACGGCGCGCTCACGAGCGTCCGCCACGCCCGCGTCGGCGACCGCGACCTCATCTGCGCCGGCGGCGACGATGGGAACGTCCGCCTCTGGGACGCCGAGGGAGGACCCGCGACCACGCTGCGCGGCCACACCGGCTGGGTCAACGCCGTCGCCCTGACCGGCGACACCGTGGCCTCCGGTGGCGCGGACCGGGTCGTACGACTGTGGGACCCGGTCGGGGGAGGCGAACGCCACGCCCTGACCGGGCACACCGGCAGCGTCACCGGCGTGGCGCTGTCGCCCGGCGGGCTGGTCGCCTCGTGCTCGCTTGACGGCACCGTACGCACCTGGGACGCGGCGACCGGCGAGCCGCTGGCCGTCCGGCCGGCGGACAGCGGCTGGCTCACCGACGTCGCCTTCGTCCGCACGGGCGAGGGACCGGCCGTCGTCACCGCCGGAGAGGACGGCTCCGTGCGGCTGTGGGAGGCCGTCAGCGGCGCGCCGATCGCCACGCTGACCTCGGGGTCGGTACCCACCGGTGTGGCCACGACCACGGCCGGCGGCCGCTGGGTCGTCGCCGCGGGCCACAAGGACGGCTCGCTGCGCGTCTGGAACGACGGGACGCTCGCCCGGACGATCCCCGGCACGGACGGCGCGGTCACCTCGGTCGCGTTCGGGCCCGGCGGGCTCATCTCCGGCACGGACGACGGCACCGTACGGGTCCACGACGTCGGCGACGGCCGCGAACTCCAGGTCCTGACCCCGCACACCGCGCCGGTGCTCGCCCTGGCGCTCGACGGCGACCTCCTCGTCTCCGGCGGCGCGGACGGCGCCGTGCGCACCTGGGACGCGCCGTCCGGCGCGCCGCTGGCCCGGCTGCGCGGCCACCTCGCGGGCGTCACGGCGGTGGCGACGGGCCGTACGGGCGAGCGTGTGGTGATCGCCTCCGCCGGCTACGACCGGGTGGTGCGCACGTGGGACGCCGCGACCGGCGGGCCACTGCTGGCGATCCACGGCCACACCCATCCGGTGTTCGCGCTGGCGTTCGGCGAGGGCCTGCTGGCCTCGGCGAGCTACGACGGCGTCGTACGGGTCTGGGAGCCCGCCACCGGCGCCCAGGTCGCGCTCCTGCCGGGCAACGACGGCCCGGTCCGCGCGATGCGCTTCGAGGGGAACTCCCTGGCGGTCGCCACCGAGGACGGCACCGTACGCGTGTGGCGCCTGCCGGAGGGCGAGCTCACCGACGAGGCCAAGGTCGCCCAGACGCCACTGGCGGTGTCGTTCTCCGAGGGCCGCCCGTGGGTGGCCGGAGACCAGGGACCGGAGCCCGTCTAGGACACGGTCAGCTCGGTCAGTCCGCTCGCGCCGGCGACGTAGAGGGTGTCGGGGGGCGCGGAGGAGATCGCCAGCGGGGGGTCGGGCAGGGTCGTCTCGTGGAGGGTCTCGCCGTCCGGCAGGCGCCGGCCGTGCACGGTGCCGTCGTCGTAGCCCACCTCGAGCACCCTGGTCTCCTCGCCGGCCGCGTGGGCGTGCAGGGCGCGGACCCCGGCGCCGGCGCCGGGCAGGGTGACGAGCGGCTCGCCCGTACCCGCGTCCCAGACCGTCACCGTGCCGTCGCGGTGTCCGGCGGCGAGCAGAGTGCGGTCGCCGAGCGCGGTGAAAAGGAGCCTGCACGCCGGCGACGCCGGGCCGCGCAGCGTCAGCAGCGGGCGGCCGGTCACCGGCTCCCACGTGCGCACGGTGCCGTCGGCGCCGGCGGAGGCGATCACGTGTCGCCCCGCCGCCGCGGCCGTGATCTCCCCGTCGTGCCCGTGCAGCCGCCGCAGCGGCACGCCCGTGAGGGCGTCCCAGGTGCGTACGGTGCGGTCGGCACCGGCGGACACCAGGATGCCGCCCGAGCCCTCCGAGGCCAGGTCCAGGGCGACGATCTCGTCCGTGTGCGGGGTCAGGGCCTGTGTCTCGGCACCGGTGACCGCGTCGTGAATCCGCACGGCGCCGGTGTCGGTGCCGCAGACCAGCACCGGATGGCCCTGGGCGGTGCCGAACGCCACCGAGATGATCGCGCCGTCGCCGGTCTCCAGGGCCTGGAGCGGCGTGCCGTCGGCGGCGTCCCAGAGCCGGACGGCACCGTCCTGGTGCCCGACGGCGACGACGGAGCGGTCCTCGACGCGAGCAACGGCGACCGCGCACGCTCCCGGACCGGCGGAATTCAGTGTGCGCAGAACCGAGCCGGTGGCCGCGTCCCGTACGCACACGGCGCCGTCGGCGGTGTGGACGACCACGGTGCGGCCGTCGACCGGCGCGGTCACGAGGGCGGCCGGCCAGTCGCCGGCGGGCGCCGAGTAAAGAGGGGTTCCGGTCGTCACGTCCCAGGCCCGTACAGAGCCGTCCAGCGCGCAGGACACCACGGCGGGGCGCCCGGCCAGGACGACGAACGCCAGCCCGGTCACCCCCGTGGTGTGGCCGGTGAGGGCCTGCAGCTCGTCGCCGGTCGCCAGGTCCCACACGCGTACGGTCCGGTCGGCGCCGGCGGAGGCCACCAGGCCCTGGTCGCCGAGGCCGAGCATCGCGACGGACGCGACCCATCCGGCGTGGCCGCGGAGGGAGCGGACGCTGGTGCCATCGCCGACGTTCCACACCCGGACGACGCCGTCGTCCCCGCCCGCCGCGACGAGGTCGAGGTCGGCGACCCGGGCGGAACAGACGTCGTTGAAGGCGCCCTCCCAGCCCGTGATGGCGCCCAGCTCCGCGCCGTCGCCGGTGCGCCAGATCCACACGTGACCGTCGGAGCCGACGGCGAAGGCCACGTCGCGCGCGCCGGTCGCCACCGCGCGGATCGGGCCCACCGGGCCGCCCCGTGCGTGGATCTCGCTGCCGGTGCCGACGTCCCAGGCCCTGATCACACCGTCGTCCCCGCCGGCGGCGAGCACCTCGCGCGCGCCCACCCGGCCCAGCGCGATCGCGTGCGCCGGCCGGCCCGCGGTGGTCGAGCGGCCCAGTGGCTCGCCGCCCGGCACGCCGAAGACGGCGAACGTCCGGTCCGCCTCCGCCAGTACGTAGCCGGGCCGTCCGCGTACGGTCCCGAAGGCCGCGGCGCCGTCGGTGGCGGCCTCCGGCTCCGGGCCCTCCGTGACGGTCTCGTGCGTCACCCACGGCAGAGCGTTCGGGGTCGACCGGATCGCGCCTCCGCTCACCTGGCGTACGAGGGCGTCGAGGACGGTGAGGGACGCGGCGGTCTCCCGGGTCACCGAGAACGACGCGTCCGGCCACTCCTCGGCCGGGGGCGCCTCCAGCGCGCTCGTCAGGCGGTCCCACACGGCGGTCTCCACCCGCGCGGTCCAGGCGCGCGCGTCAGTCTCCAGGTGCGCGCCGCCGTCCGCCCACACGGTCAACGCCGAATCGTCGTCCGGGGCGTAATGAATTCGTGGCGTCCCCGGAGCGCCGGCATTGTGCGAGCCTGGCATGGGATACACTTCCTTTATCATTCAAGCGTCAATTCGTGGGTCGGATCGCTGCCTGACCTGCCAACCATACCAGTGGAATCGCCGCTGCTGTAGCTCACGTTGACTTTCTCAACGGAGGGGATATGTGGGAAGAGCAGTTTTACAGGCTGTCGCTCGAGGCCTCTCGGCAACAGGGCCTCATTACGTCGGCGCAGGCGAAAAAGATGGGCGTCGATGAGCAGGCTCTCGCGCATCTTGGGCAGGCCGCTCTCGTCACCGAATTGGACTGGGGCGTTCATCAGCTCGTCGGCAGCCCGCTCGGCCCGATGCACGCCTTTCCCTACGCCGCCTGGCTGGCGATCGCGCCGGACCTCTTCCGGTGGGAGCGCCCGGCGCGGCCCGAACGCGACGCGGTCCTGTCCCACCGGTCGGCCGGGCAGCTGCACGGCCTCACGGGCGTGGGCCGCTCGATCGTCTTCACCGCGCCGGCCGGCCGCGTCGCGCCCCGCGCCACGACGATTCACGTGTCGTCCCTGCGTGAGGACGAGGTGATGTCCGTACGAGGCGTCCCCGTGACGACGCCTCACCGGACGATCCTCGACATCCTGGCCGACTTCGCCGAGCACGCGGAGGTGCAGCGGGCGCTCACCTCGGCCGTCCAGCAGGACCTCGTCGGCCTGCGCGCGATCCACGCGGACCTGGCCGCGGTGGCGGAGCGGTACGGCTTCCCGGCGACCGGCCCGGAATTCGTGCACTACTTTCTGCCGGACGTCGAGCCCCGATCGCTCTCGCCGCGCAACCTGAGAGATTATGCGGCACTGGTGCTCCCCGACGAGGTCGCCCAGGTGCGGCATAAAGTCGCTCCGGCGCTGGACGACGCGAAATCCGACGACGAACTCGGCCTGGAAATCGCCGCGGAAATCGTCGGAAGAATTCGGTGGAACGCGTAGCGTTCATCTCTTTTCTGGCGTGGGAGTCGGTTCTTCCGGATAAAGATCACGCCATAGCCGCCGGAGAAACTCCGCCGCGCCGCCGTCGCCGTACTGCACCTCACGGTAAAGCGCCTCCTCCGGCACTTCCTCCGGATGCGTGAGAGCCCGGCGCAGCTCCTCCTTGAAAAGCGCCATCGGTGCGTCGTTCGCGCGCCCCGCGAGCCGGCGCAGGGCGCCGTACGCCTCCTCGTCGGCCTCCGGGTGGCAGTAGGTGCCGGTCACCCCGAACAGCGTGGCGTACCGCTCAGGCATCGGTCACCTCCCGCGGTCCGGGCTCGACGAACATCGTGGTGATCTCGTACCCGTTCCCCTCGGCGTTCGCGGTGAAGAAGAACTCCACGGTGGCGAACCGGAAGGTCGAGACCGGCGTGGCGACGGGCTCGGGCACGTCCGGGACGCGGCCCTCGCGGTGGGCGTTCACCCACGCGGCCCGGTTGTCCCAGGCGGTCTGCAGGCTGCCGTCGACCGGCTCCAGCCGGAACCCGGCGCAGTAGAGGTGACCGTCGGGGCCGAGCAGGTCGCTCAGCGGGATGGACACCCGGCCCGGCCGTGAGTCCGGGTCGTAGGGAGCGTCCAGCGCGCGTCGTACGTCCGGATGCTCGACGGCACGTGCGTAGGCGGCGGCGAAGGCCACCGGGTCCGTGATCGCCGTCGCGGTGTCGGGGCAGCGGTGGACGCGGTCGGCGAACGCGTCGACCGCCCGCGCGCGGTCGGCCGGGTCGAGCTGGGCCGGATCCTCCAGGTGGGTGACGCGACGCTCGAGCAGCGCCTCGTCGGCGAAGGGGCCATGACGTTCGAGGATGTGCCCCTTGGCCTGGTCGACCACCGCGTAGACCCGCTGCACGGCCGGGTCGTGGCCCAGGGCGTCGGCGAGCCACGGGCGGTCGGCGGCGTGCGCCCGGATGTGGTCGGCGGCCTCGCCCGCGGACATGTCCGGCAGCTCGCCGGCCCGGTGCGGGTCGAACCCGTCCAGCACCTCGCGGGCGGTCGGATGCCCGCCGGCGACCGGCGTGTCCAGCCGGTCCGCGTACGGCGGGTGCCCGGCGGCGTCGGCGAGCCCCGTTCCGTGGGCGTCCGGCGGGGTGTACGGCCTGATGTTGTGGTCCGGGGCCTGTGGCGCGACCACCTCCGCGATGGCCTCGCGCAGGTCGTCGATCTCGTGCGGCTCGAGCCTGAAGCGCCGTAGGTCCTCCACCACCCGTTGACGGAACTCGGGGGTGTCGAAGAGCCCCTTCAGCGTCTGTGCGACGAAGTCGCGGCGCTCGTGCGGCGCGGCGCCGTACGCCTCGGAGATCTTCGCCAGGTCGGGGGGATTCAGGTAGGGGTCGGTGTGCAACAGGAAGTACGGGTGCGTGACCGCGACGCCGTCGTACTCATAGTCGAGATGGAAGTCCGGCTCCAGCACGCCGTCGAGCGTGAGGCGGATGGCCTGCCACTTCCGGCCGGCCTCCTCCGGCGTGGCCGCGTCGCTGCGCACCCAGTGGTGGAGCTGTTCGGCGAAGTACCGGCTCTTGGCCCAGTCGCGCTCGGTCCAGGCGCTCCACTTGCTGGCGTCCATTCCGGCGCTGCGGCCGAGCCGCTTCGGCCAGCCGTCGATCTCACCGGTGCTGACCAGGCGGTTGATGCGGTCCGCGGTCACGCCGACCTTCGCCAGGTCATAGACGGCCACGGGGCGCGAACGCCGGTTGGTCGGGTCGGGCAGGTCGGGTCCGAACAGCACCCGCTTCATCTGGGAGAGCGGCGCGGGACGCGTGTCGCCCGTGCCGCGGAACGCCGAGACCGGCCGGGCGGAGGCGTCGAAGACCGGGTTGCCGTCCCCGCCGATGAGCGTCTCGGTACGGCCGTACTCCCATGGCTGCCAGTAGAGCTGCCAGCGGTTGCCCTTGTTGCCGTCGTGCTCGCGAGCCTCGAAGTACACCGTCGGCACGCCCAGCATTGCGGGCAGTTCGAGCGCCCCGCTCTCGACGCCGATCTGCACGATGTCGGACTCGGCGTTCAACCGGTGGAAGAACAGGCCCTGCTCGCCGAGGCTCAGCGGCGTCCCGCCGTTCCGCGCGGCATCCCAGAACTTCACGAGCGTGTGGGCGTCGACGCCGTCGAGCACCCCTTCGTCGTCCCACTGCTCGCGGAGCTCGGGGCGGCGCGCGAACAGGTCGTCGCCCAGCAGGACGATCCGCCGGTCGGGGTCGTTCGCGCGCAGCGTCTCGATGGTCTGCCGCACGATCTCCGGGCGCGTGTCCAGGTGCGGGCCGTGCCGCCCGCCCACGGGCTGGTTCCGCGTGTCGCGGATCCACAGGAGCGCGTACTTCTTGCGCGCCGCGGGAGCGCCGTCCCCGGTCCGGTCGCCGGGGCGCGCGTTCGCCTCGTGGAGGCGGTCGATCACGTCCTGGGCGCGGGCCTCACGAGCGGTGGCGGCCGTCTCGTCCCGGCCGCGCATCGCGTCGACCATGGCCTGCCGCGCCTCTTCCGGAGCGCTCCGGATGGCGTCCAGGGCGTGCAGGTGGGAACGCGTCCACCGGGTCTCGCTGTAGTGGTGGCCCTGGCTGGCGTCGGCGTGGGCCAGCCTGATCCGGCTCGGGTCGACGCCGTAGTCGATCAGCTTGTCGCGCAGGCCCAGGGCGTCCCTGAGCGGCTGGGCGTGGATGTCGATGAGGTCGCCGGTGATCTCGGCGTGGTCGATGCCGTGGGTCGGCAGGCCCTTGGAGCTGCGCCACATCGCGACGGCGTTGGCCTGGACGGCCGTGACGCCGCGCGGCGGCCGGTCCAGGTACGCGACGTGGTTCTGGTGGGCCTCCCAGCGGAAGGTGTTCCACGTACGGTGGGGCCGGTAGGCGATCTCGATCGTCGTCCCCGGGTCCACCATGAGCGCCGTGACGTGGCTGTAGATCTCACCGCTCTGGTAGGCGTAGATCCGCAGGTTCTTGCTGTCCATGCTGTGCACGGGGGTCAGCTCGTACCCCGCCTCGGCCATGATTTGCCGCTGCACGAACTGCAGCTTGGCCTCGATCGGCAGGTCCGTCCGCGCCTTGAGCTCGGCGAGCTGGGCGTCCAGGCTGTGCGGCCGACCGTCGTGGGCGGCCAGGCCGTCCCACTTGTCGATCATCGCCTGCTCGGCGTAGTGCGTCGAGGGCTCGCCGTGCCCGGTGGCCTCGACCCGCCGTACGCCCGGTGTGTCGGGTGCCGGCCGCGGATGCGGGGCCGGGACGTGGACCGGCTGGTCCGCGTGCCCGGTGTCCATGTGCGGCGGCTCGCCCGGATCGACCCACCGGAGCCGGTGCGGGTCCCAGTGGCCGCGGGGCGGCTCGGGGCCCAGAAGCGGGTCGAGGAACGCGTGGGCCAGGGGGATGGCGTCACGCAGTGACTGCAGCGGCTGCCTCGGCGTGGAGAGCGCGAGCTGCTCGAACTTCGAATGCCAGTCGGGGTTGGGCACCTCGAACCGGTCCGGGATCAGCTGGGGTTCGCCCTGCTCGAGCCGCCAGGCCATCTCCTCGTGGAGCATCGCGTACGTGTCGGGGCCGTCCCAGCGCGTGTTGAGCGCCATGAGAAGGACGTCCGCCAGGTCCTGGACGCGGTACGGCAGGTCGCCGGCCGCGCAGGCGTAACGTCCCTCGCCGGTGTACTCACAGTTGACGCACTTGGTCTCGGCGTCCCGCCGGCCGTGGGCGTACATCCCGGCGACCTTGTGCGCGAGCGTGTCCTGCAGGGAGATGGCCCGCAGCTCGGGCAGGTGCGCGATGTGGTCGGGCTCGTTGACGTGGTCCGGGAACGGAATGACGTCCGGTTCCTTCCACATCCCCCGTGAGCGTTCCGTGGCGAGGTCGACGCTGAGGCGCATGACCTCCTTGTCGCCGAGCAGGACGAGGTGCTCGACCCGGACCCCCTCATTGCGGAGCTCGGTTCTGGAGTGCTCGACGAAACGCAGGTGGTCGCCGAAGTCCCGGCCGAGCGCCGCCTTGTAGGTCGACGCCATGTGGTCCGGGTCCGTGCTGCCCGACAGGCGGACGAGGTCGATGTCGGAGCTGGGCCGGGCGTCGGGGTAGCGGGCGAGCATCGACTGCCCGCCCTTCAGCATCCAGTCGTGGGGGTCGGCCTCGAAGATGCGGGCCAGCGCGCGCTGGATGACGAACTGCTGCAGCACCTCGGGCTCTGACCTTCCCTGACGCTGTGCCTCGACGCGCACGATGTCGAGAAGCTCCCGCCGGAACGTCTCGATGGCGTCGCTGTCGTAGGGCCGGGCGTCGGCGGGCTCGTCATCGGCCGGCGGGAAGTGCCGCTGGTCCGCCGAGTGCTGGTGGGCGGCGTACGGGTCGCGCGCCGCGTTTCGCTCCTCCTCGACGATCTCGTGGACCGCGCGGAGGGTCGCCTCCGCGCTCGGCAGGGTGCCGAGCCGGTCCGCCGCCGCCCGGCGCAGGGCCTCGTGGGGCGGCTCGAGCGCGCGCCGGCCGCCCATGTCCCGCAGGTGCTCGGCGAGCCAGGTCAGTCCCTCGACGTCGTGCGGCGCCGGATCCAGGCCGAGCGCGTCGCGGGCGAGGTCGTGCAGGACCTCGGCATGGGGGAGGGCACCGTCCGGGGCCGCCCCGAGAACGTCCGCGAGATGTCGCAGTCCGCGCAGGTCGGCGGTGCGGAACGAGAAGTCGGGCGCGGTCTCGTACAGCCGCCGGGCGGCGTCCGTGAGCGCCTCGGTGTAGCGCAGGTGGCCGAGCGTCATCTCACCCGGCGGGACGTCGTCGCCGAACAGGGCGTCCATCCGGTCGAGCAGCATCGCGTGCTCGATCGGGTCCCGGCCCTCCGGCGGGAACACCGGTCGGCCGTCCTCGTGCGTACGGCCGGCCAGGTCACGTACGTGGTCCGGCAGGTTGCGCGAGATGTCCGGGTTGCCGCGTGGCGCCGCGTGCTCGGCGGGCACCGCCGGACGCGCCTCCCCGCGTGCCTCCCCGGTGGCGTGGGCGGCGGCGTCGTGCAGCGCGACGAAGTGCCGGTCGCGGAGGCCGGCGAGACCGGGCACGGCGTTGCCGTTGTGGTCGATGACGAGGTCGTGGTCCGCCCAGAAGCGGCGGCCGCTGCCCATCGCGCTGGCGTCGCGGGCCACCCCGGGCGCGGTGAGCGTCTCGGCGCCGGCGCTGCCGTCGATGTACTCATGCTCCAGGCCGAGGTGGTGACCCAGCTCGTGGACGACGACGACCGGATCCATGTCGGCGTACAGCCGGAGCATGCCGGGCCGTTCGCCGGGCAGCGTGCCGTTGCCCGGCAGC
Organism: Actinomadura sp. DC4; assembly: GCF_030406325.1. GTDB lineage: Bacteria > Actinomycetota > Actinomycetes > Streptosporangiales > Streptosporangiaceae > Actinoallomurus. Next base: position 4,295 of record NZ_JAUEQY010000055.1, on the reverse strand, counting down.
AGCCGTACGACGTCGTCTCCCGCCGGTGGCGGCACCTCTTCGAACTCGACGCGCAGGTGGGGCTGGGAGCCGTCGGGCATCCGGTGCTGGTGGTTGAAGCCCAGGTCGGCGGCGTCGAGGATGTTCGACTGCGCGCGCATGACGTCGTGCGGCGTCATCGACGGGTCGGCCTGGAAACGGAGCTTGAGCGTGAACTCGGTGACGGTTCGTACGGGATGGTCCGTGCTGGTCACGCTGAGCCGCCGCACCTCGACCGTCGAGGCGCTCTCGAACGCGTGCTCGCGGGTGAGCGGGGCGGCCTCCGCGGAGCCGCGGAGATGGGCCCACTGGGAGGCGTGCAGCGCCTCGCCCTCGGCGAGCGTGTTCGAGTGCTCACCACGGAGTACACCGAGTGCCGCGGCGTCGTGTGTGGGCAGCAGCGGCGTACGGGTGTCGGGGTTCAGATCGGTGCTGCGGACGTGGTGCACCTCGTGCGCAGCGCCTGCCGCGACCGGCCGCGCCTGTGGCGGGTGTTCGGCGTGTGTTCCCTCGGAGACGGGCGTCCCGGCGGTGCCGTCCACCTCGCGCAGATGGATGGTGCGCCCACCGTCCGGCCGGTCCTCGACGTGGGTGACCTCGAAGGGGGTGTCGCGACGGAAGTGCACCTCATGGTCGAGGACGTGCTCGGTGATCGCGGGGCCGACGAGCCGTCCGGTCCGCGACTCGATCACGAACTCGGTGTTGCCGTGGAACTGCTCGTGCGGGTTGCCCGAGGCGATGACGTATCCGGCCTCGCGGACCACCTCGCCCGGCCGGTACCGCGCCTGCCGCGCCGGGTCGAGGTCGACGACCCGGTGCACCGGCCCCTCGTACGTGGGCATCCGCTCCAGCACCGTGTCGTGCGTACGGACCTGCTCGGTGTACGGGGCCAGCGCGTCCTCGTGGCCTCCGTACAGCGCCTCGTTGATCGGCCGGTGGTCGGACTGGGCGAACAGCCGGGAGGAGACGAGGTCCTCGGTGGGGATCCGCTGGTAGGCGCCCTGCCAGGGGCCATCCGCATGGCGGTGGACGTTCGCGGTCGCCGCCTCGACGGTCTCCGCGCCGTGCCGGCCGGCGAGCTCGCGGGTGACGTCATACCCCGGCGCGTCCGGCTGACCGTGGGAGACCCCGGCCGCGGGCGGTGGATCGTCGTGCCTGCCGTTGAGCACGTCCGCGATGTGCGACGTCGGGGCGGGGGCGCCGTGCTGGGACCCGGGGTGGAGGTTGAAGAAGGTCTCCGGCAGCGGGTCGGCCTCGCGGAGCGTGCGGGGCAGCGGCTCCTCCACGTTGACGAGCTCGCGCAGGTAGACCCGTTTGCCGCCGGGGATCTCCTCGGAGTCGAGGACGAGGAAGTGGCGGTCCGGAGTGAAGATCACCTCACGTTCCTGCGGCCGTGCGTGCAGGTGCGGGGCGACGATCCGGCCGGTCCGGGACTCGATGACGTACTCGATGTTCCCGCCGACCTTGAGCTTCGGGTCGTCGGAGGAGCTGATGAACGAGGGCTCGCGGAGGACCGTCCCCGGCCGGTACACGTCGAGGTGGTGGAGCTGGTGCGGCTCGAGGTAGATCCGGCGGAAGACCAGCCCGCTGTGCTGCGGCATCTCGTTGAGGGCCGAGACCATGCCCTTGATCACGGGGGCGAAGTGCTCGAGGGCGGCGAGGTCGCCCGTGCGCATCGCGCCGTTCAGCTCCTCGCTGGTCGTGTAGTAGTGCAGCGCGACCTGGTCCTCGATCGGGATGCGGCGGAGGATGGGGTCCCAGCCGACGTCCGGGCGGCCATGAGGGTGCCCCGCGTCGAGCCGGGCCTGCGTCCGCCACAGGTCGTGCTTCAGCTCCTCGAACCGCTCTTCGCCGAAGTGGTCCCGGATCGCCTGCCGGTCCTCGGGCGTGCTGTGGAAGTCCGGGCCGAGGTCGTCCAGGCCGAGATGCCGCAGGCCGGCTTCGTGCGCGGCCGACGCGGCATGGGCGGCGTCATGGGCGGCGGAATGCTCGCCCGCGAGGACATCGAGCATCGGAGCCCGGTGGCCCGGTGCTGGACGGTGGGAGGAGACGTCCGGCGGGTCCGGCCACCCGAACCGGTCGATCAGATCCTGCCGCCGGGCGATCAGCCGGTCCTTGAGAAGCGCCGCCTCGTGAGGGGGGAGGTCCATGCGGTCGACCGCCTCGCGTATCACGCGGTCGTTGACCGACATGATCTTGGAGACGCCCGACTTGAGGTGGGCATCGGTGACGCCCTCGAAGACCTTGGCGGCGTGGGGGTTCACCGAGGGGTCGCGCATGGAGTCGATCTCGCCGACGTGGTCGGTGAAACCGTCCCCTTTGGGATCACCCATGGCCTTGTACAACAGCGCCCCGCCGGCATCGGCCGGCACGGGGTCGTCCCCAACCGTGATCACATTCTCGAAGTTCCGCCCGACGACGTCGCGGTCGGCCAGCCAGGCGGTGGCCACGAAATGGTCATGGAGCTTGGCGAGATACGCCGGATCGTCCAGCCGGGGCGGCAGATCACTGACGCCGTCGATGATCCTGGATTGGACGCCCAGGTGCTTGTCGCCGAAATGACCGTTCAGGTCGACCAGCCTGACCTCGGGCACCGGTACGCCGGCCAGCCGGTACAGCTCGTTGGCCAGTACCTCGTTCTTGGCGTGCAGGTCCGACGCAGGAGCCTTGACGTACCACCTGACCCCGTCCGGGTCGACGAACGTTCCGCCGGGATTGGTGCCGCGCTGGTCGCCGATCTGGACGTAGCCGTCCATCCGCGCGGGCTGTGACGCCGTCGCGGCGTCCGGGGACGCGCCGTGCCCGTGGAACAGGTCGATCACCTGGGGGAGGCTGTCGGCGAGCGCGGGAAGCAGATCGCCGTTCCTCGCCATCTCCGCCAGCTCGTCGCGCGTGAACCACTTCGCCGCGCTGGTCTCGGCGCCGTCGACCCTGGGCTCGACCATTGTGGGGGAGTCGATCGCCATGGCCGTGTACGCCCACCCGTTGGGACCCTCCGTCCGGTGGAAGCCCTGGAGAGACAACGCGTCCAGGAAGTCCTGCCCGACCCCGATCTCCTCGGTCGTCTCCCGGGCGAAACCCTCGGGGGGCCGCTCCCGGCTGTTGAGGGCACCCCCGGGGAGCTGCCACTTGCCGACGTTCGACCGCATCGCCGGCCCGTTCTGCGCCAGCAGGTAGCGGTCCGTGCCGGTGCCGTCGATGTGCCTGATCAGGCCACCGGCGGCTCCGTGCCTGCCCCAGTGTCCAGGGGCGGCGTAGCCGTCACCGGACAGCCCCTGTTCGGTGAGGACGCGGAACGGCTTGGAGGACTCCCCCCTGACACCGGGGGTCGGACCGCCGGCCTCGCTGAGGTAGACGAGGTTCTGGCCGCCCTTCCGCTCGACGCCGAGCACCTTGAACTCCGTGTCGGGCCGGAAGATGATCTCGCGTTCGTGTCCGGCCTGGCTGAGCAGGGGGCCGATCTCCCGGCCGGTGCGGGACAGGACGACGAAGTGCGTGTTGCCCGGCAGCCTGCTGTGCAGGCCGGCGGAGGTGCTGGTGAAGGCCGGCTCCCGTACGACCTCGCCCGGCTTGTACCGGGCGAGCTGCTCGGGGGTCAGGTCGGCGCCGCGATGGGTCACGCCCTCGTACGCCGGCAGTTCGTCCAGCGCGGAGCGGAGCGCGTCGATGTGGGCGGCGTTCTCCGACAGCAGCCGGCCCGGTCCCTCGCGCAGGGCCAGGTTGATGTCGCGGTGCCAGCCGCCGGTGTAGGAGTGCACGGCGGCGAGGAGCTCTTCGGGGATTCGCCGGTAGACCTCGTGCCAGGGGGAGTCGGCGGGAAGCCGCCGCAGCTTGTACTCGAAGTCCTCGAGGAACCGCTGGTACGCCGGGTCGCTGAAGCTCTCACGGAAGTCGTGGCGGATCTGGTCGAGGGTGCGAGGAGCCTCGGCGTGCTGCGTGTGTCCCGTCGTACCCCGGCCGACGTCGACGGGCGCGACCACCACGTCGGGCGATCGCCCCGAGGCGCCGGACGGCCGTCCCGCGCCGTCGCGTACGGAGGCGCCGTCGCCGCCCGGCTGCTCGCCGCCGCGGTCGACCCGCTCGCCACCGTGACCGGGCTGTTCGCCGCCGCGGCCCGACTGCGGCGCGGCGTTGCCCTGGTCCGCGCGGATCCCGGGCTGGGTGCCTTTCGACTGGTCGGAGCGGGGGGTCGGCGAGTCCGCCGCCTGCTCGGGGCGCGGCTGCGCCGGTGCGGAACCGCGGCCGCCCTCGGCCGGCGGTGCCGCCGGGCCCGTGGC
>NZ_JAUEQY010000054.1 GCF_030406325.1 Actinomadura sp. DC4 | reverse complement strand
TGACACGCTCGGCACTGCAGAACGCCGCCTCCATCGCGGCTCTGTTCCTGACGACCGAAGCGGTCATCGCCGAAAAGCCCGAGAAGCAGGCGGCCCCGGCCGCCCCCGACCCGGGCGGCATGGACTTCTAGGTCCACCAGGAAGGGGCGGTCCTGCTGGGACCGCCCCTTTCGCTTGTCCGTTTCATTTCTCATGAAATATGTGTCTCGGATGTCGCGATACTGCCCGGGTCGTACACTTCGCGCGTGGACCTTTTCAACTCCCCCGTACTCGTTTACGACCAGCCGCCGGAGATGTTCTCGGTCGAGGCGAAGTACACCATCTGGAATCCGCACGGCCAGCCGGTCGCGAACGTCGCAGAACAGGGCGTCAACGGCGCGCAGAAGGCCTGGCGGGTGCTCAACCAGCGCCGAAACGACCAGGCCAAACGCGACCTTCTCGTCACCCGGCCCGACGGCATGCCCTTTTTCTGGGTGAACAAGCCGTATTCATATGTCGGTACACCGAAGATCGACGTGGTCACGCCGCAGGGCCAGTTGATCGGCCACCTCCGCAAGCGCGCGATGCAGGGCTACGAGATGCTGGACGCCTACGAACGTCAGATCGGTTACTTCGACCATATGCGGGCCCAGGTCACCGACTGGCAGAACACCCAGATCGCGACTTTCAACAGAGCCGGGGGAGTGGGCGGCTACGTATCCCAGATGTTCAGCGGGGCCGACCGCTACGTCCTGCAGCTCAACTTCCAGCTTCCCGAGCCGATCCGCACGCTGACGCTGGCCTGCCCGCTCGCCTATGACACCACCCGGTCGTCCAACCGCGGCCTCGGCGGCGTCCTCGGCGTCTGAGCCGCTACAGCGGCTCGCCGGACTCCATCAGGGTCTTGAGGCTGGACAGGAGGGCCGGCCAGCCCTGGCTGACGGCGTCCAGGAGGGCCGAGCCGGGCTCGAAGCCGTCGTGGGTGACGGTCAGCTTCACGACCGGCCCTGAGGGTTCGAGGTCGAAGGTCACCTTCGAGCGCCGTTCCGCCGCGAACGCGGCCAGCTCCTCGTCGGTCTTGGCGTTCGCCTTGGCCCACTCCGGGGTGAAGGTGTGCCAGGTGTAGGCGAGCCGGCGGTACGGGTCGGAGACCAGCACGACCTGCTCGGGGTCGCTGATCTCGGTGCCGCTCTCGCGCCAGGTCATCGGCGCGCCCTCGGTCCAGTCCGTGGTGAACTCCACGCCCCAGTAGCGGCGGGTGAAGGCCGGGTCGGTGAGCGCCTGCCACAGCCGCTCGGGCGTCGTCTTGATGTGGCTGACGTAGACGAAGTCGGGCCTGCTCATCGGAGGATCCTCCAGTGCGTGCTTCAGGTCGGCGAGTGCGTGCACCCGCTCGCGGTCGTACCGGTCGATCCAGCGTTCGGCGATCTCGTTGATGGGCGCGGCGTTGAGGTAGTGCAGCTTCTCCCGCCCCCGCCAGACCGTCGTCACCACCCCGGCCGCCTCGAGTACGGCCAGGTGCTTGGTGACGGCCTGCCGGGTCATGCCGGAGTCGGCGCACAACTCGCGCAGGCTCTGCCCGCCCCGGCCGTTCAGGCTGTCGAGCAGCCTCCGGCGCGTGGCGTCGGCGAGCGCCTTGAACACCGCGTCCATAGTCATCCCCAGAACAAAGGCAACCGTTTGGTTGCCTTTAACTTATGCAGCCGAGCGGTTGCGTGTCAATGGGTGGTGTTCTAGATCTCCTCGTCGGCGAGGACGTCGTCGGCGTCGATGATGCGGTAGGCGTAGCCCTGCTCGGCGAGAAAGCGCTGCCGGTGGGCGGCGTAGTCCTGGTCGAGAGTGTCGCGGGCCACCACGGAGTAGAAGCGGGCGCCCTTGCCGGACGCCTTGGGACGGAGCACCCGGCCGAGCCGCTGCGCCTCCTCCTGCCGCGACCCGAAGGTGCCCGAGACCTGGACGGCCACGGCCGCCTCGGGCAGGTCGATGGAGAAGTTGGCCACCTTGGAGACGATCAGCACCGAGATCTCGCCGGTCCGGAAGGCGTCGAACAGCCGTTCCCGCTCCTTGATCTTGGTCTCGCCCTTGATCACCGGTGCTTCGAGACGTTCGCCGAGCTCGTCGAGCTGGTCGATGTACTGCCCGATCACCAGCGTCTGCTCGCCGCGATGGCGTTCGACCAGGGCCTGCACCACCGAGGACTTGGTCGGCGTCGTCGCGCAGAACCGGTAGCGGTCCTCCTGCTCGGCCGTGGCGTACGCGAGGCGCTCGGAGTCGGTCAGCGTCACGCGTACCTCGACGCAGTCCGCCGGGGCGATCCAGCCCTGCGCCTCCATCTCCTTCCACGGGGCGTCGTAGCGCTTGGGGCCGATGAGGGAGAACACGTCGCCCTCACGGCCGTCCTCGCGTACGAGGGTCGCGGTCAGGCCCAGGCGGCGGCGGGTCTGCAGGTCCGCGGTCATCCGGAAGATCGGCGCCGGCAGCAGGTGCACCTCGTCGTACAGGACCAGGCCCCAGTCGCGGGCGTCGAAGAGCTCCAGGTGGGTGTAGACGCCCTTCCGCCGGGTGGTCATGACCTGGTAGGTGGCGATCGTGACGGGACGGATCTGCTTCTTCGTGCCGGTGTACTCCCCGATCTCCTCCTCGGTCAGCGACGTGCGCTTGAGCAACTCCTGTTTCCACTGGTGCGCGGAGACGGTGTTGGTGACGAGGATGAGCGTGGTCGCGGACGCGTGCGCCATCGCGGCGGCGCCGACGATCGTCTTGCCCGCCCCGCAGGGCAGCACGACGACGCCGGAGCCGCCGTGCCAGAAGCTCTCGGCCGCGTCCCGCTGGTAGCCGCGGAGGTTCCAGCCGTCTTCTGTGAGGGCGATCGCGTGCGCCTCGCCGTCGACGTAGCCGGCCAGGTCCTCGGCGGGCCAGCCGATCTTCAGCAGCGCCTGCTTGAGCGTGCCGCGGTCACTCGGGTGCACCGCCACGGTGTCGTCGTCCACCCGCGGGCCGAACATCGGCTGCAGCTTCCGCGCGCGCAGGACCTCCTCCAGCACGGCGCGGTCGGAGGAGGCGAGGACCAGCCCGTGCGTCGGGTGCTTCTCCAGCCGCAGCCGGCCGTAGCGCCCCATCGTGTCGGCGATGTCCACGAGCAGGGCGTGGGGCACGGGATAGCGCGCGTGACTGATCAGCGCGTCGATCACCTGTTCGGCGTCGTGGCCCGCCGCGCGCGCGTTCCACAGCGCCAGGGGCGTGATCCGGTAGGTGTGCACGTGCTCGGGGGCGCGCTCCAGCTCGGCGAACGGTGCGATCGCCTTACGGCACGCCGCAGCCGACTCGTGATCGACCTCGAGCAGAAGGGTCTTGTCGGACTGGACGATGAGCGGGCCGTCGGTCACGTGATGCCTTTCAGCGTGGGGGTCACAGTGTCCAACAGCGAGAGCCCCTCTGGTGCTTCCCGTACCGAATCGTCAGCGAGTCGTGCCGCCGGCCCTGGCGAGCAGGCCGTCGATGACGATGTCGATGGCGACGCGGAACCGCTCCTCGCCGTCGCCCGCGACGAGCCGCGCGGCGTGGGCGGTGATCAGAGGGAACCGGTCGGGCGGCAGGCCGGTGAAGGTCGCGTAGAGCTCGTCGGCCTGCTCCCGGCGGTCGGCGCGCCGTACGTCGGCCTCGATGGCGGCGTAGTTCACCAGCAGCGCGAAGATGTCGGCGGCCCAGGCGGCGTCCTGGGGGTCGAGCCCGCCGGCGAGCAGGATTCCCAGGAGGTTCTCGACCAGTTGCAGGGCCGCCTCGGTCGTGGGCGGCTCGGCCATGGCCGTGGCGGCGATTCCCGGATGGGCGGCCAGCGCCCGGTGCATGCGGGCGAGCAGCGCGTGGAGCTGGGCGCGCCAGCGTGTGGGGTCCGGGGTCTCGAGCTCGACCGTGGCGAAGATGCGGTCCTGCATCGCCTGGAGCAGGCCCTCGCGGCCGGAGACGTAGACGTAGAGCGAGGCGGCTCCGGTGTCCAGGGCCGCCGCGACCCGCCGCATCGTGACCGCCGCCAGCCCCTCGGACCTCAGGATCGCCAGGGCCGCGTCGACGACCGCCTCCTCGCTGAGCGGCGCCTTCGCGGGGCGGTCGCGCGTCGAGCGGTGGCGGCTTGCTGGGTTCATCGGTGGTGGACCTCCCGGCGAGAGACATTACCGCGACCTCCGCGGTGGAGTTTGACGTACGCCGTTCGTAACGTACGTTGTTCGTAGCGAACATTGTACGTCGAGCGTACGACCCCTCTAAGGACTCCAATGGACACTGCCCTCATCGCCGATGCCCCGAGCACGCGGCCCTACCGCCTGCGCTGGGTCGTGGCGGCCGTCGTGCTGGCGGCCAACGTCATGGACCTGCTCGACGCCACGATCGTGGGCGTCGCGGCTCCCGCCATCCATCGCGACCTCGGCGGCGGCGCGAACACCATCCAGTGGCTGAGCGCCGGCTACACGCTGGCCTTCGCCGTGCTGCTGATCGCCGGCGCGCGGCTCGGAGACATCCTCGGCCGCCGCCGCCTGTTCCTCGTCGGCTCGGCGGGGTTCACCCTCTTCTCGGCCGCGTGCTCCGTGGCGCCGGGCATCGGCGCGCTGATCGCCTTCCGCGCGCTCCAGGGCGCCTTCGGCGCGCTCATGATCCCCCAGGGCTTCGGCCTGGTGAAACAGGTCTTCGACGACGACGCCGAGTTCGACCGGGCGACCGGGCTGTTCGGCCCGGCGACGGGTGTGGCGATGCTCGCCGCGCCGATCGTCGCCGGCGCGCTCGTCGACGCCGACCTCTGGGGCACCGGGTGGCGCCTGGTGTTCCTGATCAACATCCCGATCGGCGCGCTGACGCTGCCTCTCGCGATCCGCTCGCTGCCCCGCGGCGCCACCCACCCCGGCGTCAGGCTCGACGTCGGCGGCGTCTGGCTGGTCGGCCTGGCCCTGGTCGCGATCATCTATCCGCTCATCCAGGGCCGGGCCGACGGCTGGCCCGCCTGGTCCTTCGGCCTCCTCGCGGCCGGCGTGGTGCTGCTCCTGGTCTTCCTGCGGTACGAGCGACGGCACAAGGACAACCCGCTGATCGAGCCCACACTGCTCGCCAACCGCACCTACCTCAGCGGCGTCGCCGTCGCCCTGGCCCTCTTCGGCGCCTTCGCCGGGCTTCTGCTCTGCATCTCGCTCTACGGCCAGCTCGGTGAGGGCTGGTCACCGATCCACGCCGGTCTGACGCTGACGCCGATGGTCGTGGGGATGATCCTCGGCATGGTCGGGTCCCTCGCCACCGTCGGCCGGCTGGGACGCCACCTGCTCCACATCGGCATCCTGCTCATCGCCGCCGGCGCGGCCGGGCTCGCCCTGACCCTCAACGGTGCCCACGCCGCCTCGACCTGGGACCTCGTGCCCGGGCTCTTTTTCATCGGCGCGGGCGCCGGTGCCAGCATCGGACAGCTCTTCCGGTTCATCCTGAGCAGCGTGAGCATGGACGAGGTCGGATCCGCCTCGGGCGTCCTCGAAGCCGTGCAGCAGCTCTCGACCTCGCTCGGCGTCGCGGTCCTTGGCACGATCTTCTTCTCCGCCTTCGACCACCATCTCCCGCCGTACGCCCTCCAGGTCACCGCGTGGGCGTGCCTGGCACCGCTGGCGGCCGCCTTCGCCCTGGTGTTCCGGCTGCCCATGCACCCGCGGAAGGAACGCTAGGACCGGTCAGGGAGTGGTGCCGTCCTGGGCCGCTCCGACGAGGCCGAACACGATCACCACGCCCACGGCCAGCAGGATGTCGAGCGCGAAGCACACCCAGGCGCCGACCGTCAGCCGGCGCGCGGACTCCGGATCGGTGCCGGCACGGCTCAGCGCGATCCCGGCGAGGATCACCCCGGGGATCCAGGCGACGCCCATGCAGCACAGGACGGCGGTGACGATGTTGGCCACGAGAGCGGCCACCGTCGCGCCGGTGGCGGCGGGCCGCATCGCGCCCGGCGGCCCGTAACCGGAGTAGTCGTACTGGCCGTACTGCTGCTGCCCGTACTGGGCGTACTGCTGGCCGTAGGGGTCCTGCGTCCAGCCGCCCTGGGCGTACGGGTCCTGGGCGTAGGGGGGCTGCTGCCCGCGTGCCCCCTGGCCGTAGTCGCCGTAGGCGTCACGCCAGTCCGGTACGTCGTCCTGTGGTTCCTGCCACGTCATGGTGATCCCCCAGGTGGGTGTCCGGAGGTGGGTGCCACCTCGTCAAGCATGACCCCTTGTTATGACCCGTGGGAACACCCTTCGGTTCCGGTTCGGTCGCCGTTTTGTCCGCGAGATGTCACGTCGCGCCGTCCACGTCGGCCACCCCGGTGATGCGGTGCAGGGCGAACCGGTGGATCGCGGCGCGCGTCGCGTCGTAGGCGGTGAGGAAACCGCCCTCGATGCGCGCGGGCTCGATGATGCGGCTGGAGGCCTGTCCCTGCTGGTCGAGATAGCCGATCCAGACGCGCGCGCCGCGGTCGGCGGCCTCGCGGAGCTGCTGGACCATGGCCGCGGCCGGGGTGCGCGGCGGCGAGCCGTACGGGGCGGAGACGCGCGCGGCCTCGTCGCCCGCCCGCAGCGCGCGTACGGCCGCGGTGATGACCGAGGGGTCGGGCCCGGCGCCGAGGACGGCGTGGCGCGCCTGCTCGTAGGTGCCGTGGCCGGCCGACTCCGCCCGCTGCGAGTCGAGCCGGGTGATCACCACGGACCCCTCGGCCGACTCGGCCACAGGGGCGTACCCGAGCACGCGGAGGGCGTCGAGGAGCTCGGCGCGTGGCACGCGCGAGGCGAGCACGGTCGGCGCGAGCCGGTGCAGCCGCAGCTGGTCGGACCGGCGGTCGGCCATGATCTCCTCCAGCATGGCCGGGTCGTCGCTGCGGACGTACGCCGAGGCGATGCCGACGCGCAGCCGGCCGTGGCGGCGGGCGACGTCCTCGATGAGGTAGCTCAGCGGCTGGGGCAGCGCGGTGGCCGAGTGGCGAGAGAGCAGGTCGATCAGCTCGGCGGCCCCGCGCCCGGCGTCGAGCGCACGGCGTACGGACTCGGGGGTGAAGCGGTAGACCGTGGCCCCGCCGGTGGACTCCACGTCGGCGGCGAGCGCGAGCTCGCGCGCCAGGTCGGCCACGAGCGGACCGGGCGCGACGGCGGTCAGGTCGGCCTGGATGAGCACGTGGTCGACGGGCGTGGGCAGCACCGCGAGCAGGGCCTTGGCGGCGTCGCCGCCGTCCAGCAGCGTGCGGGAGTGGTCCGCCAGCGCCTTGAAGCCGGTCACGCCCAGGGCCTCGGCCTCGCGGAGCGTCCAGCCGACGAGGCGCTCGCGCAGCACGCCGCCGCGGCGCGGCTCGTGCCAGCCGAGGTGGGCGTAGACGTCCTCGGCGGTCGGCGCGACGCCGGGCTCGGCGTTCGCGAGGGCGGTCAGCACCGAGCGGCGTACCTGCGGCGCGCTGGCCCGGATCGCCTCGTCGGACAGGGCGTTGATCAGCCGGTCGCGCTCGTCGCGGTCGCCGGCGAGGCCGGGGACGCGGTCCATGCGCAGCCAGGCACCGGCGACCGTGACCCAGCGGCGCTCGGGGTCGTGCAGCCGCCACAGGTCATAGGACTGCGTCGGCAGCCACAGCGCGTCGCCGCCGCGCCCGCCGACGCCCGACCCGTCGTAGTCGCCGCTGCGCGCGAGCAGCCCGGCGGCGTACGCGACCTCGACCAGCAGCGCCGCCGTCCAGTCGGGCAGGTCCAGGGCGGCGGCGGTCGCCCGCAGGTCGCGGATGCCGAGGCCGCCGCTGCGGAGCACGCCCGGCGGGTCGACGCCCCAGCGTTCGAGCAGGTCCTCGATGGTGCGTACGGTCGTGAGCGCCTGGCCGCCCGCGGTGCGGTCGATGAGCGCCTGCGCGCGTACGGTGCCGCCGAGTGAGGGCGGGGTGGTCGCCAGGTCGCGGAAGACCCGGCCGCCGCGCAGGTGGAGCCCGACCTCGCGGGGGAGCGTCACCGTACGGTCGTCGGTGGCGGCCAGCAGCCCGCGGGCGAGGAGCCGCTCGATCGGGGAGTTCGCGGTGGCGATCGTGACGGGGCGGCGGGCGCCCTCGACCTTGCCGATCGGAGGTCCCCAGGCGAGCCGGTCGAGGGCGGCGCGCGCCTCGGGACCCGCGTCCTGGACCAGGACGCCGACCCGGCCGGTGATGTCGTCGACGGAGTCGAGGCCGAGGTCGGCCAGCAGCGCGGAGAGACGGTCGGAGGGGTAGGAGGCGAACGCCTCGCGTACGGGAGGCCCGAGGCCGGCCGGGTGGGGGATCGCCTGGCGCGCCCCGGGCGCGACCCGCAGCTCCTCATCCGACCCCCAGACCAGGGCGAGGGCCCGCAGCCGCTCGACCGCGCCGCGCACGTCGGCGCCGGTGGCGGCCACGAGATCGCCGTAGGTCGTGGGGAAGGGGAGCACGAGCAGCGCCTCGAAGACGCTCAGTGCGAGCCGGTCGAGCCGGTCGAGCGCCCGGGACAGGGCCGAGGGCGCCGATGCCCGGGAGGACAGCGCGGTGATGTCGGCGGGGACCGGAGTGATCAGCTCGGGCCGGCACGCGAAGAGCGCGCGCAACTCGTCGTCGTCGCGCGCCCGCAGCCAATCCGCGTAGGTGTCCGTGCTCACTCCTGCAACGGTATTCCGGGTGGGGGAGCGCGCGAGCCGTCGACAGGCTTTCAGCCGGCTTTCAGACCGCTTCCGCGGTCTGGCCGGCGAGCCCCAGGGCGAGACGGGCCCAGCCGTCGACGAAGCGTGCCTCGTCGACCCGCTGGGGCGGCTCGTGCAGGGCGTCACTCGCGAGCCAGTAGTTGACGATGGCGCCGCCCAGCGCGAGTGCGAGGGCGTCCCAGTCTTCGTCGAGTCCGGCCATCTCGGGCTGGCCGGCGAGCCACTTGGAGATCATGTCGTAGAGCGGGTTGACGATCCCCTCGCGCATCTCGGCGATGAGGTTGGGGAACTTGTCGAGGTCGCGGAAGAGCACGCGGATGAGGTCGGCCTCCTCGCGCATCTTGCCCATGCCGACGGTCGCGGTCAGCCGGAGCCGGTCGATCAGCGGCTGGTCCTGCACCTCGGTGGCGCGCTGGAAGGTCGCGGAGATCTGCTTGGAGGTGCGGGTGATGTGCTCGCGCACCGCGGCGGCGAGCACCTCCTCCTTGGAGCGGAAGTGGCGGTAGAGCCCGCCGGCGCCCGGAGACAGGCCGGAGGCGGCCTCGATCTCCGCCACGGACGTCGCGGCATAGCCTCGTTCCGCGAACAGCCGGAGCGCCTCGGACACGATCCGCTCGCGCGTAGATCTCTGCATTGTGTGTGCTCCTCCCCGGAAAGCGTAGGCCATGAAAGCGCTCACTGACGTCGGATATCAGCCTGAGCACTTACAGGTTGCGGCCGGCTGAGGCAGGATGCGGGGAAACGCACGTGGAGGTGGTCATGTCCCGCCCGTCCTACAGTCACGGAACCTCCGATCTTCCGCTGCTCGGCCAGACCATCGGGGAGAACCTTCGCCACGTGGCCTCGGTCCTCCCGCACCGCGAGGCGCTCGTCGACGTGCCGACCGGCCGCCGGTGGACGTACGGGGAGTTCGACGAGGAGGTCGCCGCGCTCGCCCGCGGGCTGATCGCCGCCGGGATCGACAAGGGCGACCGGGTCGGGATCTGGTCGCCGAACACCGCCGAATGGGTGCTGCTGCAGTACGCCACGGCCGAGATCGGCGCGATCCTCGTCAACGTCAACCCGGCGTACCGCACCCATGAGCTGTCCTTCGCGCTCCGCCAGTCAGGGGTGAAACTCCTGGTCAGTGCGGTCTCGTACAAGACCAGCGACTACCGGGGGATGGTCGAGGAGGTACGCGCCGACCTGCCCGGCCTGCAGCGGGTGATCTACCTCGGCACGGACGAGTGGACGGCCCTGGTGACGGCGGGCGTGGCGCTGGACCCCTCGCGGCTGACCGAGCGCATGGCGACGCTGTCGCCGGACGACCCGATCAACATCCAGTACACCTCGGGCACCACGGGCTTCCCCAAGGGCGCGACGCTCTCGCACCACAACATCCTCAACAACGGCTTCTTCATCGGCGAGCTGTGCCGTTATTCCGAGATCGACCGGGTGTGCGTCCCGGTGCCCTTCTACCACTGCTTCGGCATGGTCCTCGGCAACCTCGCCATCACCACCCATGGCGCCTGCATCGTCATCCCCGCGCCGGTCTTCGACCCGAAGGCGTCGCTGGAGGCCGTCCAGGCCGAGCGCTGCACCGCGCTGTACGGCGTGCCGACGATGTTCATCGCCGAGCTGAGCCTGCCGGAGTTCTCCACGTACGACCTCAGCACGCTGCGCACCGGCATCATGGCCGGCTCACCGTGCCCGGTGGAGGTGATGAAGCGCGTCGTCTCGGAGATGCACATGCGCGAGGTGACGATCTGTTACGGCATGACCGAGACGTCACCGGTGTCCGCGCAGACCAGGTACGACGAGGAGCTGGAGCGCCGGGTCTCCACCGTCGGCCGCGTCCATCCGCACCTCGAGGTCAAGATCGTCGATCCGGTGACCGGGCTGACCGTGCCGCGCGGCGCCCCCGGCGAGCTGTGCACCCGCGGCTACTCGGTGATGCTCGGCTACTGGGAGGACCCCGAACGGACGGCCGAGGTGATCGACGCGGCGCGCTGGATGCACACCGGCGACCTCGCGACGATGGACGAGGACGGCTACGTCAACATCGTCGGGCGCATCAAGGACATGGTGATCCGGGGCGGGGAGAACCTCTATCCGCGGGAGATCGAGGAGTTCCTGTACGGCCACCCCGACATCGAGGACGTCCAGATCATCGGGGTGCCGGACGAGAAGTACGGCGAGGAGCTGTGCGCCTGGGTCAGGCGGCGGCCGGGCTCGTCGCTGACCGAGGACGGCGTGCGCGACCACTGCCGGGGCAGGCTGGCGCACCACAAGATCCCCAAGTACGTCCGGTTCGCGGACGACTTCCCGATGACGATCACGGGCAAGATCCAGAAGTTCAAGATGCGGGAGACCTCGATCTCCGAACTCGGCCTGGAGAACGCCGCCGGGACCGAGACCGCCTGAGGTCTCCTGGTCAGCGGAGGCGGTGGAGGAGGCCCGCCACGGCGCGGCCGGCGACGAGGTATACGACCGCGGCGATTCCGTAGTTGACGAGCACGCCCACGCGTTCGTCCTTGGGGACGAACATGTCGCGGAATCGCCATGCGAACCAGTCCGCCCAGTCGTTAACCGTCCGGACGATCGCGTTGTCCTGATTCGCCGAGAAGACGACGAAGGCGATGTGCAGGGCGAGCAGCACGCAAATGATCATCGCCAGGACGCGGACCAGGCTCGCGGCCGTGTCGGAGGCGCGCCGCACCCCCGTACGCAGGCCGTTGCCGCCGGGCGTGCGGCGGCGGGCGGTGCGTGGGGGGTCCTCCGCCTTCGTTCGGGAGCCCGGTTCGGAGTCCGATTCGGGGTTTTCAATGGTCTTGTCTGACTCTTCCCGCCATTTCGCCATATGCATTTCCTACTCGGGGGAGCGATCTCTTGGGGTCGTGGTTTGGGCGATCGCCACTGGGTATATCCGCATCGCGTTAACCGTTGTTTCGGACTCGCAATAACGCGAGTTCCGCCGGTGACGAAATCACAGATCCAGATTTCGCGCAGACTCCGCGCCCTCCCACTCGGATCCCGTCGCATCGCCACTGCCGGGAGGGCGCGGGCACGCGGTCCCCGGGGCCGTACGTACCCTGGGGCCCGTGATCGCCGTTGGCTTCGACCTGGACCTCACTCTCGCCGACACCCGCGAGGGTATCGCCGCCACGTTCGCCGCGCTCTCGGAGCGTACGGGCGTGGCCATCGACACCGCCGCGGTCATCTCCCGGCTCGGACCGCCGCTGGAGACGGAGCTGGCCAACTGGTTCCCCGCCGAGGACGTGCCCGAGATGGCCGAGATCTACCGAGGCTTCTACGGCCACATCGCGGTACCCGCCACCGTGCCCATGCCCGGCGCCGTCGAGGCGGTCGAGGCCGTACGCGCGCGGGGCGGCCGCGTCATCGTGGTCACCGCCAAGAGCCAGCGTCACGCCGAGTCCACCGTCCGCGCGCTGGGCCTGGACGTGGACGAGGTGGCCGGGTCACTGTTCAGTACCGCCAAGGGCACGGCACTGGTGCGGTTCGGTGCGACCGTCTACGTGGGCGACCACGTCGCCGACGTGGACGCCGCCCGCGCGGCGGGCGCGCGAAGTGTGGCCGTGGCCACCGGCCCGTACGACTCGGCGGCGCTCTCGGCCTACGGAGCCGATATCGTGTTGCCCGATTTGCGGGTTTTCCCGGAGACTTTGACCGAACTGATCAACCCAGGCCCCACGTCGAGGCAATAACCTTGATAAGGCCTGTCCGGACAAGAGCTAGCAACGAGGTCACCTGTGCCCAGTGGCAAGGTCAAGTGGTACAACGCCGACAAGGGGTTCGGCTTTCTCACCCGTGACGACGGCGGTGAGGTCTTCGTGCATTCCTCCGCGCTGCCCGCGGGGGTCGAATCGCTCAAGCCCGGTCAACGCGTGGAGTTCGGGGTCGTCGAGGGACGCAAGGGACAACAGGCGCTGAGCGTTCGGACGATCGACGCGCCGCCGTCGGTGGTCAAGTCCAAGCGCAAGAAGCCCGACGAGATGGTCATCCTCGTCGAGGACCTCATCAAGCTGCTCGAGGGCGTCTCCAACACCTACCGCAGGGACAAGCACCCGGACGGAAAGATGGCCAAGAAGATCGGCGAGGTCCTGCGCGCGGTCGCCGACGACCTCGACCAGCAGTAGGCGCGTGCCCCGCGGCGAGCGGGGCCACGCGACACACTTCTCAGGCGGCGGTGTCGGCGACGCTCGGGTGCTCCCGGTCGCGACGGCGTTCACGGCGGCGTGAGGCGCGGCGTGCCGCCCGGCGGAACACCAGCCCGGTCAGCGTCACCGCCAGGGCGGCGGCGATGATCGCCAGGGCGATGTGGCCGTTCGGGGCGATGATCGACATGCCCAGGCCGGCCAGACCGCCGATCACCCAGACGAGCTGGTGGATCGTCTCCGACACCGCGAACGTCGAGGAGCGGACCTCCTCGCCGATCTCACGCTGCACGATCGCGTCCAGGCCGAGCTTGCCCAGCGACTGGCCGAGCGCGCCGACGAAGGCGACCGCGAGTGCCGCGATGAGCCCGAAGAACAGCGCGCACACCGCGGCCGTCACCGTGGCCACCGCGAGGGTGCCGAACACGATGCCCAGCGGCGCGCGCGCCTTGAGCAGCGCGCCCAGGGCCGTGCCGACGAGCCCGCCGAGGCCGGCGGAGGCGGCCAGCAGGCCGAGCGCGATGTTCGGCGAGACGGGATGGACGAACCCCTCCGTGCGCAGCAGGAACGCCAGGTAAAGGATCAGGAACCCCGACAGCGCCCGCAGCGCGGCGTTGGCGCGCATCGCCTCGCCGACGACCGGGCCCACGCGCAGCAGCGTCCGCCAGCGGGCCTTCTCGGCCGCGGGGGCGGCGGCCTCCGGGGCCGTCTCCTCGGGGGTGTCCACGTGGGCGGGCAGCCGCAGGCCGAGGAACGCGCCGGCGATGAAGACGACCGTGGCGATCCGCATCGCCCACCCGGCGTTCGTGACCGCGACCAGCCCGGCGCCGAGCGGTGCCACGATCGAGGCGGCGACGAGCCCGCCGAACGACGCGCGGGCGTTGGCCGTGACCAGATTGAGACCTTCGGGCAGCACGCGTGGCGTGACCGCACTCCGGGAGACGCCGAAGGCCTTGGAGAGCACGAGCGCGCCGAACGCGGCGGGCATCAGCGTGACCGGGTCCTTGTGCAGGACCGCGCCGGCCATGCCCCAGCAGAGCAGCCCGCGGGCGAGCATGGTGCCGGCGATGGCGATGCGGCGTACGTGCCGCATGTGGTCCAGGGCGGGTCCGATGAGCGGGGCGACCAGGGCGAACGGGGCCATGGTGACCAGCAGATAGAGGGCTACCTGGCCTTGTGCCTGCTTGACGTCGAGATTGAAGAACATCGTGCCCGCGAGCGCCACCGCGATGAGCGCGTCGCCCGCGCTGTTCACCGCGCCGAGCTCGATCAGGTTGCCCAGACCCGACCGTCCGGCCCCTCCAGCGTGGGTCGCCCGGCGCGTCGTACGGCCGACACTCTGGGCCACCGCGTGTATCTTCCGCCCGGCGCTGCCCGTGCGTGCCCGCAAAGTCATAGCGTAAGTCTGCCTCTTCGGGGCAAACCCATGCCCCTGTATGGGCGACAATCGTTTATGTGAGTCCAGTGCGTTCTAGCAGTCCGGCCGCCGCAAGGCGGAGCCGTACGCCCGTGGCCGACACCGCCGCAGCCGCGGCCGTCGACCTCGCCCGTGCCGCTGCCGAGGACATCTCATCCCCTGACTACGTCGGTGAGCATCTGGGTCTGCTCCCCGAGGGGGACCGGATCGTCACCCACTACTTCGTCTGCCTTGATCCGGCTTACCACGGGTGGCGGTGGGCCGTTTCGGTCGTACGCGCCTCCCGTGCCAAGAACGTCACGGTGAGCGAGAGCGTCCTGCTCCCCGGCGATGACGCGATGCTCTCGCCCGCCTGGGTGCCGTGGAGCGACCGGCTGCGCCCCGGCGACCTGGGCCCCGGCGATCTGCTGCCGACCCCGGTCGACGACCCGCGGCTCGTGCCCGGGTTCACCGACGCGCGGGGGGAGACCGACGAGGAGCTCTTCTGGGAGCTGGGCCTCGGCCGCCACCGGGTGCTGTCCGCCGAGGGCCGCGACGAGGCCGCGACGCGCTGGCACTCCGGCGACGCCGGGCCGGCGACGCCGATGGCGCGCTCGGCCCCGGCGCACTGCGCCACGTGTGCCTTCTTCGTGCCCCTGGCCGGATCGTTCCGTCAGGTGTTCGGCGTGTGCGCCAACGAGTACGCGCCCGACGACGGCAAGGTCGTCTCGCTCGACCACGGGTGCGGCGCCCACTCCGAGGCGGTCATCGTCTCGGGGGCGGTCGAGTCGGCCCCGCCGATCGTGGACGAGATGGGTTACGACGTCGTCCCGTCCGCGACGCTGACCGACGAGGAGGCCCTCGGTCACAGCTGACGGTTGTGACCGGGCCGCGGTCGCCCCTGGGGGGCCGTTCCCGGGTGCCGGTGCGCCGGCGATGACAGGAACGCCCCCGGACGGCGAAAGGCGCGTTATGGAGGACTCCTACGGCACGGCCGCGATCCGCGAGCGTGTCCTGGCGGCCTGGTCGGCGTCGCCGTCCCGGTTCCGCGAGGACGCGAACACCGAGGAGGATCACGCCCGCGGCGGCTACCGCGACCGCGTGATCGTCGAGCTCGCGCAGAACGCCGCCGACGCGGCGGCGCGCGCCGGGGTTGCGGGCCGGATCCGCCTCGTTCTGCGGGACGGCGTGCTCAGCGCGGCCAACACCGGCGCGCCCCTCGACGCCGCCGGCGTCGAGGCCCTCAGCACCCTGCGCGCCTCGGCCAAGCGCGACGAGACGGCCTCGACCGGCCGCTTCGGCGTCGGTTTCGCCGCCGTCGTGGCGGTGAGCGACGAGCCCGCCATCACGTCCGGGGCAGACGGCGTGGCCTGGTCGGCGGCGCGTACGCGCGCCGAGGTGACCGCGATACCCGCGCTGGCCGACGAGCTGGCCCGGCGCGGCGGCGACGTGCCCGTCCTCCGCCTGCCCTTTCCGGGGGAGCCGGCCGAGGTTCCCGGCGGATACGACACCGTCGTACGGCTGCCCCTGCGTGACGCCGACGCCGAGACGCTCGTACGGCGGCTGCTCGACGAGACGGGGCCGGCGCTCATGCTCGCCCTCCCCGCGCTGGCCGAGGTCGTGATCGACACCGGCGAGGTCCGGACGCTCACCGCGGACCGGGCCCGTACGGAGGACAGGGACGGGGTGTCCCTCGGCACGGTCGTGATCGACGGGACGACCTGGCGTACGGCGGAGGCGCACGGGCTGGCCGACGCCGCCCTTCTCGCCGACCGGCCGGTCGAGGAGCGGGCGCACTGGCAGATCCGCTGGGCGATGTCGGACAAGCCCTCGGACGTCCCCGCCGTCGTCCACGCCCCGACGCCCAGCGACGAGCCGCTCGGCCTGTCCGCACTCCTGCTCGCCTCGTTCCCGCTCGCGCCCGACCGGCGGCACGTCGCGCCCGGGCCGCTGACCGACTTCCTGGTCGAACGCGCGGCCGAGACCTACCTCGCACTGCTGCCCTCGACGCCCGCCCTGCTCGACCTCGTCCCCGGCCCGATGGCCAAGGGCGAGCTGGACGCCCGGATCCGCCGGGCGATCCTCGGGCGGCTGCCCGACACCCCGCTCCTGCCGGTCCCCGGCGACCGGGCCGTCGAGCCCGGGGAAGAGCCCGTCCGGGTACGCGGCCGGGACACCGTCGCGGTGGACGGGCCGCCGGACCTGCCTGGCGTCCTCGGCGAGGTCCTGCCCGGGCTGCTGACCGCGGACTGGCCCGCCCGGCACCCGGCCCTCGACGCGCTCGGCGTACGCCGGATGAGCGTCGCCGAGGTGGTCGACGCCCTGGCCGGGCTGGAGAGCGAGCCGGCGTGGTGGCGGCGTCTGTACGCCGCGATCGAGGGCGCCGACCGCGAGGCGCTGACCGGCCTGCCCGTACCCCTCGCCGACGGCCGTACGGTCCGGGGGCCGCGCGGGCTGCTGATCACCGACTCGGACGGCCTCGACGCCCTCGGCCTGCGGGTGGTCCACCCCGAGGCCGCGCACCCGCTGCTGCCGCGCCTCGGCGCGATGGAGGCCGGTCCGCGCGCCGTGCTCACCGACCCGGCCACCCGCGCCGCGGTCGCGGCCTCCTTCGACGAGGAGGATCCCGAGCCCGTCGGGCACGCCGTGCTGACGCTCGTCGCCCGCGCCCATCTGCGGCCCGGCGAGGAGCCGTGGCTGGCCGAGCTGGCGCTGCCCGGAGACGACGGCGAGACGTACCCGGCCGGCGAGCTGCTCCTGCCCGGAGCCCCGCTGGCGAGCGTGGTGGCCGACGACGCGCCGTTCGGGACCGTCGACCCCGCGCTCGTCGAGCGGTACGGCGCGGAGACGCTGGAGGCGGCGGGTGTCCTGCGCACGTTCGCCCTCGTGCGCGCCGAGGACTACACCGACCCCGACCTGCACCTCGACGACGAGGAGGAGTGGGCGGACGACCTGGGCGACGGCTTCGTGGTGCCGGAGTTCACCGCCGTACGCGACCTGGAGTTCGTGGCCGACTGGGCCGGGGCGTTCGCGCTGCTGCGGGAGCCGTCGCTGCGGGAGGCGCTCACCCGGCCGGTGGCCGTGATGCTCGCGGACGGGAGCCGGGCGACCGTGCCGTCCTACACCGCGTGGTGGCTGCGGCGGCATCCCGTGCTGGACGGACGGCGGCCCGGCGACCTGTGCGTGCCCGGCGACCTCGACGGCCTGTACGACCCCGCGCCCGCCGGACTGGACCCGGAGATCGTCCGCGCGCTCGGCGTGCGCACGACGCTGCGCGCGCTGCTGGACGAGCCGGACGGCGCGGCCGAGCTCCTCGGCCGGATGGCCGACCCGGCCCGCACACTCTCGGCCGGCCGGCTGGGCGAGCTGTGGCACGCGCTGTCGGCGGCCGACCTGGACGTGGAGACGCCGGAGCACGTACGGGCCTTCGTGTCCGGCCGGCCCGAGGTGGTGCCGGCCGTCGACGCGATCGTCGTGGACCGGCCCGACCTGCTTCCGCTGCTCGCCGCGCAGCCGCTGCTGTTCGTGCCGGTGGAGGTGGCGGACGCGCTGGAGCTGGCGCTCGGCGGCGAGGAGGTGCCCGGCGTGGTCGAGTCGGCGGGCGCGCGGCGGCCGGTCCCCCCGGTGCTGCGCGCGGTGCTGCCGGAGGCGCCGGAGGCGTACGTCCACCACGACCGGCTCGTCGTGGACGGCGAGGAGGTCCCGTGGTGGTACGAGAACGGGACCGTGCACGCGAGCGGCCCGGCCGGGCTGGCCCGCGGCGCGGCGTGGGCGTGCGGGCGCTGGGACCTGAGGATGGCGGCCGAGGCGGTGCTGCGCGATCCGGACCGGCTGCCGGCGTTGCTCGCGGAGGCGGCCTTCGACTGAGGCGTCAGTCGGTGTGCTCGGCGGCCTCTTTGGCGGCGGCGTGGCGTTCGGCGGCGGCGGCGCGGCCCCGGTGCAGGCGCGGGATGTACCAGCAGCCGAACAGGCCCATCGCGCAGCCGGTCACGCAGACCCAGCGCCACCAGTGATGGTCGGCGTCCAGCGGCACGATCATGAGCACGACGAAGGCGACCGCGAACGCCACCGCGCCGACGGCGGAGATGAGGACGTCGTTGGTCTCCAGCGGGGCCGGTTCCGGGTGCTGCGCCATGCGATCAGGGTATCCGCCGGGCGCGAGACGGCGACAGAGCCACAGATCACGCCGTTTAGGTCTTCCGTCCGTACTGCCTAGTCTGTCACTCTGCGTACATCATTTTCGGGCTCGGGGCCTTGGACGAGGAGATAGCGCACGTGACGACGACCACTGTCGGCAACGAGCCGCGCGGCGGCCTGGATCGATACTTCGGGATCTCCGAGCGCGGCTCGACCGTCGGCCGTGAGATCCGCGGCGGTCTGGCGACGTTCTTCACCATGGCCTACATCGTGGTGCTTAATCCGTTGATCATCGGCACCGTCCCGGACAAGACGGGCGCCGTGCTCGGCATCCCGAAGGTCGCGGCGGCGACCGCGCTCGTCGCGGGCGTCATGACGATCATCATGGGCCTCGCCGGGAGGTTCCCCCTGGCGATCGCCACCGGCCTCGGCCTGAACGCCTTCGTCGCCACCGCGCTGGCACCCTCGATGACCTGGCCGGAGGCGATGGGCCTCGTCGTGATCGAGGGCATCATCATCGCGGTCCTGGTCCTCACCGGCTTCCGTACCGCGATCTTCCGGGCGGTTCCCGAGGGCCTCAAGGCCGCGATCGGCGTGGGGATCGGCCTGTTCATCGCGCTGATCGGTTTCGTGGACGGCGGCTTCGTGCGCCGGGTGCCGAACGAGGCGGGCACCACGGTGCCGGTGCAGCTCGGCATCCAGAACAACCTGCAGAGCTGGCCGGCGCTGGTGTTCGTGCTCGGCCTGCTGGTCACCGCGGTCCTCGTCGCCCGCAAGGTCAAGGGCGGCATCCTCATCGGCATCATCGGCACGACGATCCTGGCGATCATCGTGGAGGCGCTGGCCGACGCCGGGCCGACCGTGGTCAAGCCGGGCGTGATCAACGACAAGGGCTGGAGCCTGAACGTCCCGAAGCTGCCCGGCATCCACCACATCGCCGGTACGCCTGACCTGTCGCTCGTCGGGCACTTCACGTTGTACGGGGCGTTCGCCCGGGTCGGCGTCCTCGCGGCGGTGCTGTTCGCCTTCACCCTGATCCTGGCGGACTTCTTCGACGCCATGGGCACGGTCGTCGGCATCGGCAGCGAGGCCGGCCTGCTGGACGAGACCGGCACGCCGCCGAACATCGGCACCATCCTGTTCGTGGACGGCGTCGCGGCCGCGGCGGGCGGCGCGGCATCGGTGTCGTCGGCCACGGGCTACGTGGAGTCGGCGGCGGGCGTCGGCGAGGGCGCGCGCACGGGCCTGGCCAACGTCGTGACGGGCGTGCTGTTCCTGCTCGCGATGTTCCTGGCGCCGATCGTGCAGATCGTGCCGTTCGAGGCGGCGACGCCCGCGCTGGTCGTGGTCGGCTTCCTGATGATGACCCAGATCCGGCGCATCGACTTCAGCGACTACGAGATCGCCATTCCGGCCTTCCTGACGATGGTCATCATGCCCTTCACCTACTCCATCACGAACGGCATGGGCGCCGGCTTCATCTCCTACGTCGTCATCAAGGCGGTGCGCGGCAAGGCCCGCGAGGTGCACCCGCTGCTGTGGCTGGTGGCGATCCTGTTCGTGGCCTACTACGCCATCGTCCCGATCAAGGACATCCTTGGTGTGAACTGAGCGCGCACCCGCGAGAGAGTTCGCCGGTCGGGGGCCCCGATCGGCGGACTCTCCGGCGTACGCTGGGGGAGCGTTCGGGGGATAGATGGTGCTTCGTCGCCATATGTGGTCGTGTGAGTGATTCGGTGGTGTTCGGCCAGGTCGGAGAGCCGGTCCGGTCCGTCGTCCCCATGAGAAGGAAGGGTCGAGGTCGTACGCCTCGCTAACGAACTGGCGGAATTCAAAGCCGTCGTATATCGTTAGCAAGAGTAATGACTTCAGCTAATGAACATGCAAACGTCACAGACCAGAAGCCGTGCGGGCCTGGCGGCGGCCCTGCGCGTCTCGATCTCGCGACTGTCGCGCCGCATGCGCGCGGAGGGCGGTCACTCCTTGAGCGCCACCCAGATCGCGGCGCTCGGCGCGGTGGCCCGCCACGACGCCCTCACACCTGGCGAGCTCGCCGTGCACGAAAAGGTCCAGCCACCCTCGATGACGCGAGTGATCGCGCATCTGGAGGAGAAGGGCCTGCTGACCCGCAGTCCGCATCCGACGGACCGGCGTCAGGTGGTCCTGAGTCCCACGGAGGCGGGGGACAAACTCCTGAAGGAGGAGCGTCTCCGCAAGGAGGCATGGCTGGCCCAGCGGCTGGGGGAGCTGACTCCGGAGGAGCGGGCGATCCTGCGGCAGGCGGCGCCGATCCTGGAGAGGCTCAGCCGAGGCTGACCCTCTTCCGGTCGCTGCGCAACCGCAACTACCGGTTGTTCTCGATCGGGCAGGTGATCTCCAACAGCGGCACCTGGATGCAGCGGGTGGCCCAGGACTGGCTGGTCCTGAGCCTCACCCACGGCAGCGGCACCGCGCTGGGCATCACCACCGGCCTGCAGTTCCTGCCGCTGCTGCTCTTCGGGCTGTACGGCGGCGTGCTCGCCGACCGGTTCCCCAAGCGCCGCGTCCTCATGATCACCCAGATCTTCATGGGGCTGCTCGCACTCATCCTCGGCATCCTCGCGCTCACCGGCACGGCCCAGGTGTGGCACGTCTACGTCCTGGCGTTCATGCTCGGCGTCGCGACGGTGGTGGACAACCCGACCCGGCAGACGTTCGCCGTCGAGATGGTGGGGCCGGGCGACCTGTCCAACGCCATCGCGCTCAACGCCGCGATCTTCAACACGGCACGGATCGTCGGGCCGGCCATCGCGGGCGTGCTGATCGCCGCGATCGGCACCGGGCCGGTCTTCATGGTCAACGCCGCGTCGTTCGGCGCCGTGCTGGTCGGCCTCTACATGATGCGCGACGACGAGCTCTACACACGGTCGCGCGTGCCACGGGCCAAGGGCCAGCTCCGCGAGGGGCTGCGCTTCGTGCGCGAGCGCCGCGACCTCGTCATGCTGCTGATCATCGTGTTCTTCGTCGCCGCGTTCGGCATGAACTTCCAGATGACGACCGCGCTGATGAGCCGCGAGGTGTTCCACAGCGGCGCGTCCAGCTTCGGTCTCGCCTCGACCATGCTCGCGGTCGGCGCCGTCTTCGGCTCCCTGCTCTCCGCGCGGCGCAAGCGGCCGCGCATGCGCCTGACGCTCATCGCCGCGGCGGCGTTCGGCGTGCTGGAGATCGTCAGTGGCGTGATGCCGAACTACGGGCTGTTCCTCGTCATGCTCGTGCCCACCGGCCTGGCGCTGCTGACCTTCAACACCACCGCCAACGCCGTCATGCAGCTCAGCGTGCCGGCCTGGATGCGCGGCCGCGTCATGGGGCTCTACATGCTCGTCTTCGCGG
This sequence comes from Actinomadura sp. DC4, assembly GCF_030406325.1. Lineage (GTDB taxonomy): Bacteria > Actinomycetota > Actinomycetes > Streptosporangiales > Streptosporangiaceae > Actinoallomurus. The sequence goes on along the minus strand of NZ_JAUEQY010000054.1, from coordinate 22,183 downwards.
GCAGCTCGCCGATCGGCGCTCCGCTGCTCGGCTGGCTCGCCGAGGTCTTCGGACCGCGCTCCGGGCTCGTCATCGGCGGGGTCGTGTCCCTCGTCGCGGTCATGGGCGTCGTCGCCCTCATGGCGCCGCGCTCGGCGGTGGAGGCCGTACGGCCGAGCCTGGGCGAGGCCGACTGAGGGGTGAGAGCCTGGGCGGCGTGAGACTCTTCGTCGCCCTCATTCCTCCGGAACACGTCCTGGACGAGGTCGAGACGGCCTTCGCCCCGTACCACCGGGAGCCGGGGCTGCGCTGGACCCGGCGTGAGACCTTGCACGTGACCCTCGCCTTCTACGGTGAGGTGGACGACACGACCGCCGGGCGGCTGCTGCCCCGCCTCGAACGCGCCGCCGGCCGGCACCCGCGGCGGGAGCTGACCCTCACCGGGGCCGGGGCCTTTCCGAAGGCACGGTCCGCCCGTACGCTCTGGGCCGGCGTCCGCGGCGACCTGCGGCGTCTCGCCGACTCGTGCCTGGCCGCCGCCCGCCGCGAGGGCCTCGACACCGGAGGGCACCTGGGCTTCCGCCCGCATCTGACGGTCGCCCGCTCCCGCGAACCCCTGGACCTGCGGCCGCTGGCGGAGGGGCTGGAGACGTGGGAGGGCACGCCGTGGAGCGCGGACGAGATCCATCTCGTCCGCAGCCACCTCGGCGCCGAGGTGCGCTACGACACCCTGCGGAGCTGGCCGCTCAGGACCGCCACGGCGAGCCGGTGATCCGCTCGTAGACCTCGGTGTAGCGGTCGCGGGTGGCCGCCACGACGTCGTCGGGGATCGGCGGGCCCGGCGGCGTACGGTCCCAGCCGGGCACCGAGGAGGACCAGTCGCGGACGAACTGCTTGTCGAGCGAGTGCTGCGGACGGCCCGGCGTCCAGGTGTCGGCCGGCCAGAACCGCGAGGAGTCCGGGGTCAGCACCTCGTCGGCGAGCACGATCGTGCCGTCCGCGGCGCGCCCGAACTCCAGCTTGGTGTCGGCGATGATGATCCCGCGCTCGCGGGCCAGCTCGGCGCCGCGGCGGTAGACCTCCAGGGTCAGGTCGCGCAGGCGCTCGGCGGTCTCGGCGCCGATCTCGCGCACCACGTCCTCGAAGGTGATGAACTCATCGTGGCCGACCGTCGCCTTCGTGGTCGGCGTGAAGACCGGCTCGGGCAGCCGCGAGGCCTCGACCAGCCCCGGCGGCAGCGGCACCCCCGACACAGTGCCCTGCTTCTCGTACTCCTTCAGGCCCAGCCCGGCCAGGTGGCCGCGGGCGATGAACTCCACCGGGAACATCTCCAGCCGCCGGCAGCGGATGGCGCGCCCGGCCCACTCGGCGGGCACGTCCTCGGAGATCACGTGGTTCGGCACGATGTCGGCGAGCCGCTCGAACCACCACAGCGAGAGCTGGGTGAGAATCGCGCCCTTGTCCGGGATCGGCGTCGGCAGGACCACGTCGTAGACGCTCACGCGGTCCGACGCGACAAGGATCAGGTCGCCGTCATCGGTGTAGACGTCCCGCACCTTGCCGGAATGCACCAGCTCCATGTACCCCTCCGCGTCGTGTCCCGTACCCCGGAAACGTACCCGCCGGGCCGGTGGCCGGTACCCGCGGCCCCTCGGCCAGGGGCCGCGGGCTCGTGTCAGGCCGCGTGACCGCCGTCGACGGACAGGGTCGCGCCGGTGACGAAGCGCCCCCCGTCGCCGGCCAGGTGGGCGACCATCGCGGCGACGTCCGCTCCCTCGCCGAAGTGGCCGAGCGCGGTGAGGGCGCGCTGCCCGTCGGCCATCGGGCCGCCGGCCGGGTTCATCTCGGTGTCGATCGGCCCGGGACTGACCAGGTTGGCGGTGATGGCGCGGCCGCCCAGCTCGCGGGCCAGGGCCTTCGTGAGCCCGGTCAGCGCCGACTTGCTCAGCGCGTACAGGGTCCCGCCCGGTCCGGGCACGCGGTCGGCCATGCAACTGCCGATGTTCACGATCCGCCCGCCGGCGCCCAGGTGCGGCGCCGCCGCCTGGGCCATCAGGAACGCCGAGCGCACGTTCACCGCCAGGACCTCATCGACCAGCTCCAGTGACAGCGACTCCAGCGGCCCGAGTCCTCCCGCGCCGGCGTTGTTCACCAAAATGTCGAGCCGGCCGAGGGCGGCGACCGTACGGGCCACCGCCTCGGTGACCGCGCGCGGATCCGCCGCGTCGGCCGGTACGGCCAGGCCGCGTCCGCCCGCCGCCTCGACCTCCTTGACCGCCGCGTCCGCCTCGCCGGCCGAGCGCGCGTAGGTCAGGGCGACGTCGGCCCCGTCCTCGGCCAGCCGGCGGACGATCGCCCGGCCGATGCCGCGGCTCCCGCCGGTGACCAGCGCGACCTTTCCCGCGAGGGGTGCCTTGTCCGTGTTCATTGGGGTTCCTTTCGTCAGGGCTGTGACGGAACCCCGGCGGATCCCCCGCGGTTGCGGTGGGGCCGGCCCCAGTCCGTACTGACCGGTTGTCCCCGTGGGCGTGGCGCGGCCGGGCCACGAGGCTGGTGTTCATGCCAACGATCAGTCACAAGACGGGTTTCGCGGTCGCCGCGCTGGCCGTCGGTGGATCTCTTCTCGCCCCGCAGGCCGCCGGAGCCGCCCCGGTCCGCTGGGGTACGTGCGCGGGGAGCGGCCTGGACCCACGGCAGGAGTGCGCGACGCTGTCAGTGCCGCTGAACCACCGGGATCCGGGCGGGCCGAAGATCGCTCTGGAGGTCTCCCGTGTCCGGGCGACGGGACACCGGCGGGGCGTGCTGCTGCTGATCCCCGGGGTCCCGGCGGCTCGGGCGTGAACGAGCCGTCCACCCTCGGCGCGAAGCTGCCGGCGGCGGTGCGGGACGCGTACGACCTCGTCGGCTTCGACCCTCGCGGCGTCGGCCGGAGCACGCCGGTGAGCTGCGGCCTGCGGCACGCGGACCTGGCGGCGTCGCGGCAGCGGCCGTGGCCCGCGCCGGACGGCGGCATCGCCGGGAACGTCGCGACCGAGCGCAGGATCGCCCAGACCTGCCTGGCGAACGGCGGTGACGTCCTGCGCAGCCTCAGCACCCCGAACGAGGCCAGGGACATCGACCGGATCCGCGCGGCGCTGGGGGAGTCGAAGATCTCCGCCTGGGGCGTGTCGTACGGGACCTACGCCGGGGCGGTCTACGCGACGATGTTCCCGCAGCGTACGGACCGGATCGTGCTCGACAGCAACGACGACCCGAACCCCGGCCGCGTGGCGCGCGGCTGGCTCGCCAACACCGCGATCGCGGTCGAGGACCGCTTCCCCGACTTCGCGAAGTGGGCCTCCGCGCCGGGCAACCCGGACCGCGTCGTGGCCACACCCGCCGGCGTACGGCCGGCCTTCCTCGGCCTGGTGGCCCGCCTGGACCGGACGCCGCTCCCGTGGCCGGGCGCGAACCCGCCCGAGCTGGATGGCAACGTGCTGCGGGAGACCCTCCAGGAGAGCCTGTACTCCGACGACGACTTCCCCGCGCTGGCCGCGCTGATCCTCGCCGGCCGCGGGGACCGGCCGCTTCCGGCGCCCTCGTCGCCGCCGGACGCGGCGCTGCAGAACGTCACCGCGGTCGCCGTCGGAACCATCTGCGACGACGTGGCGTGGCCGCGCTCGGTCCCGGCCATCGCACGCGACGTGGCCGCCGACCGGGCCCGGTACCCCCTCACCGCGGGGATGCCGGTGAACGTCATGCCGTGCACCTTCTGGCCGGCGCCCGCCGAGCCGGCCGTACGGGTCACACCGCACGGGCCCTCGAACGTGCTGCCGGCCCAGAACCTGCGCGACCCCTCGACGCCGTACAAGGGCGCCCTGGAGATGCGCCGCGCCTTCGGCGACCGGGCACGGATGGTCACCGTGGACTCCGGCGGGCACGAGGTGTACCTGGCGAACGGCAACGCCTGCGGCGACGCCCTGGTGACCCGCTTCCTCGTGACCGGGAAGCGTCCGGCGCACGACGCGTTCTGCCCGGCCGTCTAGGGAGTTCGCAGCCGGTGGGCCGGCGCGGTGTGGCGGCGGCCCGTCCCGGCGGTGCGTGTTGAGGTCGCCCGCCCCGGCGTTGGCCCATCCCGCGTATCCGTCACGGGGGACACCGTTCCGTACGTCCCAGATCGGCGGGCCCGCGGCCGGAGCCCTCGTTCCGGCCGCGGGCGCCTGGTCAGGCGGCGCAGACCTCGGTGACGCGGTGGCGTCGCTGGGCGAAGTCGCGCTCGCGGTCGGTGGTGTCGAAGCCGAGCCACACGCGCTCGGGCATCAGCAGGTCGCCCGGCCGGGCCGTGGGGACGAAGCCGGCGCTGTGCATGCGGCCCGCCTCGATCGTCAGGTGGGTGCCCTCGCGGATCAGGACCGCGGAGGTGAAGCGGATGCGGGTGCTCTCCTCGACCGCGCGGAACCACGCGGGGTTCGAGGCCCAGTAGATGTTCTCCTCGCCGTCCACGGCCACGCACAGAGGGCTCAGGGCGCCTCGTGCGAGGTGCAGGCGGCGGGGACGGGTCCGGTCCACCCAGGCCAGCGCCGCGCGGCCGTGCAGCGCGCTCAGCACGTCCTCCGGGCGGTTTCCGGCGGCCAGCGCCTGGTAGATCACTTCGCTGTCGGTGCCGCCCGTGGCGGCCGGCAGGGCGAACCTCGCGCGCAGCTCGGCCGCCTCCACGTCACCGTTGTGCGTACCGGCGAGTGGGCCGACGAGCAGGGGACCGGCGTTCACGAGCTGGTCCGGCAGGCCCTGCGTGGCCCAGCGGGTGTGGCCGAGGACCACCGGCGCGGCGTCCAGGGTGGCCAGCAGGTCCGCCCGCCACACGTCCGTGAACCGGCCGGGGCCCTTGACCACCCGGCAGCCGCCGTCCGTCACGTCGCCCTGGATGGTCGGCGTCACGACGTTGATCGCCGTCGGCCGGCCGAACAGCGCCACACCCGCCGAGTCGACCCCGCGCTCCTCGGCGAGCAGGCCGAGCGCGACGAACGCGTCCGACCCCCATTCCGGATGTTCCGCCCCCGACGCGCGCATGAGCCCGAAGAGCCCGCACATCGCCCTCACCCCTGTCTCCGGTCCCCGATGTCCCCCGGTGTTTCCGGATAAGACGCTTGAACCGCTCCTGGGGTTCGGCAAATCGGCGGACCGCATAGGCTCGACACGTGAACCGTGCTCCGCGATGGTTGCTTCCGGCCGTGCTGGCGGTCCTTCTGTCCGCCGTGGTCGTCGGCACGATTCTCCATTGAGTCGCCCGCACGAGGCTTCGCCGCCCCGACGAGTGGTGAAGATCAGGAGCATGCCGTTCGCCGCTCTGCTCCTGGTCAGCTTCGCCGTCCTCGCGGTGGTGGCGGCTCCCGGCGCGGCGCTGGCCGACGACGGCCGGCGAAGGCTCTGCACGATCAAGGACCCGCGCATCGGCGAGTCGAGCGGCCTGGCCGCGAGCCGGCGCCACCCCGGCATCGTCTACACCTTCAACGACTCCGGCGGCCGTCCCCAGGTGTACGCCCTCGGCCCCGACTGCCGTACCCGGGCGACCCTGACGTTCGCGGGTGCGGTCAACCGCGACTGGGAGGCCATGGCGCTCGGGCCGGACGGCATCTACGTCGGCGACATCGGCGACAACCTGGACGGCGCCTGGCCGTACGTCACGGTCTACCGGATCCCCGAGCCCGCAAGCCTGCGCAGTCAGACCCTGCGCGCCACCGCGTACCGGATCAAGTACGCCGACGGGCCGCGCAACGCGGAGACGATGATGATCGATCCGCGCAGCGGGCGGCTCTACATCGCGAGCAAGGCGTTCGGCGACTCGCTGTACGAGGGGCCGAAGAAGCTCCGTACCGGCACCTTCAACATCATGCACAAGGTCTCGGGCGCGCCGTTCTACGCGACCGACGGAGCGTTCGCGCCGGACGGCCGGTCGTTCGTGATCCGCGGCTACTGGGACGCGGAGATCTACCGCGCGCCGGGCAAGAAGATCGCGGACGTCCCGATCCCGTCGCAGAAGCAGGGCGAGGGCATCACCTTCACCGCCGACGGCCGTTCGCTGCTGGTCAGCTCCGAAGGGGCCGCCCAACCGCTGTGGCAGGTGCCGGTTCCGGCCAGCGCGCTGCCGCCGAAGCCCTCGTCCGCGGCCGCCTCGGACGGTTCGGGAAAAGGGCACACAGGGGGCACTACCAGCGGTTCAAAGAAGTTTTCGGCGACTACGTTGGTACTCATCGCCGGGGTGATCGTTCTGGTCGCCGGTCTGTTCGCTCGCAGACGAGGGTCATGACGGGATGGGCGCTGACATGTCACGATCTGTTCTCGTGAACCTCGAGCTGATCGGCCTCCGTGCTCCGGCGCGCCGGCTACGTCCGGTGGCGGCCGGGCCATTCGCCCTTGTGTCACTGGTCGTCGCACTTCTGCCGATCCGGCCGCCCGGGCTGTGGTTGGCCGCGGTCGTCGTCTGCAACGTCGTTCCGTGGCTGCTGGGACTGCGTGAGTCACGGCCGGGACGCTGGCGGCTGTCCAAGAACGGCCTGGAGCGGCTCGCCGCGGACGACACCGTCCTGGAGGCGTACGAGCTGAGCCGCGTCGAGGAGTTCGCGGTCACCGCCGAGGACGGCATGCTCACGATCTTCCACCGGTTCGGCGTCACCGTGGCGGGCTCCCTGCCCGAGATGGGCTTCGACCCGCTGACCTTCTACATCACCGCCCGCCGCCTCGGCATCACCACGCACGTGATCGACGGCGACCGATCGGTCTTCGAGGACGACAACCTCCCGCCGGACGACGAGGCCCCGCGCGCCCTGGGCCGCCGGGCCGAGGAGCGGCTGCGCGACCAGGAGGCGGCGCTCCTGGCGGTCGCGCACGAGCCGCGGGTCGCGGTCCGCACGGACGCCGGACGGCTCGCCACGACCGCGACCGCGTGGCGGCGTACGACGGCGCTCGGGGTCCTGCTGACGCTGATCGCGCTGACCATGGTGGCCCGTACGGCGGTGGAGGGCGGCCTGGAGTTCGGCAGCCGGATGATGGGCGGGCTGTGGGCGCTGGCGGGCGGTGTGGCCGTCCTCGCCGTACGCCGCCGTCGTCTCAAGGGCGCGCCGTTGACCTGGAACATCACCCCCTCCGAGCTGCGCGTACGGCACGCGACGGTCGGGGAGTGGCGGGTGCGCGCGGACGCGGTCGCCGCCGCGGTCGTCGGCCCGGGCACGGCCATCGACCCGCTGTCGGGGCGGCCGGCCGCGGACCAGACGGTCGTCACGCTGTTCGGCCACCGGCTGGAGGTCCTCGCCCGCCTGCCCGCCCGCGGACTGGACGCCTTCCAGCTCACCCACGCGCTGGACGAGCGCGGCTACCACGTGATCACCCCGGACCAGGGGGCCCTGCGGCCGTCGGAGTACGGCCTGGCCGGGCTGCCGGAGATCTTCTCCCGCGTCCCGGGCGGGCGGCTGGTCGTCGACGACGACGGCATCGGCTGGGCGGACGGCGCGGGCGACGTGATCCTGCGGATGCCGCGCGACCGCATCGGCGGGATGGAGCTCCTGACCGTCGACGGGCACGCGTGGCTACGCATGTACGACGACGAGGGCGACGAGTTCCTGGCGGCGCCGCTGTCGATGCTGCGGATCTCCCGTACGGACCTGCGGGACGCCGCCCGGCGCGTCCAGCTCCCGATCACCGACGCGGAGTACGACGCGTACGTCAACGCCGCCTTTCACGGCTCGATGACGCACCTGGAGCTGGTCGCCGGGCCGTCGCCGGAGAAGCCGAAGCCGCTGCCGGCGGCCCAGCTCGACGTGCCTCCCCGTACACGGGCGCTCGCGTACGGGGTGACGGCGACGCTGTGCGAGCTGGTGGCGGTGCTGGGGTCACTGTGGCTGCGCGTGGACCTGGGCGGATTCTGGACGGTCCTGGCGTGGGCGGCCCCGTCGGGGCTGGCGCTGGGTCTGGCGGGGGCGTGGCTGTACGACCGCAACCGCCCGCAGTTGCGCGTCTCGGCGTCGGGCATAGCGTCGGTGACACGGCTGGGACGCACGGAATGGAGCGTGACACGACAGGCGCTGGGAGGCGTCGGCATCGACGAGGCCGAGGCCCCGCGCCTGGTGGTCTGGAGCCCGGCGGGCCGCGTCCTGCGCCGGGTGTCCTTCCCTCCGGACCTGACCGAACTCCGCCGCGCCTGTGAACGCCACGGCCTCCCCTGGGGCCCACCCGACGCCGGCCACGGCGCCGCCCCCCCGCCCGAACTCTGACCCGCCCGACCAGGGCGGAACCACCCTCGACCGGCGGCGACCGGAAAAGGGGATGAGCAATCTGACAACCAAGCGTTCGATCCAGCCGGGCGAGATCGACGCCGCCGTCGCAGCACGAGCGGTCCGAAGGATCAAGGACCACCTCATGCGTCATCCCGACCAGCAGGCGATCGAGGTCGGAGGCGTGCGTCCGTCGTCCGGTGGCGGCGGTTCACACGGTCAGAGGCGTTCGACGATGTGGTCGACGCAGGCGGTGAGGGCTTCCACGTCGGCCGGGTCGATGGCCGGGTACATGGCGATGCGCAGCTGGTTGCGGCCCAGTTTGCGGTACGGCTCCGTGTCCACGATGCCGTTGGCGCGCAGGACCTTGGCGACCTCCGCCGCGTCCACGCCCTCGAAGTCGATCGTTCCCACCACCTGCGAGCGTCGCTTCGGGTCGGTCACGAACGGGGACGTGTAGGACGTCTTCTCCGCCCACGTGTAGAGACGCTGGGCCGAGTCGGCGCACCGGCCCGTCGACCAGGACAGACCGCCCTGGGCCAGGAACCAGTCGATCTGCTGGGACATCATCAGCAGCGTCGCGACGGCCGGGGTGTTGTACGTCTGGTCCTTGCGCGAGTTGTCGACCGCGACCTTCAGGTCATAGAAGTCCGGCACGTACCGGCCGGACGCGGCGATCTCCTCGATCCGTTCCAGTGCCGCCGGTGAGGCGAGCGCCAGCCACAGGCCGCCGTCCGACGCGAAGCCCTTCTGCGGGGCGAAGTAGTAGACGTCCGTCTGGGCGACGTCGACCGGGAGGCCGGCGGCGCCGCTCGTCGCGTCGACCAGCACCAGGCCGTCGGCGGCAGGGCGTTCGATCGGCATCGCGACGCCCGTCGAGGTCTCGTTGTGCGTCAGGGCGTAGACGTCCACGTCCTCGTCCGCGACCGCCAGCGGATGGCTGCCGGGCTCGGTCTCGATCACCGACGGATCCGACAGCCACGGGGCCTTCTGCACGACCTTGGCGAACTTGGAGGAGAACTCCCCGAACACCAGGTGCTGCGACCGGTCCCTCACCAGGCCGAACGCCGCGGCGTCCCAGAACGCGGTCGTACCCCCGTTGCTCAGCACGACCTCATAACCCGCGGGCGGCGAGAAGAGCTCGGACAGGCCCTCGCGGACCCGCGCGACGATCGACTTGACCGGCTTCTGCCGGTGCGAGGTGCCCAGGTAGGTGTCACCGGAGGCGGCGAGAGCGGCCAGCTGCTCCGGGCGGACCTTCGACGGACCTGAGCCGAAGCGGCCGTCGGCGGGCTTGAGGCTGTCTGGGATCACGATGTCGGTCACCTGACGAAGCCTAATCAAGCGAGGCCGCCGAGCTCAGCCCGGTCCGCGATGTGAGACCCGTCCGTTTCGCCGCCGGAAGGCGCGTATGGCCAGCCCCAGCAGGCCCAGGAGGCACACCGACGCGATGCACGCCGGGTAGGCCCACGGGCGGCCGTCCCGGCGGGCGTCCAGGGCCGCGCCGCCGGAGTCGTAGGCCAGCAGCGCCAGCGCGCCGGCCATCACCCAGGCCACGACCGTACGGGAGATCTGGTCACGTCGCCGGGCGCGTTCTTCCCGCGCGCGCTCCTCCTGGAACGGCGCGTCGTCGGCGTCCTCTTCGCGTGGACCGGTGTACATGAAGCCTCCGGGGCAAGAGACGCGTACGGCCCGCTGATGCCGGGGCATCGCGGGCCGTCGTGCCCTTGGATCAGGCCTTGTTCGTGAGCTCGGCGGAGCCGGCGACCTCCGCGACCGAACGCGGCGCCGGACCCACATAGTGCGCGCTCGGCCGTACGAGACGCCCGGTGCGCTTCTGCTCCAGGATGTGCGCGGCCCAGCCCGCGGTGCGGGCGCAGGTGAACATGGCCGGCATCATGTGCGGCGGGACCTCGGCGAAGTCGAGGATGACCGCGGCCCAGAACTCCACGTTCGTCTCGATCGGGCGGTCCGGACGGCGCTCGCGCAGCTCGGCCAGCGCGGCGTCCTCCAGGGCCTTGGCCGCGTCGTAGCGGGTCGCGCCCAGCTCCTTGGCGGTACGCCGCAGCACGCGGGCGCGCGGGTCCTCGGCACGGTAGACGCGGTGCCCGAAGCCCATGAGCCGCTCGTGGTGGTCGAGGATGTCGGTCACGACCTTGCGGGCGTCGCCGATCTGCTCGACCTTCTCGATCATCGGAAGGACGCGTGCGGGGGCGCCGCCGTGCAGCGGACCGGACATGGCGCCGATCGCACCCGACATCGCGGCCGCGACGTCGGAGCCGGTGGAGGCGATGACACGGGCGGTGAACGTGGAGGCGTTCATGCCGTGCTCGGCGGCCGACACCCAGTAGGCGTCGATCGCCTGGACGTGCTTCGGGTCGGGCTCGCCACGCCAGCGGACCATGAAGCGCTCGGTGATCGTACGGGCTTCGTTGATGCGTTCCTGGGGGACCATCGGCAGGCCGAGGCCACGAGCGCTCTGCGCCACGAAGGACAGCGCGGTCACCGACGACCGGGCCAGGTCCTCGCGGGCCTGCTCGTCGCTGATGTCCAGCAGCGGGCGCATGCCGTACGAGGGTGCGATGATCGGCAGTGCGCTCTGGACGTCGACGCGCACGTCACCGGAGTGCACCGGGAGGATGTGAGGTTCGGCGGGGGCCAGCCCGGGGTCGAAGCTGTTGTCGACCAGGAGGCCCCATGCGTCACCGAAGGAGACGTGGCCAACGAGGTCTTCGATGTCGACTCCCCGGTACCGGAGAGCGCCGCCCTCCTTGTCCGGTTCCGCGATCTCAGTCTCGAAGGCGACTACGCCCTCGAGGCCGGGTTTGAAGTCGGACATGTTCTGTCCTGCCTTTCGTCCCCTGTGGTGTACAGACCCAACTGGTAATTGAACCTCTTCTTGCAAGATGCTCTGTACCCCGGGGGGTGTGATATGCGCAATTTTTTCGTTTCCAGCAACTCTAGGCGGGAACCCTGCCGCCTCCTCCCCGGGGTGGCGCGAAAGGATGTCCTGTCGTGGCCCTACATGATCCTGCAGACCTCCGGAAGTTCTACGAAGACGCCCGACTGGACGAAGGCGGCCTCGCCGCCGACCCCCTGAGCCAGTTCGACGCGTGGTTCGCGGACGCCGTCGGAGCGGAGTTGCCCGAGCCCAACGCCATGATTCTCGCCACGGTCAACGGAGACGGTACGCCCAGCACCCGGACCGTCTTGCTCAAGGGGTACGGCCCGGAAGATTTTCGCTTCTTCACGAACCACGGATCCCGGAAGGCGCGCGCCATCTCCGGCGACCCCCGCGTGTCCCTCCTGTTCCCCTGGCACCCGATCCGCCGGCAGGTGATCGTCGAGGGGATCGCCGAGCGGTTGTCCCGTGAGGAGTCCGCGGCCTACTTCCGCACCCGGCCCCACGGTTCACAGCTCGGGGCGTGGGCGAGCGAGCACCAGTCGGCGGTGGTCCGCCGCGAGGAGCTGGAGAGCCGGTACGCCGAGCTGGCGCGCCGCTGGCTGGACGAGGTTCCGCTGCCGGACTTCTGGGGCGGCTACCGCGTGCTGCCGGTGAGCGTGGAGTTCTGGCAGGGGCGGCCCAACCGGCTGCACGACCGCCTGCGATACCGTCGTCCGGACCCGGCAGAACTGGACAAATGGGTGGTGGAGAGACTGAGTCCGTGAGTGCTGACCCCCAGTCATCCGCGACGGACGACGTTTCCCCCGGCGATTCTCCCAACGACGCGGGCGCCTCAGGAGAGGCACGCGGCTCCTGGTCCGAGCGTGCCGGACGGCTGGCGCGCAGGGCGGCCATCGACACGACCCCCCTGCGAGAGCCCCCGTTCCGCCGGCTCTGGATCGGCCAGGCCGTCTCGTTCACCGGCTTCCAGCTCACCTCGGTCGCGATCTCGGTCCAGGTCTATGACCTGACCAAGTCCTCACTGTGGGTCGGGCTGCTCGGCCCGGCCAACCTCATCCCGCTGATCGTCTTCGGGCTGTGGGGCGGCGCGGTGGCCGACACCATGGATCGCCGCCGGCTCCTGATCATGGCCTCGTTCGTCACCTGGACGGCCACGCTCGGCCTGCTCGTCCAGGCGCTCCTGCACGTCGGCAGCGTGCTGCTGATCATCTGTCTCGTGGTGGTGCAGGCGGTCGGCTTCGCGGTCAGCTCGCCCACGCGCGGCGCGGTGATCCCACGACTGCTGCCGCGGGTCCTTGTGCCCGCGGCCAACACGCTGAACTTCACCGCCTCCCAGGTCGCCACGTTCGTCGGCCCCGTACTGGCGGGCGTGGTGATCGGGCACGGCGGGTACGCGGTCGCGTACGGCATCGACGCGGTGCTGTTCACGGTCGGCCTGTACGCCGCGCTGCGCCTGCCCGCGCTGCCGCCGGTGGGCGGTGAGATCCGCAAGCCCGGGGTGCGCTCGGTCGTCGAGGGGCTGCGTTTCCTGCTCACCCGCCCGGTGCTGATGATGTCGTTCGTCGTGGACATCATCGCGATGGGCGTCGCGATGCCGCGCGCGCTGTTCCCCGAGGTCGCCGACACGCGCTTCGGGGGAGAGGAGGCGGTCGGCTGGCTCGTGGCGGCGATCGCCATCGGCGCGGTGGCCGGCGGCCTGGTCTCCGGCTGGATCGGCCGGATCCAGCGGCAGGGCATCGCCCTGATCGCCGTCATCGTGGTGTGGGGCCTGGCCGTGGCCGCCTCGGGGCTCGCGGGCTCACTGTGGCTGGCGGTGCTGCTGCTGGCCGTGGGAGGCGCCGCCGACCTGGTCTCCGCGGTGTTCCGGCAGACGATCCTGCAGACGTACGCCCCGGACGAGATGCGCGGGCGGCTCCAGGGGGTGTTCACCGTCGTCGTGGCGGGCGGCCCGCGCCTGGGCGACCTGCGCGCCGGCGTCACCGCCTCGGCCGTCGGCGCCACGGCCTCCTGGACCGGCGGCGGCATCGTCTGCGCGGGCCTGGTCGTGGTCATCGGGCTCGCGGTGCCGTCGTTCCGCCGCTACACCACGGCGGCACGCGGGCCCGTGGAGGAGCGGCCGGACCCGTGATCAGCCGAGGGCCTGTCTCGAAGTCCCGCTGTCCTACAGGCCCTAGGAAAGCACGCCCGCGGCGACCTGGAGGTCGGCGACCAGTCCGGCGTACGCGGCGTCGCGGTCGTCGGCCCGCAGCACCGCCGACGGGTGCACGGTCGCGACATAGCAGGCGTTCTGCCGGGCGGTCTCGTCGTCGATGGGCGGGCGCGGGATGAGCTTGCCGCGCTGCCTTGTGACGCGGAACGAGGGCCCGAGCAGGGCCTTGGCCGCCGTGGCGCCGAGCAGGACGATCACCTCGGGGTCGATGATGTGCAGCTCGGCGGCGAGCCACGGCCGGCAGGCTGTCATGTGGGCCGCGTCCGGCGTCTGGTGGATGCGGCGCTTGCCCGGGCCGTCCTGGGTGAACCGGAAGTGCTTGACGGCGTTGGTGACGTACGCGTCGGAGCGGTCGATGCCGGCCTCGGCCAGGGCCTTGTCGAGCAGTTTTCCGGCCGGGCCGACGAACGGCGCGCCCTGCCGGTCCTCCTGGTCGCCGGGCTGCTCACCGATGAACACGACGCGTGCCGTCGCCGAACCGGTGCTGAAGACGGTCTGGGTCGCGCCGGCGTACAGGTCGCAGCCCTCGCAGCTCGCGGCGGCGCGGCGCAGGCCGTCAAGTCCGGCTCCCCGCGGGACGTGTCGGCCCGCTCCCTCGAAACGTGACATGGCCGGCTCAACCTACCGTCAAGAAAGGTCTTCCGCCTGGCGGGAAGACCACATCGCTCGCTCACGTTCGGGTATATGAACAGACAAGGATCGCTCTTGCCGGTGCGGACTCCCCGCAGAGTCTCGTTCGGTCGTAGCATCAGGAGCGAACTGGAGGAAAACTTTGACCGCACACGGCTTGATCGACACCACGGAGATGTATCTCCGTACGATCTTCGAGCTCGAAGAAGAGGGCATCGTGCCGCTTCGCGCCCGAATCGCCGAGCGGTTGTCGCAGAGCGGCCCGACGGTGAGCCAGACGGTGGCGCGCATGGAGCGCGACGGTCTGGTGACGGTCGAGGGCGATCGGCATCTCGACCTGACCGATACCGGCCGATCTCTTGCGGTACGGGTCATGCGTAAGCACAGGCTGGCCGAGTGCCTTCTCGTCAACGTCATCGGTCTCCCCTGGGAGGACGTCCACGTCGAGGCATGCCGCTGGGAACACGTGATGTCCGAGGAGGTCGAGCGCAGGCTGGTCTCCCTGCTCGGAGACCCTTCGACGTGCCCGCACGGCAACCCCATCCCCGGCCTGGCCGAACTCGGCGCGGACGTGCCGCCGGCCCTGCAGGGCGAGCCCTTGGCGCTGATGACCGACGTCGCGACGGCGACCGGCACGCCCGTCACGGTCCGGCGCATCAGCGAGCAGGTACAGAGCGATACGGCGCTCATGCTTAGACTCAAGCAGGTTGGGATACAACCGGGACGTGAGGTGACGCTTGCCGCAGGCGACGACGGTGTCAGGGTGACGCGTGACGATGAAGCCGACAGCCCCTCGACCGAGATCCCCAGCCGTATCGCCTCCCACGTGTTCGTATCCAAGCGCTGAGTTGCCCATTTCACGTATCCGGGGCCGCCGTTCGTCGTTCAATGGTGAGGACGGCACGGCGATCCGGGGCCGGCAGGCACGGGGTGAGTCCGACGGCGCGAAGGACGGCAAGGTGGCAGGCCAATGAAGCGCTGGGGTGAAAAACCCGCGGACGCGCAGCTGCCGCCGGAGACCGTGCTCGACCACGCGGAGATGGCGGTCATCGTCTGTGACCGCTACAGCAACGTCATCTACTGCAACGCGTTCACCGAGACGCTCCTGGGGTTCGGCGGCTCGGAGTACATCGGCCGGTCCATCCTCTCGCTCGGCATCGCCGAGGAGGACCACGACCAGGCCAAGGAGCTGGCCAGGCACGTCCTGAAGGGCGCGGTCTGGGAGGGCACCTTCTGCAACCTGCGCGCCGACGGCAGCACGGTCTACACCCGCGCGTACGCGGTGCCGCTGCGCCACCCGTCCGGCGCGGTCAACGGCACCGTGATCTTCGCTCGCGAGGCGCTCCGCAGCAACCAGCGCGACCAGGACCGCTACGGCCTCCTGGAGCGCATCGGCGAGCGGCTGGCCGCGTCGCTGGAGCTCAAGCAGACGCTGCGCCGGGTGGCCGACACGATCGTGCCGCAGTTCGCCGACCACTGCTTCATCGACCTGTTCAGCGGTGAAAAGCTCGTGCGCCGCGCCTCCCGGCACGGCAACGACTGGGTGCCGCCGCCCGGCACGTGGGCCGAGGTCGGCGAGACGGTCTCCTACCCGCCCGGCCACCCCTGCTCCAAAGCTCTGGCCCGCCGCGACGCCGTCGTGATCGAGGACGTCGTGGCGGACCGCATGACGGCGCCCAACGCCGCCAGCAAGCAGCTCGGCGACGACCTCGGCATCACGTCGCTGATCTCCGCCCCGCTGCTCGCCCGCGGCGAGGTCCTGGGCGTGATGAGCGTGGCCCTGTCGGGCATCAGCCGCCGGCCGGACCCGCACTACGACGGCTTCGACCGCGACCTGATCGGCGCGATCGCCAGCCGGGTCGCGCTCGCCATCGACAACGCCATGCTCTTCGAGGAGGAGCGCGAGACGGCGCTGGCCTTCCAGAAGAACCTCCTGCCCGGCGACCGCCCGCCGCACCTCGACGGGCTGGAGATCGCCTGGCGCTACGAGCCCGCCCGGCCGCTGGAGTCCCACGGCCAGGGCATCCAGACGCAGGTCGGCGGCGACTGGTACGACGTGATCCCGCTCTCGGCGGGCCGCGTCGGCCTCGTCATCGGCGACGTCGAGGGCCGCGGCGCCCGCGCGGCGGCCGTGATGGGGCAGCTCCGCGCCGCCCTGCGCGCCTTCGCCCAGGACGACAAGCCGCCCGCCGACATCCTGCTCAAGCTCGACGAGTGGGTCCGCACGATGGTCAGCCCCGGCCGCTACCGCGAGCTGGGCGGCGGCCCGGCGGGCGAGACGCTGGAGATGCGCCCGCCGCTGGTCTCCTGCACCTACTTCGTGTACGACGCCTGGTCACGCACCCTGTCCTTCGCCAACGCCGGGCACGAGCCGCCGCTGCTGCTGCTCGACGGCGAGGTGATCGACATGGAGTCGGTCGGCAAGGGCGCCATGCTCGGCGTACGCGAGCCCGGCGTCGGCGGCGAGATCCTCTACGAGGAGGAGACCCGCGAGCTCCCGCCCGGCACCACGCTCGTGCTCTACACCGACGGGCTGATCGAACGCCGGCCGAAGGACGACGGCGAGCACTACACCCGCGAACAGGCTCGCGAGATGCTTCGCGAGTCCGTACGCCGGGCCGACCGCAAGGACGTCGAGGCGATCGCGGGCGCCGCCTTCGACGCCGTCCCCGGCGACATCGACGACGACGTAGCGATCGTCGTGGTCCGCACCAGCCCGGTCCGCCTGCAGGTCGAGCAGCGCACGTTCCAGGCCGAGCCGATCATGGTCTCCGAGGCGCGCCGCATGGCCGCCGAGACGTTCGCGAGCTGGGGCATGCTCGACGAGCAGGCCGAGCTCGCGTGCCTGCTGGTCTCCGAGGTCGTCACCAACGTCGTCCTGCACGCGGCCAGCGCGCCCGCGCCGCGCCGCGAGCTCGTCCTGGAGGGCGCGCTCGGCCTCGACGGCCCGATCGGCTTCGACGACCCGTGGGAGGAGCTGCCCGAGCTGACGCGGCGGGAGCCGCCGACCAAGGAGTTCACGCTACGGCTCCGCCGGGGCGAGCGTTCGGTGTGGGTCGAGGTGGTCGACCAGGATCTTCGGCTGCCGCGCATCCGGCGCGCGGGCGAGACCGACGAGGGCGGCCGTGGCCTCTACCTGGTCGATCAGCTCGCGGCCCGCTGGGGGTCCCGGCCCACCAACGACGGCAAGGCCGTGTGGTTCGAGATCCCGCTCAAGTCCTGACGTTACGCTGGAAGCGTGCTGGCGTGGGAGGTCCGCAGGCCCGGGCCCATCGAGACCGAACCGCTCGAGGCGGTCACGCGTGAGATCCCCGAGCCCGGCCCCGGTGAGATCCTGATCCGTGTACGCGCCTGCGGTGTCTGCCGTACCGACCTGCACGTGACCGAGGGCGACCTGCCGCCGCGACGGCCGCACGTCACGCCCGGCCACGAGATCGTCGGCGAGGTCGTACGCCAGGGTCACCGGTTCGCCGCGGGCGACCGGGTCGGCGTGGCGTGGCTGCGGAGCACGTGCGGCCTCTGCGCCTACTGCCGCCGGGGCGCGGAGAACCTCTGCCCCTCCTCGACCTACACCGGCTGGGACGCCGACGGCGGGTACGCCGAGTACGCCGTCGCGCCGGAGGCGTACCTCTATCCGCTGCCCGGCGACCGCTCCGGCGCCGAGGTCGCGCCGCTGCTGTGCGCGGGCATCATCGGCTACCGCGCGCTGCGCCGCGCCGCGCTGCCACCCGGCGGGCGGCTCGGCATCTGGGGCTTCGGCGGGTCGGCCCACCTGGCCGCGCAGATCGCCCTGGCCGAGGGCGCCGCGGTTCACGTCTTCACCCGCGCGAAGGCGGCACGTGAGCTCGCCCTCGACCTCGGCGCCGCGTCGGCCCAGGACTCCTTCGACCCCAGCCCCGAGCCGCTCGACTCGGCGATCGTGTTCGCGCCCGCCGGCGAGCTGGTGCCGGCCGCGCTGCGCCGTCTCGACCGCGGCGGCACGCTCGCCGTCGCCGGCATCCACCTCACCGACGTTCCCGCGCTGAACTACCAGGACGACCTGTTCCAGGAACGGCGGCTCCTCAGCGTGACCTCCAACACGCGCGCCGACGGCGAGGAGTTCCTGCGGCTGGCCGACCGGCTGCGGCTCAAGGTCACGGTCACGCCGTACGCGCTGGAGGAGGCCGACCGCGCGCTCGCCGACCTGGCCGGCGATCGCGTCAACGGCGCCGCGGTGCTGGTCCCCGGCGCGGGCGGCTGACCGGCTCGACCGCGAAGTAGGCCCACGACTGGGTGAACCACAGCTCGTTGCCGATCAGGCGCGGGCGGGCGCCGGTCAGCGGGCCGCCGTCCAGCTCGTCGGTGAGCTCCTGGCGGATGCGGTCCGGATCGTGCGCCTCGGCGAGCCAGGGCTCGACGGGCCGCTCGATCGTGAAGACGTCGAGGCGCCGAGCCCAGCCGCCGGCACGCCGGAGGATCTCGACGAGCTCGGCCATGGTCCGCATCTTGGTGTGCGCGGGGTCGCGGAGCCGCTCGATGTGGCCGCCGTCGCCGGCGCGCGTACGGACCAGGTCGGCGAGCACGAGGCGTCCGCCGCAGACCTTCAGCAGGTCGCGTACGAACCCGACCTGGTCCTTGGAGCGGCCGAGCTCGAGCCAGGCGGTGACCAGCGTGAACGCCCCGGAGGGCAGCGCACCGGAGGGGGCGCTGGTCAGCTCGCGCACGCGGGGGCGGATCGCCGCGGCCAGGCCGGACGCGCCGGAGGCGATGTCGAGGCAGGTGTCGTCGCGGCGGGGCTCGGCGAAGTCCACAAGTCGACGCAGGTCACAGGCTGTACCGGCCGCCTGACCTTTGGCCTGCGGGCTTGCTTGTGGCACGGGGTCGCCTCCCAAGGGCATCGAACCGGGGCTTCGCATCTGGTAAGACGCGCCCGGAGCGCCGGGAGTTCGGACTATTTGAAGGACTGGCCCCAGAGCATCAGCACGACGACGACGAAGACGAACATCAGGCCGAAGGTGCTGTTGCGGGACATGCTCATGCCGATGCGTCGCATGACCCGGGTGACGATGAACGCCGCCAGGATGGCCAGCAGCGCGAGGACGACGAGACCACTCAACGACTTTCTCCTCCGGTCCGACCCGCACCAGAGTACTTCCAAAAGCCCCGCGTTCTGGGCGCTCCACGCCGAATCGCGGCGTCGGCGTGGGCGCCCGGCGGAGCGGGTAGGGCGGTACCAGCGCGGCAGCCGCCGGGGAGCGTGCCGCCGTGACAAGGACCTCACCCGTTGGGGAGCCCGGGGGAATCGGGGGATTCCATGAGACGCCTTCTCGTCGTGGTGCCGTTTCTGCTCGCGTCCGGCGCCTGCGGCACGGGCGGCGGCCGGCAGGCGGGCGTCACGACGGTCTCCTCCGGCGCCTCAGTGTCCGCCGCCGACGAGGCCTGGCTGACGACGATCCACCAGGCCGACCTGGCCGGCGTCCAGTACGGCAGGCTGGCCGAGCGCAAGGGCGCGACCACGGCCGTACGCCACGCGGGAAGCACGCTCGCCGCCGGCCATGCCGCGCTCGACGAGAAGGTGATCCACGTGGCCGACACCCTGGGCGTCGGCCTGCCCGCCAACGAGCGGATCTCCCAGCTCGTCCTGGCGCAGCGCCTGCAGAAGGAGTCGGGGAGCCGGTTCGACCGCGTCTTCGTGGCCGCGATGGCGCAGGAGCACGAGAAGACGGTCGACGGCACCGCGAAGGAGGTACGGAGCGGATCCTCGCCGGAGGTGACCGCGCTGGCCCGTATCGCCCTTCCCGACCTGCGAGAACACCTGACCATGCTCCGCCGGGCGAACCCCGTGGGCTGACCCGCCTCCACCCGGAGGTGGAGCGAGGCCATCCCGCGCGCCGATGACTTGGGGCGCGAACCGAGGTCTAATCGAGGGCATGGACGATGCGCTTCGTGCCGCCGACCGGGACCGCGACGACGTCGCGGCGATCCTTCGGGAGCAGTACGCCCAGGGGCGGCTGACCATGGAGGAGTACGACGAGCGCAGCACCGCCGCGGCCTCGGCCAAGACGATGGGCGACCTGCGCGTGCTGACCGCCGACCTGCCCGCGACCCCCGAGCCCTCCGGCGCGCCCGCGTGGTCGCGCGGCCGGATGCGGTGGATCGCGGTGGCCGGCGTGCTCGCGACCGTGGCCCTGCTGGTCGGCGCGGCGTTCGCCGGCCACTTCCTGCTGGCCTTCCCGACCTGGCTGGTCGTCTTGATCATCGTCCGTCACGCCCACGGCGGCCGGCGCTTCCCACAGGCGAGAGGCCCTCGTACGGGCCGGGGCTGACTCAGTCGCGGGGCGGTTCGCCGGCGAGGAGACGGCGCGGGCCCGGGCCCTGGGCGCCGAGCCGGTCACCGGGGTTGGAGAGCCGGCAGTGGTACAGCGACAGGCAGCCGCAGCCGATGCAGCCGGTCAGGTCGTCGCGCAGCTTGCGGAGCTGGTCGATCCGCGCGTCGAGCTCGCCGCGCCAGGCCGATGACAGGCGGGCCCAGTCGCGGGGCGTGGGGGTGCGCTCCTCGGGGAGTTCGGCGAGCGCCGCGCGGATGTCGGTCAGCGGGATGCCGACGCGCTGCGACACCCGGATGAACGCCACGCGGCGGAGGACGTCGCGGGTGTACCGGCGCTGGTTGCCCGTCGTACGCCGGCTGCGGATCAGGCCCTTCTTCTCGTAGAAGTGCAGGGCCGAGACGGCGACGCCGCTGCGCGCCGCCACCTGGCCGACGGTCAGCTCGTGGGCGTCCGGGGGAGGTTGCTCCATGCCACGAGAGCCTAAAGCTCACCATTGGTCGAGGTTCGTCCCCGGGGTTGCCCTCGGCGGGAGAGCAGGGTCACATGGACGTGACGGCCAGGCGAGGTAATGTCGTACTGACCGAATAGTGTTCGGTTCTTAGGGACGGAACCCTCAACAAGAGACTTTGGAGGCGTCGTGGCCGAGGCGTACATCGTCGGGGCGGTCCGTACCCCGGTGGGCACGAAGAAGGGTGCGCTGGCGGCGGTGCATCCGGCCGATCTGGGCGCGCATGTGCTGAAGGAGCTGGTCGAGCGCACGGGAGTCGACCCCGAGGCCGTCGACGACGTCATCATGGGCTGTGTCATGCAGGTCGGCCCGCAGTCCCTCGACATCGCGCGCACCGCGTGGCTGTCGGCCGGGCTGCCCGACCGCGTCCCCGGCGTGACGATCGACCGGCAGTGCGGCTCGTCCCAGCAGGCCGTCCACTTCGCCGCCCAGGGCGTGCTGTCGGGCACCCAGGACCTCGTCGTGGCCTCCGGCGTGGAGAACATGGGCATGGTGCCGATGGGCTCCAGCGTGGCCATGGCCCTGGAGAAGGGCATGCCCTTCCCGTACGGCGAGGGCTGGACCCAGAGGTACGGCGACCAGGAGATCTCCCAGTTCCGCGGCGCGCAGCTCATGTGCGAGAAGTGGGGCTACAAGCGCGGTGACCTGGAGCAGTTCGCGCTGGAGAGCCACCGGCGCGCGGTGAACGCGATCGAGAGCGGCCACTTCGACCGGGAGATCGCCCCGATCGCGGGCGTGACCAAGGACGAGGGCGCCCGCAAGGACACCACGCTGGAGAAGATGGCGGGCCTGAAGCCCCTGCGCGACGGCTGGGAGCTGACCGCGGCGGTCGCGTCGCAGATCTCCGTCGGCGCCGGCGCCCTGCTGATCGCCTCCGAGGAGGCCGTCAAACAGCACGACCTGACGCCGCGGGCGCGCATCCGCACCCTCGTCGTGGAGGGCTCAGACCCGGTCTACATGCTGACCGGCCCGATCCCGGCGACGGAGAAGGCGCTGAAGCGCGGCGGCCTGTCCATCGACGACATCGACGTGTTCGAGGTCAACGAGGCGTTCGCCCCGGTGCCGCTGGCCTGGTCCAAGGAGACCGGCGCGTCGCTGGAGAAGACCAACCCGAACGGCGGCGCGATCGCGCTGGGGCACCCGCTGGGCGCCACCGGCTCGATCCTGATGACCAAGCTGCTGCACGAGCTGGAGCGCACGGGCGGGCGGTACGGCCTGCAGACGATGTGCGAGGGCGGCGGCCAGGCCAACGCCACGATCATCGAGCGCGTCTAGTGCTCTGTCCATGAACGTTGGCCGGGTCTGATCACGCGGCTTTGGGGCGCCGTGGGTCTCCCCAGCGTTGTTGTCGTTCGCTGCGGATGCGGGCGCGTTCGCGTCGTTGGGCGGCGAGGATGT
>NZ_JAUEQY010000053.1 GCF_030406325.1 Actinomadura sp. DC4 | reverse complement strand
CCCAGATGCGGCAGTTCACCGGGAACATCGACATCCTGGCTCCCGGCGCGTTCTTGTCCCTGGTCGTACCCCTGGCCGTGTTCTTCGCGTTCCAGCGCTACTTCGTCCAGGGCGTCCTCGCCGGCTCCGTCAAGTAGCAGAAGCCGGAAATGTCACGCGAACCGCACTCCGGTTCGCGTGACATTTCCGGTGCAGGCCCTGGGGGCGACCGCTCAGGTGAGCTCTTCCTGGCAGCGCTCCAGCCAGTCGAGGTCGGCTTGGAGATGCAGGCGAGCGCCTTCGATGAGCAGGAGGGCGACCGTGTTGTCGCGCTCGGTGGTGGCGCTGAGGTCCGACAGGCCGCGCATGAGGTTCAAGAGATGACGCCGCTGCCTGTTGATCAGGGTCATGCGGTCGGCCGCCCCGGTCATCGGGGCGAGGGCCAGCTTGACGAAGAAGTCGTCGCGCAGCCGCGGGCCGTCGCTCTGCTCATCGACCCACGAGGCGAGAGCGTCACGGCCGGCCGGGGTGAGCTCGTAGACCTTCTTGTTCGGCCGGCTGGCCTGTGCGACGTCCTGGCTGCGGACGAGGCCGTCCTTCTCGAGCCGCCCGAGCGTCACGTAGATCTGGCCGATGTTCGGAGAGGGGTAAGCGCCTCCGAAGGTCTGTTCGAGCGCTTGCTTCAGCTCATAACCATGAGCCGGCTCTTTGGCCAGCAGCGCCAGCAACACCGGTCGCATCTACGCCCACCCCCTTTCTCCTACCTACATGTCAGCCATGTTAGGGCGCTCTGTCAAGCGCCACTGGTGCCCACAATCTCGGCATCCTCTATTGACTAGTAGATAACGTCAATATATAACAAGCATGTATACGAGTATATGCGGCCGACATGGGAGGAGTCGAGATGCGATCCATGATCGATGACCCTGTGACGTTGGGTCGCCCGAGGCGGGGGGACGGACTCCGGGATCTCCGGCGCCTGCGATCGAGCCACGGAGGTGGCCGAATGACGAACCACCAGGCACCGGCCGGGCGGCGCCGCGCGGCCGATGAGCCGCTTCCGGTGAACATCAACCCGACTCGCGACTCTCTCGACGACGACGCGCCACTCGACTGGCGGATCTCCTTCCCCGGTGTGCCCGCCATCGTGGCGGTCGCCCGCCAGCTCGTCCGCGCCACGCACGAAGACTCACCGCGGCTGGACGACCTCGAGCTCGTCACCAGCGAGCTGGTCACCAACGCCATCCGCCACACACCGAGCGGCGAGGCCGGCTCCCTGCTGACCCTTCGGATCCGCGGCGGGGCCGGCTGGGCCCGGATCGAGGTCAGCGACCTCGGCAGCACCTCCTGGGCCGAGTCGCGGACGACCGGCGAGGCGGACGAGTGCGGCCGCGGACTCGTCATCGTCAACGTGCTCGCCGACCAGGCCGGTCACGAGCCGGCGGCCGGTGGCCAGGTCTCCTGGGCCGAGATCCGCTGGCATGTTCCGCCCGACCCCGGACGCCCGTCGTCCAGCGACATCAGACCTACGTAGTAGCCCTCACACTCATCGTTCAGGGGTCGCGCCGCACGGGCCGTGACCCGCCCGAAAGGAGACCGCCGATATGACCGCGATCACGCTGAATCGGCTTGACAAGACCTACCCGGCCGGCAACAAGGCCGTTGACTCGCTGAGCCTGGACATCAAGGACGGCGAGTTCATGGTGCTCGTCGGACCGTCCGGATGCGGCAAGTCGACGGCGTTGCGGATGATGGCCGGCCTTGAGGAGATCACCGGAGGCGAGCTCCGCATCGGTGACCGCCTGATGAACCGGACGCCGGCGCGTGACCGCGACGTGGCGATGGTGTTCCAGAGCTACGCGCTCTACCCGCACCTTTCGGTCCGCCAGAACATCGGGTTCGGACTGACGCTGCGCAAGGTCCCCAAGGCGGAGATCCGCAAGCGCGTGGACGAGGTGGCCGAGATCCTCGGGCTCAACGACTACCTGGAGCGCAAGCCGCGCAACCTGTCCGGCGGTCAGCGGCAGCGTGTCGCGATGGGCCGGGCGATCGTCCGCGAGCCGCAGGCGTTCCTGATGGACGAGCCGCTGTCCAACCTCGACGCCAAGCTCCGCGTGTCCATGCGCGCCTCCCTGAGCCAGCTCCACGAGCGGCTGGGCGTCACGACCGTGTACGTGACGCACGACCAGGTCGAGGCCATGACGCTCGGCGACCGGGTCTGCGTGCTGCGGGAGGGCAAGCTCCAGCAGGTCGACACCCCGCAGAGCCTCTTCGACAACCCGGTGAACCTGTTCGTCGCCGGCTTCATCGGCTCGCCCGCGATGAACTTCGTCACGGCCAAGCTCGTACGCGAGGACGGCCCGCACGCCGTGTTCGCCGGCTCCAAGCTGCCGATCCCGGCCGAGACGCTGGCCGCCAAGCCCGGCCTGGACGACTACTTCGACCGCGAGGTCATCCTCGGCGTACGGCCCTCCGACTTCGAGGAGGCCTCGCAGGCCAGCGCCGACTGGGCGCGGATCCACGCCAAGGCGGACCTGACCGAGGAGCTCGGCAGCGAGATCAACGTCATCTTCTCGATCGACGCCCCGCCGGTGCAGCACAAGGACGCGACGGACCTGGCCCAGGACGCGACCGACGGCGACGACTCCGCGACGCTGCCGCTGTCCGCCAACCGCGCGCTGTGGACCGCTCGCGTCAACGCGCGCTCCCGCATCCAGCCCGGCCAGCAGGTCGAGCTCGCGGTCGACAACCGCAGCCTGCACTTCTTCGACCCCGAGAGCGGCCTGGCCATCGGCCACAGCGACAACTGACAGGCCCCCCGTTCCAGGGCCTGCCGGATGCGGACGCGCTTCGGCAGGCCCTGTCTCATTTCCTGAGGGCCGTACGCGCGTGCTCGGCGAACCGGCGCGCCGCCGGCCCGGCCGGTCCTCCGGCCCGCCAGGCGAACGCCAGCCGCCCCCGTACGCCCGGCCCGCAGCGCGATCGCGTGCAGCTCGGCCCGGCCGGACGTCACCGACTCCGGCAGGACGGCCACACCGAGACCCCGGCCGGCGAGCCGCGCGAGCAGACGAGGGTCGCCGGCCTCGAAGGCGAAGTGCGGCCGCAGGCCGAGCGCGGCGAAGGCGTCGTCCACGCACGTACGGATGGCGGTGCCGCGAGGAAGGCCGATGAGGGAGTGCCCGGCGAGCTCGGCCAGCGTGATCGTCTCGACGGAGGCCAGCGGGTCCTCCCGGCCGACGATCGCGACGAGAGGCTCGTCGGAGAAGACGTGGACGGCGACGTCCGGCGGGGGATCGGCGGCCAGGCCGGCGAAGGCCACGTCGAGCCGCCCGGCCCGCAGCCCGTCCAGAAGGAGCCTGGAGCCGGCCTCGGACAGCGCGATCTCCACCGCCGGATGACGGTCGTGGAAGTCGGCCAGCAGCCCGGGCAGGTCGAGGTCGTGGGTGGACATCGAGGAGACCATCCCGACCGTGACGTGCCCGCGCACGAGCCCGGTGAACTCGGCCACGGCGTCGCGGGCGCCCGACACCGCGTCCAGCGCCGCACGCGCGTACGGCAGCACCGCGGCGCCCACCTCCGTCAGCCGCACCGTACGCCCTGAGCGGTCGAGCAACTCCTCGCCGAGCTCGCGTTCGAGGCGGCGGACCTGGGCGCTGACACCGGGCTGGGCGACGTGCAGGCGGGCCGCCGCCCGCGTGAAGTTCGCCTCCTCGGCCACGGTCACGAAGTACTCAAGCTGCCGAAGCTCCATAACGAACGATGCTAGTCACCAGACTTACCTGCTCTTGGACTTATGGCCCGCACGCGACCACCGTGGACGGGATGAGCTCTGAACCGGAGATACGAGGCCCGGTGCTGCGGCCCGGCGACGACGGATACGACGAGGAGCGCGGCGGCTTCCAGACCGCGCGGCGGCATCGGCCCGCCGTGATCGCCGGTGCGACCGGGGCGGACGACGTACGCGCCGCGGTCGCCTACGCCGCCGCGCGCGGGCTCCCGGTGGCGGTGCAGGCGACCGGGCACGGGCTGTCCGTCCCGGCCGACGGCGGCGTGCTCATCAGCACGCGCCGGATGACCGGGGTCCGGGTGGACGCCGCGTCGCGCACCGCGTGGATCGAGGCCGGTACGCGCTGGGACGAGGTGGTCCGCGCGGTCACGCCGTACGGGCTGGCGCCGCTGAACGGCAGCGCCCCGCACACCGGCGCGATCGGCTACACGCTCGGCGGCGGCCTGGGACTCCTGTCCCGGCGTTACGGCTACGCCGCGGACCACGTACGGGAGATCGACGTCGTCACCGCCGACGCCCGGCTCCGGCACGTCACCGCCGAGTCGGAGCCGGACCTGTTCTGGGCGCTGCGCGGCGGGCGGGACAACTTCGGCGTGGTGACCGGGCTGCGGATCGGCCTCGTACCGGTCACCCGGCTCTACGGCGGAGGGCTGTTCTTCCCCCGAGACCTCGCCGCCGGCGCCTTGGTCGCCTTCGCCGAGTGGACCCGTGCTCTGCCGGAGGAGACGACGGCCTCGGTCGGGATGATCCCGTACCCGGACGTGCCGGGGGTCCCCGAACCGCTGCGGGGCCGCCACGTGACCCACGTCCGTGTCGCCCACCTCGGCGACGCGGCGTCGGGGGAGCGTCTCGTGGCGCCCCTGCGGGCCGTCGGGCCGCGCCTGCTCGACACGCTCGCCGAGATGCCGTACGCCGAAAGCGGCTCGATCTACAACGACCCGACGCGGCCGCACGCCTACTCCGGAAGCGCCATCACGCTGTCCGGCCTCGACGCCACGGCGGCGCGCACCGTGTTCGAGGAGGCCGGGCCGGACGCGCCGGTCCCGCGCGTGGTGGACCTGCGCCACCTGGGCGGCGCGCTCGCCCGTACACCCGAGGTCCCGAGCGCGGTCGGGCACCGGGACGCGGCCTACCTGCTGCGGGTGCTGTCCGCCGACGCCTCGGCGGAGGCACGCGCCGCGCACGAGCGGGTCTTCGCGGCGATGCGGCCGTGGGCGACCGGCGGGCGCTCCCTCAACTTCCTCTATGACGACGACCCCGCCCAGGTGCGCGAGGCGTACGAGCCGGAGGACCTCCGGCGGCTCGCCGGGCTCAAGGCGGCCTACGACCCGGCCAACGTGTTCCGCCTGAACCACAACATCGCGCCGGCTCTAGTCGGCGAGGAGCTCGGCGGACGCGTCCTGTGAGGCGCGACGGGCCCACTCCAGCGGCGTGGTCCCGAACCTGGCGTCCCGTACGCCCGGGTCCGCGCCCAGCTCCAGAAGGAGGCGGGTCAGGCCGAGGTCGCCGCGCCAGGCCGCCCAGTGCAGGGCCGTGCCGCCCGGCACGCCGAGGCGCAGCCGGGCGGCCGTGGCCGCGTCGAGCCGGGCGTCGAGGTCGAAGCCCAGCTCGGCCAGCAGCGGGACCGCGGCGGTCCGCCCGGCCTCGGCCGCCTCCACGACGAGGGCGGGGCGCTCGGCCCTCGCCCGCGCGAGGAGACCGGAGCCGGCCTCGGCCACGGCCGCCCGGTCGCCGGCCAGCCACGCCGCGACCAGCGCGTCCACGCCGGTGATCCGCGGTCCGCGCGCGCCGGCCGCCTCCAGCAGCGTCACGATCTCGGTGTGGCCGCCGCGCGCCGCCGCCTCGACCGGCGTGCGGCCGTCGGGGAGCGGAGACCGTACGTCGGCGCCGTGCGCGGCCAGCAGCCGCACCCGGCCGGCGAAACCGTGGTCGATCGCCCAGGTCAGCTGGCCGCGGACCAGCTCGGCCGGGGTGTCCAGCGCGTCGCCGAGCCGGGCCCGCCACGGCCCGCCGTCGCCCTCGCCGAGGCCGTACGCGAAGAGCAGTTCGAGATGGTCGTCGCCGGGGCGGAACATGCGGTTGTACAGAGCCTGCCCGTCGTTCGGGTCGGCACCGGCGCTCAGCAGCAGCCGGGCGAGGGCGCTTGAGTGCGGGTGCCGCGGCTGGCGGCCGGGCCCGGACTCGCCCTCGCCGAACGCTCCCGTCAGCGCCGTGAACGGCGGCGCCAGGCCCTGCCACAGGAACCCGGCGTTCGGGTCCGCGCCTGCCCGCAGCAGCAGCCGGGCGACGGCGAGCACGGGCTCCTCGCGCACCTCCGGGTCGAGCCGGGAGTAGGTGAGGTAGAGCAGCGGAGGCAGCGCGTACGGGCCGGCCTCGCGGCGGGCCAGGGACCGGTCGCCGGCGAGCAGGTCGCGCACCGCGTCGGGGTCGGACGCGGCGGCCGCCGCCCCGATGTCCCCGCGCGGCAGGTCCGGCCGCGTCGCGAGCAGCCGCCGGGCCCGCGCCCGGCGCTCCGGCGCGTCGTCGCCGTCGTAGGCGAGGCAGGCCAGGCGGCAGAACTCCTCGGCCGGGTCGGCGCGGGCCGCCGGGTCGAGGTCGCGCCGGTGGCGGGCGAGGACGTCGAGGTGCCGCTTCAGCCGGGGCCAGCTCGCGAAGCCGTGCTCGCGGGCGATGACGAGCCGGGCGAGGGAGAGCGGGAACGCGCCGGGGGAGACCTCGGCGGAGTGCCGCGCGGCGACGCGTCCGAGGGCGGCGGCGTCGCCCGCGCGCACGGCGCGCTGAAGCGCGCGCGCCCGGTCACGGAGACCGTCCAGGCGGGCGTCGGCGGGGAGTCTGATGGTCGGCACGGCGACCTCCCTTCTCGTGCCTGCCGTCCGCTTCGTCAGGCTGAAAGGAGGCGTGGGCCCATGGGTATCGCAGCGCAGGTGGGTTTCGCCCTTTCCGCGGACCGGAGGCGCCCTGAGCGCCGTGACCAGGCTACTCCGGACCGGCCGGATAGGGTGCGGACGTGCTGGTGGAACGCAACGGCGTCGGCCCGATCGTGGCCCGTGACGCACGAGTCGCCGAGTCGGCGCAGATCATCGGCAATGTGCTGATCGGCGAGGGCTGCGTCATCGGCTACGGCGCGGTGATCGAGAGCTCCGGTCCCGAGGTGCGGCTCGACGTGGGCGTCGTCGTGATGTCCGGCGCCGTGGTGCGCTCGTCCGGCGGCCTCCACCGGCCCGCCTTCCCCGTGCGCGTCGGCGCCGAGACCCTGGTCGGCCCGCTGTCGGTGCTCGAGGGCTGCCTGATCGGGGACGCGTGCCACGTGGGCGCCGGCGTCCTGGTCCTGCCGGGCGCGGTGACCGGGGAGGGCACACGGCTCGGCGCGGGCGGCGTCGTCCACGGGGGCACGCGGCTGCCGCCGGCGAGCCGGGTCGGGCCGCACCACTACGCGGTCCCCGGCGAGGACGGCGGAGCCGTCATCACGGCGGACGTCGAGGAGGCGCGGCGGCACCTGTCCGGCGCGGACCCGTCCGGCGACGGCCTCGACGGCGACGGGCGGGCCGACCTCGCCGCGCTGCACCGCCGTACGACCGCGATCCTGCGCGCCGAGGCGGCCGGCTGGACCGACCGGGTGCTGTGACCGGCGTACGGGACAAACCCGATATCCGCCGGTAGTTTCGGAGTCGCGGTGACCCCGGAGCAAGGCGGAGGCGGACGTGTCGGAGCCAGCGGATCTGGATGCCGAGCGGCGGCAGTACATCGTCATCGGGGCCGGCCCGGCCGGGCTGCAGCTGAGCCACTACCTACGGCGCGCGGGCGCCGACCACGTGACGCTGGAGCGCGATGACGGCCCCGGAGGCTTCTTCCGGCGTTATCCGCGGCACCGCCGGCTGATCTCGCTCAACAAGGTCCACACCACCAGCGACGATCCGGAGATCAAGCTGCGCTGGGACTGGAACTCCCTGCTCAGCGACGCCGGCGGGCCGAAGTTCCCCGAGTACAGCCGCGACTACTTCCCCCATGCCGACGACCTCGTGCGCTACCTGACCGACTTCGAGAAACGGCACGGTCTCGGGGTACGGTACGGCTGCACGGTGCAGCGGATCGAGCGGGACGGTGACGGGTTCCTCGTTCGGACCAGCAGGGGCGACCTGCGCGGACGGTGCGTCGTGGTGGCGACCGGCTGGGGCGCGCCCTACACCCCGCCGATCAAGGGGATCGAGTACGCCACCGGGTACGAGGACATGGACGTGGACCCCGAGGCGTACGCCGGCAAGCGGGTGCTCATCGTCGGCAAGGGCAACTCCGCGTTCGAGACCGCGGCCTCGATGCTCGGCCACGCGGCCATGGTGCACCTGGCCAGCCGCCGGCCGCTGCGGCTCGCCTGGAACACCAAGCACCCCGGCGACGTGCGCGCCCACCACGGCGCGGTGCTCGACAGCTACCAGTTCAAGACGCTGCACTCGGTCCTCGACTGCACCATCGACGAGATCCGCCCGGTCGACGGCCGCTTCGAGGTGGACATCACCTACACCCACGCCGAGGACGAGCGCGCCACGCTGGAGTACGAGTCGGTGCTCCGCTGCACCGGATTCCGCGTCGACACCTCCGTCTTCGCCCCGGACTGCCGCCCGCGGCTCGTCCGCGACGACCGGATGCCGGAGCTGGGCCCCGACTGGCAGTCCACCGACGTCGACGGGCTGTACTTCGCCGGCACCATCGCCCAGGACCGCGACTTCAAGCGGGCGTCGTCGGCGTTCATCGACGGGTTCCGCTACAACCTGCGCACCCTCACCACGCTGCTGCGCGAGCGCTACGACGGCGTCCCGCTCTCCTCCACCGAGGTGGCGGCCGACCCCGATGCCCTGACCTCGCTGATCCTGGACCGGGTGAACTGGAGCTCGGCCCTCTGGACGCAGTTCGAGTTCCTGTGCGACGTGCTGGTCGCCGACGAGGCGACCGGGCGGATGCGCCACTACGAGGACCTGCCCGAGGAGTACGCGGTGTCCCGGTTCGGCGACTGCTACACGGTCGCCCTGCGCTGGGGACGCGATGAGTACGCCGACGTCTTCGCCATCGAGCGGCATCCCGAGCCCGGCCGCGCCGCCGAGAGCGCCTTCATCCATCCGGTCATCCGGCGCTACTCCGGCGGGCGGCTCGTCGCCGAGCGGCACCTGCTGGAGGACCTGCTCGCCGAGTGGCGTCGCCCCGACCGGCACGTCGCGCCGCTGCGGGCGTTCCTCGCCGAGTCGCTCAGCACCGGATCATGATGTCGTTCAGCGGCTTGCGGTCCAGGTCGGGGACACGTGCGCCGGAGGCCGGATAGCCGACCGGCATCACGAGGTAGGGCCGCTCCTCCCGCGGGCGGTCGCACACCTCGTTGAGGAAGCGCATCGGGCTGGGCGTGTGCGGCAGCGTCACCAGCCCCGCGTGGTGGAGCGCGGCGATGAGCAGGCCGACGGCGATGCCCACCGACTCCTTGACGTAATACGGCTTGGGGCTGTTCGGGCCCTGGTGCACCTCGAAGACCACGATCACCGCGGGCGCGGTCTCCAGGAACGGCTTCTGCCAGTCGGTGCCGATCGGGGCGAGCGCCTCCAGCCAGTCCTCTGTCGCGCGGCGGTCGTAGAACTCCCGCTCCTCGGCCTCGGCGGCCAGCCGCAGCCGCCGCTTGCGCTGCGGGCTCGTCACGACCACGAACCGCCATGGCTGGACGTTCGCTCCGCTCGGCGCGCTCGCGGCGGCGCTGACGGCCGCCTCGATGACGCTGTCCGGCACGGGGTCGGCCGAGAAGTCCCGTACGGACCTGCGGGTGCCCATCAGGTGGGTGAAGGTCCACACGGCCCGTACGGCGTCGGCCGACGGCAGCCGGCTGTGCTTCAGCGGAACGGTGGGGGGCGAAGCGGCCTGGGTCAACGGGAACGCCTCCGATCGGGGTGAGCGTTTCCAGGATCACCCAGCCGCCCGCGCCGCCCTTACTGTGACGTGCTCTCTTGGGGTACGGCGGGCGCCGTGTGCGCGACGACGTGGTCGACCACGCCGGCGAGGCCACCCTGGCGCTCCCGTGCCCGGCGCTGCCGCGTCGCCCCGTCCCCGTCCTCGACCAGGCCGTCCAGCCAGGCGGCCACCCGTCCGGCGTCGCCGCCGAGCGCGGGCCGTACGGTCTCCAGCAGGCGCCGGGCGAGCGTGGCCGACGGCGCGGGCCGCCCGGTCCGCGGGTCGATGCCGTCGCCGCCGAGCCCGTCGCGCGCCGCGCGCCAGTAGGCGAGCCGCATCGTCTCCGGCGACACGACCGGCCCGCGGTCGCCCGCGTCGACCAGTGGCAGCACGGTCACCACCAGCGCGCGTACGAGGGCCGCAAGGAGCGCCGACTCCTCGGCGGTGATCGGCATGTCGGCCACCCTCACCTCCAGCGTGGGCAGGCGCGACGACGGCCGGATGTCCCAGAAGACGGTGCCGACGTCGACGATGGCGCCGGCCGCCTCGAAGGAGGCGATGAGCTCCTCGTAGTGCGCCTCGGAGGTGAAGTACGGCGGCGGTCCCGCCACCGGCCAGCGCTGCCACAGCAGGGTCCGCCAGCTCGCGTACCCGGTGTCGCGCTCGTCCCAGTACGGCGAGGTGGCCGTGAGCGCGATCAGCGTGGGCAGGTAGGGGCGCAGATGGTTGCTCACCATCAGCGCGCGCTCGCGCTCGGGCACCTCGACGTGGACGTGCACGGCGTTCATGCCCAGCTCGTGGTGCAGGCCGCGGAAGGTCGCGTTGCCGAGGTCCTGCCGGGGGCCCTGCGTGATCGGCGAGGGGATCATCGGGCCGAGCACGGGCGTGCCGCCGCCGGCGATCCGCAGCCCCTCCTCGGCGGCCGCGGCGGCGAGGAGCGTACGGGCCTCGCGGAGCTGGTCGTGCAGGTCGTCGAGCGTGTGACAGGGCCGGGTCCGGGTCTCGACCTGCATCTCGGTGATCTCACCGCCCACGCGGTCGCCGAGTAACGGCCCGGCCCGGCGGATCACGGCGCCGGCCCGCGGCACCGTGTGGCGGGTCGTGGCGTCCACGACCCAGAACTCCTCTTCCACCCCGAACCGGGGCCGGTCCGGGGCGTGCTCAGGCGTCATTTCGGGGGCACCTCGGGGTCGCGCGCGAAGGCCGTGGTCACGGCTCCCGGCAACCCTAAGCGGGGCGGACGCCTACCGCGAGAGGGCTTCGATCACGCGACCAGGCGTTCCATGAGCGCCGCCAGCAGCGCGGAACGCTCGGGCATGCACGTGACCTCGATGTACTCGCTCCGGGCGTGCGAACCGCCGCCGACCGACCCGAGCCCGTCGAGCGTCGGCACGCCGAGCGCGCCGGTGAAGTTGGCGTCGGAGGCCCCGGGCGCGTGCGCGCCGTCCGGCGGGGGCATGCCGATGTCCTCGGCCGCCGCGCGCGCCACGCGGAGCAGGGGGAGCGCGACCTCGGGCGTCAGCGGATAGCGGTTGACGCCGCCGCCCAGGGTCAGCGTCGCCTCCGGGAGCCGCGGGGCCAGCGCGCGGATCCGCCGGTCCACCCGGTCCAGCTCGTCGCGGGTCCAGGACCGTACGTCCACGCAGACCGTCGCGGACTCGGGCACGGTGTTGGTCGTGGTGCCGCCCGACACCACGGTCGGCGTGACGCTCGTGCCCTCGTCGGGCGCCGCCAGATCCCGTACGGCCAGCACCTGGTGGGCCACCTCGACGGTGGCGTTGACGCCGCGGTGGGGCTCGACACCGGCGTGGGCGGCGCGGCCCTGGGCGGTGAGGCGGTACATCGACCCGCCCTTGCGCGCGACCTTCAGCTCGCCCTCGGGCGTGCTCGGCTCACAGACCAGGACGGCGCCCGAGCGGCGGGCCTCGCGCTCGATGATGGGCCGGGAGGTGCCCGAGCCGGTCTCCTCGTCGCAGGTGAGCAGCACGCCCACCCGCGAGGTGTCCCTCATCATGGCGAGGGCGGCGAGCATCTGCACGATGCCGCCCTTCATGTCGCAGACGCCGGGCCCGGTCGCGGTGCCGCCGCTGACGGTGAAGGGCCAGTCCTCGATCGAGCCGGACGGCCAGACCGTGTCGAAGTGGCCGAGCAGCAGCACGTCCTGCTCCGGCGCCGACCACAGCAGGTGCGGCAGGCCCTCGCGCATGACGCGGCTCGCGGGCCGGCCGAGCACGCGCTCGCCCCATTCCGCCAGCAGGTCGGCGCACGCGGCCAGCTCCGGCAGCGAACCGGGCGGTGACTCGCATGACACGAGCTCGGCGAGCCGTTCGGTCAACTCCGCGACGGACGGCCGCCGCTCTGTCGCCGGTCCCGGCATGTCCCTACCCCCACGAGGAGACGCTGATGTGATCAGTATCGACCGGGCGGCCGCGGCGGGCGTATCCGGGAATGCGCGCTCGGCGGAACGAGGATCGGCCGTGCGCGCGGCCTGCCGGGACCGGCCACCGCGGCCCACCGGCCGCGACACCGGCGCCGCCACCGAGCACCGGCCGCTTGACACCCCGTGCGCGCGAGAACCCCCAAGGCCGACTCAGCGGGCGAGAGCTAGAGGTCGATGACGACCTTGCCGTGCACGTGCCGGCCGGCTTGAAGCTCGACCGCGGCGCGGATCTGCTCGACCGGGAAGCTCGCCGCGATGGGCACATGGAGCCGGCCCGCCGCGACCAGGCGGGCGATCTCCTCGATGGCGCCGGGGGCGGCGTTGGCGCCGTTCGCCGGGGTGATTCCGTCGACCTGTGCGGCGATGGTGGTGATGCGCTCGTCCGGAACGCCGAGTTCTCGTGCCGCCTGCGCCGTCTCCGTCCCGTACAGGTCGATGGCGGCGGTGACGCCGGCGGGAGCCAGGGCACGGAGCCGGCCGGCCAGGCCGTCGCCGTAGGCGACCGGCTCGGCTCCGAGGGCACGCAGGGCGTCGGCCGACGTCGCCGATCCCGTCCCGATCACTCGCGCGCCCTCGATGCGGGCGAGTTGCACGGCGAACACGCCGACCCCGCCTCCCGCGCCGCCGATGAGCAGCGTGTCGCCCAGGCGGGGTTCGACAACGGCGAGCGCGGCGGCGGCCGTGCACCCGCCTATGGCGAGGACCGCGGCGATGCGGTCGTCGACGCCGTCGGGGGTGTGGTGCGCGTCGCCGCCCGCCGCGATGGTCCCTGCCACGTCTATCACCACGTGGTCGGCGACCGCACGGGAGAGGGCGCCGCCGAACACCCGGTCGCCGGCCGCGAACTCGGTCACGCCGTCACCGACCTGGTCCACGACCCCGGCATAGTCGGTTCCGAACCCGGACGGCAGGCTCAAACCGAATCGGGCGGCGGTCTCCGCGTCGGAGGTCATGAACCAGTCCATCGGGTTCAGCCCGGCCGCGGTGACCCGCACGCGGATCTGCCCCGGGCCGGCCTGCGGTGCGGGTACCTCGCGGAGGTCCAGGACCTCGGGGCCGCCGAATGACGCGAGCCGGACCGCCCGGCTCGTGGTCGCCGACGTGTCGGCGCTCGGTTGTCCCATGCTCACGTGCTCTCCTTGGGCGGCGGATGAAGGCAACGAGAAACGGACTATGCTCCGTTTATAGGGAGCACCGTACCCCAACCGGAGCGTGATCCGTTTTGACAGAGCCGGAGACTCGCGTACCGCGAGCGGACGCGGCTCGCAACCGCGCCCAGCTCCTCGATGCCGCGACCCGCGTGTTCGTGTCCGCCGACACCGAACCGTCGATGCGCGCGATCGCCCGCGAGGCAGGGGTCGGCATCGCCACGCTCTACCGGCACTTCCCCACCCGCGAGTCCCTCGTCGACGCGGTCTACCGCGATCAGGTCGCGCGGCTCACCGACGGCTCCCGCGAGCTCCTCGCCCGGCTTCCCCCGCCCGCGGCGCTACGACGCTGGATGGAGCTGTTCGGGGACTGGATCGCGACCAAGAACGGCATGCTCGACACGCTGCTCGCGATGATCGAATCGGGTGAGATCGCCCATGCTCGGACCCAGGCCGAGCTGCTCACGGCCATCGACGAAATCCTCAACGCCGGCCGTGCGACGGGCGAACTCCGCCCCGACGTCACCGCCGAGGACCTCGCCGCCGGCCTCATCGGCATCTTCACCGTGGCCCGCCCGCCCGAACACGACGCCAGGGCGAACCGCCTGCTGAACATCCTGATGGACGGCCTCCGCGCCACACCGTGAACCGCCCATGCGCCGCGTTCAAGGCACGAACGCGCGTACCCCTCCCCGGCCGCCCGCGCCGGCAGCGGCGCCACCGGGTCCTGAGTGACAACGGCGTCCTGCCGTCGGCGACACTCGCCTACCTGGCGCGGGACGAGGGTGTGCGCTCAGGCGGTGGGGGTGGTCACGGCGGCATCGGCAGCGAGTTCGCCGCCGGCCGGTTCGTCGCCGGCGTGCTCGGCGACGAACTCCTCGCCGAGCACATCCTTGGCCACCCGCAGATGATCCAGCTCGACCTCGCCGTGTTCGGCGACATGGCCATCGAGGGCCTTCAGGATGCGCTCCACCGTGTCGTGGTCGTGGCCCAGACGCTGCTCGGCGTAGACGGCCACGCCCAGCTTGAGCAGCAGCCTCTGCGCGTGCCGATGCTCGTTCCACTCCTCGACGGCCTCCACGCCGGCATCAAGGCCCTTCTCGCTGATCTCGAATGCCTTGGTTATGAAGCTCATACCGCACCTTTTTCTCGCTTGTTGTCCGTGCCGCCGGACAGATGATCAAGATCTGCGCGGTGAGATCATAGGGCTCCCGAGCCCCACCGTTCGACGCAGTGGTACAGGCTCACCGGAGCCGCGGTTCCCTCCCAGGAGCGAGCCGCAGACCTTTGCCCGGGTGCGGTCTTCGCCTCGGTTCGTTCCGTGTCAAGCAATCAACGGTCACGTCACCGGCTCGGCATCACTCCTGTCCTCGACATTGGTGGAGGTAGCCCGACCCGTTTTGATCCGGCCGGAATCGGCCGATCGGCCGATCGGCCTAAGGAGCGTTCATGAACCTCAAGCATCCGACGGCCGCCCGGATATCGTCTCGCGCCGTCGCGGCCGGTGTCCTTGCGCTCACCGTGACCTGGACGGCGCCCTCAGACTCGACGAGAGCGGCGGCCCAGGTCAAAGTGGGCTGCATCTCCACACCAGGTGAGTACCTGACCGCATGGAACAACCGGCAGGTTCGATGCGTCTCGCCCTTTCTCTTCGCCACGACACACCCTCGCGGCAGCACGACGATCTATCCCAGCGGCTTCTGGTACGCCTGGGCGGTCTCCAACACCAATCTCGAGCGCTACCTGGTCTTGCGCAGGATCTACGGTGACGATCCACCGAAGGTCGGCATCGGGATCCTGTCCTATGTCGGGTTTCCGGGCCTTGAAAACTACGACGACCCGACGGACCTCGCGGTCTACACCCTGCCTCCGGGTACCCAGGTCCAGGTGCCGAGCTTCGAGACGTGGTTCCGCATCCTCGACCAGGAGTTCGGCGACACCGGGGCGTATCCGCTCGCGGCCCAGATCGACCTCGTCCTCGCGTACTCCCGGCTCCGCCCGAACGAAGACGTCGTCGGCGCGTTCCAGACGGTGACCGGCTGCAGGCGGGCCGCGCTGCTCAGAGGGCAGGACCTGTCGCCGAAGATCGGCTGTAACAGGTCCTTTCTCGGCGCGATCGCGGCCGCCGGCCCTTCCCCGTACACCACCGGCGAGTCGAAGTCGTGCTTCCAGAACTTCGCCTCGAACTACCCGGGACCCAGGAACGCGGCCGCGCTGCGCGGAGTGTTGTACCAGTGTCAGGACGTCGGATTCCTCAACACCGGAGTCGGGCTCGGGTACAACACCTACGCGAACCCGTTCGTCTGCAAGCCCGCCGCCGAGCAGACGGTCCGGCAGAGATACACCGGCAGAGAGTTCATCCTCCCGAACATGGCGTTCAACGACCTCCCGAGCCATGTGAACATCGAGCTGGACCTCGGAGAGCCGTTCGAGCGAGGCTTTCTGTACTCGGGCTACTGCCGGATCGGCCATGGCGGCGGGTCTGCGTCCGGTTCCGCCCCTGGCTCAGGGGGAGCGGCATCCGTCCAGGGCAATGCTCAGGACATGTCGATCGGGGTCGGGCGGCGTACCTCCGCGAGCGATCGACATGTGCCGCGCGCGGTACCGAGACGGCGCAGCAGCGGTGGGAAGCACCGGCCGTGAAGGCGGTGATGTTTGAATGACAGCCGGATGAGGCCGCACGCAGGAGGGGTCATGGCACTGACGAGTCGTCTCGCTCGCCGCGAGGACGTACCCACGCTCCTGCCCTTGATCGCCGCCGCCATCGAGGAGTTGCAGAAGGGGTTTCTCGACGCCGCCCAGATCGAGTCGAGCCGGTCGATCATGGGCATCGACGGCCAGCTCATCGACGACGGGACCTACTTCGTCGTCGAACTGGACGGGCAGGTGGCCGGATGCGGAGGCTGGAGCCGCCGGGCGACGCTGTACGGGGGCGATCACTCCAGCGGTCGAGACCCGGCGCTTCTGGATCCCCGTAAGGACCCGGCCAAGGTGCGGGCGATGTACACCCACCCGAGCTTCGCCCGCCGGGGCGTCGGCCGGCTGATCCTCGCCCGGTGCGAAGCCGCCGCCGCGGCCGAAGGGTTCGCCTCGCTCGAGCTCATGGCCACCCTGTCGGGCCGGGCGCTCTATGAGGCTGTCGGATTCGTGCCGATCGAGCATGTCGAGGATCCCACCGGCGGCACACCCGTTCCACTGGTCCGGATGCGTAAGCCGATCCTTGCGGCGGCCTCCTGATGTGATCGGATGCGGAGGTGATATCCGCTCGCTCGGGGAAGGTCACATGCGCATCACGCTCGTACAGGGGGACATCACCCGCGAAGAGGCCGACGCGATCGTCAACGCGGCCAACTCCTCGCTTCTCGGCGGGGGCGGTGTGGACGGGGCGATCCACCGCCGGGGCGGGCCGGAGATCCTCCAGGAGTGCCGCGGGCTGCGCGCCTCGCGGTACGGCAAGGGCCTGCCGACCGGTCAGGCCGTGGCCACGACGGCGGGCCGGCTGCCGGCGCGCTGGGTGATCCACACGGTCGGCCCGGTCTACGCCAAGTCCGAGGACCGCTCGGAACTGCTCGCCTCCTGTTACCGGGAGTCGCTCCGGGTCGCGGCCGAACTCGGCGCGGCGACCGTCGCCTTCCCCGCCGTCTCGGCGGGCGTCTACGGCTGGCCGCTCGACGACGCCGCGCGCATCGCGGTCCGCACCGTACGGGAGACGGAGGTTCCCGTGGAGGAGGCGCGGTTCGTCCTGTTCACCCCGGACGTCGTCGAGGCGTTCGAGCGGGCGCTGGACGGCTGAGAACCCGGCGCGGACGGCTCCGCGCCGGGCCCTCTGGCGGGGACGCCCCATGGCATCGGCGCCCCCGCCCCCGGCTTAGGCCCCCATGACGTGCGGGGTACGGGAACGGCGCATCATCGGCAGGTGCTCACGGACGAGCAGTCCGCTCGCCGCCAGGATCCACAGCCCCAGCAGCACCATCGGGATGTAGGTCGGGATCCAGCCGCCCGGCGCCCACGCCCCCTTGGTCGCCCACACCGTGAAGGCGGACACGAGCGAGACCAGCGCGACGATGCCGGCGAAGTAGGCCATCCACATCGGGAAGACGTGGGTGCGCATGATGGCCAGCGCGACCGCCGCCAGCGGCAGTGCCATCGCGATTCCGGCGATGGTGGCCATGACCGTCGAGGTGCTGTACGGCACGGCGGCCAGGATCAGCAGGCCGGCATGCACGGTCAGCGCGTACGTCGCGGCGCCGAACATCGAAATGGCGATGAAGGCGAGCGCGGAGACGAGGGTGAAGCCCGCGAGCACGACCGAGGGCGCGTCACTGGTGTCGTCCGCGCGACGGAAGGCGGTGGCCAGCGTCGCGCCGAACCACAGGAACAGCGCGATCGCGATGGAGTAGAGGATGACCGCCAGCAGGATCCTGCCCCGGTTGTCGTTCAGGTACGAGGCGATCACACCCATCGTGTCGGTGCTCCGGGGTGCGCCGCCCATGACGATGCGCGCGACGATCGCCAGGACAACGGCGCCGATGCCGGCCAGGCCACCCCACCGCATCTCGTGGCCTTCACGCATGAGAACCATCTCCTCAGAAGTGCCGAGTCGGTAGTTCCACCGTTGACCGGCTTCGGGGACGGCTTCCATGGCCGAAAGTCCTGACTTCCGGCATCCGAATGGCGGCGGCGTCACGCCTGGTCAAGCCCTGGTCGCTGCCGGCCCTGACGGAATGGTCAACGTTGCCCGACTGCGTACAGGGGCCACCGGGCGTACGGCACGGCGCGGGCTCTGACGCCGGGTCAGGCTCGGGCGGCGCCGTGGTCAGGGCCGACGGCGGACCAGGGGAGCGTGACCTCGCCGAGCCGCCAGCGGGCGCGCCCGCCGAGCGGCGCCCTGGTGTGGACCGGATGGTCGCGGGCGAGCAGCTCGACCGCGCCGATCCAGCGCTGACGGGGGCCGAACACCGACCGCGGCGCGGCGGTCGCCCACGCGCGGTCGAACGAGGAGAGCAGGTCGTGGACGCGCTCGCCCGGCACGTTGCGGTGGATGAGGGTCTTGGGCAGGCGCTCGGCCAGCGTGGAGGGGCGCGGCAGCGACGCCACGTGCGCCGCGAAGGTGATGGTCCGGGGTACGGCCACGGCGCGGCCGGGCCGCCGCACCGCGCCCTGCCGTTGCAGCGCCACCCAGACGGCCCGCCGCCCGATCTCGCCGCAGGTGCCCTCCACGAGGACGCCGTCCGGGGCCAGCCGCGCGCACAGGCGGTCCCAGGCCGCCCACGCCTCCGCCTCCTCGTACTGGCGCAGCACGTTGAACGCCCGGATCAGCGCCGGAGGCCGCCCGACCGGCAGCTCGAAGCCGCCGAGCCGGAAGTCGAGTCCCTCGCGCCGGTGCGGCCGCGCCGCGGCGACGCGGGCCGGGTCGATCTCGATCCCGACGACGTCCACCCGGGGATGGACCGTACGCAGCCGCGTGAAGAGCTCCGCGGTGGTGACCGGCGAGGCGCCGTAGCCCAGGTCGACGACCAGCGGCCGGTCGTGCCGCCGCAGCAGCGGGCCGTAGACGCCGGTGATCCAGCGGTCGACGCGGCGCAGCCGGTTGGGCGCCGTCGTCCCACGTGTGAGGGTCCCTTCGGGGCGGGGCATGCGCACAAGTGTGCTACGCCCGCGGCCCTGGCTCAGACGCGGTGGACCTTGTGCGCGGCGGCCTGCGCGCGCGGCTTGACGTCGATGCGGTCGATGTTGACGTGCGCGGGCCGGGTCA
The DNA here is from genome assembly GCF_030406325.1 of Actinomadura sp. DC4. Lineage (GTDB taxonomy): Bacteria > Actinomycetota > Actinomycetes > Streptosporangiales > Streptosporangiaceae > Actinoallomurus. The sequence continues at coordinate 25,499 of NZ_JAUEQY010000053.1, read as the reverse complement.
CCGCCCAGGCGACGCAGTCCGCGACGTCGTCGGCGACGAGCGGCTCGGCCACGCCCTCGTAGGTCTTGGCCGCCTTGTCCGCGTCGCCCTTGAACCGTACGAGCGCGAACTCCTCGGTGGCCACCATGCCGGGCGCGACCTCGGTCACGCGTACGGGCCGGTCGTACAGCTCCAGGCGGAGGGTGTCGTTGACGGCCGCGGCGGCGTGCTTGGCGGCCGTGTAGCCGGCGCCGCCCTCGTACACGGCGTGGCCGGCCAGCGAGGTGATGTTGACGATGTGCCCCGCGCCGCTGGCGATGAGCTTGGGCAGCAGCGCCTTGGTGGTGCGCATCAGGCCGAGCACGTTGGTGTCGTACATGCGCCGCCAGTCATCGGCGTCGGCGGAGACGACCGGGTCCAGGCCGAACGCTCCGCCCGCGTTGTTGACCAGCACGTGGCACTGCCGCACCGCCTCGGCGAAGGCGTCGACGGACTCCTGGGAGGTCACGTCGAGAACGACGACCGCCGCGCCGCCGCGCCGGCCCGCCGGATCGGCGGCCTCGATCTCGGCCGCGAGCTCTTCCAGGCGGTCCTTGCGCCGCGCGGCCAGGACGACGTCGAACCCCTCGGCGGCCAGCCGGCGCGCGGTCGCCGCGCCGATGCCACTGCTTGCCCCGGTCACCACAGCTGTCTTCCGCACGAGATCCATCTTCTCAGCCGCCCGGGGCTCGTTTCCCCCGGGGGGAGCCCCGATTCGGGGCACTGATCAACGTCGGGGCGTGGTTGGGGCCGATCTTCCTGGGGATACCTCGCCGACGGGAATGTCAGGTTGTGGTCGGTAGGTTCTCTTATCGGAGGTGGTGTCCGTGTCGCGTCTTGCCCGGGTGGCGACGATCAGTGTTCACACGTCGCCCCTGGACCAGCCGGGGACCGGGGACGCCGGGGGGATGAACGTCTACATCGTCGAGGTCGCCAAGCGCATGGCCGAACTCGGTGTCGAGGTCGACCTGTTCACCCGTGCGACCTCGCGCGCCCAGCCGCAGGTCGCCGAGCTGGCCCCCGGTGTGCTGGTCCGTCACGTCGGAGCGGGGCCGCTGGAAGAGCTGGACAAGACCGAGCTGCCGCGGCAGATGTGCGCGTTCACCTCGGGCCTGCTGCGTACCGAGGCCGCGCACGACCCGGGCCACTACGACCTGATCCACTCGCACTACTGGCTCTCGGGGCAGGCCGGCCACGCCGCGCGCATGCGCTGGGGCGTCCCGCTGGTCCACTCGATGCACACGCTCGCGAAGGTCAAGAACGCCGCGCTCGCCGACGGCGACACCCCCGAGCCGCTCGGCCGCGTGCTGGGCGAGCAGCGGGTGGTGGACAGCGCCGACCGGCTCATCGCCAACACCGCCGACGAGGCGAGCCAGCTGCGGACCCTGTACGGCGCCGACCCCGAGCAGGTGGAGACCGTGCTCCCGGGCGTCGACCTGACGACGTTCACGCCGGAGCGGGACACCGACGGGGCGCGCCGCCGTCTCGGGCTGCCGCGGGACCGGGCGATCCTGCTGTTCGTCGGCCGCATCCAGCCGCTCAAGGCCCCGGACGTGCTGATCAAGGCGGCCGCGCGGATGCTCGAACGCGATCCCGGGCTGCGCGACCGCCTGCTCGTCGCCGTCGTCGGCGGCCCCAGCGGCTCCGGCCGTACGCGGCCGGACGAGCTGCACGCGCTCGCCGCCCGGCTGGGCGTCGCCGACATCGTACGGTTCTGCCCGCCGTGCCCCCAGGCGGTGCTGGCCGACTGGTACCGCGCGGCCGACATCACCGTCGTGCCCTCGCACAGCGAGTCCTTCGGGCTGGTCGCGGTCGAGTCGCAGGCGTGCGGTACACCCGTGGTCGCGGCCGAGGTCGGCGGCCTGCGCACGGCCGTACGCGACAAGGAGTCCGGCCTTCTCGTACCCGGGCACGACCCGGCCGACTACGCGCGCGTCCTGCGCGACCTGCTCGGCGCGCCGCGCCGGCTGCGCCGGATGTCGCGCGCCGCCGTGCGGCACGGCGAGGCGTTCGGCTGGCAGGCGACCGTCGACCGGCTGCTGGAGATCTACGCCAAGACCGTGGGCGAACGGGCGATGGCCGCCTCGGCGTGAGCCCGTGTCGTACATGATGGTGGTTTCGTCGGCGAGCTGAGGAGCGGTGATGGGTTCCACGGACGAGGCGCTCAAGGCGATCCTGGACGAGCAGGGACTGGAGTACGAACGCCCGCGCCCGGGCGCGTACCTCGTCAAACTGCCCGGGCAGCACAAGCTGGCGACGATGACCTGGCTCGTCGCGGGAGAGCACAGCCTGCACGTCGAGGCGTTCTTCTGCCGCCAGCCCGACGAGAACCACGAGGAGTTCTACCGCCACCTGCTGCGCAAGAACGGCGGGATGTACGGCGTGGGGTTCGCGCTCGACCAGACCGGCGACGTCTACCTCGTCGGGCGGCTGCCGCTGTCGGCGGTGGAGCCGGAGGAGATCGACCGCATCCTCGGCTGCGTGCTGACCTACTCCGACGACAACTTCGACCGCGCGCTGGAGATCGGCTTCACCGGCTCGATCCAGCGGGAGTGGGACTGGCGGGTCAAGCGAGGGGAGAGCCTCGCGAATCTTCAGCCTTTCGCCCGGATTCTCCCGGATGCCGGCAACTGACGTCGGTTAATGAGAACAGATTCTAGTTTCTTGTCTGTTTCCGTGACTGATGGTGGCTCGCAGTAGTTAAGCTCTGTCCCTATCGATGGAGGGAGGGACGGCTTGGACGACCGAACCGCACCGGAGACGCTCGACCTGAGCACCCCCAACGTCGCCCGCATGTACGACTACTACCTCGGCGGCAAGGACAACTTCGCCGCCGACCGCGACGCCGCCGAGAAGGCGCTGGAGTTCGCGCCGCAGATCCGCATCGCCGCCCAGCACAACCGGGCCTTCATGGGCCGCGCCGTGCGCTACCTCGCCGAGGCGGGCGTCCGGCAGTTCCTCGACATCGGCACGGGCCTGCCGACCCAGAGCAACGTCCACGAGGTCGCGGGTGAGGCCGCGCCCGACGCCCGCGTGGTCTACGTCGACAACGACCCCGTCGTGCTCGCCCACGGCCGGGCCATCCTCGGCGGCACCGAGAACGTCCACATCGTCCAGGCGGACCTGCGCCGCCCCGAGGAGATCCTCGAGTGTCATGAGGTGCGCGAGCGCCTCGACTTCGACCGGCCGCTCGCCATCCTGCTGGTGGCCATCGTGCACTTCCTCCAGGACGCCGACGACCCCGAGTCGATCGTGGCGCGCTTCCGCGCGGCCCTGCCGGCCGGCGGCCACCTCGTGCTCAGCCACGTCTGCGGCGAGGCGCTCCCGGAGTCGGTCCCCGGCGTCACCGAGGTCTACAAGCACTCCTCGACGCCGATCGTGGCCCGCGACCCCGAGCGCATCAAGGACTTCTTCGGCGACCTGGAGCTCGTCGAGCCGGGCGTGGTCAACGTCGCCCAGTGGCGGCCGGACACGCCGGAGACCAAGCGCATCGCGGACAAATATCGCCGCCCGTACTTCTTAGCGGGCGTGGCGCGCAAGAACTGACGCGTGGACGACATGGCCGCCCGAGCCCCTGGACGGCCCGGTCAGACCGCTCTCGTACCGTACGGCGAGATCCTCGTACGTCACGTCCTCGACCAGGGACAGGCCGAGCACGGACAGGCGTGCGGACAGGTCTCCGGGGACGAAGTGGCTGAGGAAGGGCTCACCTCTCTGCCCGGCCCAGGCGGCGCGGCGCTCGAACCCCTCGCGTTGCTCGGGCGACATCGCGGCCGGCGGCTCACCGTAGTCGAACGCCACCCCGGACCCGCCCGGCCGGCTCCCGACGAAACCGAGCGTCCCGTACACCGCCTCGGGCGTCAGGTACGGCACGACGCCCATCCAGACGAAGAACGCCGGCCGGTCCGCCTCGAAGCCTGCCTCGGCCAGCCCGTCCGCCAGGCTCATGGCCTCGAAGTCGATCGGCGCGAAGGTCAGCGAGGGCGGTTCCGCGATCTCGGCGGCGGCCAGCAGCTCCCGCTTCCACGCCTGCGTGGCGGGAAAGTCCACCTCGAACACTCGCGCGTCGTAGGAGTGGCGGTAGGCGAAGGTGTCCAGGCCCGCGCCCAGCACGACCGCCTGCGACACCCCGTCGTCCAGCGCGGCCACGAGGGCCTCCTCGGCGAACCGGGCGCGGGCGGCGACGGCCAGCCGTACCGGCTCCTGCTCGGGGTCGAAGACCGCGTCGAAGACGTGATCCGCGTCGGCGACGGTGACGAGGCGGGCCGCCAGCGGGTCGTCGAACACGCACCCGCCGTCGATCTTCTGGTGCGCCGCTCGCACGATCGCCACGCCTAACGCCGTGATACTGGGCCGTCCGGTCCGCATTTCGCGTCCTTTCGCTCGATTTTCGCCCCATGGTGACAGCGCGGAACGCGGTCGTCGACGGACGTACGACCCGCGTTTTCCGGCGCCGCAGGTGGACCCAGTAGGCTCGCTGGTTATGGCGACATTGGTACTTCTCCGGCACGGAGAAAGCGTCTGGAACGCCGAGGGGCTGTTCACCGGCTGGGTCGACGTCGACCTCTCGGAGAAGGGCGAGGAGGAAGCGGTCACCGGTGGTGACCTCCTGCTCGACGCCGACCTGCGGCTCGACGTGCTGCACACGTCGGTGCTGAAGCGCGCGATCCGCACGGCCAACATCGCGCTCGACGCGGCCGAGCAGCTGTGGATCCCCGTACGGCGCTCCTGGCGGCTCAACGAACGGCACTACGGCGCGCTCCAGGGCAAGAACAAGGCGCAGACGCGTGAGGAGTACGGCGAGGAGCAGTTCATGACCTGGCGCCGCTCCTACGACACGCCGCCGCCGCCGATCGCCGACGACGACCCGCTGTCGCAGGTCGACGACCCGCGCTACTCCCTGCTGCCGTCGGAGCTCGTACCCCGCACCGAGTGCCTGGCGGACGTGGTGGACCGGCTGCTGCCGTACTGGTACGACGCGATCGTCCCGGACCTCGCGGCGGGTAACACGGTGCTGGTCGCCGCCCACGGCAACTCCCTGCGCGCGCTGGTCAAGCACCTGGACGGCATCTCCGACGACGACATCGCCGGTCTGAACATCCCGACCGGCATCCCGCTCCTGTACGAACTGGACGACGACTTCGAGCCGCTGAAGAAGGGCGGCGAGTACCTCGACCCCGACGCCGCCCAGGCCTCCATCGAGGCGGTCAAGAACCAGGGCAAGAAGTAGTCCCGATCATGGAGCGGCCCCCTCACCTGCGTCCGTCGCAGGTCAGGGGGCCGTTCGCGATCTGGCCATCATCAACGGCAGCTCGGCGATACGGCCGTATGTGGTCGAGGACACTTTCAGGGCCGCTGGAGGCGCAGGCATCATGTCGACCACAGGGATCCCTGTGACGTCAGGAGCGAGTCGGGCCGCGGGTGCCTCTTTGTGGCGTAAGTCGACTCACACGGCCGGGGCTTGCGTTGAAGCGACGGCCGGGGTCGTGGACCACACGGGTGAGTTCCATCGTCTACGGTCAGACGCCCGATCAGAGTCGTCTGAAACGCCAGAGGCATCAATAGGCGACATGCGTGAGCGGCTGCGTTCTCGGCTTGCGTCGATCAAGTTGCCTGCGTTTGATTCCAACGACTGCATGATTCGGCTGGATGAAGTGCGACGCGGCTTTTACGGCCAGCGGACGGTACGTGATGATTCGCGGGTGACCGGCACGGCTCCAGAAGAGTTCGCGCCCGGCACGAGTTGGTTGACGACACGGCGGCAGGACGCGTTCGCGGCGGCGGTCGACGGAGATTGGCAGCCGGTCGAACACTCACTGGACGTAGTAGTCGACCACCTGACCGAGCTTGGTGATCGGTCGGCGGCGTTCATTCTTGAATCTCGGCCTTCTGCGGGTGGTCGCCACGGGTTCGTGGTCGTCAACGAGGGTGGCGCCATATTTCGGGTCGAGACCCAGCGAAAAGATGGGCCGGAGGTTCTCCACGTTGGGGAGGGGTGGCCGTCATCTCCGGGTGCGCGGGCGATCGTCGTCAATGCTGTGGGCAAAGCTGTTCCGTTGACCGGAAAGTATGCGAGAACTGCGTCAAGTACACACAACGCATTGGTCGGTCCATCGCAGTTCCTCCACTACGGCGCAGGTGGAACGGAAGGTGAGACCCCCATTATCGTGCTCTTCCCCTCCAAGCGTGAGGCGCTGCACGGGGGTGAAACGATAGTCGAATATAATAGGCAGCCGAGGAAGCACGCGAAGCTTGTACTGGACTACACGGGGTACTATCGCGGCAATAAAGATGGCCTATTGTATGGGGATCCCGGTAAGGCGCGCGAAAAGGGAAACACCAGGGTTTTTCTCGTAAAGGTGCCGATCGCCGAAGTGGTCTCCCCTATATGGCGTATCGGACCAGGTGACGAGGGTCTGCCGCCGCGATCTCAAGTACTCGATGAATTCCATGACATTGTGCGTCGCCTGTATTCCGCGCCGCGTTCATCGAAGCCTCCGCTCGGAGTCAAAGATTTTCACGAAAGACTCCATGCGGATGGACTGTCCATCGCAGATGCATTTACTCCGCAGAGTGGGTGGAAAATAAGGCCAGCGGCGAGCGACGCTCGTTTTCTGCAGCCATTGGATGCGATCAAGGGCTCGCAGATCAATTTCCAGTATACCTACGATATTCCGCCGGACAGACTGTGGGATCTTCATCTCTGGGCGGTGGAGGACAGAAATACGATACCTATCTCGTGTGATATCGTAAAAGCTGGCATGGACTTTGCCGTGCAGGTGAAGCAGGCTTTTGTGGCTTACGTTGAACGTGCACATCCGGAAGCTGTGGCGGCACTGGATTCGGGGGCTCCAGCTCTCCGGAACTATGTACTTGTGGTCTACACTCACGCGGCGGCAATGCAGGTCACGCTTGTTCTTGAAAGTCCACCTTTGATGAAGAACCTATTGGCCTTGGCGGTTCGATCTCCACTTCACTTGTACCGCCGGAATTTGCTGCCATCCGGCGTACGTAATTACCTTGACTCCAACGCGGATAAAGTTATCGATCTCTTCGTTGATCACTTGCGGTCCAGTCTGCCGGCAATCTGTTATGGTGCGGACAAGCGTAAGCGGGGCGCAGACATTAATATTGATTACAGGAGGTTGGCGGACGATGCGACCAGTCGTGAATACCTAGAATCCGCACTATACGACAGTCCGTCTAAAAAAATCGGCCAATATGACTCGGTTGGAATGCAGGATGGATATAAACTGGGTCCATCGGGCGATAAAGTAACGGTTGAGTTTCGTTTCGACCCGGATGAAAAGTTCGGACTTCACGAGATCCGTATGCTGGAGCAACGGCTCGACGAAATCGAAAACGTGATCTGGCCGGATCGGCATTCATCGGTCCATGGGCAACACGAACAGGGCGGCCATCTATCTTCCCCGCACCATGCCATGGCGTCTTCCAGCGGTTCTGAGCAGGTGTACGCGTTCCCGCGGGAGGCGGGTCATGGGCAGGGGCCGGGTTCGTATGGGCCGTCGATCGGCTGGCCGGTATCCGATGCGCGGTCGGTTTTCACTGACGCCTCCACGCGCCACGGTCTCCTCCGGACGCTGGCGGAGCTGAAGGCTCGCGCGAGCGAATCGCCGGATGCCCAGCCCGAGATCATCGAGCTGCTGGGGATGGTCACGCAGACGGCCGCTCAGTGGCGCATCGAGCCGCGAGATCCGGAGGCAAGGCGCGACTCTCCCTCACTCATGCCAGGCGATGACCCTGTGGACCACGACTCTCGGACGGCGGGTGCCATGGTCAGCGGGCTCGAACGTGCCCTGGCGCGGCGTACGGGCGAACGTGACGCCGCCCGGACGAACGAGGCGGACGACCTCCAGGCCGGCGACGGAATCGTCCGGTTGCTGCGGCGCGCACTGACCGCCTGGATCGCGCGCCAGGCCGTCGCTCCTGGTTCTCCAGCCGCCGTCACCGGAGCCGAAGGCGGAGCTGGGGCGACGCCGGCAGCGGCTCCAGCACAGATCGACATCGCCGAGGGCATCGAATGGGTCACCCCCCAACGCAGCGGCCGCCGCTCCGACGGCACGCTCATTCCTCTCGAGGACCGAGCCTGTGTGAGCATCACCGTCATCACATCGCCGCCTGTGCGAGGGGAATGAGCCCCGCTCTTACAGCCGCACGAAGTCGGCGCTTCAACCACCCTCGTGATCGTCCTGGGCGCATGCGGGCGGGCGGGTGCCTGGGCGAACCCGGATGCGAAGCCCCGGCCGCCGGCGTCGCCGCTCCCAGCCGCCTCCGGCCCGTGCTTCTGCCGCAGGTGAGGAGGCCCTTCGTGGTCTGCCACGCCCCCGTATGTGGCCGGAAACGACGAAAGCCCCGGCGTTCCGCCGGGGCTCGCGTGCTTGTCGGGACTCAGGTGAGGATGCCGCCGAGGTCTTCCGGGTGCTGGCCGGTGACGAGGTAGACGACGTTCTCGGCCACGTGCACCGCGTGGTCGGCGAAGCGTTCGAAGTAGCGGCCCGCCAGCGAGATGTCGACGGCCGGCTCGACGCCGTGGCCCCACTTCGGGGACAGGAGCGCGTCGAACAGCCGGCGGTGCAGGCGGTCCATCTGGTCGTCGTCGGCGTCGAGCTCCAGGCCCATCGCGACGTCCTGTGAGGCGATGACGCTGCCCGCTTTGGCGATCATGCGCTCGGCGATCTGGCCCATCTCCAGCACGGTCGCGTGGAGCTCGGGCGGGATGGCCGACTCGGGGTGGCGCCGCCGCGCCGTCTTGGCCAGGTGTACGGCGAGGTCGCCCATGCGCTCCAGGTCACCGCTCATGCGCAGGGCGGTGATGAGGGTCCGCAGGTCGCTCGCCACCGGCTGCTGGCGGGCCATCAGTTCGAAGACGGTCTCCTCGATCTCCGTCTCCAGCTTGTTGACCTGCTCATCAGCGCTGATCACCTCTTCGGCGAGGCGCAGGTCGGCATCCAGTAGAGCGGTGCTGGCCCGGGCCATCGCCGACCGCACCAGCCGCGTCATCTCCACGAGTCTGTCGGAGAGTCCGTCGAGCTCATCGTGGTAGGCGTCTCGCATTCGCATCCTTCATTCGGCACGTTTATCCGATTAGACAGGATGGTCGCCTGCCATGAACGGTTGTGTAGTTGCAGGTTAACTTTGGACGAACCTACCCGCAGGTGGGCAGGTGGGCGAACGGACCTGGCCAGAGTCCCGCCTACGATCCAAGATGTGGATGTGGAGGTTGTCGCGACTCTGGCAGGCGCCGCTGGGCTGGTGACCGGTCTGGTGACCGCATTGGCGGTGCGCGCCAGTGAGCGCGCCCAGCGCCCCGTGGACGTTCCCGCCCAGACCGCGGGGGTGCCCTCCGGCGTCGCCTCGGTGCTCAGTGTCCTGCGCTCGTCCGCGGTGGTGGTCGACAGCGACGACCGTGTGCTGCGGGCCAGCTCCGCCGCGCGGGCGTTCGGCCTCGTCAGCGGTGACCGGCTGGTCATCGACGCCCTCGTGGCCATGGCCCGGCTCGTACGCCGCGACGGCGAGATCCGCGAGAAGGAGATCGAGGTCATCCACGGCCGGCGCGAAGGGCGCTGGTTCGCCGTACGGGTGGCGCCGATGGGCACCCAGGGCCTCGTCCTCGTCCTCGCCGAGGACCTGACCGAGCTCCGCCGCGTCGAGGCCATCCGCCGTGACTTCGTGGCCAACGTGAGCCACGAGCTCAAGACCCCGGTCGGCGCCCTCTCGCTGCTGGCCGAGACCGTGGAGGACGCCGCCGACGACCCCGTGGCCGTACGACGCTTCGCCAAGCGCATGCAGCACGAGTCCCTGCGCCTCACCAACGTCGTCCAGGACCTGATCACCCTTTCCCGGCTCCAGGGCGGGGAACCGGTCGCCGAACCCAAGGTCGTCACCCTTGACGACGTGGTCCACGACGCCGTGGACCGCTGCCGCCTCAAGGCCGAGCCCAAGGACATCACCCTCGCCATCGGAGGGCGTGAGGGGCTCCAGGTGCACGGCGACGAGGAGCTGCTCATCACCGCGGTGCGCAACTTCATCGACAACGCCATCGCCTACAGTCCCGAACGCACCCGGGTGGTCGTCTGCACCCGGCTGGCCGACGAACGCCACGCCGAGATCAGCGTCACCGACCAGGGCATCGGGATCCCCGAGGCCGACCTGCAACGCATCTTCGAGCGCTTCTACCGTGTCGATCCGGCCCGGTCCCGCCAGACCGGCGGCACCGGCCTCGGTCTCGCCATCGTCAAGCACGCCGCGACCCGCCACCAGGGCGAGGTCAACGTCTGGAGCAAGGAAGGCTCCGGATCGACGTTCACCATCCGCCTGCCGCTGTTGACGGCCTCCGCGTCCGCGGAGACGTCCGCAGGCCATGCCACCGTACGGGAGGCCCCCCAGTGACCCGAGTGCTCGTCGTGGAAGACGAGGAGTCGTTCAGCGACGCGCTGTCGTACATGTTGCGGAAGGAGGGCTTCGAGGTCGCCGTCGCGTCGACCGGTCCCGACGCCCTCGATTCCTTCGACCGCGCCGGTGCCGATCTCGTCCTGCTCGACCTGATGCTGCCCGGGCTGCCCGGCACAGAGGTGTGCAGAGAGCTCCGCACCAAGTCCAACGTCCCCGTGATCATGCTGACCGCCAAGGACAGCGAGGTGGACAAGGTCGTCGGCCTCGAGCTGGGCGCGGACGACTACGTCACCAAACCGTTCTCCTCCCGCGAGCTCGTCGCCCGCATCCGCGCAGTCCTGCGTCGACGCGGCGACGTCGAGGAGCTCGCACCGCCCACCCTCGAGGCCGGACCGGTCCGCATGGACGTCGAACGCCATGTCGTCACGGTCTCCGGACGCGAGGTGCCGCTCCCGCTGAAGGAGTTCGAGCTGCTGGAGGTGTTGCTGCGCAACGCCGGCCGGGTGCTGACCCGGATGCAGCTCATCGACCGGGTGTGGGGCGCCGACTACGTCGGGGACACCAAGACGCTCGACGTCCACATCAAGCGGCTGCGGGCCAAGATCGAGCCCGCTCCGTCGACACCGAGGTTCATCATCACCGTGCGCGGGCTCGGCTACAAGTTCGAGCCGGACGAGTGAGGCTCCGTCTCGTGACTCCGTTCCGGGGTCACGAGACGGGCGCTCGCGCTCAGACGCCCGGGGTGGCCGAGGCCTTCTTCGCCTTGCCGGCCCGGGCCTTGCTCTTTCCGCCGCTCTTCGGCTGCGTGCTCTGCGTCGGCAGCGGGGTCGTGCTCGGCGTGGGCGGGGCCGTCGGCGCGGCCGGCGCGGGGGAGAAGGTCGCGTAGGAGCCGTTCCGCGGCACGACCGGGACGTTCAGCGTGACCGTGCCGGCCTGCTGGAAGTGCAGGGTCAGCCGTACGGTCTCGCCGCCGGAGTAGGCCTGGGCGATCCCCTTGAGGATCAGCTTGGAGGACGGCGACGGCGGGGCGGCCGGAGCGGCCTGCGCCACGGGGGTGTTCGGGGTGCGGCGGGTGCGCGGCGTGACGCCGGCCTTCGGCGTGCGGCTCTGCGCCGGGGGAGCCGGGGGAGTGGCGGTGGGGGACGGCTGCGGCGGCGGGGCCGACTCGACGGTGTTGACGAGCCTGCTCGGCGGCAGGTTGAGGGCTCCACCGGCGATCTGGACCGACTGCGCCACGCCGGGCGCCTCGACGGCGACGAGCCGGTCGGCGGCGCCGCTGTTGTTGACGAACCAGGCGTAGAGCGGCGCGGAGCTCCCCGCGGCCAGCCGCTGGCCGGGCTGCGGGCCCAGGATGAAGGTGTTGCGGATGTCGACCAGGCGCGCGGAGGCGTTGACGCCCTCGCCGAGCTGGGTGGGCAGCGCGCTCTGCGGATGCTGTCCGGCTGCGCAAGCGGACACCAGCGGGGCGACGGCGAAGACGCCGGCGACGGCGATGGCGGCGGCCCGGCGGCTGTTGCGGCTCACGGCGTCGTACTCTCCTTGGCGGAAGCTTCCTTGATCTGGGCGCGCGAAACGCCACACGGAAGCGTAGCGGTAGCCCGATCGAGGGGACGCGGGGGGCCGTGCCGGGCCCGATCAGCTCGGGGTCTGCAGCGCGCGAAGGTCGGCGGTGAGGTCGCGGCCGGGCTGGAGGCCGCGAAGGATCTTGCGGACGATCCGGTCGGTGCGGACCAGCACCGCGGTCAGCCCGGTGGCCTTGTACGCCGCGGAGAGCACCCGGTCGGGGTCGTCGGCGAGAAGGGCGGTCCCGGGCGCGGTCCCGGCCACCAGTGCGCTGACGTCCTTGTCGCTTCTGTCCGTACGGGCGTCGGCGAACAGCCAGACCTGGAGCCGCTGGCCCCCCGCCTGCCGGATGGCGTTCTGCGCGGCGGCGTCGCACCGGCAGTCACGCGGGACGATGAGCGCCACGCCGGCCACGTTGACGAGCTCGGCGACCGGGACGCGCTTGTTGCGGTAGATCACGTTGCCGGTGGGCAGGCCGCCGCCGACGTCGCCGGGGCGCAGCCGCTGCGGGCCGGTGGGCGGCACCTGCATCGTGCGCGGGTTGGGACGGGGTGAGATGACGGTCATCAGCACGCCGCTGATCAGGGCGATGAGCACGGCGCTCGCGATGAACGGCGCGGCGATGCCATAGCGTGTGAACGGCCGGCCGAGGCGTCCCCAGCGTGCCCGCCGGCGCCGTTGCCGCTGCTCACGCCGGTACGCGATGACGTCACGGTCGAGCTCTCTCGCGTCGTCAGGGACGACGACGTCGACCTTGGGAAGCCCGTAGTCGTCATGGTCGCCGTGAAGCCCCACGCCACACCTACCTTCTCGGACCACTGTGGTCTGCGCGGGAGCCGAAACCCCCCGCCGAGCCGGGCTCAGGGGGGCGTCAGACCCGTGCCGATCCGTCCATCTCCAGTATGAGCCGCTTCCGCCGCTGTGTGCGCGGTGCGGCCGCAATCCGATGGTGAGAGGATGTTGAGACGGCGGCCGAGACGATGGGGCGAGACGATGGCAAGGCCGTCTGTTACACGCGATTCGAACTTTGTCAATACCCTAATTACCGTGCTGACCTGCGCATATACCTGTAACGCCGGTACAGCGGGTCCGTGCAGCGTGCTACCCTTATCCATAGCGGAAGGGGTACTTGTCACATGACTTTCAAGGTCGGCGACACTGTCGTCTACCCCCATCATGGGGCTGCTCGGATCGAAGCCATCGAGACTCGTGCCATCAAGGGTCAGGACAAGACCTACCTGGTGTTGAAGGTCGACAAGGGCGATCTCACAGTTCGTGTCCCTGCGGAGAACGCTGAGCTGGTCGGCGTTCGTGACGTGGTAGGCCAGGAAGGGCTGGAGAAGGTGTTCGAGGTGCTGCGGGCACCATACACCGAAGAGCCCACCAACTGGTCGCGACGCTACAAGGCGAACCTCGAGAAGCTCGCGTCGGGCGACGTGAACAAGGTCGCCGAGGTCGTCCGGGATCTTTGGCGGCGCGACAAGGAGCGTGGCCTGTCGGCAGGCGAGAAGCGCATGCTGGCGAAGGCACGTCAGATACTGGTCAGTGAGCTGGCGCTCGCCGAGAAGACCAACGAGGACAAGGCCGAGGCGCTCCTCGACGAAGTCCTGGCCGGCTAGACGGTTGGCAACGCTTTTTCCACGGGTGGGCGTCGGGGTCGACGTCCACCCGTTCGCTGTGGGCCGTCCCCTCTGGCTCGCCGGCCTCGAATGGCCCGGCGAGGGTGACGGACTCGAAGGCCACTCCGACGGAGACGTCGCGGCCCACGCGGCCTGCGACGCCCTGCTGACGGCGGCCGGCCTGGGCGACCTGGGCGCCGTCTTCGGCACGGCCGACCGGCGCTGGGCCGGAGCCTCTGGCGTCGTCCTCCTGGGCGAGGTGCTGCGCCGCCTCGACGAGGCGGGCTTCACGATCGGCAACGTCGCCGTCCAGATCATCGGAAACCGCCCCAGGGTGGGCCCACGTCGCCAGGAGGCCGAAAAGGCCCTCAGCGAGGCTCTGGGCGGCGCGCCGGTCGGCATCTCGGCCACGACGACGGACGGCCTGGGCCTGACCGGCCGGGGCGAGGGCATCGCGGCCGTCGCCAACGCGCTCGTGCTTCGCTGACCGGTCATTCCGTGGCCGGATAGACGGTGCCGACGACGCCGCCGAAACCGATCGGGGTCCCGTCCGTCCCCGGAGCCGTGGCGGTGATGCGCACCGTGTCGCCGTCCTCCAGGAAGACGCGCCGCGCGCCGTCCGGAAGCTCCAGCGGCTCGTTGCCGTTCCAGGTGAGCTCGATGAGGCTGCCGCGCTGGTCGCGTGTGGGGCCGGAGACGGTGCCCGAGGCGAGCAGGTCGCCGGTACGCACCACGGCGCCGTTCACCGTCGTGTGCGCGAGCTGCTGAGGCGCCGTCCAGTACATCCCGGCGAACGGCGGGCGGCTCACCACGTGCCCGTTCAGCTCGATCGCCAGCCGGATGTCCAGGCCCCACGGCTCGTCGCAGCGGAGGTACGGCAGGGGCGGCGGGTCCTGCTCCGGCGGCCGTACGCGCGCCGCCTCCAGGGCCTCGACCGGCACCACCCACGGCGCGATCGACGTCGCGAACGACTTGGACAGGAACGGCCCCAGCGGCTGGTACTCCCACGCCTGGACGTCCCGCGCGCTCCAGTCGTTGACCAGCACGAAGCCGAACACGTGGTCGCGGAAGGCCGTCGTGGGCACCCGCTGCCCCAGCGCGGACGGCATGCCGACCACGCAGCCGATCTCCGCCTCGATGTCGAGCTTCTGCGTGGGGCCGAACACCGGGCCGTGATCGCCGCGCCGCTGCCCGCTCGGCCGTACGATCGGCGTCCCCGACGGCACCACCGTGGCGGAGCGACCGTGGTAGCCGACCGGCAGGTGCGTCCAGTTCGGCAGCAGCGGCTCGGAGCCGGGGCGCAGGATCCGCCCGAGGTTCGCGGCGTGCTCGCGCGAGGAGTAGAAGTCCACGTAGTCCGGCACCGCGAAGGGCATGTGCAGCTCGACGTCGGCCATCGGCGACAGGGCCGGCTCGACCTCGTCCCGGTAGGACATGTCCGTCAGCAGGGTGATGATCCGGTCGCGTGTCGGCTGCCAGACCGCGCGCCCGGCGGACATGAACGCGTTCAGCGACCCGGCGGCGAACCAGCGCCGGTCGGCGAGCAGCCCCGCTCCCGCGAGCTCGGCCAGGTCGAGCACATGGTCGCCGATGGCCACCCCGACGCGCGGCAGCTCACCACGCTGGGAGAAGACACCGTACGGAAGGTTGGTCACGCCGAAGCCGCTGCCCTCGGGCACGGGCACCCAGGTACTCATTCACTCAGCGTTCCCCCTCAGCGCCGAATTCACCAAGTCGAGGGGGTATTGCCGCAAGTCAGCCCCGGGGCGGGGTGGGGCCACTGCGGAACTTGCTGGAGGGCGGCGTCAGGTCCTCCCCGGCGTCAGGGTCCTCGGCGCGCTCGTCCGCGTAGATCTCCTCCTCGTCGTCCTCGTGCTCCTCGCGGGACGCGCCGACCATCGGAATGCCGTCGGGCTGGGTGTTGGGCAGCTTGATGCCGTCCGGCTGGGTGTCGGTCAGAGACGAGGCCGGCTTCGGCCCGCCCACGAGTCTCACGTCGGTCGGGAGGGAGGTCCGGGCCACCAGGCGCGGTGCGGGTTCCTCGTCCGGCTCGTCCGGCCGGTCGTTCATGGGCGCCTCCACCTTCTGTTCGGGTTCGGTGTCGGGCGGCTCGTCCGCGCGGCGGGGGGCCGGAGGGAGCAGGGGCTCGTCTCGTCCGGGCAGGTCCGAGGAGGCCTGCTCCTGCCACGACTCGGGTACGGGGTCGCTCGGCTCGGCGTGCACCGTGTGGGGCGCGGTGGCCTCCTCCGACCTCGTGTCGGTCCAGTCGGGGGGCGTGGCGTCGCCGGGCGTCTCCGGGTCGTGCCAGGACCCGCGGAGCGGCTCGCCCATCACGGGGTTGGGCGTGGTCGGCTCGGTGTCCTCGCGCCGGGCGGCGGAGCCCCAGGACGGCGGCACGGGGTCGCCCGGGGCGTCCCCGGCCGGGTCGAGGCGCGCGGCGTCCCAGGGGTTCTCCTCGAGGTCGGGAGGCGTGGCGGGCACCGTCTCCCGTACGGGCTCCAGCTCCCGGATCGAGGCGGGGCGGGGCAGCGTACGGATCTCGCCGGTGTCGAGCCCGGGGATGAACGAGGACTTGTCGACCACGGTGGCGGGCACGGGCTCCGTACCGGGGTCGCCCGGCTCGATGCCGCGATCGGGAGCGTCGGCGCGCGACCGGCCGCTCCGCGTCCGGAGACTCAGCATCTGCTTGATCATCGCGACCCACAGCCAGACGGCGAGGATCAGGATCGCCCAGGGCGCCACGGCGACGCCGACGTGCATCGGCGTGTTCGCCAGGGGGCCGTAACCCTTGACGGCGCGCTGGACGCCGGCCGCGCCGGCTCCGGCGATCAACGCGATGAGCAGCAGCCAGCGCAGCGCGCGGGAGAACCAGCCGGAGCGCCGGGCGGTGAGGATCGCCAGGATGACGACGACGACCAGGCCGTCGAGCATGCCGGGGTACAGGAACGCCCAGTGGCGGGCGGCGCCGCCGCGGAGCGCGAGCAGCCGCAGGTCGTCATAGGACAGCACGAACGTGCCCGCGGCCAGCGCGGCGACGCCGAGGCCGCCGAGCGTGGAGAGGAGCCGTCTCTGTGTCGTGGAGTACTGCGCGGGGGTGAGTGTCATTTGGGGGGAAGCCAACCATCGGGGCGGACGGGGTGGCACCATCTTGGCCGTATTCATCGGGTCTCGGGGTGAGCGCGGACCGCGTGTCGCCGTGAGATCGGTCGCGCTCGACGTTCGGCATACCCCCCGTGCGCGGCTGGGATGCGGAGCGGGAAGGATGTTGTCCCGCTTCGGGCGGTGCCCAACTGGGTATGCGGCCATTCGTGTTGTTTTGTCGGCCACGGCTTCCGATCATGGTGTCCCCTTGACAGATGTGACAGTCCCCTCCCCCATCGATGCGCTCGCAAAAGAAGAACGGCTCGGCGAGCCGTACACGGTGCACGATCCGCACACCGTGAACCCCAAGTCCCGTACCTGGCTCGTCGTGCTCGGCCTGCCCGGACTGCTGCTGCTCCCGTTCGCCGTGCGCTTCGTGCTGCAGGGCTTCGGCTGGGCGACGGTCCTGAGCGTGCTGCTGTGCGCGGCCTACCTCGGCGCGGCCGGGCGCATCCTGATGCGCGACGTCCTGCCCGGTTACGGCCGGATGCTCTACCTGTACGAGAACGGCCTGATCCTGGTCGAGGTGCGCAACGTCGCCACCTTCCCCTGGGACGCCGTCCGGGAGATCCGCGTCTCGGGCGTGCGCATGGGGTCGACGGACGTGGTGAGCTGGCGCTGCTGGCTCGTACGCGAGGACGGCACCGAGGCCGTCATCGGCCCGGAGTTCCCCGGCGTGCAGGAGGTGGTCGAGACGGTGTCCTCCAAGGTCACCGAGCGTCTGCTGCCGAAGTACATCTCCCGGATCGACACCGGCGGCACCGTACGCTTCGGCCCCTTCTCGATCTCCCGTGACCACGTGGCCAAGGACGGCGAGGAGGTGGCCTGGCCGAACGTCACCGGCGTCGAGATCAGCAACGGCATGGTGTACGTCAACCGCCGCGACCGTACGTCCGGCATGACGGCCACGGCCGGCGAGGTGCCCAATGCGGTCGCTTTCGGGGAATTGGCGCGTTATGCACGAGAAGGGCGCTCAAAATGAGGCCGAAGTGAGGACCGGCGGCCAGGATCGCCCAACAAAGCGCGTTTCAGGGTCGGGCGCCGACCCGTATCGAATAGCCTCTTACGCGTGAGCCTGCGCCTCTATGACACCGGCACCCGAGACATCCGGCCGTTCGTCCCGCTGACAGCGGGCAAGGCGGGCGTCTACGTCTGTGGTGCCACGCCGCAGGCCGCCCCGCACATCGGCCACATGCGCTCCGGCGTGACGTACGACCTGTTGTTCCGCTGGCTGGTCGCCTCCGGCTACGAGGTCACCTTCGTCCGCAACGTCACCGACGTCGACGACAAGATCATCAATGTCGCCGCCGAGAGCGACCGGCCGTGGTTCGCGGTGGCCGAGGCGAACCAGCGCGTGTTCAACCGCGGCTACGACGAGCTCGGCTGCCTTCCGCCGACCGTCGAGCCGCGGGCGACCGGGCACGTCCCGGAGATGATCATGCTGATGCGGCGGCTCATCGACGACGGGCACGCCTACAACGTCGGCAACGACGTCTACTTCGACGTCATGTCCTGGTCCGGCCGCTACGGCTCGCTGTCCAACCAGCGGCTCGACAGCATGCGCGCCGCCGGCGACTCTGTGGGCGACGACGCCAAGCGCGACCCGCGCGACTTCGCGCTGTGGAAGGGCGCCAAGCCCGGCGAGCCGAGCTGGGAGACCCCCTGGGGCCCCGGCCGCCCGGGCTGGCACCTGGAGTGCTCGGCGATGGCCACGAAGTACCTCGGGCCGGCCTTCGACATCCACGGCGGCGGCGTCGACCTGATCTTCCCGCACCACGAGAACGAGCTCGCCCAGTCGACCGCGGCGGGTGACGAGTTCGCCCGCTACTGGATCCACAACGGGCTGCTCAG
The DNA here is from genome assembly GCF_030406325.1 of Actinomadura sp. DC4. Classification (GTDB taxonomy): domain Bacteria; phylum Actinomycetota; class Actinomycetes; order Streptosporangiales; family Streptosporangiaceae; genus Actinoallomurus. The sequence goes on along the minus strand of NZ_JAUEQY010000053.1, from coordinate 6,894 downwards.
CGTGGGCGGCGAGAAGATGAGCAAGTCCATCGGCAACGTCGTGCTCCTGACCGACCTGCTGGAGCGGGCCCGCCCGGTCGAGGTGCGCTACTACCTCGGCTCCGCGCACTACCGCTCGAAGATCGACTACTCCGACGAGGCCCTGCACGACGCCGCGGCCGCGTACCAGCGCATCGAGGCGTTCGTCGTACGCGCGGTCGAGATGGCCGGCCGGGTCGAGCCCGGCACGCCGCCGCAGGCGTTCGCCGACGCGATGAACGACGACCTCGGCGTGCCGCAGGCGCTCGCCGTCATCCACGAGTCCGTACGCGAGGGCAACACCGCGCTGACCGCCGGTGACAAGGACGTGGTCGTCCGCGTCCTCGGCGAGCTGCGCGCGATGCTCGACGTCCTCGGCATCGACCCGCTGGCGCCGCAGTGGGAGGGCGCCGGCGACGACCTCACCGAGGTGGTCGACGCGCTGGTCGCCGTGGCGATCGAACAGCGGCAGGCCGCGCGGGCGCGCAAGGACTACGCCGCCGCCGACGCGATCCGCGACCGCCTCACCGCCGCCGGAATCCTCATCGAGGACACTCCGCGCGGCCCCCGATGGGAACTCAAGCGTTCCTGAGGCGGTTGGTGGGTGGGAGTCCGGGGACGTAACGTTCGAGAGGCTTACACACCCCACCGCATTCGAGGTGGTCCAGTTGTTCGAGCGGTTCACCGACACCGCCCGCCGCGTCGTGGTCTACGCCAAAGAAGAGGCCCTGCTGCTCGACCACGACCACATCGGCACCGAGCACATCCTGCTCGGCCTGTTGCGCGACGACACCGAGACGGCCGTGAACGTCCTCACGTCACTCGGCGCCGGACTCGCGCCGGCACGTACACAGGTCGAGGAGATGGTCGGCCGCGGGCAGCCGGGCGACCCCGGTGACATCCCCTTCACCCCACGCGCCAAGAAGGTCCTCGAGCTCTCGCTCCGCGAGGCGCTGCAGCTCGGCCACAACTACATCGGCAGCGAGCACATCCTGCTCGGCCTCCTGCGGGAGGGCTCGGGCGGCGGCGCCCAGGTGCTGCGCGGACTCGACGTCGACTTCGACGAGCTCCGGGGCGGCATTCTCGCCGTCCTCCGCTCGCGCCAGCAGCCGCGTTCGGTCTTCGCCTCGGGCGGCTCGTCGCTGGAGAGCCGGCTGACCGCGATCGAGGACCGACTGGAGCGCATCGAACGGCTTCTTCGGGACGGGCCAGGGCGCGACTCCGCGTAGTCTTGGGGTTTCTTGATACTCGCGGAGGACATGAATGGCCAAGCGTCGTAAGAAGGGGCCGAGTCGGACCCTCAAGGCCGAGGACCGGCACTGGTACGGCAAGCGCCAGGAGGCGCGCGCCACCAAGTCGGCCACCCGGACCGGGACCGACACGACCGGCTCACGGCGTGGCCAGCCGTCCTCCGGCGGCGAGCGCCCGCAGCGGCGCTCCGCACCGGACGCCCCGGAGATCGTCACCGGCCGTAACCCGGTCGTCGAGGCCCTGCGAGCGGGCATCCCGGCGAGCACGCTCTACGTCATGTCGGGCGCCTCGGACGACCGCATCCGCGAGTCGATCAAACTCGCCACCGACGCGGGCGTCCCGCTGCTGGAGGCGGGTAAGACCGAACTCGACCGCCTCACCGACCACGCCGTCCACCAGGGCATCGCGCTACAGGTCCCCGAGTACAACTACGCGCACCCGGACGACCTGCTGCAACGCGGCACCCCGTCGCTGATCGTCGCACTCGACGGCGTGACCGACCCGCGCAACCTGGGCGCCGTCGTACGTTCGGCGGCGGCCTTCGGCGCGCACGGGGTCCTCGTTCCCGAGCGCCGGGCGGCCGGGGTCACGGCGGGGGCGTGGAAGGCGTCGGCGGGCACGCTGACCTCGGTGCCCGTCGCCCGCGCGACCAACCTCGTACGCGCGCTGAAGGCGTACCAGAGTGCTGGGCTGTTCGTGGCCGGGCTGGACGCTCGCGGGACCACGGGGGTGGACTCGCTGGACGCCTCGACTGGGCCGCTCGTGCTGGTGGTGGGCTCGGAGGGCAAGGGGCTGTCGCGTCTCGTGGCCGACACCTGCGACCTGCTGGTCAACATCCCGATGCCGGGCAAGGCCGAGTCGCTGAACGCGGGCGTGGCGGCGAGCATCGCGCTGTACGAGATCGCCCGCCACCGCTGAGCCTTTTCGGCCGGTAGGCCGTCTGTTCGGCCGGCCCCGGGCGGTTCCTCTGGCCGGGGCGGCCTGCTCAGTTGGGTCGGCTGCTTCTCCGGCCGACAGACCGTCCCCTCGCCCATCTCTTCGCCCGGCCTCGGCCGTCGCCCGGTCGGCCCCTCAGCCGGAAGGCCGTTACCTCGTCAGATGCGCCGTACGCAGAGGACCTTCGCGCCGGCGATGAGGGAGACCGAGTCGTAGGACCCGCCCTGGGGGCAGGAGGCGCTGTTCTCGGCCCACCGCACGACGGTCGCCCAGTGGGGTGACGTGCAGGGCGTCTCCTCCAGCTTGCTCGACTGTTGCGGGTCGACGACGCAGTCGCCGCCGCGGAACACCCCGCCGCCCTGGCCGGCGTCGCCGGGGTGCGGCGCCTTGATGTTGCGGATGCACGCGACGTTGTTGGACAGGTTGAGGTGGCCCTTGGTCTGCTCGACGCCGACCATGGCGTCGGTCTCGTCGGGGCAGTCGGTCGGGGAGCTGAGCCCGGCCAGCGGGCGGGAGGTCATCTTGATGATTTTCGCCGCGGCCTCGTCGGCGTCGCAGCCCGTGCGATGGAACTCCTTGCCCTCCTGGTCGCCGACGAGACCGGCCGGCGACACGCACTGGCCCGCCTTCCAGTCGCCGGTCGGCGCCGAGGTGTCGGGCGACAGGGCGACGAGCACGATGAACAGGCCGATCACGACGGGGATCGCGAGACCGACGATGATCCGCGCTCGCCTGCGGTTGTGCGGCGGAGCGGGAGGGGGCGGGTACGCGCCGAAGGGCGGTGGTCCCTGCGGCGGTCCGTAGGGCGGGCCTGGAGGCGGTCCGTACGACGGGCCCTGGGGTGGGCCCGGAGGCGGTCCTTGAGGCGGCCCTTGGGGCGGGCCGTTCCAGGGGCCGTACGGGCCGCCCGGCGGGGGCGGGGGTGTGGACATGTTCATGAAGCTCCCCGTTGGGTGAATCCGGCGGGGAAAACCCTATTGGACGGGGGTGTCAGCGATAGTCGGCGACGTCGGCGTCCTTCTTGTCGCCGAAGTAGGTCTCGGCGAAGAACCTGCTCGCCTCCGGCTGTGAACCGTCGAGGTCGGTGAGACCGTAGTGCTTGGCGAGTACGCCGGATGAGAGAGACTGCCCGGACCACCGGGCCCGGTCGGGGTCGGCGGCCAGCGCGGCGACGGCGCGCCCGATGTAGCGCGGCGTCTCGGAGATGGCGAAATACTTGTCGTCGGCGATCCCGTCGCGCCAGGTCTCCTCGGTGACACCGAAGTGGTCGAGCATCTCCTCCGAGCGCAGGAACCCGGGGGTGAGCGCCAGCGAGGTGATGCCGTACGTCTCCAGTTCCTCCTTGAGCATCTTGCCCATCCGCGTGATGGCGACCTTGACGACGTCGAAGAACATCGTCCCCCGGTAGCGGTCGTTGAACATGTCATCGCCGTCGGTGATCTCCACGACCAGCCCCGCCTTGCGCCGTACGAGCAGCGGAAGCAGGGTGTGGAGGGTGATGAGATGGGTCTCGAGCCCGTTGCGCAGGGCCTGCAGCCCCTTGTCCAGATCGTGCTCCCAGATCGGCTTCCACTCGATCAGCTGGTCCGCGCCCCAGGTGTCGTCGACCAGTACGTCCAAGCGCCCGTCCTGTTCCTGCTCGATCCTGCGCGCGAGGGCCCGTACGTCGTCGGGCCGCATGTGATCGCAGCGCACCGCGATCCCGCGCCCGCCGGCCTCGGTGACGAGCTCCGCGGTGTCCTCGATCGTCTCCGTACGCCCGATGGGGCTCTTCGCGTCGCGGGTCGTACGCCCGGTGACGTACACCGTGGCCCCGGCCGCCCCGAGCTCCACCGCCATCCCACGCCCCGCCCCGCGCGTACCGCCGGTGACGAGGGCGACCTGTCCGTCCAGTGGTCTGTTCACGCTTCCTGCCTTTCTCGTGGCCGCCAGCCGTCGACCACCGTGGTGAGATCGTCCTGAAGCCGTTCGCGCAGCGAGCCCTGCGGCCGGGCCGACCAGTGGATCGCCGTCCCGTCCGCGATCGCGGTGAGAATCCGGGCCGCCGTGGCCGGCCGAGGCGCCAGGGGCAGCGCGGCGGCGTCGATGAGCGACGCGATCTCGGCCTCCATGACCGCGTAGAACTCGGCCATGAGCCCGCGAAGCTCGGAGTCGGCGAGGTCGACGGCGAGCTGAGCGAGGTTGTTGGCCGCCGTACCCGCGTCATCGAGCGGCGCGTACGCGACGAGAAGCGCGTGAACGGCGGCATGAGCCGGTTCGACGCCCTTGACGGACTCCCGGATACCGCTGCGCATCCCGTCGATGGCGCTCCTCGTCATCGCGGCGAGCAACCCGTGCTTGGACCCGAACCGCTGCGCGACCGTCCCGACGGAAACCTGAGCCTGAGCGGCGACGTCGGCGAGCGTGAACCCGGGCCCGAGCCGACTGATACTCGACGCCGCGGCCTCGAGCAACCGCTCGTCTGTGATCTCCCTGGGCCGTGCCATGGCAATTATTGAACCACAGTTCATTAATAGGCGGAAACCCGCCCAACCGCCCGCCGGCACGCGCTATCGTTGGTGAGGCTGTTGAAGTGAGCAGGCCTCCGTAGCTCAGATGGCAGAGCGTCCGCCTTGTAAGCGGCAGGTCGCCGGTTCGAACCCGGCCGGAGGCTCGTGTTGGCCCGGGGGGGCGACCCCCCGGAACCCCCCGATGGGGGGCTCCGCCCCCCACAGCCCCCTGCGGGCTGGCGTCGGTGGGGCAGCCTTCGGTTGGCTGCGGTGCCGTCCCATCATCGCCGTCGCATCGCTAGCACAGACGTGGCGTCAGAGGTCATTCGCCGAACTCTCCAGTGCGGCATTCCCGCCGCGATTGCGTAGCGTGATGTGTCTGCCGAGGACCCGGGACATGGCGCCGTGGCTGCAGTCGAATTTCTCGGCGACTTGGCGGACGGTCCAGCCCTGCTCGTAGAGGCGGACGGCGTCTTGTACCGATGTCGACACGGCTGCCAAGATCATTGACGCCCTGGTCGAACGAACCTTGCCCGTCGTGTGGAAGGTGGGAGAGATCCGGCGCATCCTCGACACGTCCCTGGGGCTAGCGGACGCGACCTTGCTCCTCTTGTACAACCAATCTAGTGACTCGACGGATCAAAGCCTGGCTCGTGACCACGAACAGGCGCGCTTGGGCAACTACCGCCGCGTCCTCCATCGCCTGCACGACGACAAGCTGATCGAGTACACGGAATCCACCGGCCGGCTCCTCATCTCGCCGAAAGGTGAGAACGAGGTGGAAGAGCGACTGCTGCCAGGTCTGTCTTGGCCTGGGCCGTGACGATCGCCGGGATGGTTGCGCGCCGTGGGAGCGAGGGCGATGGGCTGACGCGCCGCTTCTGGTCCTCGGGCCGTAAACGGCCCTGCGGTCCGGGTCGGCTTGTCCTCTATCACGGTCGTCCTCGCCTCACGGAATCAGATTAGACCGTTTGCAATCCGAGAATCACGTCGTACCGTCGCGTCCCGCACCGACTGCGCCGTTAGCTGATGCACCAGATTTTCGTGTTATTTGCGCAGCAAGCTGTCAACCACCAACAGGGTCCAGGCGCCGACTACCTGGCAAGGCCAGGATCCGCGAGAGGGACGGGGGAAGGCCGAGGTGATCATCTTGCTGACGGACAGGCCGCAGTTGCGGGCCCATACACGGAGTCGGCGACCGCCGTGACGGTCACCAAGCGGCTTGACGACAGGTCGCTGCCTGTCGTCGACGTCCCGTTTATCCGTTATTGATCTTCAAAATCTCATCGAACCTGCAAGTTCTCGGGGCCGCCGCGACCAAGAACTTCATGGCGCCAGTAGATCCTTCATCTGCCGTCAGCGTCAGAACTTCACGCATCCGATAGATTCTGGATGTGGGAAAGCTGGTCAGAGTCGGCGACGTCGCACGCGAGCTGGGGGTCTCAGCCTCCCGGCTGCGGCATCTCGCGGACAGGGGCGTCATCCCGTCGGAGCGATCGCCCGGTGGCCATCGAGTGTTCGATCCTGGGGCGGTCCGCAGCACGCTCGCTCAGCTCGCCACACCAGAGTTCACCTCCTCCCGGTGGGAGAACCCGACCTGGGAGCGACTGTTGCCGATCCAGGGGTTGCAAGAGGATGTGGTTTGGCGGTCAGCAGCCGACGTCCTGAGTGATCGGTTGAGTCCCGAGGCCAGATCGACCGCCGGCTACGCCCGTTGATCAAGGTCAGCGAAGGATTCGAGCCCGGTCGGAGGCTCGGTATCTGCCAGGGGGCGGCCCCCGCGGAACCCCCCCGCTATGGGGGGCTTCTCCCTCACGGCCCCCCACGGGTTGAGGTCGGTGGGACGGCCTTTGGTCTGCTGCGGTGCCGTCCTATTCGTCGCTGCCGCGTCGCTAGCGCAGACGTGACGTCAGTGGTGACTCGCCCTCGACGTTCCAACGCGGCATTCTCGCCGCGATTGCGTAGCGTGGTGTGTCTGCCGAGGGTGCGGCGCGTTGCGCCATCGTTGTAGTCGAATTTGCTGGCGGCTTGGCGGATGGATCGGGTGCGCCCCCCGTGCCGGGCTGGTCGATGTGAGGTGCCTCGGATCTTCCGGACAGCGTCCCCAAGTAGGCTTGGGGATGTTCGGAAGGGAAGGGTAATTGGCTCGCGGTAGGGCGTTCTCTCAGGAGTTCAAGGACGAAGCGGTCCGCATGGTGCT
>NZ_JAUEQY010000052.1 GCF_030406325.1 Actinomadura sp. DC4 | reverse complement strand
CATCCATGATTACCCAGTCAAGATCGGAACCCAAACCATAAAAACGATCTTCGGGGCGAGTGTCACTCTCAGTGATCTATGCGACTCTCAGTTGGAGTTGCATGAAGTGAAGTACTTGTTGTAGTGGCTCTGCATCGAGACGAACGGCGTCCAGCCCTCTCTCCGGGCGGTGAACTGCGCCTTGGCGAACTGCCAGGCGTACATGCTGGAGGCGCCCAGGTAGCGCGCCTTGCCGGCCCGTACGACGTCGTGGAGGGCGGCCATGGTCTCCTCGACCGGCGTCTCGCCGTCCCAGCGGTGGACCTGGTAGAGGTCGACGTAGTCGGTGCCCAGGCGGCGCAGGGAGGCGTCGATGGCGGCCAGGATGTGCTTGCGCGACAGGCCGCGGTCGTTGGGCCCCTCGCCGGTCGGGTAGTAGACCTTGGTCGCCAGCACGTAGTCCTCGCGGCTGCCGAAGATCCGGGACAGCAGCCGTCCGGTGACCCGCTCCCCCGCTCCGCGGGAGTAGATGTCGGCGGTGTCGAAGAAGTTCACCCCGGCCTCCGCCGCGCGGCGGACGATCGGCTCGGCCGCCGCCTCGTCCAGCTGCCACGCCCGGTGCGCGGGGTCGCCGAAGCTCATCATGCCCAGGCAGATCCGCGACACCTGCAACCCCGATGACCCGAGCCGCGTGTAGTCCATGACGTCCTCCCGCCGCGAAGTCTGGTCCCCGGCGGGGCCGGCGGATAAGGGCGGATCGACGGCCCTCGCCCTCGCCCGCCTTCGGATCGATGGTTTCCTGTTCCGCGTGAGTTATGAGCTGAACGCGGTGATCGGTGACGCCGGCCTGCTGCGGGTACGCGCCGGGGAGCCGGCCAGGCTGGGCGCGCTGGAGGGCGGGCTGGCGGTCATGCCGATGACGAGCGCGCTGTTCGACGCGCTCACCGACGGGTCGGCGGCCGGCCTCGGGTTCTGGCGCCTGCCGGGCGGCTTCGACCGGGTGCTGGCGGGGTGGTCCGCCGACGGCCCTCTCGCGTATGTGGAGGCCGAGTACTTCGGCGGGACCGGCACCCAGCGGCCGGCGGTGTGGGCCGGAGGGGAGCTGGCGTTCGGCCCGCTCGGCGTGGCGGAGGGCGAGCCGTTCCCGCCGGCCGGGAGCCCGATCTCCCAGGCACTGCGCCGCCTGGGAGTCGAACGGGGCGACGCGGTGGACGAGTTCGCCGCGGCGGGCCTGTACCGGCACCGCCACGGCGCGGCCTGGATCAGCTGACCGCTTGCCCGCGGCGCCGGGGGAGGTCAGGCGGCCGGCACTCCGCCGCTGCCGGCGGCCACCGCCCAGACGCCCGGCTCGATCTCGTCCGACCGCGTGCGCGTCGCGGTGCTCAGTTCCTCCGGCCGGCGCGCGCTCGGCGACCAGCGGACCACCGTGAGATCCACGCCCCCCACGGTCGCGTCGCCAGGTCCGCCTCGTCACGAGCCGGCCGAGCCTCCGTCAGAGGTCACCTTCACGATGGCCCACGCTCCGCACCACCGGGGGCGCCCGGTGCCCGTTCCTGGATGATCGCCTCTATCGGGACCCGCGGCGCCCCGGAACCGGGCGCTCGGCGACCTCGATCCTGGACGGCGACTGCGGCGATCGGCGGAGCTCCCGCTCCCAGCGCGAACGCCGGCCACGCGTCATCGAGCGAGGAGTGCATCACCCCCGCCGGCCACCGCGTGCCGGGCGGGCGGACCATGTGGAACAGCGCATCGTGGCCCGCCCGCACCGTGAGAACCGTTACGACCCCTGCCGTCGCCTCCCCGTGGACGACCGTCAGTGGAAGAAGACCAGCACGCCGCCGTGGTGGGAGCACGCGCCCTGGTGGTGGGCCGCGTAGGAGTACGTGCCGTCGCGGCACTCCGCCGTCGCGCCCGCCGGATGCGCCGGGGCCTTCGGCGCGCGGTGGACGGGCCGGTGCGGCACCGTACGGCGTGGCGCCGCCCGGCGAACCGGCTTCTTCTTCGGTGCCGCGTGCCGTGCCGGAGCACTCGGCCGTACCGCCGGCGCCGTCTCGGTCGGCGTGTCGGACGGCAGGACGGTCGGCGTGTCCGGCGGCGCCGCCGACCCGCTGTCGAGGACGCTCGGCGTCGCCACGCCGCCGGCGTTCTCCTCCGGGACCGGTCCGCACGCCGTCAGCAGAACGCACGCGGCCAGAACCGTCGCTAACGTCTTTCCCCGCATCACCCTCACCCCGTTCGATCGACTGACTGATCGACGTACGGACGACGGCGCGGGTTGGCGAAAGCCCAGGTTAATGGCCGGTGACGGACAAAAGAGAAACGTCCGACTCCGCTACCACGAAGAATACGTCCGGGTATCCACGTGGCCACGTTTCGTGATCAGCCCTCCGGGGAGGGGCCGCGGCCTCAGGCGGGCGTAGCGTCACCAGTAGAGGCCTGGTTCGGAGGTGGGGTCATGAAGGTCGTCGAAGAGAGCCTGCACATCCCGGTCGCGGACGTCGTCCTGGAGGTCGACGTTGTCATCCCCGACCGGCCCCGCGGGGTGGTCCTGTTCGCGCACGGCAGCGGAAGCGGCCGTCACAGCCCGCGGGGCCGGCGCGTCGCGGCCGAGCTGAGCGACGCCGGGCTGGCCACGGTCCTGGCCGACCTGCTCACCCCGGCCGAGGAGCACCGGGACGAGATGCGGTTCGCCGTCGGGCTCCTGGCCGCGCGGGTCACGGCGCTGACCGACTGGCTGGCGATGTACTCCCGTACGCGGGGGCTCGGCATCGGCTACTTCGGCGCCAGTACGGGCGCGGCGGCCTCGCTCGTCGCCGCCGCCGAGCGCCCCGGCACCGCGCAGGCGGTCGTGTCGCGGGGCGGCCGGCCGGATCTCGCCGGGGAGCACCTCCAGCGGGTCTACCAGCCCACGCTGCTGATCGTCGGCGGGGACGACGCGGGCGTCGTCGACCTCAACTGCGAGGCGCTGCGGCGGCTCCCTGCCGAGGCGCGGCTGGAGATCGTGCCGGGCGCGACGCACCTGTTCGAGGAGCCCGGCGCGATGGAGCGGGTGGCCGACCAGGCCAGAGACTGGTTCCTGCTCCACCTGCGCCCGGTCGCCCACCCCGCCGGCCAGTACACCTAGAGTTCGGACAGCGCGATGGCGGTCCAGTGCTCGAAGCGGCCGTACCGGTCGGCGATCGTCTGGGTGTGCGGGGGCGGCAGGTCCAAGATGGCGTCGGCCGCGTCCGTCAGGTCCCAGTACGGATGGCGCATGTCCCGGCCGACCACCTCGCGGTAGACGGACTGGAAGCGGCCCGCCACGTCCACGCCGTACTCGATCGCCAGGTTGAGGCGCATCCGGGCCAGGTCGACGCCGTAGGGCCCGCGGCTGCCGGTGCTCCAGTCGACGATGCCGGTCAGCCGGTCGCCGGTCCAGATCGTCTGGCCCGGGTGGAAGTCGCGGTGGATGAAGCCGGACGGGGTCTCCGGCGCCGGGCCCGACAGCGCCTCGAAGACGCGCTCCCACAGCTCCGAGCTGCCCGACCACGAGGGCGGGCGGCGCTCCCCGTTCACCGTCTTGTCGTAATACGGCGCGTACGGTGGCAGCGCGGTGTCCAGCGGCACCTCGTGGATGCGCGCGAGCGCCTGCGCCAGCGCGATCAGGTAGCCGTCCATGTCCCACGGGCGTCCGGCGGGGCGGCCCGGCAGGCGGGTGATCAGGAGGGCCGGCACGTCGCAGATCCGGCCGTGCGGGTCGGCGGCGAGCAGCCGCGGCGCGGGGACCTCGGTGTCGTCGAGGAGCTCGAGCACGGCGGCCTCGTTGGCCGGAACGTACCAAGGGTCCGTGCGCAGCCGTCCGGTGTCGTGGAAGCGGCGTACGACGAGCCTGCGCGGCGGGTCGCCCGCGTCGATGGCGTGCAGCGTCGTCGAGCCGACCCCCATCGAACGGATCGAGGAGATACGGCCGGCGACCACGTCGCGTACCCAGCCGAGCACCGTCTCGGGCGGATGCGGAGATGCCATCTACCGGGCGGAGGCGAGATCGGCGGAACGCACCGACGTGGTGGTCACGATCGGCGCACCCGAACCGCGCACGTTCATGCGAACACCTTCTTCTCCGTCGATACTCCGGCGTCTCCTGCTGGACACCGTCCGTTCGCCGAGCACGGCTAGCGTCGCTGCGCCGCATCCGACGACAAGAGGCTCAATGGCTAATTCCGATCGCATCTCCGAGGTCTACAAGGGCGAGATCTGGGCTGAAAGTACTCAGCAGGTCGCTCGTGATCGTATCCACTGGCTGGTAGGGCAGGCCACTGGAGACGTTCTCGACATCGGATGCTCCCAGGGCATCGCCTCGATTCTGTGCGCGCGGCGCGGCCTGAACGTCGTCGGCATCGACATTCAGGCCGATCGTGTCGAGTACGCGCTCGGCGAGCGCGACGCCGAGCCGGAGGACGTGCGGCGACGGCTCGACTTCCGGCTCGCCGACGGAAACGCGCTGGACTTCCCCGACGCGTCGTTCGACACCGTCATCATGGGGGAGATCGTCGAGCACTCCCCCGACGCCTCGCCGCTGCTGGCCGAAGCCGCCCGCGTGTTGCGGCCCCAGGGCGTGCTGGTGCTGACGACGCCGTTCGGGCTGAGCCGTCACCACGACCACTACGCGACGTTCTACGTGGACTCGCTCGTACGCCTGCTCGCGCCGTACTTCACGGTGGAGAGCCTGGACGTCGTCGACCGCTACCTGCGGGCGTGCTCGCGGCCGGGCCCGATGGCCGACCCGGACCGGCTGGTCGTCGAGTCGCAGCCGCTCATGGAGCGCGCGCTGGTCGCCATCCAGAACTCCATGCAGGACGAGAAGGAGAAGATGCGGCGCTACGACGTCGCGATCGCGCGGTACGAGCAGGTCAACGCGCGGATGAAGAACCTCGAGGCCCGTCTCGCGCACCAGTCCTACCGCACCGACTACGTCACCTGGCAGCTCAAGTCGGCCAAGAGCCGCAAGTGGTGGCGGCTCGGCGAGGCGCTGTGGAGCGCCAAGCGCCCGGCTCAGGCGCTGAAGCTGCCCAAGAACGTCGCCACCGCGCTCAAGCCCGCGCCGCGCCTGGAGGAGCCCAAGCCGGAGACGACGGCGGGTTCGCCCGACCTGTCCGGCCACTACACCGCCATCCCCATTCCCGAGGTGGCCATCCCCGACGGGCCGGTGGCGCGCGACACCAAGGTCGCGGTGATCCTCGACGTCTTCTCCACCGACGCCTTCCGGTACGAATGGGAGCAGATCACGTTCGGGCCGGAGGACTGGCGCGAGGTGCTCGAACGTGAACGGCCGGCGATGCTGTTCGCCGAGTCGGCCTGGCACGGCAACAAGGGCCGCTGGGCGACCATGATGAGCGCGGCCGGCGCGCCCAAGCAGCCGGTGCGCGACCTGGTCGCCTGGTGCAAGGAGCAGGGCATCCCGACGGTCTTCTGGAACAAGGAGGACCCGCCGAACTTCGACCGTTTCATCGAGACGGCCAAGCTGTTCGACCACGTGTTCACCGTGGACGCCGACTGCATCCCGCGCTACGTCGAGGCCGTGGGCCACGACCGGGTCGCGCTGCTGCCGTTCGGCGCGCAGCCGCGCATCCACAACCCGGTCGCGGTGCCGGGCGGGCGCAAGCACGAGGTGGCGTTCGCCGGGACGTACCACGCCAAGAAGTACCCCGAGCGCGCCGCGCAGATGCAGACGATCCTCGGCCCGGCGCGCGAGTTCGACCTGCACATCTACAGCCGCATCTCCGACGACCCGGACTTCGCGTTCCCGGCGGAGTACACCGACTTCATCGTCGGGTCGCTGCCGTACGAGCGGATGCTCGCGGCGTACAAGGCGTACAAGATCTTCCTGAACGTCAACTCGGTGACCGAGTCGCCGACGATGTGCGCCCGCCGCGTCTTCGAGCTGTCCGCCTGTGGCACGCCGGTCGTCTCGGGGCACTCGCGGGCGCTGGAGCGGGTCTTCGGCGATCTCGTACGCCTGTCGTCGGCGCCCGAGCAGACCACCGAGGCGCTCGTGGAGCTGATGAAGGACGCCGACCTGCGCGACCGTGTCGGGCACCTGGCCATGCGGGAGGTCTTCTCCAAGCACCTGTACGGCCACCGGGCCGACAGCGTGCTGTCGGCCGCCGGCGTGTCCGCCCCCCGGCGCGAGCGCTCGATCTCGGTGATCCTGCCGACCAATCGGCCCGACCAGGTCGACCACGCGATCGCCCAGGTCGCCGCGCAGGACCACCGTCCCCTGCAGCTCGTGCTCGTGCTGCACGGCATCCCCGCGGACGGTGTGGAGGCACGGGCGCGCGCGGCCGGGATCGAGGACGTCGTCGTCCTGTCCGCCGACTCCTCCCTCACCCTCGGCGCCATCCTCAACCTCGGCATCGACGCCGCCGACGGCGCGTACCTCGCCAAGATGGACGACGACAACCTCTACGGGACTCACTACCTGAGCGACCTGGCGTACGCCTTCGACTACACGACGGCGGGCCTGGTCGGGAAGGGCGCGCACTACTGCGAGATGCGCACGCACGGCGTCACGCTGCTGCGCTTCCCGCACCTGGAGCACACCGAGGCCGAGCTCATCCAGGGCGGCACGATCCTGGCCGACGGCGACGTGCTGCGGAAGCTGCGCTTCGCCGACCTGCCGCGCGCGATCGACAGCGACCTGCTGCGGCGGGCGCAGGGCGAGGGCGTCGGCATCCACTCCGGCGACCGCTTCAACTTCGTGTCCGTGCGCGGCGACCGTGAGGCGCACACCTGGAAGGTGAGCGACGCGGAGCTGATGCGGCACGGGCGCGTGGCGTTCCACGGACCGGCCGGGGAGCACGTGCTGTTCTGATGCTGGACACCGTCTCCGAGCCGGCCACCTCACCGAGGCAGGCCCCCGCGTGGCGGCCCGCGGTCATCCTGGGCGCCGTCCTGACGCTGCTGTACGGCGTGCTGCTGCTGCGTGACCTGTCGGTACCGCAGCCGGTCGACCACAGCCGCTACATGGACGCCGCGCGGTCGTTCCCGTCGCCGCCGAAGGACCCGATCTTCGACCACCAGTACCTCCGCATCGGCCTGACCGGGCCGACGGCGGTGGCGATGAAGGTCTTCGGGTACTCCGAGGTCACCTACCACGCGTTCCCGGTGGCGGCGGCGCTGCTGCTGTTCGCCTCGGTGTACGCGATCGGCGTCCTGTGGTTCGGCCGTCTCGTCGGCGCACTGTCGGCGGGGGTGCTCGGCTGCGCCGGGATCGTGGTCGTGGCCGGCACCGAGCTGCTGCCCGACCTGCCGGCCACCGCGCTGTTCACCGCCGCCGTCGCGCTGACGATCGCGGTACGGGAGGACCTGCTGCCCTGGCGGCGCCTCTGGCTCGTCGTCATCGGCGTGCTCATGGGCTGGAGCTACCTGACGCGCGAGTTCATCGTGTTCGTCTGGCCGCTGGTCCCGGTGCTGCTGTGGCGGCGGGCCGGCCGCTGGGAGTGGCTCTGGGGGTTCGTGCCGGTGGCGCTCACCGGGATCGGCGAGACCGCGCTCAACGCCCACCTGTACGGCGATCCGCTGAAGCGGCTGCACGCCGGGTCCGGCCTCGGTGACCTGCCCTCGCGCCCGGAGGTCGCGGCGACCTTCCACGACCTGCCGCTCTGGGTGTACCTCTGGCGGCTTCCGCAGCAGCTCGCCCGCCTCGCCGAGGGGCCGGGCCTGCTCCTGCTGCTCGCGCTGACGCTCGCCACCGGGGCGTTCGTGGTTTTCCGCCGGGCGCGCGGCACGGCGACGCTCCCCGAACGCCGCGCGGGCGTGTTCGCGCTGTGGGTCATGCTGCTGTGGGTGCCGCTCACGCTGGCGGGCGGCGTGCTCGACCCCGGCCGTCCGAAGCTGCGGCTCCAGCTGTTGCGCTACTGGTACCCGCTGTTCCCGGCGCTCGTGCTCGGCGGCGTCGCCGCGCTGTGGCTGGCGGCTCGCGCCCTGCGCCTGCCGGACCGGCGGCGCGCCGTCGCGGCCACGGCGGTCGTCTCCTGCGTCGCGGTCGCCACCGCGTCGCTCGCCGTCGCCGGCCGGCCCGGCATGCCGGGCTGGGCCGGCTCGGACCGCGTGCGGTCGGACGCGCTGCCGGAGTTCCGCTCGTGGCTGGCGCGGTCGGACGCGCGGACGGTGTGGGTGGACACGAAGCTGTTCCGCATCCTGCCCATCTACTTCGTCACCTCGACCGGCCACCGGATCTGGCACGGCCACATGCGCCCGATGCTGTCCTCGGGCCAGCCACCGGCGGGCGACTACGTGGTGGCCTACAGCGTCGGCAGCGACGCCTGCCCGCGCTGCGGCGACACGGCGCGCGCCGTCCTTCCCTCGGTACCGCCGGCCTGGCGGCCCGTGATGACCAGCCACGACCACCTCCTGCGCGTCTGGCGCGTCGCCTGAGAAACGTCATGTCGGATTCCCGCCAGCGTGACGTGTCCCGGACCGGAAGCCTGGATCCATGACCTCCACGTTCCGGATCCACGCCCTGCCCGCCGCACTGCTCGCCGACGTACGGGCCGGCGCGTACGACAGGCCCGTCGAGCACAGGGTCGCCGACGGCGGCGAGCCCCTGCGCTGCTGCCTGCGGAACGCCCGGCCCGGCGAGGAGGCGCTGCTGTTCGGGTACGAGCCGCCGCTGCCCGACAGCCCCTACCGCGAGACCGGCGCCGTGTACGCGCACGCCGGTCCGTGCGCGGGGCCGGACGCGGACGACGTCTACCCCGCGGACTGGCGTGGACGCCCGCAGGTGCTGCGCGCCTACGACCGGCGCGGCTGGATCCACGACGCGACGCGGTCGCACGACGGCTCCGACCCCGAAGGGGTCGTCGCCGCGATGCTGGCCGACCCCGAGGTCACCGTGATCCACAGCCGCAACGTCGAGTGGGGCTGTTACATGTTCGCCGTCACCCGCTGATCTCCGCGTACGGCGGGCGGCACCGGATCGCCGTCACGTCGCCGCGCAGCGCGCAGGACCCGGCGGCGTACGGGACGAGCAGCGTGTCGCCGGCGCTCACCTCGACCGGGTCGCCGTGCTCCGCCTCCAGCGTGCCGGCCCCGGTGAGCACCACGACGACCGCGAACGCCGGGTCCAGGACGCTGACCGGATCCGGCCGCAGGCGCTCGGCGGCGAAGAAGGCGTCGGCGAGCTCGGGGAACAGCCGGTCCACGCCGGGCCGTACGCCCCGGCCCGCGCGCCGTGCCCGGCGCAGGTCCTCGATCCGCGCGGTGTCCCAGGAGGTGCGGTCGACGCAGGTGAGCGCCTGGTCGAAGCCGAGGCCGAGGTGGCCGTCGGCTTCGCCGTCGACGGCGAAGCCCTCCCACTCCAGCAGCACGGAGTAGTCGGTCGGCTCCTGGACCTCCACGAGGAGGATGTCCGAGCCGATCGCGTGCGGGACGCCCGCCGGGCACAGGACGGCGTCTCCGGCGCGTACGGGGACGCGGTTCGTCGCGGCCAGCATGTCCGCCACCCGCTGCCCGTCCACCCACGCGGCGAGCTCGCCCGCGCCGACGTCCCGGTCGAACCCGAGGTGGACGGCGGCGTCCGGCGCGGCCTCGACGACGATCCACGCCTCGGTCTTGCCGTACGGCGCGGCCAGGTGCGTACGGGCGAAGTCGCGGTTCGGGTGGACGTGCAGAGGCAGGCGCTCGCCGGCGTCGAGGAGCTTGACCAGGATCGCCGGGTCCGCGCCGTGCCGGGCGACGTGCTCGGGGCCGAGCCAGCGCTCGGGGTCCTCGGCGATGGCCGCCGCGAGCAGCGCGCCGCCGGGCAGCGTGGTCAGCCCGCCGGGCGCGGCGCCGCTCCGCGCCGTCACCGACCCGATCCAGTCCTCCGGGTGGTACGGGTCGCCGGAGGGGGCGGTGCCGCGGAACCGGTCGATCCGGCCGGCACCGCGGTAGAACGAGCGCGGCATGTTGGCCGCGAGCATGAGGGGGCGCACGCGTCCCATCCTCCTCCCGCTCGTTAAGCGATCAAGGTTGGCCCAGGCTTTCCCGCGCGTTTCCTCCCGCGCCTCGAGTCGTTGTCGGCCAGCTGAGACCACTGTCGTGGCCCACCGAGCGACCCCCTGAGGCAGGCTGTCATGACCGGCATCAACCGGCGCAGATTCATGCAACTCGCGGGCGGTACCGCCGCCGCGTCCGCCCTCTCCACCAGCATCGCCCGCGCCGCCGAGATCCCGGCGAACCGGCGTACCGGCACCCTGCGCGACGTCGAGCACGTCGTCGTCCTGATGCAGGAGAACCGTTCCTTCGACCACTACTTCGGCACGCTGCGGGGCGTACGCGGCTTCGGCGACCCGCACCCGGTGACGCTGCCCAGCGGCAGGCCGGTCTGGTACCAGTCCGACGGGACCAGGGACGTGCTGCCCTTCCGGCCGGAGGTGGACGACCTCGGCCTGGTGTTCCTGCAGGACCTGGACCACAGCTGGAACGGCGGGCACCTCGCGCTGAACCAGGGCCGGTACGACAAGTGGATCCCGGCCAAGACCGCCACGACGATGGCCTACTTCACCCGCAAGGACATCCCGTTCCACTACGCGCTCGCCGACGCGTTCACCGTCTGCGACGCCTACCACTGCTCACTCCTTGGGCCGACCGACCCGAACCGCTACTACATGTGGAGCGGCTACACCGGAAACGACGGCAGGGGCGGCGGGCCGGTCCTCGGCAACGACGAGCTCGGCTACTCCTGGACCACCTACCCCGAGCGCCTGCAGAAGGCCGGGGTCTCCTGGAAGATCTACCAGGACGCCGGCGAGGGCCTGGACTCCACCGGCTCCTGGGGCTGGACCAACGACGCCTACATCGGCAACTACGGGGACAACTCGCTGCTGTACTTCGACCAGTACCGGAACGCGAAGCCGGGCGACCCGCTCTACGACCGGGCCCGTACGGGCACCGACGCCAAGGGCGGGCAGGACTACTTCGCGATCCTCAAGGCCGACGTGGCCGCGGGGAGACTGCCCCAGGTCTCCTGGATCGTGGCGCCCGAGGCGTTCTCCGAGCACCCGAACTGGCCGGCCAACTACGGCGCCTGGTACATCTCCCAGATCCTCGACACGCTGACCGCCGACCCGGACCTGTGGAGCAAGACGGCGCTGTTCATCTGCTACGACGAGAACGACGGCTTCTTCGACCACGTCGTCCCGCCGTACGCTCCGTCCGCGCCGGGCCGCTCGACCGTGGAGGTGACCGGCGAGATCTTCAGCCCGCCGGCCGGTGACGGGAACGCCGCCGGGCCGTACGGGCTGGGCCAGCGGGTGCCGATGTTCGTCGTCTCGCCGTGGAGCAAGGGCGGCTGGGTCGACTCCCGGGTACTGGACCACACCTCGATCATCCGGTTCCTGGAGCGGCGTTTCGGCGTGCACGAGCCGAACATCTCGCCGTGGCGGCGCGAGGTGTGCGGCGACCTGACGACGGCGTTCGACTTCGGGCGCACCGCCACGGCGATGCCGTCCCTGCCCGGCACCGGCGGCTACACACCGCCGGACCACGACCGGCACGACGACTACGTGCCCAAGCCTCCGGCCAGGCCGGCGCTCCCCCGGCAGGAGCCCGGCGTACGGCCCGCCCGGCCGCTGCCGTACGACCTGGCCGCGGACGTCCGGCTGACCGCGAGCGGCCTGCGGCTCGACCTGGCCAACCACGGTCAGGCCGGGGCGGCGTTCCACGTCACGTCGTCGAGCCGCCCGGACGGCCCGTGGACGTACACGGTCTCGGCGGGCCGGCGGCTGTCGGACACGCTGACCGCGCCGGGGGCCTACGCGTTCACGCTGCACGGCCCGAACGGCTTCCTGCGGCGTTTCGCGGGCGCGGGCGGGCGGACGGGCCCCGAGGTGACGGCACGCCACGACGGCTCGGCGGAGAAGGTCCGGCTCGTGCTGTCGAACGGGAGCGCGAAGGCGGTGCGGCTGACGGTCGAGGACGCATGCGACCACGGGCGGCCGGCGTCGTACCGCCTCCGCCCGGGCGCGAGCGTGACGCACAGCGTGCCGACGCGCCGCAGCCACGGCTGGTACGACGTGTCGGTCTCCTCCGACCAGGACGACGGTTTCTCGCGCCGCCTGGCCGGCCATGTGGAAACGGGCCGCCCGAGCACGAGCGACCCGGCCCTCGGCGCCCGCTGAGGCGTCTTCGGTCAGAGCCTGAGGACGACGAGGGCGATGTCGTCCTCACCGCCGCCGGAGACGCCGAGTTCGGCCAGGACCACGTCGGCGAGTGCTTCCGGGGGCAGCGTGCCGTGCCCGGACAGGGCGCCGGTGAGGCGGTTCAGGCCCTCGTCGATGTCCTCGCCCCGGCGTTCGACGAGGCCGTCCGTGTACAGCGCGAGGGTGGCCCCGGGCTCGTACTCCACGCGAGCCTGGGGGTGCCCGTCGGGGCACGATCGGACTCCCAGGGGCGGGTCGGTGGCGCCGTCCAGCAGGACGCACCGGCCGCCCGGGTGCACGAGCACCGGCGGCGGGTGGCCCGCGCAGCTGTAGAGGATGGTGCGACCCGGGCGGTCGATCACGGTCTGGACGACCGTGGTGGCCAGGGCGCCCTCGACCGAGCACGCGTAGCGGCCGAGCACCTCCAGCGCGCCCGCCGGGCCGTCGGCGGCGCGGATCGCGGCGCTCAGGGCGCTGCGCAGCTGGCCCATCACCCCGGCGGCGCGCAGGCCGTGGCCGACCACGTCGCCCACCGCCGCGGCGAGCCGGTCTCCGCCCAGGTCCACCAGCTCGAACCAATCGCCGCAGATGTTCAGCGAGCCCGCCGGCAGGTAGCGGACGGCCACGTCGGCGTACGGCGTCGCGGAGTCCGGCTGGAGCATGGTCCGCTGGAGGGTCAGGGCGACCTCGCGCTCGCGGGCGTGGGCCAGCCGCAGCCGCTCGTTGAGCACCTGGAGCTCCTTGGCGCGGGCGTACAGCTCGGCCTCCATCTCCTGCCGCCGCTCGTACGGGTGGTCGCCGCCCGGCCGGTGCCGCCGCTCGCCCCGGATGAAACCGGTCACGTCCTCGACCCGGTGGATGACCAGCGCCGGCCGCTCGTCCGTTCCGGGGATCGGCGTGTTGATCGGGCTCCAGTAACGCTCCTCGAAGACGCCCGGCCGGTCCGGCACCGGGATGTCGTACTTCTGCGGCGCCATGACGTCCTGCTCGCCGGTGGCGAGCGCGCGTGCCACGGAGGCGCGCAGGTTGCGCATGCCGTCGGCGGCGGGGTCGGCCGGGTTCGCCGGGAAGGCCTCGATGAGGGGCCGGCCGATCAGCTCGGCCCGTTCGCGGCCGGTGACCCGGAGGTACGCGCGGTTGACGTCGGTGATGACGAGGTCCGCGGTGAGGATCAGGCAGGGGCTCGGCGTGACCGCGAACAGCGCGGCATAGTCGATGTCCGGCGGATCAGCCATGGACGGCCCCATGGCCTCATCCTAGAGGCCATCAGCCGTTGACCTGCACAGACGCACTCTCAGGGCTTACGGCCGACCGCGGCGACGGCGAGGCGGAGCACCGGGTGCTCCTCGGCGGAGTCCTCGGAACCGTCGGGGCGCCAGTCCGGGACGCGTACGAGCCCGGGTTCGATCAGGTCGAGGCCGGCGAGGAAGGAGCCGACCTGCTCGGGAGTGCGGAAGAAACCCCGGCCCATGCCCTGGCGCATCGCGGCCTCGGCGGCCTTCTCACCGGGTGTGCCGGCCTCGACGAGGTGGTGCAGGAAGACGTGGCTGCCGGACGGGAGGGCGGCGACCAGCCGGGCGATGATGCCGGCGGGGTCCTCCTCGTCGCTGACGTAGTGGACGATGCCACAGAGGAGTAACCCGATCGGCCGGTCGAAGTCGATCTCGGCGCGGAGCACCGGGTCGCCGAGAAGGCGGCCGGGGTCGAGCAGGTCGCTGTCGAGGACGGACACCCCGACGCTGCCGGCCAGCAGGGCGCGGGCGTGAGCGAGCACGATCGGGTCGTTGTCCACGTAGACCACGCGCGTCTCGGGCGCGATCTCCCGGGCTACCTCGTGCACGTTGCCCGCGGTCGGCAGCCCGGACCCGATGTCGACGAGCTGGCGGATCCCGGCCTCGCCGACGAGGTGGCGGATGGCCCGGCGTAACACCTGACGCTGCGCGCGTACGCCGAGGTGGACCTCGGGGAGGGCACTCTTGATCTTGTCGCCGACCGCCCGGTCGGCGGTGAAGTTGTCCTTGCCGCCCAGGAGGTAGTCATAGACCCGGGCGATGCTCGGCCGGCTGAGGTCGACACCGCTGAGCCCTCGTTCCGCGGCGGGTTCCCGATCGTCCTCCACCGCGCACCCTCTCTCCGGCCTTCCCAAGATCAAGTGACGTCAGCCTAGTCGCTCAGATCCCCGTGTGCCCGCTTTTGTGCCGGTCAGGGCCGTGCGCGCAGAGGCTCTGACAACACCGCCCCCGTACCGCGCCGAATCGGTACGGTATCGAGTTGAATCAACCGGCTTCGCCAGATGCTCCATCGCCCTGGCGGAAGACGGATCGGCGGAGCGAGAGGCGGAGAGTGGACCAACTGAGCGTGAACATCGCTGGGCAGCGGATCGCTTACCTGGACAGCCCCGGCGGCGGAGGCGACCGCACGGTCATCTTCATCCACGGCAACTCGTCTTCGGCCAGAACCTGGCTCCCCCTGCTGACAGGTGCTTTCGGCCGGCGGTTCCGCTGCCTCGCGTTCGACCTGCCCGGCCATGGGCGGTCCGAGCCGGCCAGGGACCGGTCCGACTACTCGCTGCCGGGATACGCGGCCGTGCTCGCCGGCTTCGCCCGGACACTCGGCGCCACCGACGCGGTCGTCGTCGGGTGGAGCCTGGGCGGTCAGATCACGCTGGAGGCCGCGCCGGCGTTGCAGGACGCGGCCGGCTTCGTCATCTTCGGCGCACCGCCGGTCGCCTCGGCCGCGCAGTTTCCGGAGGCGTTCCTGCCGAACCCGGCGATGAGCGCCGTCGGCAGCCCGAGCCTCAGCGACGCCGAGGCGCTGTCGTTCGCCGAGAGCTTCACCGCGCCCGGCTCGACGCTCGCGACCGGCGACTTCGTGTCCGACATCCTGGCCACCGACGGCGCGGCGCGCGCGGGGCTGGGCTCCAGCGTCGGCGAAGGCCGGTTCGCGGACGAGGTCGCGATCGTCGCAGAGCTCCGCCGGCCGCTGGCCATCCTGCACGGCGCCGGCGAGCAGCTGGTCAACCTCGACTATCTGCGCGGGCTCACCATCCCCGCGCTGTGGCGCGGAGAGGTACAACTGATCCCCGGCGCCGGCCACGCGCCGCACCAGGAGACACCGGAACGCTTCGCCGCGCTGCTGACGGACTTCATCGGCGACCTCGGCGGCTGACCGGGTTCGACGTGGCCGCGGCGTGGCGCTGCGGGGGCTCCGCTAGAGTTGCCGGCGTCAGAGACGTGGAGGAGGTGAGACCCATTACCGGCAGATCAGACCGGGTGCTCTCATCTCGCGGCGTGCGGGCCGTCTGAGGTAGGCCGCCGAGAGCGCCCATCAACCGGAAGGCGCCTCCATGTCCGTTTCTCTGTCCGAATCCGCCGTCGTCACCCGGCTTCGCGCCGCGGGATGCGTCTTCGCCGAAGACGAGGCGCGGCTCCTGTTCTCCGCCGCGCGTACACCGGCCGACCTCGCCGCGATGGTGGACCGCCGGGCCGCCGGGCTGCCGCTCGAGCACGTCCTGGGCTGGGCGGAGTTCTGCGGCCTGCGGATCGCGGTGGAGCCCGGGGTCTTCGTGCCCCGCCGCCGTACGGAGTTCCTCGTGCGGCAGGCCGTCGCCCTCGCCGGGCGGGGGCCCGCCGTCGTCCTCGACCTCTGCTGCGGCTCGGGCGCGCTCGGCGTCGCGCTGGCCGCCGCGCTCGAACCGGCCGAACTGCACGCCGCCGACATCGACCCGGCCGCGGTGCGCTGCGCGCGCCGCAACCTCGCCGGCATCGGGACGGTGTACGAGGGCGACCTGTACGACCCGCTGCCCGCCGCGCTGTGGAGCCGTGTCGACGTGCTGGCGGCCAATGTGCCGTACGTGCCGACCGATGAGGTCGCGCTGCTGCCCGCGGAGGCCCGCGTGCACGAGGCCCGGGTGGCGCTGGACGGCGGCGGCGACGGGCTCGACGTCCTGCGGCGGGTGGCGGCCGGCGCCGGGCGATGGCTGGCGCCGGGCGGCCACCTGCTGGTCGAGACCAGCGAACGCCAGGCGCCGCACGCCGTCGCGGCCTTCGCCGACGGCGGCCTGGTCCCCCGCGTCGTCGTCTCGGAGGAGCTGTACGCCACCGTCGTCATCGGGGCGCCCGCGTGAGGGCCGCCGGGCGGATGTTGTGGTTCAGGTGGAACACGTTGCCTGCGTCGTAGCGGGTCTTCAGCCCGGTCAGCCGGGCGAGCTTGGCGGGCGGGTACGCGCGGCGGACCCCTTCGGGGCCGTCGTCGTTCAGTGCGTTGACGTAGACGCCGGCGGCGAAGGGGCCGAGCGCCCGCGCGCACCGCCGGACGGCGGCGGCCCGCACGTCGTCCTCGGCCGGGTCGGTCCAGCTCGTCCCGGTACCGAACTCGAAGAGCGCGTCCCGGTGGCCGAAGGCGGCGTCGTCGTCCGGCACGTCGCGAATCGCCCCGCCGTACGCCTGCAGCCCCGCGTTCGGCGGGTCGTCCCCGCTCCCCCGGGACAGGAACGCCTCGATCGCCTCGTCGGGAAGACCGCGCAGGTAGTGGCCCTTGGAGTATCTCCGCAGCGCGTGCCGGCCCACCGTGTCCTCCCGCCGCTGGAGTTCGAGGTAACTCGGCTCGTACACGCGCTCACCGGCCGGGCGGCCGAGGCCGCGCATCGCCTGGAGCAGCGGGCGGGCGCGGCCGGGGTCGCCGACCCAGACGAACCCGAGAACGGCCCGGCCGTCGCCGCCGATCGAGGCGGTGAAGGTGGCCGGGCGGGGCGCCTCGGTGTTCAGGTCGCGCCAGTGGCGCAGCGCGGGCAGCGCGCGGCCGAGCGGGAAGGCGTACTCCGCCACGAGCGTGCGCGTCCCCGCCGGGTGCAGCCGGAAGACGAACTCGGTGACGACGCCGAAGTTGCCGCCACCGCCGCGCAGGCCCCAGAACAGGTCGGGGTTCTCGGTCCGGCTCGCCCGTACGACGTCGCCGTCGGCGGTCACCATCGTGAACCGCTCGACGTTGTCGCAGGCCAGGCCGTACTGGCGGGCGAGCCAGCCCATGCCGCCGCCGAGGGTGAGGCCGCCGACCCCGGTGTGGGAGACGTTCCCGGCCGTGGTGGCCAGGCCGTACCGCTGCGCCGCGCGGTCCAGCGCGCCGAGCAGCGCCCCGCCCTGGACCCGCGCCCGGCGCCGTACGGGGTCGACCCGTACGCCGCCCATCGGGGTCAGGTCGATCATCAGCCCGCCCTCGGGGACGGC
Organism: Actinomadura sp. DC4; assembly: GCF_030406325.1. Lineage (GTDB taxonomy): Bacteria > Actinomycetota > Actinomycetes > Streptosporangiales > Streptosporangiaceae > Actinoallomurus. The sequence continues at coordinate 30,389 of NZ_JAUEQY010000052.1, read as the reverse complement.
GAGCCCGGGCGCGCTGTGCCCGCCGCAGCGCACGCCGATCTCCAGGTCCATCGCGCGCGCGGCGCGCACCGCCGTGATCACGTCTCCGGTGCTCGCGCAGCGGACGATCATCCGCGGCCGCCGGTCCACCATGGCGTTCCACACGGTGCGCGCCTCGTCGTATCCCGCGTCGCCCGGCAGGAGCAGCGACCCGTCGAGCCGGTCCAGTGCGCGGTACTCCGTCGTTGTCGTCATGTCTTTGACACTGACAGGAATCGGTACAGGGATTAAGGTCCGATATCGTGGCCGGAAAACGAACCAATTCTCAGCTCACCGGCGAGCTCCTCGTCGAGCTCCGCCGGGACGACGCCGTTCCGCTGCACCGCCAGATCGAGGCCTCGATCCGGGCGGGCATCCGCTCCGGGCGCCTTCCCCTGGGCAGCGCGCTGCCGCCCACCCGGACCATCGCCGCCGACCTCGGCGTCTCGCGCGGCGTGGTCGTCGAGGCGTACCAGCAGCTCGCCGCGGAGGGCTACGTGACCAGCCGGGCCGGCGGCTACACGCAGGTCGCGATCGGCCCCGAGCCCGCGCCGGCGCCCGTACGCCCGGCGCCGTCGCCACGGCCGCGGATCGACTTCGGCTACGGCCGTGCGGACGTGTCCAGCTTCCCGCGCGCGGCCTGGCTGCGCTCGATCCGCCGGGTGCTCACCGAGGCGCCGAACGAGCGGTTCGGCTACCTCGACGGCCGGGGCGCGCCGGAGCTGCACGAGGCGATCGCCGACTACCTCAACCGCGTGCGCGGCGCCGCGGCCGACCCTCGCGACATCGTGATCTGCAACGGGTACGGCCAGGGCATCACGCTCATCGTCCAGGTGCTGGCCGCGTCGGGGGCGCGGCGGATCGCGGTCGAGGACCCCTCCTCCGGCGACGACGCACGGGTGGCCGCCCGCGCCGCCGGGCTCGACGTGGTCGGCGTCCCGGTCGACCAGGACGGCGTGCGCGTCGGCGCGCTGGACCGGCTCGACGCGGACGTCCTGGTCCTGACCCCGTCGCACCAGTGGCCGACCGGCGGTGTGCTGTCGGCCGAGTCGCGCGCGGCCGTGCTCCGGTGGGCGGCACGGCGGGACGCGCTGGTGGTCGAGGACGACTACGACGCGGAGTACCGCTACGACCGCGCGCCCGTCGGCGCCATCCAGGGCCTGGCGCCCGACCGGGTCGTCTACGCCGGCACGGCCAGCAAGACGCTGGCGCCCGGTCTGCGGATCGGCTGGCTCGTGGTCCCCCGCCACCTCGTCGGCGACGTCGCCGCGGCCAAGGTCGCCGCCGACCGCGGCTCGCCCGTGATCGACCAGCTCGCGTTCGCCGACTTCCTCACGCGCGGGGAGTTCGACCGGCACCTGCGCCGGATGCGGCCGGTCTACCGGCGGCGCCGCGACGCGCTGCTGTCCGCCCTGCGGGAGCGGCTGCCCGAGCTCGAACCGGCCGGTGTCGCGGCGGGCCTGCACCTCGTCGCCTGGCTGCCGCCCGGCCTGGACGAGGCCGCCGTGGTGACGGCGGCCGCGCGGCGCGGGCTCGGCGTCTACGGCGTCGGGCCGTACCGTATCGCCGCCGAGGGCGCCGGCGGCCTGATCTTCGGCTACGCCACGCTCGGCGAGCGCACCATCGCCGAGGGGATCGGCCTCCTGGCCGACGTCGTCGGTGAGATGCGCTCACGCTGAGGCGGCTAGCCGCCGTACGGGCGGGTGATGATCTCCAGATTGTGGTCGTCCGGGTCGGCCCAGTAGACGCCGCGGCCACCGTCGTTGCCGTTGATCCGGCCCGGCTCGGCGCGGAACGGGTCGGCCCAGTACTCCAGCCCGAGCGCCTTGATCCGGCCGAAGATCTGGTCGAACTCCTCCTCGGTGACCAGGAACGCGAGGTGCTGCTGCCGGACCGGCCCGGTGCCGTCGAGGAAGTCCAGGGACACCCCGTTCGCGACCTGGACGACCGCGAAGGGCCCGTACGCCGTCGGGGCCGGCAGGCCGAGGATCTCCGCGAGGAGCTCCGCCGACCCCCGCTTGTCCGTAATGTGCACGATCGTGTGGTTCAGCTGTACCGGCATCTCACTTCTCCCCCGGAAGGCCCAGCGGGCCGACGATGGCGTCCTTGACGGTCATGATCGATGGCCTCTCTCTGCGCGGCGTCAGTGTGTCGAGCGCGGTGTGCGTACGACGAGAAGGACGGCGACGGCGACGCAGGCCAGCAGGATCGACGCCGAGCCCGCGGCGGTGCCGAAGCCGCGGACGAGCGCCTCGCCCGGCGGCGTGTGCCGGGCCAGCCGGTGGTGGGTGGCGGTGACCGCGATCGTGTTGAGCACCGCGACGCCGACGGACCCGCCGACCTGCATGGCGGTGTTGGCCACCGCGGCCGCCACGCCCGCGTCGCGCGGGTCGACGCCGCCGGTCACGACGTTGATCGCGGGGGTGAAGACGCCGGCCATCCCCGCGCCGACCAGGATCTCGGCGGGCAGGACCAGACCGAGGTAGCCGCTGCCCACATCCAGCGTGGACAGCAGCGCCAGCCCGGCGGCGGCCAGCAGCAGGCCGGGCGTCATCAGGGTCCGCGGGCGCACGTGGGGCAGGATCCGGCCGGCGACGAGGTACCCGCTGCCGGAGACGGCCGCGGTCATCGGCAGGAACGCCAGGCCGGCCTTGAGCGGCGTGTAGCCCAGGACGGCCTGGAAGTAGTAGGTGAGCAGGAGGAACATCCCGAACGACCCGACCACGGCGGCGCCGACCGCGACGTACGCGCCGATCCGGTCCGGCCGCGTGAGCAGGTACGGCGGCAGCAGCGGCTCGGCGCGCCGGGCCTGGATGAGGAGGAACGCCGCGATGGCGACGGCGGCGACCGCGAGAGGCGCGATGACCTCGGCCGAGCCCCAGCCGTGCGGCGCCGCCTGCGCGCAGCCGAGGACCACGGCGGCGATCCCGCCGGTGATCAGGGCGGCGTCGGCGACCTGCGGCCGGGCGCCCGATCCGGCCGGCGGGTCGGGCAGCACCGCGCGTCCCGCGACGAACGCGGCGGCCGCGACGGCGATGTTGACGTAGAGGCACCACCGCCACTGCAGGTACTCGGTGAGGACACCGCCGAGGATCAGCCCGATCGCGGCCCCGCTGCTGGCCACCGCGCCGTACACGGCGAACGCCGTGCCGCGCTCCTTGACGTCGCGGAAGGTCACCGCGATGAGGGACAGGGCCGTCGGGGCGAGCAGCGCGGCGAACGCGCCCTGCAGCGCCCGGCCCGCCATCAGCACCGGCAGCCCCGGCGCGGCGCCGGCCAGAGCCGAGGCGGCGGCGAACCCGGCCAGCCCGGCCAGGAACGACCGCCGCCTCCCGAACCGGTCGGCGATCCGGCCGCCGAGCAGCAGCAGGCCGGCGAACGTGAGCGTGTACGCGGTGATCACCCACTGCCGGTCGGCGTCGCCGAACCCCAGCGACCGCTGCGCCGACGGCAGCGCGATGTTCACGATGGTGGCGTCCAGCGCCGTCATGAGCTGGGCGACGGCGATGACGATCAGCGCGGTCCAGCGCCGGTCGCCCGCAGTCCGGCCGGGACTGCGCCGGTCTGTGCTGCTCGCTGCCATCGGATCCTCCTCGGCCGATGACGCCCCCGTACGGGACGTCGCCTGGTCACTGCCGCGAACGTCGTCGCGAACCCTCTCAAACGTTAGATATCTATCGGTTAGATGTCAAACGCTTTGATGTCGACCTAGGCGGTAGGCTTCTCGGGTGACCAAGCCCGCCGGCCGGCCGATCGGCCTGACCCTCGCCCGTACCGCGAAGATCGTCGGGCGCGCCTTCGACGACGCCCTGGCCGCGGCCGGCGGCTCGACCCCGATCTGGCTCATCCTGATCTCGCTGAAGACGCACCCCACCTGCAACCAGCGCGAACTCGCCGAGGCGGTCGGCATCCAGGGCGCGACGCTGACCCATCACCTCAACGCGATGGAGGCCGACGGCCTGATCACCCGCCGGCGCGACCCCGCCAACCGCCGGGTGCACCAGGTGCGTCTCACCGAGCAGGGCGAGGCCCTCTTCTTCCGCCTGGCCGCCGCCGCACGCGCCCACGACCAGCGCCTGCGGGCCGGTCTGGAGCAGGAGGACGTCGCCGCGCTGGAACGCCTGCTCGGCCGCCTGCACGACAACGTGGTGATCACCGACGTATAGAAAGGCCCTTTCGAAAGGGCCTTTCGAGGGCTATCGTCGCGTCCATGAGCGGATCCGAGCGGAAGCTGCGCGACGTTGCCGAGCTTCGTGTGCTGGCGCATCCCGTACGCATGCGGCTACGGCAGGCCCTGTACGAACGCGGGACCGCGACCGCGACCGAGCTCGCCGAGATGATCGGCGAGAGCCCCGCGAACTGCTCGTGGCACCTGCGGCAGCTCGCCAAGTACGGCTTCGTCGAGGAGACCGGCGGCGGGAGCGGCCGCAACCGTCCGTGGCGGCCCGTGGCGCACACGTTGAGCTGGGGCGACAGTGACGAGCCCGGCGACGTGGCCGCCGCGAGCGACGAGCTGAGCGCGATGGTCTACGAGCAGGAGTTCGCCGCGCTGCGCGACTGGCAGGCCTGGCGGCGCACCGACCCGCCCGAGTGGCAGGACGCCGCGAACTTCGCGCAGAGCGTCACGTGGCTCACCGCCGAGGAGCTGGCCGAGCTCAACGACGCGCTCACGGCGATCGCCGTACGCGCCCAGGAACGCCTGCGCGACCCCTCGAAGCGTCCTCCGGGCGCGCGCCGGGTGCGGATCTTCGCCTCGGCCGTACCCGCCGCGCCGCTCCCATCCTCCTGATGCGCGGCGTCCTGCGCCTGCCGGACTTCCGCCTGCTCTTCGCCGGCCTGTCCGCGAGCATGGTCGGCGACGCGCTGATGCTGCTGGTGTACGCCATCTGGGTCAAGAGCCTGACCGGCTCCAGCGGCGCGGCCGGGCTGGTCACGCTCTTCATGGCGGTGCCGTTCGCCGCGGCGCCGCTCGGCGGCCGGCTGGTCGACCGGTTCCGCCGCCGGCCCTTCCTCGTGGCGGCCAACCTCGCGTCGGCGCTGATGCTCCTGCCGCTCCTGGCGGTCCGTACGGCGGGCGAGGTCTGGATCATCTACCTGGTCGCCGCGCTGTACGGCCTCTCGTCGGTGACGATCTCCGCCGCACTGAACGGCCTGCTGAAGGAACTGCTCGCCGACGACCTGCTGGCCACGGCCAACGGCGCGCTCCAGACCGTACGGGAGGGGCTCCGGCTCGGCGGCCCGCTCGCCGGCGCGGCGCTGTTCGCGGCGGCCGGCGGCGCGGCCGTCGCGGTGGTGGACGCGGCCACGTTCGTCGTCGCGGCGGTCGCCATCGGCCGGATGCGGCTGCGTGAGGAGCCGCCGGAGCCCGCCGGCGTGCACTGGCGGCGCGACCTGACCACGGGCCTGGCCCATCTGCGGCGGGAGCCGGCGCTGCGCCGTATCACGACCGCCTGCGCCGTGGCGTTCCTCGTCATCGGGTTCAACGAGTCGGTGTTCTTCGCCGTGCTCGACCACGGCCTGCACCGGCCGCCGGCGTTCATCGGCGTGCTCGCCTCGGCACAGGGCGCCGGCTCGGTCGCGGGCGGGCTGGCGGCGGCTCAGATCATCGGCAGGGCCGGCGAGATCGCCGCGACCGCGGCCGGGCTGGCCGCCTTCGGGCTGGGCGACGGCCTGTGCGTCGTGCCCCGGCTGCCGGTCGTCCTGGCCGGCAAGACCGTCGCCGGTGCCGGACTGGCCCTGCTGGTCATCGGGCTCACCACGTCCTTGCAGCGGCGTACGCCGGGGCCGCTGGTCGGCCGGGTCTCCCTGGCCGCCGAGACGCTGACGGCCGGGCCGCAGACGCTGTCGATCGCGGCCGGGGCCGTGCTGGTCTCGGCGGTGGACTACCGGCTGCTGCTGACGGCCGTCGCGACCGGCATGGCCGGCGCGGCGTCGTACCTGTGGAAGGGGCGCACGCTGACCACGCCCACCCGACGGGGTAGGTCACTCGTCGGGGGGACATCCGATGAGTGAGCTGGTCAGGCCCATGATGGCCGTGCTGCGGCACGGGCTGCCCGCCGACGACGACGCGTACGGCTGGGAGCTGAAGTGGGACGGCGTACGGGCCGTCGCGTACGTGCGGGACGGCGGCGTCACGCTGATGTCCCGTAACGACAAGGACATGTCGCGCTCCTACCCCGAGCTCGCCGCGCTCGGCGGCATGCTCGGCGAGCCGGTGATCCTGGACGGCGAGATCGTCGCGCTGCGGGACGGCCGGCCGGACTTCGGGCTGCTGCAGTCGCGGATGCACGTCCAGCGGCCGTCCGACCGGCTGGTCACGGCGGCGCCGGTGCTCTACTACGTCTTCGACCTGCTCCGCCGGGGCGAGGAGTCGCTGCTGGGCGAGCCATACCCGAAACGGCGCGCGGCGCTGGAGGAGCTGGGTCTCTCCTCCGACCCGGTGCACACGCCGCCGTGGTGGCGGGGCGGCGGGCCGGCGGTCCTCGCGGCCAGCATCGACCAGGGCCTCGAGGGGGTCGTCGGCAAGCCGCTGACCTCGCGCTACCTGCCCGGCCGCCGAGGACCGTGGATCAAGGTCAAAAACGTCCGCCACCAGGAGGTGATCGTGGCCGGCTGGACACCGGGCGAGGGCCGCCGCGCCGACATGATCGGCTCCCTGGTCCTGGGCGTGTACGACGACCATGGGCTGCGTTATGTCGGGAACGTCGGCACGGGCTTCACGGACGCGATCCTGCGCGACCTGGCGGCCACCCTCGCCCCGCTGAGGCGAGACGGCAATCCGTTCGACACGACGGTGCCCGCGCCCGTGGCCCGTACGGCGCACTGGGTCGAGCCGGACCTGGTCGGTGAGGTCGCCTTCGCCGAGTGGACCGGCGACGGCCACCTGCGCCACCCCAGCTGGCGCGGTCTGCGTCCCGACAAGGAACCCGAACAGGTCCATGCCGCCGAGGACTGAACGCCGGTTTTCTCTCCTGGTGATGGCTTCTTCCTCATGTGCCTGTTTCCCCGGCGGCGCCGGCCCGGTTGGCTGAAGCCTGCACACCTGCCTGGCAGACCACGGCCGATTCGGGGGCGCCATGGATCCGTCCGGCTTACGGATGACCGATCGGTCATCGAACGGTTACCGGATCGTCGTGGTGGCCGGCGAGCTCGACATCTCGACGGCGCCGGCCCTGCGCGTCCGCCTCGTGGACTCCGCGGGCTCCGTCCCCGGTGACCTGGTGGTCGACCTGAGCGCCGTGACGTTCATCGACATCTGCGGCCTGTCCGCTCTGGTGTGGGCCGACCAGCGCGTCAGGCGGCTACGGCTGGCCGCCCCGAGCATGCGCGTGGCCCGGCTGCTGGCCGTCACCCACCTGGACCTGCGCTTCGCGCTCTACCTCACCACCGAGGCCGCCACCCGCTGACGGTCGGCCTCCCTGCTCGGGCAGGACCTTCTCCAGGGCGCGGATGACCTGGGCCACGTGGCGGCGGGTCGCGTGTTCGGCGGCCGACGTGTCGCCGGACAGCAGCGCGTCCATGATCTCGCCGTGCTCCTCCAGGCCCGCCTGCGGGCGGCCGGGTACGGCCGTGGTCAGGTTGTGGCCCAGGCGCAGCTGGGCGCTCAGCAGGTCGGCGATCGCGGTGAGGCGGCGGTTGGCCGAGCCGTGCCAGATGAGCGCGTGGAACTCCCGGTCCAGGTCCCCGTACGTCTCCACGTCGCCGGCCGCCAGCGCCGCCCGCTGGCCCTCCAGCAGCTCGCCCAGCCGGGCCAGCAGCTCAGGGTGCCGGGTCCGCGCGACGTCGCGGGCGGCGAGCGCGTCGATCGCGGAGCGCAGCTCGTAGATGTCGCGCATGTCTGCGGCCGTTAACGCGGCGACGAAGTACCCCGCGTGCTTGCGCGCGACGAGGAAGCCCTCGCGTTCGAGGATGGCGAGCGCGGCCTTGACCGGGGTCGGCGAGATGCCGAGCCGCTCGGCGAAGGGCCGTACGGTCACCCGTTCGCCGGGCAGCAGCCGCCGCTCCAGAACGGCCTCGCGGACCGCCGAGTACGCGGAGCGTACGAGGCTGTTCAGCTCCTCGGTCACGGGCTCCCCCACGCCGGCCGCATCGGGACCAGCCGGTGCCGCCGCCAGGCGTCGAGCTGGTCGGAGCCGTGCGGGTCGCCGGGCCGCCCGGAGGCGCCGCCCGGGATCACCCAGCCCGACGCGTTCAGGTCGGACAGGTCCAGCACCTGCCGGTACACCGACAGGTTCGTGATGGCGAAGGGCGTGCCCTCGCGCCAGCCGTAGGCCCCGTTCTGGATCGTCTCGTTGTCCCCGCCGATGCCGGCCGGCGGCGGGTCGAACACCGGACCGGCCACCGGGTGCAGCGGGTGGCGCGCGGCCGTACGGTGCACCTCGCCCCACGGGCGGGACCCGGCCTCGTGCCAGGCCGCCTCCAGCGCCGAGGCCAGCAGGTCGTCGCCGAGCGCGGCGGCCGGCCACGCGCCGTCGTCGCGGGGCCAGGTGAGTGCCGCGAACCAGCGCCGCAGCAGCACCGGCACGCCGGGCAGCCCGCAGTCCAGCAGCCACGATCGTGTCTCGGGGCCGACCGAGGCGTCGAGCACACGCCGCGCCACCGCCCGGCGGAAGCAGGCATGCACGTGGCCGACCGTACTCTCGGCCGTCAGGTCACCGCCACCCGCGGCGAGCGCCGTACGGGCCCGCTCGGCTGCACCGGTGTACGGGCCACGGCCCGCGAGCAGCGAACCCCACCGGCGGGCCGCCACCGACACCGTGTCGCCCTGCCAGGCGACCATGTCCGCGAACCCGGCCGCGCCGGCGGAGGCCGCGAGCTCGTGGATCCGCTCCGCCCGGTAGCAGTCGTTCATCGAATACGAGACGAACGGATACTCGGCCGCGGTCACCGTGTTGTTCGCGGTCACGATGACACCCTCGGCCGGGTCCTCCACGCGTGGCATCGCCGTGAACGGCACCCGCCCGCGCCAGGCGTGGCGGCGCTCCCAGCCGGGCACCGGCACCTGGGCCGCCGCCAGGCTCTCGCGCGCGGGCAACTCGCCGCGCAGCACGTAGCCGATGTGCCCCTCGACGTCGGCGGCGACCAGGTTGTTCAGCGGGTCGACCCAGCCGTCCTGGCCGTCGAGCAGGGCCCGGACGTCGCGGGCGGCCAGCATGCGGCGGAGCACGCCGAACTGCGCGCACGGGCGGTCCGTCGCGGTCCAGCGCAGCGCGAGGGCCTCCCCGCCGGCCGGGTCGCCGTGCACGACCGGGCCGTTCGGCGTGGCCCAGCAGAGCTCGACGTGCTCCGGCCCGTCTCGTACGGCGATACGCTCGGCGCGCGGGGCGACCGGCGACCAGCCGCCGGCCGTCCGCACCTCCGTGCCTCCGCCGCGGAAGTGCTCGACGTAGAGATCCTGCGCGTCGCCGGCCGCGTTGGTGATCGCCCAGCCCACCCGCCCGTTGTGCCCGAAATGCGGGAAGCCGGGCACGCCGGGGAACGTGGCCCCCGAGACGGCGAACTCCGGGCAGCGCAGGTGCGCCTGCCAGTAGGTGTTGGGCGCGTCGAGCGCGCGGTGGGAGTCGTTGACCAGCAGCGGCCGCCCCGTCGCCGTACGGCCCGGGCCGAGCACCCACGCGTTGGAGCCGCCCTCGGCCTCGGCCAGGAAGCCGAGGTGCCCGGCGGCCTCCGCGACGTCCGCGCGCGCCTGTGCGAGCAGCGCCGTGTCCGGGACCCGGCCCAGCGGCGGCACCGTCACCCGCATCCCCGGCAGCGGGCGCGGGTCGAGCGCGTCCGCCGCGTCGTCGCCGAACCGTGCCCGCAGCACCGCGCGGGCGATCTTGTACTGCCAGACCCCCATCAGGACATGCCGGATCTTGAACGCGAGCACCGAGTCCAGCGGCGTCCACTCCTGCCAGCCGATTTCGGCCGCCTCGTGCTCCGGCGGCGGCCCGGCCGAGCGGACCTGGGCGTTCACCCCGTCCGCGTAGCTCTCGAAGGTCCCGGCCGTGTCCGGGTCCATCGCGGCCAGGTCGCGCTCGGCGGCGTCGGCCAGCCGGAGCCGCCGGGCCAGCCGGTCGGCCGGCAGCGCCACGGCCCCGGCCACCTCGGCCCACCGGCCCCCCGCGCGCCGCCGGTCGTACTCCAGCTGCCACAGCCGGTCCTCGGCCGCCGCCCAGCCGAGCCCGAACCAGGCGAGCGTCTCGGTGTCCGCGTCGACGGACGGGACGCCGTACTCGTCCCGCGTGATCGACAGTCCCGGCGGCAGCCTCACGCGGCGCCCGCCCCTGCCGCCTCGGCGTAGTGACAGGCGGCCTTCCGGTCCGTGCCGGGCAGCGTCCGCAGCACCGGGTCCTCCGCGCGGCACCGGTCGGTGGCCAGCGGGCAGCGCGGGGCGAACGCGCAGCCCGTACGCCCGCCCAGGACGCTCGGCGGTTCACCGGCCGCGGTGACCGCCGCGGGCCGCTCGCGAACGCGCGGGCGCGGGGCGGCGGCGAGCAGCAGCCGCGTGTACGGGTGACGCGGGTCGGCGAAGAGCTCGCCGGCCGCGCCCTCCTCGACGATCCGGCCGAGGTACATGACCGCGACCCGCCGGGCCAGGTGGCGGACCAGGGCCAGGTCGTGGCTGATGAACAGGTACGTGATCCCGCGCTCGTCCTGCAGCCGCCGCAGCAGGTTGACCACCTGCGCCTGCACCGACACGTCCAGCGCGGACACCGGCTCGTCGCAGACCACGAAGGCCGGGTCCAGCGCGATGGCCCGCGCGATCGCCACCCGCTGGCGCTGCCCGCCGGACAGCTCGTGCGGGTACCGGCCCGCCAGGTCCGGGGTGAGCGTCACCGTCTCCAGCAGCTCGCGCACGCGGGCGGCCCGGTCGCCGTCGGCGTGGTGCACCCGCAGCGGCTCGGCGACGATCCGCTCGACGGTCATCCGGCCGTTGAGCGAGTCGTACGGGTCCTGGAAGACCGGCTGCATCGTGCGGCGCAGCGCCCGCAGCTCGCGCCGGCCCAGCTCGTGCACCTTCCGGCCCGCCACGCTGACGGTGCCCTCGTCGGGGCGTTCGAGCGCGAGCAGCAGGCGTCCGGTGGTGGACTTGCCGCAGCCGGACTCCCCCACGAGGGCGAGCGTCGTGCCCCGCTCGATGCGCAGCCCGACGCCGTCCACGGCGGGCAGCAGGCCCCGCCCGCGTACGGGATAGCGCTTGACCAGCCCTTCGGCCACGACGAGGTCTTCGGTCATGAGGCTCCCTCCGTGACGGGATGGTGGCAGGCGACGGAACCGGCGCCGGCGGGGGTCAGCTCCGGCATGGTCCGGCACGCGTCCGTCGCGCGGTCGCACCGCGGCCGGAACGGGCAGCCCTCGACATGCTCGCCGACCGCGGGCACCTGGCCGGGGATGGTCGGCAGCTCGCCGGCGGCCGGGCGGTCGGGGTCGGGCACCGACCGCAGCAGCGCGGCCGTGTACGGATGCCGTGGCGCGTCGAGCACGGCGGCGACGGGACCGGTCTCGACGACCTTGCCCGCGTACATCACCGCCACGCGGTCGGCGATCTCGGCCACGACGCCCATGTCGTGCGTGATGAACAGCAGCACCGTGTCGCGGGAGCGCTCGCGCAGCAGCGCGAGCACCTGCGCCTGCACCGTCACGTCGAGCGCGGTCGTCGGCTCGTCGGCGATCAGCAGGTCCGGCCGCCCGGCCAGCGCCATCGAGATCATCACCCGCTGCCGCATGCCGCCGGACAGCTGGTGCGGCATCTGCCCGGCACGTGCCTCCGCGTCGGGGATGCCCACCGACTCCATCAGCTCGACCGCCCGGCGGAGGCGCGCGGAGCGGCGCGTCCGCGTGTGGATCGCGAGCACCTCGGCGATCTGCGCGCCGACCCGCGTGGTCGGGTTGAGCGAGCTCATCGGGTCCTGGAAGATCATCGCGGCGCGGGAGCCGCGGACGCGCCGCAGCGCGCGCTCGTCCAGGCCGATCAGCTCGGTGCCGTCCAGCGTCGCCGTGCCGGTGGCGTTCGCGCCGCCGGGCAGCAGGCCGAGCAGCGCGAGCGCGGTGAGGCTCTTGCCGCAGCCGGACTCCCCCACGAGCGCGACCGTCTCGCCGCGGTCGGCGGTCAGGTCGACGCCGCGTACGGCCTCGCGCCCCTCGCCGAAGTCGACCCACAGGTCGCTGATGCGCAGGAACTCAGTCATGGGCCGGCCTGCCCAGCGCGTCGAGGGAGACCGTGCGGCCGCCGGCCTGGGCCCGGTGGTGCTCGGCCAGCTCCCGTACGGTCGGGGTGCACAGCTCGGGGTCGGCCACGACCGGCGCGAGGAGCTCCTCGAGGACCGCGACGCGGGCGGGGCGGCCGGACAGCCAGGGGTGGACGGTGAGCATGCAGAGCGTGCCGTGCGCCTTGGCGGCGGCGATCTCCCGCGTCCAGGCGTCGAGGATCGGGCCGGTCGGCGTCGGCGGGCGCGGGTCGCCGCCGACGTAGCGGTAGTACGGCGCGTCGTCGGTGGACCAGTCGACCGGGATCTCCACGACGCCGTCGACCTCGTAGGGCCGGTCGTCGCCCATCAGCGAGCTGTCGTAGCCGATGCCGAGCGACCGCAGGACCGGGAAGACGCCCGCGGTCATGTCCCAGCTCGGCGAGCGGTAGCCGACCGGGCGTGCGCCGCTGACGCCGGCGAGCGTACGGGCCGCCCGGTCGAGGGTGTCGTGCAGTTCGTCGCCGGTCAGGCCGGTCGGCGGCTCGTGGCACCAGCCGTGCAGCGCCAGCTCGTGCCCGCGCTCGTGGGCCGCGGCGACCTGCGCGGGGTACTCCTCGGCGATCCAGCCCGGGACGAACACCGTGGTCCGCAGGCCGAGTCCGTCCGTCATGGCCAGGAGGTTCTCGATGCCGCGCCGTGGGCCGTACCTGCGCTGTTCGAGCTCGCCGACGGCCGGCCCGCGCGTCTCCCTGCTGCGCCAGAGGTACGGCGACTCACCGTCGAAGTCGATCGTGAGGCACACGGCGGCTCGCGTGCCGCCCGGCCAGGGGTAGGTCATCTCGCGCTCCCGTCGGTCGAGGCGAAGTCGCCGGCGGTGCGGCCACCGTCGACGTCGAGCGTGGTGCCGGTGACGAAGGAGGCCGCGCCGGAGCACAGCCACAGGATGGCGGCGGGCGCGTCGCCCGGGCCGGAGGTACGGCCGAGCGGGATCGCCGCGCGCATCTTGGCGACGTGCCCGGCGTCCAGCTCGCTGACCTCGCTGCCCGGAGCGAAACCCGGCCCGACGGTGTTGACGCGGATGCCCGCCTCGCCCGCCTCCAGGGCGAGCGACCGGGTGAGCGTCTCCAGGGCGGCCTTGCTCGCCGCGTAGACGCCGCCGGTGCGTGTCGTGCGCCTGGCCGCGCCGGAGCCGATGTTGACCACGCAGCCGCGCACGCCCGTACGGGTCATCGTGGCGATCACGTGCTGGGCGAGCTGGTACGGCGCGATCACGTTCACGTCGAGAATCCGCTCGACGGTGGCGCGGTCCGTGGCCGCCAGCGGCGTACGGGGGTAGATCCCGGCGTTGTTGACCAGGATGTCGGCGGTCGGCCAGCGCTCGTCCAGGGCGGCGAGCAGGCCCGCCACGCCGTCCCCGGTGCTCAGGTCCGCGACGGCGGCGTGCGCGCCGAGGCTCGCCGCGACCTCGGCGAGGGGTTCGGCGCGGCCGTCGGACAGCAGCAGCTCGGCGCCTTGGGCGTGGAACGCCTCGGCGGTCCAGCGCCCGATCAGCCCGGCCGCACCGGTGATGAGCACCCGCCGGCCCGCGAACTCCCCTCCGTAGTCGACGCTCATGCCGTCACCTCCACGGTCCGTACCCGGCGGCGGCGTGTCACGGCGGCGCGCTTGGCCGGGTCGAGGCGGTCGCGCGCACCGTCGCCGAGCAGGTTCACTGCCAGGACCAGCACGAACAGGGCCAGGCCGGGGAAGGTGGCCAGCCACCAGGCGGTGGCGATGTACTGCTGGCCGTCGGACAGGATCGAGCCCCAGGACGCGGTCGGCGGCTGAATTCCCAGCCCCAGGAAGGACAGCGACGCCTCGTAGACCACCATCAACCCGAACTCCAGCGTGCCCACCACGATCGCCACCGGCAGCACCTCGGGAAGGACGTGGCGCACCACGATCCACCGCCCCGGCGCGCCCGTCGCCGTCGCGGCGCGGACGAAACCGCGGCCGCGGGTCTGCAGCGTCGTGGAGTAGGCCACCCGCGCGTACCTCGGCCAGCGCACCAGCGCCAGGCAGAGCACGACGTTGACCAGGCTGGGCCCGAGCACCGCGACGGCCAGGATGGCCAGCAGGAAGAACGGCACCGACAGCACGCTGTCGACGACCCGCATGATGACCGCGCCGAGCCAGCCGCCACGCCAGCCCGCGATCATCCCGAGGGCCACGCCGGCGACGCCGGCCGCCACGACCGCCGCCGCGGCGACGAGCAGCGACACCCGGGTGCCGTACATCGTGCGGGACAGCACGTCGCGGCCGAGCGCGTCGGTGCCCATGAGGTGGTGCGCCTGGGGCGGCAGCAGCCGCTGGGCGAGGGAGACGGCGTTCGGATCATGCGGCGCGAGCAGCGGCGCGAGGAGCGCCACCGCGAGGTAGAGGCCGACCACCACGAGGGGAACGGTGAGGCGTTTCATGCGGGGTCTCCTCCGCTGGACACGCGCGGGTCGATGACGCCGTACAGCAGGTCGGTCGCGAGGTTGACCACGACGTACACGGCCGAGGCGAGCAGGACGATCGCCTGTACGACGGGGAAGTCGCGCGCGGCCACCGACTGCACGGTGAGCTGGCCGAGCCCCGGCCAGGCGAAGATCACCTCGGTGACCACCGCGCCGCCGAGGAGGTTGGCCAGCTCCAGCGCGGCGACGGTGAGCACCGGGATCGCGGTGTTGCGCGCGAGGTGCCGGGTGACGAGCCGCCAGGTCCCGGCGCCCTTGGCCCGCGCGGTGCGCACGTAGTCCTGGCCGAGCTGCTCCAGCATCGCGCCCCGGGTCACCCGGGCGATCGCGGCGGCCGACAGCGAGGCGAGCGTGACGCTGGGCAGCAGCAGCGACAGCGGGCCGTCGTACCCGGTGGAGGGCAGCCAGCGCAGGCCGACCGAGAACAGCAGGACGAGCAGCAGGCCGGTCCAGAACGCCGGCATCGCCTGCCCGGCGAGCACGATCGGCATCAGCACGCGTTCCTGCCACCGGCCGCGCCGGAGCGCGGTGATCGCGCCGACCGTGACGCCGAAGAGCAGCGACAGGACCAGCGCGGCGACCGCGAGGTTCGCGGTGTACGGGAGGCGTTCGGCGAGCAGGTCGGTGGCCGGGCGGTTCTGGACGTAGGAGTAGCCCAGGTCGCCACGGACGGCGTGCCCGAGGAAGGTCGTGTACTGGTGCCAGAGGGAGTCGTCCAGGCCGAGCCGGGCGCGTACCCGCGCGATGTCGGCGGCGGTCGCGCCCTCGGGCACGAGCAGCCGCGCCGGGTCGCCGGACAGGCGCAGCGCGAAGAACACGATCGTGACCACGCCGAACAGCGCGAGCAGCGCCTGCCCGATCCGTCCGGCGAGGTAACGCGGCGTCGCGGGGAGGGCGGCGAGGCGCCTCCGTGGGAGCACGGCGGTCATCGGCGCACCTTCATCGTGTCGAGGTAGAAGCTCTCCTGCGCGTCCGGGGTCCAGCGGACCCGGGAGTTCGCGCCGTAGATGGCGTAGTCCTGGAACAGGCCGAGCCCGGGCAGGTCGCGGGCCAGCGTCTGGAACGCCTGGTCATAGAGAGTGGTCCGCCGCTTCGGGTCGATCACCCGCCGGGCCTGCTCGACGAGCCGGTCGAAGCCGGCGTCGCTGTAAGAGCTCCAGATCCCGCCGGTGTGGAAGAGCGGGTAGATCACCCCGTCGGCGTCCAGGCACGAGCAGGACCAGCGGCCGAACCGCAGCGAGCCCCAGTTGTGCCCGGGGTCCTGCACCTTCTTGAGGTACGTCGGCTGGTCGGTGCTGCGGATGTCCACCTTGAGGCCGACGGCGGCCAGGTCGGCCTGGATCGCCTGGACGATCTGCGGGTTGAAGGACGGGGAGGTGTCCATCACGACCGTCCTGCCCCGGGCGCCCGCCTCGGCGATCAGCCGCCGGGCGGTGGCGGGGTCGTACCGGTCGTCCGGCAGCGCCTTGTCGTAGCCGAAGGCCAGCGGGGTGAGCAGGGAGTTGACCGGCCTGGCGTAGCCGCGCTGGAGGTTCTTGATCAGCGCACCGTAGTCGATCGCGGCGGCGATGGCGCGGCGTACGCGGGGGTCGGTGGCCGGTCCGCCCTTGATCGTGTTGAAGGCGAGGTAGGCGACCCGCTCGGTGGGCGTGGACAGGACGGCGAGCCGGGGGTCGCGTTCGATCTGGTCGGCGGCGTCCGGGGTGAGCGTGGTGGCCAGGTCGGCCTTGCGGGACTGCAGGTCGACCACGCGGCCGGCCACGTTCGGCACCGCGCGGAACACCGCGGCCCGTATGCTCGTCCGCGGACCCCACCACAGCGGGTTGGCCTTCAGCGCCACCTGCGAGCCGGCGGTGGCCTCGCCGAACACGTACGGGCCCGAGCCGATCGGGTGGGCGGCGAACTTCTCGTCGCCGACCTTGCGCACGTAGCGCTCCGGCACCACGGACAGCGTGGTCAGGTAGGTCAGCAGCGTCGGCGCCGGCTGCGCGGTGTGCACGACGAGGTCGGCGCCGTCCGTGGTGGCCTTGCTGATCATCGAGAAGTTGGCGAACTGCTGGCTGGCGAACTTCTTGTCCAGGATCCGGTTGATGCTGAAGGCCGCGTCGCTCGCGGTGAGCGGGCTGCCGTCGCTGAACCTCACGCCGGGGCGGATGGCGAACCGCCAGGTCGTGGCGTCCGTCTGCCTCCACGAGGTGGCGATCCACGGCTTGAGCGCCTGCGTACGCGGGTCCCGGCGCAGGAGCTGGTCGAAGATGTTGCGGTACACCGCGTAGGTGTCGGCGTCGTACTGCTTGCCCGGGTCGAGCGTGGAGGGGTAGTTCGCGGTGTCGATGACGAGCGTGCCGGCGTCGCGGTCGGCGGTGGCCGGGCGGATGCCGCACGCCGCGCCGCTCAGGCAGGCGGCCGCGGTCAGGGCGGAGAAGACGGTACGGCGGATCAGATCCAATTCTCTCACCCCCGTCCCGGAATCTGACCGTCCTTGGCGAGCAGCGGCGCGTCGACGCGTACGGTCTCGGGGTACTTCACGCCCGTGCCGGTGTTGAGGACGACGACCTCGTCGCCCGCCGTGATGTGCCCGGACTCGCGCAGCGGCCCGAGCGCGGCGAAGCAGGCGGCGCCCTCGGGGCAGATGAAGGCGCCCTCCAGCGCGGCGAGCTCGGCCTGGGCCTTCAGGAGGTCCTCGTCGGTGACGGCGATGGCGGTGCCGCCGGTCGCGTACACCGCGTCCAGGACCAGGAAGTCGCCGAGCGCCTTGGGCACGGTGATCCCGAACGCGACCGTACGCGCGCCGGGGAACGGCGTGCTCTCCCGCGCCCCGTTCTCGAACGCCTCCACGATCGGCGCGCAGCCGGTCGCCTGCACCGCGACGAGGCGGGGCAGCTCGCCGTCGACCCAGCCGAGCTCGAGCATCTCCCGCAGGGCCTTGTGAATGCCGATGATGCCGACGCCGCCGCCGGTCGGGTAGAGGATGACGTCGGGCATGCGCCAGCCGAGCTGCTCGGCGATCTCATAACCCATGGTCTTCTTGCCCTCGAGCCGGTACGGCTCCTTGAGGGTGGAGACCTCCTGGTAGCCGGCGCGTTCCCTGGTCGCGGCGTTCACGAGCTTGCCGGCGTCGCCGATGAGCCCGTCGACCCGGTAGAGCTCGGCGCCCGCGACCTGGCACTCGGCCATGGTGATCCGTGGAGCGTCCTCGGGCATCGCGATGAGCGACTCCATCCCGGCGCGCGCGGCGTAGAGCGCCCAGGCGGCCCCGGCGTTGCCGTTGGTCGGCATGGCGACGCCCTTGACCCCTAGCTCGGCGGCGCGCGAGACGCCGACCGCGGCGCCGCGGGCCTTGAAGGTGCCGGTGGGGACGAGGCCCTCGTCCTTCATGAGGAGCCGCTCGATGCCGGCGCGGCGGCCGTAGGCGGGCATCGGGAGGAGGGGCGTCATGCCTTCGCCGAGGGTGACGACGTGGTCCTCGCCCCGGACGGGGAGGACCTCGTGGTAACGCCAGAGGGTGGGCGCGCGAGCGGCGATGTCCTCACGGGTGACGGTCTCGCGTACGCGGTCGAGGTCGTAGCGGGCGAGCAGGGGCGCGCCTTCGGCGGAGACCCCTTGGAGGACGTCGGCGTCGTACCGCTCGCCGGTGCGAGAGCACTCCAGATGACTGAGAAACGAGTAGGCGGACGAGGGTGCCACAACTTCTCCTCGCGACGGTTGCCACATCGAAGCCGCAATTTTGGATCCAAAATCCCGGCCCGTCAACGCCCCGTCCACGATCTGGACACCACGGACAGAACGACCGTCGGGCCCAGGAAACGGTCACGGCGGCCTGGAAACCGGTGCGTGCGGTGAGCACGGCGACCTCATGTACGCGGCTGGATCGCGGGCCAGGAACCTCTCCACCTGAGAAGCGGTTCCCACAAGCCGCAGCCGATCCAGCAGCTTGCCGACGCCGATGGCGTTGTCCAGAGGACACCCCGCCACGGCGGCGCTCGGCCTCGGCGGCGCGGGCGCGAGCCCGGAGCAGGTGCTCGTCGAGGTCGGCGGTCTCCACCGCGAGCCGGTCGCGTTCGGCGCGGTCGTCGTGCCAGGCGCCGCGGAGGCGCCGGAGGCCGGCGGTGCGTTCGTGGATCTGCCGGACGCACTCGGCGAGTTGTCCTTCGAGCTCGCGTACGGCCGGGTGTGCGGCCGCTCTCCCGACGTCGGCCTGGACGTTCAGGAGCCGTGTCCAGGAACCACCGGTCGCGGGGCACGCGCCGGCCGTTCAGATAGCGGGAGACCGTGCCCTTGTCGATGTGCGGGTACAGGTGTACGAACCGGTTGATCGACAGGCCCGTGGCGGCGAACAGCGTCGGCAGCTCACTCGCCCAGGCGTGCACCTCCGGACACAGGTCTGGGCTCACGGGTGACGGCTACCAGCTCACCAGTTCGTGTTCGCCCGAGAAGACCGACGGGACGCCGCCGGTGTGCCAGAAGACCAGCGGGCCGCCGCCGGCGAGTTCGGCGCCGCGTTCGACCACCGCGTGCAGGGCCTTCGCGGTGTAGACCGGGTCGGTCAGCACGCCCTCGGTGCGGAGCAGGGACTTCAGGGCCGCCTCTCCGCCTTCCGTGGAGACGCCGTACGCCGCGCCGCGGAAGCCCTCCACGAACAGCGGCGGTGCGGCCACCGACCCTCCGAGCAGCTCCGCCACCTCGCCGGCGAGTCCCGCGACCCTCGGCGGGGTGTCCGAGACCACCACGCCGGCCACGGCGGGGCCGCCGCCGTCCGGGAACAGCAGCTGCTGGGCCGCGTGCAGGCCCGCCTGGGTTCCCCCCGGACGCCGACGCGTGCACGATGGCCCCCGGGGACACCCCCGCCGACGACAGCTGTTCGAGCAGTTCCACGTACGCCGCGACGAAACCGAGGGCGCCCGTCGCGGTCGAGCCGCCCACCGGCATCACGTACGGACGGTGGCCCCGCTTCACCAGCGTGGCGCGCAGTTCCTCGGCCGCCGCCTCCAGCTCCTCCCAGGCGTCCACCCCCGTGAAGTGCAGCTCCGCGCCCAGCAGCGAGTCCAGCAGGACGTTGCCGGTCGGCGCGGGCGGGCGGGCGCCGCCGAGCACCAGATGGCACGCCAGGCCGCTCATCGCGGCACCGGCCGCCACCGTACGAGCGTGGTTCGACTGGGCCGCACCCACCGTCACCAGGCAGTCCGCACCGAAATCCCGGGCCTCGCCCAGCAGGAACTCCAGTTTCCGGATCTTGTTGCCGCCCAGCGCGACCCCGGTCAGGTCGTCGCGCTTGAGCCACACGTCGGCGCCGATCGAGGCGGAGAACCGGCGGGCCGGATGAAGGGGCGTCGGCAGGGTGGCCAGCCGTACGCGCGGGCGGGCGGCCAGGCGTGCGGCAACGTCGAGGTTCGCCATGCCGCCCAGTCTGCCTCAGCGCAGCAGGCCGGCCTCGCGCGCGTCGTGCCGCAGGCGGTCGCGGTGGTCCGGGTGGGCGATCGCGATCAGCGCCTCGGCCCGGCGGGCCAGGCTCTGCCCCCGCAGTTCGGCGACGCCGTACTCGGTCACCACGTGGTCGACGGTGTTCTTGAGCGTGGTGACCGGGCTGCCCGGGGTCAGCTGGAGCGTGATCCGGCTGACCCCGTCGTGGGTGGTCGCGTGGGTCACCAGGAACGCCATGCCGCCGGGTGAGTACATCGCGCCGCGGGCGAAGTCGGTCTGGCCTCCGGAGCCGGACCAGTAGCGGCCCGCGATGGTCTCGCTCGCCGCCTGCCCCATGAGGTCGACCTCGCTGGTCGCGTTGATGGAGACCATCCGCGGCTCGCGGGCGATGACGCGGGGGTTGTTGACCCACTCGACGGGCAGCAGCGACACCGCGCTGTTGTCATCGAGCCAGTCGAAGAACCGGCGGGTGCCCACGCAGAACGTCGCGACGTGCTCGTTCGGCCGCTGGTGCTTGCGCGCGCCGGTGAGCGCGCCGCGTACGACCAGGTCCATGAGGCCGTCCGACATCGCCTCGGTGTGCACGCCGAGGTCGCGGTGGTCGCGCAGCGCGCCGAGCAGGGCGTTCGGGATCCGGCCCACGCCGACCTGCAGGCAGGCTCCGTCCGGTACGCGTTCGGCGACGAACGCGGCTATCCGCTCGTCCCGTTCGTCCGGTGGGCGCGCGACCGTCTCGTCCAGCGGGTAGTCGGCCTCGCACCACCCGGTGACCTGGCTGACGTGCAGCCGGTTCTGCCCCGAGGTGCGCGGCATCTGGGCGTTGGCCTCCAGGAAGAACGGCACGTTTCCGATGAACGAGGCCACGTAGTCGGCGTTGGTGCCGAGGCTGAAGTAGCCGTGCCGGTCGGGCGGACTGGCCGACGCGAGCACCAGGTCGAGGCCGGTCGTCTCGCGCAGCAGCCGCGGGACCTCGCTGAAGTGCGCGGGCACGAGGTCGCAGGTCCCGTTCCAGTACGCGCGGCGCGAGCCGGGGCCGAGGAAGTAGCCGACGTGTTCGAGCCGGCCGGGGAACTCACCCCGGATGTAGGCCCGCTCCCGTACGGGGTCCATCTGGTGCACCCGTACGCCGCTGAGCCGGCCGGCGCCGGCCTCCAGGGCGTCCATCACGGTGTGCGGCTCGCCGTGGTGCACCGGGACGATCAGGTCCGCCCCGGCGGGGACGAGATCCAGCACGTCGGCCGCCCGCCCCGGCCGGTCGGGGTCGATCCCGGTCACGGCACCTCCTCCATCTCATCGTTCCCCGTCGAGGCGGGGTCGCGTACGCGGGCGGCGCGGGTGAACTGATCGTCGAAGCGACGCGGGAACGGCATCATGCGGTGCCGGTCCGGCCACCGGGCGAGCTGGCGGACGACATTGCAGCCGGCCGCGGTGATGATCCGCTCGGCGGAGGCGAACAGCGGCCAGGCGGGGTAGACGTCGCGGTGTTCGACACCCGGCGGCAGCCCCTCCGGACGGGACGGCGCCACCAGCGTGAGCCGGGGCCGTACGCCCTCCAGCGCGGCCGTCTCCCGCGCGTACTCCACCAGTTCGGCGATCTCCGCCTCGGGGCCGGAGTGCACGATCAGCCAGCCGTCCACGGCCAGGCTCTCAGAGGGCGGTTCGGCCAGCTCCAGCGGGCCGGCCGTGCCCGAGACCGCCCGGAGGTACGCCGAGTGCCCGGCGGTCACGGGTTCCACCAGCCAGGTCTCGGAGAAGACGGGCGGTTCGGGCGGCAGCAGCGGCCGGTAGGCGTCCCAGCGCAGCAGGCGGGCCAGGTGCACGATCCGCGTGCCGGCCGGGATGACGCGCGCGGTCAGCTCGCCGGACAGACCGGCCGGGAAGGCGTCCACGACCAGCTCGGCGGGGTTCAGCTCGGCGAGGGCCGCGGCGAGCCATCGGGTCAGGCCGTCGCGGCCGAGCCCGCCCGGCGCCGACCGGACCGGGTGGCCGCCGGTGACGCGCGGGTCGGCGGCGAACGGGGAACCGGTCAGGATCGTCGCCGGCCGGCCCGGCGCCACGGTGTGCAGGTACGCGCGGATGCGGGTCAGGTGGCCCAGGCCGCCGCCGTTGGCGTAGCAGACGATCATCGGCGGGCGGGCCGCCGTCTCATCCGGTCTCCTGGAGTACGGCGAGGTAGCCGGCGGTCTCGGCGGCGGGGGTGAAATCGCGGCGCACACGCTCGCCGGCGGCGGCGCCGAGCTTGGCGAGCTGCTCGTCCGTCGCCCGCGCCGCGCGGTCGACCGCCTCCCGGCAGCCGTGCGGGTCGCCGGCGCGGAAGGTGAAGCCGATCTCGTCGTCGGCCAGGTCGGCGAGGCCGCCCGCGTCCGAGGCGAGCAGGGGCACGCCCAGGGCCGCGGCCTCCAGCGCGACGTTCGGCAGGCCGTCGTAGAACGACGGAAGGGCCACGAGGTCGCAGGACGCGTAGATGCGCGGCAGGTCATAGCGTTCGAGGAACGGCATCCGCGAGCACGCCACCCCATCGAGCCGTTCGCCGACGCCGTCCTCCAGCTCGCCGACCAGCAGCAGGTGGAACGCGTCGCGCCGGCCCGAGGCGAACAGCCCGTCCAGCAGGAACCCGACGCCCTTCTTGTTCTTCAGCTGCCCGACGAGGCCGATCACGCGCCGCCCCGGCTCGACGGCCGAGGCCCGCCACGCTCGCCCGCTCGCCCGCTCGGACGGCAGGATCTCCCAGTTCGCCACGTCGATGCTGTTCGTCACCCAGCGGACCTCGGCCTCCGGCACGAGCGCGGACACGAGAGGGCCGTGGGACCGGGCGACGACGCACACGCGCGCGGAGGCGCGCAGGGCCGACAGCAGCGCCTCGCGCCGCCGCAGCGAGAACACCCCGGTGTCGAAGTCGTTGCCGCGCAGGCACGTGACCAGCGGCGCGCCGAGCCAGGCGGCCAGCACGGGCGCGCCGAGCAGCGCGTACGTGCCGCCGAACGCGACGACGTGGGTGTAGGTCTCCCCGGCGAGCACGGTCCAGAGGCGGCGCAGCGCGTGCTCGGCGTTGTCGCCGAGCGGCGCGGTCAGCAGCCGGCCGCCGTACTCCCCCTCCGTACGCCACGGGCGGTCCCGCCGCGTCAGGTGCGCGACGTCGACGGTCACACCCGCCGCGCGCAGGCCGCGGACGATGCGGTCACACGACTCGGCCATGCCACCCCGGCTGGGCGGGTAGTGCTCGGTGAACCACAGGACCCGCGTCAACTGTCGGTCCAGCCGCCGTCGCCCGAGTCACCCACGTCGCCGCCGATGTCGAAGCCGTCGCCCGGGTCGAACCCGCCACGGTCGTAGGTGTCGTATGAGTAGTACTGGTCGGAGTCGTGGTAGTAGTCCGAGCTGCGCCGCCAGTAGGAGCGCCGGAAGGCGCGCGCCCAGCCGGGCCGGTACGGATCTCCGTAGCCCTGGGCGCCTGAGCACTCCGGGCACAGGCCCTGCGGGTCGACGTGCTCGGCGCACAGCGCCCGGCCGCACCGGCAGACCGTCACCGACTGCCGGCCGCAGCGGCCGAGGACGAAGAATCCCGTGGTCGCTCCGCAGGGGTTCACGCGGTTCTCCTCGGGGTCGCCGGCCGGGTCCAGCGGAACAACTCGGTGAGCACGAACAGGATCGTCTGGAGCTGGTCCTGCTCCTCGGGCACCTGGCCGAGTTTGGCGGTCGCGTTGAGCGTGATCCGCTTACCGTCCTTGATGCGCACGCGGATCCAGCCGGGCGGCGGGGTGGCCGGCCGCTGCGGGACCATGCCGCCGGGCAGCGTACGGCGGGCGTCGATGCGCTGTACGGCCTTCTTCCTGGTCTTCCACTTGTGCTTGTTCCGGGCGTTGACCTTGTGGATCTTCCGGTGGCGGGTCCGGTCGGTGACCCGGATCTCCAGCACGCTGCCGTCCCTCAGCTCCGCGCGTACCTGGAGCCAGGGGTCGAAGGTGAACCACTCGGTGACCTTCCGGATGTAGCGGGTCTTGATGGGGAGGTCCCGCTTGGGCCCCTCCTTGCCGGGGGCGTCCGCCCCGCGGAAGTCGGCGCTGATGCCGATCGGGGCGTTCCGCTTGGTGTCCTCCGACAGCACATGAATGAGTGGCACGAGGACGGTGTTCGCCCGCGAGGGAAGCCGCCATTTAGGCCGCCGCACCGTTGTCTCGTGCTGAGAAAGGCTCGCCAGAACGGCGCCCCACTCACTCTTCGGGGACGACATCGAGACCGTTCGTTCCATCGTGAGCTGCTGGTGCGCAGGGTGGAACCGGCCGATCGCCGCACGGGTCTTCCGCCAGAACATACGGCGGACACTATCAATGGGATATCCGAAAATCGGAGTCTATAGAGCGATAAATTGTGGCCATTTTCGCCCGAGTCGTGGCCCAGGAGAACTCCTCCGCCACGCGCCGGCGCCCGCGCTCCCCCATCTCCCGCGCGGAATCCGGGTACTCCAGCAACACGCGGATCGCGCGGGCGAGCTCGGCCGGGCGGTCCGCGGCGACGAGCCGGCCGTGCACGCCGTCGGCCATCAGCTCCCGTACGGCGGGCAGCCCGGAGGCGACGACCGGCGTGCCCGCGGCCATCGACTCCAGGATCTTCAGCGGCGCGCAGCCCTGGTCGACGTTGCGCGCGCAGCCGGTCAGCGGCGCCACCGAGACCTCCGCGCCGGCCAGCCACGCGGCGACCTCGGCGTGCGGGAGCGTGAAGTTCCACATGAGCCGGTCGGCCACGCCGAGGCGCTCGGCGAGACGGCGCAACGGCCGGGCACGGCGTTCCGGCACCGACGAGCAGATGACGAGTGCGAGGTCCAGGTCGGCCAGCCGCGCGAACGCGCGGAGCAGCACGTCAAGGCCCTGCCAGGGCTGCAGCGCCCCGACGTAGGCGATGTAGCGCCCGGGCGCGCCGGCCGGGCGGGGCGGGGGTTCCGGTGCCACGTCGGCGCCGTTCGGCACGATCTCGATCTTGGCGGCCGGCACGCCCCGGCGGCCGAGGGCCTCGGCGATCACGCCGGAGGGCACGACCACGGCGTCCGCCCGTTCGAGGCAGAGGTCCTCCAGCTCGGCGATCTTGGCGAGCGTGGCCGGGGCCGCGAGCGGCCAGGTGTGCGCCATCTCGATGGAGGGAAGGCCGTTGACCTCGTACACGACGGCGTAGTCGCCGCCCTCGGCGGTCACTACGGGCAGCGCGCTCCACGGGTCGCGGACGTGGCAGATCCGCAGGGTCGCGAGGTGCGGGGCCAGGTGCGCGGCGACCCAGGCGGAGTAGGCCTCGGCGCGGTCGATGAGGTTCGGGATCTCCTCGGCGAACCGCGCGATCTCGACGCCGGAGGCGGCCTCCCACTGGTAGCGCGGCAGGTCACCGCCGCCGAGCACGCCGAGCAGCCCACCGCCCGCGCAGGCGAACAGCTCGGCCGCCATGTGGCCGATGTGCACCGCCGAGCCCTTGGTGGAGGGGAAGCGGTCGAAGGCGAAGTACGCCGCCCGCACCGGCCGCCGCCGCGCGTCGTCCTCGCTCATGCCGGCTGCTCCGCTCGTGGCAGCGGCCCGGCCGGCTGCCGGGTCCGGTGCCAGGCGACCTGGCT
The DNA here is from genome assembly GCF_030406325.1 of Actinomadura sp. DC4. Taxonomy (GTDB): domain Bacteria; phylum Actinomycetota; class Actinomycetes; order Streptosporangiales; family Streptosporangiaceae; genus Actinoallomurus. Next base: position 4,689 of record NZ_JAUEQY010000052.1, on the reverse strand, counting down.
CGCGAGACCCTCTGCCAGGCCGATCCGGGCCGACCAGCCGAGCAGGCGGGCGGCCTCGCCGCTGTCCGCCCAGGTGCGCGCCGCGTCGCCGGGCACCGCGTCGTGGTGGCGCACCCGCGGCCGTACGCCGATCAGCCCGGCCAGCACGCCGATCGCGTCGCCGATCGGGACGTGCTCGGGGTGGCCGACGTTGAGCACCGTGCCGGGCGGCAGGTCGGTGGCCGCGGCGGCGAGGGTGGCGGCCACGATGTCCTCGACGTGCGTGAAGGCGCGTGACTGGCGGCCGTCGCCGAGCACCGGCAGCGGAAGCCCGCGCAGCCCGGCCTCGATGAAGCGGTGGAAGGCCATGTCGGGCCGCTGACGGGGGCCGTACACGGAGAAGAAGCGCAGCACGACGGCGGGCAGCCCGCGCCCGGCCGCCTCGGCCGTCACCCGCTCCATCTCGGCCTTGCTGACCGCGTACGGGCTGGCGGGCCGGAGCGGGTCGCGCTCGGTGTGCGGCCGCCCGCCGGCCGAGCCGTACACGGAGGAACTGGACGCGACGACGACCCGCGGCCGTCCCCCGGGCGCGTCCTCGCAGGCGGCCAGGAGCCGCCGCGTCGCGGTCACGTTGTCGCGCCGGGCCTCGGCCCGGCCCGCGCCCCAGGAGCTGCGGACGCCGGGGCGGCCGGCGAGGTGCAGGACCACGTCGGCATCGGCGACCATGGCGAGGTCGGCGGTGACCAGGTCGGCCTCCGCCCGCTCGATACCGGGACGCGCGGCGAGCGCGGCCCAGTTGTCCCGTGCCGCGCCGGGAGAGGCGGAGCGCTCCAGCGCGTCCACCGCGAGGACCTCGTGTCCGGCGTTCGCCGCCGCCTCGGCCACATGGCCGCCGACGAAACCGGCCGCCCCCGTCACCACCACCCGCACGGAGCGCACCTTAGCCGATCATCTGATATCCACCGCCCCATAAGTCCGGTCAGCGGGGATTGCGGGCGCTACGGTCGGGTTGGACGATCATCGGATCGGCCTCGAAACGGCACCCGCGGAGCGGACATGACCCCTCATCCCCCGGTGTACCCCGGAGCCGTGCGCCCCCGGCGCGGGCCGGGCCTGCTCCTTATCGTCCCGGCCGCCCTGACCGCGCTGGTCACCCTGGTGGTACCCACGGGCCAGACGCTGCTGCGAAGCGTCCAGGTCGGCGGCGGCGTGCTGCGCCGGCAGAATCGCTTCGTCGGGGCGGACAACTTCACCCACCTGCTCGGCGAGGGCGCCTTCTGGAAGGCCCTGCTCTTCTCCCTGTCGTTCGCCATCGTCCCGCTGCTGGTCATGCTCCTGGTCGGACCGGCGCTCGCCGCCGCTCTCGACCGGGCGGGCACCCCGGCGCGCCGCGTCGGACGCGTGCTCCTGTCGCTGCCCATCGTCGTGTTCTCCCCCGTCGCGGTCGCCGCCGGCTGGTTCTCGGCCCAGGCCGACGGCGGGCTCGCGACGGCGTTCGGGTCGCTCCGCGACGCCGGGACCGCCTCCCCCACGCTCCCGCTCATCATCGCGGCGGGGATGTTCGGGTTCCTGTGCGGGCTGTCGACCCTCGTCTTCCTGCCCGTCATGCGCGGCCGTGGCCGTGGCCGCCCGATCTCCCCGGCCATGATCACGGTCGGCGCGATCACCGTCCTGGCCGGCTTCGCGGTGGCGGTCCAGGCGCTCTCCTTCGACCTGGTGCTGGTCGCCGGCAGGCAGCCCACGCTCGCGATGCTGGAGTACCGGTCGGCGTACTTCTACTTCGACTCCGGCAGCGGGGCGGCGGTGGCCACGGTCATCGGCCTGATCCTCGCCGTGCTCGGCGTGGCGGCCACGGTCATCGCCGTACGGACGGGACTGCGCGTCGACCTGGAGACCGCCGGGACCCGATCGCCGTCCGAGCGCCCGCCGGACTCCGGGGCGCGGCTGCTGGTCGCGGTGTTCGCCGTCGCCGTCGTGCTCGGTATCACGGTCGTGCTCTCGTGGCCGTGGCTGTCGGCGGTCTTCTCCGGACGGTCCGGTTCCCCGCTCCGGCCGTCCGCGGGCCGGCTCTACGCCAACACCTGGATACCTCCGCTGCTGGGCGCGATCGTCTCCGTCGGCACGGCCTACCTGGCCGCGCTCGGCATCGGCGGGCTGCGCCCGCTCGGCCGGAGCAGCGAGTGGCTGCTGCTGTTCTTCGCGCCCTGGCTCTTCGTCGGCGTCGGCCCGCTGAGCGTCGTCGACTGGGACAACGCCCGGCGTCTCAAGCTGGTGAACCATTTCATCGGGCTCGTCCCGCCGATCCTGCTCAGCGTGCCGTCCCTGCTGGTCCTCACGCTCTTCTGCCGTACGCGGGCGGCGCGGTGGCGGGCCGAGCAGGCACGGGGCGCGCCGGCGTTCGTCCGGTCGGTCGCGGTGCCCGCCCTTCCCCTGGCCGCCCTCATGGGCGGGGTGACCGTGCTGTTCGGCGCGCACGGGATCCTGTGGCCGCTGCTGGTGGGCGGCGGCCCCGGTTCCAGGACCGCGCCGGTCCTGCTCTTCGAGCAGCTGGGCCAGTACTTCGGCAACGTGGCGACCGGCATCGCGACCCCGCTCGTCCTGGTCGTCGTGTTGTTCCTCGCCCTGGCCGCGCTGCAGGTCCTCTACCTCGACCGGCTGGTGATCACGACCGGTCCCCTGGGGGAGCCCGGCGACGCGCCGGGCGAGGCGCTCGTGCCCGCGGGCCGGCCGCAGTGGCCGGGGCCGACCGGGTTCGGACCGCCGGGACATCCGGCCCCGTACGGCTACGGGCCGCCGCCCGGGCCCGGCCCGTACGGCCCGCCGCCGCCGGGCCACGGGCCGCCCGCCGCCGGCGCGCCCCCTCTCGCCGGGCCGTCGCCGACCGTCGAGGAACCGGCCCGCGACCGCGCGCCGGACGAGCCGGATGACGCGGAGCCGGACCGCCCCGGCTGAGAGCCGCCTGCCGCCGGCTGAACGTTTGTTCCCAGATGGGCGGGTATTTCTCGTCAGCAGATCGTCGCCGTTCCGATCGATGACGAGGGAGACGCGATGAGTACGGATGCGATGGGCACGATCGAGACGGATGTCCCGGCGCGCCTGGACCGCCTTCCCTGGGCGCGCTGGCACTGGATGATCCTGATCGGTCTCGGCACCGTCTGGATCCTCGACGGCCTCGAGGTGAACGTCGTCGGCGTCATCGGCCCCCGGCTGACCGACAAGGCCGGCGGGCTCGGCCTCACCGACTCCCAGGTCGGCCTGGGCGCGGCCCTGTACGTCGCGGGCGCGTGCCTGGGAGCCCTGGTCTTCGGCCATCTGACCGACCGGTACGGGCGCAAGAGGCTCTTCGTGATCACCCTCGCGGTCTACCTGCTCGCGACCGTGGCGACCGCGTTCTCCTTCTCCCCGATCTGGTTCTTCGCCTGCCGGATCGTCACCGGCGCCGGGATCGGCGGCGAGTACGCGGCGGTCAACTCCGCCATCGACGAGCTGATCCCCGCCCGGTTGCGCGGCACCGTCGACGTCGTCGTGAACGGGTCGTTCTGGCTGGGCACGACGTTCGCCGCGCTGCTGTCGGTGCCGGTGCTGAACGCCTCACTGCTGCCCAAGGACGTGGGCTGGCGGCTGCTGTTCGGCCTCGGCGCGGTGCTCGGCGTCGGCATCCTGTTCGTACGCCGGATGGTCCCCGAGAGCCCGCGGTGGCTGTTCATCCACGGCCGCGACGGCGAGGCGAACGACGTGGTCGCCGGGATCGAGCGTGACGTCGCCGAGGAGACCGGGCAGGCGCTCGAACCGGTCGAGGACAAGATCACGATCCGCCGGCGGCACACCGTCGGCTTCGGGGAGATCGCCCGTACGGCCGTCCGCCGCTACCCCAAGCGCACGGTCCTCGGCCTGTCGCTCTTCGTCGGCCAGGCGTTCCTGTACAACGCGGTGTTCTTCACGTACGCGCTGGTCCTGTCGAAGTTCTACAAGGTGCCCGACGACCACGCCGGCTGGTACCTCGTCCCGATCGGGCTCGGCAACTTCTTCGGCGCGTTCCTGCTCAGCCGCCTGTTCGACCGGCTGGGCCGCAAGGTGATGATCTCCGGGACGTACATCGTGTCGGGGGTGCTGCTGATCGGCACCGCGCTGCTGTTCCGCGGCGGCCACCTGTCGGCGGGGACCCTCACCGCCTGCTGGGTCGTGGTCTTCTTCTTCGCCTCGGCGGGCGCGAGCTCGGCGTACCTGACCGTCTCGGAGATCTTCCCGATGGAGACCCGCGCGATGGCCATCGCGGCCTTCTACGCCGTGGGCACCGCGCTGGGCGGGATCATCGGCCCGGCGCTGTTCGGCAGGCTCGTGGACACCGGCCACACGTCGGCGGTCGGCGATGGCTACCTGCTCGGGGCGGGACTGATGATCGCCGCCGGCGTCGTGGAGATCTTCCTCGGCGTGGAGGCGGCCCAGCGTTCGCTGGAGGACATCGCCGCCCCGCTGTCGGCCGAGAAGGAACCGGTCGGAGCGGGACGATGAGCAACGGCAGCCACCGGTTCCCCGGTGGCCGCCGCCGTACGTTCCGGAGATGAGAACGGGCCCGTCACCGCGGCGAATTCTCGGGGTCCTCGCAACACCTGATGGCCTATGTGGCTGTCAGTAGATCACGCAGGCGCTCGGCTGGGGTTTGCCAGCCGAGCGTTTTGCGTGGTCGGGCGTTGAGTTGTTGGGCGACGT
>NZ_JAUEQY010000051.1 GCF_030406325.1 Actinomadura sp. DC4 | reverse complement strand
GCGCCCCCCCCCCCCCCCCCCCCCCCCCCCCCCCCCCCCCCCCCCCCCCCCCCCCCCCCCCCCCCCCCCCCCCCGCCCCCCCGCCCCCCCCCCCCGCCCCCGCCCCCCCCCGCCCCCCCCCCCCCCCGCGGGCGGGCCGCCCCCCCCCCCCCCCCCCCCCCCCCCACACCTCAGGCTGATCCGTTGATCTACTGAGGCGGGACCGGCATCCGCGCTCATGACGGTGCGCGGCCGGGGAAACATCGGTCGTTCACCCGATGGCCGCCCTGAGCCGGGCGAGATTAGCGTTCAGGCATGTCACACGGCACGCGATCGTCTCGCCCTCTGGCCATCCTGGTGTACGCGGTCGCCGTCTACCTGTTCTTCCTCGCCGTGCTCGGCTACGCGGCGGGTTTCTTCGCCAGTCGTGGCGTGCCCAAGGGCATCGACCAGGGACCGCACGCCGCCGTGCCGGCCGCTGTCGCCGTCGACCTGCTCCTGCTGCTGTCGTTCGCGGTTCAGCACACCGTGATGGCCCGTCCGTGGTTCAAGCGCCGCTGGACGCGCATCGTGCCGAAACCCGCCGAGCGGGCGACGTTCGTCCTGGCCGCGAGCCTGCTGCTGGCGCTGCTGTTCTGGGCGTGGCGGCCGATCAGGGGGACCGTCTGGAGCCTGTCGGGGCCGGGCGCCGACGTGGTCTGGGCCGTGTACGTGGCCGGCCTGATCGCGGTCGTCGGCTCCACCTTCCTGGTCAGCCACTTCGACCTGTTCGGGCTACGGCAGGCCTGGCTGCACGCGCGGCGCGTCACGTACAGCCCTCCCCCGTTCGTCGAGCGCGGCCCGTACGGGCACATCCGGCACCCTCTGATGGCCGCGTTCCTCGTCGTCTTCTGGGCGACGCCTACGATGACGGCCGGGCACCTGCTCCTGGCTGCCGCCTCGACCGGTTACATCCTGGTCGGCATCGCGTTCGAGGAACACGACCTGGTCCACGGCCTGGGCGACGCCTACACCGCGTACCGGGCCCGCGTGCCCGCGCTGATCCCACGTCGCCGGCGTGTCTGACAACGCTTCAAAAGCCGCCGGGCTCCCTGTTCGGTCGATGAGCACGTCGCGGACTTCTGCGCCTACCCCGCTCAGATCGGTCAACGGCGCACCCGATAGCGCAGGTGAAGCACCCGGTTGCCCTGAATCACCACGTCAGGATCCTCCAGCAGGTGCTGCGCTTCGACCGACCCGAAGTAGCGCTTGCCGGACCCGAACACCACGGGTACGACGTCCATGCGCACCTCGTCGATCAGGCCCGCGGCGAGCACCTGCCCACCGACGTCGCCGGCGGCGACCTCGACCGTGCGGTCGCCCGCGAGCTCCTGCGCCTTGGCCGTGGCCGCCTCGACGCCGTCGACGAAGTGAAACGGCGCCTCGGGGTCCCAGCCCTCGGGCGCCGGCCGGTGCGTCACGACGACCACGTGGTCGATCCCGCTCGGAGGCTTCCCGTCCCAGCCGTCCGTCATGTCGAAGACGTGGCGGCCGACGATCGTGACCCCGATCTGGTCCCAGTACGGCCGGGTGTAGTCGTAGGACGTCTGCGACACCGTCACCACGCCGCTCTCGTCCAACGGGACATCACCGCTGGACAACCAGTCGAACAGCGGTCCGGGCTGGTCGTTCTCGTCCGCGACGAAGCCGTCCACCGACACCGAGCTGTACATGACCACCTTGCCCACGGGGCTCTCCTCTGCTCTGGGGTGCCCCAAATTAGCCTGTCGTGAGCCGGCGCTCTTGTAAGAAATCAATCGGCCGGCAGCGGCCAGCCGTCCAGCGCGTGGCCGGGATGTTCGCGCAGGAACCGCCGCCGGACCTCGACGTACCGGGTCGGCGTGAGCCCGGTGAACGCCCGGAACTCGTGGCCGAAGTGGGCCTGGTCGAAGTAGCCCGCGCGACCGGCGAGCTCGCCCCAGTCGACCGGTCCGGCGGGGTCGATCGTGAGCACGGTGGCGGCGAAGCGGTGGGTGCGGGCCAGCCGCTTCGGCGTGACGCCGATGAGTTCCTTGAACCGCTGTGCCAGATGAGTACTGCTGACACCGGCCGCCACGCTCAGGTCGCCGATCGCCGCCGCCCCGCCGGTCGCCGCGATGACGCTGCTCGTATGGCGGACCAGCCCCAGGCCGGCGGTCTCGCACAGCCGTCGCATCAGCTCCTCCTCGAGCAGCGTCAGCATCTCGTACGGTCCGTCCGCCGTGGCCAGCCGGTCCCGCAGCTCGGCGACGGCGGGCCGGCCCCAGACCTGCTCCATCGTCACCGGCCGGTCGCACAGCTCGGCCGCGGGCATCGGCAGGAACGGCGCCAGCCCCCACGGCTTGACGTGCGCGCCGACGGACCTGGTCCGGAGCGGGTAGCCGAACTCCAACGCGCGGGTGGGCGTGGTGACCACGCAGCCGTCGGCGTACTCGGCCGTCTCGATGTCGGTGCCGGCGCGGATGCGGAACGGCGCCCCGAGGTTGAGGATGAGCAGCGCCGCCGGCATCGGCGGCAGCGTCAGCCGGGCGTACGGCGACGCACCCTCCAGGTAGTAAAGGTCGTCGATCAGCCCGTCCAGCGGCGGTCGCGGCACTCTGGACACGTACTCCACGCGCACAGTATCGCCGACGCCCGCCGGCATCGCGCGCCGGAATCGAGCCGGCGCCGCCCTCCTGATGTCCGGGGAACGAAGGGAATCCCATTGTCGGCGACCGCGAAAAGGGAGGCCATTTAGAGCAGTTCCTCTGCCGTGTCCCTCAATGAGCTGAGAACGCGGCGGGTCTGCGGCGCGTCGGGAATCACCGCGAGAAGGAGCGGCGTGGTGGAAAAGGTCGATTGGTGGACCATGAGGCGGCGGACCCATTCCATGCCCGCCCCCAACTCGGCGATGGCGTCGGTCGCGCCGCCGCTGCGTGCCCAGTCTCCGAGAGCGGATCGGTGGATCGCGTCGACGAGGGCCGCGAGGGCCATCGACTGGAAGGGCGGGGTGTCCGGTGGGAGGTGATCACGCAGGAACGACCGGGTGAGCGTCACGTATCGTTCGTGTTCGATGACCTCTCGTTTCCGAAGCTCGGGAACGACACGCGTCAGTTTGTACCTCCGGAGGACGAGCTCCGGGCGGCTGAGGAAATCGCGCAGCGACTCCTCCGTGGCCGCGATGACGGCCTCCACCGGGTCCGTACCGGGAACGGACTCGACGAGACAGCGCTGGACGAGCCCTATGCGTTCGGTGTGGTCCGGAAACGCGAGTTCGTCCTTGCTCTCGAAGTGCCGGAAAACGGTGCGGCGGGACACGCGCGATGCCTCCGCAACGGCTTCGACGGTAACGTTTTCGTACCCCTCCTTGAGAAACAAGGCCATCGCCGTTTCCGATATCCGGTACTTGGTCTCGAGTATTCGCGAAGTCACCGACAGGCCCCCGTCCTGGCGTGGTGTAGCGCAAAGTCTAGTCCGCGCACTTGAGGTTCGCCGAACTCCGGAATTCCGTGCTGCGCCTCACGTCCGGCGCCGCCGCCAGGCCAGCCACTGATGATGCACGGTGCCCCACATCCCGCGGCGGAAGAGCAGCACCACGAGGACGAAGACCGCGCCGGTCACCAGGTCGATGCCGTCGAAGCCGGACGAGGCGAGATAGTCGGCGAGCATGACGACCAGGAACGCACCCAGGATTCCGCCCCAGAGCGTACCGATGCCGCCCAGCAGCGCGATCAGCACGACCTCGCCGGAGGTGGTCCAATGGAGCTCGGTCAGTGCGACGAAGCCGTGACTGATCGCGAAGACACCTCCGGCCAGGCCGGTCAGTCCGGCGGAGAGCACGAAGGCGATCACCTTGTACTTCTCCACGTCGTAGCCCAGCGCCCGCGCTCGCGGGGTGTTGTCGCGGATCGCCACCAAGACTCGCCCGAACGGCGAGTGCACGATCCGCCAGGCGGCCCACATGCCGAGCAGCAGGATCGGCAGAGCCGCGTAGTAGAAGTAGAACGACTCGGTCTCCACCGGCTCGATGCCGAAGAACCTCCGGGGCACGCCCTGCAGCCCGTTCTCGCCGCCGGTCAGGTCGCTCCACTGGTAGCCGACGAAGTAGACCATCTGCGCGAAGGCGAGGGTGACCATCGCGAAGTAGATCCCCGACCGGCGCACCGACAGATACCCGATGGGAAGGGCGAGGATCATCGCGAACAGTGCGCCGCCGACGACGGCCAGGGGGAACGGCACACCGAAGTGCGTCGCGATCAAGCCCGTCACGTACGCCGAGCTGCCCCAGAACGCCGCGTGCCCGAAGGACAGCAGGCCCGTGTAGCCGAGCAGGATGTCCAGCGCGATCGCGAACAGCGCCATCGCCACGATGTCCATCGCCACCGGCGGATAGATCATCCACGGCAGCGCCAGCGCCGCCACCAGGCCGGCGGCCAGCAGTGCCCATCGCGACCTCGAGCGGCCTCCCACGATGGCGGCGTGCGCCTCGGTGACCGACGCCTCGGGAACCACGGACTGGGTCATCCCGCCGCCTCCTCGCGTCCGAACAGCCCGGCCGGGCGGACCAGGATGATCAGGGCCATCAGGACGAAGATCAGGATCTGGGCGAACATCGGAGCGTAGGCCTGGCCGAACGCCTCCACCAGCCCCACCACGAAACCGGCGACCACGGCGCCGACGATCGAACCGAGCCCCCCGATGACCACCACCGCGAACAGGATGATCACGAAGTTGTTGCCCATGTCTGCCGTGATGGCGCGGAACGGTGCGGCGAGCACGCCGGCCAGGCCGGCGAGCGCGACGCCGAAGCCGAAGACCGGGGTCACCCAGCGGCCCACGTTGATGCCGAGGGCACGGGCGAGCTCGGGCTTCTCGGTCGACGCCCGGACGATCATGCCGACCCTGGTCCGCGTCATCAGCAGCCAGACGAGCACGCAGATCGCCACCGAGAACAGGAAGACGAACAGCTGGTAGCGCGGCAGCACGACGCCGGCCAGGTCGGCGCGTCCCTGGAGCAGGTCCGGAGGCCGGTACGGCAGCCCCGAGACGCCGTACTTCTGCTTGACCAGCTCGACGAGGACGAGCGTGAGGCCGAACGTGAGCAGGAAGTTGTAGAGCGGGTCGAGCCGGAGCAGCCACCGCACGAGCAACCGCTCCACCACGACGCCGAAGACGAACATCAGCACCGGCACCACCAGCAGCGACCACCACAGCGTGAGGCCGAGGGTGTCGAGCAGGACGGCCGTGGCGACCGCGCCGAGCATGTAGAACGCGCCGTGGGCGAAGTTCACCACGCCCAGGACGCCGAAGATGATCGCCAGTCCGAGGGCGGCCAGCGCGTAGAAGCTGCCGGCCGCCAGGCCCTGTACGGCGTACTGCAGGACTGCGTTCATGGGTTCCTTTCCCGGGGCCGCCCCCGGGCCGTGGGGCGCCCGGGGCCTACGCGACCGGACCGCCCGCTCACATCGAGCAGCCGAACTCCCCGACGGGAGGGAATGCCTTCTCCGCGGGGATCGTGGTCACGATGTCCTCGTAGTCCCAGTCCTCTTTCACCTGCGACGGCTTCTTGACCCGGGCCAGGTACGCGTCGTGGATGACGAGGTGGTCCTTGGCGCGGATCTCGCCGTTGCGCAGGAACACGTCGTTGATCTTCTTGCCCTCGAGTTTTCCGACGACCGCGTCGGCGCGGTCGGTGCCGGCGTTCTGGACCGCCTCCAGGTACTGGCTTGCCGCGGAGTAGTTGCCGGCCTGTTCGAAGCTCGGGCGGGTTCCGGTCTCCTGCTGGAACCGGTCCGCCCACGTACGCGACTCGCGGTCCATGTTCCAGTACCAGGCGTCGGTGAACATCGTGCCCGCGAACTGGTCGACGCCCAGGGAGTGGATGTCGTTGATGAGCATCAGCCCGACGGCCAGATCGATGCCCTTCTCCTTCAGCCCCGAGGCGTTGAACTGCTTGACCACGTTGATCAGGTCACCGCCCGCCTGCATCGTGCCGATCACGTCGGGATCGGTGCTGCCGGCCTTGGTGAGGAAGGTCGCGAAGTTGTCGTTCGGGAACGGCGTCGGGGTGGTCCCCTGCACCGTGCCGCCGGCCCCATTGATCGCCTTGGTGAAGGACTTGATCATGTCCTGGCCGAACGCGTAGTCGGGATAGATGAGCTGCCACTTCTTGTCACCGTTCTTGGTGATGGTGGTGCCGGTGCCGTTGGCGAGCATGTAGGTGTCGTACGCCCACTGGAAGGTGTATTTGTTGCACTGGGCGCCGGTCAGCGCGGTGGTGGCCGCGCTGACGTCGATGAACAGCTTGTGATGATTCTTCGCCTGGGTGGCGACGGCCAGGGCCGCGGACGAGGTCGGCACGTCGAGGATGACGTCCGCCCCCTTACGCTCGTACAGCTCCTGGGCCTTGGTGTTCGCGACGTCCGGCTTGTTCTGGTGGTCGGCCGAGGTGACCTCGATGTCGTCGACGACCGCGGCGTCGCCGTACTTCTTCTTGTAGTCGGCCACCGCCATTTTGACCGCCTTGACGGTGTTCGGTCCCGACGCGTCCTTGTAGACGCCGGACTGGTCGTTGAGCACCGCGAGGACCAGCTTGCCGCCCGTGAAATCACCACCCGACGCCCCCGGGCCGCCACTGCACGCGCCGAGAAGCAGGGTCCCCGTCATAGCCGCGGCCCCGACCCGAATCCGCCTTCTCTTCATGGTGCTTCTCCTCGTGTCGTGTCGGACATGACCTCGTGTGGTCGACCGGTCAGATGCCGAGGTGCTCCAGGAGCTCGCCCTCGCGCCGCCGGAACTCGGAGTTGTCGAGGACCGTGGCGACGTGGCCCTGGCTGAGCAGGTAGTGCCGATCGGCCACGGTGGCCGCGAACTTGACGTTCTGCTCGATCAACAGCACCCCGGCGCCGGTCGTCTTGATCTCGCGGATGATCGCCCCGATCCGGGCCACCACCACCGGGGCCAGGCCCTCGGAGGGTTCGTCCATCAGCAGCAGACGGGCACCGGTCCGGAGCACTCTCGCGATGGCCAGCATCTGCTGCTCCCCACCCGACAGCGTGGTGCCCGGCGCCCTGCGGCGCTCGGCGAGCGCCGGGAACGCCTCGTAGACCCGTTCCAGCGTCCATGCGCGGTCGGAGACCTTGGGCGGGAGCAGCAGGTTCTCCTCCACGGTGAGGCTCGCGTAGACGCCGCGGTCGTCCTGGACCCAGCCCATCCCGGCGCGGGCCCTCCGGTGGGCCGGCATGCCCGTGACGTCACGGCCGAGGAAGGACACGGTGCCGCCGACCTGCCGGTGCAGGCCGATCAGGCATCGCACCAGGGTGGTCTTGCCGGCGCCGTTGCGCCCGACCAGCGAGACGACCTCGCCCTCTCCCACGCTCACGTCCACGCCGTGCAGCGCCAGCGCCTCGCCGTACCACGCCTTCAGGCCGGTGACCTCAAGCATGGTCGGCCTCGCCCAGGTAGGCGGTGATCACCCGGTCGTCGTTGCGGACCTCGTCGTAGGCGCCCTCCGCCAGGACCTTGCCCTGCTGGAGCACGGTCACCCGGTCGGCCAGGCTGCCGACCACGTGCATGTTGTGGTCGATGACCACCACGGTGCGTCCGGCCGCGATGCGCCGGACCAGGTCGATGGTGCGGTCGACGTCCTCGATTCCCATCCCGGCCGTCGGCTCGTCGAGAAGCATCACCCGCGGGTCCAGCGCCAGCACCAGTGCCAGCTCCAGCGCGCGCTTCTGCCCGTAGGCGAGCAGTCCGACCGGCTTGTCCGCCAGTGGCATCAGCCCCACCCGCGCGAGCAGCTCGTCCACGCGGGCGCGATGCCTGCCGAGCAACTTCTCCGACCGCCAGAACCGCAGCCCCTGGCCGGTGAGCCCCTGGAGAGCGAGTTCCACCTGCTCGCGGCTGGTCAGGTTCTCGAAGAGGCTGGTGATCTGGAACGACCTGGCCACCCCGCAGCGCGCGATCTGCTCGGGCCGCTTGCCGGTGACGTCCTCGTCGAACACCGTGATCGTCCCGAACGTCGGGGAGACGAAGCCGGTCAGAAGGTTGAACAGTGTGGTCTTTCCCGCGCCGTTGGGACCCACCAGCGCGTGCACGACACCCTCGCGAACCTCCAGGTCCACCGAGTCGACCGCGCGGAAGCCGCGGAACACCTTCGTCAGAGACCGCGTGCGCAGCGCCACCCGACCGCTCGTCGTCACAGGGCTTCCTTCCGGCTGGGCTGGGCTGGGCTGGGCCACAGTGCGTGATCGGTTGACGTCAACGCGAACACACGAAGCTTTGGGCGCTGTCGGGATCACCCGAGCGGTACTTCGGCCAGCGCGGATACTCACAAAGCGGGCGCGTTCTGCCGCTGCCGCCGTCTGTGACCACCGGCTTGACGGGCGGCCGTCCTTGTTCGACCCACCGTTCGAGAGCGGAGAGCGAGTCCCAGTTTGCGGCGAATGCGGGTGCGCCGAAGTTGGCGTGATTCGCGCCTGGCACGACGTAGTACCGCATGAATCTGTGTGTCTGCCCGGGGCCTACCGTGTCACGCACCCGCCGGTAGTAGTCGTTCGTCGAGCGGTGGGAGACCAGCTCATCCGCGGAACCATGGAGAAGGAGCAGTTTTCCACCGGAACGCGCAAAGGGACGAAGGTCCGAGTTATTGCGGTCTTCGATGGTGGAAAGGTAACTGATTCGAGAAAGCCACTTTCCCGGTCGTCGAGGGTCGACATCAAGGGAGTTGTAGCCGGGGTCCCTCGTCAGGAAGTATTTCACCCACTGGTCCCAGTACCGTAGGCCATATCCAGCCGTCACCGGCATCGGGTCAGCGGGCGCGGAAGTGCCGAATCCAAGATATGGCGTTCTCATGTCAGCGCCCGAAAGAAACGGAAAGCCGGGATATTCCTGCTCACCACTGGCGATTCTGTACGGCCATCTGAACGGCTTGGATGCGGCGATCACCGAGGTGATCTGCGGATCGGAAAGGCACGTGGGCCCGGTATCAACACCATTGGGGCAGCGAAGCACTCGGGGGTTGAAGCCACACCCGTCGACGTTCGAGATGACCTTGTCCCTGAGACCGTCTCGCCCGTCGCATGCCGTCATAACGCTGTTGTAGAGAAGTGTCTGCTTCTCGAGCCCGGGGAATGCGTTCGGACGCGACATCACCTGCGCGAGATATCCGAGATCGAGGGCTTCGGCTGCGTTGTTCCACGCGGGGTAGGCGGCGATGACGCCATCGAAGGCGTCAGGCCACCGCTGCGCGACGACGAGAGCCTCGCGACCACCCGTCGAGCCGCCCGCAAAATACACTCGGCCGACCCCCGTGCCGTAGCCATCGCGGATGAGGAACATGGCGGCATCACGGGTCTTCTTGAGCGCATCGCCGGCGGCGAAATTCCGCAGCGCCTCGTCGTTCATGCCGAAGGACCCGTCCAGAGATCCTGCGGGTCCTGCCTGGTGCCCTGAGTCGCTTGCGAACGTTGCATATCCGCGAGCCAAGGGCGTCGGTTGATCGGTGCGACCAAAAGGCACGTTCATCGCGATGTCGGGAATCGTCCCGTTGTATCCGCCGCCGCCGAACATCATTGCCTTGCGACTCCAGTCAACAGGCATACCGATTCGCAGCTTGATGTCCGGGGCGGAGCGATCGACGGGGAAGACCGCTGCATCGACTTTGCAGTATTCGATGCTCTCGCCACTCACGACCTGGGTGACAAAGGATGCCGACTCGACACGGCCGCCGTTGGTCGGCAAACTGATCGCCGCCGCAGGGATCTCCCTCCCCGCCAACTCAGCGCATTTCGGGGCCGTGCTCCCGGCGGCGACGGAAGACGCAGGACCCAGGACTACTGTCGCGCTCACCAATACGATGGCGAGCGCCAGCCCGATACGGATCGAGCTTAATGTTCCACGAGCTCGCGGCGACTGGCTCATTGCGGACCTCCCGGTGGGCACGCCGTGCCGCAAGATCGCTCCAGTGCGACACTCAGTGCCACTGTGCCACGCGTCACAAACACCCGCAAGGGTCCGTGCATTCATCGTTCACGACGGCCGACCCGACCGGCGCACGGCGAACGCGTACGACACGTTCGCTATCGGCCGCCCATCCTGCTGGCGCGGTGCCCACGAACCTCGACCGTGTCGCCGTCGGCCTGGGGGGTGAGGGGCTCCCTCACCAGAAGGGCGCGATCATGACACTGCGTGCCACTTCGTGATGTCATGTTCTCTCTCATCACGGCTCAGGTTCGATCATCAAGGCCAAGGTGGGGCAGTCCGTGACGGCCCGTCGTGCCAGCGGTAGCAGCTCGTCGGATACGGGGGACAGGATCGGATATCCCCATTCGTCGAGGCTGATCGCCTCGGGGAGAAGTTCGGCACACAGGGCGTGTCCGGTGCAGGTGATCGGGTTGACCCGTAGTCGCCAGGTCATGCGATCACGTCCCCCATCGTGCCGGTAGCAGGCTCGGTCGCCGGGCGGGCGGGCAGCCGCCCGGGCGCTCATGGGCGTCCAGGTGAGGTCCGAAAACGCGCAGGGCGCTGGCGGCGAACCGCGCCGCGCCGTCCGGATGGCGGCAGGCTCCCCGGCCGGGGATGACCGCCACCCGGCTGCGGAGGCGCCGGTGGAGGGCCGGCCCGGCCCGGCCGGCGGCGAGGGCGGCGAAGTCTTCGGCGATCGCGGGAAGCCCGAAGACGCAGGGCCCGCACTGGCCGGCCGTCTGGTCCGCGAGCCACCTCAAGATCCGGGCCGACTCGGCCAGCCCGCAGGCCCGCGCGGCCAGGGCGACGACGATGCCAGGACCGAGCGCGGCTCCGGCCGCCGCGAACGCCGCGGGTGTCGTGGGTGTGTGCGCCTGCCGCATGGTCAGCCACGTCCCCCCGTAGCCGCCGGTGAGCACGGCCTGGAGTGGGTCGGCGGGTCCCCCGGCCAGGCGCAGGAGGTCGGCCGCGCTCGTGCCCAGCGGGGCCTCGACGACGCCCGGCCGGACGACCGCGCCCGACACGCTGAACAGTGCGGTCCCCGGGGCGTCGGCGGTGCCGCACGCCCGGAACCACGCCGGTCCGTAGCGGAGGATGAGAGCGATGTGGGCGTAGGTCTCCGCGTTGGCGACCAGTGTGGGCAGGCCGCCGACACCCCGCTCGTACGGACGAGGTGGCGTGAACGTCGGCTTGGCCGCGCCGCCGTTGATCTGGTTCACCAGTGCGGTCTCCTCACTGGCGACGTATCGCCCCGGGATGCGGCGCACTTCGACCGGGACCGCGTTGAGCCCGGCACCAGCGCGTTCGGCCACGGCGGTCTCCAGGTGTGCGGCCGCGTCTCCGGACCCGTGTACGCAGACGATGATCCTCCGGGCGCCGACCGCGTACGCGGCGAGTGCGGCGCCGTCCAGCACCAGGTGGGGCGCCACGGTGAGCAGCAACCTGTCCTTGCCGCTCAGGGGCTCGCCCTCGGCGGCGTTGACGACCACTACGGCGGGACGACCGGAGGCCGCCACCGAGCGCATCTTGCGGGCCATCGGGAACCCGCCTCCCCCGCGTCCTGTGAGGCCCGCCTCCTCGACAGGGCCGATCGGCCAGGCGCCGGCCCGCGCGCGCGAGCCGTGTCCGGAGAACGGCGCCGGACCGTACCGTGACAGATGTTCACGCAGGTCGGCGGCCCTGCCTGTCGCCTGGTATCCGGCCAGGAGGCGCGGCGCGGGTTCGACCGTCATCGGCCTTCTCCCGTGGTGCCGGCCGAACGCGCCGGAGCGGGGAGCCGGCGCGTGGCGCGAGTGGCGATCCGCCAGGCCACGGCGGCGAGCACGACCGCACAGCAGAGTCCGGCGAGGAACAGGAAGACCGAGGTCCGCGTGTCGGTACCGGTGCCCAGGGCGTGGATCAGAGTGGTGCCCCAGCATGCGTACGCCGCCCAGTGCAGGGCCTTCCACCAACGTAGGCCGATCCGAGCGCGCAGCAGGCTCGTCACCGTGAGGACCAGCAGTGTGTCGAACGCGAGCGCCCCTAGGCCGAGCCAGATCGGCCGGTACGCCGAGGCGAACGGCACCACGGCGTCGGCCAGGCCGATCGGCGCGTAGGAGTCGATGACGGCGGCGGCGATGTGCACCGTGAGGAAGCCCAGGCCGACCAGGGTCAGGTTGCGATGCAGACCCGCGAGCACGAAGCGGGGCACCCGGCGGCCCCCCACGCGGACCGCCGACATCGCTCCGACGGCGACCACAGTGGTGAGGAAGAGCAACGCGACTTCACCACCGGCTCGGGTCGAATACCAAAGGAAGCCGTTCATCCGGGCGTCTCGGACTCGGCGGACGGCCAGCCGGCCACAGTGAGCGCGGTGCCGTCCAGATGAACGAGCCGTGATGGCAGCGAGCGGTCCGTGAGCCAGTCGGCGGCGGCGCGACCTTTGATCATCGCCGCCGTCGAGGCGGCGTTGGCGTCGACACAGCTCGCGGCCGCGACGCTGACCGTACGCCAGTGCTCCCCGGCCGGCGCGCCCGTCGCCGGGTCGATGATGTGGTGCAGCCAGCGGCCGCCGCGTCGCCAGCGTCGTATGGTCAGCGACGAGGTCGCCAGGCCGCCGTCGGTGATCGTGAAGGTCCGGCCCGGCTCGCCCGGCCCGGCCCGGTGATCGTCGCAGACACGGACGCGCCAGCCGTCAGAGGGTGCCGGGCCGCTCACCGCGATGTCACCGCCGAGGCCGACCAGCACGCCACACCCGGCGGCGGACGCCGCCCGCGAGGCCGCGCGGTCCGCGGTGAACGCCTTCGCCGTCGCGCCGAGGTCGAGCGTGACGCCCCGAGGCACCCGTACGGTCCGGCCCCGCAGCTCCACCACCGGCCAGCCGGCGACCGGACGCGGCGCGGCGTACGTTCCGCAGGAGCGCGACCGCACCGCGGCGAGGTCGCGGTCATAGCCGGCCGAGACCAGCGCGCCGCCGACCGTCGGGTCGACCGCTCCCCCGGTCGCGGCGGCCGCGTCGAGCGCGTGCCCGAGGACTTCGGCGAACACCGCCGAGACCCGCACCGTGTTCCCCTGCGCGGCATTGACCCGCGACAGCTCGGAGCCGGTGTGGAACCGGTCGCACGCGGCCCCCGTCGCCGCGATCTCCGCTTCCATGACACGCCACGCGATCTCCATCCGGCGGGCGTCCGTCACCAGGAGACGTCCCGTCATCCCCCACACGAGGAAGCTTCGGCCGGCCTCCATCACGAGCCGCCGGAGGTGACGTGAGGGCGGCCGTGGGACGGGCGAGGCACCGTACGGGGAGGGGTGAGGGAATGGCGCCGATCCGCCGACGGCGCGGAGCGCGGCGGCGGATCGTCCGGGTCGGGCGAGGCCCGGCCGTCGGTCCCGGCCGGAGCCGGTGAGTCGTGCCGGGCCACGGCCGCCTGGCCCGGCAGCAGATGGGCCAGGCCCAGGCCCAGCACTCCGCACAGGACGACACCTCCGGCGACCGCCCTCCGCGTCCACCGGTTCACCATGGCCAGTCCCGCGTCCCGCGCCCCCTGCCTCGAACTTCCCGGATTCATGTCCTGCGCCCCCTGTCGAAGAAAGAACGGTTCAGCGCGATCCGGTCAGTGATGCGGCCCGGACCCGTCCCCGGATGAGGTGGTGGCGACCCCGTGCCAGGCGGCGCGCGCGCCACTGTCGCCGATCCGTGCGACCTGCACCCCGCTGGCGACCGCCCCCGCCACGGCGACGGCCGCGGCCCCACCCGCGAGGTAGCGCGACCAGCCCACACCGCGTGGCCGGCCCAGTGCACGGACCGCGACCAGGACGGCCAAGCCCAGCCAGAGCACGGCCACGAAGGGCAGCAGACCATCCGCCATCGCGGTGTGGCGCTCCACGAAGGGCGACGGCTGCACGTGGCTCTCCAGTTGCTCACCCGTGTGCGTCGCGATCGGCACCGAGATCAGCGCGAGAGTCGCGACCCCGAGGGCCAGCGGCGCATATCTTGCCCGAGCCGCCGGCCAGACGGCGACGACCAGCGCCGACAGTGCCGCCAGGGGCACCAGCACGACGACTGCGTGGACGACGAGCGGATGCGCGGGAAGGCCGAAGATCGTGGAGAACATAATCATCTTCCTGGACGAGAGCGGGTACGAGACCACTCTTCCCGGCAAGGTGCGAGTATCGGATAAGGGAAATGTTCGGAACTCGTTCAGATCCCCCGATTGCACCTACCGTGGGACCGTGACCAGCCCTTCCGCGCGCGTACTGATCGTCGAGGACGATCCCGGCATCGCCGGCTCGCTCGACCGCGGTCTCACGCGGGCGGGCTATGTGACGGAGACCGTGGGAACGGTCGAACAGGCCCGTACGGCGGAGGCGTACGACGTCGTCCTCCTCGACCTCGGCCTGCCGGACGGTGACGGCATCGACCTTTGCCTCGATCTGCGCCGGCGGTCCGACGCGGCGATCTTGGTGATCACCGCGCGCGGTGAGGAACCGGACCGAGTCGCGGCGCTCGACGCGGGCGCCGACGACTACATCGTCAAACCGTTCGGGTTCGCCGAGCTGACCGCCCGCATCCGCGCCGTACTGCGCCGCAGCCGGATCACCGACACACATCTGCTCAGCCACGGCCGGCTGAGAATCGACACCCGCACCCGGCAGGTGACCTCCGGTGGAGAGGATGTCCCGCTCACCCCCACCGAGTTCGACATCCTCGAATGCCTCGCGACCGACCCCGGCCGGGTCCTGGCACGGCAAGAGATCATCGAACGGGTCTGGAACACCCACTGGTACGGCCCGACCCGCGTACTCGACGTCCACATCGCGGCGCTGCGCCGCAAACTCGGCGACCCGTCGGCGATCCTCACCGTCTACGCCCGCGGCTTCCGTCTCGGGGACCTCCGATGACCAGCCGGATCCTGGCGGCGCTGCTGACCCTTACGCTCGGGCTGCTGCTCGGCGCCCTGCTACCGCTCGGCTACGCGATGGCGAACCAGCACGAGCAGGACTACCGCAGCGGCACGCTCACCATCGCCCACACCCTCGCCGCGGCGGCCGAGGAGAGGCTCGCCGACCGCGAGAAGTCCACCATGCTGCCCCGCACTCTGGCCGCCCTCCGTACCGAGGACGAGGGCGGCGCCGCGATGACCGTCGCCGTGATCGACGATGACGGGCACGTCGTGGAGGGCGAGCGAACCGGCCTCTACACCCCGGCACGTGCGGCACCCGCACTGGCCGGCCACACCCGCGTGACCCGCGACGGCGACCGGCTCCTGGCCGCCGTTCCCGTGGACGGGCACAGCGAGAAAGTGGCCGGCGCGGTCCTGCTGTCCCGTCCACTGGCCCCGCTACACGACCGGGTCATGCGGCTGTGGACCCGGCTCGCGATGATCGCCGTCCTCGCGATCGCCGCCGCCATCATCCTGGCCGTCGCGCTCGCCCGATGGGCCGGCCGGCCCTTGCGCGACCTTGAGACCGCCGCGGAAGCCCTCGGAGCGGGCGAACTCGGCGCACGCGCCAACCCTCCCAAGCAGCCCGCCGAGATCCGCCGGCTCACCGAACGCTTCAACGTCATGGCGGCCCGCCTCGAAAGCCTGGTCCATGACCATCGGACCATGCTCGCCGACGTCTCCCACCAGCTCCGCACCCCGCTCACGGCGCTCCGGCTGCGCATGGAACTCCTCGCCGCCGAGCCGGCGGCCGACGCCGCCGAGTTCGACGGCGCGCTCGAGGAACTGGCGCGCCTGGCCCGCCTCGTCGACGGCCTGCTCGCCGTCGCCAGAGCGGAGAACGCCACCGAACCGCCGCAACAGGTCATGATCTCCCAGTTGCTGATCGAACGAGCCGAGGCCTGGCGACCGGTGGCCGCCGAGCGGAACGTCGACCTCTCGGCCGCGGCGAACGAGCCGGTGTCGGCGCTGGCCGTCCCAGGGCACCTCGAGCAGGTGATCGACAACCTCATCGACAACGCGCTCACCGCCGCTCCGCCGAGCGGACACGTACGGCTCACGGCACGGCGATCGGGCCACCGGACCCAGATCATCGTGACCGACGACGGACCGGGCATGAGTGAGACGACCAAGGCGGAGGCGTTCCGGCGGTTCCGTACCAGCGGCTCTGCCGGCACCGGACTCGGCCTGGCGATCGTCCACCGCCTCGTCACCGCCGACGGGGGGACGGTGGAACTGTCCGACACCCCGGGGAACGGCCTCACTGTCACCCTCGACCTCCCCGCGACGACACGGTGATGCCGCGGGACGCAGTGGGGACACAGGTGGATACGGTTGCGGCCGGCGGGAGTGGCGTCGGGTGTGGCGCGGACGCCGGAGCCGGCCGGCCCGGACAGCAGCAGGCCGCGTACAACGTCGGCGAAGGCGGGTGCCGCACTGGCACGCAGCGTAGAACGGGTGTGTCAATTCAATGGCTGATCTTGGTTGTGAGTGGTCAGTTGTTGCTCGGGCTCAGTCGGCCTTCGAAGGCGTTCTGGGGTGCCTTCCAGCGCATGGTCCACCTCTTGCGGCCCTTCCCTGGCGGGCCCGCCGGATCGCCCGCAATACCCAGGCGATCCTTCTGGAGGAGTCGAAGCCAGCCCTGGTGATCGACCCGGCCCGGCGGCTCCTGGTACGTCGAGCGGCTCACCGGCCAGCTGGCCCTGGCGGCCTGGGACTGGTTCCAGCAGGTCGAGCGGGTCGGCGGACCGCACGCCGCCCTGCGCGGCGGCCTGATCGCCGCGTGGATCGCGGAAAACCGGGCCAAGCGCTCGGCGAACCTGCTGCTGCTGATTTCCCTGATGTGCGGTGCCGTGGCAAGCCAGCGGCGGCACTGCGCATGTTGGTCCGTGGGCTTAGCGACCGCGGGGTGCGTACATGATGACGGCGACGCCTGCGAGGCAGATGGCGGCGCCGATGATGTCATAGCGGTCGGGGCGGTAGCCGTCGGCGATCACGCCCCAGGTGAGGGAGCCGGCGACGAAGACACCGCCGTAGGCAGCGAGGATGCGCCCGAAGTTCGGGTCAGGTTGCAGGCATGCGATGAAGCCGTAAATGCCCAGCGCGATGATGCCCGCACCGATCCAGGGGATGCCTGTGTGTTCACGGACGCCTTGCCGGACGAGCCAGGCCCCGCCGATCTCGAAAAAGGCGGCGACGAGGAACAGGGCGACAGAGCGGGCGACGAGCACGGTCGGGTGATCTTTCTGTCGGTGCGGTGGTCAGGCGGCCGGGGTGAACAGCTCGGCGAGGAGGCCCGCGCCCTCGACGGGAGCGCGTACCTCCAGGTGGAGGACCGAACCATCCAGGTGGAGACGGAAGTCGAAGAAGGGACAGCACCGCTGTTCCGCTGCGGCGAGCGTCGCGACCGCTTCGGCGTGCTGAACCGGGAGAGTCAGCCTGCGACCGTCGGGGATCTCCTCGTGTTCAGCGCCGCGAATCAGTTGTTGCCACTGCTCGACGCGCCCGCCGATGGCGTCGGAGGTCAGCGAGCAGGCTACCGGTGCGGTCCGCCACCGTTGTTCATCACTGCGGTCAGCACGCGGGGACGGCTCCTTCGAGACCGGGGGTGTACGTGCGGAGTCCAGGAACCCGCACTCAGCATCGCAGCCGCCGGCACGATCAGGGAGTGCGTCCAGGTGGTCCAGCGCGCCACGCAGCGAAGCGGTGAACTCCTGCAATTCGGCGGTACGGCGTTCAGCGTCGGTGATCCTGGTGACGAGGCGAGGTCGAAGGTCAGCGCGGACCTCTGAGCAGGCCCCCGACTCCCAGACCGCCAACAGCTCGGCGATTTCCTCCAATGACAGGCCCAGATCTTTGGCGGCCCCGACGAACCTCAGACGCTCGACAGCGTCCTGCCCATAGAGGCGGTAGCCAGAGACGCTCCGCTCGGCGGACAACAACCCGACCGTTTCATAGAACCGCAGGGTCGTCGCAGGTACCCCAGTACGCTCCGCGAGCTGCGAAATCCGGTAGGTGCTCACACACTCGACCGTAAACCTTCGACCCGACTTGAAGGTCAAGCAGGCCCATCTGGACCCTGCCGACGCGGCACCTGCCACCGGGTGGCGATACGGCCGTGCCGCACTCTGCCTGCCAAGTGGACGTGCAGAGTCTCTGCCGTGTTGTCGCCCGTGTCCTTGCTGATCGCCATCTGGCCGTGTCGCACCGACAGGTCGTTGGCGTCCACCACCATGCCCGGCGCGAGGACCAGCTCCACGTTGCCGCCGCGCACCCGCAGCTCGATGATCAGCTCGGCCCCGCTGCGCACCGCGCTGGTCAGGTCCAGCATCACGTCGCACCACGCGGTGTGCAGCGCCAGCCGGTGCGGCAGCGTCCACCGACCGTCGCGGCGCACCGTGCCGTGCTTCTCTTTGATGGTGAGCAGGTCGGCGGCCGGCTCGGCCAGCGTCCCGGCGAGCGGCAGGGAGAGCGCGCGGTCGCTGCCTGGCACCACGACCAGATCGGTGGTGAGCGGGGTCAGCTCGTCGATGGTACGGGCGGCCAGCGTCGCGTCCAGGCGTTCGTCGAACTCGACCGGGTCGAGCCGGCCGTCGGTGACGGCGGCGCGCAGCAGTTCGATGACCCGGTCGCGGTCCGAGTCGGACGCGCGTAGCGCGGGTGAGCTGGGCGGATCTGCCGACATCCGGACTCCTCGGGGTCGACGTGGTGACACCGCGCCACCGAAATTGCAGACTGATCGGTCTAAGGAGACAGGTTACCTAGGCGATTTTGCGATGGTGGGTGGCCGCAAGGGTGAACACGACGAGGATTCCGGCGATGGAAGCCATGCCGGCACTCCCGCACCTGAAGCGTGCGATCGGCATGGCCTGGAATCGCGCGAAGATTCCGCTCTGCATGTCAGTGAGGAGCCGGAGCGATCGCGATCTGGTCGGCGAGGTGTTCGGCCTCGTCCAGATACTCCGCCCCGCCGCGTCGGTGAGCTGGAAGCGGGCCAGCAGGTCATCGGCGACCTGGCCGGGACCCTCCACACGCCGCAACCGGGCCACCAGCACCAGGTTCTCTCGCCCGGTGAGGATTTCGTCCACGGCCGCGAACTGCCCGGTGAGGCTGGTGGACTCCCGTACGTCCGCCGGTTGCGTGGCGACGTCGAAGCCATCGACGGTGGCCGTCCCCGCGTCGGACTTGAGCAGCGTGGACAGGATTTTCACGACCGTGGTCCTGCCTGCGCCGTTGGAGCCGAGCAGGGCGAAGATGCTGCCCGGCGCCGCGTCGAAGTCCACGCCGCGCAGCACGCGCAGCTCTTTGGAGGACTCTCAAGATCCTGCACGTGGATCGCCTGTGTCGTCATCGGGATCTCCCTTCGTAAGCCCGTGGCGGTGTCACTCACAGAACACCTGCACCTTGGTGTCGGGGTCGTTGACGTCGACGGTGACGTCGTCGAGCTGATCGATGAGCTCCTCGAGTTGCTGCGGCTTGAGCTCGGTGAGGTCGATCGGTACCCCTGACTTCTCCAGCTGCGCGTTGAGCTTGGTGAGCGCCTTCGGAGGGATAAGGCTGGTGAGCCGGACCCCGGCGCGCAGCAGCTGTAGCGGGATCCGGATGTTGATCCGGGTCGGCTCGTCGCCGACGGAGTTGTCCACCAGCACCACGCGTAGGTACTTGGGCCGAGGCTTCGGCCGGGGCGTGGTTCCCGGCGGCGGCTCGGGCTGTTGTCGTTCGAGGGCGTCGATCAGCCGCTCGGCCTCCTCTGCGGTGATCTTGCTCTCGGCCAACATCTGCAGGATCTGACGACGCTGCTCGTTCATCGCTGCTCTTTCCTCTGACTCATCTGACGCTTACCAGCACGGCCGTCCGGCCCTGCTCGATCTCGAACCGGGTGCCGGGTAGCGCCCACAGCAGTTGCCCGGCACCGCGCAGCGCGCCCATCGGGCTGACCCGGGTGGCCACGCATGCGACCAGTCCGGCCAGCAGCAGCAGCGGTGAAAGCACCAGCAGGACCGGCAGGAGAGGGACGTACAGCCCTAGCCGGCGGCCGCCGGGACGGCGACAGCGCACGGTCACCAGCTGCGGAATCATCGGGACCTCTCCAGTTCGGCCAGCGCCTCCTGGGCGCTGATCTCCCCTCGCCGCAGGCGGTCAACGACGTCGGCACCGGTGGGCCCCGGGTCGGTGTCGATGAAGTCGAGGTGCTCGGAGATCCGGTTGAGCCGGGACTTGATCGTCGGGTAGCTCACTCCGAAGATCCGCTCCATCTCCTTGATCGAACCGTGTGACCGTACGAACGCGGCAACGAACACCTGGTCGTCGACGCCGAGCTGAGCCAGCTGCGGCGGCTCGAACTGCCCCTCGACCACGATGCCGCTGCCGGCCAGGCGGACCCGCTCGACCACGAACGGCCGTCCTTGCGTCAGGTCCGTCAGTTCCTGCCAGTCCACCCTCGGCCCCTCACTCTTGGCGACGCGAACAAGGTTCATTTGTATCTTGATTTTCTTAATCTCTCAACACATAAATATTGATTTTCTTCACCGACTTCGTCACTCGTGATCGGTGTCCCCCTGGCGGCCAGCTGTTCGGACAGGCTCGAGCTGCCGGTGATCGTGACCTCTGGCGGGCGGCGCGGATCCCGGGCACTGCGAGGAGTCCCACCGTTCCGAGGCCGACCAGAGTTCGCGGCCGGCACGACGCTGGGCGTACGACTAGGCCTGCATGACCGCCAAGGACAGCGCGGACGGTACCAGCCCGGCCGTCGAGTGCTCGGCGTGCCCGGCACCCATCAGGGTCCGGATGGCATCGACCATCACGTAGGCGGCGAGGAGCGGCCGGCAGGCGCTCCGTCATCGGGCTCAGGACACGATGGCGACCGGGCAGGGGGCGTAGTGGGTCATGTACTGGCTCACCGAGCCCAGCAGGCCGCGTACGTCGCCGTGGCCGCGGCGGCCGACGACCAGCAGCGTCGCCTCCTCTGCCGCGGACAGCAGTGCCCGCCGGGGCGGCGTCGTGACGAAGAAAGTGCGTGCCGGCACGTACGGATACTTCTCACACCACGGAGCCACCGCCCGCTCGAACCGCGCAGCGGCTTCCTTGGCCTGTTCGCCCATCTCCCGCGCATCGCCGGGCTCCACGCCTGATTCTTGGGCACTGCAGACGAGATGCACACCGACGCCCCGTAGGGCCGCCTCCTCGAAGGCGAACGAGAGAACGGCGCCGCTCGCCGGAGAGCCGTCCACGCCGGCCACCAGGGGCCCTTCCTCGGTGACGGGCGTCTCGCGGACCACGACGAGGGGGCAGTACGCGTGCGCCGCGAGCCGTGCGGCGACGGAACCGAGAAGGAGACCGTCGAAGCCCTCGTTGCCCCGATGCCCGACGACGAGCAACGCCGCCTTGCCCGACAGGCCGAGCAGTGTTGCGGCCGCGGGGCCGCGCACCGCTCTTCCAAGGACGGTCAGCCCGGGGGCAATGCCCCGGGCGATGATCGCGCCGGACTCGGCCGTGTGCTCGCTCATGCTCTGGAAGGTGTCCAGGATCTCCGGGCCGCCCGGTTCCATCGGGAACGGCCAGTGCCACACGTGGCACGCCGTCAGCGGCGACTTCCGCAGCCGCGCCTCGCGGACGGCCCAGCGCAGGGCGAACCCGCTCTCGTCCGAGCCGTCGTACCCGACGAGGATCTCGGCGCTGTCCATGATGGTCTCCTTCGCCCGTTGCCACAGAGGTCTCGGGGAATGACGGCGCCCACGTCAAAGACGAAGGTCCTGTCGAACATCGGCCGACGGTACGACGGCCACCGGACAGTGCGCATGGTGCAGAAGTGTGTGACCAACCGAGCCGAGCAGCAGCCCGGCGAAGCCACCACGGCCCCGGGTGCCGACGACGAGGAGATCCGCCCGTGCGGAGACTCCGCCGAGAACCCGCGCGGGACGGCCCTGGACGATCTCGGAGAGGACCTCCACGTCCGGATACTTCTCCCGCCACACGGCGAGCGTCTCCTCCAGAGAACGGCTCTCCTGTTCGGCCCCGATCTGCGCCTCGTAGACGATCGGCTGCATGGTCCCGGGTCCGTACGAGGCGGGATGCGACCAGACGTGGACGGCCCTCAGCCGTGCCTTGCGCAGGCTCGCCTCCTCGAACGCGAACCCGAGCGCCGCCCCGGAAGGCTCCGCCCCATCCACGCCCACCGCGACCTCCCGGCGGACGGCGGGTTCCAGGTCCCGCACGACCACGGCCGGGACCGGCGTGTGCGTGACCACCTGCAGCGTGGTGGATCCGAGCAGCAGGCCCGCCAGCGTGCCGGCCCCACGGCCGCCCAGCACGACCATCGCGACGTCCCGTGCCGTCTCCAGCAGGACCCGCGACGCCGGACCGGGCACCGCCTCCGCTCGCACGTCGACCTCAGGATCACATTCGTGCGCCGTGGCCACCGCCTGGTCGAGGATCTCCCGGCCGCCGGTGAGCAGCCACTTGCGCACGGCGCCCAGCCTCGGGTCGACCGGAACGTCGTACAGCCACGGCGCCTCGGCGTACAGAATCCTCAGCGAGAGTCCCCGGCGTGCCGCCTCATCGGAGGCCCACTCGACCGCTCGCAGGCTGTGGTCCGACCCGTCCGCTCCAACGACGATCTCGTTCATCATCTGCTCTCTCTCCACACCGCAGGCCGAGCCGCATCGCGGCTTCGTCACCCGTTCAGCACAGCGCGTACGCGAGGGCCGGCACAGGCCGAAAGGTCCCGGCGGAGACGGCGTTGGTCCCGTTCCGTTCTCGTACGGCCACGTGACCTTCAACCTCGGTCCAGCAGGACGTAAGGCCCTGCCGTCGGAAGGCCATCGCGACCACGCTTGCGATGAAAATCGTTGGACGGCGGGAGAGGGAAATGCGAGCGCTTGTCTATCACGGACCGGGCGACAAGGCCTGGGAGGAAGTCCCGAAGCCGCAGGTCGTCGACGACACCGACGCGGTCGTACGGGTCGACGCCGTCACGATCTGCGGTACCGACCTGCATATTCTGAAAGGCGACGTGCCCGCGGTGACCCCCGGGCGCATCCTCGGCCATGAGGCCGTCGGCACGGTCGAGAGCGTCGGCGGCGGCGTGAAGACGGTCAAGCCGGGCGACCGTGTCCTGGTCTCCTGCATCACCGCGTGCGGGAGGTGCCGATTCTGCCGCGAGAGCCGGTACGGGCAGTGCCTCGGTGGCGGTGGCTGGATCCTGGGCCACAAGATCGACGGCACCCAGGCCGAGTACGTTCGCGTGCCGTTCGCCGACACCTCCGCCTACCCGATACCCGACGGCGCCTCCGATGAGGAGACCCTCATGCTGGCGGACATCCTGCCGACCGGCTACGAGGTCGGCGTCCTCAACGGAGAGGTCCGGCCCGGCGACGTGGTCGCGGTCGTGGGATCCGGACCCATCGGCCTGTCCGCGATCATGGGAGCGCGGCTGTTCAGTCCCAGCCACGTCATCGCCATCGACCTCGCCGACAGCCGGCTCGAGGCGGCGAAGCAGTTCGGCGCGGACGTCACCGTGAACAACGCCCGCCAGGACCCGCTCGCCGTCGTCCACTCCCTCACCGGCGGGCTCGGGGCCGACGTCACCATCGAGGCCGTGGGTGTACCGGCGGCGTTCGAGCTCGCCGTTCGACTGGTACGTCCCGGCGGGCACGTCGCCAACATCGGCGTCCATGGCGAGCCGGCCACACTGCACCTGGAAGAGCAGTGGATCAGGGACATCACCATCCGCACCGGGCTGGTCGACACGTACTCCACGCCCACCCTGCTGCGTCTGGTCGGCGGCCACCAGGCCGACGCCGGGCGGTTCGTGACCCACCACTTCGCCATGGACGACTTCATCCAGGCGTACGAGGTGTTCGCCGACGCAGGTGAGTCGGGCGCGCTCAAGGTGGTCCTGACCCGCTGACGCCCATCGGGTGCCTGGGAGCGCACCGGCTCCCGGGCATCCGGCCCTATCGCCGGCACCGATCCCGGTGCTCGGCACATCCAGGAGGCACCCATGTCAGTTCTCGTCGGAATCGACGACTCCGTCCAGGGCACCGCCGCCCTGCGCTGGGCCGCACGGGAGGCGGCCCTGCGGAAGACCTCTCTGCGGATCCTTCACGCCTTCCCGTGGTCGATGCCCGGTGTCGTCGCCGACCCGCGTCATCTGCAGATGTGGGACGCCGCCCAGCGCCTCGTCGCCGAGGCGGAGTACTGGGCGAAGAGCATCACTCCGGAGGTCGGCACGGAACTGGTCACAGGGGGCCCGTCCCAGTCACTCATCCGGCGCTCCGACGGAGCCGAGATCGTCGTGGTCGGCACCCGAGGCCACGGCGGCTTCCACGGACTCCTCATGGGATCGGTGGCGTCGCAGGTCGCCGGGCACGCCTCGTGCCCCGTCGTGCTGGTCGGCCCGGAGACAGAGCCCACGGCACGGGAGGTCGTCCTCGGAGTGGGCGACCGGCCGAAGGAGGAGACCCTCGGCATGGCCTTCGGCGAGGCCGCCCTGCGCGGCGCGCCGCTCCGGGCGCTGCGCGCCTGGCAGCCGTACGGCTCCACCGGACCTGGTGGCCTGGCACCGCTCGTCCCCGACGCCGAAGACGTCCGGCACGGAGAGGAACTGCTGGTGGCCGGCGCGCTCGCGCCGTGGCAGGAGAAGTATCCCCGCGTATCGGTCGTGACGTCGGTCGTCTCCGACACCCCGGCCCACGCTCTGGTGAACGTCTCCGGCGGCGCCGCGCTGCTCGTCGTCGGCGCGCGCGAGCACGAGGAGTTCCTCGGTCTGCCGCTCGGCTCTGTGACGCACCTCCTGGCACATCACGCGAAGTGCCCTGTCCTCATCGCCCGCTGACCGGCACCGCTCACCGATGGTGAACGACCCGGACCACTCCCGGCACCGTGCGGGCGATCACGTCGGCGATCCCCGGCGGGTCGTCCTCGCCGTACAGCTCGACGACTCCGTCGTGGACCTCCACTCGTGTGGTCGCGGTCCCAGGGGCGGCCGCCTCCAGGGCGGTGAGGACGTCTTCTCGGATCCGCTCGTCGCCATGGGCGAGCATCCGCATCAGGTCACGCCGGCTGACGATGCCGACCGGCGCGCCGTCGCGTACGACCGGAACGCTCTTCACGCGTGTCCTGATCATCAGGTCGACGAGGGCGAGGACGTCATCTGTCTCGCGTGCGGTGCGCACGTCTGACGTCATGACCTCCTCCAC
Organism: Actinomadura sp. DC4; assembly: GCF_030406325.1. Lineage (GTDB taxonomy): Bacteria > Actinomycetota > Actinomycetes > Streptosporangiales > Streptosporangiaceae > Actinoallomurus. The sequence continues at coordinate 27,561 of NZ_JAUEQY010000051.1, read as the reverse complement.
GGTCGCCGGCGGTGGCGATCCGGGCGAGGCGGCGGGGCCCTCACTGGCCCGCGGGTCCGGCTCGAACTCGCCGCGCAGCAGGTCCATCTCGCTCACGATCCCCGTCATCCGCCCCCGCCGGTCGAGCACGGGGGCGGCGGTGATGTTCCGCTCGTACAGCAACCGCACGGCCTCCCGGACGGTGGACCCGGCCGGCACGGTCACCACCGGCGCCGTCATCACCTCACGGACCAGCACCGTCGATCACCTCCGGCTTTCCGCGGCGGCGGCGCGCGCGGCCTCGAGCCGGGCGACGGGCACCCGGAACGGGGAGCAGGAGACGTAGTCCAGGCCCACCGTGTGGAAGAAGTGCACGGACGCGGGGTCACCGCCGTGTTCGCCGCAGACGCCCAGTGCGAGGTCCGGCCGGGTGGCGCGGCCTTCTCGTACGGCGATCTCGATCAGCCGGCCGACGCCTTCCAGGTCCAGCGTCTCGAACGGCGAGGTCTGGAAGATCCCCTTGTCCAGATAGGGCGCGAAGAACGCCCCTTCGACGTCGTCGCGGGAGAAGCCCCACGTCGTCTGGGTGAGGTCGTTCGTGCCGAAGGAGAAGAATCGCGCCTCGCGCGCGAGCCGTCCGGCCGTGAGCGCGGCCCTCGGCAGCTCGATCATCGTGCCGATCGGGCACCGTACGTCCACGCCCGTCTCTTCGGCGACCCGGGCGAGCACGGTCCTCGACTCCTCCGCGACGATCGCCAGCTCGGCAGTGGCGCCGACCAGCGGAATCATGATCTCCGCGTGCGGGTCGCCACCGGCCTTCCGGCGCTCGGCGACGGCCTCTCCGATCGCCCGTACCTGCATCGCGAACAGCCCCGGGACCACGAGCCCCAGCCGGACGCCGCGCAGGCCGAGCATCGGGTTCTGCTCGTGCAGACGGCGGACGGCCTCCAGCAGGCGCGCCTGTTCCGCGTCGGGCCGGGCGCGTTCCTCGGCGAGGGCGACCCGTACCGACAGCTCGGTGAGGTCGGGCAGGAACTCGTGCAACGGCGGGTCGATCAGCCGGATGGTGACCGGCAGCCCGTCCATCGCCCGCAGGATTCCGGTGAAGTCCCGCCGCTGCAGCGGCAGCAGGGCGTCCAGGGCCGCCTGCCGCTCCTGCGGTGTGTCGGCGAGGATCAGCCGTTCCACCAGCGGCCGGCGTTCGCCGAGGAACATGTGCTCGGTCCGGCAGAGTCCGATGCCCTCCGCCCCGAACCGGCGGGCTCGCTCCGCGTCTTCCGGAGTGTCGGCGTTCGCCCGTACTCGCAGCCGGCGCCTCTCATCGGCCCGGGACATGATCCGGTCCACGGCCGTCACCAGGTCGGCGGACCCGTGCGGGTGCGACCGGCCTTCGAAGTACTCCACGACGGCCGACGGCACGACCGGGACCGTGCCGCGATAGACCGCCCCGCTGGAACCGTCGATCGAGATGAGGTCGCCCTCCTCGATGACCACGCCCCCTGGGGCGACGCAGCGGCGGCCGGCGAGGTCGACTTCCAGCGTCTCGACCCCGCATACGCAGGTCTTGCCCATGCCGCGAGCGACCACGGCCGCATGCGAGGTCTTGCCGCCGCGACCGGTCAGGACGCCCTCCGCGGCGATCATCCCTTCCAGGTCGTCGGGGTTGGTCTCGTGCCGGATGAGGATCACCCTCTCCCCCTCCAGCGCCCGGCGCACGGCGGTGCCGCTGTCGAAGACGGCCCGGCCGACCGCCGCACCGGGCGAGGCGTTCACGCCTCTGGCGATCGGCTCCACACCGGCGGTGGTGTCGAACCGGGGGAACATCAGCTGTGCGAGCTGCGCGCCGGACACGCGGTGGAGCGCCTCGTCGGCGTCGATGAGTCCCTGCTCGGCCAGCTGCGTGGCGATGCGGAAGGCGGCCGCGGCCGTGCGCTTGCCCACCCGCGTCTGCAGCATCCACAGCCTGCCGCGCTCGATGGTGAACTCGATGTCGCACAGATCCCGGTAGTGGTCCTCCAGGGTCTTCATGATTCCCAGCAGCTCTTCGTACGCCTCCGGGTTGATCCGCTCCAGCTCCTGCAGCGGGACCGTGTTGCGGATGCCGGCGACGACGTCCTCGCCCTGGGCGTCCGTCAGATAGTCGCCGTAGACGCCGGGGCGGCCCGTGCCCGGATCCCGGGTGAAGGCCACGCCGGTGCCGGAGTCCTCACCCAGGTTGCCGAAGACCATCGCCATCACGTTCACGGCGGTGCCGAGGTCGTCGGGGATGTGCTCACGCCGCCGGTAGACCCGCGCTCGGTCGCCGTTCCACGACGCGAAGACGGCGCGGATCGCGAGGTTCAGCTGCTCGACCGGGTCCTGCGGCATCGGGCGTCCGGCGTGACCGACGATGAGCCGCTTGAACGTCTCGGCCAGGGCCCGCAGGTCCTCGGCGTCCAGGTCGAGGTCATCGGTGACCTCTCTCTCCTGCTTGGTCTCCTCCAGTGCGGCTTCGAAGAGCCCGCCGTCCACGCCGAGCACCGTCGTGCCGAACATCTGGATGAGACGGCGATAGGAGTCCCACGCGAAGCGCTCGTCGCCCGACCGCTCGGCCAGTCCCGCCACCGAGGAGTCGTTCAGCCCGATGTTGAGGATCGTGTCCATCATGCCGGGCATGGAGAACCTCGCCCCGGACCGGACGCTGACCAGCAGTGGATCGTCCGGCTGGCCGAGCCGCCGGCCCGTCCGCTTCTCCAGTGCCTCCAGATGGGCCATCACCTCGTCGTGCAGTTCCCGGGGCTCCGCTCCGCTCACCAGGTAGGCGCGGCAGGCCTCGGTCGTGACCGTGAAGCCCGGCGGCACGGGCAGGCCGAGGTTGGTCATCTCGGAGAGATTCGCGCCCTTGCCTCCGAGCAGGTCCTTGAGCTCCTTGTTCCCGGAGGCGAAGTCGTACACGTACCTGGGCATCATGACTCCCGTGTCGCGGTCGGCGCGTTCTCCGCGCCGAGCATGTGTTCGACCAGGTCGGCCAGCCGGTTCGCGTAGCCCCACTCGTTGTCGTACCAGCCGAAGACCTTGACCAGCTCACCGGCGGAGCGGGTCAGGGGGGCGTCGAAGACACATGAGGCGGGGTCACCGAGGATGTCGCGCGAGACGATCGGGTCGGTGTTGTACCGGAGGACGCCCTGCAGGCGATCCGCGGCGGCGGCGGCGAAGGCCGCGTTGACCTCCTCCTGGCCGACGCGGCGGCTCAGGACGCAGGCGAGGTCGACCAGGGAGCCGTTCTCGACCGGCACCCGCAGCGCCATTCCGTCGAAGCGGCCGGCGAGCTCGGGGATGACGACGCCGACGGACCGGGCCGCCCCGGTGCTGGTCGGGATCATGTTGACCGCGGCGGAACGGGCGCGGTGCAGATCCTTGTGCGGACCGTCCAGGAGCATCTGGTCGCCGGTGTAGGCGTGGACCGTCGTCATGTACCCCTTGTCCACGCCGAACGCCTCGTGCAGCACCTTGGCCATCGGCGCCACGCAGTTGGTCGTGCAGGAGGCGCCGGAGACGACGTCGTGCCGCGCCGGATCGTAGGTGTGCTCGTTCACGCCCATGACCAGGACCGCGTCGACGTCCTTGGCCGGCGCCGAGATGAGGACCTTCCGGGCGCCCCGCTTCAGGTGACGTGCGGCCGTCTCCCGGTCGCGGAGCCGGCCGGTCGACTCGATGACGACGTCGACGCCCTCCCAGTCGAGGGCGTCCGGGTCCTTCTGCGCGGACGTCGCGATCCGCCGGCCGTCGACGAGCAGGGCCGAGCCGTCATGACCGACCTCATGGCCCAGCGGCCCGTACGTGGAGTCGTACTTCAGCAGATGCGCCAGTGTCGCGGTTCCGACCAGGTCGTTGACCGCGACGACCTCATGTCCGCGCTTCAGCGCGCACCGCAGATAGTTCCGGCCGATACGGCCGAAGCCGTTGATCCCGATCCGCATTTTCTTCTCCCTGCGCCGATGTCGCCCCAAGCATCCGGGTCCGGCCGCGGCAACGCCTGGGCCGAAGGTCCCGCTCGGGCGGGCGCAGGTCCCGTTACGGCGAGACGGCCCTGCCGGTGAGGACCTTCGGCCCGTTCGCTTCGGCCGCACGGGGCGGAGTGTGAGGAACATGACGATCTCCGCCACCACCCCTGACCCTCGTGAACCGCTGGCCCTGCTGCGCCATGACCTCGACTCCGGGCCGCACGGCCTGTCGGCGGGGGAGGCCGAACGCCGCCGCGCCGTGGCCGGCCCCAACGAGGTGCGCCGACGCCGAGGCGGCTCGCTTCTCACCGACGTGACGCGCCAGCTCATCCACCCGCTCGCGCTCCTGCTGTGGGTGGCAGGCGCCCTCGCCTTCGTCGCGGGCACGCACGTGCTGGGCGTCGCGATCGTCGCCGTCATCATCGTCAACGCGGCGTTCGCGCTGCTGCAGGAGCGTCAGGCCGAGCGTGCCGTCGAGGCACTGGCGGAGTACCTGCCCGAGCGCTGCCGGGTGATCCGCGACGGCCGGGAGCATCCGGTGGACGTCCGGGACGTCGTCCCGGGAGACCTGGTGCTGATCGCCGAGGGCGACAAGGTGCCCGCCGACGCCCGGCTGACCGACGGCGCCCTGGAGATGGACATGTCCATGCTCACGGGCGAGTCGGTTCCGGTCGAACGGGTCGCCGGGTCGTCGCAGGACGGCGTGGCGCCGCTCCGTGAGCCCAACCTCGTGTTCAGCGGTACGACGTGCACGGGCGGACAGGCCACGGCCGTCGTCTTCGCCACCGGCGACCACACCGAGCTGGGCCGCATCGCGGCACTCAGCCAGCACACCGTCCGGGAGCAGAGTCCACTGGAGACCCAGGTCAAACGCGTCGCCTGGCTGATCGCCCTGGTCGCCGGCGGCATGGGCATCGCGTTCCTGTTCGCCGGTGTGGCCGCCGGTATGTCGGTGGCGGCGGCGTTGATGTTCGCCATCGGACTGCTCGTCGCGAACGTACCCGAGGGCCTGCTGCCGACGATCACACTCGCGCTCGCCGTGGGCGTGCGGGCGCTCGCCCGCCGCGGCGCCGTCGTCAAGCGATTGAGCGCGGTCGAGACGCTGGGCTCCACCTCGGTCATCTGTACCGACAAGACCGGGACGCTGACCTGCAACCGGATGGTGCTGCAGACCGTCTGGACGCCGCACGGCTCGGCCGAACGCGGCGCCGCGGCCACCGGCTTCGGTGAGCTGGCGACCGCGATGGCCGAGTGCACGACGGTCGGCCGGGACGATTCGGCGGCGCTGACCGGCGACCCGACCGAGATCGCGCTCGTCGAGGGCGCGGAGTGGCTGGGTGAGCCCGCCGACCTCGCGGCGCGCGACAGGCGACGGCGAGCGCTGTTCCGGTTCGACCCGCGACTCCGCCTCATGTCGGTGGTCACCGAGGGCTCGGCGGTGGTCAAGGGCGCTCCCGAGGCCGTACTGCGCCGGGTCGCCGACCCCGGGCAGGCCTCCGCGGCGGCGGCCCGGATGGCCGAGCGAGGGTTGCGGGTCCTCGCGATCGCCACGCGCGAGGTGAGCGGCCCGGTCCCCGCCCTGCGCGAGGACGTCGAGCACGACCTGCGGCTACTCGGCCTCGCCGGTCTGTACGACCCGCCGCGGCCGGAGGTCGCGGACGCCGTGCGCCGGTGCCATGACGCCGGGGTACGGGTCCACGTCGTCACCGGCGACAACGGCGTCACGGCGGCCGCGGTGGCACGCGAGGTCGGCATCGGCGTACCCGGCCTGCACGTCGCCGCCGAGGCCGAGGAACTCAGCGATCACGACCTCGACGCGTTGCTCGACCAGGACACCGAGGTCGTCTTCGCCCGCTCGGCACCGGAGACCAAGCTGCGCATCGCCGACGCCCTGCGCGCCAAGGGTCTGGTCGTGGCCATGACCGGAGACGGGGTCAACGACGCTCCCGCGCTGCACCGCGCGGACATCGGCGTGGCCATGGGCCGGTCGGGCACCGACGTCGCTCGCGAGGCCGCCACCATGGTGCTCACCGACGACAACTTCGCGACGATCGTCGGAGCGATCGAGTCGGGCCGCCGCGTCTACGACAACGTACGGAAGTTCATCCTGTACATCTTCGCGCACGCCGTCCCGGAGATCGTGCCGTTCCTGGTCTTCGCGCTGAGCGGCGGAGCGGTGCCACTGCCTCTGACGGTCCTGCAGATCCTCGCGATCGACCTGGGCACCGAGACACTGCCCGCGCTCGCGCTGGGACGGGAACCCGCGGAGCCGGGCATCATGGGGCGCCCGCCGCGTAAGAGGTCCGACAGCGTCATCAGCGCCGGCCTGCTCGTCCGGGCCTGGGGTTTCCTCGGCGTCATCTCGGCGGCGCTGGTCATGGCCGCCTTCTTCTTCGTCCTCCTGCGGGCCGGGTGGCGTCCCGGCGACGCCACCGGACCCCACGCCCCGCTGCACCACGCGTACGTCCAGGCGACGACCGCGACGTTCGCCGCGATCGTCATGTGCCAGGTCGGTACGGCCTTCGCCGCCCGCACGGACTACGCCTCCCTGCGCCAGGTGGGTGTGCTCAGCAACCCGATGCTGCTCTGGGGAATCCTCTTCGAGGTCGCGTTCACGGCGTTGCTCGTGTACGTGCCGCCGGTCCAGGGCCTCTTCGGCACCACCGCGCTGCCCTGGGACGTGGTCGCCCTCATCGCGACGTTCCCCGTCGTCGTCTGGGGCACCGACGAACTACGGCGCTGGACCGTACGGAGGCGGCGCTGAGCGCGTGTACTCGCGGGACGGGGGTCATGGCGCGGACGGGACCTTCAGCCCTGTCCGAGTCGCCGCGCCGGGCGAACGATGGACCACATTCGTCGCCGTAGAAGGAAAAGAGGGGTTTCCCATGACCGGGAACAGCATTCACAGGCCGATCGTGGTGGGCGTGGACGGGTCGGCCGCGGCACTGCGCGCGGCGCGCTGGGCCGCCGACGAGGCCGCCCGCCGGCGTCTCCCCCTGCGGCTGGTGCAGGTCATCGACGTCGTCTCGGCCACCGGCGGGTTCGCGCCGCCCCGGAGCTTTTTCACGACGCTGGAAACGGAGGGACGGCGGCAACTGACCGAAGCCGAGGCCGCCGTACGCCAGGACCACCCCGAGCTGGAGATCGAGCCGATCCTGCGGACCGCGGGTCTGGTGTCGACGCTGATCGCACTTTCCGAGGACGCTCAGCTGATGGTCCTGGGCGCGCGAGGTTCCGGCGGTCTCCTGGCCGGTTCCACCGCGATCGCTCTGGTCGCCCACGGCCACAGTCCCGTCGCGGTGATCCGTGGCGGCGAGACCGACGAGGCGCCGCCGTCCGAGGGCCCGGTGGTGGTCGGCGTGGACGGCTCCCCGATCAGCGAGCCGGCCCTCGCGATGGCCTTCGAGGAGGCGGCGATGCGCGGCACCGACCTGGTGGCCGTGCACGCCTGGGTCGAGTTCACCTCCGACACCGCGTACGCGACCGCTCGCCAGTTCCTGGTCGACTGGGAAGCGGTCGAGACGCGCGAGCGCGAGATGCTGGCGGAACGGCTGGCCGGCTGGCAGGAGAAGTACCCGGACGTCGCAGTGCGGCGCGTCGTCACCGGCGGCCGGCCGGCAGGACGTCTGCTCGACGCGGCCGAAGACGGGCAGTTGCTGGTGGTGGGCAGCCGGGGGCGTGGCGGGTTCGCGGGCATGTTGCTGGGCTCCACCAGCCAGGCGCTGATCCACCACGCGCCGTGCCCGCTGATGGTGGTCCGCCCGTCCGCTGCGGACTGACGGCCCGGGCCGGTGGCGGAGCGATGGCCTCGGCCGCTCTGCCACCGGCCCGGCCGCCACCTCGATCCGACGTACGCGCGACGCATGCCGCCGGCGTTGATGGATCAGCGCATACGGCGGAGGTACGGGTCCCAGTGGCGCTGTGGGATCACGCGTACACGGGCGTCGACCGCCACCACGCCGTCCGGGCGGGCGATGATCGGGTTCAGATCGAGTTCGGCGATGTCCGGATGCTCCTCGGCAAGGCAGGAGAGCCGCAACAGCGCGCTCCGCAGTCCCGCGATGTCGACGGCCGGCCGGCCGCGGTGGCCGAGCAGCAACGGTGCACTGCGGACCGAACGGATGAGCTCCTCGGCGTCGAGGTCGGTCAGCGGGGTGAGGCGAGCGCCGGTGTCCCCGAGCACGTCGGTGGCGACACCGCCGAGGCCGAAGACGACCAGCGGCCCGAAGACCGGCTCCTGGGTGATGCCGCACAGGACCTCGACGCCTTCCGGTGCCATCCGCTGGATCAGAACACCATCGAGCCGGCCGTCGAACCGCTCGGCCATCGCCTGGTACGCACGTCGCACCTCGTCCTCTCCCCGCAAGCCGAGCACGACGGCGCCCGCGTCGGACTTGTGGACGACGCCGGGTACCTGGGCCTTGAGCACGACCGGCTCGCCGAGCTCGGCGGCGGCCTGGACCGCGTCGTCGGCGGATCCCACCATGCGCCACTCCGCCAGCGGAAGCCCGTACGCGGCGAGCAGGCCCATGCTCTCGGCGGGGCTCAGCCAGCCGCCCTCCGGGCACCGGCTCAGGTGCGCGGTGATGATCTCTTCCGCGTCGGCGCGTCGTGTACCGGGCAGGTCGGGCAGCCGACCGTACGGCCGGGCGCGCCATCGCCCGTACGACCAAGCCGACGCCAGCGCTCGCGCCGCGTTCTCCGGGTAGGCGTAGGACGGGACGCGCCGCCCGTCACCGTGACGTACGTCCACCGACTCGGGCTGGCCGAGCACGACGGCCGCCAGCGGCTTGCTCACGTCACCCGCCGTGACCACGGAAACGAGATCAGAGGCCGCGGTCGGCGCCACGATCATGATGACGGCGTCGACACCGGCATCCGCGGCCACCAGCTCGACGCAGCGGCGGAACCGGTCCGGTGCGATCCCCGCGCCCGTGTCGACCGGGCCGGCGCAGGCCGCCCCGGGCGGTAGCAGTCTCCCGAGCGCTTCACGGGTCGTGGCGGACGGCTCGGCGACCGACAGGCCGACGTCGGCGCACGAGTCGGCGGCCAGCACGCCGGCGCCACCGGCGTTCGACACGATCGCGACCCGCGGGCCTGCCGGCACCGGCTGGCACGCCAGGAAGGCGGCGGCGTCCAGCAGCTCGCCGAGACCGTGCACGGCGACGATGCCCGCCTGCCGGAAGAGTGCCTCGCGTGTGACGTCCGGCGTCGCTGCCGCCGCCGTGTGCGACGCCGCGGCGCGCAGACCCGCCTCGGACCGTCCCGAGACGACCGTCAGCAGCGGAATCCGCCGGCCGACCCGGCGCGCCGTACGAGCGAACTTGCGGGGGTTGCCGAATGACTCGACGTGGATCAGGCCGAGCCTGGTCCCGGGGTCGGACTCCCACCACTCCAGCATGTCATTGCTGCTGACGTCGTACTTGTCACCGACCGAGGCGAAGGTCGACACGCCGATGCCCAGCCGCGACAGGTGATCGCGGAGCGCGATGCCGACGCCGCCGGACTGAACGACCACCCCCGCCTCTCCGGCGATGGGGCGTGAGGCGGCGAACGTCGCGTCGAACCCGGCGGCGGTGTTGGCGATGCCGAGACAGTTCGGCCCGACCAGGCGCATGCCGTACCGGTGGCAGATCGCCGTCAGCTCGCGCCCGTCGACTCCGGAGGTGATGACCACCAGCGAGCGGACGCCGCGACGGCCGCACTCCTCCGCGACCTGCCCGACCGCCTCGGCCGGGACGGTGACCACGGCCAGGTCGACCGGCTCGGGCAGGTCGGCGGCCGACCGGAAGCACGGCACACCGCCGAGTTCCGCTCCCGCCCTCGGGTTCACCGCGTACACCGGGCCCCGGTAACCGGACGCCAGGACGTTACGGAGGATGAGCGCGCCGATGGAGGTCACGCGGCGGCCCGCGCCGATGACCGCGAGGGACGCCGGGCGGAGCAGGTGTTCGAGGCTCCTCACGTCGGCACTGCGCTCTCGCTCCGCGACGGCGTCCCGGTAACGGGCGTCCGGGGCGAGCGGCATGGTGAACTCCACGACACCGCCCTCGCTGTGGCGGCGGAGCGAGAGCCCCGCGTCGGCGAACAACCGCTGCACGGCGTGGTTCTGCGCGAGCGTGTCGGCCGAGAACGCGCGAACGCCCCGTGTACGGGCCAGAGCGGCGAGGTGTTCGAGCAGCAGGGTCCCGACGCCCCGCGCGTGCATCCAGTCCGCCACGGCCAGGCTCACCTCGGCGACGCCTTCCTCACCGGTCGCCTCGTAACTCGCCACGCCCACCAGGCCGCCGGCCACCCACGCACCCATGGCCGCGTGGCCGGCTCCGGGCGGACGGCACATACGGTCGGCGATCTGACCGCCGATGTCTCCGCTCAGGCTGAAGAATCGCAGGTACAGGTTTTCCGGCGACATCCCCGCGTGCAGGCGCCGTACCGCCTCCCGGTCGGCGGAGCCGGTCTCCCGGATCTCCGTCTGCGTACCGTCGATGAGCAGCGCGAAAACGGCGTCGGATACCGCGGGTTCTCTCATGGGCACAGCCTCGGCCTTCGACCGGGCTGCGGCAGCGGCCGGAGGTCCGGGCTCCACGGGACCTTCGGCCCGTACCCGGACGCGACGGGACCTTGGACTCTGCTCACGGTGCCATGACCGGTGGATCTTGGGGGCATGACAACCACGATGCGACCGGCCATCGACGTCCACGACCAAGGTGTGTGGGAGCTGTCCGCCCGGGACGCGCTGACCGCCTCGGACGTCGACGCCGAGACGGGGCTGAGCGCGGCCGAGGCGGCGACCCGGCTGGAACGCTGGGGTCCCAACGCGCTGCCGCCGGCCCGGACCCACGGCCCGCTCGTGCGTTTCCTGTTGCAGTTCCACAGCCCGCTGATCTACGTCCTGCTCGTGTCGGCCCTCGCCGCGGCGCTGATCGGGGAACGCGTGGACGCCGCGGTCATTGTCACCGTCCTCATCGTCAACGCCCTGGTCGGCTTCGTCCAGGAGTCCCACGCCGAAGGCGCCCTGGCGGCACTCGCCGCGATGACCGAGACGACCAGCACCGTCCTACGGGACGGGACCCGGCGGCCGGTACCCTCCGCGGCCGTCGTCCCCGGAGACCTGATCATTCTGGACGCCGGCGACAAGGTCCCGGCCGACCTGCGCATCGTGGAGAGCCACGAGCTGCGCACCGATGAGTCGGCGCTCACCGGGGAGTCGGCCCCGGTCGCCAAACACGTCCGTGCGGTCCGGGCGGGCACGCCGCTCGCCGACCGGCGCAACATGGCCCACTCCGGGACTCTTGTGACGAGCGGCTCCGGCGTCGGCGTCGCCACGGCGACCGGCACTCGTACCGAGATCGGGCTGATCCACGGTCTCATGCGGCGGACCTCATCCCGTCAGACACCGCTCACCCGCAAGATCGCCACGTTCAGCCGGTTCGTCACCGTGGCGGTGCTGGTCCTCGGCGCCGCGACGTTCGCGATCGGTATCGCACGCGGTCAGTCCGCGGCCGAGATGCTCGCCGCGGCCATCGCCCTGGCCGTCGGCGCGATCCCAGAGGGACTGCCGGCGATGGTCACGGTCGCGCTGGCGTTCGGCGTGGCCCGTTTGGTGCGGCGCAAGGTGGTGGTCCGCCGGCTTCCCGTGGTCGAGACGCTCGGCAGCACCACCGTCATCTGCACCGACAAGACCGGCACCCTCACCGAGAACAAGATGACGGTCGTCGCTCTCGTCGCCGGCGGCGAGACCCACGACCTGCCCGGCCCGGAGGACGACGAGGCCGTACGAGAGTGCCTGATCGCGGGCCTGGCGTGCAACGACGCCCGGTTGCTGCCCGGTGAGGAGATCTCCGGTGACCCGACCGAGGCCGCACTGCTGGTCAGCGCGGCCCGAGCCGGGCTGACCGAGGCCCCGTCCCGCCTCGCCACGGTGCCCTTCAGCTCCGAACGCCGCTTCATGGCCACGTTGCACCCCGGGGTCGTCTACGTCAAAGGCTCGGTCGAACGCGTCCTCGACCTGTGTACCCGTCAGCTCGACCGCGACGGCCGTGCCCAGACGCTCGACCGGCCCGGCGCCCTCGCGGCGGCCGAACGACTTGGCCACGACGGCCTGCGGGTGCTCGCGTTCGCCCGTGCCGAGGTCTCGCCCGAGATCTTGACGCTGGCGGAAGCGGATCTGCCTCCGCTCGTGTTCCTCGGCCTGCAGGGGATGTACGACCCGCCGCGCGCCGCCTCCGCGCCGGCCGTACGGGCCTGCCGGGACGCGGGGGTCCAGGTCAAGATGATCACCGGAGACCACGCCGCGACCGCGCAGGCCGTCGCCGAGCGCATCGGCCTGGACGGGCCGGTCATGACCGGAACCGACCTGGAGCGCTGCGCCGACGACCGGCTCCCCGAAGCGGCCGAGCGGACCACCATCTTCGCCCGGGTCTCCCCCGAGCAGAAACTCCGGCTCGTACGCGCGCTGCAGAGCCGCGGCCACGTGATCGCGATGACCGGCGACGGCGTCAACGACGCGCCCGCGCTCAAACGCGCCGACATCGGGGTGGCGATGGGCCGCGGTGGCACCGAGGTCGCCAAGGAGTCGGCGGACATGGTCCTCACCGACGACGACTTCGCCTCCATCGCGGCCGCCGTGGAAGAGGGCCGCGGTGTCTTCGACAACCTGACCAGGTTCATCGTCTGGGCGCTCCCCGCCAACCTCGGCCTGGGCCTCGTTCTCATCGCCGCGATCGCCGCCGGAACCACCCTGCCGCTCCTGCCGATCCAGGTGCTGTGGCTCAACATGACCGCGGTGCTGGTCCTGGGGCTGCCGTTCACCCTCGAACCCACCTCACCGGAACTGATGCGGCGCCCGCCACGAGATCCGTCGCGCCCGCTGCTCACCGCCGACCTCGCCGGCCGCGTCCTGCTGGTGTCCGGCATCCTGCTGGCCGGCGCCTTCGGCCTGTTCCACTGGGATCTCGCGCACGGCGCCTCGGTGGCCGAGGCCCGTACCGTGGTCGTCAACGTGTTCGCGCTGACGCTGACGACCTACCTGTTCAACTGCCTGTCCCTGGAGCGTCCGCTGCTGTGGGCGGGGGTGCGCCGTAACCCCTCGATCGTCGCGGCCGTGCTGGCCCTGGCGGCTCTGCAGGCCTTGTACACCTATCTGCCCTTCTCCCACCACGTGTTCGGATCCGCGTCCCTCCACCCCGCCGCCTGGCTGCGCGTGACCGTGGTGGCCGTCGTCTCCTACGTCGTCATCGAGGCGGTCAAGGCTCTCCACGCGGCACTGACCCATCAGCGCTGATCGCCGGCACTCTTTCTCATGACGCTTGTTCTCGTGCCGTCTCGTCGTCCACCGCGTCAGTGCGTGCCGCAGGGCCGAGGCGGCTTCCCGTCACATGCCGGGCCGGGATGCGGATGAACTGACCGTTCACCGCGGTAACCCACGGCAGGAGCGGCAGCCGCGCGAGGCGCGCCGTCTCCTCCACACCGTCGACGAGCCGAGCCTGCCCGGTGATGGTGACGGACCAGCCGGTCGTGGCGTCCGGACCGAAGTCGTCGATCTGGAAGGCCACCACCGCGTTACGGAGGGCGGCGGCCAGAGTCGAGTCCGACGCCGTGTGAATCACGACTTCGTCGCCGTCGAGCACGAAATTCATCGGCATGATCGCGGGGAGCGCCTGATCCGTGTACACCACTCGTCCAACCGGTACGGATGTCATGAGGGCCAGGCACTGCTCACGGCTGAGGGGTCGGGGGTCGTCCTCGGCTTTCATATGTCCAGCCTGCCGGACGCCATTCCGCTCGGTTAATGGGCGAAAGTCCCGACCTTCCTCCGATGTCCGGACCGGGCGCCGGATCGCCGTCGATCCTCTGGAGGCCGCCCTCCCGGGCAGGCCGAAGGTCCCGCGCGGTCCAGGCACATCGCTTCTGCCGCCTGCTTGTGAAGGAGACCATTATCGATTCGTCAGGAGAGGAAGATACGGCCGTCCAGAATTCCTCCCCGCTCGGACCACAATCCACTCCGGAGACCGATCGACCGGGCCCACAGCCGGCTTGTCATCGCCTGCACCGCGGCAGTGTTGATCGCCGGCCCAACCGTGGCCACCACCGTCGCCCACGCCACCTACGACTCCGGTCTCCGAACCGAGCGCCGGCAGGCCGCCACACGCCACCCTGTCGAGGCGACCGTGGTGGACCCACCGCCGGGCGATTTCCGATTCGGCTCGGGCCAGAAGACGCGGGTCCAGTGGCGTGACGCCACAGGCACTCCCCGATCCGGAGCCGTACCCTCCCGAGGCGGCGACGATCGGGGGATCCACCGGCTGATCTGGCTTGACGAGGCGGGACGAACGACGTCCCCGCCGAACCCTCACATCAACACAGTCGTCGACGCGATCGCGACCTCGGCGACGTCGGTCGGCGCGCTGGCGCTAGTGATCACCTTGGCCTACGCCCTGCGGGAACGCCGCCTCGACCGCCGGCGGTCCGCTTACCGGAACGAAGCGTGGAGCGGCGTCGCCCCTCGCTGGACGGGCCACCCCCGACCCCGGGATTGAGCGGAACACCGGCCTCCTGCAGCGGCGAACAGGACTCAGCGCGCGGCTTCGATCGGCGCGGGGACCGGTGCGGCCGGGCAGAACGCGTGCTTCGGCATCGCTCGGCCGACGTGCCCGAGTCGGCCGCCATGGGCACGGGTTCCGATGACCAGCAGCCCGGGAGTCTCAGATGCCTGCATCACTCGGCGGGAACGACCAGCACCGGACAGCGGGCGTGGGCGACGTACGCGGTCCGCATCCGGCGCGGGCAGGGTCGCCGCCTCCGCACGGAACCGCGGCGCGTCCCGCGGGCATGAGCCGGACGGGACGCGTCGCCGCCGTCAGTAGAACACTCCGATGGGGGTGCTCTCGTCGTCGTGGTCGTGCCCCAGGTGGTCCTGCGCCGACACGACGCCCTCCACGTGGCGGATCGCGTGCATCAGGAGCGGCGCCTGGGAGCGGTTCTCGACGGTGCCCCCCACAGTGACGCGCCCATCCTTCACGGTCACGTCGAAGCGGGCCGGGTCCATGGCGTAGTCACGCTCGATGACCTCCTCCATCACGTCCCGCCGGATGTCGGCGTCCGGCCGGCGGTAGACGGCCAGGACGTCCGCCCGGCCGACGATCCCGATCAGACGGCCGCTCAACGCGTCGAGCACGGGGAGCCGGCCGATCTTGTGGCGCCGCATGTACTGCGCGGCCTCCTCGACCGTGGCCGAGGCGGGGACCGTGACCGCCGGCGCCGTCATGACGTCCGCCGCGATGGTCCCGGCGGCCTTGTGCTGTTCACGCCTGGCTTCGGGGCTGACGTGGAATGTCTCCCCCGCGTCCGGGTCGGCCTCCTTCAGCAGCAGGTCGCTCTTGGAGACGACTCCGCGTACGCGGCCGGTCGAGTCCAGGACCGGCACGGTGCTGACGTGCTGACGATGCATGAGGTCGACGATGTCCTTGAACGGCGTACTCTCCTCGACGGCCACGACTCCAGTGGTCATGACGTCTCTCACGGTGCGCATGTGCTCCTCCTCCGGTACCGGTGTGGCCGGCAAGGCAAGAGTCCGCCACACACGCCGACGGCGGCAGTGGCCAAGGTCCCGCCGCGCGCGGGACCTCCGTACGGGTCTCGGTCCATCAGACGGCCGCGTCGTGAAGAGCGCGGTAGCGGCCGTCGCGGCCGAGCAGGTCGCGGTGGGTGCCGCGCTGGACCACTCGCCCGTGGTCGAGGACGACGACCTCGTCGACGCCTTCCAGGCCGTCCAGGTCATGTGTGATCAACAGCGTGGTCCTCCCGCGGGTGGCGTCGAGCAGGTCCGCGGTGAGCGCGCGCCGTGCGTCCGGGTCCAGGTGGGCCGTGGGCTCGTCCAGGATGAGCACGTCAGGGTCGGCGAGGAGCGCTCTCGCGAGCGCGAGCCGCTGGCGTTCACCTCCCGAAAGCGTCAGGCCCTGCGCGCCGACGACGGTGTCCCAGCCCTCCGGCAGCGACTCGATCCGCTCCAGCAGACCGGCTCTCGCGGCTGCGGAACTCAGCTCCGGGTCGGACGCGCCAGGCCGGGCGAGCCGGAGGTTCTCGCGCATCGTGGTGGCGAAGACGTGGGGATCCTGGGGGACGCCGCCGACGAGTCCGCGCACGCCGTCGGGGTCGTACGCCGTCAGCGGCACGCCGTTCAGCGTGGCGGCGCCGTCATCCAGGTCACGGAAGCGCAGCAGTACGGCGGCCAGTGTGCTCTTGCCCGCACCGCTCGGGCCGACGAGTGCGACGCGCCGGCCGGGGGTGAGGTCGAGGTCCACCCCGTCGAGCACCCACGGATCGTCCGGTTCGTAGCGCAGGCGGGCCCCGCGCACCCGGATCGTCGCCGGTGGTCCGGGAGCCGGTACGGGATCGGCGGGCGCGGGCATCGGATCCGGCGTGTCGAGGATCCCGGTGATCCTGCGCGCCGCCGCGCGGGTCTGGCCGAGCTGTGCCGCCGCGGCGGGCAGGGCGGTGACCGCCTCGAAGGCGGCCAGGGCGGTCAGCACCAGAACCGCGAGCGGTACGTGAGGCGTGCCGGCCGCGACGCCCAGCAGCAGGACGGTCCAGACGGTGAGGCCGCCGAGCAGCGTGGCGGCGCCCGTGCCGAGCCCTTGGACCATCGCGGTCCGGCGGGCCTGGGCGGTCAGGTCGGCATCGGCCTCGTACGTCTGGCGCAGAGCAAGTCCGGCGGCACCATAGACGATCAGCTCACGGGCTCCGTTCAGCGTGTCCACGGTCTGCGCGGCGAGCCTCGCCCGGGCCTCCGTGGTCCTGCGCCCGGCGTGGCGTGCCCCGGCCGCCGACAGCCACGGCACCGCGACGCCGGCCAGCAGCAGCCCGGCCGCGAGGGCGGCGCCGCCGGGGACCAGGAGCGCACCGCACAACAACACGGCGCCGGCGCCCGCCGCGAACGCAGACAAGGCCGGGATCATGCCGCGTACGACCAGCTCCTGGACGGCGTCGGCGTCGGAGACCAGCCGGGTCAGCAGGTCACCGGACCCGGTGTCACGTAGCGGGACCAGCCGTTCCAGGCGGGTGTAGATCCGTACCCTCACGTCGGCCATGACCCGGAACGCCACGTCGTGCGAGGTGAGCCTCTCGGCGTAGCGGAACACGCCACGGCCGATCCCGAGCGCGCGTACGGCGACGACCGCCACCGCCAGTGCGGTGACGTTCGGGTGCTGTGCGGCCCGCGCGATCAGGAAGCCGGAGGTGGCGAGCAGCGCGATCCCGGCCGCGGTGGTGGCCGCGCCGGCGAGGGCGGCCAGGACGAGACGGCCGCGCAGCGGCCGGGCCGGCGCGAGCAGGCGCAGCAGCGGGTCCGACGCAAGGCCCTGATGAGAGGTCATGCGGCCATCTCCGGTTCGGTGAGGCGTCCGGCGTCGAGGGTGACGACACGGTCGGCGTGCCGGGTCCAGGCGTGGTCGTGGGTGACCAGGACGACGGTGCGGCCGGCCATGAGCCGTTCGACCGCGTCGCGGACCGTACGGGCCGCCTGGCCGTCGAGGTGTGCGGTGGGCTCGTCGAGCAGCAGGAGCGGCGCGTCCCGCAGAAAGGCGCGGGCGAGGGCGATCCGTTGCCGCTGCCCCGCGGACAGACGCAGGCCGTGCTCGCCGACGTCGGTGTCATAGGCGGCGGGCAGCTCGTCGATGAACCCGTCGGCGCCGGCGAGCCGGGCGGCCCGCCGTACCTCCTCGGCGGAGGCGTCGGCGCCGAGCCGGATGTTGTCGGCGACGGTGGCGGCGAACAGGTGTGGGTGCTGGGGCACCCAGGCGATCTGGGTCCGCCAGTCATCCGCCGGCACGTCGGCGAAGGAGGTGTGTCCAGCGGCCGGTTCGGCGAAACGCAGCAGTACCGAGAGCAACGTGGACTTGCCCGCGCCGCTGGGACCGGTGACCACGACCCGCTCCCCCGGGCGAACCGCCAGCGACACGTGGTCCAGTACGGGCGCGGAGCCGCCGGGATGCCGGACGCTCACATCGTCGAGACGGATGACGTCGCGCGTCAGGTCCGCGTGACCGTCGCCTGGCGCGGATTCGGGAAGCGGCGCCTCCAGGACATCGAAGACGCTCTGCGCCGCGGTGACGCCTTCCATGCTCGCGTGGAACTGCGCGCCGACCGCTCGCAGCGGCAGGTACGCCTCCGGCGCCAGCAGGAGCACGAACAGCGCCGTCTCGTATCGCATACCGCCGGCGAGCAGGCGCAGGCCGACCTCCACCGCGACGAGTGCGACGGCGAGGGTGGACAGCAGTTCCAGCACGAGCGCGGACAGGAACGCGACGCGCAGGGTGGACATGGTGGCGCGCCGGTGGGCGTCGGTGATGTCGCGGATGACCCTGGCCTGTGCCTTGGCACGGCCGAAGACCTTCAGTGTCGGAAGGCCCTCCACCACGTCGAGGAAGTGGCCGCCCAGGCGTTCGAGCAGGTGCCACTGCCGTTCGGTCCTCGCCCTGGTGTGCAGGCCGACCAGGATCATGAAGATCGGGATGAGCGGCAGCGTCACCGCGATGACCACCGCGGACAGGAGGTCGGTGCCGCCGACGACGGCCAGGACGGCGAGCGGGGTCAGGCAGGCGAGGACGAGTTGTGGCAGGTAGCGGGCGAAGTAGGCGTCGAGCGCGTCCAGACCGCGGGTAGCCAGCGTCACGACCTCCCCCGCGCTCTTCCCGGTGCCGCCCGGCAACGCGCGTGTGACGAGTTTCCGCCTGAGCTGGGACTTCACCGTCGCGGCGGCGCGCAACGCGCTCACCTCGCCTCCGTAGGAGGCGAGGGCGCGCGCCACGATCACCGCGGCCAGTGCCGCGAGCGTCGCCGTACGGGGCCCGGCTCCGGCGAGCGCGTGCGCCAGCAGGCCGGCCTGGGCGAGCACCAGCCCGGTCACCACCGCGCCCAGGGCGACGGTGCCGATCAGATGGACCCGCGCGGCGTCCGCGTACCGCAACAGGCGGGGATCGAGCGGTCTCACGCCGCCGTCCTTCCCGCCTCGGGCCGCCCGCCGTTCCTCGGCGGGACGACCGTACGGGTCAGGCGCTTGCGGAAGACCCAGTACGTCCAGCCCTGGTAGGCGAGGACCACCGGGGTGAAGACCACCGCGACCCACGTCATCACGGTCAGCGTGTAGTGCGCGGACGCGGCGTTGTGCACCGTGAGGCCGTACGCCGGGTCGGTGCTGGAGGGCATGACGTCCGGCCAGAGATTCCCGAAGAGCGTGGCGACGGTGAGCACGATGGCCACCGCGGTTCCGGCGAAGGCCCGGCCCTCACGGCCCCGGGCCCCCATGGCGACGCCTCCCGCAAGGGCGAGCGCGGCGGCGAGCGCGGTGGCCCACGTCGCCGTCCTGCCGTATTCGACCTGCGTGATCGTGAGGAAGGCGGCGGCGATCGCGACCACCGGCGGCCACCATCGGCCGATCAGGGCCCGCGCACGTGCACGGATCTCGCCGTCGGTCTTCAGCGCGAGGAAGACCGCGCCGTGCAGCGCGAACAGTCCGAGCGTGGTCAGGCCGCCCAGCAGCGCGTACGGGTTCAGCAGCGTGAGGAGGTTCCCGGTGAACTCGTGGCGGGCGTCGAGCGGCACGCCGCGGACGAGGTTCGCGAACGCCACGCCCCACAGGAACGCCGGCACCGCGGATCCCCAGAAGATCGCCCGGTCCCAGTTGCGCCGCCACCGGCCACCGTCGATCTTGCCGCGGAACTCGAACGCGACACCCCGGACGATGAGCGCGACCAAAATGATCAACAGCGGCAGGTAGAAGCCGCTGAACAACGAGGCGTACCACTCGGGGAACGCCGCGAAGGTCGCACCTCCGGCAACGAGCAGCCAGACCTCGTTGCCGTCCCAGACCGGGCCGATCGTGTTGATGAGCACCCGGCGATCGGTGTCGCTGTGGCGGTCACGGCGCGGGGCCAGGACGGGCAGCAGCATGCCCACCCCGAAGTCGAAGCCTTCCAGGACGAAATAGCCGGTCCACAGCACCGCGATGAGGATGAACCAGACGGTCGTGAGTTCCATCGAGGTCTCCAGGTCAGTACGAGAAGGCGGGTACGGGCTCGTCGGAGGCGGCATCGCCCGACTCCGGCGGCGGTCCCGACCTCACCTGCCGGACCATGAGGACGCCGGCGACGACGGCCAGGGCCGCGTAGAGCAGCGTGAAGACCGACAGGGAGGTCACGACCGAGGCGGTCCCCACTCCCGGGGAGGCGCTGTCCTTCGTGCGCAGCACGCCCATCACCGTCCAGGGCTGACGGCCCATCTCGGTGAAGATCCAGCCCATCGTGTTGGCGAGGTACGGAAGCGCCATGCAGGCCAGCGCCGCGCGGTGGAACCAGCGACTGTCCCGGCCCCGGCGCAGGAACCACAGTCCGGCGATCGCGAGCAGTCCGGCGAGGAAGCCAAAACCGATCATGAGGCGGAAGGACCAGTACGTCACCGGGACGACGGGCTTGTAGTCGCCGGCGCCGTACTTGCGTTCGTAGGAGCCCTGGACGTCGTTGATGCCCTCGACCTTCCCGTTCGGGTCGCCGGTGGCCATGAAGGACAGGACGTGCGGGACCCGTACGCTCCAGATCTCCTGGCCGCCGTCCAGGGAGCCGATGGTGAACAGGGAGAACGACGCGGGCGTGGAGGTCGTGTAGAGCGCCTCGGCGGCGGCCATCTTCATCGGCTGCTGCTTGGTCATGATCCGGGCCTGCAGATCCCCGGAGACGGTCGTGGCGGCCGCGGCGACCAGCGACACGACCAGCCCGAGCCGCATCGCGCGCCGGAACAGCGCCACCTCGTGGCCACGCATGAGATGCCAGGCGCTGACCCCGACGATGAAGACGCCGCCGGTGATGAACGCGCCGCTCAGCACGTGGGGGTAGGTGACCAGGGTGGTGGAGTTGGTCAGCAGCTTCCCGATGCTGGTCAGCTCCGCGCGGTGGGTGACCGGATTGATCCGGTAGCCGACGGGATGCTGCATCCAGGAGTTCGCGGCGAGGATGAAGTACGCCGACAGGTTGGTGCCGATGGCGGCGAGCCAGATCGTGGCCAGGTGCAGGCGCGGAGAGAGCTTGTCCCACCCGAAGATCCACAGTCCGAGGAACGTCGATTCCAGGAAGAAGGCGAGCAGCCCCTCCATGGCCAGCGGTGCGCCGAACACGTCGCCGACGAACCGCGAGTAGTCCGACCAGTTCATCCCGAATTGGAACTCCTGCACGATGCCGGTGACGACGCCCATCGCGAAATTGATCAGGAACAGGGTGCCGAAGAACCGGGTCATCCTCAGGTACAGCGGATCCTTCTTGAGGTACCAGGCCGTCTGCATCATGGCCACCAGGACCGACAGGCCGATGGTGAGCGGCACGAAGATGAAGTGGTAGACGGTCGTGATCCCGAACTGCCAGCGGGCCACATCGAGCGCGTTCACGGTGCCTCCGGTCCGTTGGGCGTCTTGTCGTTCGTACGACTCACGGCTCGTCCCGCGCGATGTCGGTCTCCGGACGGCGTACGCCGTCAGCGGGTTCGCCTCCGGTGTGTCCGAGCCGCATGAGCATCTGGGGGTGCGCACCGCCGCAGAACCGTGTGCGGATGAAGTCCCTGAGCTCGGGGAGTTCGAGCGCCTGAGTGTGGAACGCGGCCGACACGTCCTCCTCCGCGGCGCACAGCAGCACCCGCTGCAAGGCCATCCCGGCGTTCAGCCAGTCGGCGGGGGTATCGCCGGGCGTCATCAGCAGCGCGACCGTGCCGGTCGCGTCACGTGAGTCGCCGTCGTGGTGGCCCCAGCCCTGTCCGCGGGCGAAGTCACGCGTGGCGAAGTACGGGGCGGTGTGGCGGGGTTCACGCGGATACGCACCGGGCTGGACGCCGTCGTTACGGTGGTCGCCAGGGGCGGGCGCCCAGCGGGCCACCTCGGTCGTGTAGTCGACGCTGAGGCGCTGCGTCTGCTCGGCGGTCTCCGACAGCGCGGCCATCGCCTGGCGTGCGCGTGGATCGGCGACGAGCCGCAACGACGCGCCTTCGCGCCGCGCCTCGTTCGAGAGCTTCGACAACAGGGCGGGCGGTGGTCTCTCGGGCGTGAACCCGCCGCGATGCGTACGGCGCCGCGATACCTGCGCGAACATCCGCTGCTCATCGGCGGTCGCGGGCCGCTGCCGGGCGATGTCGACGTCGGCGAGCAGCATCGTCCGCTCGGGGTCGGGCCACAGCCGTTCCTCGGCCGCGTAACCGAGATGGCGGGCGGCCAGCCGGAGCGTGAACAACGCGGCACCGCAGCTGATGAGCATCTCGCGGCCGTCCGGATCGGCTACGTCGAGCCGCCGGTCCGCATCGGCGTGCACGGTCAGCCGCGATCCTCGTACGCCGAACCACCACGGCTGGGTGTTGTGCACCGAGGGAGCCTGCCCGGCCGCCTCGATGAGAAAGGCGGCGACCTCATCGGCCGACGCCGGTGCCACGGTAATGGACTTCATGATCCCTCCTGGTCTCGCCCCCAACCGCACCATCGGTGGCCGTCGCCCGGCAGAGACCAAGGTCCCGACAACGGCGGGACCAGCGACCAGGGAGCTATCCGCCCGGGCCGAGGTCACGCGAGGGCGGGACCGGCCGTGCTCATCGTGGTGCCGATGATGACGGCGGGTGGCAACAAGACACCCTCGCTCACCTACAGCGACTTCGCCGCGAAGGTCTCCGCCGGCCAGGTCCGTGCCGTCACGGTCGACGACCACGGCGGCGTACGCGGAACCTCGCCGACGGCAAGAGCTTCACCAGCCGCCTGCCGACGGCGCTCAGCAACGCCGCGATCACCCAGCAACTCCAGGCCAGAGACGTCAAGATCACCGCGAAACGGTCCGGCTCGTCCGGCGCCGCGCAACCGGCGGGTCTGCTTCCGCTGGTGCCTCGTGGCGTTCTTCCTCTGGATCGGCCGCCGGGGAAAGAATTCGATACTGCCGCCGCCTGCCATGTGCGCGCGACTGTCCGAAGGCGCTCGCTCCGCCTGAAGCGTGAACTGCACTGACCGGAGGCGACCATGAACGTACGAGGGGCCGCGGCGTCATGCCCTACGCCGGTACGGTCGCTCGTATCGCGGTGCCTTCGCCTGGCGGGCTGGTGATCTTGAAGGTCCCTCCGAGGGCTTCGATGCGATCCTGAAGGCCGACAATGCCTGAGCCTCGACGGGGATGGGCCCCGCCGTTCCCGTCATCGTGGATCGCGACCCAGACGGCGTCATCATCGCGACCCGCCTGAACGGTGGCCCGGTCGGCGTTGGAATGCTTGGCGACGTTCGTCAGCGCTTCGGAGACGAGATAGTAGATGGCCATCTCGGTAGATTCGTCCAGCTGGTCCGGGAGATTGATCTCGAAATCGACCAGTACTTTGAAACCGCGCGCCAGCGAGGGGAGCGCGACGGCCAGACCGCCGCGCGAGAGTAGCGCCGGACGCAGGCCGTGGGATATCTCATGGATCTGGCGCATGACCTCCGCCAGATCCTCGTCGATGTGCTGGAGGTGTCCTTCGAGCGCTCGCTGACCGGAGGGCAAGCAGGCCTGCGCCTCGCGCAACTGGAGGCCGAGAGAGACGAGGCGCTGCTGGATGCCGTCGTGCAGGTCGCGTTCGAGGCCCCGGCGTGCGGCGTCGAAGACCCTGACCAGGCGGGCCCGAGACGCGATGAGCTCGGTCCGGCTCTCGGCCTGGGCGATCGTGCAGCCTGCCAGTTCCACGAAGTCGGACACCTGTTGCTCGGTGTCCTCAGGCGGTGGCTTGAGTCCTCGATACAACAGTGCCATCTCACCCCACACCTCGTCCCGGATCTTGATAGGACAAGCGAGGACGTGCCCGGAGCCCAATGATCTGACCCAGCTGCCGACATCACCGCCGATCTGGTCGGCCGGACGCCGGACGGGCTTGCCGGTCCGCAGGGTCTCCGCGGCGCATGTGCTCGCGTCCATTTGCCACCGTAGACCGGGCTCCCATCGCAGCTCGGCGGGAATTCCCAAACCGGCCGCATCTGGCGCGGCCCAGAACGCGACCACGGACATGGTCTGATCCGGCTCGTACCGGCTGATGAGGCTGTAGTCGGCACTGTGCGCAGCCCCGATCGCGCCCGCGACTTCCTGGAAAACCATCTCCGGCGGCAGGCCATGAGCGACCAGCATCGCCGTGCGGCGTGCTATCGCCTGTTCGTTCACGATCCTGATCAACGTGTTGTACTGGCGTTCGGCCGAGACCATGGCCGCCTCGTAGCAGTCCCCGCAGCCAGGTTCGCTGAGCACCATGATCAGCTCCAAAGGTGGCTGATGGTCAGCCGGTTCACACCTACCGACCTATTCAGGCATAGCACACGGGTCGTCGAGATCGCCAATGATGGTGACCAGTGCCGCATCAAGCAACGTTCGCCCTGTTGATGACGTCGCGTAGGTGTTCGTCGGTGGCGTGAGGACCTGCTTCTTGGCTTCTTGATGTGCCCATACAGCTTGTCTCTGCCCAGGTCGTAGGTGGCGAGCAGCAGCCGTCCGCCCTCGTCCTCATCGATCTCACGCACCCGCACTCGTTCTGCCACCCACCGTTGGTGACGAGCATGGATGCACCGTCGGGGCGCTCGACCAGAACGGACGCCATCCGCCGCTCGTGGTCGAACGGCAGTTCGTCGAGTCGCCGGCACCGTGCGGTGGGGAGCCTCTTGGCGGCAGGCGCGCGCCACAATGCGGCGTCGAGCGGGTCGGCTGCCTCCGCACCACCCGCCCCGGTGCACAGCAGGCCGTACAGCAACGTCGTCTCCCCGCCGGCGCCGTCGGGTCCCGTCGCCTCCCGCAGTGCGATGTCGGCCTGGGGCAGAGTGCCGGTCCTGTCGGTGAACAGGACCTCGATATCACCGAGATCCTCAATGACGACCAGGCGTTCGACCAGCACCTTCAGATGGCTCAACCGCCGCGCTCCGGTC
The DNA here is from genome assembly GCF_030406325.1 of Actinomadura sp. DC4. Lineage (GTDB taxonomy): Bacteria > Actinomycetota > Actinomycetes > Streptosporangiales > Streptosporangiaceae > Actinoallomurus. Next base: position 2,658 of record NZ_JAUEQY010000051.1, on the reverse strand, counting down.
GCGAGGCTGGTCGTGACCACGGCGGGAAGAAGCTGCGGAGTGATCCCGACCGCTATCGCCAGCGAGAAGAGCTGTGGGCGCCTGCCGCTCCCCCAGACCAACGGCGATCCGGCGTCGCCGTCGCCTTCGCCACCGGGAGGGCCTCACCGCTCAGCACGGACTCGTCGCACTGGAGCGCCCGGGCGGTCGTGAGCCGGACCGTCGGCCGGGATGACGGCTCCCGGTCGCAGCTCGACCACGTCGCCGGGTACCAGGTCGGCGACATCGCGGGATACCAGATGACCGTCACGTCGGACGAGCGCCCGGTGCCGGAGCCGGTCGTGAAGCGCGTTCACGGCGCGCTCGGCACGGTACTCGTTGACGAACCCGAGGCCCACGCTCATCGTCACGATGACGGCGATGACGACCGTGTCGGTTCGCTCGGCGACGAGGAAGGAGACGACCGCCGCCGCCGTGAGGAGTGCCAGCAGCGGGCTGCGCAGCTGGCGGCCCAGCACAGTGAGTGGGCGCGTCCGGTGACCGCGGATCGCGTTCGGCCCTGCGGAGCGCCGGATGCTCGCCGCCTGTGCGTCGGTCAGCCCGAGCCTTTCCGGCTCTGGCGGCTCGTGAACGAGCTCCCGCGGTTCGCGCCCTACCGGGTTCATCGTCATTTTCCTTTCTTCACGGCCGAGGACGAAAAACAAAGAGGGCGCGGGCTTTCGCCCGCGCCCTCTTTGTTCGGTGTCACTTGAGAATGGGGAAGCGCTGGACCAGGCGGGTCTTCTCCCACCAGCGGCCGAGGCCGATCGTGCCACCGGCACCGACGAGCGCGAGGCCGATGATGAGCAGCGCGTAAATGAGGTGCTCGTCCATGAAGACGTGGTTCTCAGGGGGCAGGACGACGCTCCACATCATGACGAGCATGACCGGGCCCGCGATGGCCGCGAGGCGCATGCCGATGCCCAGCAGGAGCGCCGCGCCGATCCCGGCGAGGCCGAGCATGAACAGCCAGTCGGCCCAGGCAGTGCCGGCGATGTCCTGGTAGAAACCCTTGAACGGGCCGGTCGCGGAGAACTTCAGGAATCCCAGCGTCGGGTGGCCGCCGTGGATCCAGGCCTGCTTGGAGGCGGTCTCGTGGCCGAGCCCGAACAGCTTGTCCAGGAACGCCCAGGCGAAGACGAAGCCCAGGGACAGCCGGGCGAGCCCCCACACGTAGCGGACGGCCGGCGCCCCCGTCCGCGCCTCTTCCTGCTCCGTGTCGTGAGAATGGCGCTGGATTCGGGGCATGTGGTCGGCGACTGCCATTTCAACTCACCTCTTTTTGGGGCACCGGATCGTTTCCGGATGCCTTTACTCAACGCCATCGGACCAGGGCGTCGCAGAGGCGAAAGCAGGGCCGCGAGCGGGACCTTCGTCCCGTCCGGTCGGGTGTCACCGGGCAAACGCCGGCCAAGTGGAGGCGCTACGCGCCATCCGAGCGGAGTGGCACCCGCCATTCGAGCACCGTCCCGCCGGTCTCACCGGAACGCGTCGCGAACGCGCCGCCCAGGCTCTTGGCGCGCGACGCCATGTTGGCCAGGCCGCTGCGCCGTCCTGTCGCGGGAATGCCGACGCCGTCATCGGCGACGCACAGCAGCAGGTCCGCACCGGCGACGACGCTCACGTCCGTGCGGGTCGCGTGCGCGTGCCGCGCCACGTTGGACAGGGCCTCCTGCAGGACCGCGATCAGGTGCTCGCCGGTGCCGACGTCGACGACCGTGTCGAGCAGCCCGTCCAGCCGCAACGCGGGCGCGAAGCCCAGGCTCTCGGCCGCTTCGTCGATGACTCCGTACAGCCGCGTCCGCAGCGTCGGCTCGTCCTCCCCCGAGGTCTGCAGCGCGAAGACGGTGGAGCGGACCTGCCGGATCGTGTCGTCCAGGTCGTCGACGGCGCGCTGGACCCGTACGGCGACGTCGCGCTTCTGGGTGATCTTGATGGCGCTCATCAGCGTCATGGCGATCGCGAACAGCCGCTGGATGACCGTGTCGTGCAGGTCCTTGGCGATCCGGTCCCGGTCCTCCAAGACGACGAGCCGTTCGGCGTCCCGCCGGCGTTCGGCCAGCTCCAGGGCGATGGCCGCCTGCGCGGCGAACGTCTCCAGCAGCCGCCGTACGGGCTCACCGAACGCCGCGTGGCCCGGCAGGTTGACGACCGTCAGTACGCCTCGCGCGGCGTCGCCGACGCCGAGCGGCACTATCAGAACCGGCCCCAGCGGAACACGAGAGGGAATCCCGGACCTGCGTACCTCCTCGTCGCCGTCCACCAGCACGAGCGAGGTCCCGGTGTGGTACACCTCCCCACCGAGCGACTCGTCGAACGGCACGTGGATGCGCTCGACCGCCTCGGCGTTGAGACCGTCGGCGACCTGAACCTCCAACTGCTCCGACGCGTCGTCGGCCAGCGCGACGGCCGCCAGATCCGCGTCGCACATCTCCCTCGCGCGCCGTACCACCAGGTCGAGGACGTCCCCCGAGGCGGTGCCGGACAGCAATGCTGTGGAGACCTCCGCATGGGCCTGCAGCCAGCGTTCGCGGCGCCGCGCGTCCTGGTAGAGGCGCGCGTTCTCGATCGCGACGCCGGCCGCCGTGGCCAGCGCGGTCACGACGTTCTCATCATCCTCGTCGAACGCCTCACCACCCA